>JBBRLQ010000040.1:0-61870 GCA_038231275.1 Polyangiales bacterium
AGGTCTTCGTAACCGGCAAGCCCTTCGCCTCGGGCGGAACTCTCGTCCTCGTCAAAGAGTCCGGGCAGTGCATGGTATTTTGCGTCAGCGATTGTGCCTTGCAGACCGGGTTCTACCTGGAAGGCTCCACGATGACCGTGCAGGGCTTCGGCAACGTCGGCTCGCACTGCGCCGTCATCCTCTCGAAGCTCGGTGTCTCGACGATCGCCGTCGGCGATCACTCGGGCTACCTCTTCAACCCGGAGGGCTTCAACGCCCACAAGCTCCAGGACTACGTCTCGGAGCACGGGAGCATCGCCGGCTATCCCGGCGGCAAGGCCATCACGCGCGAGGAGTTCTTCGCCACGAAGGCCGACATCTTCGCCCCCAGCGCGCTCGAGAACCAGATCGGCGAGAACGAGGCGCGCGCGCTCAACGTCAAGCTGGTCGTCGAGGGCGCCAACGGCCCGACGAACCCCCTCGGCGAGAAGATCCTCCTCGACCGCAACATCGACATCCTCCCCGACGTCCTCGCCAACTCGGGCGGCGTCACCGTCAGCTACTACGAGTGGGTGCAGAACAAGCGCTCGGAGAGCTGGACGGAGGAGGAGGTCGACGCGCGCCTCGAGAAGGCGATGCAGCGCGCGTACCGCGAGGTCTCCGATTTCGGGCGCGCCAAGAAGTGCGATCTGCGCGTCGCCGCGTACGGCATCGCGCTTCAGCGCATCGAGGCGGTGTACAAGGAGCGGGAGATCTTCCCCTGAAGCGCTGCTTGACGGGCGTCGTCAGCGCACTTCGCGCGAGGTGATCTTTCGCACCGTTCGCGCGACGCGCCAGCCGTCGTCGTGCTGTGCGATGTCGGTGATGCTGACGATGCCGAGGAGGTGACCCTCTTCGTCGGTGCATACGATTCGGCTCTTGTGACGAGCGCCCATGAGCTGCTCGGCGGCTTGGATCTCGTCGTCGGGGCTGCACCGGACGAGCTCGCGCGTCATCACCTCCGCGATGCGCGACTCCGCCGACACGTTCGCTGCGACCAGCCGGATGGCGAGATCGCGATCGGTCAGTGTCCCGATGACGCGGCCGGATTTGTCGCACACCGGCAAAAATCCGATGTTTTCGTCGCGCATGATCCGGGCGGCGGTCATGGCACTGTCGTCTTCGCAGACCCACTTGACGGGCGTTTGCATGATCTCACGGCAGAGCATCGCGTCTCCTCGGTTTGGTGAGCACGAGGTGAGCATCCTCCATGCCACTCGGGGATTTCAGCTCGGCTGTCCTGCCGCGAGCTGCACGTCTTTCGCCGCGACGCGGATTCTGCATATGCTCGCGATCGTGCTCTCGAGCTCCCGGGTCCAGACGCTCGTGCTGGTTCGTCACGATCTGTCGACGGCGAACCTCAATCCGCTCGTCTACAAGCAGCAGCCCGACCATACGATCCCGCTGGCCGATCCGGACTCGTAGCGCCTCGGCCACGCGGGGGCCGCGCTGCGTGCGCTCGGGCTCCCGCCCGCGGGGACGGTGAGCTGGTGCTCCACCTATGTGCGTTGTCGCCAAACCGAGGCGGCGGTGCTCGGCTTCGCATTCGGCGTGGACGCCGCGCTGGTCCACCGTCGTGAGACGTTCCTGGTCCGCGAGCAGGACTTTGGCGACTGGGACGGCCTCACCGACGAAGAAGCGCAAGAACACCTCCCCGCGTCGTGGACCAAGCGCCAGATGCTGAGCGACAACCTCGGACGCTTCTACTTCCGCTACCCGAACGGCGAGAGCCGGGCCGACGTCGTGACGCGGACGATGACGTTCTTCGGCAAGCTCCACCGCTCCGACTACGTTAACCACCTCGTCTTTCTGCACGGCGTCTCGCAGCGCGCGTTCCGGATGGCGTGGATGAACCTCCCCGTCGACTGGTTCGAAGAGGAGCCGAACCCGCCGAACGCGAGCGTGCTCGTCATCCAGCGCGACGGCGACGGCAAGTGGCGAGATCGCTACGTCACGTGAGGCGCGGTCGAATCACACGGCGACGCCGATGACTCGGCGACTCCTGCCGAAAAGACGCGTTGCGAAATGTTAAGTCGATGTCCGAACGCCGAGCTCGTCGGAGAGCATCGGGTCGGACTCGATGCGGCGGCGCAGCGCCTCCTTCGCGAGGCGGACCCGGCTGCGAACCGTGTTGATGGGAACGCCGGACGCGGAGGCGACCTCCTCGAGCGACCATCCCAGCACCGCGCGGAGGGCGAGGCACTCGGCCTGCTCTTCGGGCAACGTCTCGAGCAGCTCGCGGAGGAGCTGCGTCCGTCGCGCGCGCGCCGCGTCGTCGTGCGGGGACGGATCCGTCGTGGCGGGTGGCAGCACGTCGTCGATCGCTACGCCGGTCGTCGCGTGGCGCGCGCGGGCTCGACGACGCGCGGCGACGGCGGCGCGTGCGGCGATCCGGCACGCGTACCCGGTGGGATCGCACTCACCGCGAAACGCAGGGAGGGCCTGCACGAAACCGAGGAGCGCGAGCTGGACGACGTCGTCGACGTCCGCCATCACCGCCCCCATCACCGCGCGCACGACGGCGCCGACCCGCGGCCCGATCATGCGAAGGAGCTCCGCCGTCGCCCGCGTGTCGCCCGCCGCCGCTTCGCGCGCGAGCACCATCGCCGGGCTCGCGACCCGCTCTTCGAGATCGGCGAGGACACGGGCGCGCGCGTCGTCGTCGGGGCGGGCCTCGGCGCGCGCGGCGTCCAGGAGCGCCTTAGCGGCAGGGCTCAGCGGACGGACGAGGGGGACCAGGGAGGCGGCAGCGGCGCGGTTCGCGTTCATCTCGCTTCATTGGTTGGCCGCCGCGTCCCTTTTCCGTGCGATTTTCGCTGTTTCGAATTGTTTCGCCGGCGTGCTCATCGCAGCGAGGATGTCATCGGCCCGGCCTCAGAACAAGAACCCGACGCGCAGCAGATCGACGGTCGGAAGCGCGCTCTTTGTGAGCGTGTCGGTCACCGACGTCAACCCTTGGAGCGCAAGGACTTGCGGCGGGAGCGTGCTCGACACCGACGACGAGAGCGGAATATGCACGCCCACCTCGAATCCGACGGTGAGACCTGGCGCGCTCCCCCAGAGGAAGCCGATGCGCGGGTTGATGAAGAGCGTGTCGATGTCGATTTGCTCGGGAAAGGAGAGCCGCGCGACGTTCACCGAGGTGCTGGCGCTCGCGTGCTGCATGCCGCCGCGCACGCCGAGGAAGAACGCGCCACGAAACGGGAAGACGCGCGCGTCGGCGGCGATCGCCTACATCCGCGCGTCGACGCCAGCGATCGTGAGCTTCGGGAGAACGCTGTACTCCGCGCCGATCGCGAAGGTCCGATCGATGCGCACGAGCGCCTCGATCGATGGGTTCGCTTGTGCATCGTCACCTCGGCACCTCGTTCGCTCGAACGGGTCTGGTTGGGAAATCCTGTACGGGGCATCGTGTCTGTGGCGCCGAGACCCGCGAATGATCATGGTCGCGCTCGCGTTTTTTTCTTCGCGCGCTAGCGGTGCCGACCTCCGTGCGGCGGTCGCGGAAGGGCGTCCAAGCATGTTTCGGTGGAGCTGACACAGGCGTCGACGGTTTCGCTCGTCGCGGCGCACTGATCGAGCGCGTCGAGGCACGCGTCACGCGCGCCGGCCGAAGGAGCGCTGCCGTCCACGTCGTCCGAGTCTCCGTCTCCGCCGTCGTGGTCGCACGCGCCGCCGCCGTGGTCTCCGTCGCCCGGATGTGCGCAGGCGTGTAGTGCGTGCCGGCACGCGCCGGCATCGCTTCGCACGCACTCGACGTACGTCGTGAGGCAACCGGCGATGGCCGCGGCGCCGCCGTCACCCGAGGTCGATGAAGAGAGTGCGGACGCGGACTGGCCGGTGGTCGAGCTCGTGTTCGCGCTGCATCCGACGCTCGCGGCGAAGAACGCGATCGCGGCGCCGAGGTGTCGAAACGAACGCGGGATGGACGTGTGACGTGAAGGCATGAAGCTCCTCCTCTTGGGGTGGCGCGCGCGTTCTCTCGCACGCTCGTGATGTGTATGGACTCTGTGGACGGCAGCGCCGAAAACCGATCACAGCGCCCGCGCCGTCGCGCGAGCCACGTGCGTGAAAAGCCTGTAGGCTCCCCCGCCATGTCGTACGTCCGCACGCGCCTCGGGCGCTGGTTCTACGAAGAGCGCGGCGCCGCCAAGCGTCCGCGCGATCCGGCGATCCTCCTCATGCACGGCTTCTTCTTCGACGGGCGCAGCTGGAAGGGCCAGGTCGAGCCGCTCTCTGCGCTTGGGCGCGTCGTCATCCTCGACGGCCCCGGCCACGGTCGCAGCGAGGCGCCCCCGCGCTTCTCGCTGGAGGACCACGCCGACGCGCTGCTCGACGTGTACGCGGAGCTGGGCCTCGAGCGCGCCGTGCTCGTGGGCTTGTCATGGGGCGGCATGGTGGCGATGCGCATGGCGCTCCAGCACCCGGAGAAGGTGCGGGCGATGGCGCTGCTCGACACCAGCGCGGGCGCCGAGCTGCTCCAAAACCGCGTAAAATACCGCCTCCTCGCCGCGTTCACGCGAAGGTACGGATTTCCGCCGGCGATGGTGGAGACGCAGATGCTCCCGAAGTTTTTCTCACCGGAGTACCTGCGCGATCACCGCGAGGCCGCGCGCGGGTACATGCGCGTGGGGGCGGGCTTCGACCGGGACGGCGTCTCGCGGGCGGCGCTCGCGGTGCTCATCAAGCGGAAGAGCATCGAGCCGTCGCTGGGTCGCGTGCGCGCGCCTACGCTCGTCATCTGCGGGAGCGAGGACGCCGCGACGCCGCTTCATCGCAGCGAGACAATCGCGCAGGGGATCCCCGGCGCGAAGCTGATCGTCCTGCCGCGCGTCGGACACATGAGCGCGATCGAGCAGCCCGCCGCGGTGAACGAGCACGTGGTGCCGTTCGTCCAGGCGCAGCTGGAGTAGCCCAGAGAGAGCCTCAAAAATTGCCGATGGCGCCGATGCCGTAGGCGGGGACGAGGCCGGTGGGCGTGGCGCTCGAGCCGATGACGCCGCCGGTTGGCGTGAAGGTCCACGCTTGGGACTTCGGTGGCGGCGCGGGCGTGGAGGAGCCGCGGGTCACGAACCACGTGAGGCCTCCGCCGACGACCGCGCCGGCGAGCGCGCTCGCGATGAAGCCGCGGTTCTGCCCCTCCGACGGATGATCGAAGACGAGCGGGCTCGCCGCGGCGGCGCCGGCGAGACCGCCGAGCCCAACACCGAGGTCCACGAGCAGCACGCGCGAGGGCGAGGCTTGTACGAAGGTCGCGAGCGCGCCGGCGCCGACCAGGCCGATCGCGGCGCCGTATCCCGCGCCGGTGTACGGCGTGCCGTCGACGGTGCCGCGGTAGGCCAGCTCGCCGAGGCTTCCCAAGAACATCCCGATTGCGCCGCCCGAGTGCGCGAGCAGCGCGTCGCCTTCATCCATCTTCACGCGCGTGAGCGCGAACGTCGCGAGGCCGAGGCCAGCGAGCCCGCCTCCGACGCCCCACGCGTAGCGATCGGCGAGCGGCTGCACGTGGCGACCGTTGGCGATGAGGATGCCGGCGCCCGCGCTCCACCACGCGCCCGCGGAGAGGAACCACGCGTCGCCGCTCGAGACGTCCCACTCGTCGGCGACGAGGAGCGCGCTGCCGATGCCGACGCCGGTACCGAGCGCGAGGAGCGGATAGAGAATCCTCGGATCGTCGCTGCCGCTCGCGTGCTGGACGCTGTACGCGACGTACGCGCCGAAGAGCCCCGCGTTGACGGCAAGCACGGCGCGACCTGGCGAGCGGAGCGGGCTCATGATCCCGAGATCGGCTGTGCGATCGATCCCCTCACGCGCGACCTCGCTCGCCTCCGCCTGCGCCGCCGCCTGCGGCGAGAGCAGATCGCGCAGCATCACGAGGCCGCGCACCGGGATGTCCGTCCCCTTCACCGACTCCACGCGCACCAGCAGCTGTCGCCCGTTCGGCGGCACCGCGACGATGCGGACGATGTACTCCTCGCCCGGCCCACGCTCGATCCGCGCGCTCACGACCCACGTCCCTTGTTTGCCGCCGCGCGGGCCGCCCGTCGTCGCGCGCTCCAAGATGTCGAGATCGCGCATGTGCCCCGCCGCAGGCCCCGCGTCTGCGACGTCCAGCACGAACCCCAGATCCTGAACGGCGTCCCGAATCGTCGCGTCGAGCTCCTGCGCGCGCGCCGCCAGTTGCGGCTCTTTCGGCCGATGCAGCGGCGTCGGGCTCGCCTCATCCCCCGCCGGCGTCACCGTCGGCCACACCACAATCGGCCCCGTCGCATCCGCAGCCTCGACCGTCGACGCCGCGAGCAAACTCGCCCCCGCCGCCAAAATCGCCGCCCAACGCCGCATGCCCGCTCAGCCTACACCCTTCTCTTTCGTCGTGCCCCTGAGCACGACTTCGCCGTCCGGCGATGCGGGGCGGCTCAAAACGCCTGGCGTTTTGAGGGGCCGCAGGCCCAACACAAACGAACGACGGACCCTACCGTCCCCCGACGACCTTCAAAACATGACCACGCCACGCAGCCACAGGTCGACGATCGTCGTGTCGTCGGCGCTGAACCGGTGACCGGGCAAGTCGATGGCGTCGCGGTGGTTCGGGTTCGGGATGCCCGTCACTTTGCCGCCGAGCGCATTGGCGGAGGTGACCGCCTCGTGGCAGGGACCGGCCGCGCCGGCGTCGCCCCTAAAGTCGGGGTTGCACGAGTCGGCCGACGTGATGAGGTGCGACTGCGCGTACGTGAGGCCGAGGCCGGCGGAGAACTTCACGTACTCGCCGGCCTGCCACGTCACTTCGCCCTGCGCCGTGAAGCGCCCGTAGGCCTGCTGGTCGGTGATGCCGGTGAAGAAGACCTGCTGCGACTGCGGATCGGCGACGCTCTTGCCGCCGCTGTCGAAGTGGAACGCGCTCGGCGCGCCGGAGCGCAGCGTCGACGCCTGCGACGATCCGAGCGCGTCGAAGAGCTCGCTGTACTCGCGCCCCGGTGACACGTAGGTGCCCGAAAAGCGGAAGTCGGCGAGGAGGCGCTGGAATTGCTCGCGGTGCTCCCAGGGGATCACCTCGAGCCCCATCATGAACGTGCCCTGCAGCGGCGGGTGGTTCACGAGCGATCCTTTGAGATCGTTGGTCGCGCCGAAATCGCTGTTTGTCTGCGGGAACTCCGCGAGGAAGCGGAAGCCCGAGTACGGCTCGACGTAGCCGTAGCGGCGCGAGAAGACCGTCTGCGCGGCGATGCCGTGCATGCCGCGGCTGATGCCGGGATCGCGATCGACGCCGGGGTGCGCGGGATCGGGGCACTTGATGCCGCCGGGCGCAGCGTCGTTGCACGCATGCAGACGCGAGCCGACCGCGAAGCGCCCCTCGACGCCGACCACCCAGGTCGGCTTCGTGAAGTCGCGCTGCTGGTTCAGGATCGCGTAGTCGAGGCCGAGCGAGAAGAAGTCCACGCCGCTGCGCGACGGGCTCTTGAACGGAACCGAAAAGAGCTGTCCGGCGCCGGAGGGATCGGCGAGGCGCTCGGGGTTCTTCGACGAGCCATCGAGGTCGTCGAGCTGGCGTGTGTCGCTCAGGATGAGCGGGATGCGGAGCGCGAACGCAAGATCGCGAAAAATTCCGATGTCCGCGCCGATGTCGAGGGTCGTCGTCGACTGGCTGTACGACGCCACGTTCTCGGTGCGCGCGACGAAGCCGCCGGTCGAGAGCCCGGGTTGGAACAGCGAGGTCTCGCGCCGGATGTTGGAGTGCTTCCACGACTGCCGGAAGCCGAGCGACATACTGAAGTCGAACGGATCGTCTTTGTCGAACGCGTCGATGACGCTCGTGACCTCGCCGGTCTCGCTCATGAGGCGCGGCTCGTTCGCGGTGACGGGCTCGTCGGCGTGGGCAGAGAGCGGCGCGATGGCCAGCGCCGTACCTACCGCCACCCCCAACATGGAGGACGGCGCGACGGCCCATGCTCGACGATGGACGAAGCGCATCTCTGCGGACGCTAACACATGTTTCGAAGCACGGGCGAGGACCTTGGCGTGGTCAGCGCCACCCCTTGTCCGCGCTCTCCGTGGCCGTCACGAGTCGGTGCCCCGCGGGGGCCCCGAGGCTCGCCGCGCGCAGCCTGGCGACGGCGCACGCGGCACGGGCCACCCGCCGCGCGACCACGTGATTCACCGGTAGCTCCCCGAGCGGGCCGCCGTCCGATTTCGCGATCTCGAGGGCGAGCCTCGACGCTTCGGCGGCTGCGGCGCGGCACGCGTCGAGTGCTTTTTGAGCACCGTCCTCGCTCTCTCCCGTTTTGCCGAGCAACGTCGCGGTGGTGCTCGGCGCACCGGCCCCGAGGCGCGTCCAGCCGTCCGCGTCCTGCACAGTGTCCGCGTCGGAGCGGGCGTCGGCCGCGATCCATACCCACGCGGCGCCTTGCGGAACGCGCACGGTGACCGGCCCGTCGGCCGTGATTTTCGCGGTCGCCGCCGCGTACCGAACGACGCCCAGCGGCGTCACGACCCACTGCTCCTGACCAGGCGCTTCGCCCGAGCCCGGCGCGCTCGCGAAGCCGCCACGCAGGAGCCACGCCTCCTCGTCCCACGACGTGCTCGCGAGGCATGGCTGCACCTTCGCCGGTCCGTCGAACGTCAGCTCGCGCCCGGTCTTGGGGTTCTTCGTCTGGAGCTTGGTGTGCTCCTCGAGCGCCGCCCACACGCCGGGCAACGGAGTGCTCCCGATCCCGAGCGTGGTCGTCGCCGCGTCGGGCGCCACGGCGTACGCGTGCCCCGTCGCGCCCAGGACACGGCAAGGCACCGCGGCCGTCGGAGTCGGAGTCGGCGTCGGAGTCGGCGTCGGCGTCGGCGTCGGAGTCGGCGTCGGAGTCGGCGTCGGAGTCGGAGTCGGAGTCGGAGTCGCGCGCTCCGTGCATGCGGCGAGCAGCAAGAGCGCGACGCACGCGCGCCGGATCATCCGAGCGGCGAGCGGCCGAAGGGCGAGGTGTTCTCCGCCTCCGGGTAGAGATCCTCCGTGATGTCCTCCGCCGCGAGCTCTTGCTTCGCGACGCGCAAATCCGCGGACGTCTGATCGAGGCGATCGGCAAGCACGCCGAGGAACTGCCACAGCATCTTGACCGCGATTTCGTGCTCTTTTCGTAGGATCTCGAAGAACTCGGTGCGGCGGATGGCGATGAGCTCGCTCTTGCCCTCCGCGGTCACCGTCGCCGAGCGCGGGACGCTGCGGATGAGGGCCATCTCGCCGAAGTGCTCGCCGGCGCCGAGGCGCGTGAGGACCTCGCCACCGCGGAGCACCTTCACTTTGCCTTGCAGCACGATGAAGAGCTCGTCGCCGCGATCGCCCTCTTTGATGACCATCTGGTCGTTGTCGTAGGCGCGCACCTCGACCGACTGCATCACCCGGAGCAGCTCGCGCTCGGTGAGGCGGCCGAAGAGCGGCATCTTCGCGAGGACCTCGCGCTTCAGCGCAAGGCGTTGCGCGCGTGCCTCGTCGAGGACGCCCTCGCTGCCGATGCGCACGACGACGGTCGTGATGTTGTCCTTGCCGCCGCGATCGTTGGCCAGATCGATGAGCCTCTTGACGACCGCGTCGCCTTCGAGAGCAAGCGGCTCGCGCAGCTCCTCGGGCGAGTCGAGGTAGCCGGTCAGGCCGTCGCTCGCGAGGATGAACGCGTCGCCGGCCAGCACCTCGATGACGAGCGTGTCGACGTCCACGCGTTCGTACACGCCGACCGCGCGCGTGATGGCGTTTGCCTTGGGGCCGACCTTCTCGATCTGCTCCTTGGTCAGCTTGCCGCGCTTGATGAGCTCGTTGAAGACCGTGTGGTCTTCCGTGACCTGCTGGATGCGGCCCGCGCGCATCATGTAGATGCGGCTGTCGCCGACGTGGGCGATGAAGCCCTGGTGGCCGAGGACGAGGATGGCCGACAGCGTCGTGCCCATGCCGCGCTTGTTCTGATCGTCTTGCGCCTCTTCGTGGATTTTGAGGCAGGCCGACTGCACCGCGTGCTCGAGGAGGGCGACGATGTCCTTCGGCGTCACCTTCTTCGCGCCGGTCGCGCCGCCGAGGTAGTCGTCGATGAGCTCGCGCTCCTTTTTCAGCTCTTCGTGCACGGTGCGCACGCAGATGGCGCTGGCGACCTCGCCGGCGGCGTGACCCCCCATGCCGTCGGCCACCATGAAGAGGCCGATTTTCTTGTCGACGAGGAAGTTGTCCTCGTTGTGGTCGCGCACCTTACCGACGTCGGTGGCCGCGAAGAATCGCAGAGGGAGCTCGCTCATCGCCTGGTGCGCGATGATGCCACGGGAGACGCCCCGAAAGCGCGAATTTTCAGCCGCGGTGGGGCGTGCCACGCCGGCGCCGGCGTCGCACCATCGCCGCGCACGCGAGGCCGAGGCACGCCGCCGATGCGCCGAAGCCGCTGCCGCCTACGCCCGGCGCTGCCCGACAGCCGCCGGTAGATCCGGCCGATGCTTCGAGAGGCGGGGGCTCGACCTGCGCCGGTGTCCCGTACGGCCCGACGGAGGCGTTGCCTTCGTACGGCCCGATCTGGTTCACGGCGCCGGCCGGGGGATGCGGGTGCGGCTGCGGAGTGCCTTTCGGAGCGACATTGCACACATCGTCCACCCCGCTCGCCTGCGGGACGCAGCCGGCGGTGCACTGATCGAGCTCCACTTTTCCGTTCGCGCAGCGAAACGCCTGCGTCTTGTCCTCGGAGCAATTGAGGAGGTTCGTGACGTCGTTGCACTTGCACGACCCGCCGAACCTGGCCATGTACGTGCACCACTCCCAGATGCCGGGATCGCGGTGGTTGTTCGAGCCGCCGTACTGGCTGCCGGTCTCACACGCTTTCGGAGTCTGGCTGCACGCCGCCGAGTCCTCCGCCATCACGTTGCCGTTCGGGATCTGATCGTGGCCGATGATGTGCGCGCGGTCCTTCGCGATCTTGTACTTGTCGGTCAGGTGCTGCACGAGCGTCGCGCTCGCGGCGTACTGCACGTTCGTGTACGGCTTGTTCGCGTAGCCGACGTGCTCGATGCCGACCGAGCGCTGGTTGTAGACGAAGTTGCCGGCGTGCCACGCCGTGTCGACCTCGTGGATGAACTGGCCGACGCGCCCGTCGGTGCCGACGATGTACTGGACGCTCTTGCCGGGATCGTTCTGGAGCGTCGCGACGCTCGCGTCCCAGCCGCCTTCGGTGTCGTGGATGACGACGTAGTCCACAGGGTTGCCGGCGCGGCCGGGCGTGCATTTGTTGGTGCAGCTCGTGGGGAACCACTCGGCGGGGCCGTAATCGGCGGGCGCGGTGTCGGTGTGGAGGCCGGTGTCGATCGCCATCCACGCCGACGGCGGGAGATCGTGCGCTTCGATCGTGACGGGCTCGCCGTCGCGCCCCTCGAACGTGCCGCCGCGCGCGAGCAAGGCGAACACGCGGCGCGCGTAGTCTTTGCGATGCGCGTCGTCGGCGTAGCCGCTCATCTCCTCGATCGCGGCTTGCCATGACGCGAGCTCTTCGCCACGTGCGCCCTGCGCCGCGCCGATTTCCGCGAGGACGCGCGCGCCGGCCTCGAGCGCGAGGTCGGTGTCCTGACGAAGCGCGAGCTCGGTGACGCCGACGAGCGCAGCGCCGCGCGCGAGCGTGTCGAGCTTTCCGTGTCGGAGCTGGAGAGGACCTGCGACCGGCACCGCGGCCACCGGATCGACCTCGCGCATGCGCGGCATGTCGAGGCTGCCCTCGGTGTGCGCGATCGCGACGAGCAGATCGCGCGGCACGCCGTTCGTCGCCGCGCTCGTCGTGAACGCGCGACCGAGCGGGCCCGCCGCGGCGCCGCCATCGCTCGGATTCGCGGTGCTGCACCCTGCGCCGCACACCGCGGCCCCGAGGCTGAGGGCGGCGAGGAAATGCAGACGCATACCCGAGTCCTTAGCAGCCCTCGTTCCAGCGTCGTTCGCGGAAGATGCGGCGCAATCGAGTTAGGTGTGAGCATGTCGCACTCGCGCCAGGTCGCGAGCCTCGCGACCCTCCGCGAAGAACGCTCGCGTCACGCGACGAGGGCTCGAATCACTCGAACATGCAGCTCACGATCTCAGAGGCACGTGACCTTGCCCTTGTTGCTCGTCAGGGTGCTCTTGCCGCACGTGTAGGTGAATGAAGTATTGTTGTAGATGGTGCAGTCGAGCGCCCAGTCCTTGCCGTTCACGCACATGCGGACGTAGTTGCCGGCGCAGTACGCGTAGCCCTCCCACGACGCCGGGCAGTTGTGCTTCTCGTCGAGCGCGCTCGCCGTCTGGCCCTTCTCGAAGTCGTCGACCTTCGCCATGTCGAAGAGGAGGTGGCACCCGACGTTGGTCTTGTGGTCGTCGGTGCAGATGGAGCGCGTGGAGCCCGCCGTCTCATACCGCTGGCAGTCGAGGAGGTACGTGTTCGGGGTGACGCAGCCTTCGACGAAGTCTTGCCCGTTCGACGAGTTGGTCTTGCAGAGGCCGGTGCTGTCGGCGAGGCCGATGTCCGAGCAGAGACCGACCTGAACGCCGTACTGAGGCATGAGCGACTGATCGACGGGATCGAGTGGCGTCGCGGATGTGGTGCCTCCCTCGCCCGGATCGGCGTCGGGGAGATCCGCGTCGCCGAGCTTCGCGTCGCTGCTACCGCCGTCCTTCGGGGTGGGCGGCGGAGGCGGCGGCTTCGCGTCGCTGGTGCTGCCGCCGTCCTTGGGCGTGGGCGGCGGCTTGTTGAGTCCGCCGTCACCGGTGGGGTGCGTGCCGGTGTCGAAGCCGGTGTCGCCGCCGTCTTGGATGTCGAGGGGCGCGGCCTCGTCGGTCTTCGCGCTGCAGGCGGAGATCGCGGAGGCGCTGGCGGAGAGCATCAAGGGGAGGCTGACGAAGAGAAGGCGAAGCTTGGGCATGGGACCTCTAATTTAGCTGACTCTCAGTCGTTCGCATCCTCGTCGGGCTTGTCCCCTCGCAATCCCAGCGCGCGTGCCTTTTTATAGAGGTGGCTCCTCTCCAGATCGAGCGCCCGGGCCGTCGCCGCCATCTGGCCGCCGTGGTGGGCGAGGGCGTCGGTGAGGATGACCCGCTCGGCCTCCTCGACGAGCACCCGAAACGGCGTTCCGGGCCGGTAAAGCCCGGTGGCCTTGGGCGAAACGCCGCCCGGGAGACAGTTGCGGACGTCGGAGTCGTGGATGACGTCGTCGGGCGTCAGGATGACGAGGCGCTCGACGAGGTTTCGGAGCTCCCGCACGTTGCCTGGAAAGCTGTACGCGGCGAGCGTGCTCATGCCCCCTTCGTCGATGCGGATATCGCGCCGATCGTTGGCGCGCGCGGCGAGATCGAGGAAATGCCGCGTGAGGAGCGGGATGTCCTCGCGACGCGCGCGCAGCGGCGGGATCGCGAGGGGCACGACGTTGAGGCGATCGTACAGATCGGCGCGAAAATCCCCCATTTCGCACGCCGCCACGAGATCGCGGTTCGTCGCAGCGACGACGCGCGCGTCGATCTTGATGGTCTCGCTGCCGCCGACGCGCTCGATCTCCTTCTCCTGGAGCACGCGAAGGAGCTTGGCCTGCATCGGCAGCGGCATGTCGCCGACCTCGTCGAGGAACAAGGTGCCGCCGCTCGCGCGCTCGAACTTGCCGCGGCGTTGCTTCGTGGCGCCGGTGAAGGCGCCGGCCTCGTGGCCGAAGAGCTCGCTCTCGATGAGCTCGCTGGGGAGCGCGGCGCAATTGAGCTTCTCGAGCGGCCCCTTCGCGCGCGTGCTCATCAAGTGGATGGCGCGGGCGACGAGCTCCTTGCCGGTGCCGCGCTCGCCGGTGACCAGCACGCTCGCCTGGCTCTTCGCGGCGCGCGCGATCTGTTCCATGAGCTTCTTGATCGCAGTGCTCTCGCCGACCAGCTCGCCGGTCGTGCCCGCCTGCGCCCGCAGCGCCTTGGCCTCGGCCTCCGCGCGCTGGAGGCGGAGCGACGTCTCCACCGTGATGAGGAGCGCGTCGGTGTTGATGGGCTTCTCGAGGAAATTGAGGGCGCCCAGGCGCGTCGCGCGGACCGCCGTGTCGATCGTCGCGTGGCCGCTCATCATGACGACGGGCGTGTCGTTCTTCGAGGCGCGCAAGGACTCGAGGAGCGAGAGGCCGTCGCCGTCCGGGAGCTGCACGTCGAAGAGGCAGAGATCGTACGAGCGCTTCTTGATCTTGTCCTCGGCGACCTTCATTCCGCCGGCGACGTCGACCGCGTAGCCCTCGAGCTGGAGGGCCTTTTGGAGCGTCGTCAGGATGCTGGGCTCGTCGTCGACGACGAGGAGGTGCGCGCGGGCCATCGCGGAGGAGCGTACATCGCGCCGGGCGGGGGTACCACGGGGCCCGCCCGGGCCAGGAAGTTTGGGGGAAGGGCGCCTGGCCCCACTTTCGGCTTTACAGTCGAGCCGCGTCGCGAGAAACAGTGGTCCACCCACCGGAGACCACCACATGACGAAGCTCGCCAACAAGTACGTCCTGGCCGTCGCCTGCGCCGCCGTCGCCCTCGCCGCGCCGCAGATCGCGAACGCTCAAGACGAGAAGAAGGAAGCAGGAAAGTCGGAGGTCGCCGCGAGCGGTTCGCTGAGCCTCGAGGGAACGAGCGCCGAAGCGCACGGCCCGGAGGCAGACAAGCACCCCGAAAGCGAGCACGAGGAGGAGGCCGAGGAGACCAAGTTCCAGGTCGACGTCGACCTCGTCTTCGGCTTCGGCAAGACGAACACCGTCAACACGACGCTGCCCGGCACCCAGGCGACGATTCCCGATGCGACCGTCGGTCCGTCGAAGATCTCGACGCAGTCGTTCATCATCGGCGCCGGCTACGAGATCGGCAAGGGCATCGGAATCGGCGCGCGCTTCCCCCTCACGTTCGGGTCGTGGTCGCAGCCCGGTCAGCAGACGCGCGGCACCGGCGCCGTCGGCAACGTCGAGCTCGAGGGCGAGTACGAGCGGCACATCAACCAGCAGATGAAGCTGGTCTTCGGCCTTGGCCTCGCGCTGCCGACCGCGCAGGGCACCGAGGTGCCTGAGCAAGAGGAGCTCGACGCGGACAGGACCGCAGCGCAGCAAAATCAGAACGCGTACGATCGCCAGGCGGTCAACCACGCGGCCGCGGCGTCGCGCGGGTACCTCGACAACGCGCTCTTCGAGACCAAGCGCTTCGGAATCATCCCGATGGTCGGCCTCGACTACAAGGTCAGCCACATCCTCATCGATCCGTTCGTGAAGATGGAGAACCTCATCAGCACGTCGGGGAGCCCGGAGCACAAGTACATTGGCGAGCTCGTGCTCGGCACGTTCCTCGGCTACGAGCTCGCCAAGCAGATGGACGCCGGCGTTCGCGTGTGGGGCAACATTCTGTTCGCGGGCGGGAGCGGCGCGGTCGGCGTGCTCGAGCCGCAGATGCGCTTCCACTTCGGCAACATCCACCCGCTCGTCGCGGGCATCATCCCGTTCGCGGGCGACGCGCTCACGAGCCCGCGCTTCGGCGGGATCCGCTTCGCCGTCGCGGCGCGTTTCTGATTTTTCAGCCTTGAGCGAGCGCCGTTTGACCGGAACGGGAAAGCGGCGGTAGCGACCCACTAGAAGGTGAACTTCGCGGAGGCGCGTTCTTCGGAACGTGCCTCCGTGCCCTTTTGTTCCCCCGAAAATCCGCCATGAAATCGTGTAGACGAGCGATGCCCACGGACGAGAGGGCGTGTACACTGCCTCGAGGTGCCAGGTACCCCATGCGTCTTCGTGTCGCCCTGACGTGCATCGCTTCGCTCGTTCTCTTCGCGTGCGGCCCGGCGGCGCGGGGAGGCGCGAGGGGCCCGGGCGCGGAGCATCCGAACGCGAAGGCCGCCGCCGTCGGCGATGACGAGTTCGCGGGCGCCGTGCACGATCTCCTCACGAGCGACAACGGCTCGGGGAAGCGCGCGTCGCTCCTCGCCGGCGTCGAGGCGCGCCAGATGAGCCGCGCCGCGCAGCGCTTCCGTTCGCATCGTGGGCAGCGCGGGCTCGTGGCCGTCACCGGCGGGCTCTACCTCGTGAAGACGGGGGAGCTGTCGTCGAACGTCCTCGGCCCGAGCGGAAAAGAGGCGCTGCGCGCGGCGGTGCGTGAGCTCTCGACGCGCGGCGACGAAGGCCGCGCGCGCGCGCTGTACGAGATCCTCGCCCGCATCTCACCGGCGGAGGAGCAAGGCGAGCTGAAGACGCACCTCGCCGCGCTCGAGCAGTGGACGAAGGACACGACCTCGACCGGAGGCCCCGTGGCCCAGGCCGGCGCGCTCGCGAACGTCACCGTCACGCGTCACTTGCTCGAGCCGAGCGAGAGGTCCCGTGAAGAGGCGGCCGCGCGCACGACCGACTGGATCGACAAGGCGCTTCAGCTGCGCGCCACCTACCGCGTGAAGCGCGTGCCCCCCGCGCGCGAAGAAGCGGGCGAGGCGCTGCGCGCGCTCGGGACCGGCGCCACCGTGCTCGCCGCGGTGTATCTCCGCGACGCGGACGCGAAGGGGGCCATCGCGGCGATCGAGAAGGCGCAGGCGCGCGAGCTCGCGCGGCCGGAGCTGCTGAAGGCGCTGGAAGAGGCCGCCGACAAGCCCGAGGCGGCGCGCTGGCTCGAGATCGTCCACGTCCTGCGTCCGCCGCCCTCGCGCGATCGCGAAGAAGAAGAGGCGGTCAGCGATCAGGATCTCGTCCGCTCCGCGAGCTTCGCGTCGGCGATCGAGGCGTACAGGCTCGATCCGACGCTGCCGGAGGCGGCAGGTGCGGTCGCCGCGGCGCTCGAAGAGCTCGGTATGGCGGAGGCGAGCCCCGCCGTCCTCGTCGACACGGTGAAGGCGCACCCCGACGCGCGCGTCTTGAGCGGCGCGCTGGCGATCACGATGCACGCGATGGCCGGCGAAGTGGAGGCCGACGATCCCGACGCCGCGCGCCGCGCCTTCAGGGCGGCGAGCCCGGTGCTCGACGTGGCCGATCAGAAGCCGGCCAAGCTGAACCCGACGTCGGCGAAGGTCCGCGCGATGATGGGCGAGATCGAGCTGCGTGAGGGCCGCCTCGACGAGGCGCGCCAGCTGCTCACGGCGTCGGCGAAGGCCGAGAAGGCGGGCGCGGTGTTCCTGTCGCTCGCGCGCATCGACTGGCACGACGGCAAGACGGCGCAGGCGCTCGATCACTTGCGGGAGGCGCTCGGCACCGAGGACGCCGCGCACGATCCGGCGCTCCGCGGGGAGATCCTGCTGCTCACGAGCGACATCGCGCGCGAGCAAGGGGACATCGGCGCCGCGCGCACTCCGCTCACCGAAGCGCTGCGTGAGCTCGCGAAGGCCCGCTCGACGCCCGACGGCGAGGATCGCGCGCGCGTCGAGCGGCTGCTCGCTCGTGTGCTCGATCGGTTCGGCGCTGCGCAGCCGGCGCAGCGCGCGCTCGAACGCGCGTTCGATGCGGCCCCGCGCGACAAGCGACAAGGCGCCGCGACGGTGGGGCAGCTCGTTGGGCGCGCGTTCGTCCGAGGGGATTTGCCCGCCGCACGCAACGGTCTCTCGCGCGGCATCGCCGCCGATCTCGACAACGACGATCTCGTCTACTACGCGCTGTGGGTTCGTTTGCTCGAGCGGCAGCTCAAGGCGAAGACGGACGGCACGAGCGATCGCATCTTCACCGGATCGGTCGACAGCGGCCGCTGGATCGGGAAAATCGCGCAGTTCGGCGCCGGTACGCTCAAGGCCGAGGACCTCCTTGCGGCCGCGAAGACGCCGGCACAGAAGACCGAAGCGCTCTTCTATTCGGCGATGGATCGGCGCGCCGCGGGCGATGCGAAAGGGGCCGACGCGACGCTTCGGCAGGTCGTCGCCGCTGGCGGGGTCGACCTGATGGAGGCCGCGATCGCGCGCGAGATCTTGAGCGCGCCCAAGCCCGACGCGTTCGGCCCGCTCCCGTCGGGCGTCGCGCTTCCGTGACGTGGTGACGGCGGCGGCGAACGTCCGGCGCGCCCTCGACTGGGGGAAGATCGCGCCGCTGCGCCTCCGCGCGCGCCTCGTCGCCGAGGGGGTGTACGCCGGCGCGCACCGCAGCGCGCGTCGCGGCGCGGGCGTCGAGTTCGGGGGTCACCGACAATACGTGCCGGGCGACGACCTGAGGTGGCTCGATCGGCGCTCGCTTCTCCTCCACGATCGGCTGCTCGTGCGGCAGTTCGAGACGGAGACCGATCGCGCGCTCCGCTTGGTCGTCGACGCAACGGCCTCGATGGCGTACCGCGGGAAGGAGGCGCCGGGGGCGAAGCTGGCGTTCGCCGCGCTCGTCGCCGCGGCCCTCTCGCGCATCGCGATCGGCGCCGGCGATCCGGTCGGGCTCACCTTCGTCGGCGACGCGCACGTGCGCGGGGTCGGCGTGTCGAGCGGGCACGAGGCGTTCGAGCGGGTCGTGGGCGCGCTCGAGGCCTGCGAGCCGGGCGGCGACGCGACGCTCGATCGCGACATGCTCGACCGCGCGCTCGCCGGCATCGCGCGCTCGGCGCGGCGCGGCTCGGTCCTCGTCGTCCTGAGCGATCTGCTGGATTTGCCGGCGGAGGCGATCGATCGCGTCTCCGCGATGGCCGCGCGGGGGCGCGTGCTCGTCGTCGTGCAGACGCTCGATCCCGACGAGGCGCGCTTCCCGTTCGAAGGCACGGTGCGCCTGCGCGCGCTCGAGGGAAAGACGGTCGTCGAGACCGACGCGGAAGCGAAGGATCGCTACCTCGCGAACCTCGCCACGCTTCAAGACACGTGGGAGCGCGCGCTCGTCGCGCGAGGCGCCCGCCTCGTCCGCGCAGAAACGAGCGAAGATCCCGTTCGCGTGGTCCGCAAAGTCCTCGAAGCCGCCCGCAGCGCAGGCTGAAGATCATTCAAAGCCTCTCTCGAGAACAGCGCCCGCGCGCGACCTCCTCCCACACAAAAGGCTTGGCGGGCTCGCCCCTCCTTTGCCCCGTAAGGACCCCACGCGCCGGCGCATCCGCTGCACTAGCCACTCACCCGCGTCGCCGGCGCGAGCGCGCCCCCGCCGGGGCAAAGGAGGGGCGAGCCCGCCAAGCCGCGGACCTACTCGCAGGTGCTCGTCGCGGTGTTGCATAGGTTGCTTGCGCACTCGCGATCGCGGGAGCAAGGCGCGCCAACGGGGGCGGCGGTGGAGCACTGATCGAGCTTCCAGTTGCAGAGGCCGCTCGCGCATTCGACGTCGCGCGAGCACGGCGCGAGGATCGCGCCCTTGTTCTGGCAGGTCTCGAGCTTCCAGTTGCAGAGCGCCGACTGACACTCGACGTCGCGCGAGCAGGGGCCGCCGAGCGGCTCGGGCGGCGTGCACACGTTGAGCTTCCAGTTGCACACGCCGTTCTTGCACTCGACGTCGCGCGTGCACGGCTGCGCAGGGCCGCCGCTCGACGCGCCGCCGTCGCCGACGCCGCCGTTGCTGGCTCCGCTTGTGCCGCTGGCTCCGCTTGTGCCGCTGGTCCCGCTTGCGCCGCTGGTCCCGCTGCTGCCGCCGTTGCTGCTGCCGGAGGCGCCGGAGCTCGACGACCATCCCGACGCGCCGCCCGACGTGCCGGACGCGCCGCCTTCCCCGGAGCCGCAGTCGCCGCCGTCGCAACCTCCGAAGAGGCCGGTGCCGCTCGAGCCGCCGCACGCGGCGACAAGGAGGGCCGTCCCGAAGAAACCAGTCACGAAGAGGTGGCGGAAGAGGGGGCTCATGACGGCGCGGGCGTACAAGTAGCATGCCGACGCGAGGGCGCCAGAAACGCCCAAAGGCCGGCGCGCGCGTGAACGCGAGGTCACGGGCGCGGTGTGCCTTCGGTGCGTCGACGGACCGGCTCGCGCGTCTGTGGTAGCCAATGGGGCGTGTCTTTCGTCACGGCGCTCGCGCTCGCCATCGGACTCCTCGTGGCGGCGCCTTACCTCGCGCATCGCCTGAGGCGGCGTCGCGCCGAGGATCGCCCGTTCGCGGCGGCGCACCTGGTACCTCCTGCGCCTCCAAAGGCGCGGAGGCGCGCCGAGCTCGAGGACAAGGCACTCTTCACGACGCGCGCGCTCGCGATCGTCGCGCTGGCGGCGCTCGGCGCCTCGCCGCTGGTGCGGTGCCAACGCCTCGCGCTCCAGCGCTCGGGCGGCGCGTCGGTGGCGCTCGCGATCGTCCTCGACGACTCGCTCAGCATGCGCGCGAAGGACGGTGGGGCGACGCGCTTCGAGAAGGCCCGCATCGGCGCGCGCGAGCTCTTGTCGTCGGCGCGCGAGGGGGACGCGGTCGCGATTGTCCTCGCCGGCGCACCGGCGCGCGTCGCGCTGGCGGCGACGACCGATCTCGGCGCGGCGCGCGCGGCGCTCGACGGTCTCGCGGAGGCCGATCGCGCGACCGATCTCGACGGCGCGCTGGCGATGGCGCGCGCGCTGGTTGGGCAGCTTCCGCAGATCGACAAGCGCGTCGTCGTGCTCAGCGATCTGGCGGACGGTCGACCGGACGGGCCGCCGGTCGGCGAGAACAGCGCGCTGCCCGTGTGGGTCGCGCTCCCGGAGCTGCGCACGCCGGTCGTCGACTGCGCCATCCTGACGGCCGATCGCGTCGCGTCCCGCGTGCGGGTCCGCGTCGTGTGCAGCTTCGGCGCTACCGCCGCCGGCCGGGAGGTCGCGCTCTTCGCCGGGGACAAGGAGCTCTCGCGCTCGCCCGCCCCCACCACGTCGCCGGGCGAGGTCACGTTGGCCCTCCTCAAGGACGATCCGATCGACGTCGTCGCGCGCCTCACGGGAACCGACGCGATCGCCGCCGACGACGAGGCGTTCGTCGTCGTCGAGGCGGGACCTGGCGCGATCGCCGTGGTCGCCGAGGCCGCCGACGAGACCGCCGCGACCGGCGGCGCGCCGATCCTCGAGCAGGCCCTCGCCGCGCTTCGCCTCGACATCGCGGTGCGGCCCGTCCCGGCGCTGCCCGATCGCGCCGAAGATCTCGCGGCGTTCGCCGGCGTAGTCCTCGACGATCCGCCGGGCCTCACGCCCGAGCAGCGCCACGCGCTGGGCGCGTTCGTCGAGCAAGGGGGAACCGTGCTCGTCGCGCTGGGCCCGCGCTCCGCGGCGGCTCCGCTGGGCGCGTCGCTCGAGCCGATCCTCGCGCGCGGCGTGTCGTGGGGCGCGTCCCCCGTGCCAGGTATGAACGCCGACTCCGCCGCGCCGCTCCTCGCCGACTCGGCGCAGAGCCTCGTCGATCTCGCGCCGCGCGGCCGCATCACGCTCGCCGCCGAGGACGTCAAGCTGCTCGAAATCCTCGCCGCGTGGAAGGACGGTCCGCCGCTCTTCGCGCGCCGTTCCCTCGGGCGCGGCGACGCGTGGCTCTCGACGCTCCCGTTTGCCGTCGACGCCAGCGATCTCACGCTCCGCCCCGGCTTCCTCGCGTTCCTCGACGCGTGGGTCGGCGAAGCACGCCTCCGCGCATCGCCGCGCCGCACGGACGTCGGGCAACCGTGGCTCTTCGCGGGCGCCCGCGCCGGAGACCTCAAAGTCGACGGTCCGCTCGGCGCGGTCGCGGTCGCCGGCGAGGCGGGCGTCGCGCGCGTCGTCCCCACCCGCCTAGGCGCCTACCGCATCGTCGAGGCGGGAAAGTCCCAGCTGCGCGTCGCCGCGCCGGTCGCGCGCGAGATCGATCTCCGTCCGCGCACGGCCGTCGCGGCGACCGGTGGCGACGGGCTCGGCGATCGCCACGCCTCGGTCGACGTCTCGTGGGCGATCGCGCTCCTCCTCCTCGCGCTGATGACCGGCGAGATCGGCCTCCGCCTTCGCGCCCGCACGCGCCTCGCCGCCGCCGAGACGTGATCGGCACAAAGGTAGTAACGTACCGCCCGTGAAACGGTCGCCCCTCCTCCGCCACCTCATCGGCCCGCTCGGCCTCGTCTGCTTGCTCGGCGCGTCCGCGTGCCATAGCGCCGGGCCTTACGGCTACGCGCCCAACTACGTCCCGACCGACGACGAGGAGCGTGCCCAGAGCGGCGCCACGGAGTACGACCCCGTGATGTTCCAGCGCGATCCCGACGGGTGGCGCAAGAAGCGGGTCACCCTCTTCGGCGTCGTCACGCAGCGCGCGGCGGGGCCCGGCGGCGGCGCGTACCTCACGCTCAGCGTGCGGCGCCTCGAGCCGCGCAACCTCTGCGACAACGCGAACGACGAGGACTCCTGCCGCGTCACCGTGAGCGACCGCGACTTCGGCGTCGTTCACGCGGTCGCGCCGCTGCGGCCCGACGACGACTTCGGCGAGCGCGGGATGGGCAGCGGCTCGCTCGTCCGCGTCTTCGGCACGTTCGGCCAGGACCTCGATCCGAACGACGGCCAGCCGGTCATGCGCGTCACGACGTACCGTCACTGGCCCCGCAATTTCTACGTCACGCGCGCCAGCGCCGTCCACATGAGGCAGTGATGCTGGCGCTGTCGCCCGACGGCCTCACCGTTCGGCTGCCCGCCCTCGCGACAGCGCACTCGCACGCGTTCCAGTTCGCGATGCGCGGAACGTCGCAGCGCCGCGGCCCAGATCCTGACGGCGCGTCCGCGTCTGCCGCGGCGCGGTCTACCCCCGTCGACGACTTCTGGACGTGGCGCGGGCAGATGTACCGCGCGGCCGCCGCGCTCGATCCGGAGTCGATCGGCGTCGTGAGCCGCGCCGCTTTTCGGGAGCTTCGCCGCGCCGGCGTGCGCACCGTCGGCGAGTTCCACTACGTTCACCACCAGCCCGACGGCACGCCGTACGCCGAGCGGACGATCCTGAGCGACGCGGTCATCGCCGCCGCCAAGGCCGAGGGGCTCCGCGTCGCGCTCCTCCGCGTGGCATACCATCGCGCGGGGCCGGGCCGGCCGGCCGAGGCTGGACAACGGCGCTTCTGCGACGCCGCGGTGGAGGACGTTTTGCGTGACGTCGACGCGTTGCGTGTAAAATACAAGGATGACCCGAACGTGCGCGTCGGCCTCGCGCCCCACTCGGTGCGCGCCGTGCCGCCGTCGTGGCTGAGGCCGCTCGCCGAGTATGCCGACGCCCACGGGCTCCCGTTTCACATGCACGTCGCAGAGCAGGCGCGCGAGGTCGACGAGTGCGTCGCCGAGACCGGCAAGCGCCCCATCGAGCTCCTCGCCGAGAGCGGAGTCCTGTCGTCGCGCTTCGTCGGTGTGCACTGCACGAACCTCACGGCGGCGGAGGCGCGCTTGCTCGGCGAGGCGAAGGGCTTCGCGTGCATTTGCGCCACCACCGAGCGAGACTTGGGCGACGGCCTGCCCGACATCTCGGCGCTGCGCGCGAGCGGTGCGCGTCTGTGCACCGGGATCGACAGCCACGTCGTGACGGATCCCATCGATGACCTCCGCGCGCTCGAGACGCACGAGCGCCTTCGGACGCGCGCGCGCATCACGTATCAGCCGGCGGGGGGCACGCTCGCCGAGCAGCTGTGGCTCGAAGGGTCGACGCTCGGGGCGATCGCGTGCGGGTTCGCCGACGCGGGCGGGGTGGTAACGATTCCGCGCAATCATCCGTCGATCGCGCTCGCGGAGGAGGCGAACCTGCTGGACGCGATCGTGTTCAGCGGCGGGCCTGGCTTGATCTCGGCACTCGAGGCCACCGGATAGCTATTTCTGCGGTCGCGGAATTGTTTTGCGTGCGAAATATCCGCGTGCGGGTCACACTTCCGTCGATGAAACGTCACAGGAGCATCGGCGCCGCGGTGGCCCTCGCGCTCGTCGGTGTGGCCGGGTCGTCCCGCGCGGCCACGCGTGAGGACGTCGCGCGCGCGAACGCGCCGATCTTCCTTCAGGAGACGAAGGATCCCGTCAAGGATCTTTTCACCGCGTACGACTTCGACGGCAACTGGAACGGCGACGACAACGCCGAGAACATGGAGTGCTGGTCGGATTCTGCCAAGTGCACGACCGCCGACAATCCCGGCGGTGAGTGCGCCGGACAGAAGTGCCCCCTCGTCGCGACGGTCTACTTCACCGTCATCGAGACGGCGACGCACTACTTCGTCCAATACCTCCCGTACCACCCGCTCGACTTCAAGGCGACGAACGGCCACGAGCACGACACCGAGAGCGTGCTCCTCGTGATCGCGAAGGACGGCACGCCGGCCGGGCACATCCAGGCGATGGAGACGCGCTTCCACACCGTCTGGTACCAGTACGCCGGCGATCAGGCCGTGAAGGGCGGCGCCGACAACATCGACGGGCCCGTTCACCTCGACGCCACCAGCGGGCGGCCGATGGTCCACGTGCAGATGGTCGGCCACGGCTTCTGCGGCGGCTTCGCCCCGCGCAACGACGCGTTCCCCGATCTGCAGCTGACGTGCACGCACTCCGACGCGCCGCACTTCGCGACGCAAGGCGTCCGCTACTCACCCGATCTCCCCGCGAAGATGCCGGTGCCCGTCGATAACCAGGCCGTCGACGCCGGCTACACGCTCGTCGAGCTGCGAACCTCGATGTGGACGCACATCAAAGAGATCGGGCCCGGCAAGGCGTTCGGCGCGGCGATCGACTTCAAGGGCGAGCGCTGCGCGACGTTCGCGTGCCCGACCCAATTCGGCGGGAATTTTCAGGGAAATGAGGGGCTCTCGCCCGGCGAGCCGTGGGCCCAGCCAGGCGGCACCGGCGTCGGCGCCGACGGCGATCAGTTCTTCGATCCGGCGTACACGATGAGCAAACGCTTCACCTTCCCGACGCCGTTCGCGCTCGACTACTGCTTCGATCCATACCTCGGCGTCGCCGACACGTGCGCCGGCAGCGCGCTCGACGGAGGCCTTGGCGACGGCGGCCCGCTCGGCACGGACGGCGGCGGGCTCGGCGACGGCGGCCCTCTCGGGATCGACGACGGCGGCGGAGGCGGTGGGGGAAGCGGCGCCACGGGCGACGCGTCGACGCCAGGAGCGTCCAAGGGCTGCGGCTGCGCAACCGTCGGCGCACGCGACGCGGGCGGCACCGTCGCGATTTTCGCCGCGCTGGCTCCGCTGGTGGGATGCGCGTTGCTCGCGCGGCGTCGCTCGAGGCGTGCCAAACTGCCGCGATGCCGCACTCCGCGCTCCTAGGACGAGTCGTCACCCTCCCGGTGCTGCGCTTCGGTCCGCCCGGAGTTTTCCTCGCGCTCGATCCGGACGACACCGGTCCCGGTGCGCCGACCGTCCTCTTGCCCGGTTCGGAGGAGCCGAAGGTCACGGACGAAGGCGCGAGCATCGAGGTCTTCGTCCACCTCGACTCGGAAGATCGCCCGATCGCGACGCTCCGGACGCCCAAGGTGCGCCTCGGCGAGGTCGCGTTCCTCGAGGTGAAGGACGTAACGAGCTTCGGCGCGTTCGTCGATTGGGGTCTCATGAAGGAGCTCCTCGTCCCGCTCGGCGAGCAGACGCGCGAGATGCGGGTCGGGGAGCGTCACCCTGTCGGCCTCTTCCTCGACGACACCGGGCGTCTCGCCGGAACGATGCGCGTGACCGAGCTCCTCCGGGCGAAGCCGCCGTTTTCGGAGGGCGCGTGGGTTGAGGGAGAGGCGTGGCGCAACGAGCCGGAGATCGGGACGTTCGTGATCCTCGCGCGCGCGCACGTGGGCCTCGTGCCGGCGAGCGAGCCGCACACGCTGAAGCGCGGCGACGCGGTGCGGGTTCGCGTCGCCCTCGTGCTGCCGGACGGGAAGGTGGAGCTCTCACTCCGTGGTCACGCGCACGAAGAGATGGAGGGCGACGCGCGGAAGATCCTCACCGCACTATCGCGCCCGGGCGCGCCGAAGCTCAGCGAGCGCGCGACGCCCGACGAAATTCGCGCGCGCTTTGGCCTGAGCAAGAAGGCCTTCAAGCGCGCGGTGGGCCGCCTCCTCAAGGAGCGCGCGGTGATGATCGATCCGGACGGAACGATTGTGCGCGCGCGCTAGCGCTTCTTGCTCTTCTTCTTGGCGGCCTTCTTTTTGACCGCCTTCTTGGTCGCCTTTTTGGGGGCCTTCTTCTTGGCGGCCTTCTTCGTGACCGCCTTCTTCGTGGCGGGCTTCTTCTTGGCGGCCTTCTTGGCGGCCTTCTTCTTCGCCACGGCCTTGGGCTTCGCCTTTGCGACGATCTTCTTCTTCGCCGGCTTCGGCGCCTTCTTCGCGATCGCCTTCGCCTTCGCGACGGGCTTCGGCGCCTTCTTCGCTACCGGCTTCGCGATCGCCTTCGCCTTCGCGATCGGCTTGGCCTTCGCCTTCGCGGCCGGCTTGGGGTCCGGCATCACGGCGAGGGTGTGAATGAGCTTGCCGGAGCGCTGCGATAAAACCTGCTCCTCGCCGACCGCCATCGTCGCGAAGTGCCGCTTCATCGGCGTGAAGTAGAAGGTCTGCCAGCCGCCTTCGTAGCCCGCCCCCTGGCCCTCGGGGATGTCGCTGTGCACGATGACCACGCGCGTCTGATCGCCGACCTCTTCGAGCTGCACCTCTACGCGCGAGGGCGGAGCGCCGGGCGGGAACTGGCTCGTCGTCCACGACTGCACGATGCGTTTGTTGGGCTCGAGCTCGATGTGCTCGCCCCAGATGTAGTCGTCCCACGCGGTGAAGCGCGCGCCGACGCCGTGGCCGTCCGACGTGGCGCGGCCGCCGGTCATCTCGCTGTGCTTCGTGGCGTCGAGCCATGCGTCGTAGATCGCCTCGGCGCTCGTCGGGATGACGTCGACGACCTTGATTCGCTCGGTCCCCATCGGCAATGCCTCCTCGGAAAGGAAGAGCCTACACCCCTCTGCGCGCCGTGAAATGCTTCTCGAGTGCGAAGAGATCTTCCTTACCGAGCCCCTCGCCGACGGCGTCCTGGATCTCGCGCATGCACTCCCGGTGGCTGGCGAGGGGGAGGCCGACCTCGCGCTGCAGCTCGACGGTCGCGGCGCAGTCCCTTAACGCGAGATCCAGGGAAAATTCAGGGGAATAGTCGCGGGCGAGGACCTTCGCGCGCTTGCCGATGTAGCTCGGCGTGGCGAAGGCGCCGGTCGTGAACGCCTCCACGACCGTCTCGCGGCGAAGGCCCGCCCGCTCGCCGAGGACGAGCATGCTCGTGAAGCCGACGAAATGATGCGCCCCCAGGCCGTTCAGGACCACCTTGAGCGCTTGCCCCTGACCCACATCGCCGGCGAAGAGGACGCGCGAGCACATCGCGCGCAGAACCTCGTCGATCTTGCCGACGTCCTTCACGCGTCCGCCGACGAGCGCGAGCAGCTCGCCCTTCACCGCCGGCCTCACGCTGCCGCTCACCGGCGCGTCGACGAAGCGTCCGCCGACCGCCTCCACCGCGCGCGCGGCTTCGAGGGCCGCCGCTCGTCCAATCGTCGACATGTCTACGACGATCGCGCGCTTCGCGAGGCCTGCGAGCACGCCGAAGTCGCCGCCGAGGATCGCCGCGAGCGCGTGCTTGTCGCTCACCATCGTGATGACCGCCGCCGCGCCACGTGCGCAATCGGCCGGCGACGTGGCCGCCGTCGCGCCGAGCTCGACGAGCTTCGCGACCGGCCCCGGGCTTCGGTTCCATACGCGGAGCGCGAATCCCTTACGGACGAGGTTGGCCGCCATCGGCGCGCCCATCGCGCCGAGCCCGCAAAATCCCAGCGTCGTCGAGGGCGGCGCCTTAGGGGATTTGGCGACGCCGCTTGCCATCGGGCCGTGCTTATCACAATGTCTTTGGCTCATGTCCGGGGACTTCGAGCTGACGACGGTGTTCGAGCCGAAGGGGGATCAGCCCGCCGCGATCGCCCAGCTGAAGGAGGGGCTCGCGCGCGGGGACAAGCACCAGGTGCTCCTCGGCATCACCGGCAGCGGCAAGACGTTCACCATCGCCAACGTCATCGCGCACCACCAGAAGCCGACGCTCATCATGGCGCCGAACAAGACGCTGGCCGCCCAGCTCTATGGCGAGATGCGCGAGCTGTTCCCCAAGAACGCCGTCGAGTACTTCGTCAGCTACTACGACTACTACCAGCCCGAGGCGTACGTCCCCGCGAGCGACACGTACATCGACAAGGACGCGATCATCAACGACGCGATCGATCGCATGCGCCACGCGGCCACGCGCGCGCTCTTGTCGCGGAAGGACGTCATCATCGTCGCGAGCGTGTCGTGCATCTACGGCATCGGCAGCGCAGAGAGCTACCACGGCCTCCTCATCAACCTGAAGGTGGGCGAGGAGTTCCGTCGCGACAACTTGCTCCGCATGCTCGTCGACATCCAGTACGAGCGAAACGACGTCGATTTTCACCGCGGCACCTTCCGAGTGCGCGGCGACGTGGTGGAGATCTTCCCCGCGTACGAGAACGAGACGGCGATCCGCGTCGAGTTCTTCGGCGACGAGGTGGAGGCGATCAAAGAGGTCGATCCGCTCCGCGGCAAGGTGAAGGGCACCCTCGAGCGCATCGCCATCTACCCTGGCTCGCACTACGTGACGCCGCAGGAGCAGATGCGAAAGGCCATTTCGCAAATTCGCGATGCCCTCCGCGAGCGCCTCGATTTCTACGACAAGGAGGGGCGCTTCCTGGAGAAGCAGCGCCTCGAGCAGCGGACCCTCTACGACATCGAGATGATGGAGCAGATGGGCTTCTGCAACGGCATCGAGAACTACTCGCGCCACCTCTCGGATCGCAAAGAGGGCGAAGCGCCGCCGACCCTCATCGACTACTTCCCGAAGGACTTCCTCCTCATCCTCGACGAGTCGCACCAGACGGTGCCGCAGGTCGGCGCGATGTACCGCGGCGATCGCGCGAGGAAGGAGACGCTCGTCGAGTACGGCTTCCGCCTCCCGAGCGCGATGGACAACCGGCCGCTCAAGTTCGAAGAGTTCGAACAGAAGGTCCACTCGGCGATTTACGTCTCCGCGACGCCCGGCGAGTACGAGCTCCAGAAGGCGCAGGGCGTCGTCGTCGAGCAGGTCATTCGCCCGACGGGATTGCAGGATCCGGTCGTCGAAGTGCGCCCGGTGAGCGGCCAGGTCGACGATCTGCTCACCGAGATCCGCGATCGCTGCAAGAAGAACGAGCGCGTCCTCTGCACCACGCTCACCAAGCGCATGGCGGAGGATCTCACCGACTACTACCGCGAGCTCGGCGTCCGCATTCGCTACCTTCACTCCGACGTCGAGACGCTCGACCGCATCGACATCCTGCGCGATCTACGGCTCGGCGAATTCGACGTGCTCGTCGGCATCAACCTGTTGCGCGAAGGCCTCGATTTGCCGGAGGTCTCGCTCGTCGCGATTTTCGATGCCGACAAAGAGGGCTTTTTGCGCAGTGCGCGGTCGCTCATCCAGACCATCGGCCGCGCCGCGCGAAACGTGAACGGGCGCGTCATCATGTACGCCGACCGCGTGACCGACGCGATGAAGTACGCGATGGACGAGACGTCGCGTCGCCGCACGCTCCAGGGACAATACAACGAGGAGCACGGGATCATCGCGCAGACGATCATCCGCGCGGTCATGAACATCAACCCGGCGGCGGGGACGATCGACTACTTCAACGTCCCGAAGACGGCCAAGGGAGGCAACGCCGGCGGCAAGGCCGAAGAGGCGGACATCGGCGAGCAGATCCAGGAGATGCGCCTCGAGATGTTCGCCGCGGCGGAGAACCTGGAGTTCGAGAAGGCCGCGCGCCTCCGCGACGACCTGAAGCGCCTCGAGAGCCTCGCCGGCGGCACCAACGGCGCGGGCGACACGGGCTACGAGCCCTACGGCGCCAAGAAGAAAAAGTCCGGTACCCGCCCGGCGAAGGCGCCGAAGAGCTTCTCCGCCGCAAAGCGCGCGACGCGGAAGTGGAAGCCTTAGAGCGGCGCTTCCGGTTTCCCTTCGCGCGCGCGCGACGACTCCTACTGGCCCACGACGCCGAACGGTGTGACGCGAAGGGCGCGCGCGGACGGGGGCGTGGAACCGCTCGTCAGCCAGAGGTAGGTTCGTCCTTCGACGGCAACAGCCCCTCGCGTTTCGCGAGCGCCTTCAGCTTCTCCTTCACGAGCTGAAAGCGCTTTCGGAGCCGTGCGGCCTCGCGTTTTTGCGCCGCCTCGTCGAGGTCTTCTTCCGAGAAGACCCGCGCGAGCTCGTCCCACGCGAGCCCTCGATCGACGCGCAACATGAGGAGGGTGCGGTCGTCCTCGTCGAGCGAATCGCGGAGCGCGCGCAGGCGGGTCTTCGTCTCGGTGCGCAGGTAGGCGAGGGTCTCCGTCCGCACCTCCTGAACGAGCTGCGACAACGCCGGCGACGAGCCGAGCACCGCGCGCGCGCGCCACTTCTGACGGAGCACGCGGGTGGCGGCACGCCTCGCGAGCACGTACGCCCACGTGCGGAGGGAGCACTTCCAAGAGAAGCCGGCGAGGCTCTTCCAGAGATCCTCGGCGAACACGGAGAAGATCTCGGAGGCGTCGGCCTCGTTCTTGTGCGCAGCGCAAAGGAATCCGAGGACCTGCCGCCCGTAGAGTTCGAGCGCCGCCTTCGTCGCGTCGTCGTACGCGCCACGCTCGCACTGGTGCCGTATGGACGCTTCCAGGTCGGTGGCTTGCTCGGACCCCATCGCGATCCAGGGAATTCTACCACGCGTGACGGCCACGCTCCTTTTTCGTCCGCCGCCCGTCACATCCGCGACGACGCGACACTATCCCCGGGAAGCGGGGGACTACATGTGCGAGGCACGGACAGCGCAATCTGCGATCGAGCTTTCAGCGCCGGGCCACCAGGTCGAGCCGGACGACGAGGATTGGAAGCGCCTGGCCGAGGAGTGGAAGAGGCAAGGCTACGAAGGGGGCCCGCCGCATTGCATGGCGGAGTACGCGGATGCGGTGATCGATGCGCTCCGGTGAGTGGAGCGAAGCGCAGCGGAGCGAAATGCTCCTGACGGAAAGCTCGGCGCCGCAGCGCGCAAGGAGGAGACGATGAGGACCGTTTCGAACGTCCGCCCGGCCGCGCGAGAGCCGCAAGCGGCGCACCCGTCGGTACAACTCTGGGAAGAGCTCGCGCCCTCGGTGTTCTCGCTGAAGACGCTCCTGCGGCGCGCGGACCGCGAGGCCATCGAGGAGGGGGCCATTCCCCCGCTGACCTCCGAGCGAATCGCGGTGGCCTGGGGTCGCTTCGAGGTCCTGGTGAACGCGACGCTCGGCGACGAGGCCGAGGGCGATGACGAGAACAAGAACAGAGTTGGCGCGCGCCTTCAAGCCGACCTCCACCCCTACTTGCTCCTCTCGGAGAACGCCGAGCGTTGGTATGCAAAGCCGAGGGGCTACGCGGGCGACTTCCTCAGCATCGCGAAGATCTACGAGAACGCGCCGCGAGGGCACGGCCGCCTCGGCGCCATCGTGGACCAGTGCTTCCTGGAGCTGGCGGCCGCGCGCGCCGTCCGAAACCGACGAGGGCTCTTGGCGAAGGAGATCCGCTCGGTGATCGACGCCAACGAAGGCCGTCGCGCGCGGGTTACGAGCATGGCGTGCGGCCCCGCCGAGGAGCTCTTCGACGTCTACGCGACGCTGCCCGACGCGAGCTGCCTGCGGTCGACCCTCATCGACATGGACCTCCAAGCCCTCGCTCACGTCGCCGATCGGCGCGACCGCGGCCGGCTTCGGACGCAGATGTCCCTGGCCAACGAGAACCTCGTGCACCTCGCCACCGGCCGCCGGCAGCTCCTCCTGGAGAACCAGGATCTCGTCTACAGCGTCGGCCTCATCGACTACTTCGACGACGACATGGTGGTGAAGCTCCTCGGCTTCGTCCACCGGGCACTCCGCCCGGGTGGCCGCGTCCTCCTCGGCAATTTTCATCCTCGAAATCCGACCAAGGCGCTGATGGATCACGTCCTCGAGTGGCGACTCGTGCATCGGACCGAGGAGGACATGGATCGCCTGTTCCGGCGCTCGGCGTTCGGCCGCGCCGCGTCGCGTGTGGTGTTCGAAGAGCAGCGGATCAACCTCTTCGCGGAGTGCGTGAAGGAGTGACGGTCAGAAGAGGCCGGCCTTGCCGCTGGCCTTGAGCGCGTCGACGACGGCCCGCACGTCCTGCGCGCGCTCGCGCGGCATGACGAGGAGCGCGTCGCCGGTGTCCACGACGACGAGGTCTTCGACGCCGACCAGCGCGATCACCCTCTTTTTCCCGCTCAGATCGCGCACAAGGTTCCCGCGCGCGTCGATGGCGATGCCCGTCTCCGGCATCGCGTTGCCATTCGCGTCCTTGTCCGCGAGCTCCCACGCGCTCTGCCAGCCGCCGACGTCGTTCCAGCCGAAGTCGCCGCGCACCACCGCGACGTTCGAGGCCTTCTCCATCACGCCGTGATCGATCGAGATCGACGGGAGCGTCGGAAACACCGCCCCGAGCGTGCTCGCGTCTGCGTCGATGCGGGAGAGGCCGCGATCGAGATCGGGGAGGTGCTTGGCGATCGCGTCGGTCATCGCGCGCGCTCGGAAGAAGAACATGCCGGCGTTCCACAGATGACGCCCGCCGGCGACGTACTCCTTCGCCTTCGCGAGGTCCGGCTTCTCGACGAAGCGCTTCGCCGCGAACGTCCCCGGCGAGGTCTCGTCGCCGAGCTCGATGTAGCCGTAGCCGGTCTCCGGCCTCGTCGGGCCGATGCCGACGGTCGCGATCGCGTCGCCCCGCGCGGCCTCGAGCGCGCGCGAGAGGGTCGCCACGAACGCCGTCTCGTCCTTAATGAAGTGATCGCTCGGGAGGACGGCGACGAGCGCGTCGGGGTCGCGCTTCTGGATCGCCCGCACAGCCCATCCGATGCACGGGGCCGTGTTGCGTGGGACCGGCTCGGCGAGCAGCTGTTCCCTCGGGACCTGCGGCACGCACTCGGCGGTGGCGGCGAGAAGGTGGGCGCCGGTCGCGACGTACACCCGCTCGGCGGGCACGAGGGAGGCGATGCGGCGCACAGTCGCGGCGAGGAGCGGCTCGTCCGCGCGGCCGGCCAGCGGGAGGAGCTGCTTGGGCCGCCCGGCCCGAGACGCCGGCCAGAACCGCGTCCCCGCGCCGCCCGCCATGATGACCGCGTAGACCTTCGCGTCGTTCGCCATGCGCCGCGCGTACCACAGATTGGCCGGTTTTTCGCCCGGATCCGTGCCCTCGTCTATACGGGTAAGGCTAGATGCTCTCGTCCGCGCGCTTGGTCCGTGTCCTCTCGCTTGCGTGGCTCCTGCTCGTGAGCCTCGTCCTTTGTGCGTGCGATCGCGCGCCTGCGCCGCAGCTCATCACGGCGACGGAGCTGGCGCCGGCGGAGGCTGAGCTGGGGGATCGCCTCGAGGTCGTGGGCGTCGGGTTTCCCAAGGGGAAGACCGCGCGCCTCACGTTTCGCGGGACGTTGCACCGCCCCGGCGAGCCGCCCGAGAGCGCCGAGATCGAGTTGGCCGCGCCGGCGGTGAGCGCGCAGCGGATCGAGGCGTCGTTGACCGAGGACTTGCAGGCCTCGTTCTGTGGGCGCGCCGATCGCGCACAGCACACCACGTTCCGCGGCGAGGTCGAGGTCGCGTTTCCGGCGATCGCGCCGGGAGCGCCGCCGGTCGCCGCCACAGTGTCCAACGTGACCCTGGATCTTCGGCCTGCTTCTCCGCCGCGCGCCAAGCTCGACGCGCGCCGCGCCGAGGCCGAGCACGTCGCTTCGTTCTTGGGCTTCGCGCTGGACGACGCCGCGCCGGCGGCCGGCGGGCTCGCGATTCGCGCCGTCACGCCAGGGTCGCGCGCCGAGGCGGCGGGGCTCGTCGCGGGAGATGTCGTCACGAGCTTCGACGGCGTGCGGGCGCTGTCGCGTGAGGATCTGATCCCCTCGGGCGCGCGCGCGCGCGTATCGGTCGACGTTCGTAGGGCGGGAGCCGCGGACGCGACGCTCGAGATCGCGACCGACGGGTATCGGCTCGCTGCGCCCCGCGATCTCGTGGCGGGCGGGCTCGTTCTCCTCGTCGCCGTGGGGATCATCCTCTTCTTCTTCGCGCCCGGCGCAGGCGTGCTGCCGTGGGTCGAGCGGCGAATCGCGGCGCGCCTCCTCTCGCGCGGCGCGCTCGTCGCGATGGTGTCGCGCGCCGGCGCTTCGCGTGCGCCGCTCGTCGCGGCGGGCGCGGCGGGGCTCCTCTTCGCAGTGATGCCGTTCGGGCGCTACGTGGTCCTCGCCGATCTCGACATCGGGCTCCTCTTCCTCGTGTCGCTCACGTCGCTCGTCACCATCGGGTGGCTCACTGGCGGCCTACGCGGCGCGGCGCAGAGCGTCAGCTTCGAGGTGCCCGCGGCCCTCGCGATCGCGTGCGTCGTCGTCATGACCGGCTCGACGCGCCTCCACGAGATCGTCCGCGCGCAGGGCGGCGCCCCGTGGAGCTGGTACGCGCTGCGCAGCCCCGTCGCGTTCGGCCTCTTCGCCCTCCACCTGAGCGGCGCGCTTGCGCAGAGCGGTGAGGTCCCTGGCGATCTCGCGGAGGCCGAGTCCATGCCGAAGGCGAGCACGCGGAGCCCGCTGTCGCTCCAGGCGTCCCGCGTCGCGGAGTGGGCGAACGTGCTGGTCACCGCGGGGACGAGCGCGGCGCTCTTTCTCGGCGGATGGCGCCTCCCCGGCATCACGCTGGGACAAGAGACCGGGCACCTCGGCCTCGAGATCCTCGGCAGCGCCGTCTTCCTCCTCAAGACCGGCGTCCTCGTCGGCCTGGTGGCGTTCGCGCGTCGCACGGTCCCGATCGTGACGGTGGCGCAGGCGACGCGTCTCTGCTGGAGGTGGCTCGTCCCGGCGGCCGCCGTAGGGCTGGCCGCGACGCTCGGCTGGCAGATCGCGTCGCCGAGCGCGACGATCGAGCGCGTCGTGGCGATGGGGACCTGCGCGCTCGTGGCGTTGGCTTTCTTGCGCGTCGTCCACCGCGTGCGCTTCGCCGCGCGCATGGGACCGTCCGACAACCCCACCAGCGCCTTTCTCTAGAGCTAGCGTCGGACGTCGCCCGCTTGCGCAAAATCCCCGATAAAACTAGCGTGGCTCACCCCCCATGCCCGACCTCTATGGACCCGTCACGCGCGCGTCGCTTGCGTTCGGGCTGTGGGTCGTCCCGCTCGCGCCGCTCCTCGCCGCCGCGTACGCCGCGTACCTTCTCCTCGCGCGCGCCGTTTCGAAGAAGCGATCGAGCGACCGCGATTCGGTGATCGTCGCCAACGCCGCGCTGCTCGCCGCGGCCATCTCGTTCGGCGTGGCGGCGTGGTCAACCTTCCGGCTCTCGCAGCTCGAAGAGGGGCAGCGGTTCTTCCTCGAGCACGTCCTGCGGATGGTCCGCCTCGGGCAGCTCGACGTGTCCCTCGACCTCTCGCTCGATCCGATGTCGTCGGCGATTCTCCTTGCGGTCTCCGGAGTGGCTCTCGCGCTCTTCGCGACGCTCCGCGCGAGCGCCGCACCCGCTGGGACGATGGCGTGGGCCTGCCTGCTCCTCGCGGCGACGCAGCTCGCGATCCTCGCCGATGGTCTCGTGGTCGTGATCCTCGCGTGGGAGGTCGCCGCCTGCGCGATCCTCGGCCTCACCCGCGACGCGCGAGCGTTCGTGACCGCGCGCGTCACCGGCGGCCTCTTCGTCGTCGGCGCGGTCGCGCTCTTCTGGGGCCTCGGCGGCGGCTGGTCCGAGAGTGACTACCTCCCGGATTTGAGCCCGCGCTTCGCCGCCGTCCACGTGGCCGCCGTGCCCGACGCCGACGACGCGAAGGTGCACAAGGACGAGGAGGCCGAGGAGCGACGTCGTGAGCAAGCGCTCGCGCAGGCGGGCGGCAAGGGGATGGTCACGATGACCTCGTACCCCGGCGCCCTGATTTTCATGGACGATGCGCGCGCGCCGCTCATGAGCGGCGAGGTCCCCTTGCGCGCGCCGTTCGTGAAATTTGCGGTGCCCGCGGGCCTGCACTCGTTCCGCATCCACCCCGGCAACGGCCTCGACGACTACCTCGTGTCGCACGTCCCATTCGCCAAAGATCGGGAGATGGCGCTCGGCGTCTTCGGAGCGACCCTCACGTTCGCGCAAATTCGCGATCAGCTCGTGGTGAACGACTCGCGCGGCGAGAACGCCGGTCGCGCGCTGCTGCTGTCGCGGACGATCGGGGGCGGGGTGGGCCTCGTGACGGCCGCGTGCCTTCTTTTGCTCGCCGCCGCCGCCGCGCGGAGCGGTCAGGCCCCGTTGCATGGCCCGCTCCTCCGCATCGGCGCCGCGTCGCCCGCCGTGGCCGCGCTCGTCGCGACGACCGCGACGGTGCTCGGCGCGCACCTCGCACTTCGGCTTCATGTGCTGATCCAGCTCTCGAGCGTCGCCTCCGCCGTCCTCGCGCTCGTTGGCGGCGCCAGCGCGGTGCTCGCGGCGTGGCAGGCCTCGCGCGCGACCGATCTGCGGCGTGTCCTCCTGTACCTGACCTCGGCGGAGCTCGGCTTCGCGATGCTCGGCGCCGGCTGCGGGGCGACGTCCGCCGCCACACTGTCGCTCGCCGTATCGGTCCTAGGGATCGGCGCCTCGTGGAGCTGCCTCGTCGCGCTCGCGCCGAGCGCCGGCACCGATTTGCGCGGCATGGGCGGCCTCGCGAAGTCGGCGCCGATGATCGCGCGCGTCTGGTTCGTCGCGTCGGCCGCGTCGTGGATCGTGAGCGTCCCGAAGCTCGCGGTGCTGCTCGCGGCGTTCGGGACCCTCGCGACGGGGAGGCTGCCGGGGTGGATTCCTTTCGTCCTCGGCGCCGCCGCGATGGGCCTCGGCGCGCACGCGTCGGTCCGCGCGTACTTCGTGGTCTTCGAAGGGAAGGCGGGCCCGGCGGCGACGTCCGATTTCGTGGCGGTCGCGCGCGGTGCCGCGTGGACGCTCGCGGGGCTCGCCGCAGTCCTCGGTACGGTGCTCGGATTCGGCGGCCGTTTCGTGGGGAAATCTGGCCTTTCGTCGTTCGACGAGTGGATGGAAGACGCTGCGACGCAGCTCCCCTCGGCGCCGACGAGCGCAGGTCTCACGTGGGGTCTCCTCCTCGTCGGCGTTGGGATCGGCGTCGCCGGCGCGTCGACCGCAAGGAGTCGCTACGGCGCGGGCCGCGCGCGCCCCAAAGAGCTCGCCGCGCCGTCGTCCGAGGACGCCGCATCCGCGTCTTCCGCGTCTTCGGTTCCTTCTGCGTCTTCGGCGCGCGCAGCCTCCGCTCCGCTCGCCGCCGAGGTCGCGGTCGGTGTGGAGCGGTGGGTCCTCGACGGCGCGCACGCCGCGATCGGCTCCGCGTCGCGCGCCGCCGCGCAGCTCGTCGCGATCGCCGACGACCGGTTCCTCGGCGCCGGCATCGACACCCTCGCCGATCGTTCCGCGCGCCTCGAGCCGCGCGCTCGCGCGACCGTCGTTGCCGCGTTCGTCCTCGTCACCGCGCTCGTCCTCTACCTCGCACTGCGAACCCCCCAATGACCCGACGCCTCCTTCCGCTCGCGCTCCTCGTCTTCGCCGCCGCTCTGTGGCTGATCCCGCTCCGCGCCGCGCACGCCGAAGGGCGCGCACCCAAGGCGCCGGTCGCTCGCGGGACGATCTCGCTGAGCGTCCCAGGCAGCCCCGCGGGGCCGGTCACGCTCGTCCCCAAGGACGGCGGCTGGATCGGCGAGTTCCTCGTCCACAACGCCGGACCCGACGTGCTCGCGATCTCGCGCATCGCCCTGCGCGGCGACGAGGACGACGTCCGTGCCCCCGCGCGTATGGCGGTTCGCTTCGCGGAGGGGGGCGGCACCGCGCTCACCGTGCCGCCGGGTGCGGCGCGCACGGTCGTCGTCACCTGGACGCCCGACCGCGACTCCCGCGTTCATCAGGCCTTCGCGCACGTCGTCGTGACGTCGAGCGACGAGGCGGCCGGCGAGGTCGCGATGGGCGTTCACGGGCAACTCCCCCGCGGCGTCGCGATGGTCACCGATCACGTGCTGTCGTGGCTCGTCTTCCTCCCGCTCCTCGCCGCGCTGCTCGCCGTCGCGATGCAGCTCTCCGGCCACAAGGACGACGCGCTCCTCCGCAAGGTCGCGATCGGCGTCACCGCGGCCCAGTGCCTCCTCGCCGTCTGGGCCTGCGACGCCTTCAACGGCGACGTCACGCGCATCGACGGCAACGACGGCTATCAGCTCGTCGAGCGCGTCGTGTGGATCCGCTCGCTCGGCGTCGAGTACTTCGTGGGTGTCGATGGCGTGAGCATGCCGATGGTCCTCCTCACCGCCGTCCTCGGCCTCGTCGGGACGCTCTCGGCCGGCGGCGCCGTCCAGCGCGTGAAGGGGTTCTATGCATTCTACATGCTCCTCCTCACCGGGATCATGGGCGTCTTCGTCTCGCTGGATCTCGTGCTCTTCTTCGCGTTCTGGCAGGTCGTCCTCGTTCCCCTCTATTTCCTGCTCGGCGTGTGGGGAGTCGAGCGGCGCGAGCAGGCGGCGGCGAAGACGTTCCTCTTCACGCTGGTGGGCAGCGGCCTCATGCTCCTCGCGATCCTGGCGCTCTACGCGAACGCCGATCGCACCTTCCTCGTCGACGGCACGACCGTGACGCACACCTTTGCGGTCCCGGAGCTGATGCGCGTGGCCTTCCATGCCAAGCACCTCACGCTGCTGGGGATGCCGCTCGTGAGGGTCGCGTGGGTGTGCCTCTTCCTCTCCTTCGCCGTCGTCCTCCCGATGTTCCCGCTGCACCGCTGGCTCCCCGACGCGGTCGTGACGGCGCCGACGCCGATCGGTGTCGTCCTCGTCGGCCTGGTGCTGAAGCTCGGCGCCTACGGGATGGTGCGCGTGTGCTTCGGTGTCCTCCCGGAGGCGAGCCGGTGGGCGGCGGGGACGGTGATCGCGCTGGGGGTCGTCAACGTCGTCTACGGGGCGCTGTGCGCCATGGCGCAGACCGATTTGAAGCGCATGTACGCGTACGCGGCGATGAGCCAGATGGGTTTCTGCCTGATCGGCCTCGGGTCGCTGACGCCGCAGGGGATCGCGGCGTGCGTCGTGCAGATGACGAGCACCGGCGTGCTGGGAGCGATGATGCTCCTGCTCCTTGGCGCGCTCTTCGATCGGGTGAAGACCCGCGAGATCGCGCAGCTCGCCGGGCTGGGGCGTGAGGTGCCGGCGTTCGCGGCGCTCTTCGGCTTCGCGGTCTTCGCATCGCTGGGCCTGCCGGGGCTCGCCGGCTTTTGGGGAGAGGTCCTGGCGCTGTTCGGCGCGTTTCCCCTTCATCGTGTGCTGACGTTCATCGCCGCGCTCGGCGTCGCGATCCTCGCCGCCACCTACGTCACGACACTCCATAAAATGGTGCTGGGCGAGGTCGGGGACGATCTGCGCAAGGGCCCCGCGTTGGCCCCGTTCAAGGGGAAAATACCGGAGATCACGTCGCGGGAGCTCGCCATGATCGCGCCCCTCGCGGTCGTCGCGCTGCTTCTCGGGGTGTGGCCTGTGCCGCTGTTGTCCCTCATCGCAGGAGGCGTGCGCGATCTCACGGCGCTCGTGAATCCGCCAGGCCCTGACCAGATTGCTTGGCTCGTGCCGTAGCACGCCCCTGCCGCTTCTGGCCGCTTCTGGCCTAGCGCGTTTCGCGCTAAAGCTGCGGCACTTCTGGCCGTTCTTCTCGGTCATGCAGAGCGCCCAAGGCCGCCTCGAAGGGGCCCGCACCAAGCACGTAGTGGTCCTCGACGACGACGACACCGTCCTGCGCGCTGCCGATCGGCTCCTTTCGAGCGCGGGCTACAAGGTCACGGCGACGGGCGATCCCCGGCGCGCGATGGAGGTGGTCGTCTGCGAAGGCGCCGACGCGATCGTGTGCGACTTGAACATGCCGCTGATGGGGGGCCACCTCGTCCTGGCGATGCTCTCCCAGTCCGCGCCGCGCGTCGCGCGCGTGCTGATGACCAGCGAGACCGACTTCGCCCGCATCGCGGGCCTCATGGTGCCGTATTCGGTGCACGCGTTCGTCACCAAGCGGGAGAGCGCGCAGCGCCTGATCCCCACCCTCATCGAGCTCCTCGCCGGGCGTCCCGAAGAGAACGAGCTCGCGTTCAGCGAGGAGGCCCGCAGCCTCGCGAAGAGCATCGTACGCGTGCTCGCCATGCGGAACTACGAGAGCGAAGCCCACTGCATGCGCGTCGCGTCCTGGTCGCGCCGTCTCGCCTCGGCGCTGGGCTTCTCGGCCTCGCGCATGCTCGACGTCGAGCTCGGCGCGCTCCTCCACGACGTGGGCCAAATCGGCGTCCGCGACGCGGTCCTCCTGAAGCCGAGCGAGCTGACGCACGACGAGTGGGCGGATCTCCGCAAGCATCCCGATCTCGGCGTGTCGCTCCTCCGCGACGTGCCGGCGCTGCATCGCGCGATCCCGATCGTCCAGTGTCATCACGAGCGCCGCGACGGCAAGGGCTACCCGCGAGGCCTCGCCGGCAACGCGATCCCCGTCGACGCCCGCATCTTCCAGATCGTCGACGCCTACGACTCACTCTGCAGCGACCGGCCGTACCGCGCCGCGAAGAGCGACCAAGAGGCGCGCGCGGTCATCGCCGGCTCGGTCGGCCCGCAGTTCGATCCGGAGGTCCACGCGGCCTTCGAAGCGCTCCCCGCCGATGAGTGGGCGGCGGTCACGGCCGACATCGCGAAGGGCTGAAGCCATGGCCGTCGATCGTTCGGCGCCGCCCGTGGCGGACGGAGAGACCCGCCAAGAGGTCGCGGCAGGGATCGTCGGCGCGCTCAACGCCGTGATGGGGTTCTCTCAGCTCCTCGCGGTAGACGACGGCGCGCTCGGTCGCGACGAGCGCGATCGCTACGGCGCGCACGTGCGCGAAGGGACCGCTACGCTGAAGCGATTGGTGCTCGGCCTCCTCGGCGTCGATCCCGCCGCGGCGAGCAAGCGCAGCTCGGGCAACCACGTCGTCGCGCGCGCATCGCCGGTCGTGCGCGACCTCGAGGAGGCTCCCCTCAACGTCTCCATCGCGCCCACTCCGGAGGCGGTCCCCGATCGCGCGGTCGTCGTCATCGTCGACGCCGATCTCGCCTGTCGAGAGCTCGTCGTCGCCGACTTGGAGGGTCGCGCGTACGATCTCCGCGCGTTCGCGACGTGCAGCGAGGCGCTGGCGTTCACGAAGGTCGCTGCGCCCGATCTCTTCCTGGTCGCGGCCGTCGACCCCGACGCGCACGAAGCGGCGCGCCTCCTCCGTGACGCGGACGCCTACCTCCCGGTGGTCTTCCTCGCCGACGTCGGCGACGAGAGGGCACGGTCGCGCGCGTTCGAGGCCGGCGCCGAGCAGATCTTGGAAAAGCCCATCGCGCGCCACGATCTCCGTGCGCGCGCGAAGAACCTGCTGAACCTCCGCAAGAACCAACGCACGCTCGCCGCGCAGAACGAGCGACTCCTACGCCTCCAGGCCTTCAAAGACGAGATGGCCGCGCTGATGGTCCACGATCTGAAGAGCCCGCTCTCGGCCATCGCGATGAACCTCGACGTCGCGCTCGGCGGCCTCCCCGAGGACCCCTCCTCCGACGACGTACGCGGTGCTCTGGAGGACTGCCGCGTCGCGAGCGCGCGCCTCTTTCGCATGATCGCCAACCTGCTCGACATCTCCAAGAGCGAGGACGGGCGCCTCGTCGCGCGGACAGCCCCCGTCGATCTGCGCTCGCTGATCGCCAAGATCGCGCAGGACCACCTGATCGAGGCGAAGCTCCGCAACGTCCAGCTCGTGTGCGACGGCGAGACCGAGGGGCTCTTCGAGCTGGACGCCGATCTCCTGGGCCGCGTCGTCGAGAACCTCCTCGAGAACGGCCTGCGCTACACGCGCCCCGGTGGCCGCCTGCGGGTGACGACGAGGGATCTCGGTGGCCACCTCGAGATCCGCGTCGCCAACGACGGTCCGTCCATCCCCGACGACGCCCGCGCGCACATCTTCGAGAAATATGGGCAGGCGGCGACGCCTGGCGCGACACGCATCAACCGCGGGCTCGGTCTCTACTTCTGCCGCGTCGCCGTCGAGGCGCACGGGGGCACGCTCCAGCTCTGCGACGAGCCTGGCATGACGACGTGCTTCTCGGCGCGCGTCCCGCGAATCCTCTTCGCCCACTGACCACTCGGGGTCGTGGATGGGCGACGCGGTTACTCCTTCAGGGCTTCGGCGCCGCCGATGATCTCCATCAGCTCCTTCGTGATCGCCGCCTGACGCGCGCGGTTGTACACGAGGGTGAGGCGGCCGATCATGTCCTTGGCGTTGCGTGTCGCCGCGTCCATCGCGGTCATCTGCGCGCCGAGGAAGCTTGCGTGGCTCTCCAGGAGCGCGCGGAAGATGCTGATCTCGACGTACATCGGGACGAGCCGCTCAAGCAAGGCCTGCTGGTTCGGCTCGTAGAGGAACTCGCTCGGCGAGCTGCCGTCGCGCTTGGCGTCCGCGGCGCCGTCGACTTCCTTCAGCGGGAGCAGCGGCTCGACGACGACCTTCTGGGTCATCGCGCTCTTGAACTCGTTGTAAATGAGGTAGATCCCGTCGTAGTCGCCCTTCTCGAAGCGCGGCACGATCCATCCCGCGATGCCGCGCGCCTTCTCGAGGTCGAGGCCGTCGTAGACCTTCACCACGTCGTGCGCGATGTTGGCCTTGCGGCGCTGGAGGTATTCGCGCCCCTTGCGGCCGAGGGTCAAGAACTGCACGTCGACGCCGGCGTCGCGCTTCTCTTTCCACTCGCGCTCGGCGGCCTTGTTGATGTTGGTGTTGAACCCGCCGCAAAGTCCGCGATCGCCGCTCAGGACGACGAGGAGGACCTTCTTCTCCGGTCGACGCACGAGGAGCGGGTGCAGATCGTTCGAGGCGTCGTGCTCGGCCGCCGCCGCCGTCATCGATGCGGCTACCGAGGCGAGCACGTCGCCCGTCTTCACAGCGTACGGGCGCATCGCGACGATGCGCTGCTGCGCGCGGTTGAGGCGGGCGCCGGCGACCATCTTCATGGCGCGCGTGATCTTCTGCGTCGCCTTGACGCTGACGATGCGCTTTCGAATGCTCTTGAGAGAAGCCATCGACGTTGACCGGAACCTTTACTTGTCGCCCTTGCCGAAGGCGGTGCCGTAGTCCTTGAGCGCCTTCTTCAGCTTCTCCTCGACGTCCTTGTCGATGACCTTCTTCGTGCGGATGTCCTCGAAGATGTCCTTGTGCTTGGACTCGATGAAGTCGTAGAGGCCCTTCTCGTAAGCGCCGAGCTTGCTCGTCTCGAAGCCGTCGACGTAGCCCTTCGTGGCCGCGTAGATGATGACGATCTGCTTCTCGACCGGGAGCGGCACGTACTGACCCTGCTTCAGGATCTCGACGAGGCGCACGCCGCGGTCGAGCATGTCGCGCGTGACCTTGTCGAGGTCCGACGCGAACTGCGAGAACGCCGCCTTCTCGCGGTACTGCGCGAGATCGAGCTTCAGCGTTCCGGCGATGCTCTTCATCGCCTTGATCTGCGCGTTGCCACCGACGCGGCTGACCGAGATGCCGACGTTGATGGCCGGACGAACGCCCGAGTAGAAGAGATCCGTCTCGAGGAAGATCTGGCCGTCGGTGATGCTGATGACGTTCGTGGGGATGTACGCCGAGACGTCACCGGCCTGGGTCTCGATGATCGGCAGCGCAGTGAGCGAGCCGCCCGACTGCGGGTTTTTCACGATCTCGTGGTCGTCGCCGAGCTTCTTCAGCTCCGCCTTCGCCTCGCCGTGACCCTGCTCGCCGATGAAGACCTTGGCGGCGCCTTTGCCTTCCCACTTGGTCCCCTTCTTCACGACGACGAGCTCGTCGGCCATCTTGGCGGCGCGCTCGAGGAGGCGGGAGTGGATGTAGAAGACGTCGCCCGGATACGCCTCGCGGCCCGGCGGGCGGCGCAGCAGCAGCGAGAGCTGGCGGTACGCGACGGCCTGCTTCGAGAGATCGTCGTAGATGCAGAGCGCGTGGCGGCCGGAGTCGCGGAAATACTCGGCCATCGTCACGCCGGTGTACGGCGCGATGAACTGGAGCGGTGCGCTCTCGGAGGCGCCGGCGGTCACGATCGTCGTGTACTCCATCGCGCCCGCGGCGGTGAGCTTGTCGACGACGGAGGCCACCGTGGACTGCTTTTGGCCGATCGCGATGTAGAAGCAGTAAACGTTCTGGCCCTTCTGGTTGATGATCGTGTCGATCGCCACGGCGGTCTTGCCGACTTGGCGGTCGCCGATGATGAGCTCGCGCTGGCCACGCCCGATCGGCACCATCGCGTCGATGGCCTTGATGCCCGTCTGGAGCGGCTCCTTGACCGGCTGGCGCTGGAGGATGCCCGGCGCCTTCACCTCGACGCGGCGGCGGTGGGGGCTCTCGATGGGGCCCTTGCCGTCGATCGGGATGCCGAGCGAGTTGAGCACGCGGCCGACGAGCGCCTCGCCGACCGGCACCTCCATGATGCGGCCGGTGCGCTTGACGATCGAGCCTTCCTTGATGCCGGCCACGTCGCCGAAGAGCGCGGCGCCGACGTTGTCGCTCTCGAGGTTCAGCGCGAGGCCCATGAGGCCGCCCGGGAACTCGAGCAGCTCGCCGGCCATCGCGCCTTCGAGGCCGTACACGCGAGCGATGCCGTCGCCGACGCTGAGGACCGTGCCCGTCTCCATCGTGAGGGCGGCCTTCTCGTAGGACTGGATCTGCTTCTTGATGATCTGCGAGATCTCTTCGGCGCGAAGCTGCATGGTCGTGACCTTCTAGGGAATCGGGAGCGGTTGTCGGGGGCCGTGAGGCGGGTCAGTTCGTGGGCGTGAGCGCGTTGCGCATCTCGCGGAGGCGGGACAGGAGTGAGCCGTCGTAGATCGTGTCGCCGATCCGCGTGACGACGCCCGCCAGGAGCGATTCGTCGGTGCGCTTGTCGAGGGCGATCTTCTTGCCCGTCATCTTCTCGAGCTGGGCGTGGAGGCGCTGGTAGTACGCGTCGGAGAGCGGCGCGGCGCTGATCACCTCGGCGCGCAGCATCCCCTTCTTGAGATCGTTCATCTCCTTGAGGACCTGCGCGATGCCGGGAAGAACCCGCATGCGCCGGCGATCGACGAGGAGGAGGAGGGTGTTCTTGGTGGTCGAGCCGACGCCGAGCTTGTCGCAGACCTCCGCGACGATGGCCTTCTTCGACGCGATCGGGATCAGCGGGTTCTCGACCGCGGCGCGCAGCTCCGGGCTCGCGACGTACGCCTGCGCGGCGCTGGCGAATTCGGTGACGAGCGTGTCGAGCGTGCCGGTCTCGGTGCCGATCTCGACGAGCGCCTTGGCGTAACGACGGGCGATGTGGACGTGAAGGCTCACGAGGCACCTCGGGGCGCGGTCGGGCTAGCCTGGCCGGTGGAAGGCGCCGGCTTGCCGAGCGACGCCAGGTACTCGTCGGCCAATCGCTCGTGGTCGGCCGGCGTGATCTTCTGCTTCAGGATCTCCTCGGCGGCGGCCATCGCGATCTCGACGGTCTCGCGCACGAGGTCCTGCCGCATCTGCTTGGACTCTTGCTCGATCTGCTCCTTCGCGTCGCGCGCCATGCGGTCGGCCTTCTCTTCGGCCTCCTTGATGATGCGATCGCGCTCGCCCTTGCCGGCCTCGACGAGCGAGGCCTTCGTCGTCAGGAGCTCCTCTTCAAGCGACTCGAGCTTCTTCTGGTAGGTCTTGGCGCGGGCCTCGGCCTCCTTCTTCATGCGCTGCGCTTCTTCGATCTCCTTGGCGATCGACGCGCGGCGGGCCTTGAGGCCCTCGGCGATCGGCTTTTTGCCGAAGAAGTAGAAGATGGCGAGGAGGACCGCGAAGTTGATGAGCTGCGAGGCGTAGGGCGCCTGCTCCTTGTTCCCGAAGTCGGCCCAGTTGATGGGCGCGGGGGCGTGGCCGTCATGCCCTTCGTGCGCGGTGGCGTGGTCCCCACCGTGGTCCGCGCCGTGATCGGCTCCGGCCGGCGCTGCGGCGTGCGGATCGGCGGCGTGATCGCCTCCTGCCGGCGCGGGGGCCGGTGCGGGCGCGTGATCGGTGCCGTGCGCTTGGAAGAAGGCCATCAGTGCACCTCACGGCCGAGGACACGCCCGGCGAGCTCGCGCCCAAGCTGCGCGGCGTCGGTCTTCAGCTTCGTGCGCGCCGTCGCGACCTCTTCGCTCATGCGTCCGCGCCCCTCCTCTAGAGCCTTGGTGGTGGCGGCGCGCACCTTCCCGAGGATCTCGTTCTCCGCCTTCACGCCCTCGGCGCGGAGCGTGTCGCGTTCGGCGTTCGCGGAGGTCCGCGCCTTCGCCATCGCGCCCTCGTACTTGGTGAGGGCGCCGGCCGAGGCCTCGTCGATGTGACGGGCGTCCGTCTTGGCCCCTTGGATGCGTTTCTCGCGCTCTTCGAAGAGCTTGAGCATCGGATCGAACAGCATCGGCTTGAGGACGAGCCACAAGACGACGAAGAGGACGATTTGGACGGCAATGGGGCCGAGCGCGAAGTCGACTTCGACGCCGCCGGCGCCGGCCGCGAGGAGGACGGGGCTAGACATGGCTTGCGGGGTACAGAGCTAGGTAGGGGCGGGAGGACCGGAAATCCAGGGGGATACCGCGAGGTTTGGGGACGCGGGCCGAGTACCACTCCGGCCCGGAAATGTCCATGGGGATGGCGGCTTGCGCCCCAGGGGTGCCTAGCGGTCCCGTCCTCCGGATTCGCCGATGTCCTCAGCGCGCGCGGCGGATCGTGGGGCGGTCGCTCCAGGCGTGCGGCGCGGGCGCGTAGCTGCTCTTACGCGGCGGCGGAGGCGGCTCCTCGTACGCCTGCCCATACACGTTCGCGTAGGCGACTCTGTGCGCGGGGGTCAGCGTCTCGTCCGACTGCGGGCGGCGCGGGGGAGGCATCGGCGCAGGCGTGCGCGGCGGCGCGTACGTGCGCGGCGGCGCGTAGCCGGGCGGCGGGGGCAGGGGAGTGCCTTGGGGCCGCGCGTGGTTGTACTGACCGCGCGGCGGAGGAATCGTGGGGCGCCTGTTCGTCGGGCCCGGCGGCAGCGGCGTTTGCGTGCGCGGGAGCGGCGACGGCCTCGGGAGCGGCATCCCGTACGTCGCGGGCGTGTGACGGGGCGGCGTCGCGGCGTAGACCTCGCGGCTCTGCGATCCGCCATTGGACGGAGGGCGCATCCGCTCGAGCGTCACCGGGTGCAGCTGCACCTTCGCGGTCGCCGTCTCGATCTCCCATTCTTCGCCCGAATCCGGATCGGGCTCGATGTCGTGCCACACCTCGTCGCGTCGCATGCGGCGCGTGTCGATCTCCCAGAGATCCTCGTCCTCGTCCTCATCCGGGACGGGGCGCTGGCGCATCCCGCTGTCCCAGTCGTCTCGGACGGTGCTCGGCTGCTCGCCGCGGGTATCGAAGCGCGTGATCGCCGCAGTGCGCACAAGCGTGACACGCCCGGTGTCCGGATCGACGCGCGCGAACAGCATCGGCACGCCGACGCGCGGCATCTCGAGGAGGCCGCCCTTCGTCTGAACGTCGAGCGACGCGACGTACTGCGCGCCCACGCAGCGCGCGGCCGCCTGCTGGCTCTTTTCCCATTGCCGGTTCTGCGGCTGCGGGGAGGCGTTCGTCGCCACTACCCAGCGGCAAACTCCGTTCGCGTCGAGCATGAAGGTGCACGACTCGGTATGGGCGGCGTACGCGATTTCCACGGGGGTCGGATCCTTGGGCCGGGGGCGGACGGCGGACCGTACACCTCGGGTTACGATCCCTTAAGCAAGCTTCGGACCGTCCTACATCGGACAAGTGGCTCGAATCTCTTCGGGAAATTCGCGCTATTTGCCGGGTTTTTGGCCGCGCGGCTGGATCTTCGCGTGCCCAGTGGATCCGGATGGACCCGCGCCGCTGCGGTTCGGCGCGTTCGAGTACGCGCGCTGCGGAGCGGTGCGGCTCACCGCGAGGACGGCGCCGCGCGGCCCGGTCTCGGGATGGACACTCGCGAAGCCCTCTTGCTTGGCGAAGCCTTTGAGATCGCCGCGATGCGCTTCCATGTACGCGCTGAAGCGCCCCCAAAACGCGCGCGCCTCGTCGTCCGGGAGCGGTTTGCCGTCGACGAGGACGACGAGCTGCGGCTTGCCGTCGCTCATCCGATCACTTCACGTCGTTCGCGATTTCTTGCGCGTGCGCCGCGACGTCGACCTTGCGATACACCTTCTTCAGCTTGCCGTCGGCGCCGACGACGAACGACTGGCGCCCCGCGTACCCGTCCTTGAACGGCACGCCGTACGCCGTCGCGAGCTCGCCCTTCGGATCGCTCACGAGGAGGAACGGCAGCTTGTGGTGCTCCGCGAACGCCTTGTGCGACGCGTCGCTGTCGCCCGACACGCCGATGAGCACGACGCCCTTCTTCTGGAGATCGGCGAACCCATCGCGGAACGCGCACGCCTCCTTGGTGCAGCCGGGCGTCTCGTCCTTCGGATAGAAATAGACGACGACCGACTTGCCCTTCAGATCGGCGAGATGAATCGCGGTGCCGTCGGATGCGGTCGCGGAGAAATCGGGCGCGGCCTTGCCGGCGCTGAGATCGGGGACCTGCGAGAGGACCTTGAGCGGAGTCGGCGTCGGACCCGGAGTCGTCGTCGGATCCGGAGTCGTCGTCGGAGTCGCGATCGGCGTCGGAGTCGGAGTCGCGTTCGGAGTCGGGGTCGCGACCGCGGCCGTGGTCGCGGGATCGGTCGGCACGGCTTCTTTTCCGCATCCGCCGAGGCTGGTGATGGAAACGCCGAGGAACCCCGCGAGGACGATCGTTCGCATGCGCGCGAGCCTACGATGGAGTCGGCGTGCGTGCACATCCCAACGTGCATGAGCTTCGTGTCGGGGCGGTGACGGCGTAGGATGCGACGCATGCCGTCCTCGGTGCATTTCCTCGGCGGAGCGCAGAGCGATTTCGCGCGCAACGTCGCGCGCGAGGGGAACGAGCTCGCCCATCTGGTGCGGGAGGTGACGCTGGCAGCGCTCGCTGACGCGCGGCTCGAGCTCGCGGACGTCCAGAGCATCCACGTCGGCAACGCGTTCGGTGAGCTCTTCACCGGGCAGGCGCAGATGGGCGCGCTGCCGGCGACCATGCTTCCGGAGCTCGAAGGGATCCCGGCGTCGCGGCACGAGGGCGCGTGCGCGTCGGGGAGCCTCGCGGTGCTCGCGGCGTCGGCGGAGATCGAGGCGGGCCGCTACGAGTGCGTGCTCGTCGTCGGCGCCGAGCAAGAGCGCAACGTCCCGGGCGAGATCGCGGCTCGGCACCTCGGCACGGCGGCATGGACCGGACACGAATACGAAGGCGCCCGCTACGTGTGGCCGCACGCCTTCTCGCAGATCACCGACGCGCTCCATGTGCGATCGCCAGGTGGGCCGACGCGCGCGCACCTCAAGGCCATCGCGCAGAAGAATTTCGCGAACGCGAAGAAGAACCCGTTCGCGCAGACGCGCGGGTGGACGTTCGGGCCCCGCTCGTTCGATGACGACGACGAGGCCAACCCGGTGGTGACCGGGCACGTGCGGCGTCAGGATTGCGGTCAGGTCACCGACGGCGCCGTCGCGATCGTCCTCGCGTCGCGCGCGTTCGCCGAAGCGCACGCGACGCGCACCGGCCAGTCTCTCGGCGATCTCCCGCGCATGCTCGGGTGGGGACACCGCACCGCGACGCTCTCCCTCGAGGGCAAGCTCGCCCGCGCGGCAGGCTCTCCCTACCTCGTTCCGCACATGCGCGATGCCGTGACCGACGCGTACCGTCGCGCCGGGATCGCCGGGCCGTTCGATCTCGCGGGCATCGAGACGCACGACTGCTTCACCGTCACCGAGTACCTGGCGCTCGATCACCTCGGCATCACCCCGCCCGGCGAAGCGTTCCGCGCGATCGAAGAGCGCACGTGCGAGATGGGCGGCAAGCTGCCGGTGAACCCGAGCGGCGGCCTCATCGGCCTCGGCCATCCCGTCGGCGCGACCGGCGTGCGCATGGTGCTCGACGCGTGTCGCCAAGTGACGGGACGCGCCGGCGCCACGCAGGTGCCCGGCGCCACGCGCTTCGGGACGTTGAACATCGGCGGCAGCGCGACGACCATAGTGAGCTTCGTCTGGGGGAGCGAGAGGTAGCGCAATGCACATCCACACCGCCCGCACGTACGAGTCCAAGCTCCCTCCCCACGATCCGCACCCGTACCGCAGCGGCGCATGGACGCCGAACATGGTGGAGGTGGACGCGTGGGATTTGGATCTCGTCGACGGCGAGGTCCCCCGCGATCTGAACGGCGTTTACCTGCGAAATACCGAGAATCCGCTGTTCGAAGCGATCGGGGGTCGCTACCACCCGTTCGACGGCGACGGGATGCTGCACGCGATGCGCTTCGAAGACGGCAAGGCAAGTTACAGGAACCGCTTCGTCCGCACCGCGGGCCTCCTCGCCGAGATCGAAGCCGGCGAGGCCCTGTGGGCCGGAATCCTCGAACCGCCGTCGCTGTCGAAGCGCGATGGGTGGGGCGCGCGCACGAAGATGAAGGACGCGTCGAGCACCGACGTCATCGTGCACGCCGGCCGCGCGCTGACGACGTTCTACCAATGCGGCGACGGGTACCTCACCGATCCGACGACGCTCGAGCCGCGCGGCCTCGCCAAGCTCGCGCACCCGAGCTTCCCGAAGGGCACGACGATCTCGGCGCACCCCAAGGTCGACGAGGCGACGGGCGAGCTCCTCTTCTTCAACTACTCCGCGGAGGCGCCGTACTGCCACGTGGGCGTCGCCGATCGTGAAGGGACGCTTGTGCGCGCGATCCCGGTCGCGCTGCCGGGGCCTCGCCTCCCGCACGACATGGCGTTCACGCCGCGCTTCGCGATCGTGGGGGATTTTCCGCTGTTTTGGGATCCGGCGCGCCTGAAGGAGAACGTCCACCGCGCGCGGTATTACCCGGAGCTCGGCTCGCGCTTCGCCCTGGTGCCGCGCGACGGCATCGGAAAGGTGCGCTTTTTCGAGGCGTCGCCCACGTACGTCCTGCATTTTACGAACGCGTGGGAAGAGGGCGACGAGGTCGTGCTGGAGGGCTACTTCCAGGGTGCGCCGATCCCCGTGCGGACGCCCGACGACACGCCGATATCGATGTTCATGAAGAGCCTCGACATGAACGCGATGCAGACGCGGCGTCACAGGTGGCGCTTCGATCTCCGGACCGGCGCGACGCGCGAGGAGAGCCTCGACGACGAGTGTTCGGAGTTTCCGTCGATCCACGCGGGCTACGCCGGCAGGAAGCACCGGTACGTGTACGCCGCGCTCGGCGAGCCCGGGTACTTCCTCTTCAACGGCATCGTCCGGACGGACAATCAGACCGGTGGCAAGAGCGCCTACCGATTTCCGAAGGGCGTCTTCGCGAGCGAGGCGCCGTTCTGCCCGCGCGACGGCGCGACCGACGAAGGCGACGGCTACCTCGTGACCTTCACGACCGACGTGACGGCCGACGCATCCGAGTGCCAGATCTTCGACGCCCGCGCGATCGAGCGTGGCCCCATCGCGCGCGTTCGCCTCCCGATGCGAATCTCCAGCGGCACGCACGCGACGTGGGCGCCGCTGTCTGCGCTCGGCGCCGGCTAGGAGTCGCGCGTCAGAGGATGCCGTACTCCTTGAGCCGCCGGTAGAACGTTCGCCGCGGGATGCCGATCATCTTCGCGGCCTGCACGCGGTTCCAGTTGCACGACGACAGCGCGTTGAGGATGCGCTCGCGCTCGGTGTCCTTGAACTCCTCCTTCGTGCGCGCGAGCGGGGCCGACGGCGCGCTGCTCGGGCGGACACTGGAGATCGTCTCTTGCTCGCCGCCGGTCGGGCGCGAGCGGCTCGTCTCGACGATCTGGAGATCTTCGGGGAGGACCTCGTCGCCTTCGCTCATCAGCCACGCGTTCAAGAGAACGTGCTCGAGCTGCCGCACGTTGCCCGGCCAGTCGTACGAGACCATGCGGCGCAGCGCCTCGCGGCTGAGGCTCTTCTTGTCGCGGCGGTAGCGCGCGGCGAAGATCGTCATGAAATGGTCCATCAAGGGAGGGATGTCGTCCGTGCGTTCGCGCAACGACGGGACGCGGATCTCCACGACGTGGAGGCGATAGAACAAGTCCTCGCGGAAGAGGCCTTCCTGGACCATCTGCTCGAGACCGCGGTTGGTGGCGGCGATGACCCGCGCGTCGACGGGCTCTTCCTTGACGCCGCCCACCGATCGCACGGTGCGCTCCTGGAGGACGCGCAATAGGCCCGCTTGCATCTTGATTGGCATCTCGCCGATCTCGTCGAGCAGCATTGTGCCGCCCTCCGCCTCGCGGAAGAGGCCCTTGCGATCGCGATCGGCGCCGGTGAAGGCGCCGCGGACGTGACCAAAGAGCTCGCTCTCGAGGAGGTTGCCGGGGATCGCGCCGCAGTTCACGCCGAGGAACGCCGCCTTCGCGCGCGCGCCGGACGCGTGGATGGCGCGCGCGACCATCTCTTTTCCGGTGCCGCTCTCGCCTGTGATGAGGATGGGGACGTCGGTGTCCTTCACGCGCTCGATCGTCGCGTACACCTTGCGCATCGCGGCGCTGGTGCCGACGAGGCCGTGGTAGCCGAAGTGGCTGCGAAGCTCGGCGCGCGCTTGCTTCAGGTCGCGTCGTGCGGTGCCGAGCTGCTCGGTTCGGCGCTCGAGGATCTCGGCGAGGCGGTCCTTCGCCGCGGCCAGCTCCTGGTTGGCGCGCGCGAGCTCCTCGGTGCGCGCGTGATTCTCGGCGAGGAGGCGCGCGTTCTCGATGGCGATCGCCACCTGATCGCCGAACGCCTGGAGCGTAGGCAGCTCCTCCTGGAAGCGCATCCCGGGGCGCAGGCGCGTCTCGACGTAGAGGGCACCGATGGGACGGCCGACCGGCGGGGCGCCGCGAATGGGCACGCACGCGACCGACTGGATCATGAGCTGGTGGACGCTCACCGCCTGCGCGAGGCTCGCGTCGTCACGCGCCGAGAGGGCGAGGACGGGCTCGCCGGTCTGGACGACCTTCTCGGCGACGCTGCGTGAGAAGCTCGCGTGCGGATCGTCTCCCTTGCGATCGCGCGCCGCGTGCGCGAGCAGCTCTCCCTGATCGTTCGCGAGGACGACGAAGCCACGCTCCGCGCGCAGGAGGGCGACGGCGTGATCCGTGACGTTCTTGAGGAGGCGCGACAAATCGTGCTCGCGCGCCAGCTCGCGCGTGATCTCGAGGACGTACGCGAGGCGATCCTCGGGCACGTTGGCGGCGCTCATCGTCGTCGTGCCCGACGAGATCTGCGACTGACGGATCGTGGCGCCACGCCAATTCGACTGCGCGGCGCTGTGCGGCGCCGCGACCGTCGCGGTATGCGCTTGCCGGAGCGCGCGCCTCCGCGGATCATCCCAGAACACCTCGCGGAGATCGCGCGGGAGCTTGGCGGCGGTCTCTTCCAGCATCGCGAGGGCGGCCTCGGTGTCGCGTCGCGCGTGGGCGACGTGGCCCTGCGACGACGCGAGGCGCGCGCGCGCGTCGAGGGCGCGCCAGCCCCACTCGCGATTGCCCGCTTTGTTGGCCTCGGCGAGCGCGTGATCGAACGCCGCCTGCGCGACGGCCTCGTCGCCGGACGAGAGGGCGATCGTCCCCTCCACCATGCTCGCGAGGACCTCGTACTCGCGGAAGCCCCCCTCGCCGGTGCCGGCCTTGATGGCGTCGAAGTCGCGGCGGAGCGCCGGCGCGTCGGTCTTCCCGTTCCGCGCGCGCGCGAAGAGCGAGAGAAGCCGCGCCTCGAGTACTTCGAGGGGACGCTCCAGCGCGTCGTACGCGACCGCGCTCTCGTCGTAGAGCTGCGCGCCCTTGACGAGATCGGACGTGCGCACTGACAGCTCCGCCTCGATCCCGAGGAGCTGCGCGCGCGCGAGCGGGCCGAGCGTGTCCAGCTCGGCGACGAGGGTGTCGATCGACGCCGACGCCCTCGCGTAGCGGCCGAGGAACACGTCGAGGTTCGCGAGGTTCATCAGCGCTTGCTGCACCGCGAGCGCGACGCCGCTGCGGCGCCCCATGTCCACCGACGCCTCGTAGTGCGTCAGCGCCGCAGCGAAATCCCCCTCCGCCTGCGCGATGCCCGCGAGGTTGAGGCGCATCGTGGCGACCGTCGCGGCGTCGTTCGCGGCCTCCGCGGCGGCGAGAGAGGCCTCGTACGCGGCGCGCGCCTCTTGCGTGCGGCCGGCGCGCTGGTGCGCGATCGCGAGCATGCCGTGCGCGATCGCGACAGCGCGTGTGTCGGCGATCGTATCGGCCAACGCGAGCGCCTTCTCGAGGGTCGTGCGCGCGGCGTCGTGGTCGCCGCTGTAGGAGAGCGCGCCGCCATGCACCGCCATCGCCTCGGCGCGGAGCGCGTCGTCGGTCCCTGCGTCGACGACCCGCGCGGCGTGGGCGGCGGCCGCCGAATATTCGCCCATTCGCAGCGCGGCGCGCGCACGCGCGATCCCCCACGGGCGCTCGTATACGGTGCCCTCCGCGGCCTTCCGGATCGTCTCGAGCACCCGCGCGGCCTCCGGAGCCTCCCCGCGACCGAGCAGCACGCGCGCGCGGGCGATCCCCACGCGCGTCGACTCGGCGGTGTCTCGCGGCGTCCCCACCCCTTCGAGCGCGTTCGCGGCGTCGCCGATGCGACCGTGGTCGAGCGCGCGTTCGATCGACGCGAGGAGCTCGGGGCGCGTCAACGACGATGGCGGCGGGATCGTACCCGTCGGCGACGAGGGCGCGGCGAGGAGGGCGTCCACGTCCTCGCTCGACACGAGCACGTTGGATCCGAGGCGGCGCAAGAAGGCGCGGAGGCGCCCGGGTCGCCCCTCGAGGCGCTTCACGAGGTGCGCGCGGAGCGCGTCGGGGAGCGACGGAATGGCGCGGCGCACGAGCTCCTCCGCCGCGCGCGTGTCGAGCGGCGGTACGTCGAACGTCCGCGTCCGCTTCTTCGCGAGCTGCCCCACGTCGTCGCGCGTGCCAACGCCGACGATGCGCGCCCCTCGTTCGCTCGCTGTGGACAGCGCGAGCCTCGCGGCAGGGTCGAAGGCCTCCACGTCGTCGACGACGATGACGAGCTCCTCCTGCCGCTGGTTCCATTCGCGTAGCTCGAGCTCGACCGCCTCGCGCGCGGTCATCGTCCCGCGCGGGCGATCGACCATCGTGACGGCGCGCCCTTCGGCCCCCAACGTCCACGCCAATCGCTTCACCAGCGTGGACCGCCCGGAGCCGCGTGGGCCTTGCACCGCGAGCCCTTCGCCGGGCCCGAGCGCGGCGGCCGCGACCTTCAGCGCTTGCGCCGTCGCGTCCAGCGCGACGATCGGCCACGCCGGCTCTGCGCCTATCGGGCTCGTGCGAAGCCCCGTCGTGCGCCGCAGCGCGCTCGCCAGCTCGTCGACGCTCGGATACCGCGCGCTCGGCACGTTCTCGGTCGCCCGCGCCGCGATCTTCACGAGCCCGATGCGCACGTCGTCCGGCAAGATCGATCCGCGCCGCGCGAGCCCGTTGGCGAGCGTCGCCCCGAGCGCGTACACCTCCGCGCGCACGGTGAGCGGCTCGCCGGTCAAGAGCTCGGGCGCCGCGAATTTCGGCGTGAGGCCGGCTGCCGTCGTCCCGCCCTCGCGCCACGGCGCCGCGAGCCCGAGATCGACCAGCGTCCCGCGCCCGCCGTGGCCGACGATCACGTTCGCGGGCTTGATGTCGCCGTGCAAGAGGCCGGAGCGATGCAGCACCGTCAGCTGCTCGCTCGCCTGCGCCAGCGGCTCGAGCCAGTCCGGAGCGTCGTCGCTCTCGTCGTCGAGGACGTCCTCGAGGCTCTGTCCTTCGACCATCTCGCGTACGAGATATCGACGCCGCATCCCCGTCGGCGTCGCGGGCGGCAGCGATCCGAACTCCACCACGTGCGGCACGCCGAGCCCCTCGAGGCCCGACAGCGCGCTCGCTTCGCGCACGAGCGCCAGCACCTCGTGCTCCCCGGCGTCGGGCGCGAGCACCTTGAACGCGAGGCGCCGCGCGGTGATCTTGTCCTCCACCTCCCAGACCTCGCCGCCGCCGCCCTGCCCGAGGCGCCTCACTGGCTGGTACCGCGGAGGGAAGTTCAACATCGATCTCAGAACCGCAGCGTTGGTCCGTTTCCGGAGGTCGCGCCGCTCTTCTTCTCGGGCCGCTCGAGACCGTAGTCGCCGCTCAGGCCGAACCAGAACCCCTCGGTGAGCGAGAATCCAAGGCCGAAGCGCGCCTCGACCTGCTTCACCGGCTTCACGCGGATGCCGGCGAGGTGGAGCAGAATGCGCGGGAAGATGTTCGGCTTGGAGCCGCCGTTCGCCCAGCTCGGCTCCGTGTACCCGCCGACCTTCGCGACGGCGGAGTTCTGGTGACCGCCCTTCTGGCAGCCGTTGCTCGCCGGCACGCCCTGGTTCTCTTGCGCGCACGGCGAGAAGTGCCGGCCGTCGCTCGACGCGAGGCGGCCGTTCGGATCGGCGTAGACCCAGTTGGTGACGAGGTCGCCGAAGATGATCCCGAGCCCGAAGCCGGCGCCGTACTCGAAGTCGACGTTCTTGGAGATCTTGGCGGACCACAGCAAGTCGGCGCCGAGGTACAGCGCCTTGAGGCTGCTGTTCACGTACGACCAGTTGCCGTCGACGTTGGCGTCGCTGTTCTTCTGGAGGAAGAGGACGTCGTCCCCCTTGCCGTACTCCGCGTACGAGATCGACGGGATGAGCGAGAAGCCGTCCTTGCGGATGTCGAGCTCGGCGCCGATCGTGTTGCTCGTGAACGTCGCGCCTTCGCCGACGAAGATGTTGAGCATGAACTTCGGGATGACGGTGAGGCCGTAGCGGAGGCCGATGAAGTAGTAGGTCTGGCCGTCCTTCTCCGTGACGTCGGAGGAGTCGCCCGAGCTCTTCGGCGCTTCGCCCTCGTCCTTGGGCTTGCCCTTCGGCTCGACCTTCTCGCCGTTGAGGCCCACGCCTACCGCATCGGGGGACGCCGCTGGGATCGCAGCGGCGCCTGAGCCCTTCTGTGCCAGGGTGGACGGCGCAACCAGGACAACGGCCGCTGCGAGCGCTAGAGCTACGCTTCCTTTTCGCATGGTTTCCCCGAAGGTTGTGAGCGTGCCAGATGATGGCCCAGAAACCGGCCTCTCGGCCCATGCTACACTACCTGTCGGTCGCGCAATCGGTCCTTCGAAACGGACCCCGTCGCCGCCTCCGCCCGGGCCCGGGCCACCGCACCGCGTGATCCTCCACGGACGAGTCGTCGAGCAGACCATCGATCGCAAGGAGCGCGGCGCGTTCTTGAAGGAGCTCGTCGTCACGTCCCCGATTTCTGTGGGCGCAGCTGGCGGGGCGAGGCTCGGCTACGCGCACGTGCCGCTCGCCATGGTGCGAAAGCGCCTCGCGTCCAATCAGGGGGGGACGCGCGCGCCGCTCCTTCTCATCCATGGCTTCGGGCAGAACCGCTACGCGTGGCACCTCCCGTCGCGGAGCCTCGTGAACTACCTCGCGCGCGAGGGGTTCGACGTCTTCAACCTGGACCTTCGCGGGCACGGGCGCTCGCGGCACCTCGGTGCGCGGCGGTCGCGCGGCGTCGAGGACTACGTGCACGAGGATCTGCCGAGCGCGGTCGACGAGGTGCGCGCGCTCTCGGGCGGCCGCCCGGTCTGGCTCGTCGGGCACTCGCTCGGCGGCCTCGTCAGCTACGCGGCGGCGCCGTCGCTCACGGGCGCGGTCGCCGGCATCGCGTCGATCGGGAGCCCCTACCACTTCACTCGCGGCTCGTTCTCGCTCGGCGCCATCGCGCTCTTCATTCGCGGCCTCCGCATGGCGCGCGTGCGCGTCCCGAACGCCGGCATCGCCGTCAACGCGATCGGCGGCGTGATGCGCTCGATGCGCCGCTTCGCCGAGAGCCCGATCTATCCGCTGCCCTTCCGCGGCTGGCACGCCGGCGCGGTCGAGCCGCACGTCCTCGACGAGCACCTCCGCCTCGCGTTCGACAAGGCGGGCGTCGCCGAGCTCACGGACATGTTCCAGTGGGCGTCGCAGAGGCGCTTCGGCGGGCCCGAGCGCGACTACGTGGAGCGCTTCGAGAAGCTCGATTTGCCGCTCCTTGTCGTCTCCGGCGACAACGACGATCTCGCGCCGCCCGCCAGCGTCCGCCCCGCGTTCGAGCGCTCGCGCACGCGCGACAAGACGTACCGCACGATGCCGCTCGGGCACATCGATCTCCTCGTCGGACGCGACGCGCCCGTGCTGACGTGGCCGCTCCTCGGCTCGTGGCTCGGAAGGCGGGCGGCGTAGACATGCGGCACCTCGACCAGCTCCTCTCCGCGGAGGAGAACCCTCCCTTCGATCGCGTCGTGCGCGTGCACGTCGACATCGTCGGCGCGCTCGACGGGCCGTCGGTGCTGACGTTGTCGGTGACGCGCCTGTCCGGCAACGGCAAGATCGAGTCCGAAAAGAAGCGCCTCGAGCGGATCGCGGTGCAGCACCCGGAGGAGCTCGCGTCGCGCATTGGTTGGGTCCTCGCCGTCACCGAGCAGCAGCGCCTCCTCCCGCCGAAGATCGACGAGACGTACGAAGCGCACCCGCTCGGCTACGACGGCCCGCTACGCGTCTTCGGCTCCGAGCTGGACATTCGCCTCGACGCCGCCAAGGCCCGCGTCGCGCCGCAGGCTCTCGTGGAGATCGCCGCGTCCCTCATCCCGGCGGAGCGCGGCTTTCGCGGAGCTTGCTTCGCCCGCGCGCGGTTTCAGGGGGTGATCGTGACCCCGCACATCATCGAGGTGAAGATCTTCGACGCGGATCTCGCGAGCGAAGAGGACGAGCGCTGGGTGCTCCTCAAGATGTGGGCGCAGCGCAGCGCAGGGAACAACCACTGCTCGATCGGCGTCTGACGCGAGCTCGAGTTCGAGAGGGCGCCTACTCGCTGCGCTTCTTCTTCTTCTCGCCCGGCTCGCTCTGACGATCCATCCGCGCGACCTCTTCTTCGAGGCGCCGCACCGTACGCTTCAGATCCTTCACCTCGTCCTCGGTCGCGAGCGCCATCGCCTTGGCGAGGCTCTGCACCTGCTCGCTCGTGAAGCTCTGGACCTTGCCCGGCATGCTCATGGCCGTCATGACGGCCTTCATCACGCGCTCGTCTTGCATCAGCTTCATGACGCGCGGATCGGTCATCAGCTTCATGCCCTGTTTAAGCAGGGTCTTCTTAAGGCTGCTCATCCCGTCCAGATTAGCATGGACGCGCTTGCCCGCGTGGCCCGGCCATCGCATCCTGAGGCATGCGCGCTAGCGATCTGTTCGTGGGGAAGGCCTTCCGGGAACGTGGATCGATCTCGGAGAACGGGATGGCCCTGCTCCGTCCCGGGTACGTGGTGTTCGCGCCGAAGACCGCGCAGCCGTTCACCGGGTACGCCGGCAAGATGATGCCGCAGGCCTTTCACGATCTCGCGGCGTACGTGAAGTACCTTCAGACCTTGCCCGAAGATCAATTCGACGGAACGATCGACGAGGCGGTCCGTCAGTGCGGGTGGTCGAAGGTGACGCTCGAGGACGCGCGCGTCGTGAAGCGTCGCGGCCTTTTTCGCCGGAGCCGAGTCACCGTGGCGATCGAGGGGACGAGCGGCACGATCCGGTTCGACGGGCCCATCCGCGAGTCGAGCGTGGCGGACGTCGAGGCGTTACTCGCCCAGATCTCCTAGTCCTACGTCAGGCCCGCGTCTCCGCTCGATCCGGCGTCGGGGGTCGACGTCAAACAGGCCTTGCTCTTCGTCGCGCTCTTCGGAAGGATTCTACCGTACCGCCGCGGCTCCCGGCGGAGCCATTTTCCTCGCTCGGAGCACGTGTCTTACCGAGTGGGTTCTGGCTCGATCCGTGCGAAACGCGTGGTATTCGTAGGGTGCGATGGCGACGAAGCGCACGAGCGGAATGGCGGCGTTGGGGGCCACGCACGTCCTCTTCGGCGGGCTCGGCGCGCTCGCGTCGATCGGCCTCGTGCTCGGCTCCGTCGTCGTCATCGTCGCGCCGCAGTTCGTCGATCTGTCGACGAGCCCCCTCCACATCAGCCACGACGACATCGCGCGCACGCGCTCGACGGCGGTCGGCCTCTTGCTCCTCGGCCTGGTGCGCGCGGTCACGAGCGTCGTCCTCGTCGTCGCCGGAATCCGCGTGCTCGACGTCGCGCCTGCCGGCCGCCGCCTCTCGATCGCCGCGGCGTTCGCGTGGACGTTCACGAACGTGTTCGAGGCGTTCGCGCTGAGCGAGCCGCTCTGGCTCTTCTTGGTGGCGACCGCCTACCCGCTCTTCACCGAGTGGATTTTCCTGCGCAAAGACTGGCGCGCGGCGTTCGCTCCCGCCGCACCCGAAGTCGAGCGGCACGCCCCTTGACCAAGGTTTCACCGTGCTTACGGTGAGCCTTGGAAACGCAGGGGACGACGGGCGCGAACGGCGCTCGCCGCCCCGCTTCAACGTCAACACCAAACGTGCGCCCGGAGTGGACTCCGCGCGCCAACATGGAGGAGTTTGTCATGCTGAACCATTGGGACCCCTTTGTCGATTTCGCGCGCCTCTCCAAGGACATGTTCCGCTACCCCGAGGCCTTCAACGGCGAGGCCTCCAATCGCTTCGTCCCCGCGGTCGACGTGACCGAAGAGAAGGACGCGTACCTCGTCATCGCCGAGCTCCCGGGCCTCAAGGCCGAGGACATCCAGATCAACGTCGAGAAGAACGTGCTCACGCTGTCCGGCGAGCGGAAGCTGGATCACAAGGAGCAGAAAGACGGCTACGTCCGCGTCGAGCGCGCGTACGGGGCGTTCACTCGCTCGTTCGTGCTGCCCGACACCGCCGACGGCGAGAAGGTCGACGCGAACCTGTCGGACGGCCTCCTGAAGGTGCGCATCCCCAAGCGCCCCAGCGCGCAGCCGCGCAAGATCACCGTCAGGGCTTCTTGACGGAGCTCGGCGGCGCCCTCAGGACCGTTCCGGCTCCGCTGCGCTTCGCTCCACTCGTCAGCTCCGCGCGGCACTCGTCCAGCAGCTCTTTGAGCCGCGGGAGGCGGGCGCCGCGCTTCTCTTCCAGCCACAGGACCCCCGCCTCGAACGTGCTCGTCACCACGAACTCGAACGGCGGTGGCCGGAACCAATTCACCGCAGTGACGATGCCGCGGATGAACGGCGACGCGCTCGAGAAGACGAGGCTCGGCTTCGACTTGATGAAGCGTGACTCGTCCGCCATCCGCTTGCGCCACTTGGCGTTCGGCATCGGGTTCTCGGGCTCGACGTAGAGGAGTCCGCACGCGCGGAACGGCAGCCCCGCGGCGATCTCGTCGGCTCGCTTGAAGCTCGCGATGTACTCCTCGAAGTCGGCGTCCGTGTTCGTGTCGCCGGCGAAGTACCAGACACAAAGACCAAAGGCCCTGTCGATGCGGCTCGCGAACACGCGGCTACTCGACAGGGCCTTCGTTCATTGACGGAAACGCTCAGTCCTTGGCGTCGCCGCGCGCGAAGATCGACGCGACGTAGTTGAGGACGTCGGTGGCGCTGACCTCGTTGTAGCCGAAGTTCTTGATGAGCCTCGACTTGATGATGTCGATCTTCTCCTGCGTGTCCTTGTCGACGACCGCGGAGACGAGCGACTTCAGCTTGATCGAGTCCTTCTGATCCTCGAAGAGCTTGAGCTCGAGGGCCCGGCGGAGTCGATCGTTGGTCGACCACTGGAACTTCTTGCCGTCGATCGCGAGGGCGCCGATGAAGTTCATGATCTCGCGCCGGAAGTCGTCCTTCCGGTTCTCCGCGATGTCGATCTTCTCTTCGATCGATCGCATGAGGCGCTCGTCCGGCTCTTCGTCCTGGCCGGTGTAGCGGTTCTTGACCTTCTCCTTGAGGGTGTTGGCCTTGATGTTGTCGATGTAGTTCGCGCAGAGCTTCGCGATCGCGTCCTCGTCGGCGCTGATGGCGCGCTGGACCTCGTTCTTCACGACCTCTTC
>JBBRLQ010000041.1:0-60159 GCA_038231275.1 Polyangiales bacterium
ACTTCGGCGGCAAGAAGGCGGTCGCGACGGCGGCCGGTCTCTTCGACGGCGCGCAGTACGTCGCGGGCGCGATCGTCGCGCAGACGCTGGGGCGCGTGATCGACGCGTACGGCTGGAGCGCGTGGGGCATCAGTCAGGTGCCGTTCGCGATCCTCGGCGCCGTCCTGATCTCGACGCTCTGGAACGCGCGCCCGGGCAAGTCGGCGCACTGAAGCGCGCTTCTTTTCGGCCTCGATCTTGACTTCTTGACGCGTTGCGTCAATATGGAAGCTGGAGGTCACCGATCATGGAAACTCTGGCTTCGAAGCTTCAAGAGACGCGCCTGTCCCTCGCGAGCACTGTTCGGTCCGAGAGCAAGCGCTGGCAGCACTACTTGGCGCAGCGCGCGACCGCGGTGAAGACCGATCTCACCGCGACGCTCAGCATGACGGCGATCGAGCGCGGCCTCCTCACGCGCGTGGACGCGTCACTCGTCGCGCTGGACGCACGCGTGCGCGCGCGCCTCGACGCGCTGTCGAAGAAGAGGACGGCCAAGCGTGCTCGTGCGCGCAAGCCCCCCGTTCGAGCGGTCAAGTCGCACAGCGCCCTCGCGGCCTAGACCGAGGCGTAGATCGTTTCGGGCGCTCGTACGTCCGGGGGGTATGCGCCCCGTCGTCGCCGCCGCTGTGCTCGCCGTCGCGTCCGCCGCCACCGTCTTCGCCTGCCGGGGGACGCCGGAGCCGAAGGCGGCGCAGACGGTGACGCCTGCTCTGAACACGGCGACGACGGACGCAGGGGGACCTCCAGTGGTCGTGCAGCTCGAAGGGGAGGAGCCGACGGGGAAGCTCGCGGCTTTTCGCGACGAAGACGATCTGCGCGCGGCGATGGATGCGTGGAAGAACGAGGAGACCGCGCGGCAGAAGCGACCGTACCCGATGAAGGCGCCGGATCTCGACGCGGGTCCGCCGCCCGCCGTCACCGCGACCGCGATGCCGAAGCCCTCGGCCGCCCCGCCGTCGCCTTCACCGCAGCTGGCAGCCCCAGTCGCTCGCGCGAGCGCACACTCCGCCGGCAAGCCGGACGCCGCCAAGAGCGAGTCGATCACCAACAACCAGCACGGCAACGTCGACGAGGGGGACATCGTCAAACTCCACGGCGACCACCTCGTCGTGCTGCGCCGCGGGCGCCTCTTCACCCTCGCGCTCGACGGCGAGCGTGTTCAAAAGAGCGCGATGCTCGACGCGTTCGGCCCCGACATCGACCCGCGCGGCAGCTGGTACGACGAGATGCTCATCGAGGGCAACGATCTCGTCGTCGTCGGATTCAGCTACGAGCGCGGCGGCACCGAGATCGGCCTCTTCAACATCGACGGCGCCGGCCACCTCACCTACCGCGCGACGTACCACCTGCGCTCGAACGACTATTACTCGGCGCGCAACTACGCGAGCCGCATCGTCGACGGACGCCTCGTCTTCTACGCGCCCATGTACCTCTCGCCGTACGAAGCCGACGTCGGCGCGCATTTTCCCGCGGTGCGGCGTTGGTCGCGCGGCGCGAAGGCCACGGACTTCACACGAACCTTGGCGGCGACGCGGCTCTATCACATGGAGGGCGAGTCGCTCGGCAGCAGCTACGCGGCGCTGCACACCGTGACGTCGTGCGATCTCCGATCGGATCGGCTCTCGTGCGAGTCGGTCGGCATGGTCGGGCCGCCGGGGCGCGTCTTCTACGTGTCGCCGACCAACGTGTACGTGTGGATGCAAGACTGGGCGGCGGCGCCCGGGACGAACGAACGACGCGCGCGTGGCGTCCTCGCGAAGCTTCCGCTCGCGCGCGGCGCCGGTGTCACGGCGATGCGGGTGTCGGGGATGCCGGTCGATCAGTTCTCGTTCGAAGAGGACGACGGCGGCTGGTTGAACGTCTTCGTTCGGTCGGAGGCGAACGGCGACGCGATGTGGGGGAGCGAGGACACCGAAGGAAAAGCCGCGCTCGTTCGCGTGCCGCTCGGGCTCTTCTCGGACGGCGTGCCGGTCGCGTCGTCGCGCCGCTACCACGCGATGCCGCGTCCCGACGGCAACTCCGTCCAGAACCGCTTCGTCGGCCCGTGGCTCCTCTATGGCGCGGGGTACGGGTATTGGTATCCGCAGCAAGGGACCGGGCAGCTCCACGCCGTTCGGTACGCAGCTGCGCAGCCCGAGAACGAGGTCCGATCGATCCCGCTGAAGCAGAGCGTCGAGCGGATCGAACCGATGGGCGACAACGCGATGATCGTCGGCCGTCATGATCTCGACTTGGTCTTCTCGCCGCTCGAGCTCGCACGCGAACCGATCGCCCACACCGACTACGTCCGCAAGAACGCGTCGCAAGGCGAGACGCGGAGCCACGGATTTTTCTACAAGCCCACGGCGGGAAGCTCCAAGGACGGCATCATCGGGCTGCCGATCCGGACGGACGGCACCGGCGCGTCGCGCTATCTGACCGAGGGCTCCGCGTCCGTGCTCTTCCTGCGGAACCAGAGCCTCGACGTCTCCGAGCTGGGCACCCTCGCCGCGAGGCCGATCCAGACGAACCACGACGGATGCCGAGCGTCGTGCGTCGACTGGTACGGCAACGCGCGGCCGATCTTCGCGAAGGGCCGCGTCTTCGCGCTGATGGGCTACGAGCTCGTCGAGGGGAAGGTCGACGGCCGCCGCATGACCGAGCGCGCGCGCCTGTCCTTCGCGCCGCGCGGGGGACCGCCTGCGGACGACGAGTAAGCGCGGTCTGCTGATACGCTCGGCGGCGATGAGGTCGCGCGCTTGCTCGTTGGCGTTCGTGATCGCGTGCGCGACCGCGTGCGGGGCGACGCAGGAGGCCGCCCCGAAGGTGGCTCCTCCGAGCGTGGGGCCCGGGCGCATGGGCGTGCACGGCATGATCGTCTTCGGCGAGAAGCGCGTGTTCATGTCGCACATCCCGATGCTCCGCGCGCCGCACGACGCGCAGATCGTCCTCGAGGTGGAGGTCCCGGGCCGCCGCGCGTCCTACTCGGACGGTCTCTATACGTTCGAGCCGGAGCGCTTCCAACTCGACGCGCTCGTCGCGGGAGAGAAAAAGGAGATCACCGGCACGATCTACAAGGGGAGCTTCGAGGACGGCGGCACCCCGCTCGCGAAGGACGTGCGCGTGAAGGTCGTGCGCGTCGTGGTGTCGCGCGTCCCCATCGATCGCGATCCGGCAGGGCCGGCGCCCACGTACTGGCTCGTCGGCGAGCGCGACGACGCGTACCTCGTCCACGTCGTGGGACGCGCGCCGAGCTTCGATCAGATCGTGCGCGCGCGCGTGACGGGCGGCGATCTCATCGACGATACGCTCCTTGCCCGCGGCAAAACGACCACGCTCGAGGGGCGCGCGGACGATCTCGCCGGCCGCGCGCTCCCGGGGGTGACGCTCCGCGCCGTGGGGCGCGGCGGCATGTTCGACGTGCAGCCGATCGCGGAGCTGTCGTGCCTCGTCGGTCCCGACTTCGACAAGCCCTGCAAGTAGACCCGCAGGTAAGCCTGCAAGTCCGCTTTGCACGTCGAGCGGCGCCGCTAGCGCGGGAGGAGACCCGACGGCTGCGGGCCACCGCCTAGCGCGCCGCGCGTCTGGTTCCATGTTTGGACCATGCCCTCGGCGGCAGGGAAATTCCCCTTCATCCAGAATCGACCCAGCACCACCGTCTTCGTGAAGCCGCGCGCCTGCGAGCGGACCGCGAGGTTCTTGTTGAAGATGCCCCAGCCGAGCTGCGTGCGATCGATCTCGTGCCATCCCAGCGAGTCGACCTTCTTCGCCGCGAACCCGCTGAAGAGCCCGCCGTGCTGGACGAACAGGAGCCGGCGATCGGTCGCCGCCACGAGGTAGTTGCGCCAGAACAGGCTGCCGAAGCGCGAGAAGATGCGCGAGTACCACGGCTTCTCGACGCCGCGCGCACGGAAGAGGAGCTGCTCGTTGGGGGCGAGCTGGGGCGTGAGCAGGGACATCGCGTGCTTCTCGTTGAAACTGAATGCCATGGGGCTTCCTCCGGGTTGGCGACGGCTTTTCGCGTCGCGGTTGCCGGGGGAGAGACGGAAGGGGTCCGTCAATGGCGCATCAAAGGGGCGTCAAAGTCGCGAGGAGCCGTCGGCGCAGCAGCGGAAACCAGTCGAATAGTCCTTGTACGCGGCGTCGTGGGCGGTCGTGCGGTAGGTGCAACCGTCGCCGTTGAGGCGCGTGTCGAGGTAGTAGCCGCCGCGGAAGGTGCCGGCGGGATCGTCGACCCACTCGTGCAGGTTGCCGACCATGTCGAAGACGCCGTAGTCGTTCGTGCACAGCCGGTGCGCGCCGCCACGCGCGACGGTGTCGGGCTGCTGGTTGAGGCGCGGATCGTTCATCGGATCGCCTTCGAAGGCCTTGAGGCCCTCGGCGGCGTGGAGGCGGATGAGCGGGGATTTTCCGTCGTCGTTGCAGTAGCCCACCTTGCGATCGTCGCCGTACGGGAAGCGCGTGTGCTTGCGGCCGCGGCAGGCGGCGACCCACTCGTCCTCGGTGCAGAGGCGCTTGCCGGAGGCCTTGCACGCGGACTGGGCTTCGATCTCCGAGATGTAGCCCTGCGGGACGGCTCCTTCTTCGGAGACGGCGCGCACGTGGCGGCCGGTCACGGCTTCGTACGGCGAGAACGGCGCGTCGCTCTTCGACGTGGACTCGACGAGCGACGCTTCGTAGGCGTCGATGCAGAACGGCGCGGGCGATTTCGCGTTGCCGGGGTGAGCCGCGGGCTCGGGCGCGATGTGCACCATGCCGCGCGGACAACCGCCGCCATGCGGGCCGCGCGCGGGACCACACGCCGCGATGACGAGCGTGACGAGCGTGACGGCGAGAGCCAGGACAGGCGTCCTCCGCATGGATGGTTCCATGATACGGCGGGATGGGTCATGCGCGAAGGATCGGTGTTTTCGGATCGAGCGCGTAGCCGTCGGGGCCCGTGACGATCGGGAGCCCGAGCTTCCGGAGCGTCGAGACGGCGACGCGCACGCGATGGGCACCGGCGGCCGCCAGGATTTTTTCGCCGGGCCACGCCGCGTCTTGCAGCGCGCGCGAGGCGAGCGGGGCGCCGGGACGTTCGAGGCGCTCCATCGCGAGGCGCTCGACGAGGAGCGCGAGCGGACGCCTGCGCTCGAGGCCGACCCGCGCGCCGCGCGGCGCACGGAACCACGCCCCCGCGGACGCCACGACCAGCGCTTCCTCCGAGGGCGGCGGCGGAGCGCTGGACGGCGACGCCAGCGCCTCGAGGTGCTGCAGGAAGAGGCGCGCGTTCGCTCCGAGCGCGAGCTCGCCCAGCGCGGCGCACGCGGACGAGAGGCGCGCGTGCGATTCGGCGATTTTGCCTTCCTCGCTCGCCAGCACGCCCAGGTGGCCCTCCGCCGTCGCCGCGAGCGCCGTGAAGCCAAGCTCCGCGAAGCTCGCCGCGGCGCCTTCGAACGACGCGCGGGCGGCGGGCCGACGACCCGCGCGCTGTTCGACGAGACCGAGCTGCATCCGCGCGAGCGCCGCGCCGCGCGTGCTCTTCTGCGCAAGCGACGCCGCGAGGCTCTCCTCGATGACGGTGCGCGCGACCGCGAGACGACCAGCTGCCATCTCGAGCTCACCGAGGCTCCGAAGATCCTCCGCCCGCGCGGCCGGGTCGTCCGCATGCGCGGCGATCGCTCGTGCAAGAAGGGCGCGGGCTTCGTCGACGCGCCCGACGCGCGAGAGCAGCGCCGCGAGGCTCGCGTGCGCGCGCGCTTCTTCGCCAACGTCGCCGGCCCCCGCGTGGAGCTCCGCGGCGCGACGAAAATGGTCTTCTGCGGAGGCGAGATCGCCGGCGTCCTCGAGCGCATGCGCGAGCTCGACGGTCGCGCGCGCCTCGAGCGACGCGTTCGCGACCGTTCGCGCGATGCCGAGCGCTTGCACGAGATCCCGCGCCCCCTTCGCGGCGGCGCCACGGTGCCGATGGAGCGCTCCTCGTACGAGAAGAACCTGGGCGACGAGCGCAGGGTCGGCCCCCGACCCACGCGTCGCCGCGAGGGCTGGATCCACGAGGATTTCGTACGCGCGCAGCGGTCCGTGCGCGAAGAGGAGCGGCGCGAGCGCGAGGAGGGCCCGAAGCGCCGGCTCGGCCGCGCGCGCCGAGACGGTCCCCGCATGCGCGACGCGCTCGATGACCGCGAGCAAGTTCTCACGTTCGGCGAGCAGACGCGCGCGTCCCTCCTCCCCGCGCGCGAGCTCTGCGGCAAAGGTGGCGTAGTGCGTCGCATGACGCGCTTCTGCTTCGGGCCGGGCGTCCGGTGTCTCGTCGAGCTTCTGCGCCGCGAACGCGCGAAGGGACAGGTACATGTCGAGACGCACCTCCCCGTTCGCGTCCTCCCTTCCGAGGAGGAGCGACTTGTCGCGAAGTCGCGAGACGACGTCGATCACCGCGCGCCCTCCCGCGGGGCTCGTGAGCACCGCCTCGGCGGCGTCGATCGCGAACCCACCGCGAAAGACCGACGCGCCGGCGAGCGCGCGCCGCTCGTCCTCGTCGAGCGAGCTCCACGCCCCTTCGAGCGCGCGCGCGAGGCCGTCGCGGACACCCGGCGCCCCGCTGCGAACGCGATGCAAGAGCGCGCGCGCCCCCATCACCGAGAGCCGGGACGCCGCAAGCTCGATCGCGAGCGGCACGCCCTCGAGCTCGCGCACGATTTCCGCGATCGCCTCGCGGTCGGCGTCGCTCGGCGCCCACCCCGCGCGGATGCGCTGCGCGGAGGTCACGAACAGCTCCTCCGCCTCCGGCAGCGGCCCGAGCTCGTGCACCACCTCGCCGGGGAGGCGTGTCCGCTCGCGCGACGCGACGACGAGCACGAGCTCTGGATCCGCCGCGAGCCACCGGCCGAGCGTCGCCTCCGCATGCGCCGCGAGCCGATCGAAGCCGTCGAGGACGACGAGCCCTTCCCCACGCGTGGCGAGCGTTCGACCGATGCGCCCGACGGGATCGCCGGCGCCTTCTTCGTCGCCGAGACCGAGCGCGCGCCCGACGGCGTCGCAGAGGCCCGCGATGTCCGCGACGTCCGACAGCTCCACGACGCTCGCGGCCGACGCCTCGTCACGGGCGCGCGCGATCTCCAGCGCCACGCGCGTCTTGCCGATGCCGCTCGGGCCCGTGATGGTGACCACCCGCGCGCCTTCGTCGATCCACCGCCCGATCGCCGCGACGTCCTCGGCGCGCCCGATGAGGGGCACGCGCGGCGCGGCGAGCAGAGAGGAGGGGCGGACCGAAGGCATTTCCGCGAGAGTACCGCGGGTCCCGGCCTGGCGCGCGATCGTCGCCAGGAACGGGCACATCGCGACGCCTGAGGTAGGATGACCCCGCGATGCGCCTGCGTTTCGACCGCTACAAGGAGGTCCACGGCCGACTCCAGTGGACGTCGATCCTGCTCCTCACCGGCGGCGGCCTCGGCGTGGCGCTCGGCAGCTTCTCGGCGTGGATCGGCCTCCTCATGTTCTTCATGACGGACGGCGGCATCTGGGAGCGTCGCGCGGGGGTCTTCCTCGCGGTCTTCACCGGCGTCTTCCCGCTAGGGATCGGGGCGCTCATGATCTGGCGCGGCGTCCTGCGGCGGCGCGAGCTCCGGACGCTGCGCGATCTCGCGGCGCTGGCGCGGCAGTCGGCGGCGTTCTCGGCGGAGGACGTCGCGCGCGTGCTCGACGTCGGACCTGCGCACGCGCACCGCGTCGTCCTCGACACGATGACCAAAGGGATCCTGGAGGACGGCCCTCCGGCGACGCCCGCACCTGCACCTGCACACGGTCCTGCGGCGGCGGCGATGGCGCCCCCAGCGCCGGCCGATCCGATGGCGCGAACGGTCGCGGCGTCTCCGTCCGGACCGCCGGCCTCTCCCGATCCATGGCTCGGCACCGTTCTCCACGGCACCTACCGCATCGAGGGCCGCGTCGGCGCCGGGGGCATGGGCATGGTGTACCGCGCGCTTCATCTTCGCACCGGCCGGAAGTACGCGGTCAAGACGCTCCTGCCCGACGCGCGGCTCCAGCCCGATGCGCTCCGTCGCTTCGAACGCGAGGCCACCGCCGCCAGCGCCCTCGGCCACCCGAACATCATCGGCGTCCACGACTTCAACGTCACGCAGGAGGGGACCTATTACCTCGTGATGGACTTGCTCGAGGGCGAGACCCTCGAGCACCGCCTCGGGCGCGTCGGCAGCCTGCCGTGGCCGGACGCGCGGCGTGTCGTGCTGGAGCTCGGCGCGGGCCTCGCCGCGGCGCACGCGCACGGTCTCCTTCATCGCGACGTGAAGCCGGCGAACGTCTTCCTCGCACGTGCCGCAGGACCCGGTGAGGCCGCGGAGCGCGCGGTGCTCCTCGATTTCGGCCTCGTGAAGCCGATGGACGACGCGGCGATCTCGCGCATCACGGTGACCGGCGCGGCGGTGGGCACGCCGATGTACATGTCCCCCGAGCAGGCGCGCGGCGACGCGGTGGATGCGCGAAGCGACGTGTACGGGCTTGCCGCGGTGCTGTTCGAAGTCGTAACGGGCTCGCCTCCATTCCTCGATCGCACCCTCGCCAGCGTCTACGCGCGCCTCCTCACGACGCCCGCGCCCGCCGCAAGCAGCGTCGCCGATCACCCGATCCCGCCGGAGCTCGACGCGGTGCTGGCCCGCGCGCTCGCGAAGTCGCCGGCCGAGCGCTTCTCCGACGTCCCTTCGCTCCTGACGGCGATCGCGGCGATCGGCGTCGCGTCGCCTCCCGCGCTCGCGGCGGTTCGCTGATCTGCCTCGGAATTACCAGCCCATCACGCGCATCAGCTCGGTCGCGAGGCTCGCCCCCATGACCGCGTCGCTCGCCACGTTGGGGTGCCCGTCGCAACCTTGGCCGTTCTGCCCCTTGAGCGCGAAGGCTTCGATCTTCGTGTCTCCGCCGGCCTTCACCGTCGAGACGACCGTAGCGATGTCCGCGGTCACCGCCGTCGTCGCGTCGATGCATACGATCCACGCGGTGGGGTATTTGGTCCTGAGGTGCTTCACGAACGCGACGTACGCGTCGACGAAGGGCTGCCCCGGATCGCCGTGCGTCGACGAGTCGTTGGTGCCGAGGTTGATGACGACGACGTCGGGCACGAAGCGCGTGAAGTCCCACGCCGTCGGCGTCGTGGGCAGCGCGTCGTCGTAATAGAAGGGGAGCGGCTTCGGCGCCGGGCCCACGTCGTTGTAGTTTCGGTACATGCCGAGGCCGGACCAGGCGACGGTCGAGAGCTCGGCGTTGACGGCGCGCGCGGCGACGGATCCGTACGCGAAGTAGTTGTTCTCGGTGTCCGAGCTGAAGTTGCAGCCCGGCGCACCTTCGTTGCCGTAGCCGCACGTGATGGAGTCGCCGACGATCTCGATGCGGCGCGCGAGCGGCGGCGGCGGAGAGAGCAGCGCGCCACCGGGCGCGAAGGTGAGGCCGAAGAGCTCGCTCAGGCCGAGGGTCGACTCCGAGCGCCTCCACACCATGACTTCGTGCGCCCCCGCGGAGAGCCCCGACGCGAGGGTGTACGTCTTGCGACCGGCGCTCGCGACGACCTTCGGATGCTCGGCTCCGTCGACGAACACCGCGAACTCGGTGGCTGCCGTATCCGAGAGATCCATCGCGACGCTCGCACCGGTGAAGCGGGCGTGGATGCTGACGCCGGGCCACTCGAAGCGCGTGCCCTTTCCGTCGGACGTGTCGACGCGGCCGACGAAGCGGATGCTCGGGGGAGGAGGAGGCGCGGCGTCGACGGTCGCATCGCCTCCGGTCCCGCCGTCGGGTGGTGGTCCGCCGCCATCGGGCGAGGAGGCTCCGTCGTCTGCGGCGCCGTCGGGTGTGGTGCCGGCGTCGGTCTCCGGAGCGGTGACGCTCGAGGCGTCGGCGCTGCACCCGGTCGCGCCGAGGAGCGCCGCGCAGACGAAGACAAGGGCCGCCTTCACCCGTCTAGCTTACTTGATGCCGACGTACGCGCGAGCCTGCATGACGCCGTTCTCGCGCAGCTCCACGATTCGCGGGGTGAGCTTGGCCGCGCGGAGCTTGCCGAGGAACGCGTCGGCTTTGTAGCCGCTCCACACCGCGTACGCGCCGCCGGGCGCGAGGGCATCACGCGCGGAGGCGAGCGCGGCGGGTCCGTAGAGGCGCGCGTTCGTGCGGAACGACGCCCACTCGGGGCCGTTGTCCACATCGAGGAGGATGGCGCCGAGATCGCGCTCGGCAGCGATGGCGTCGACCACGTCCGCCTGAACGAGGCGCACGCGCGGATCGGAGAGGACGTCCCCGGCGAGGTGCGCGAGCTCGCCGCGCGTCAGATCGCAGATCGCCTGGAGCTTCTCGACGACGATGACCTCGACGCCTGGTCCTGCGACGTCGAGCACGCCGCGCACCGTAGCGCCGAACCCGAGGCCGCCGACGAGGACGCGCCGCGCGCTTGGAGCGACGTGGCCCACCATCGTGCCGAAGGCGAGCTCGGTGCCGAGCGCGGCGCTAGAGAGGAGGACGACGTTGCCGAGCACGACGTCCCACGCATCCCCACGCTTGCGGAGGGCGAGGGTCTGCCCGGCTTCCTCGATCGTGCGGACAATCTCCGTGCGCATTGCAGCTCGGATGGTATCGCGTTCGACGCGGCCGTCGACGTGTGTGAGCTTCGGACTACGGGAGCAACGCGAGAGCGACGCAAGTGACGCCGTGCCGACGCTACGCCGCGTCCCGCATCGCGACCTCGACCGCCGCCGTGAGGCGCCGCCACGCGTGCGCGTCGGGAAAGCCGAGCGCGCGTGCAACCTGGGCGTCCTGCGTCGGCGGCGAATCGGCGCACGTCTCGAAGAAGGCCCGGCGCGCCGCCGCGATCGTCGCGCGCTCGTCGGAGCACAAGCGCGGCGCGAGCCAGGCTGCGAGGTCGGCCGATAGCTCGGCGTGCCCGCATTCGTCGTCGGCGATTTCCGCGAGCACGTCGCGCATGCGCGCGTCGGTGGCTCGCGTGGCCTGGACGTGCAGGAGCGCGCCGCCGATCGCCTCACGGCCGCACCCCTCCACCGCGTTCTCCAGCGCAAGGGCGAAGAGCGACCGCGCGTGGCGTGGCGCGCGCGTGGCGCGGACGCGCGGGACCTTCGCGCCGCGGCGCTTTGCCTCCGCCGTCATCAAGCGCGCGTGGCGGATTTCCTGTTTCGCCGCGCGTCGGAGGCGCCGCACGAGGCCCTCAGGCGCCCCGTGAGCCGCGACCTCGCGCGAGAGCTGCTCGAACGCACGCACAGCGCTTGCCTCGAGCGCCGCCGCGCGCGCGAAGAACGCGCCGACCGGATCGGCGCCGTCGTCCACGTCGCCGACCGTGAGGCCCGCGGGAAAACGTCCGACCGCGCATTGGCAGGTGATCTGGTAGGTCCCGGACGGATTCTGCGCGACGTAGCAGCTGCCAAATCCCCCGCCCTGCCCGCCCGAGCAAAACGACGCGCACGCGGGCGTGTTGTTCTGGCCAACCGCCCACCCGTCGGGCAGGCACGGCGACGTCGCCGACCCGCACACAGGAGGCGGGGGGGCCGGCAGAATGCACGCGCCGGCGTCGGCCTGGGCACCGTCGGGCTTTGACGCGTCGAATGGGAGGCTGCCGTCCGAGGGAACCGCACCATCGACGGGCGCAACGGCGTCCGCGGACTTCGCGCCGTCGGCGGTCACGCCGGCGTCACTGTCCCCGAAGAGCGAGCCGTCGACGGCCCCGCCGCACGCCACGAGGGTCGAGGCCGCCGCGGTACCGGCGAGCGCGTGAACGGCGGCGAGGCGAAGGCGGGCGGCGATGGAAGCGGTTCGCATGCGACCGCCGGCTGCAGTGCCCGTGCCACGCACATCCTTGAAAAATACTGCGGGTTTGGCCGTGGTTGTGGTGTGCCACGTTGACGCGAGCGCGACGCGCGCGCCGTTTCCCGTCTTGGCGCGTCGGCGACCCCAAAGGAGAGTTCGCCCCCTCCTCTCATTCGATCGGTGAACCGCGGATCGGTCTTCCGCGCCGCACACCACTTTCGTTGCGAGTGGTTCGCTCGATCGACGGTCAACCGACGACGTCAGCGGCTCTTGGGGAGCTGGTGAACCATGAAGCTGACGCTCGGATACCCCGCGAGCGCCGCCGTCTGGAACACGCTCTTCACGACGACCGCCGGCGTGTCCTGATCCACCTGGAGCACGACGGCCCCGGGGAAGGCGTCGCCGGGGTGGAGCTGCTTCCAGAGCGCGCGCTTCGCGCTCAGGACGGCGAACATCTCGTCGATGCGTTGAAGCCTCCTGCTGTCTTCGATCGCGCGGGTGCTCCCGGCCGACGTGCCGTCGACGAGGATCTGCGAGCCCGTCACGGAGACGATCGGAGCGTCGAGGAGCTCCGTCCCGTACTCGGCGGTCGGCAGCGCCATATGCCTGTCCGCCGGGCAGCGCGCCGAGGCGTCGAACGTCGTCAGGAGGAAGACGACGGTCACGACGAGAAAATCGATCATGCTCGTAAGCGACAACGAGGCGTTCGTGGGCCGCAAGCCACCTCCAAAGGCGCTCTTGCGTAAGAATACGAGGGGCAGCGCGCGCATCAAGCGGCGGCCGGGCCGGACAATCGCCATGGTGTCTCCTCCGTGACGATGAGTTGGACCGCGCGGACGTCCGACCCTTGGGCCCCGTAGCTCCGAAACGGCGACGACTTCGCATACGAGTGGCCGAGTCGGCGTAAGCTGTCGCCATGGCGTTCGCCCGCATCTGCTTCCTCCTCCCTCTTCTGATCCTGGTGGCCTGCGGCGGAAGCACCACGGCACCGATTGGTGACGCGCGTGACGCCGGAGGCTCCGACGGCGCGGCCTCCGACGCCACGACCACCACCGACGGCGCCGGTCCGACCGATTCCGGCGGCGGCGATCCGGACGCGGCAAGCGGCTGCGTGCATCTCCCTGCAGCGGGGTCGCCCTGCGTCCCAGGCCAGGTGTCGTGCGACCGCGTCGATCTCTGCTGCGCGTCCGCGGCGCAATGCGACCCGGCGACCAAGACGTGGAAGCTCTCGGGTAACTCGTGCCTGTTGTGCTCGACGCACGGCTGCGGCGACAAGACGTGCTCCGGCGTCCAGATGTGTGTCGCCCATACCCCCGGGGTGCCGGGCGGTCAGGTCACCTACGAATGCGCGCCCTACCCCACGGCATGCGTGCGCGAGTGGACGTGCGCCTGCGTCGGAATGAATTTGCCCGCGGGCTGCACGATGGCGGTCAACGGCTGCAACGACGCCGAGCTGCCCGTGAAGCTCTCGTGCATGGGGATCTAGCGAGACGCTAGGGGCGCGGGCGCGCGAGCTTCTCGAGGAGGCCGCGCCGCGCGTCGGGCCACTCCGAGGCGAGCATCGAGTAGTACGCGCTGTCGCGCACGCCGCCGTCCGACGCGGGCTTGTGCGCGCGGAGGATGCCGTCGAACTGCGCGCCGATACGCAAGATGGCGGCCCGCGAGCGAGCGTTGCGCGCGTCCGTCTTCCACGTCACGCGCCGCACGCGCCACACCTCGAACGCGTGCGTGCAGAGGAGCAGCTTCGCCTCGGTGTTGACCGCCGTCCGCTGCACGCGCTCGGCGTACCAGGTGTAACCGATCTCGACGGCGTCCGGCCCGACCGGCACCGGCGGCGGAGGCGCGCCAGGCCACTTCCATCGCTCGATCGCGATGAACCGCGTGCTCCCCACGACGGTCCCCTTACGATCGCAAACGACGAACGGGATCGCCTCCCCGCGCGCGCGTTCGTCGATCGCTTCTCCAAGGAAGCGCTGCATGCTCGGGAGATCGGGCGGGAGAGCTTGAAGCGCGAACGTGGCCCGTGCCTCGTCGGCGGCCGCGAGGAGGAGGGGGGCGTGGTCCATCTCGAGAGGCTCGAGGCGCACGTGCGTGCCGATCAGGGTGAGCGGCTCCATCGTCATCGGTCCAGAATGCGAGAAACGCCGCCGATCCGAAAGCACCCGCTCGCGATTTTCGCGCTCCCTTTGCGCCGCGGTGCAGAAGCTGCGTCGCGGACTCCGTCGGCTTTCGTGCGGCAGGTCACGTCACGCCCCGTGACGGGCCCGTTCCGGGAGGGGCACGGTGATTGCTTTTCGCGAGCCATGCGAAAGTACTGGGTCGCGTTCGCTGCGGTCGTGGTCGCATCCTTCCTCGTCCTGGGAAGTACAGGCGTTCGCATCTACCAGGCAGCCCCTCCGATCCCCGACCGCGTCGTCACCACCGACGGGCGCGAGATCGTGGCCTTCGGCGCGATCGGCGTCGGGCAGAACGTCTGGCAGGCGCTCGGCGGGATGGAGATGGGATCCATCTGGGGACACGGCAGCTACGTCGCCCCGGACTGGACGGCGGACTGGCTGCATCGCGAAGCGCTCTTCGTCCTCGACGCCTGGTCGGTGGCTGAGCACGGCCGCACGTGGGAAGCGCTCGACGAAGAGCGCCGCGCGGCTCTCGTGCAGCGGCTCGGCGATCGCATGAAGGTCAGCGGATACGATCCGATCTCGCGCACGCTCACGATCGATCCGGTACGCGCGGCCGCCTTCGAAGCGAACGCAAGGCACTACGCCAGCGTCTTCGCCGAAGGCCGCAACGCGTACGCCATCCCGGCGAACACGCTCGACGACCCCGAGAAGGCGCGCGCCCTCTCCGCGTTTTTCTTCTGGAGCGCCTGGGCCGCGGTCGCGCGCCGCCCCGGGGAGGCCGTCTCGTATACGAACAACTGGCCGCACGAGCCGCTCGTCGGCAACCGCCCGACGGGCGACACCGTCGTGTGGACGGGCGTGAGCATTCTCATGCTCCTCGCCGGCATCGGCGCGATGGCTACCTGGCACGCAACGAAGAAGCGCGAGGAGGGCGACGAGAGCGAGACCACGGAGCCGCCTGCCACGGACCCCCTCCTCTCCGCCGTCACGACGCCATCGCAGCGCGCCGTGATGAAGTACTTCTGGCTCACCGCCGCGCTCTTCCTTGTGCAGATCCTCATGGGGGTCGTCGTGGCGCATTACGGCGTCGAGGGCTCCTCGTTTTACGGGATCCCGCTCGCGAAGGTCCTTCCCTATACCGTCGCGCGCACGTGGCACCTGCAGATCGGCATCTTCTGGATCGCGACGGCGTGGCTCGCGACGGGTCTCTACGTCGGGCCCGCCGTCGGCGAAGAGCCGCGCTTCCAGCGCCTCGGCGTCAACCTCCTGTTCGGCGCGCTCATCGTGGTCGCGGTCGGATCGCTCGGCGGCGAGTGGCTCAGCGTCAAGGGCCACCTCGGCGAGGCCTGGTTCTGGTTCGGCCACAGCGGCTACGAGTACATCGACCTCGGGCGTTTCTGGCAGATCGGCCTCGCCACGGGCCTCGTCCTGTGGTTCGTGCTCGTCCTCCGCGCCATCCTCCCTGCGCTGCGTCGACGTGACGCGCAGCGGCCGCTCCTCGCGATGTTCCTCATGTCGTCGGGCGCGATCGCCGGTTTTTACTTCGCCGCCTTCGGCTACGGCAAGCACACCAACCTCGCGATCGCCGAGTACTGGCGCTGGTGGGTCGTTCATCTTTGGGTCGAGGGCTTCTTCGAGGTCTTCGCGAGCGTCGTCATCGCGTTTCTCTTCGCGCGGCTCGGCCTCGTCGGGATGAAGTCCGCGGGTCGCGCGGCGGTCTTCTCGGCCACGATCTTCCTCTCGGGCGGCATCATCGGCACGCTCCATCACCTCTACTTCAGCGGCACGCCCACCTTCGTCATCGCGCTGGGCTCGGCATTCAGCGCGCTCGAGGTCGTTCCGCTCGTCTTCGTCGGCTTCGAGGCATGGCAAAACTACCAGGTCTCCAAGAGCCGCCCGTGGATCCGCGCGTACCGCTGGCCGATCTACTTCTTCGTGGCGGTGGCGTTCTGGAACCTCGTCGGCGCAGGCCTGTTCGGGTTCATGATCAACCCGCCGATCGCGCTCTATTACATGCAGGGGCTCAACACGACGCCGGTGCACGCGCACGCCGCCCTCTTCGGCGTGTACGGAATGCTCGGGATCGGACTCGTTCTGTTCTGCATGCGCGCGCTGCGCCCGACCGCACGGTGGAACAGCCGGATGCTCGCGGTGGGGTTCTGGGCCATCAACCTCGGGCTCCTCGCGATGGTGCTCTTGAGCCTCCTTCCCATCGGGCTCGTACAGACCTGGGCCTCCGTCGAGCACGGCTACGCGTACGCGCGCAGCCCGGAGCTCATGCAGCAGCCGTACATGATGATCCTCCGATGGATGCGCATGCCCGGCGACACGCTCTTCGCCATCGGCGCGATGGTGATCATCGCTTTCATCGCGGGGATTGGCCGAAGGTCCCCTGCTCCTGCCGCGCGCGCCCGGCCGTCTGGGACGGCAGAGGCGGGAGCGCTCCCGGTCGTCGAGCCGGCGGCCTCCGTCGGCGCGGAATGAAAGGATCCCTCGCGGCGAAGGGGTTCAGACCCTTCTTCCTCGTCGCGGGGGCGTTCGCGGCTGCCATCGTGCCGATCTGGCTCCTCGCGCTGGCGGGAGTCGTCCGCGTGGACGCCTACTTCGAGGCGACGAGGTGGCATGCGCACGAGATGGTGTTCGGGTTCGGATGCGCCGTCATCGCCGGATTTCTCCTGACGGCCGCGGCCAACTGGACCGGCCGCGAGACGCTCACCGGCGCGCCGCTGCTCGGCCTCGCGGCGTTGTGGTGCGGCGCGCGAATCGCGCTCGTCACGCCGGGGTTCCCGCGTTGGGCCGCCGCCGTGGTCGATCTCGCGTTCCTCCCCGCGGTGGCGCTCGCCATCGGACGACCCCTCGTCGAAAAAAAGCAGCGGCGGAACTACGTGATGCTCGCCGTCCTTCTGGCGCTATGGGGAGCCAACGCCGCGACGCACCTCGATGTCCTCGGGGCGGGCCCGGACGGATCGCGACGCGGCGTGGTCCTGGGAGTGGATCTCGTCGTCCTGCTCATCGTCGTGGTGGCAGGGCGGATTTTTCCGATGTTCACGCGCAACGCGACCGGCGTGGCCTCCATACGGTCTCACCCGCGCCTGGACGCGGCGGCGGTCGGCGCCATGTCCCTCGTCACGATCGCGGACGCGCTCGCGGCGGGTGGTGCGCTCACGGCCCTCGCCTGCGCCGCGGCCGCCCTCTTCGCTGCCGCGCGGGCGGTGCATTGGGGGACGCGGCACGTATGGCGCGATCCACTCGTGTGGATCCTCCACGTCGGCTACGCGTGGGTTCCGATCGGCCTCGCGCTTCGCGTCGCGTCATACTGGACCCCTTCCCTGCCTGCGTCGCTCGCCACCCACGCCCTCACCGTGGGGGCGATCGGCGGCGTGACCCTAGGAATGATGGCGCGCGTATCGCTCGGCCACACCGGGCGACTGCTGGTGGCAGGCCGGCCGGTGTTCGCGGCGTTCGTCCTGGTGACGGCCGCGGCGGTCGCGCGGGTGCTCGTTCCGCTTCTCGACATGGGGAGCTACCCGACGGCGCTCCTCGTGTCGGGAGGCCTCTGGGCAGCTTCCTTTGCGCTCTTCACGGTGGCCTACGCAGGAGTCCTGGTGCGCCCGAGGATCGACGATCGCCCTGGCTGACGTGGTGGGCCGCAAGGAGCATGCTCCGTCTCGAGGGGCTCGAGACGCGACGCCCGCTCGTCACCATCCCATCGTCCCCGGCTCTCCCTTGAAGGGCCCGACGACCTTCGAGGTCACCCATCCACCGTAAAATCTACCAGGCTGCGCCCGCGCCCGCTCGCCGCCCACACTGCCGACGAGCGGGTCGAGGTAGAACGCGAGGTGCCCCGCGAGCGCGGCGAACGCGGGTGCAGGAGCCGGATACGACCACGCGACCTTCGGGACGACGAGCGCGCCGTGCCGGAGCGTGAAGTACGACGCGCTCCCCTTCCATTCGCAAAAGGAGCGGTCGGCGGTCTCCTCGAAATGGTCCATGCGCACGTCGGCGCGCGGGAGGTAATACACCGGCGGATGGCTCGTCTCGAGGACGCGAAGGGCCCGCGTCGTATCGGCGAGGACGACCCCGGCGAGCTCGACGCGGATGCGCTCGGGTACCGGCTCGAGCCGCGGGGGCCGCGGGTAGTCCCAGACCGACTCCTGGCCGGGCCCGGGGGGAATGCGTCCGCCTTTTTCGATTCCCATCGGCGAAGGTCTACCAAAGGAACCGTCCCAGGACACCTCAACGCTGGCCCGGACGGTCGCCGCGATCGCGAAATGGGGCTTTTTGGCTGCGTTGGTGATGGCACAGCGCGTGGAAAGGTCCCGGCATGCCCCTGCCCCGCCGCGCGGTCGCTGTCCCCCTCCTCCTCTTGTGCCTTCTCGCATCGCCCGCGGTCGCCCACGCGGGTTGGCCCGGGGATCACGAGATCGATCGCGAGGATCTCGTCGCGGCGGGCGGGCAGCGCGCCGGCGCGGGCAATCTTCGCGGGCGCAGCTGGATTTCGCTCGTCGCGTTCGAGCGCACCTTCACGGGCCGGCGGGACGTAGGGCTCATGGCGGTCGTCGGGCTCGCGCTCGATCGCATCGCAACGGGTCCCGTTCACGCGATCTCCGATCGCCCGCCGACGTTGCCGACGAGCGACGTGACGAAAGAGCGCGCGCCTCCCGCGGTCGCGCCGATCCAGCTCGATCCCGCCCTCGCACGGGCGACCGTCGCCGCGGCGTGGCGGGCGGTCGGGCTCGGCGTCGACGACGCGAAGATCGACGCGATCGTGACGCGCGCCCGCCAGAGCGCTGCGCTGCCGGAGACGCGCCTCCGTGCGATGCGCCTCGTGAACGAGACCGGCCACGTCGACACGACGAGCACCACCAACGACGTCCGCACCTACGACGCGGCCGGCGCCAATTTGTGGCTGGAGGCGCGCGTGACGTGGCACTTGGACCGGCTCCTCTACGCCGATGACGAGCCGACGCTCGAGCGTGTCCGCCTCGAGCGGATCGAGGCGCGCAGCCGCATGGCTGCCAAGATCATGGACGCGCTCTTCCAATGGCAACACGCGTTGGTCGACGTTCGCGAAGCTCCGCCCGGCACACGCGAAGAGCTCGACGCTCGAATGCGCGTCCTCGAGGCCGAGATCGTCCTCGACGTCCTCACCGCCGGCTGGTTCACCAAGGCCCGCCGCCCGGGCACCCCCGTCCCGATGCCCGCCCGCGCCTCCCCGACTTGACCGCGCCGGCCGGGGGCGGTACTTCAGACGCCAAATGCTCTCCGAATCACGGGAAACGCTGGCCGACCTCCAAAGGCGCCTCACGGTGCTAAGGGGGCATCTTTGACCTCCCGAAGCTGAAAGAGGACATCGACAAGCTCGGCGAGCAGACGCTCATCCCCGGGTTTTGGGACGACGCGAAGAAGGCGCAAGCGGTCACCCGCAAGCGCTCGACCATCGAGCAGACGGTCACCGTCTTCGAGAAGCTGTGGCGCGACACCGACGACGCCAAGGTGCTCCTCGAGCTCGGCGCCGAAGGGGGCGACGAGGCGACGGTCAACGAGGCCGAGGCGCTCATCCCGGCCCTCGAAGCCCGCGTCCGACAGGCCGAGCTCGGTCGCATGCTGAGCGGTCAGGTCGATCACGCCAACGCCATCGTCAGCATCCACCCCGGCACCGGCGGCACCGACGCCAAGGACTGGGCGGCGATGCTCCAGCGGATGTACCTCCGCTGGGCCGAGAAGCACGGCTACAAGACCGAGATCATCGACTTTCAAGAGGGCGACGAGGCCGGCATCGACGGCGTCTCGTTCACCGTCGCGGGCGATCACGCGTTCGGGTACCTGCGGAGCGAGAACGGCGTTCATCGCCTCGTCCGCATCTCCCCGTTCGACGCGAACGCGCGACGCCAAACTGCGTTCGCGGCCGTCGAGATCACCGCCGACATCGACGACGAGATCGACATCGTCGTCAAAGACGAGGACCTCGAGACCACGACGATGCGCGCCGGCGGCAAGGGCGGCCAGAACGTCAACAAGGTCGAGACCGCGGTGCGCATGCGCCACATCCCCAGCGGCATCATGGTCGTGTGCCGCGCCGAGCGCTCGCAGCTCCAGAACCGGCGCATGGCGCTGAAGATGGTGAAGGCAAAGCTCTACGAGCAGGAGATCCTGAAGCGCGAGGAGCAGGCCGCGCAGTACCAGGCCGGTAAGAGTCAGATCGCCTGGGGCAGCCAGATCCGCAGCTACGTCCTCGCGCCGTATCGGCTCGTGAAGGATGTGCGGACGTCGCACGAGACGGGAAACGTCGACGCGGTGCTCGACGGCGAGCTCGACCCGTTCATCGAGGCGTACCTGCTCGCGGCGTCCGGCGGGACGCTCAAGAAGGGCGGCGTCACCGAAGAGGCGGACGCGTGATGGCTCGCCTCGCATCGATCGTGAGGGTCGCGCTTCTCGCCATTGGCGTCGCGTCGTGCGGCGGGGGCGGCGCGGATCGGCCGATCGTGACGAAGCCTCCGCCTGCGACGCCGATCGACAAGACGGTCGCGGCGGGGTGGGTGGCGATCGACGAGCCGGAGTTTTTTGCGCGCATTCCCAGCGGCTTCGAGCGCCGCGACACGGTCTCCGAAGGCGGGCCTGCGGTGCAGTGGGTCGCCACCCGGGATGGCGTCACGTTCACCGTCGCGTGGCGCACCATCGGCGCGAGCGGGCAAGCCGACCCCGAGCGCGCATTCGACGCCGCCGCGACCTCGTTCTTCCGCTCCTGCCGCGGCGCGCGCGTGCGCATGGAGCACGCCGACACCCTCGAGCACAAGACCGTCACGGTGGACGGCAGCTGCACCGGCAGCAAGCCCGCGATGGGCCAGATCCACGTCCGCGGCGGGAGCCTGTTCGAGCTCTACATCGTCGTCGACAACGCCTCCCAGCAGGCCGAGACCGAGGAGCTCCGCGGCTTCTTTCGCGCGTTCCGCGTCAAATCGCAGTAAAAGAGGCGTGCCATGGCCCAGGACCGCGAGAGCCACCCCGACCACGAGCTGCTCCACAAGGCCGAGCTGGCTCTCATGGAAGCTCGTGCGAACAAGGCGGCCCGTGTTCGGGCGCGCGGCGCAGGACACAGCCCCTTCGCGAACGACTCGATCCCCACGCTCGGCGGCACCACCCTCGACATCGCGGCAGCCCGCGCCCGCGCCGAGTCCGGCAAGGTCGACGGCAAATACGTCGAGGAGAAGGTCCGCGCCGTGTGCGCCGGCCAGCTCGTGCACCTCCGCGGCCGCGTCATCGCCATCCGTTCGACCGGCGGCCTCTCCTTCCTGCGCCTCCGCGATCGCACCGGCGAGATTCAGCTCCTCGTGAGCGAGGCGGTCATGGGCGAGGGCTACGCCGCGCTCGATGATCTCGACGTCGGCGACTTCGTGGAGGCCGAAGGCGAGCTCACCGCCAGCAAGCGCGGCGAGCTCTCCCTCGATCCGAAGCGCGTGCGCCTCCTCACCAAGGCGCTGCGTCCCCTCCCCGAGAAGTGGCACGGCCTCACCGACGTCGAGACCCGCTACCGCCAGCGCTACGTCGACCTCGTCGCCAACCCCGAGGTCGCCGAGGTCTTCCGCGCGCGCAGCGCCATCGTCAGCGCCACGCGCCGCATCTTCGACGAGCGCGGATTCCTCGAGGTCGAGACGCCGTCGATGCACACGCTCATCGGCGGCGCGGTCGCGCGCCCGTTCGTCACGCACCACAACACGCTCGACATGCAGCTCTTCATGCGGATCGCGCCGGAGCTGTTCTTGAAGCGCCTCCTCGTGGGCGGCTTCGATCGCGTCTACGAGCTCGCCCGCTGCTACCGCAACGAGGGCATCAGCACGCGCCACAACCCCGAGTTCACGATGCTCGAGTTCTACTGGGCGTACGAGACCTACGAGGGCCTGATGAATTTCACGGAGGTGCTCCTCCGCGGGATCGACGCCCAGCTCGCCAAGGCGATGCCGGAGAGCCACGCCAAGTGGTCCGCCGCCCGCCCCTTCACGCTCGCCGAGCCCTTCGCGCGCGTCCCGATGGCGGAGGCCGTCCGCGCCGCCGCGCGTGTGACACAGATCCCCGAGTGGAAGGACGCGGACCTCGTCGAGCTCCTGCGCGCCGACTTCGTCGATCAGATCAAGCCGTGGTCGAAGGCCTCGCCGCGCGCCAAGGCGATCGACTGGAGCAATTTCAGGAAGGGCCTCGCCAAGTGCGACAACGACGGCGAGCGCCTCTTCGCATGCTACGAGTACCTCGCCGAGCCTTTTTTGCCCGAGGATTATCGCAGCGCCGATAAAAAGCAGAGCCTGCCCGTCTTCGTGAAGGACTACCCGTTCGAGGTCTCCCCGCTCGCGCGCCGGAATGACGCGCGCCCAGCCCTGGTTGATAGGTTCGAGCTCTTCGTGCACGGCAAGGAGCTTTGCAACGCGTTCAGTGAGCTCAACGATCCGGTCGACCAAGCCGCGCGCTTCCGCGACCAGGTCGAGAAGAAGGCCAAGGGGGCCGAAGAGACGATGGACTACGACGAGGACTACGTTCGCGCGCTCGAGCACGGCATGCCGCCGGCGGCGGGGTTCGGGATGGGGATCGATCGCCTCGTCATGATGCTGACCAACCAGCCCTCCATCCGCGACGTCATCCTCTTCCCGCTCCTCCGCAAGGAATCCTAGTGCTGACGCGAACCCAGCTGAGCATCGTCTTCGGGATCCTCGCGGTCGGATGCGTGCTGCTCGCTTGGCGGGCGGTGGTCGACGCACGGCATGGGCGCCGCGCGCGCACGATCCTGCAGACACTCGGCGCGGTGCTCGGCCTCGGCGTCGGCGCAGACGTGTACCTTCGCTACTACGCGGCGGCGGCTGCGACGACGACGAAGCACGCCACCGTCGCCGGCCACACGTTCTCCAACAAGGAGACGATCCTGAGCGCGGTTCTCCTCGGCGGATCGACGCTCTTCGTGGTGTCGGTGATGTTCGCCGCGCTGCCGCTCGTCATGGATCGCATGGAGGGGCGCACGTTCGTCTCCTTCGTCGCGACGCGTCACGTTCGCAGCCAAAAAAGCGGCTTTTTGACGGTGATCAGCGTCCTGTCGATCTGCGGCGTTGCCATCAGCTCGTGCGCGCTTTCCTCGGTCGTCAGCGTCATGGGCGGCTTCAGCCAGGACTTGAAGCGGAAGATCCTCGGCAACAACGCCCACATCGTCATCGACACGACCAGCCAGACCGGCTGGGCGGACTCCGAGGGAGTCTTGGCGCGCGTGCGTGCGTTGCCGGGTGTCTCGGGCGCCACGCCGGTCGTCCACGGCGAGGTCATGATTTCGAGCCCATCCAACCTCGCAGGCGTCATCGTCCGCGGCATCGACACGCGCAGCATCCGCAGCGTCATCGATCTCGGGAACAACATCGACGTCGGATCGTTCGAGTACTTGAGCGATCCGGAGAAGCTCCGTCACTTGCCGGCCGACGAGGTCATCGGCATCGGCCCCGGCGGCGAGCGCTACATGAAGGGCGCCGATCTGCCGAGCCTGCCCGACGACATCGATCCCCTCGTGCGCGACGCGATCAGCCTGGCGCCGCTGCGGCCCGGCATCATCATCGGCCGCGAGCTCGCCAAGACGCTCCACGTCTACGTCGGCGACGAGGTCACGCTCGTCTCGCCCCTCGGCGATCTCGGCCCGATGGGCGTCATGCCACGCACCAAGAAATTCCGCATCGCCGCGATCTTCTACAGCGGCATGTACGAGTACGACGCGAGCCACGTGTACACGACGCTCGAAAACGCGCAGCAGTACTTCGCGAGCGAGGGGAAGGTCAGCTCGGTCGACGTCAAGGTCGAGGACGCCGAGCGCGCGGAGCTCATGACGCCGGTGGTCCAGGCCGCCGTCGGCCGCGAGGATCTGCGCGTCCGCGACTGGCGCGAGATGAACAAGAACCTCTTCAGCGCCCTCAAGCTCGAACGGTTCGCGACCTTCATCATCCTGTCCATCGCCATCATGGTCGCGAGCTTCTGCATCATCTGCACGCTCCTCTTGATGGTGACCGAGAAGGGGCAGGAAATAGCCATTTTGAAGGCGCTCGGCGCCAGCGATGGGGACGTGCGAAAGACGTTCATGACCGAAGGCGTCATCATCGGCGCGATCGGCACGGTGTTCGGCGTAGGGACCGGCCTGGCCTTGTGCACCGGCCTCGCGTGGTTCGGGCTGCGCCTCGATCCAGATGTCTATTACATCGATCGGCTCCCCATTTCGGTGAGCGGGCTCGACTTCGTCGGCGTCGCGATCGCCGCCCTCACGATCTGCACGCTCTCCACCATCTATCCTGCTCACGCCGCGTCCAAGCTCCGTCCCGTCGACGGCCTGCGGTTCGGATGACGCTCGGATGACGCTCAACCCCCGCTTGATCTTCTGCTACGAGGAGGCCCCGTGACCGAACCGAAAGTCCTGGTGCGCGCGACGGACGTGCGGAAATCGTTCCAGCACATGGGGCGCACCCTCGAGGTGCTGCGCGGGATCGATCTGGAGATCCGCGAGGGCGAGGTGCTCGCGATCGTCGGGCAGTCCGGCGCGGGGAAGTCCACGTTCCTCCACTGCGTGGGCACGCTCGACGTGCCTACGAGCGGCTCGCTCAAGGTCATCGACGAAGAGCTGACGGCGCTGTCGAGCGCGCGCCTCGCGGACCTGCGAAACCGGACGATCGGCTTCGTGTTTCAGTTCCATCATCTGCTGCCCGAGTTCAACGCGCTCGAAAACGTGATCATGCCGGGGCTCATTCAGGGCAAGAGCAAGCGCGAGATGGAGCCGCGCGGCAACGCGCTCCTCGAAGAGGTCGGCCTCAAGGAGCGCATCTCGCACAGGCCGGGAGAGCTCTCGGGCGGCGAGCAGCAGCGCGTGGCCCTCGCGCGGGCGCTGGTCCTCGAGCCGAAGCTCATTCTGGCCGACGAGCCGACGGGCAACCTCGACAGCGCGACGAGCGACTCGATTCACGAGCTCTTTTTCTCGATCAACAAGGCACGCGGTACGACGATCGTGGTCGTCACCCACAACAAAGAGCTCGCGGAGAGCATGCCGCGCGTGATCACGCTCAAGGACGGCCGCGTCGAGACCGACGAATTGCGGGGCGAGGGCACACGCGCGGCGAAGGCAGCTGCGGCGGCGCCCGCTTCGGCCTGAGGAGCACACAGATACGCACCTCGCGGTGAGCGACGAGGCGAGTAGACTGAGGGGATGGGGTCGCTCTCGGACGCTGCCGCGCGGCGCATTCGGCTCGTCGTCGCGTTCCTCGCGGCGTACGGCGCCTGGGCGCTCAACGAGGGCAGGTGGAGTCCTCTTCAAGAGCGCCTTTTCGGCCTCTTGCCGCACGGCCTCTACGGTCCGATCCACTTCGCGTACACGGCGACGCTCTTCGGCGCGACGCTCATCACGATCCTCGCCGTCGTAGGACGGGCGCTGGGGGCGCGCCGCGGCTCCTGGGCGCTCGCGGCGCGGGCCATGCCGACGCTCGTGAACAAGGTCCTCCACTGGGTCCCTGGTGGGATCTGGTTCTTGTTCGCCGGCGTCTGGGCGGTACGGCGCGCGCTCCCTTCTCTTCTCACGGGGCATTCTCAGGCGTGGGCTTATTGGTCGGAGATCGGCGTCGCCCTCGGCGCGCTCGGCATGACGGCGCTGACGCGCTTCGCGATTCAACGCGCCGTGTCGGCGGTCCACGAGGAGCTGCCCACCGCCGAGCCCGTCGATCCTGCGGAGACCGTATTTTCTGCGGTCGCCGTGACCTGGACGACGCGCGCCGCGGTGGGTGCGCTTGCCGTGCTGCCGATCGCCTTCGTGACGGCGATGCTCCAGGTGAACATCCAGCAGACGGGTCTGGGGCTCGCCGTCGCGGCCTACGTCGCGACCGCGTTCGGATCGATCGCGCTCCTCCGCCGCGTCTCGCGGATCAAGGTCGGCATCGACGGCGTCTACGTGATGGGCTCGGGTCCCGCGACGTTCACCGCGTGGTCGAACCTCGACGAGGTCCGCGCGGAGGGCGTCGACATCGTCCTCCGCCGCCGCGGCCGCGTGATCCTTCGCCTCCAGCTCCACGGCGCCGACGCCGCGCGCAGCGACGCGCTCGTGGTCCGCTTCGCCGACGCCATGGCCGCCGCCGCGAGCGCACGCACCGACGCCTCGCACGTCCACGCCGCCCACGCCGCGAGCGCCGCCGCGCACGGGAGCGATCGCTTCCTCGCCTCCGTCCACGGCGCGGGCGACTACCGCAAAGCCGCCGTCAACCGCGAGCAGCTTTGGGAGGTCGTCGAAGGCCCCGCCGCCGATCCCTCGGCCCGCGTCCTCGCCGCCGAAGCCCTCGCCGACACGCTGAACGCCGACGATCGCGCCCGCCTCCGCGTCGCCGCCGAGCACTGCGCGGAGCCAAGGGTCCGCGTCGCGCTCGAAGAGCTCCTCGACGACGAGGAATCGGAGCGCGAGCCCGCCACCGAGCCCGCGCGGCATCACTTGTAGACTGCACGATTCGGAGGCGGCGAGGATCCGCCTCCGAACGCCGACGCCGAGACCGACTCCGAGACCGATTCCGCCTCCGACGCCGACTCCGGAGACCGCCTTACTTCGACGGCGGCGAGCCCGGGAGACAGAACCCCGTCATCGCGTTGCACTGCGCGCCCTGAATGCAGTCGTTCTGCGTCTGGCAGGGGAACGCGCACTTTCCGTATTGCGTGTTGCAGTGCGCGAGGCCGCAGCCTGAGTCGTTCTGGCACGGGAGCGCCATCGCGTTCGGCGTCGCGAGGCCGCCGCCCGCAGGAGCAGGGCCGGGGGCGGGCGCCGTCATCGTCGGCGCAGGGGCCGCGCCGGTCGGCTGCGGCTGCGGATACTGCGTCCCGTACGGCTGCGGCTGCCCGCTGTTGACCATCGTCCCGGGCGGCTGTCCGGTCGTCGGCTGCGGGGTCTCGTCCTTCTTGGCACACGCCGCGATCACGATGGCGAAGGTCGCGAAGGTAACGATGGTCTTGCGGTTCATGATGGTCCTCGTAGGGGAAGGTACGTCCGGCGAGCAAGGTAGCGCGTTTCGCGCCGCCGCTCCCTTCATCTTAGCTTACCAGCGCGCGATGACGGTGCTCGGGGTGATGTGCGCCTCGCACTTATCGACGCTCACCTCGACCTGAAGCGTGACGCTGCCCGTCGCTTCGTGCGACTTCACCTCGACGCGCGGGACCACCTGCTCGGGGCGCAGCGCGCGCAGCACCTCGGGGGGGCACACGAGGCGCACGTCCACCTCGGCGGGCTGCGTCTTGCCCTTCGGCGGCCCTACGACGGCGACGGCGAGCTTGGTGAACGGACGCTCGACGATCTCGCGCGTGATCTCCAGCGCGACCTTCACGCTCGGCACGTCGTACGAGAGCTGCGCCTGCGGCTTGTCGATCGCGAGCGGCTTCGAGACGATGCCCTCGCCGAGGCCGTTCACGTCGAACGCCTCCGCGCGCGCGAACTGCAGCGTCATCACCGCAGTCTTCGGCCCCTTCACGCGCACGTCGTGCGGCTCCGGCTTCGGCGCGCCCTTCACGACGTAGCCGGGCGCCGGCGTCCCGACGACCGACACCTGGATCGGCACGTCGCGCTCGACGCGATCCTCCCACACGAGATCGATCGCCGGCGGATCGACCTGCTCGACGTGAACGCCCGGCGGCAGTCGGATCGACGCCGGATCGATCGGCACGCGCTTCTCGCTGCCGGTGCGCGCGTCGATCTGGATCGCGCCGATGTCGCGCGCGTGGAGCTCTTCGATCGCCGCGCGCGGACCGCGCACCGTGAGCTTCACCGATTCCTTGCTCTTGTCGACGAGGATGCGGTTCGCAGTCTCCGGTGGGAGGAGCACGTCGAGGTCGACCGTCACGCTCGTCTGCGCGTCTTGGCCGCCGTGGACCATGGAGTAGAGGACGAGCGCAAACCCGAAGCTGAGGAGCTTCAGGTTCATGTTCTCGGTAAGCGCGGCGCGGAGCCGCTCGGAGAGCGTCGCCATCGGGTCCTCTCAGTCCTCTCGCTCGCTCGACGGCGGGCGCGACAGCGGCATCGGCTTCGGCGTCTCGATCGGCGGCGACGGCGTCATCGGGCGAGGCATCGGGGTGCGAACGCTCACGGGCGCGTCTGCTTTCTCGGCCTTGTCGCTCTTTTCGGCCTTCTCCGCCCTGTCGACCTTGTCCTCGCTCTTGTCGGCCCGGTCCCTCATTTCGATCGGGACGATGTTGAACGAGCCGGTGGTGGACCCCGCGCCCGGCGGGAGTGAGATGCGGAACGACCCCGTTTGGTGCAGCTTGTCGCCCTTCTTGGCGCCGGCGGCCGCGCCTGCGACGGCCCCCTTCTTCTTGCGCGTGCGCTGGCCGAAGAGGCCGAGGAGCGCTTGGCGGAGCGACGCGCCGTCGAGGTTCGAGATGATGTTGCCGTTGAAGCAGAAGCTGATGGTCCCGCGCTCCTCGCTCACGACGACGACGACCGCGTCGGTCTCCTCCGTGATGCCGAGCGCCGCGCGGTGACGGGAGCCGAGCGACTTGTCGAGGACCTTGGTGTCGGGCATCGGGAAGAAGACGCCCGCTTTGGCGACGCGCAGGTGTCGGATGACGACGGCGCCGTCGTGCAGCTTGTTGAGGCTCTCGGGGACGAACAAGCTGACGAGCAGCTCGCGCTGGACGCTGGCGTCGAGCGGTGTGCCCTGTCCGACCACGAACTCGTCGAGGTTGGCGTCCTGCTCGAAGCAGATGAGCGCGCCGATACGGTGACGCGCGAGCTCGGTGGCGGCGGCGACGACCTCGTCGATGACGCGCGACTCCTGCTGGCGGCTCATTCCGCCCAAGAACGCGCGCGAGCCGACCCGCATGAGGCCGCGGCGAATGTCGTTCTGGAAGACGACCACGACGATGAGGATGATCGACGAGAGCAGCGTCGACAGGAGGTTGAAGAGGGTGACGAAGCCCGCCCACTTGCTGATCACGTACACGAGGAAGATGACGCCGAGGCCGGTGCCCATCTGCATCGCGCGCGTGCCGCGGAGGACGAGGAGCGCGCGGTAGACCACGTACGTCACGATCAGGAGATCGGCCACGTCGACGGCCACCTCGGAGAAGTGGCGGCGCGCGAAGAGGTGGAGGAGGCCCTCGAGCATCAGCCGCCCCCTCCCAGCACGCGCGACGCGTCCAAGAGCTGACGGGTCTCGGCCACGTCGTGCACGCGGAGGACGCGCGCGCCGGCGTTGGCCGCGAAGAGGGCGGCGGCGAGCGACGCGCCGAGTCGCTCGCCGGGCGCGGCCTCTCCACCGAGCGCGCTCAGGAACGACTTGCGGCTCGCGCCTACCAAGACCGGCACGTTCACGGCGGCCACGATCTCGGCCGTGCGACGAAGCAGCTCCGCGCTCTGGCGCGCGTTCTTCTGGAAGCCGAGCCCCGGATCCATGAGGAGCGCGCCGTCCGCGACGCCGGCAGCGCGCGCGCGAGCGGCGGCGCGTGACCACTCGTCGATCACGTCGCGCACGACGTCGCCGTACCCTTCGTCGGGGTACTCGCTGAAGCCGCGCATCTTTTCCATCGGGCCGCGCGCGTGCATCAGCGTGAGCGCCGCGCCGCTTCCCGCGACGACCTTGGCCAGCTCGGCGTCCGCCAGGAGCGAGACGTCGTTCACCATGCACGCGCCGGCGTCGAGGCACGCGGCGGCGACCTCGGGGCTCGTCGTGTCGATCGACACGCACGCGCGCGCGCTCGCGTAGTGGACGACCTCGAGCACCCGAGCGAGCTGCTCTTTTGCGGGGACCGGCGCGGCGCCCGGACGCGTGGACTCGGCGCCGATGTCGACCAGATCCGCGCCGTCTCGGACGAGCGCATCCACGCGCGCCTTCGCCGCAGACAGCTCGAGGAACTGGCCGCCGTCACTGAACGAATCGGGCGTCACGTTGCAGATCCCCATCAGCGCGACGCCGCGGCGCGACCTCGCCTCTTCGAGAACCCGACTGACCGTGTCCGCTCGTCTCGTTTGCCTCACATCCGCCCCTACATCTCCAGGCACACGTACCCTCTCATTGCCTAGCAATTGCCGCGCCGTCCGGCAACCTTTGCCATGTTGCTCTGGCACGGACCCCGCGATAGGGCTTAACCGGAGCCGAATGCTGCGCACGAGAGTCCGAGCGGGGGCCGTGGCGGGGTTCGTCATGAGCCTCGCCTTCGCGGCGATCCTCACGCTCGTGCAGCGTGGGGAGGCGTTCGTCCCCGCCTGGGCTCCGCACTTCGATGCTCCCACGGCCGTCACGTTGCGCGTCCCGTACGCGCCGTTCATCACCGTCTCCGCCTCCCGCATCGCCTACGAGCACGCCCGCGTGGTCATTCCCCGGGGCGCCGTCCTCGACGATGATCTGACGCACCATCGCATCGCCTTCGCCTACGAGACGATCCACCGCGCCACCACGCCCGCGCGCCTCTGCGCCACGTTCGCCATCTATTTCACGCTGTTCGTCCTCGCCAGCACCTACCTCCGCCGCTTCGGTCCGTCACGAACGCGCCTGCTCCGGACGCAGCTCGGCCTCTTCGGAGGGATGAGCTTGGTCGTCATCGTCTGCAAGGCGATGCTCCTCTTCACGCCGCTGCCGGAGTTTTGGATCCCGGCGGCGACGGTGCCGTTGTGGTGCGCGCTCACCTTCGAGCGGCGCACGGCGTTCCTCATCAACGTGCTCTTGGCGTTCATGACGGCGTCGCTGCTCGATTTCGATCTGCCCCTCCTCTTCGTGCTGATCACGCGCGGCCTGGCGTCGAGCCTCCTCTTCTTGAACAAGAAGCAGCCGCGGAAAATCCTGAACGCGTCGGTCGGTGGCGCGCTGGTGGCGTCGGTCCTCTATCCCGCGATCATCGTCATCTTCGAGGGCACCTACGCGCCGCTGGCCGATTTGCGCCTTGGCATCGCGTCACCGCTCCTCGCGTGCGCGCTCGGTGGAATCCTGGACGGCGTCATCGCGTTCTTCCTTCGGGAGCCGGCGCAGCGACTCCTCGGCACCGTGTCGCGCGATCGCCTGCTCGATCTGACGGATCTCGAGCATCCCCTCCTCCAAAAGATGTCGCGCGAGGCGCCGGGGTCGTGGGAGCACGCGCGCGCGATGGCGAACCTGGCCGAAGCGGCCGCGGCGGCAATTGGCGCGGACGCCCTGCTCACGCGCGTCGGCGCCTACTACCACGACCTCGGAAAGACGCTTCAGCCCAAGTACTTCGTCGAGAACCTGCTCCCCGACGAGCGAACGCCGCACGACGATCTGGAGCCCGACGTCTCCGCCGACGCGATCATGGCGCACGTCGTTCAAGGCTCGAAGATCCTGCGCGACGGCGGCATCCCCGAGCCAGTCGTGGAGTTCGCGTACACGCACCACGGCACCCAGACGATCGAGTTTTTCTGGCACCGGTGCAAAGAGCGCGGCAACCCACGCAAGCTGTCGGAGGACTTCTTTCGCTACCCCGGCATGAAGCCGCAGACGAAAGAGACCGCCATCCTCATGCTCGTCGACTCGATCGAGGCGGCCAGCCGCACGATCCAGCCGCCCGACCGCACCAAGTTCGAAGAGATGATCCAGCGCATCATCTTCACCAAGGTGAAGAGCGGCCAGCTCGACGACAGCGGTCTCTCGATCGAAGATCTGAAGACGGTCATCGTCCGCATGAGCGACACGCTCGTGAACATGTACCACGGCCGCATCAAGTACCCTTGGCAAGACAAGGACAGAGACAAGGACGAGAGGCCGGAGAAGGGGGGCGCCGCCAAAGCGCAGGACAAACCCGACGAGGTGGAGCGCGGCGCCGCGCCTGCCAAGGAAAAGCCCAACTGATGCACGGTCCCTCCTTCATGAAGTCCCTGTTCCACGGCGTGGTCGCCGAGGGGACGATCTTCCCGTTCCCCGAGCCGACGCAGTCGGAGGGGGACAACCTCCACATCATGATGGACAGCGTGCGGAAGTTCTGCGCCGCCAACGTCGACTCGAGGAAGCTCGATCGCGACGCCGTGATGCCGGACGACGTCATTCGGGGCCTCAAGGAGCTCGGCCTCTTCGGCCTCGTGATCCCGCAAGAGCATGGCGGGGTCGGGCTGTCGGCAACCGGCTACGCGCGCCTCATCGAGGAGGTCGCGACGCTCGACGCGTCGGTCGCCGTCACCCTCGGCGGGCACCAGTCGATCGGCCTGAAGGCGCTGCTCCTCTTCGGCACGGAGGAGCAGAAGAAGAAGTATCTCCCGCGCCTCGCGACCGGGGAGCACGTCGCCGCGTTCGCCCTCACCGAGCCCGGCGCCGGGAGCGACGCGGCCGCCATCCAGACGCGCGCCGAGGAGACGCCGGAGGGAGACTTCCTGCTGAACGGCTCGAAGATCTGGATCACCAATGGCGGCTTCGCGGATCTCTTCACCGTGTTCGCGCGCACGTCGTCCATCGAAGAGGGCAGCAAGCCCCGCATCACCGCGTTCCTCGTCGAGCGCGCGTGGGGCATCAAGAACGGCCCCAACGAGCACAAGCTCGGCATCCGAGCGAGCTCGACCACCGAGATCTCGTTCGAGAACGTGCGGGTCCCGCGCGAGAACGTGCTCGGCGAGGTCGGGCGCGGCTTCAAGGTCGCGATGGAGGTCCTGAACAGCGGGCGCCTTGGCCTCGCGAGCGGCTGCGTCGGCTCGTGCAAGCGCCTCATCAAGATGGCGGTCGAACGCTGCCACGAGCGCAAGGCGTTCGGCCGCCCGATCGGCGAGTTCGGCCTCATCAAAGACAAGATCACGACGATGATCGCCGAGTGTTTCGCGCTCGAGAGCATGACGTACCTGACGACGGGGCTCGTCGACGCGAAGATCGAGGACTATTCGATCGAGAGCGCGATCTGCAAAGTGTACGGCTCCGAAGCGCTCTGGCGCACCGTCAACGAGGCGCTGCAGATCGCCGCCGGCATCGGCTACATGCAGGAGTACCCGTACGAGCGGCTCTTGCGGGACGCGCGGATCAACCTGATTTTCGAGGGAACGAACGAGATCCTGCGGTGCTTCATCGCGCTCTCGGGCATGCAGGGGCCCGGGAAGGAGCTCGTGGAGGTCGCCAAGGCGATCCGCGAGCCGATCAAGGGGTTCGGGCTGCTCAGCGATTTCGCGATCCGCAAAGCGCGCTCGGCGCTGGGCCGCGAGCGGATGACGCGGGCGCATCCCGCGCTGGGGCGCGAGGCAGTGATCCTCGAGCAGTACGCGGGAGACCTCGCGCGCAACGTCGACAAGGTCATGCGCAAGCACGGCAACCAGATCCACGAAATGCAGTACACGCAGAAGCGCATCGCCGACATGGCGATCGATCTCTACGCGGTGGCCGCGTGCGTCGCCCGCACGACGCGCGCGATCGAGCGGCGCGGGGAAGAAGGCGCGCGTCGGGAGATCGATCTCACGAGCGTCGTCGGCGCGGCGGCCGAGGAGCGCATGCGCCAGATCGTGGCGAGCTTCGACCGCAACGACGACGAGCTGCGAAAGTCGATCGCGAGCAAGGCCTACGCGGACGGAGGTTACCCGTTCGATATTTTGTAGTGCGCGCGCCGCTTCAGGGCTGAGGGGTGTTTTCGGAGGAGCCGAGGGGCGCGGCGGCGGCGGTGAGCTTGGCGCGAGCGATTTCTACGGCGCGGGTGATGATGGCGGCGTCCGCGTCGGTGGCGGCTACGCGCGTCGTTCCCTTCGGGGTCCAGCGCACGAGGACGTCGGCCACGATCGGCGAGGGAGCGCCGGGCGGAGTCTCGAGCGCCGGAGACTGCGCGATGGCGATGAAGGTGGCCTGCCATCGCCACCCGATCGCGGCGCGGACGATCGTGCCGATCGGCAATTGTCGGACGAAGTAGTCGCCTTGTTGCGCGCGCACCTCGTGGTCGCGGATCTGTGTGCGCGGCCCATCCCACGTCGGCAAGAGGAGAACGAGGCGGAGCACCATCGCGCCGCCGGGGCGCGTCTGCGCGAGGTGACGCGTCGTCGCATCCTTGACCTCCCAGTAGACGAAGAGCGTCGACGGATCGACGGGGATGGCGACGCACTCGTCGACGTCGTACCGCGACGGGAGCGGCTCGTCGTCGCGCATGCGCGCGATCGGAGCTTTTTTCTGCGGGATCAGCGCTTCGCCGGACTCCGGGGGGGCCGGCGCGTCGTCCTCCGGCGGGAGCGGCGGCGGCGGCGCGACGTATGCCGTGTCCTCGAGCTGGGCCAGCAAGCTGCGCGCGGCCGAATGATCCGGCTCGCGCTCGAGGACGCGGCGCAGCGTCTCGACGGCGCGGTCCTTGTGGCCCTGGGTCGCGTAGATCTCGGCGAGGGTCACGGTGGGGAGGGCGGCGGCGGCGCGCGCGGGAGGCCCGGCAGGCGGCGGCGGCGCGATCGAGCGGATGCGATCGGCGGCGTCGGGCAGGTGCAGCCCCTTCTCCACCACGCGCGCGAGGAGATCGCGCGCGCGCCCGAAGAAGCCGCGGGCTCGGGCGATCGTACCTTCGTCCTTGGCGCCGGCGCGCGCGGTGCGGAGGAGAAGCTCGTCGATCAGCTCGGGCCGCGTGAGAATGCGCGCGCGCGAGACGCCGGCCTGGTCGGCCTTCGTGATGAGGGTGTCCCGGTCGAGCGCTTCGAGCTCCGCGCGTTCCATCGCTCTTCACATACCGCAGCCGCGCGGACGGCGAAACAGTCGCGTCAGGAGCGGCGTCCGGTCGGCGTGACTCGCGGCGTCAGGCGAGCGCCTTTTTCGCCGCGGTGGCGTCGGCGGCGATCTGCGCCTTGAGGGCGTCGAGGCCGTCGAATTTCTTCTCGTCCCGGAGGTGCGCGGCGAGGTGCACGCGCAGCGTTCGGCCGTACAGGTCCCCGTCGAAGTCGAACAGGTGAACCTCCTGCGTGCGACGACCGCTGCCGTCCACCGTGGGGCGAACGCCGACGTTCATGACGCCGCGCCCGAGGGGTGTGGGGACGCCGGCGTCGTCGAGCGTGTCCACCGTGACGGCGTACACACCGTCCTTCGGCACCAGCTCGGCCACGTCCTCGACGTTGGCCGTCGGAAACCCGATCGTTCGCCCGCGCTTGTCCCCCTCGCGGACCGTCCCCGAGAAGGCGTATCGCCTCCCGAGCACGGCTTCGGCGCGCGCCGTGTCGCCGTCCGCGAGGGCGGCGCGTACGCGGGTGCTCGAAAACGGGCCGCCTTCGTCTCCCGCCATCGGATGGGGCTGCGCGACGAAGCCGAGCGACACGCCTAGCGCGCGGAGGATCGCGAGGTCCCCCGCGCGTTGCGCGCCGAAGCGGAAGTTGTTCCCCACGACGACGATCTGCGCGCGGAGCTGCTCTTTCACCAGCTCGCGCGCGAATCGTTCGGGAGACCACGCCGCGAGCTCGCGATCGAACGCCCGCACCCACACGGCGTCGACGCCCGCCTCGCGGAGGAGCGCGCTCTTGTGCGTCAACGTGGTGAGCGCGGGAGGGGCGCCGCGTCCGATGATCGCCGCCGGGTGCGGATCGAACGTGAGGACGGCCGTGGCGAGCCCCGCCGCCGACGCGGTCTCCTTCGCCTGCGCCAGCACCGCCCGATGACCCCGGTGCACGCCGTCGAAGTTGCCGACGATGAGGAGCTGGGGACCGGACGGCGCCGCCGGGGAGGCGTCGTCGATCCGGATGTAGGGAGGCGCGGCCACGACTCCCTGCCTATAGTACGAGAAAGCGCCCGCACGAAGCGGTCATCCGCGCGAGCCGGCGCGCTCCGGGCGATCGAACCGGACCTCCCCGTGGTTGACGTCGGCCAATGACGTGACCCGCCGCGGCGTGGCGGCGCCGCAGGCGGTGAGGAGCGCGGCGAGGGCGAGGAGAACGACGTTCGAGATCTGCATGGGAAACCTCCGTGGTTGCCCATTTCGTAAGCCCGCGCGCGGGGCCCGGTGAGTGCCTGAAGTCACCCTGCCGGAGCGTGACTTTTGGACCATGACTTCCGGCACATGGCGCCGCGTCCGCCCTTGTCCCATACTCGGCCCATGGGTCACCCCCTGCTCGAAGGACGCATCCTGCGCCTCGCCGCGATCGCGGTGTCGCTGCTCGCCGTATCAGGGGTCCTGACGAGCATTCCCGGGCATCTCGGCCCTCTGTCGGCCGCGTGGCTCGGCGCATACGCGGTGTACGTCGGCGCCCTGTGGCTCTCGTTCTCATCGGCGCGCGCGTGGCAGACCCCAAAAGCGCGTGTCAGCCTCCTCGCCATCCAGGGCGTCGCGCCGTTCGTGATGGCGTCGCTCGTCCCGTGCCACTTCGGCGGGCTCCTCCACGTCATCGTCGCGTGGCAGGCGGCGCTCCTCCTGCGACCGGTGCTCGCGATCGCGTGGGTCGCCGGGCAGATCGGCGTCATGACGGCGCTCATCTGCCAGACGTGCAGCCCCGACATGGTGCCGATCCTCGTCTTCATCGGGCTCCAGTTCTTCGCGCTGATCACCGCGTCGGCGACGCGTCGCGAGGTGAATTACCGCGCGGAGCTCTCGCAGGCGAACGCGGAGCTGAAGGCCACGCGCGCGATCCTCGCGGAGTCGTCGCGCATCGGCGAGCGCATGCGCATCGCGCGCGATCTGCACGACACCGTCGGCCACCACCTGACGGCGCTCAGCTTGAACCTCGAGGTCGCGACCCACGCCGACGGACAGAAGCGCGAGCACCACGTCGCCAAATCCAAGGAGATCGCCTCGCGCCTGCTCGGTGATGTGCGCGACGTGGTGAGCGCGCTGCGCAGCGACGAAGGCGTTGACGTCGCGTGCGTCCTCGCGCCGCTCGTCGAGGATGCTGGCGATCTGAAGGTCGAGCTCGACGTACCGACCGACCTCCGGATCGAGTGCCCGGAGCGGGCCGACGCCCTCGTCCGCTGCGTGCAAGAGATCGTCACCAACGCGCGCAAGCACGCGTGCTGCGCGACGCGCGTAGCGATCCGAATCCACAAAGACGGCAGCGCGCTGGCGGTCCACGCCGAGGACGACGGCCGCCCCTCCGGCGAGATTCGCGAGGGTTTCGGCCTGCGCGGGATGAAGGAGCGCTTCGAGAAGATCGGCGGATGGATCCGCGCGAGCGCGCGCCCCGGCGGCGGCTTCGCGATCGACGCGTCGCTCCCCCTCGGGACCGAGGCGCGATGATCCGCGTCTGCATCGTCGACGATCAGACGCTGGTGCGCGAGGGCATCCGCAGCCTCCTCGGCTTGGCGGGCGACATCGAGGTCGTCGCCGAGGCATCCGACGGGCAAGAGGCCATCGGCGCGATCATGAGGTCGACGCCCGACGTGGTGCTTCTCGACATGCGGATGCCGAAGAAGACGGGCATCGACGTCCTGAAGGAGCTCCGTGCGCGCGCCGTCGAAGTACGAGCAATCTTGCTCACGACGTTCGACGAGGACGCCGTCGTCCTCGAAGCGGTGCGCGCCGGCGCCAAGGGATTCTTGCTGAAGGATGTCACGAAAGACGCGCTTTTCTCGGCGATCCGCGAGCTCGCGGCCGGCGGGACGCTCATCCAACCGGCGGTGACCGAGCGCATCGTCCGCGGGCTCGAGAAGAACCCGCGCAATTTCGAGTCTTCCGGTCTGCCGCAAGCGTTGACCGATCGCGAGACGCAGATCCTCCGCCTCCTCGCCGGCGGCTACAGCAACCGCGAGATCGCCGACGCGCTCAGCGTCGCCGAAGGCACCGTGAAGAACCACGTGTCGAACGTGCTGTCGAAAATCGGCGTCCGCGACCGCACGCGCGCGGTCTTGAAGGCGATCGAGCTCGGGTACATCTGAGCCCGATTCGCACGTGGCGCCCTGTGAGCGCCGGTCACTGGTTGTGGATCGCGTTCAACAAGTCGTGATGGAGAGCATCGCGCGCGCCTGAAAAACGCGCGTATTCGTGCGTGGTACATCGGTTGCTTGAGGGGTGGCATGGTCGCAGCCCTCAGCCGAACCCACCTCGACTCCGACGACGCGCGACGGGAGCTGCGCGCGGCGGTGGCTACGCTCGTCCGCGCCTGCCCGTCGCGGATCGTCGACGAGCTCGACGTGGACGGGTGCCGTTATGTCGTCACGCGCGTCGACGCGCCATCGCCTCTTCGCCTGCTCTCGCCGCGTGAGACGCAGCTCATCGAGCTCGCTGCGGCAGGGTTCGAGCCCAAAGTGATCGCGTACGATCTGGGGCTCGCGCCGTCGACGGTGCGCGTCCTCCTCGCGCGCGCGGGGCGAAAGCTGGGCGCCCACACGTGGCGCGAGCTCGTGGCGCTCTACCAACGCGCGAAGGCCGAGGACGCGGGGGCCTCGGCGGAAGAGCATTGAGCGCCGAGCCGACGACGTCGCCGCTCGCGTCGCCGCTGAGGCTCCCGTGCGGGGCGGTCCTCGCGAACCGCATCGCGAAGACCGCGACGAGCGAGGGCCTCGCGACGGAGCACATGCTGCCGCACGAAGGGCACGCGCGCCTCTATGGACGGTGGGCGGCGGGCGGCGCGGGGTTGCTCGTCACCGGCAACGTCATGATCGATCCGTCGCGTCGCGTGGCGCGCGGGGACGTGGCGCTGCACGCAGGCTCGCCGCGCAGTCCCTTCACCGAGTGGGCACAAGCGGCGAATCCGGCGGCCATCTGGATGCAGCTGAGCCACCCCGGTCGGCAGTCTCCGCGCGCGCTGGATCGGGCGCCGGTCGCGCCGTCGGCCGTGCGCCTGCGGACGGGCATCGTCGTGTTCGCGACGCCGCGGGCGCTGTCGGAAGACGAGATACGGGGTTTGGTGGACGCGTTCGCCGAAGGGGCGGCGCGCGCGAAGGACGCGGGGTTCGACGGTGTGCAGCTCCACGCTGCGCACGGGTACTTGCTGCATCAGTTTCTGTCGCCGCGAACGAACCTGCGAACCGACGCCTGGGGAGGGACCCCCGAAAAGCGCCGTCGGCTGCTCCTCGCCGTGATCGCCGCCGTTCGCTCGCGCGTGGGAGGCGCGTTTCCGATCGCGGTGAAGACGAGCGCGCCGCTGCCCGACGAACCGCGCGCGGAGGGCGAGGCGATCGATCTCTCGCGCGCGCTGGAGGACGCGGGGATCGATCTGATCGAGATCACGGGCGGGACCTACGAGCACGATCTGGTCCTCGCCCGACGCGACGGCGCGAGGGATCGCCGCGAAGCCTATTTTGCCCCGTTCGCCGAGCGTGTCCGCGCGAACGTGAAGGTGCCGCTCGCCTTGACCGGGGGGTTCCGGACGCCCGACGCGATGGCGCGCGCGGTCACGAGCGGCCTCACGGACGTGGTCGGGCTCGCCCGGCCGTTGATCGTGGATCCGGATCTGCCGCGGCGAATCTTGGCCGGCGAGCGCGCGCGTCACGACGTCAAGGTGACACCGCTCGGCGTCAAGCTCACCGACGCGGCCACCGAGCTCGCGTGGTACGTGGAGCAGCTGCGCCGACTCGCGCGCGGGCAGGACGCGGACTTCACGCTGCCACGTGCGCGCGCGCTCTCGGCGGCGTTGCGCGCGTTCCTGCCGTGACGCGACTCACCCCACCTTGACGCGCTCCATCCACCGGCGCGCGAAGAAGCCGCGAAAGCGAGCGTGCTGCGCGGCGACGTCGCGAACGCCGGTCGTGCGGTGCGTCGAAACGGTGCCGATCGTGGCGAGCAGGCTCTGCGGGCGCATCGTGAGCGTCCCTTGCAGTCGACGCCCGTCCCCTTCGACGTGGAACGGGAGCGTCGTGCCGTCGGTGTAGACGCGGAGTGGGCCGCCGTCGTGGAACTTCTTCATCGCCGAGAGCGTGAAGCGCTTCCCCGACGTCGTGACGAGGACGAGATCGTAGACTTCGTAGTAAGTGTCGCGCTCCGCGGGATCGTCAGAAAAGAGCGCGATTTTGCCCTCTACGACAGAGAGCGGCGCGGCGTCGAGGAGCGCGCAGGTAAGGGTCCCGACGGCGCTGGCAGGGTGACGAGGGTCGCCCAGGAAGGCGTCGACGTCCTCCACCGTGACGACGAGGCGCAGCTTCGCCTCCGTCGCGAGCGGCGTCACGCGACCCTCGGCGTCGAGACCGCCCGGATCGCGCGGGCCCTCGCTCAGCCAACCGGTGAAGGCCTCGCTGAAGGAGGCGCCGGTCGCGTGCGGGATCGGCGCGGGTCGTGGTGTACGCGCGACCGGCTCTGACGCCGCGGCGAGACGCGAGAACGCTCGCTCGGCGAGCGCGCAAAGCGTACCGACGGGGTTCGTGCCGATCGAACGCGGAATGATCGACGCGTCACAGACGAAGAGCCCGGGGTGGACCGCGCCGTCCTTCGTCGGGTCGAAGACGCGGCACAGGTGGTCGACGACCCCGACCTCGTGATCCTCGCCCATCGGCGCGCCGCCAAGCGGATGCACCGTCACGTGCGCGCCTCCGAACGGGAGCGCGCTCGCGCCGAGGCGCACCGTTCCGCCGGAAGGGGCGACGCCGCGGCGGAGCAGCTCGGCGGCGACCTCCGCGCGGGCGTGCTCGGCGTAGCCGGGGAAGGCGAGCACGACGCGATCCGCGCGGACGTCCAGCGTCAGTCGTCCGCGTGCGCCGTCGTGGCCCTGGACCAGGAAGAGCTGCACGTCGCGTGGCGTGCCGACGATCTGCTCGGCCACCACCGCCGCGACCGAACGCGCGCGAGAGAGCGTGCGCTCGAGCAGCGTGCCGCCACGGACACGCGACAGCTCGTCGGAGAGCGCGCCAGCCGCGACGAGGAGGTCGAGCGCGCCGGGAAACGCGCCGTCCTCGACGCCGAAGCCGTCGTCGAGATGGTCCCCCCTGACCTCGAGCGAGCCGACGATGCACGGCCCCGGTCCCTCCGCCTGCGCGCCTTGGGCGACGCCGGTGGTCCCTCCTCCGAACGCGAGGCCGACGAGGTTCCCATTCGCCGAGAACTGCGTGCCGAGCGCCGCCGAGAGGGGCAGGCCAAGATCGCGCGATCGGAGCAGGATCTCCGCGGTTCCGAACACGCCCGCGGCGACGACGACGGTGTCGGCGAGGACGAACGGAAACGGGAGCCCGTCCTCGATGTCGGGGACGACTGGACGAAAGTGCACCGCCCACACCCCGCCGCCGCCGCGCGCGACGTGGTGGACCTCGGTCTCGGTGAAGACGTGCGCGCCGTGCCCGCACGCATCCGCCAGGTAGGTACGATCGACGGTCCGCTTCGCGCCGCGCGTGCATCCGGAGACGCAGTTTCCGCAGCCGTTGCACGGTCGCTCATCGACGCCGTTCTCGGTGGTACGCGGCGGCTCGAAGTGGGCGAGGATCGGCACGTCGCGGTAGCGCGCACCGCACGCGTCGCCGACCTGACGGAGCGACGTTGCCTTTCGCGACGGCGGGAAGGCTCCCTCGGCCGGCCACGGGCTGGGTCCAAGCACGGCGCGTGCGCGCGCGAAGCCGAGCGCGCGACCGGCCGCGTCGTCACGGAGCGCCGCGGGCCAGATGCGGTCGTCCCACACGCGGCGATCGGGCTCGAGGAAGACGCCTGCGTTGATGAGCGACGTGCCTCCGAGGCCGCAACCCACCAGCGCGTGGACATCGGCGTGCGTGCGCACTTCGAAGAGGCCGAGCGGGCTCCTGCGGGCGCCGCCACGACCACTCGAGGGTCTCTGGACCTGCACCTGGAGGAGCGCCTCGCGCGCGGTCGTCGGAAAGTCTTGCGGCAAGAACTGGCGACCGCGCTCGAGCACGCACACGCGCTTGCCGGCACGCGCGAGTCGCGCGGCCGCGATTCCACCGCCGTAGCCGGAGCCGATGACGACGGCGTCGTAGCGCGCGAGGAGCTGCGATTTCGGCAAGGCGAGCATCATGGTTCGATCCTGCGGGTCTGGCGTAATGCGCGTGCGTGGAGGCGAAGTCGACCGGCCGTCGCGTGCGGCATGCGCGCGAGACCATGAAATCGGCGGAGCGCGAGGTACACGTTCCCCGGCGCCTCGAACGAGAGGTTGTGCGACGCCCCCACGACCCACTCTCCCGCAGCGTCGCGAATGCCGGCCACGAGGCGCGCGGGGCCGTCGGCGGGCAGGAGCGCGTCCTCGGTGCCGGCGAGGACGAACGTGCGGCACGAGATCCGTGGGAGGATCTCGTCGACGAAGTGCTCCGGACGGATGGCTCCGCCGAAACCCTGGACCTGCGGCGTGGCGATCGCGCGCCGAACGAGGCGGCCCACCATGTCGGCGATCGGCGGCGCGCGTTCGAAGAGCCCTTCCTCGCCGAGCACGCGGCGCGCGATCTCGCGACGCGCCCCCGGCTCGTCCGCGTCGACCAGCGCACGCAGCGTCTCCGTGTCCATCCTGAGGCCCGCAGGATTCACGAGGAACAGGCTGCGCGCGCGCGTCGTCGTCGCGGCGAGGCGGAGCGCGAGCCACCCGCCCAGGCTCACGCCAACGACGTCCGCGTCGTCGATCCGGAGGCGATCGAGCAGCAAATCGACCGACTCTGCGTGCTCGGCCGGATCGAGCGGCGCGTGCCCGCGGGGGGAGGTCCACCGCCGGCTGGCGCCCGCGAAATCGAACAGGTCGGGCAAGATGCAGCGTCGCGACGCCGAGAAGGCCATCGCCAAGAAGAGGAGCGGCAACGCGTCCGCAGCGATGCCGTGCAAGAAGACGAGCGGCGGACCGTCGTTCTCGGCGCCGAGCTCGTAGAAGCTCATCGCGCCGAAGCGCGTCCGCTCGTCGCGAAGGAGGGCGCCGCGCCGCTTCAGGAGCGACCGCACGGCGCCGCGCGCGAAATCGACCTTCGGCGGCTCGAGGCGCTCGAACAGCGGCGTCACGGCTCCTCGGGCTCTTCGAATTGCGCGCGGGCCCACGCAACGGCGTCCGCGACCGTGCGCGTGATGTCGGTCGGCGCCCATCCGAGCTCGCGTCTGATGCGGTCGGACGAGACGCGGATCTCGTGACCGGCGAGGTCCGCCGCCAACTCCGCCGTGAGGGTCCGTTCGGTCCCGTAGATTCGGCTTCGCGCCCAGTCCACCGCGGGCATCAAGCGCGCGAGCGCCGTCGGCACGCGCCGGCGTGGCGGCTCGAACGCCGGATCCACCTCGACCATCTTCGCGTAGAGCTGCTCGAAGGACAGGTGCGTCGTCGCGACGGCGTAGCGCCCGCGCGCAGCCTTCGTCTCGAGGGCGAGCACGTGCGCCCACGCGACGTCGCGAACGTCGACCCAGGAGAGCGCAAACGGCGGAATCGCGGGGAGCCGCCGGGCCACCATGTCGGCGACCAGGCGAGTCGAGGGCGTGTGCCGGAAATGATTCGGGCCGAGGAACGACGCCGGGTTCAGGACGACGAGATCGAGGCCCGTCTGCTCCGCGAGCTCCCACGCGCGTCGCTCGGCGAGCGTCTTTGCGCGGTGGTACGCGTGGCGCGCGTCGTCGTTCCAGTCGCGCTCGTCCAGCGGGTCACGGCCTGTCGCGTCGGTTCCGAACGTCGCGATCGACGAGGTCAAGACGACACGCGCGACGCCCGCGAGGTGAGCCGCGCGGAGCACCGCAGCCGTGCCCATCACCGTCGGCTCGACGACGTCGCGCTCGGGATCGCGAACGACGAGATGGAACGCGCTCGCCGCGTGCACGAGACGATCGACTCCTTGCCCGAGCGCGCGACGCACCGACGCTGGCGACGTCATCTCCACCTCGACGAGCTCCAACGCGCCGTCGTGGCTCGCCGAAAGCGCGCGGAGGGGCGCGACGCGTGCCTCGTCGCGCAAGCTTCGCACCATCGCCACGACGCGATGACCGCGCCGCAGCAGCTGCGCGACGAGGTTGAAGCCGAGGTGCCCCGTCGCGCCGGTCACCGCGACGCGAAATGCGTCTGCGGGCGCGATGCGGACGATGACGCCATGGCTCGCGATCTCCATCGGCTCGCGCCCGCGCGCGACGGATCGCGGACGAGGAGGCTCCACGCGAACGCTGCGAATCAAATGACCCAGCTCCTTTCGTGCATCGAAGACGAGCTCGGCCTCCCCCACCGGCTCTTCGCCTTCGAACAGCGTTGCCGGCAGCTCCGTGAAGGACGCTGGCAAATCGGCGAGCCGCAAGGTCTTGGTGCCAGAGAGGCGGAATGCGCGACCGCCCTCCCCCACGAAGGCGACCTCGTAGGCGAGCGCGCCGCCGCCCGACGCCGCGAACGTCAATGTCCCTCGCGCCGCCGCGTCTGCCGCGAGCCCTTCGATGGTCACCGTTCCATTCAGCGTCGCGCGAAGGTCGGAGAACGGAGGCGACCAGGCGGCCGCGAGATCGAGAGCGACCTCGCGATCGCGCGCCGGGTCCGCGAACGTTCGGAGCACGCCGCGCATCTTCTCCACGAAGCACAAAGACAGGGGATTTCCCGCGTCGTCGCGGTGTGTGGGGGTCTGGGCCAGCGTCTCCGCCGGGCGACGAGGGATGACGTCGAGGGAGGCGATCGAGCGGAGCAGCGCGCCGCCGTGCATCTCCGCGCGACCCCATCCGCCCAGCGCGCGATCGACGACGCGCTGGAGCACCGGCCCCACCGACGTCTCGTCCGCGTGCGCGCGGAGCCACGCGCGCCACTCGCCGGGCTCCTCCCATCCGTCGTACGCCTCGTGACCGAACGTCCGGCCCGTCACGACGTCCTCGACGCGCACCTCGTCCCCGTGAAAACGCGTGGCCGTCGCGAGCTCGCGCGACCAGGTGCCGCAGTTGACGTACGTGACGTCGCCGACCCGCGCCGTCCCCGGGTGATGGGTATGCCCGCACACGACGTACCGCGCGCCAGGCGGCGGCCGGGTCCGCGCGAGCGTGGCGAGGACGTAGCGAGGATCCTTCTGTGTCTCGAGCGACAGGAGGTAGTTGATGTTCTCGTCGAGCCAGGCGCGGACCTGGGCGTCGTCGGTGGCGTCGTCGACGCGCTGGAGGACGTCGGACAACGCGGCGGCGAACAGGCGGTTTCGCAGTCCGTCGTGCGTCGAGAGCGGGAGATCGATGCGCGTCCCCAGCACACGCTGGAAGCGCGCGAGGACCTCTTCGAGGCGACCCACTGCGAGCCCGCGGAGGCCGACGTCGAGCTCGTGCCCGTGGGTAACGAAGATGTCGCCGACGAGGAGCCGCGTCGCGACCTTCCATGGCGCCGCGCGTCGCAGCTCGGTCGCCGCGGGGTCGTGGTTGCCGATCACGTAGACCACGTCGGTCTGCGTGCACGCGTCGACCACGGCAGCACGCACGCGCGGGTAGCGTGAGAGCACCTCGGACGCGGTGGCGCGATCGGTACCGCCGTCGAGGATGTCGCCGTCGAGGACCAGAATGTCACCTGCCCGCGCGGCGTCGCGCACGAGCGCGGCGAGCGTGACCTCGAGCTCGTGGGGAAATCCGTACGGCGGCGGCGGACCGAGGTGGGTGTCGGAGACGATCACGACGTCGCGATCGCGTCGGTCGAGGCGAAGCGTGATCCCTTCGTCGAGGCGCAGCGACGCGCGGCCATCGACGTGGGTGAGCGAGGCGGTCATCGTTTCACTATGGAGACGCGCTCCGGCGATCGAAAGCGGCGCGGTGCTTACGAGCGCGTACGGACGGCGCCTCTGCCTCCGGCGCGGGCCCGTGTTCGGCGAGCCGCGTGAAGCGGGCGAGTGGCCGCGCGTCGCCTCCCTAACCCCGCGGATCCTCCGCCAACCTCCCCTTCCCGCCGCTGGCACGTGGCTCGCTTTGCCGACCTTCATGCGCCACATCGCCCTCGCGTTCCTCGCCGTCGTCTCGGCATGTGCGCCTGCCGCTCCACCTCCACCACACGCGCGACCGGTGACGCCGCCCGCGACGGTCACCCCTGCGATCACCGCCGCCGCGTGCACGAAGTTCGAGCTCCCGGAGCCGGAGACGCGGACGTCCACGGCGTACGCGGTCGAGACCGGCAATCCGGCCGACATGTGCTCGGTCGCGACGGACCACATCGACGCCGCGCGGAAGGCTGCGCTCGTCGCGATGACGTCACCGGCGGCACGCGTCGCGGTCCCGTGGGATCGCGCGACCGATCCGCAGCGGCTCGACGCCGTGACGCGACGCCTCGGCCTCACGAAGGCGGAGCTCGCCGCGTTGCGGGAGCGAGGCTTCGTGGTCCTCGAGAAGCAGCGCTACGGCACGTACACCGACGCGCTCCACGAGATCTTCCAGTCGGAGCTTCCGCTGTGGGTCTCGACGGACATGATCCTCCACGCCGTGTACCGCTCGAACGATGCGCTCATCGCGCGCGTCGAGGCGGCGTCTCTCGCGCCGAAGCTCGCGTCGTCGCTCGAGCGCATGCACTGCGCGCTCGGCGCGGCGCGATATCCCGCGGAGATCGCGCGCGACGTCGATCTGTACCTGACGGTGGCGCGCACGCTCCTCGCGGGCAGCGCGGTCCCGAGCGTGCTGGGCGTCGACGACGCGGCGCAAAAGCTGGTGGCAGATGCAGAGGCCGCCCAAGGCCTCGCCGACGTCACGATCTTCGGTCGCCCACGCGTCGTCGATTTCTCGGTGTACATGCCGCGCGGCCACTACGCGGCGCCCAAGGACGGCGGGACCGATCTCTCGCACTACTTCCGCGCCGCCACGTGGCTCTCGCGCCTCGAGCTCAACCTCGTCACGTACGATTGCGCGAGCTCCAGCAAAGGGGATCCGGCGCAGACGCCGCGCGAGGCGACGGTCGCGCTCGCACTCGCCGACCTGGTCACGCGCGCGGGGGCGACGGACGACGTCGCCGCGATGGAGAAGGCGTGGGGGCTCTTTGCGGGCAAGCGCGAGGACGTGAGCTTCGCGCAAGTCGCGGCGCTCGCCGCGGAGGCCGGCATCGGCGCGCTCGCTCCCGATTCGGCGGGGCGTCTCCGCGCGGCGATCGGCCGTAAATTCCCGCGTACGGCGCGGACCCACTACACCTGGCAAGGCTGCGCCGATCTGCCGGCCATCTCCACGATGCTGGGCGCGCGCGTCGTGCCCGACGCTCAGCTCACGCGACCGCTCGTCCACTCCGACGTCGTGGATCGGCAGCGCCTCGGCATCGCCGATGTCGCGTACGCGCTCGGCCTCGATCGCGCGAAAGGGTATCTCGCGACGGATCTCGCCACGTACCCGACGCTCGGCGCGCAGCTCGAGAAGGCCCGCGCGATCGGCCGCGCGCCGCTGACGGGGACCGATCTCTACTCGGCGTGGCTCGGCGCCGTCCGCGGCATCGCCGATCGGCCCGAGGGGTCCGTCCCGTCGTTCATGCGAACGGCGGCATACGACGATCTGCGCCTCGGATCGATGACGGCCGGCTTCGGGCAGCTCCGCCACAACTACGTCCTCTTCGCGGCGATGACGTATGGGGAGGCCGGCTGCACCATCCCCGACGCGTTCGTCGAGCCGGCGCCCACCGTGTACGAAAACCTCGTGGAATACGCGGCGCGCGGCGAGGCGGCCATGCGGGTCGTCGCCACCGAGGAGGACGCCGCGTATTTCGCGCGGCTCCGCACGAGCCTCGAGCTCCTCCGCGCGATCGGCCAGCGCGAGCTCGAGGGAAAGCCGCTGCCCGACGAGGCGCTCCGCTTCCTGTCGATGGTCGTCGAGGTCACGTACGGCACGCGCACCACGGGTTCGTCGCCGACGTTCACCGGCTGGTACTTCGACATGTTCCGCTCGCGCGACGAGGGGCTCGACGGCGCCGCGTTCCTCGCGGACTACTACACGTCGACGGAGTTGAACGAGGCGGCGTACGCAGGTGTTCGTGGGGTTCGCCTCGGCGTCTTCGTGGTCGACGTCGGCGGCGCGCCGCGCGTCGTGGTCGGTCCGGTCGCCAGCGCGTTCGAGGCGCACGTCCCGCTTCCGCGCCTCGGCGACGCCGACGTCCCGAAGGCGCCCGCCGTCGCCCCTTGGGAGGCCAGCTATGTCGTCGGCGGCCCACCGGCGCCTCCGCTGGCGTGGAAGGGACGCGTCCGTATCGACGGCGGCCGAACCGATCAGGTGACCGTGAGCGCCTGGAGCACGCGCGCCCTCGGCCCCGTCACGATCGAGTTGCTCGATCACAACCGACGTCCCGCCGCGACCGTCACGCGCAACGTCAGCCGCGGGCCCGTCACGTTCTCGTTCCCGAGCCGTGCGGTGCCGAAGGACGCGGCCACACTCCCATGGTCCGGCCTCCACGTTCGCGTCGGCGAGTGGGACGCGTGGGAGACCGGCCCGATCGACGCCAACCTTGGCGCCGCGCCCGCCGTGATGGGAGAGATCTCCGGCGCCTACGGCGGCATGAAGACACCCGAAGTCCCGCCGCGCGAGCGAAGCACCATGCAGTGACGACGCGCTGCTTACGGTCGCGTAAACATCACCGCCCTTGCTACGCGACCCGATCGCGCGATACGGAAGAGGCTAGGGGATCGGAGGATGCACATGGGCAAGACGACGTTCGGCGTGGGCAGCTTGGTGGTGGGTCTCTTGTCGGTGAGCCTCTACGTCGGGTGCAGCGCGCCCGCCCCGACCGGCGAGGCCGAGAAGGTCGGCGCGACCGATCAAGCCGTCACTCTCATCTGCGCAAACGACCTCGGCTACTCGGTTCCGTGGCTGATTCATGCAGACTGCACGTGCTCCAACTACTCCGGCGATCAGCTCACCCAGTGCAACTACGAGCTCGGCGCGCTGGCGTGCCTCATGAACGCCGGCTGGACGGGCACCTGCGCGGGGCTGCCGGCGCTCCCCGTCGTGAAGGTCACCGACACGCTGAAAGGCGTGGCCTATTACGAGGACCTGAACCTCGACACGTATTTTCCGCGGAGCTGCAGCGCGCAGCAGGCGGCGCGCGCTTGCCTCTACACACTCAACGGGTCGAACGGATACAGCGCCCCGCCGATCGCGGCCCAGATCACGCACCACTGCACCATCTCGCAGGACCACTGCGCAGGGCCAGGTGGGAATCAGAACTACCTCGACGTGTTCGACCCGTGCTCGACGGCCAGCTGCCACATGTGACGAGGCGCGGTCAACGGCAGCGGAGCGGGAGGCCCTCGAGCTTGCCGGTACTTCCGCGGTAGACCACGTTCGACGCGACAGCCTCGCGCGCGCGGCCGTCGGGGCCTGCCTCGACGCAAAGAACCGAAAAATCGGACGACGTGTCGCCGGTCTCGGGATCGAAGTCCAGACGCGTGGCGGCGCCATCGAGGTCGACGGGACGGCCTGCGCGCAGGGCGCCAAAGACGTCGAAGATTTTCGTCGGACCCACCTCGATCGAGACTCGCCCGCCGTCGGCCGCGGGAATGCTCGAGAAGCGAGGGAGCTGCGCCGAGAGCGCGCGCCCGTCCACCACCGCGTCGCCGAGCGCGAAGATGCCGTAAGCCACCGCATACATCGCGTCGTAGACGGCGCCTGGCGTGGCCGCGCGGGGCACCTTCGGCGAGAAGACCTCGTTGTAGCGGTTCATCAGCTTCGCGTTCGCGGGCGTCGCGCTGGACGGCGTCACGCCGAGGAACCGAAGGCGGCGCTCGTCGTCTCTGCCGAGGAACGTGAAGAAGTCGTCGCCGACAACGTAGCCGGCGACGATGTAGCGCGGCCGGGGGCGCGCGGCCGGCCAGCGCTCCTCGACTGGGGCGACGATCTCTTTCACGATCTGCGTCACGCCGGGCAACAGAATGACGTGTGGCTGGAACGAGAGGATCTGCTCCACCGTCGGCGCCGCGTCCTTGACCGGAAAATCGAATGCCGCGTCCCGATACGCGTCGCCGTTCGCGAGCGCGCTCTTCCCATTCCACCGCAGCTGGTTGAAATACACCTCCGAAATGCTGAGGCCTGCGGTATTTCGCACACGAAGCAGGAGCACTCGTAGGACCTCGCCCGGCTTCAGCGCAGGCGCGAGCATCGGCTCGACCACGCGCTCGAGCAACGCTGCGGTAGGGGCGACCGATTGCGCGCTGCTCACCGTCGTCCTCCACACCATCCGCGGCGAACCGGGCGGGTGCGGGATCGTCGAGAGCAGCGGGCTCTGGTTCTGGGTCGCCATCGCGACGATGCCGTTGGGGATGAAGACCGCGCCCGCGAGGTCGATCACCTCCTGGCTCGCGCTGAAGCCGATGACCGCGGGCACACGGAGCTCGACGAGGTGCCGCGCGCTCTCGATGGGCTGCTCGGCGTCGTCGCACGCCACGAGGCCAAGAGGGCGCGGCGGCCGGTCCCCCGTGAGGTAGGGGACCCCGCGGGCGATCGTCACGAAGTCACGACGCGCGAGCTCCGCGGCGTTTTGGCTCTCGCGCCCGAATTGCTCCGCCAGTGGACCGCTCGTGGGGAACATCGTCCCGAGCCAGATCGTCGCGTCGTTCTCCACATCGCCCGGCTCCGCGATCACCTTGCACCGCGGCGACTCGAGCGATACGCACGCGCCGTCGCTCTTCCGGCACACGAAGGGTCTCCCGCCGTGCTCCTTCACGCACGCCGCGTTTGTGGCGCACCGCGCGGGCACCGCGATCGCGCTCGGGCTCGACGACGATGCCGGAACGGGGACCTTCGTGCCACGCGTCACCCACACCACTCCGAGCGCGACCGCCGCAACGCCGAGCGCGCCGATGACCGTGCGCCGCAAGGTCCCTGATCGCGACGGGTCACCCGTCCGCGCGAGGGCGCCTCGCGGAACGCTCGGCGTCAGCGTCGCCCCGCTCTGCGTCGCGCCGCGCTCCTGCATCGCGGCGAGCGGCGGCGGACCGGCGACGCCCGGATCCTCGTCCCCGGCGAGGCGCCGCGCGATCTGCGCTTCGATCGACGCTCGTTCGTCCACGAAGAGCTCGGTCATCGCCGCCGCGGCGTCACGCTCCGTGGCGCGCGCACCGAGCGCTTCGATTTGCTCTTCGAGCGCCGCCCGCATCTCCGCCGCCGTCGCGAAGCGATCGTCCGGCGAGCGCGCGAGCGCTTTCATACACACTGCGTCGAGCGCCTCCGGCACGTCCGGGCGCACTTCGCGCGGCCGCTCGATTTCGCCGCGATCGAGCTTGTGGAAGATCTGGACCTCCGGCACCCCTTGCCACAGCCGGCGCCCCGTCAAGAGCTGCCAGAGAATGACGCCGACCGCGAAGAGGTCCGCGCGCCGATCGACCTTCGCGCGCGTCGCCTGCTCGGGCGACATGTACGTGAGCTTTCCCTTCACGACGCCGGTGGTCGTGTCGCTCGTCGCGTCGGCCGCCTTGGCGATGCCGAAATCGAGGAGCTTCACCGCGCCCTCGTAGGTCACCATCACGTTGTGCGGCGACACATCGCGGTGCACGACCGACAGCGGACTGCCATCCTCCGCCCTGAGCTCGTGCGCATAGTCGAGCGCTGCCAGAATTTCCGACACGACGTGCAGCGCGAGAGGTCGCGGGACGTCGCGGTCGCCGTACCGACGGACGAGGGCGTCGAGGGTCTGGCCGTCGAGGTACTCCATCTCGAGGAAGTAGCGCGCGCCGTCGAAGCCCACGTCGGACGTGACCACGACGTTCGGGTGATGGAGGCGCATCGCGAGCTTCGCCTCGTCGAGGAAGCTCTGCAGGAACGACGGCTGCATCGCGAGATCGCCGCGCAGGTGCTTGACGACGCAGAGGCCTGCCGCCGTCGACGCCAAGAACACGGTCCCCATGCCACCGCGTCCAAGCTCGAAGAGGAGGCGATGCTTCGGCGTGCTCATGGGGACGTCAGCGCCCCTTGCGAGGCCGCGCCATCCCGAAGGTTTCGAGCTTGTTCATGAGCGTGAAGCGCGAGATGCCGAGGACCTTCGCCGCCTGGCTCTGGTTTCCCGCGTGCTTGGCGAGCGCGTCCTCGATGCGCTGCTTCTCGAGATCGCGCAGGCGTGATTTGAGCTCGTCCTCCGCGTCGGCCTGCGGGGCCTGGTCCCTTTTCTTTGCGACACGATCACCGAACGCTTCGGGATCGGCGACGGCGAGGTGCTCCTCGTCGATCGAGGCTCCCGCGGAGAGGAGCACCGCGCGATCGAGCACGTTCCGGAGCTCGCGCACGTTGCCCGGCCAGTCGTAGGCCTCGAGCCGCGCCATCGCCGTCGCGGTCAGCGCGGGCGTCTTTCGCTTCGACGCCTTCGCTGCTTTCTCGATGAACATTTCCGCGAGCGCGCGGACGTCGGCGCGTCGACTGCGCAAGGGCGGCAGGTGGATGCTCATCCCGTCGAGCCGAAAATAGAGATCGGCGCGGAAGCGCTGCTCCGCGATCAGCGCGCGCAAATCGCGGTGCGTCGCCGACACGAAGCGGACGTCGACGGTGATCGGTCGCACGCTCCCCAGCCGCATCACCTCGCCGCTCTCGAGGACGCGGAGCAGTCGAGCTTGCGTCGCGAGCGGCACCTCGCCGATCTCGTCGAGGAAGACGGTCCCTCCCTCCGCCGACTCGAAAATCCCAGGCTTACGGCTCGTCGCGCCGGTGAACGCGCCCTTCTCGTAGCCGAAGAGCTCCGCCTCGAGCAAGGTCTCGGGGAGCGCCGCGCAGTGCACGGGGACGAACGGACCGCGCGCGCGCGACGATCGCGCGTGGAGCGCGTCGGCGTAGACCTCTTTGCCCACGCCGGTCTCGCCGAGGATGAGCACGCTGAGCGGGCTCGGCGCGACGACGTCGAGGAGCGCATAGAGGTGCCGCATCGCAGGATCCGCGATCACCGCGGAGTGGGTCCGCCTGCTCTTGCGCGGCGAGGGTGCCGGCGCGAGCCCCTCACTCGGCGGGAGGCCTCGCTGGAGGACGATCATCACCCCGCCCAACTCGATCGGCGTCCCCAGCGCGATCGTCGCAGGCGCACGCGGAGCGACGCGTTGCCCGGCGACGACGGTTCCGTTCTTGCTCCCGAGATCGCAGATCGTGACGTCCTCTTCGAAGGAGAGGCGCGCGTGCTCGCGGGACAGCGAGTCGTCCTCGATGACGATGTCGCACGACGCGCCGCGCCCGATCGTGAACGCCTTTCTTCCCTGGAGCGCAACGACGCGCGTTCCGGCCGGCGTGCTCACCAGAAGGGAGGTCCCGTCGTTGCCTCCATAGCGCGATCGCGCGGGCGCTCGGTAGGTTCGCGTCGCGTCGGGAGTGTCCGGGTGCTTCGACGCCAATGTGCTCCAATCATAGAGCGGAAGTGCGCCGACGTCAGGGGTTCTGCAGGCACTCCGGCGGCACGGGCGCTCCCGTCGCGCAGAGCGCCTGACCCGCGGGCGTCGTGGGCGGCACGATCTGCAGCACCGCGCGTAGACCTTGCGACGCGAGCACCGCGCGAGGCTTGCCCGCACACGACGACGGATTCACGCCTTTGTCCCAGTCCCCTTCGGCGGCCGCACACCCTCCGAGCTCGTTCGGCACCGTCCACGCCTGCCCCGTCGGATAGACGACGTTGATCCCGTATTTGCCAGCCGGCAGACACCCGAGCTTGATGTCGCGGAGGAGCCTGCCCTGCGCCTTCCTCAGCGCGGCGGGATCGAGCAGCGGCTTGTCCGGAGGATCCGAAGGATCGGGGCTCGTCCCCTTGAAATACGGCGTCACGAGCACGCCCCCGCGATCGATCGCGCGCGGATCGAAGCAGATGACGCTCGGTCGCACGAGCGCCACGAAGTGATCGCGCACGTTTGCGGGACCCGGCGTCGTGTCGGGCGGATCGAGCGCGGTGCCGATGAGCGTGTCCTCCCACAGCGTGATGCCTTGGATGACGACGATCGGCTTGGTCGCGTCCCCTTGCGGCGTCTGGCCCGACGGATCATCGTCGTCGAGCTTCGCGAGCACGACGAGGGGCCAGATCTGCGGAACGATCGTCGCCTGCCCGGCCGTCTCCGGGATGCTGACGCCTGCGCTCCATTGCACGATGCCGCCCGTCGCCGACAGCTGCAAATCGAACGGCGCATCGGCCGCCGCCTTCGCCTCCGCCGCCGCCATGCCGAAGTCGAGCCGCAGCGAGACGAAGCTGTCCTGGAACGCCTTCACGTAGTTGGGGAGGAGCGTCGCGGGCTGCGCGAGCACGTGATGATCCTGCGTCATCGTCGCGATCGGCGTAAAATTAGGGTCGAGCGCGTCCGATCCCTCCGGATGGAAGTACGGCCGCGAGAAGGGCAAGAGCGCGCCGAGCGTCAGCGGCACGCCGTCGCGCACGAAGCCCTGCGCCGGCATCGTGAACGTGGGGATCGCGCCCGCCGGCGAGCCCGCGGGCAGCGCGTCCGGCGTGCCGACGTCGGCAGGCAGAAAAATCGGGACGTAGCCCGGATCGCCGAGGTGCTTCGCAGCGTCGTTCGTGTCGAGGTACCCGCCGCCGACGTCGCCGGCGAGTGGCAAATTCCGGAACTTGAACGTCGGCAAGAACTGTCCCGCGGTGTCATAGAAGCTCTGGATGACGTACGAGCCCGCCTCGAGCGGCGCGATGGCGTACGGCGCGCTCGCCGAGATCGTCTCGGTGAATCCGTGTTCCTTCGGGCAATACAGCGTCGGCCCCGTCTCGCGCGGCTCGCTCGCGAAGAGGACGTCGCCCGGCACGGTGGCGAAGTTGAGCGCGGTCGTCGCGAGGCCGGCCGGCGGCGGCGGGTTCCTGCGATCGAACACCAGCACGATCGCCGCGCCCACGATGTGCCCGTCCTGCGAGCACGGCCTCGGCCCTTGGTACGAAAGCGTGCCGCGCACGACGCCCTTCGCCGGATAGAGCCGCTTGTCGGCGCGCGCGTCGTCGATCGTCACCGAGTCACACGCCCCCAGCGCGCACGCCGCAGCGACGCCCACCAGCACGAGCGAGGCGAGCGAGGCGAACGGCGTTTGGGAGAGGTGGCGCGTCATCGTCAAAACCGGTAGGCGAAGTTGCCCATCACGCGCCGCCCCATGAGCTGCCCGAACGGGTGCTCGCGGTGCTCGGAGCCGAGCAGGTTGAAGGCCATCACGCTCGCGTCGGCGTGATCGTCGAGGAACCGATACCCGAGGCGCGCGTTGAGGAGCGTGTACGCCTCGAGCGGGAATTGCTGGTACTCGATGCGCTGCGCCGCGAGGTTGATGACCTGCTCCGCCCAGGTCTGCGGAGAGACGTAGTGAAAGTCGATCGACCCGTCGATGCCCGGCTTGGTGCGGAGCTGCACGCCGACGTTGATCTTGTGCGCGCTCGTGCGGTCGTCCCGGACGATGAGCGCCTTCTCCGCGTCGGTGCAGCTCGAGTTGTCCTGCTTCAAGACATGAAGCGTGTAGTTTGCATACACATCGAGCCCCTCGAGCGGGAACGTGCGGACGCCGGCCTCTGCGCCATAGACGTTGTAGGTCTGGCACTGGTTGTTGAAGCCGCCGAGGAAGAGCGGAAAGAGTCCGGTGCTCGGATCGTATTTGCCGAGCCCCGCCGCGAGATCGCCCGTCGTCACAGTACGGTTCGGCGCGAGCTGGATCAGGTTCTTCGCGCGGTTGAAGTACACCGCGGTGTCGAGGACGAAGAGCTCGCTGTCCTGGCTCAGGTAGCCGAGCTCGGCGGTGAAGTTGTTCTCGGGCTGCACCTTGAACTTCGGATCGTCGGAGCGCTGCCCCTCGCTGATGAGCGCGCCGCCCGCGACCGGCAGCTGCACGGGGATGTTCAGGTACGACTCGAGGAACGTCGGCGTCCGGAACGCGGTGGCGACGATTCCGCGGATGGTCGACTGCTTCGTCGGGTGCACGAGCACGGTGCCGCGCGGCGACTGCACGAACTTTTCGAGGTACGGCACGTAGTCGAGCCGGTAGTCGCCGACGAGCCCGACGTACTCCCCGAGCTTGATCGCGTCGTGCACGTAGAGCGACTCGTGGTTCTCGTAGCGCGTGCGATCGAGGTACGTCCAGGCGACCTCTTTGTAGCGGTAGCCGGCGCCGACGTGCAGATCGTGGGCGATGCCTTTGCCGGTCTCGAACTCCTGGATGTACTGCACCTCGCCGTCGACGACGTTCTGATCGGCGCGGCCCGGCAGGAGCGTCTGCCCGATCTGCGCGGCGTTCAGGCCGAACGGCGTGCGGAAGCGGTTCCAGAAGACGCGCGCCTCGATGTGCTTGCTGACGACGCGCGCGGTCAGATCGGAGGAGGTGAAGTCGTTCAGGATGACGTCATTGAGCGGGCCAATTCCGAGAATCTCGGCTTGGCCCTGCGCGAGGCCGCCGCCGAGTCCGAGGCTGACCCCCTTTCCGAGCGTGCGCGTCACCTGCATGTTCACGCGCGTCGTGCGGCCGCTCGCGTCCTGATCGGGTGAGTAGAGGTGCAGATCGGCGCGGCCGTTCGGGACCTCGCGGCTCCAGCGCGGCGTGTAGTCGTAGCCGGCGGACGCGCGCCAGGCGAGCTGGCCTTCGCGCCCGGTCGCCCAGAAGCTGCCGTGCGCTTGGTTGTGATCGCCATAACCCGCGTTGACGCCGCTCTTCCCTTCGCCAGGCGTCCTCGTGATGATGTTGATGACGCCGTTGAACGCGTCGGAGCCGTAGAGCGCGGAGCCGGGGCCGCGCACCACCTCGATGCGCTCGATGTCCTCGACGCCGATCGAGAGGGTCTGCCAGAACGTGGCGCCGAGGAGATCGACGTAGACGCTGCGTCCGTCGACGAGCACCAGGATCTTGTTCGACAGGCGCTGGTTGAAGCCGCGCAGGCTCACCTCGGTCTGCGCGCCGGTGACCTCCATGATGTCGACGCCGGCGAGGCGACGGAGCAGCTCCGGGATCTTCGTGATGCCCGAGAGCCGGATGTCCTGCTCGGTGATGATCGACGTGGAGTTCGGCGCGTCGAGCGGGCTCTGCGCGGCCTTCGAGGCCGTTACGACGGTCTCCTCGAAGACGTCCTCGGTCTTCTTCACGCCGAGATCGGCGGGCGGAGTCGGAGTCGGAGTCGGAGTCGGAGTCGGAGTCGGAGTCGGAGTCGGAGTCGGAGTCGGAGTCGGAGTCGGAGTCGGAGTCGGGGTCGGCGGGATGTCCCCACGCGCCGCGGCGGCGACCGCTTGCTGCCGCTTGATCCGGCCCTCGAGGTTCCCGACGATCTGCTGCACCTCGTCGCGATCGGCCGGGTTGCCCTCGAGGTACTTCTTGTAGTTGACGACGGCCCCCTCGAGGTCGCCGCTCTCCGCGTGTGCGCGCGCGATGTTGTAGAGGACGTTCGGGTGCGGGAGGATCTCGTATGCGCGCTGCAGCTCGGCGATGCCCTCTTCGTAGTGGCCGTTGGAGATGGCGCTCATCCCCTTCTTGAAGTGACCCCGGGCCTCCGTGCGCGCATCGGCCCACGCCGCTCCCCCCCAGGAAAGCACCGAAAGTGCGGCGACGACGGCGACGAAGATGCCCCTTCGCATCGGGTTCCGCCGACAATACAGGATCTTAGGGCGAACCTACCAGAACCGACAGGTCACTCGAATGACCAATGCGCATGGCGGATGGATTCTGCAAGACTCAACCTGTGTGGGTTCTGTCATGAGCATCGCGGCGGGAGCTCGGGTGGGCTCGCGCTATCGGCTCCTCGCGCCTCTGGGCGACGGAGCGATGGGGACGGTGTGGCGCGCGTACGACTCCGTCCTCGAGATCGAGGTCGCGCTCAAGCTCCTCCGCAACCCCGCCGCCGATCGCGTCACGATGCTCGCGCGCTTCGCCCACGAGGCCGAGCTGTCCGCGCGCATGATCAGCCCGAACGTCGTGCGGGTCATCGACCGCGGGGTCGATGACGCAGGCCTCCCCTATATCGCCTACGAGCTGCTCGAAGGGGACGAGCTCGGCGAACGGTTGGGCCGTGAGAGTCGCCTCTCCCTGGCGTTGTGCGCGGCGATCATCGTCCAGGTGTGCCGCGCCCTCGCGCGCGCCCACGGCGTCGGCGTCGTTCACCAGGACATCAAGCCCGAGAACATCTTCTTGTGTGTGGACGACGACGGGCACCCGCTCGTGAAGCTCATCGATTTCGGCATTGCTCAACTGAGCAAGCCGACGAGCGGCTCGGCGCGTGACGCGATTGGCGGCACGCTCGAGTACATGGCCCCCGAGGTGCTGATCGACGGAAAGACCCCCGACGCACGGAGCGATCTCTACGGCCTCGGCGTCGTCGCGTACGAGTGCTTCGTCGGACGCGTCCCCTACCCGGCGGACACGTTGAGCCAGGCTCTGCACGCGCACAAGCAAACGACCCCTGCCGCTCCCTCCAAGCTTCGCGCGGTGAAGGACGGGCTCGGCGCCGCGCTCGACGCGTGGTTCGCGAAGGCAATCCACCGCGACCCGGCGCGGCGCTTCTCCTCCGCGAAGGAGATGGCGGAGGCGTTCGTGCAAGTCCACCGCCCGAAGATCGCGCACGCGCCGACGAACGCTCCCGCCCCCGGCGCAAAACCGGCGAGCACGCCGCCCCGAAAAATGCGCGGGACGTTCCCGTCGCTGAGCGAAGTCGATCTGACCGAGAGCCCGCCGAGCATGCGACCGCGGATGGGCCGCACGTCGTCGGAGTACAGCGTCGTTTCGGATTCGACCGACCTGCGCCCGCGCGAGGGGCCCAAGAGTCAGCCGCGCGTGGGACCGAAGAGCTCGCGGCCCAAGAGCTCGCGGCCCAAGAGCTCGCGGCCCAAGAGCTCGAAGTAGACGCGGAGCTCCCTCAGTAGGGGATGTCCTTGAAGCCCTTGGGGCCGTCGTCCTTCGTGAGCGGCGGAGGCGGAGCGGCTCCACGCCCGCCGCCGGTCGCGGGAGCACGCGCGAGCTTCACGTAGACCGGGCTGTCGCCGACCTTTATCGCGCGCTGCTCGGGCTTGAAGCCGGCGCGCGTTATCGCGAGGCGGTGCTCGCGCTCGCCTTCGGCGTCGGGTCCCTTGTAGAGGACGTCGCACGGGGTGGAGCTGCAGACTTCGACGCCGTCCTCCTTCACGCTCGCGCCGTCCGGCTCGGTGTTGATGCGCACCTTCACGAGCAGCTCGGCGGGCGGCGGGGCGGCGGTGCTCGCGGCGTTCGTCCCGATGGGGATCGGTCCGGCCGGGGGTGGAGCGACGGCGTGGACGTCGCCCCTCGGCGCGCGCGTGCGCATGACGCCCACGACGCCCAACGCCGCGGCGAAGCCCAGGCCGACGACGACCGCGGCGGCGAGCGGCGCGCGGCTCTTCGCCGGCGGCGGCACGGAGATCGACAAATACGGCATCGCGGGCGGCGTCTGCGATGGCCAAGGCGTTCCCTGCGCAGCCTGCGGCGGCGGCGGCGTGAGACGCTCGACCGCCGGCGCGACGCGCATCGCCGCCGACACGGGCGGAATGGAGGCGCTCGCGTCGGCCGACCGGACTTCCATCGTCCCCGTGTTGTTCGGCGAGATGCGCTTCAACGCCTGGAGGAGCTCGTCCATCGACGAGAACCGCTTCTCCATGTCCTTCTCGAGGCAGCGAAAAATCGCCTCTTCCATGCCAGGGCTGGGATCGACATTGGGGTTCGTCGTCCGCAGCGGCGGCACCGGCTCGTTGCACTGCGCCATGAGGATGTTGACGCTGTTGGCGCGATCGAACGGCACGCGTCCGGTGGTCATCTCGTAGAGGATGATCCCGAGCGAGTAGATGTCGGTCCGCGCGTCGACGCGATCGCCGTTGATCTGCTCGGGCGCCATGTACTTCGGCGAGCCCATGAAGAGCCCCGTCTGCGTGATGTCCTCACCGCGCGACTCGCTCACGTTCTTCACGAGACCGAAGTCGAGCACCTTCACGAAGTCGCTCTCGTCGCCGTGCACGACGAGGAAGATGTTCGCGGGCTTCAGGTCGCGGTGGATGACGCCGTGCGCGTGGGCCTCCCGGAGGGCGCGGCAGATCTGACGGCCGATGTGCGCAGTGCGGTCCTCCGGCAGCGCGCCGCTCTCGCGGATGGCACGGTGGAGCGTCACCCCTTCGAGGAGCTCCATCGCCATGTAGTAGATGTCGTCGTCGGTCTTGCCGTAGTCGAAGATCGTGACGGTGTTCGGGTGCGTGAGCTTGCTGGCGATGCTCGCCTCGAGGAAGAACCGCTTGTGGAACTCCGGATCGTGCTCGCCGGTGTAGTTCGTGTGAAGCACCTTGAGCGCGACCTTGCGGCCGAGCGGCGCTTGCTCGGCGCGGTACACCTTGCCCATGCCACCGCGCGCGATGAGGCCGCTGATGATGAAGCGCTCGTTGATCGTGCGCCCGATCAACGGATCAGGAGCGCTCGACTTGGCGATTCCGGATTGGGGCCCTTCGCTCATTCTTCGCGCCCCCCGACGGCGAACCGGCGTCCGGGTTCTTCGGCCTCTCCTCCGCGTAGTGTGTCGTTCGACGCTCGGGGTGTCAACGCGAGGCGCACTTCCATCTTTCGACCAAGCATGGCGAAATCCCGTAGTTTTTCCGATGTAAGGGGAAGAGTCCGGGGCCTCAACATGCGCTGTCGCCCCCAAGCGAGGCTTATTGTA
>JBBRLQ010000042.1:0-57080 GCA_038231275.1 Polyangiales bacterium
CCATGAATTTTCTCCTCCGCCCCGTCGGAGGAGAAAATTCATGGAAACGACCCAAGCACACCTTCGCGAGCGCCCAACCGATGCTGCAAGCCCGAGTGACAGGCGAAGCCTGGCGCGGGCTTGACCAAAGCGAGAGCATCGGGCCCGCGGTTTGAGCACGAAGAGAAGAAGGGGGGCGAGGCGCGTTGGGGGTTCCTCGGTGGCTCGCGCCACCTCGGAATGAAACACACCTAGCGCCTTCGCGGTCGTGGTCGTGGTCGCGGTCGCGGTCGCGGGTTCGTGGTCGTGCTCGTGGTCGTGGTCGTGGTCGCGGTCGCGGTCGCGGTCGCGGTCGCGGTCGCGGTCGTGGTCGTGGTCGCGGTCGTGGTCGCGGTCGTGGTCGTGGTCGCTATGCCCAGGCCAGATCCGGCCACGCGTCTTCCCACGGCGCGTCTCGCTCGATCTGCCGCGCCAGCGCCAGGATCGTCTCCTCGTCGTTCGCCCGCCCTGCGATCTGAACCCCCATCGGATGCCCCGCCCGCGAAATTCCCGCCGGAATGCTCACCGCCGGCTGACCGCTCACGTTGAACCCCGCGGTGAACGCGCCAAGCCGCGCTGCCCGCGCGAAGGCCTGCTCGGGCGGCAAACCCTTCCACTCGCCCACGAACGGCGGCGCCACTGCCACCGCCGGTGTGATCCACGCGTCCGCGTCGCCGAACCACCCGAGGACCGTCGCCGACATCCTCTCCGCCAGCACGCGCATCTGCTCCGGCGTCACGTCGCGCCCCTTGTCGGCGAGCCAGCGCGTCACCGGCTGCGTCAGCGACCAGTCGTGCACCGGCGCCTCCGACGCCATCCGCTGCCACACCGGCAAGAACTCCTCGAGCGTTCCGCCCTGCGGCGCGCCCTCCTTCACCTCGTGCCCGAACGACTCCGCGAGGCGCGCGATCCGCATCGTCGCCTCGGCGATCTCCGGATCGGTCTCGGTCAGGTGCGACGCCGTCAGCACACGCAGGCGAAGCTTCCGCGGCGCGCGCTCGCACAGCTCGAGATACGGCGCGCTCGGCCGCGGCGCCCAATGCGGCTTACCGACCGTCAGCCCCGCCATCGCATCGAGCATCCCCGACGCATCCCGCACGGTTCGCGCGATCGGGCCACACGTGTAGATGATGTGCCGATCGTCCATGCCGTACGAGTTCTCGACGCGCCCGCGCGACGGCTTGATCCCGACGAGGTGATTCAGCGCGGCGGGGATCCGGATCGAGCCCGCGCCGTCGCTCCCCTGCGCGATCGGCACGAGCCCCGCCGCCACCGCAGCGCCCGCACCGCCGCTCGAGCCGCCCGGCGTGCGCGCGAGGTCCCATGGGTTTCGCGTCGGCGGATGGATGTCCGGCTCGGTGACCGGCAACGTACCAAGCTCGCTCGTCGCGGTCTTCCCGACGATGACGAACCCCGCGCGCCGCAGCTGCGCGGTCGTCGCGTCGTCCACCGGCGTGAAGAGCCGCTCGAACGCGCGCGAGCCGAAGCGAGTGTACGAGCCCTTTGCCGCGTTCAAATCCTTCACCGCCGTGGGCACACCCCAGAAAGGCGGCGCCCCCTCGGCCTCACGACGATCGAATGCCTTCGCCTCGGCGAGCGCGCGCTCCGGCATGACATGCACGAACGCGCTCGTCTTCCCGTCGAGCCGCGCGATGCGTTCCAAGTACGCGCGCGTGAGCTCGACGCTCGAGAGGAGCCCCCTCCGAATCAGGGAGGCTTGCTCGAGCGCGCTCTTCTTGAGGACGCTCTCCACGCGCGTCTACTTCGTGAACGTCTTGAACGCCGCGAACGTGCGCTTCAGCCCCTCGCGCACGAGCACCTTCGGCGCGTAGCCGAACAGCTTGCTCGCCATGCCGATGTCCGCGAGCGAATCGCGCACGTCGCCTTGGCGCGTCGGGCGGTACTCGGCCTTCAGCGGCGCGCCGGCCTCGTCGCCGATGTACGAGAGGAGCTGATTCAGGCTGATCCGTTCGCCGCACGCGACGTTCGCCACCTCGCCCGACAGCTTGTTCGACGTCGACGCCGCGAGGAGGTTGGCCCCCACGGTGTTCTCGATGAAGCAAAAATCACGCGTCTGCTCGCCGTCGCCGTACACGACCGGCACGGTCTTCTTGATGGCCGCCGTGATGAAGTTCGGGATGACGGCTGCGTATTGGCTCGTCGGATCCTGCTTCGGGCCGAACACGTTGAAGTAGCGAAGGCTCACCGTCTCGATCCCGTAGAGGCTCGCGAACACGCGCATCATCTGCTCGCACGTGTGCTTGGCGACCGCGTAGGGCGAGAGCGGCACCGGCGTCATCGTCTCGATCTTCGGGAGCGTGGGCGTGTTTCCGTACGCCGACGAGCTCGCCGCGAAGACGACGCGACGAACCTTGGCGTGACGCGCCATGTCGAGCACCACCGTCGTCCCCTGCACGTTGGCGAACACCGACGCCTGCGGGTTCTCGACCGATCGCGACACCGACGGGATCGCCGCCTCGTGGAAGATGACCTCGACGCCGGAGACCGCCTTCTCTACGGTCTCGGGATCGGTGATCGAGCCCTCGACGATCTCGAGCTTGCCGGTGAGGCCTTCCAGGTTCTGGCGGCGCCCCGTCGAGAAGTCGTCGAGCACGCGAACGGTCTCGCCTTTTCGGAGGAGCTCCTCGGCGATCGACGACCCAATGAAGCCCGCGCCGCCCGTGACGAGGAAGGTACCCATCTTGGGCTCGCATCAAAGCACGAGGGGGAACCGCCTGGGAACAGGCGCCCGTCCATGGGACAATTTCGCCACAATCCCCAAGATTTACAAAGACGACGCGCCACGTCGAAAGGGTCATGGGGCGTGTTGGCTACGCCTCGCCATCCGCGTATATTGCGTGGCAGCTTGTGGGCGAAGATCCGATCGTTCGCCCGGGCGTCGGTACCTTTGCGATGAGCAACCTCCCCCCGCAGATGCAGCACCCTTATCCAGGTCCGGGCGGTGGCGCGCCGCCGGTCGATGCCGGCCCGAGCCTCCGCGAGCGAATCGCGCGCGCGAAGACGTTGACGCGCCGCGCCGCCGGTCACTGGAAGATGGCGATCCTCTTGCTCGTCATCGGCCTCGGCCTCTCTCTCGTCGCCGCGATGAACTCCAAGCGCACCTTCCGCTCGGAGTGCTCGGTCCAGTTCAAGCCGGGCCTCCGAATGGGGGACAAGGACGACGACAGCCCCAGCGAGAAGGCGTCGAAGCTGATGCCGAAGCTGCAGGACGAGCTGAAGACGCGCGCGCGCCTCGAGAAGGTCATCCGCGAATTCAACCTCTACCCGAAGCTCGTCGAGAGCCGCGGCATGAGCGACGCCGTCGACGAGATGCGCGACAAGCACATCGGCTTCCGCGGCAAGGGGGACTCGAGCACCTTCGTCATCTCGTTCGACGCCGACGAGGATCCCGAGCTCGCGCAGAAGGTCACGCAGCGCCTCGCCGACACGATGATCGACGAGTACACGAAGGGGAACCTGTCGGCGGTGACCGCGCAGGAGGCGTTCCTCTCGGTGGAGGAGGCGCGCAGCGAACGCGAGCTCGAGGCCGCGAACAAGGCGTTCGCGAGGTTCCTCGCCGCGCACCCGGAGTTCGCGCAAGAGATGAAGAAGGGCGGCACCACGCCAGGCGCGGGCGGCACGTCCCCCATCGTGATGCCCACCGCCGTGAACAGCGGCGACGCGCACCTCGAGGCGCTCAAGCGACAGCGCGCGCGCATCGAGGCCGAGATCAAGGCGGTTCAAACCGGCGCGCCGCCCCCCGTCGTCGGCTCGCCCGCGCAAGAGGCGCGCCTCGCCAAGGCCAAGCGTGATCGCGAGGAGGCGCAGAAGGTCGCCGACGACGCGAACGCGACGCTCGCCAAGCTACGCTCGCAGGGCCTCAGCGACGAGTATCCCGACGTGAAGGAGGCCCGGAGCACCCTCACGCGCGCAAAAGCGTCGCTCACGGCGTCCGACGCGTCGGTGCGCGAGGCGGAGCAGGACATCCGCTTGTCGGCCGGGACGGTCGTCTCGCCCGGCAAGGTCGATCTCGACGAGCTGAGGAGACGCATGGACGCGGTGGACGCGCAGATCGCCGCGCGACGCGCCGGCCGCGCCCCGCCCAAGCCGGCGCCCGGCCTCGCCGGCGTCGACGCAGGACCTGTCCCCGAGCCAGTCAACGAGATCGTCGAGCTCGAGACTGATTGGCAGCGCCTCCTGCGCACGCTCCAGGAGTCGAAGGAGCAGCACGACGATCTGAACCAGAAGCTCGAGCGCGCGCGCCTCGAGAAGGCCCGCGCCGCAGCCAAAGGCGGCGACACGATGACGATCCTCGACCCGGCGTATCGCCCCACCAAGGCGAGCAAGGGCGGGAAGGGCAAGGTCGCGATGACCGGCGGCGCTGTGGCCGGCATCGTCGCCCTCCTCTATGCGTTCGCGCGTGTGATATTCAACGACACGATGATCGACGCTCAGGACATCGAAGCCCTGAAGCTGATCCCCGTCCTTGGCGTCCTGCCGAAGATCCCGGGCACCGGCTACGGCATCGCAGGACCTGGACATCCTGGGCAGGGTCCACCTGCACAACAAGCACCCCCAGACCAGCGGAGCTCGCCCGGTGGCGTATGACTCGCCGTCGCGAACGCTGGTCGTCCAGCGCCGCGACATCATCTCGCAGCAAGGAGACTCGCCGGTACGTGTGGTGCCGGCCTGGGCGTCGCCGCCCGACACGAGCGTCCTCGTCATGCTGGGCGAGGCCTCGAGCGACGCCACGGCGTCGTTACGTGTCATCCGCCATCGCCTCGAGCAGAAGCGCGCGGAGGGGATGTGGACCTTCGGCGTCACGAGCGCGCGCGACGGCGAAGGCAAGAGCACGTTCGCCACGCAGCTCGCGCTCGTCTTGTCGGAGTCGCAGCGCGCGCGTGTCCTCCTCGTCGAGTCGAACTTTCATCGGCCGTCGCTGGCGCGCATCCTCGGCTTCCGCGTCCCCGACGGGTACGGCTTCTCGTCGCAGATCGTCCGCAAGATGCGCGGGAGCCTGGAGCCGTGGTGCGTCGTCGCCCTCGGGCCGGCCCTCCACGTCCTCGCCGAATCGACCGCCGAGCAAGGCTTCCCCGAAACCTTGCACTCTACACATTTCCAGAACGCGATCGGCTTCCTGTCGCGCGGCTACGATTTCCTCATCGTCGACGGCCCCAGCGTGCTCGGCTCGGGCGACGCGAACGTCGTCGAGAACGCGGTGGACGGGCTCATCGTGGTCCTGCGGAGCAACATGAGCAAAGGCAACGATCTCCGCGACGCCGTGAAGCAGCTCGGCGAGCGGAAGACGATCGGCGTCGTATTGTGGGACGCGGACGGCGCCAAGAAGCCAAACGGCAAGGGGCGCTGACCGTGGCGCTTCCGTTGTGGGAGCTCGATCCGGGGAAGCTGCCGGGGCCGCTCGGCAAGCTCGGGAAGAAGGAGCTGCACCTCTGGATCGGCGCGTGGCTGGCCGATCGCGTGCGCAAGCGGCGCATGGACCAGGCGTTCGAGGGGACGCGTCACCTCCTCTTCTGCGTGTGCGACCACTACGAGCCGCTCCACGGTCAGGGGACCACGACGGCGCATGCCGAGGTCGACGCGGCGGCGATGGACAAGGCGCGCGCGCGCGTCGCCGCGTGGCGGACCGAGTACCCGAAGCTCGGAAAATTCCGGGACAGCAGCGGCCGGCCGCCGCGCCACAGCTTCTTCTATCCCGGCGAGCAGTACCATCCGGACCTCGTCGAGCCCGTCGCCGAGCTGTGCGGCGAGGGCTACGGCGAGGTCGAGGTCCACCTCCACCACGACAACGACACGCGCGAGGCGCTGCGCACGGCGCTCGACAAGACGCTCTCCGATTTCGAGCAGCACGGCCTCGTGCCGCGCGTCGGGGGCAAGCGCGCGTGGGCGTTCATCCATGGCAATTGGTGCCTCGCGAACGCCCGGCGTGACGGACGGTACTGCGGCGTCGACGACGAAATGCAGCTCCTCTACGACCTCGGCTGCTACGCCGACTTCACGTTCCCGTCGGCGCCCGATCAGTCGCAGCCCGGTATCGTGAACGCGATCTACTACCCGTCGGGCGACGTCACGAAGCGGCGGGCCTATGAGCACGGCGAGCGCGCCAAGGTCGGCACGAAGAAGGAGGATCGCCTCCTCATGATCGAAGGGCCGCTCGCGCTGGCGATGCGACCGCACTCGCGCAAGGTCCGGATCGAGAGCGCCGCGCTCGACTGGGCCGATCCGCCGAGCTGGGCGCGCCTTCGGACCTGGGTGCGGCAGCGCATCGTCGTGGAGGGGCGTCCCGACTGGGTGTTCGTGAAGGTCCACACCCACGGCGCGCCCGAGAAAAACGCCGAGGTGATGCTCGGCGCGCGCACCGTCGAGCTGCACGAGGAGCTCGCCAAGAAATACAACGACGGCGCCGCCTGGAAGCTCCACTACGTCTCGGCGCGCGAGATGTACAACGTGGCGCGCGCGGCGATGGACGGCAAGACCGGCTCGCCGGACGCGTGGCTCGACTACGAGATCCCGAAAGCGCCGCGCGTCGCCGCAAAATAGTTGGCCCGCCCGCGGCGACCGGGCGAATTTCGACGCGTGGAAGCCAAGCCCCTGTCCTGCGTCGTCTGCGGTCTCGCCGACGCGCGCGCGCTCGTCATGACCAAGCTGAAGGGCGGGGCCTCCGTCGTCGTATGCGCGACGCACGCGCTGGTGCACGAGCGAATGGGCGGCGGGGCCGCGAGCGTCGCCGACCTCCAAAAAATGGCGCGCGAGAAGCGGCGTCCGAGCGAGCGGCGCGAGAGCTTCGCCAAAGACGAGCTCGGCGCGATGCTGACGGCGGGATTCGCGGGCGAGCGCCGCGCCGGCTCTCGCCGCGGGTAGCCTTCGACGCCCGGCGGGCGTGTGGTACGAGTGACGGCTCGTGCGCCAATCCATTGCCCTATCGCTCCTCGTGATGACGGCTTGCGCCGCGACGCCGTCGCCCGAGCCCAAGCGCGCGGAGACCACGCGGGCGGAGCAGGTGGCGCCTCCGCCGGTCGCGACGCCGGCACGCTCCTCCCTCGATGAGACGGTGAGGGCGCTGCAGGCTTCGGCCCTCGCGTCGACGAAGGCCGAAGAGACGGTGCGGTCGCTGACGAGCGAGGTCGGCGCGCGAATCGCCGGCGGCCCGAAGGACGCCATCGCCGTCGCGTGGGCGAAGAGAGCGATGGAAGGACGCGGCCTGACCCGCGTGCACGCCGAGCCGGTCAAGGTGCTCCACTGGGAGCGCGGCGAGGAGTCGGTGGAGCTCGTCGGAAAGGGCGCTCGCAAGCTGCGTGCGCTGGGGCTCGGGGGAACGCTCGGCACCGGAGGCAAGCCTATCGAGGCGGAGGTCGTCGAGGTCGCGTCGGTCGCGGCGCTCAATCTGCTCCCGGACGCCGCCGTGCGCGGCAGGATCGTCTTCTACGACGCGCCGATGCGGCGCTCGCGCGATGGGTCGGGGTACGGGGACGCGGTCGGAGTGCGCTACGAGGGGCCGCGGCGGGCGGGCGAAAAAGGCGCGCTCGCCGCGGTGATCCGCTCGGTCGGGACCGACGTGGAGATGCCGCACACGGGGGCGACGTTGCGGACGGCGAAGGTCCCGGTGGCAGCGCTCTCAGGAGAGAGCGCCGATGCGCTTCACGCGGCGCTGGTGGCCGGCAAGCACGCGCGCCTTCGCCTCTCTCTTGGCGCGCGCTGGCTCCCGGACGCGGAGTCCGAGAACGTGATCGGGGACGTCGTCGGGAGCGAGCACCCGGACGAGATCGTGATCCTGGGCGCGCACCTCGACTCGTGGGACGTCGGACAAGGCGCGATCGACGACGGCGCGGGCTGCGCGATCGTGCTGGAGGCCGCGCGCCTCGTCGCGGCGCTCGGGCGCGCGCCGAAGCGCACGGTGCGCGTGGTGTTGTTCGCGTCGGAGGAGATGGGCGTCTTCGGCGGCGAGGCGTACGCCGCAGCGCACGCCGCCGAGCTCGGCAAGCACGTCGTCGTCATGGAGGCCGACTCCGGCACCGCGAAGGTGTACGAGGCCCGGTACCGCGCAGGCCCCAGCGCCGCGCCGGTGTTCGCGGAGCTCGGTCGCCTCCTCGCGCCGCTCGGCGTCGCGACGACCGACGCGCGCGCCCGCGGTGGCGCCGACGTCCGCGCCATGATCGACAAAGGAGTTCCCGTCGTCGACCTCGACCAGGATTTTTCGCGCTATTTCGACGTCCATCACACCGACAACGACACGTTCGAGCGCATCGAGCCCGACGGGCTCCGCCAATCCGCCGCCGCCTATGCGACGGCGGCGTGGACCCTCGCGGACTCGAACGTCGACCTCGGACGCGTCGCCGCGCCCGCGCACGAGGAATGAACGCCATGCGCCGCACCCTCTACCACTTCCCGCTTTCCACCTTCTCGCGGCGCGCGCGCCTCGCGCTCGCGCACAAGGGCCTCTCCGCGGATCTCGTCGACGGGCGCGCCGAGCCCGAGCGACTCGCCGAGGCCCGCCGCATTTGCCCTCTGCGTACGATGCCGGTCCTCGTCGAGGAGGACGGCCGCGCGATCGGGGACTCGACGGCGATCGCACACTACCTCGACGCCGCTTACCCCGACGCGCCGCGCCTCTGGCCCGCGGAGAAGAACGCCGCACGCGAGACGCTCGAGGCGACGACGCTCGTGGACCTCGCGATGAGCACCATCGTCGACCTGGGCACGCGCTATTACGCGCTGCACGATGCGCCGGCGTGGGGGGCGGTCAAAGCCGAGATGATCGGACGCGCGCAGGCGGCGCTCGACGCGCTCGCGACACGGGCGGCGGCTCGTGCGGGCACGACCTGGACCGACGCGGGCTGGTGCGTCGCGGACGCGTGGATTTTGACCGCCACGCTCTGGGTCGAGGGCTGGGCCGCGCGCGCGCCGACGAACCCCATGATCGGGCAGCTCACGGGCCTCGGCGTCCGCCTCCCCGCGGAGATGGCGCGCTGGTCCGACACGCACCGCGCGCGCGCCGACGTCGTCGCGCTCGGCTGATCACCCCTCCGCACGCGCGAGGACGACCACCGAGTACGCGATCGCCGCGACGCTCCCGGGGTTCCCGTACGAGTGGCGTTGATCCCCGCGGAACGACACCACGTCCCCCGGCGCGAGCGTGAACGTGTCGCCCGCGGCGACCAGCACGATCGCGCCCGACTCGCAGGTGAGGTACTCGCGGGTCCCAGGCGTGTGCGGCATTCCCGTCATCTTCACGCGCGGCGGGAGCTCGAAGCGATCGATCTCCATCCCCGGAATGGACTCGGGGAGGAGCTTACGGATGGATGCCGCGCCGCGCGTGACCGTGCGAATCGCCGCCGCGGGAGTGAGCCTCGCGTCGGCCCTCGGCGTCGCGAGGAGCTCCTCGAGCGAGACCTGAAGTCCGAACGCCACGCGGCTCAAGACGTGGAGCGTAGGGTTTCCGGAGCCCGACTCGATGTTCGACCAGGTCGCCCGCGGCAGCCCCGCGAGCTTGGCGATCTGCTGCTGCGTCGCGCCCCGCCCCTCGCGGAGCTGGCGAACGTTCCTTCCGAGGCGACTCGCGAGCCCGTCGTCCATGGACGGCAAATTAGCCTTACGACAATCCTTTGTCATCCATGCCAACACCTTGTCAGGTCGCGCGCACACTGATCCGTGGAGGCACGAGCCATGGACGTTCGAGGACGAGGCGCGGTGGTGACGGGGGCGAGCCGAGGATTGGGGCGCGAGTTGGCGCGCGTATTGGCGCGCGAAGGGGCGAAGGTGGCGATGGTGGCGCGGGACGGCGCAGCGCTAGAGGCGGCCGTGCGGGCCATCCGAGCCGAGGGAGGGGATGCGCACGCGATCCCTGGCGACGTCGGCGACAAGCACGGTGCGTACGCGATCGCCGGAGCGGCCGAGGCGCTGGTAGGGCCCGTGGATCTGCTCGTCCACGCGGCGAGCACGCTGGGGCCGCTGCCGATGCCGCTGCTCATGGACACGGCATGCGAAGACCTCGCCGCGGTTCTTGAGACGAATCTGATCGGCGCCTTCCGGCTCACCAAGGCGCTCGCCGGCGGGATGGCGCTGCGCAAGAGCGGCACCGTAGTCCTCGTGACCTCGGACGCGGCGGTGAACGGCTACCCCTCGTGGGGCGCGTACGGGATCTCGAAGGCGGCCCTCGATCACCTGGGTCGGACATGGGCCGCGGAGCTGACCGGCCGCGTCGCGTTCCTCACCGTGGACCCGGGCGAGATGGACACGAAGATGCACGCCGACGCGATGCCCGACGCGGATCGATCGACGCTGGCGAGCCCCGCGCGCGTCGCCGAGGGCATCTTTCGACTCCTCTCCGCGCCGTTCGAGAGCGGCGCACGCGTGACGGTGGCGTCGTGAGGGCGGCGACCGCAGCGCGACCGAGCCCGACCGACGAGCGCGTCCTCGCGATCGATCCCGCAGCGAACGAGTTCTGGGATGCGCGCGTGCGAGATCTTCCGACGATGCTTCGCCCCGGGGATCTCGTGGTGGTCAACGACGCGCGGACCATCCCAGCGTCGCTCGCGGGCACCGGCCCTCGCGGCGAGACGATCGAGGTGCGGCTGGCGGGCAGCACCGGGCCGCGCTCGTTCCGCGCCGTGTTGTTCGGCGCCGGCGATTGGCGGACGAAGACGGAGGATCGTCCGGCGCCGCCACCTTTGACCGCGGGCGCGGGGTTGCGCCTGGTCGGCCTCCCGGCGCGCGTCGTCCGTGTGCTCGGCCCGTCGGCGCGCCTCGTCGAGGTGGAGCTCGAGGTCGACGTGGACACCATGTGGAGCGCGATCCAGCGGCGTGGCCGATATGTGCAATATGCATATTCCTCTGCGGAGCGCGAGGCGTGGGACGCGCAGACGGCGTTCGCGGGGCCGCCGTGGGCGAGCGAGATGCCGTCGGCGGGCCGTCCGCTGCGCTTCGGGGTCCTCGCGGCGCTCGAAGCGCGAGGGGTTCGACTGGCGCGCGTCACCCACGCGGCTGGCCTCTCGTCCACTGGGGATCCCGAGCTCGACGCGGCGCTACCGCTGCCCGAGCGCTTCGCGGTCCCGGCCGACACCGTCCGCGCGATCGAGGGGGCGAAGGTCGAGGGCGGACGCGTCGTCGCCATCGGGACGACGGTGGTGCGCGCGCTGGAGGGCTCGGCGCGCGCGACCGGCGGCGTGCTCCGCGCCGGCGAGGGCGTCACCGATCTGCTCCTCGGCCCCGGGTTTCGACGAAGGATCGTCGACGGGATTTTCACGGGGCTGCACGAGCGAGGGGCGACGCATTTCGCGCTGCTCGCCGCGTTCGCGCCACAGGCGCTCCTCGCGCGCGCCTACGACCACGCCGATCGCGAAGGCTACCTCTGCCACGAGCTCGGCGACTCGAGCCTCTTGATGGACGCGATTGAGCGCTGAGAGTGCAGCGAAGCGCAGCGGAGCGAAACGCTCCTGGCGGAAAGCGATCGGCGTCAGGACGGCGTCAGGACTAGGGGCGCCGTGGCGGCGGGCGGGCGAGCCAGCTCGTGCACCGTGAGGCCGGTCGGGCACGCGGCGCGCGCGAGGTCGACGAGGCGCTGGTGGTGCGTGAAGAAGAGGACCTGCGCCGTCGACGCGAGCTCGGCGAGCACCTCGATGGCCGCGCGCGCGCGCTCGTCGTCGAACTGGATGAGGATGTCGTCGAGCACGAGCGGGAGCGGGCCCGCCGCCACCGCGTGCCGCTCGAGGCTGGCGACGCGGAGCGCGAGGTAGACCTGATCGCGCGTCCCGTCGCTGAGGAGCGCGGTGGGCACGTCACCGCCGTCCTTCGCCGCGAGCAGGATCGGGTTCTCCCCATCGTCGTCGAGACCGGATCTCAACCCGCGGTACGCCCCGCGCGTGAGGCGCGCGAACACCTCGCTCGCGCGCCCGAGGACCGGACCCTGGTGCTGCTCGCGATATCGCTGAATTTCTCGGGTGAGGACCGCGTCGGCGAGGCGCAGGCGCGCCCACCTCGAAGCGAGCTCGTGGGCGCGCGCGACGGCGGCCTGCGCCTCTCCCGAGGCGACGGCGGCGGCGTCCCCTCGATCGAGCTCCGCGAGGCCGCGCTCGGCGCGATCGATCGCGACGGCCGCCTGGTCGTACTCATCGCCGACCTCCGCGAGGCGCGTCTCGATCTCGTCGAGGCGCGCGTCGACGCTCTCTACGCGCGCCTCGACCGCTTCCGCCGCGAGCTCGTCGAGCGGAGCTCCGTCCGCCTTCGCGAGCAGCACCGCGCGCGTGCGCTCCTCGTCCGCGGCGAGGGCGCGCGCGGCGACGGAGCGCTCCTCGGCGACCACCAGCTCCTCGAGGCTCGACGCGCCGGCCGTCGCCAGGAGCGCGGCCAGCTTCTTGGCGCTCGCGTCGCGCCGCGCGGTTTGCTCGACGAGGGCCGCTCGCTTCTCGTCCAGCGTTCGGTCGAGCTGCGTGCGCTGGGTGCGCTCCTGCCGCGCGAGATCGAAGCGGCGGACGAGTTGCTGGCCGGCCTCCGTCACGGGAAGAGCCGCGAGATCCCCAGCGAGCCGCGCGGCGAGATCACGCACGCGATCGGCGATGCGCCCATTCTCCGCGGCCGCTGCCTCGGCGCGCGCGCGATGGGCCTCCGCCGCGTCCACACGCACACCCAGCGCTGCGAGCTCGTCGACCACCGCGAGGGCTTCGTCCACTCCGAGATCGAACGCGAGCCCGAGCTTCCGCGTCGCCGTCGTCCACTCTTCTTGCCAACTCGCCAGCTCCTTCGCGTGCGCAGCGAGGTCGCGCTCGTGCCGGGCAACGTCCTGCGCGATGCGAAGCTGCTCCGCCTCGTGCGCGCGCCGCGCGTCGGCCTTCGCGTCCTCGAGCTCGTCGGACGTCTCCACGAGCTTGGCGTGACGCTCGAGCCATGCGCGCATCTCCGCCGCCGAGAGCGGCGTGATTCCGATCGACGTCCACTCGCCGCGCCACGCGCTCGCGAGCTCCTCCCCGCGCGCCGCCGCGGACGCGCGCAGGTCGGCCACTCGCGCAATCGCGTCCTTCGTCGCGGCGCCGTCCGCGAGGAGCTTCGCGAGCCACGTCACACGCTCGGCCTCGCGACGAAGCCGATCGGCGACCTCGTCCGCTGCGATCGAGGCGTGCTCGAACTCGGCGGCGACCTTCTCGTCGAACGACGCCCGCAGGCGCGTCCACAGCCCGTCGCGGCGCGCGCGCGCGTCCAAGAGATCGGCCTCGGTCGGCACGGCGGCAGCGCGCTGGAGCGCGTCGATCTCACGCGCGATGCTCGCCGCGTCGCGCAAGAGCGCGGCCTCCTCCTCGACCGCGCGTCGTTGCTCCTCCGCGACCGCCCCCATCTCACGCTCGTAGCGCAGGGCCGTTGCAGTCGAAGGGACCGCCAGCGCGACGACCGCCGCGGGATCGCCCGTCGCGAGCCCGAGCCCCTTCCACCGCCGCGCGAGTCGCTGCGCGATCCCCTGCACGCGATCGGACTCCTCGGGAGCCGTCGCGGGCCGCGCCGAGAGCGCCGCGCTCGCGTCGTCGCGCGCGCGCTCGGCACCACGGAGGAGCGCCTGAATTCGCTTGGGTTCCGACGCGAGGCTCCGGATCCGCGACGCGGCCTTCGCGTCGGCGCGCATCCCGGAAGGCGTCCCTCCTTCGCCGGCGATGCTCCGCGCGATGCGACGCGCCTCTGCTTCTTCCGCGCTCTGTTCGGCGCGCAGGCGCGGCAGCTCCTGCTCGTTCTTCAGATAGAGTGCGAGCGCGCCGTGCAGGCCCTCGAGCTCCGCTGCCGCGTCGGCGAGCGCGTCCGGCGCCTTCAGGCTCGCGCGACGCTCCAAGACGTCGGCGATCTCCGCCTCGAGCCGCCCGATCGCGGCCTCTGCTTCGCCCGTCGCCGAGAGCGCGTCGGCCCGATCGCGCGGCGCGTCGACGGGGAGGAGCACGACCGCCCCGAGCACCGCGCGCCGCCGTTCGAGCTCGGCGCGCGCCGCGAAGATCGGGAGCATCCCCTTCAGCCGTTGCAGGCGCTTCTGCTCCCGCACGAGGGCCGATCGCTCCTCCGACGCCGTGGCCTTGCGCGCGCGCTGCGCCTCGATGTAGTCGACCTGCGACTGGTACGACTCGTGGCTCGCGCTCCTCTCGCTCGTGAGCTTCTTCGCCTCCGCGATCACGCGCATCGCTTCGTTGAGCGGCTTGTTTCGCGCCGCGGGGCTCCAGATCCGCTCGGCCTCCTCGCGCAGCTCGACGAGGAAGCGGTGCAGCTCGCCGCCGCCGAGCCCCGCCTGGAAGAGGCTCTCGCCGAGATCCCCTCCCCCTTCGAGCAGCGCACGCGCCCCGCGTTGCAGCGCGCCGTGGGTGAGGCCGAACGACGCCTCGTACACCTCCTGGCTCACGCCGTGCAGCATCCTGAGGAGGGGCGCGTCGTCGATCGGACGCTCCTCGCGATCGAGCAGCGTCTTGGTGCGCCCCTTCTTGCGCACGACGTCGAGCACCGCGCCGTCGTCGGCCTGGAGGCGCGCGCCGATGCGCAGGCTGCCCATCGGAAAGCGGTACGCGTCGACCGTACGCTCCGGGAATCCATAGAGGAGGTGAGTAAGCGCGCGCAGGGTCGTGCTCTTGCCGGCCTCGTTTCGCCCGAAGACGACGTGGAGCCCCGGCGCCGAAAAATCGAGGGTGAGGCCTTCGAAGCCCCCGAACGCGATGAGACGGAGCTCGAGGAACCTCACGGCCGCTCCGCGCGCACGAGGCGTGGCAAGACCATCTGCTCGACGTCGTCGACGAGTCCCCGCAGGTACGCGGGATCGTCGAAGCGGAGCGCGTCGTCGCCGTCCCGCAGCTCGGCGGGGAGCTTCTTCCGGAGCTCGCCCAGCTCGGAGGCGAGCTCGAGCAGCGCGCCGTCGTCTCGGCGGAGGGCGTCGAGCGCGCGCGCGAGCTCTCCTATTGCGTCCGGCTGGGCGCGGAGCCCCGGCAAATCCAAGGGCGCGCGCGTCTTGACCTTCACCTTCTCGATCCACACGTCGGCCCCTGCGTCCGTCGCCAGCGCGCGCACCTCGGCGACGAACCGCTCGGGATCGGCGGCGAGCGCGAGGTGCGCCGCCGACTCGCCGCCCACGACGACGCGCGCCGCCAGCGCCCTCCCTTCTGCGTCCTTCACCGCTCTCGCGAGCGCGTCGCGGATCCGATCGAGGACGTCGACCTCGGTGGCGCACGCTGCGGCGTCGATCGACAGCGCCTCCCACCGCACGACGTCGAGCGCGCGTGCCTCGACCGACGCGATGCGACCGCCCGCGACGGTGACGAGCGTGGCGCCCTTCGGCCCCGTCTCCTTCGCGTGCCGTCCCTGCAAGTTGCCGGGGAACACGACCCACGGCTCCTTCGAGAGGACCTCCCGCTTGTGCACGTGCCCGAGCGCCCAGTAGTCGTACCCGCGCGCGGCGAGCGTCGCGAGCGTCGTCGGCGCGTACGGCTCGTGCCCCTCGCGGCCATCCATGCTCGTGTGGAGCACGCCGATGTTCACGAGCCCGGACGCAGGATCGGGATAGCGCGCCGCGAGATCGTCGGTCACCGCGCGCGTCGCGAAGCCTTGCCCATGCACCGCGACGCCGATGTCCTCGAAGAGGAACGTCTGCGGCTTCTTCACCGAGAGCTCCCTCACGTTGCCGGGCATCGTGAGGTTCTTGGCGACCTGGCTCGCGGCGTCGTGGTTCCCGCGGAGGAGCACGACCTTCACGCCGTGATCGTTCAGGCGCGCCATCTGACCGACGAAGAAGAGGCCGGTGCCGAAGTCTTTCCAGGTGCCGTCGTACAGATCGCCGGCGATGACGAGCAAGTCGGCGCCCTCGTCGACGCACAGGTCGACGAGGTTCTTCATCGCGCGGCGCGACGCGGAGCGCATCGCGTCGGCCGGCGCCCCCGGATATTTGTCGAGGCCCCGGAGCGGGCTATCGAGGTGGATGTCCGCCGCGTGGACGAATTTCACACGGCGACTCTAGCACTGCCCAGGCGTTCAGCCCAAGAGCCCGTGGGCCGCTTTTTTCTTCGCGTCCGCGAGCCGGCGGACGAGTTCGGCGGCGCCGCTGCGAACGCTCCATCGGTGCACGGCGCCGTCGGACGACTCGAGCGTCACCTCGCGATCGTCAGGGGTGGCCGCGATCGCGCCGACGTCGTCCCACTTCACGATCACCTCGCGCTCGCGCGACCAGTGGAGGACCACGGCGTCGCGTCGAATCGCCAGGTACGTGTCCTCGGACATCGTCGCCCACGCGGCGCCGACCGCCGTGAAGACGCCTACGAACATGACGCACGCCGACCCGAGCGCGATCGCGTGGCTCGCGCCGTCGCCGAGGCGTGACACGAACGCGGCGCCGATCCCGGTCGCGCCGAGCATGACCAGCGCAACCGCCGCCACCAGCACCTTGCGCGGCGAGCGATCGACGCGGTGCCATTCGAGCGCCCTCTCCTCGTCCACTGCCTCACGTTATAGCGCCGGCGCAGAAGCTCTTCACGGCGTTCGTGAAGGGCTATAAGTGGGAGAGCTGTCATGGACCCGCGAGGACGACGCCCCCATCAACCTCGGCCGTTCGAAGCGCGCCTACCTCGCGTCGTCGGGCTCGTCGGCCTCCTCGGGCTGCTCGTTGCGGCGTGCGGTGGCGGAGAGGCGAGCGGACCTTCGCCCGTCACGCCACGCGCGGCCGTCGCGCCCTCTCCGGCATCGGCGCCCGCTCCCAAGCTGACGTTCATCGAGGACGATTACCCGCGCGCCCTCGCCGAGGCGCGCGCGAAAAAGAAGCCACTGTTCATCGACGCGTGGGCGACGTGGTGTCATACGTGCCTCAGCATGCGCGAGTTCGTGTTTCCCGCCGCCGAGATGCGGGCGCGCGGCGGCGACTTCGTGTGGCTCGCGATCGACACGGAGAAGCCGTCGAACGCGGACTTCGTGCGCGCGCACCCGATGGAGGCGTGGCCGACGCTGTGGGTGGTGGACGCGACGACCGAGGCGCCGGCGCTGAAGTGGAACGGATCGGCGACGGCCGCCGAGTTGGCGGGGCTCCTCGACGACGCGAAGCTCGCGATCGCGAAGGGCGACGGAGGCGGCGACGCGGGCGCGGCGTACTTGCGCGGCAACAAAGAGACGGCGGCGGGGAACTCAGAGGGGGCGATCGTCGACTACCGCGTCGCCCTCGCCTCGGCACCGGCGGGGTGGCCGAAGCGCGCGCGCGTGGTGGAGGCGCTCTCGGCGCGCCTCGACTTCAAGAAGGACGGGGGCTCGGTCGTCGATCTCGCCGCCGCCGAGCTCGGGAAAATGCCGCCAGGGACGAGCGCGAAGTCCGTGGCGTACGACGCGCTGCGCGGCGTGACCGAGCTCTCCGAGAAGGGCGGCGCGAACGAGAAGCGCGATCAGGTCATCGCGGCGACCGAGACGCTCGCGAACGCGCTCGGCGACGGAGTGCTCGCCGACGATCGATCGGATCTCTACGATTTGCTGGTGGACGTCCTCGGTGATCTCGGCCGGAAGGACGAGCAGAAGCGCGTCGCGCGCGCGTGGGCGACGATGCTCGAGGGAGAAGCCACCAAGGCGACGACGCCGGCGGGGCGCGCGGTGTTCGACGCGCATCGGATGAACGCGTACATGGCGCTCGGCGAGCCGGAGCGCGCGGTGCCGATGCTCCAGGCGAGCGAGAAAGACTTCCCCGGCGACTACAACCCGAAGGCGCGCCTCGCCGCGTCGTACTTCGCGATGAAGCGCTACGACGACGCGCTCGCGGCGATCGATCGCGCGCTCGCGCAGAGCTACGGCCCGCGCAAGCTCCGTCACTATTCGCTCAAGGCGGACATCCTCGCGGCCAAGGCGGACAAGGCGGGCGAGAGAGCCGCCTTGGAGCAGGCGCTGGCGCACGCGCAAAGCCTCACCCTCACGGGCAGCGCGCTTCGCCTCCGCGACACTCTCCAGAAACGCCTCGACAAACTGCGCTGAGATTGGAGCGAAGCGCAGCGGAGCGAATTCCGGTCAGCCCTCGAGGCCGGGGGCGCGGGCCCGATGGATCGCGGTGGACCCATGGGCCCCACCCTTCGTCCAACCCCGGCGCATTTTTCCAGCGTAAGTGAGCGTTCGGTGGGCGTAGAACGCTGGTTCGAGGGTTGCACTACGTCTGCCCACATCGATGGAGAGCACCCCGACCCCCTTGTCGCTCGTTCGCAAGCTCCGCCTGTCCGGCGATCGCCGGGTCACGTTGAACGCGGAAATCGGGCGCGGGAGCCTTGGGACCGTCTACGCCGGAACCGTGACCGGCGGCGGCGGAGGGCGACTCGTCGCAGTGAAGATTTTCGAGGATCTGCCGGGCGACGACGACGAGCGTCTCATGGCGGGCATCGCGCGCGCGGCTGCCGCGACGGCGTGCGTGTGCGATCCACGCGTCGTGCAAGTCTACGACTACGAGCTGTCGTGCGCGCGCGAGCCGTTCATCGTCACGGAGCTCGTCGACGGCGGCTCGCTCGAGACGTTCATCGACGGCTTCGAGCGCCAAGATCGACAGCTCCCGCAGGACGTCGCGATCCTCATCGGCCTCAAGGTCGCCGAGGGGCTCGACGCGGCACTCCGCTCGCGTCTCCCCGATGGCACGCCTGCGAACCTCGTCCACGGCAGCCTCGCCCCGCGCGACGTGCTCATCTCGTGGGGCGGCGAGGTGAAGGTGAAGGGCCTCGGCATGTGGCAAGCCGTGCTCGGCGCGTCGATGCAGCGGCCGACCGACGGGCTCTCGCGCCTCGAAGGGACCGCGCCCGAAATCGCGCGGGGTCAGGCGCCCGACGCGCGGAGCGACGTCTTCGCGGTGGGGATGCTCCTGCGGCGCATGCTCATGGGCCAGCGGTTCTCGCCGCACACGTCGCCGGCGGAGGCGATTCGGCTCGTGTACGAAGGCATCGTCCACAACAGTTTGCAGGAGCAGCAGCTCCTCGCGCCGCTCCGCGCAGTGCTGCGACGCGCGACGGCGGCGAACCCGGCCGCAAGGTACGCGCACGTCGGTGAGGTCGCCGCCGAGCTGCGAACGATCGCGACGCTGATGGGGATCCCCGACGTGCCGGCCTTCATCGCGCGCTCGGTGGAAGAGGCGTTCGCGCCGGAGTTGTCACGGCGCGAGGCCGCCCACGAGCGTCATCGCGCCAAGACGCGCGCGCGGGAGCGCATCGAGGAGCCGGCGGACGCCGTGGCCGGCGACGTCGTCGACGTGAGCGGCTATCAGCTCTTCACCTACGGCGACGTGATCGAGATCTCGCCGCAGCTGCTCGCGCCGGCGCTCAACGACACGCAGACGATGCCGGTCTTCGAGCCGCCTCGCCTCCCGCCGGCGCCCGCCGCCGAGGTGGATCCGAGCCCGAGCTTCCGAACGCTGCCGCTGCCGAAGCCGGTGCTCGCGCTCGTTCCGCCGGACGAGGCGTCCGCGGACGTGCTCGCGTCGGCGACCGTCGAGACCCCGGCACCTGCAGGCGTTCCGCTCGGCCTCAAGGTCATGCCGACCGCGCCTCCACGGCCGACGCTCAAGCCGCTGCGCCCGCGCCCGCGCCAGCAGTCCGGCATCGAGTTCCGCACGAGCGCAGAACTCGACGACGCGCCGACGATCGTCAGCGCGAGCCCCTGGTTCGACGACGTGTGACGCGGCGGCGAGCGGCGCGCGCGCTCAGCCTTCGCGGAGCGGACGGCCCTGGGCGTCGGTGACCTTGCCGGTCAGCATCATGATGCCGTCGATGATCGGCCAGAGCGTCCCGACGCCGCACGTGAGCCACGAGACGGCGATCTGCGCGATCGCGATGCCCATGTGGCCCGTGTAGAAGCGCCCCGCGCCGAAGCTCCCGAGGAAGATCTGGAGAAGGCCGGCGACCATCTTCTGCTTGTCCGAGTACGGGAGCCCCGTCATCGGCTCGATGCCGTAGGGCGCGTTCGGGCTCGCCATCGCCATGCCGGGCATGCCGGGCATTCCGCCGGGCATTCCACCAGGAGGCGGGCCATAGCCGCCGGGCGCGGGAGGCGGGCCGTAGCCGTACGGCGAGCCGCCACCGGGAGGCGGAGGGTAACCGCCACCGGGCGGAGGAGGCGGATTCGGCGGATATCCCTGCATGGCGCTGTGCTCCTGGGTGTGCCTGGTGGTCGCTCGACTCGAGACGACGCGAATCAAGGTATCCGCTTTGTCGTGCGAGCGCTACACGACCCGCGGGCGACGAATCACGCCATTTTCTGCGGCGATCAGCACCAAATCGGCGCGGCCGACGAAGAGCCCGGTCTCGACGACGCCGGGCACGGCGCGGATGCGGAGATCGAGCGCGGCGGGATCGTCGATGGGGCCGACGGTGAGATCGTAGAGGAGGTTGCCGGCGTCGGTGATCCACGGCGCGCTGCCCCCACCCGGGGCGGGACGGAGCTTCGGCGTCCCGAGGGCTTCGAGGAGGCGGCGCGTCTGGAGGTGCGCGAAGCGGAGGACCTCGATGGGCACGGGCCACTTCTCGCCGAGGCGCGCGGAGAGCTTCGTGTGGTCGACGATGATGACGTTCCGCTTCGACGCGTAGTTCACCATCTTCTCGCGCGTCTGCGCGCCGCCGCCGCCCTTGACGAGATCGAGCGCGTCGGAGACCTCGTCGGCGCCGTCCACCGTGACCTCGATCTCCCACGGACCGTCGTCGGAGAGGAGCGGGATGCCGAGCGCCTCGGCTTGCTTTCGCGAGCCCTCCGACGTCGGCACGCCCGTCAGCGCGCGACCGGCACGGACGAGCGCGCCGACCTCGTCGATGAAAATCTTCGCCGTCGAGCCGGACCCGAGGCCGATGATTCCGCGCTCGGGGAGCTCGGCGAGCGCAGCTTGGGCGGCCGCGCGCTTGGCAAGGTCGAGGGACATTCGCGCGTTCTACGGCACGCGCGCCTCGAAGGGAACAGGCGAGGGAGATCCGGACGTCAGAGACGCTTGCCGGTGGCCGCGTCGAATAGCGTGAGCTCCTCGAGGCGGGGGAGGTCGGCGGGCGCGAGCGCGACGTCGTCGCGAGATCCATCGACGAGCACGTCGCAGGAGCGAACACCCGACGTCTGCGCGATCGTCGACACGACGCGCCAGCGCAGCTTGCGGTCGTAGAAGCCGAACTGGACCGACTCGTGCGCCGACGTTTCGCCCGGCTCGAACGCAGCGGTCAGCGCCGCGCGCACCGAGCTCGCGACGAGGGCCGCGGTCTCGTCCTTCTCGACCGTGAGGCGCGCCTCCACCTTGAACCGACGTCGCCCCGGCTCTTTCACGACGATCCGCGGCATTCCCTCGCACGGCAGCTGCGCTTCGGCAGCGAGCACGCGCGCGATCACGTCCGGCGCTGGAAGCTCTCCCCGCGCCGTCGCGAGCGTTAGCCAGCCTTCGCCCGCGGGGATTTGCGCGTCTTGCGCGTGCGTGAGGAAGAGCGCGCGCGCGACCTCGTCCTTCTCCCTCGCGTGGTACTCGAAGACCGCGCGCGCCTCGAAGCACGAGATGCGCGGCGACGGCGTCGCGGCGATGGCGGCACGCGCGGAGGCGGCGCGCGCGCGATGGACCTGCGCGAACGACGCGGCGACGGCGAGCGCGACGGTCATCGCGAAGAAGAGCCCGGCCCGCTGCGCGCGCGCGCGGATCGGCCAGACGCTCGGCCCCGGATCGTGCTGAAGCAGCGCGACGGCGCGCGGGCGCTCGGCGGCTCGGTAGGCGCCTCGCGCAAACGTCGGAGAGGTCGGCTCCTCGAGGAGCACGGCGTCGGCCGACGATCCGGGCACGAGCGGCGCCAGATGCTCCGTCGTGCGCGCGTGCGCGTGCGCGTCGTCGAGCAGGACGACCTTGTACCCCGGCGCCTTGCCCGCGTACACGTCGCGGAGCCACGCGCAGCGCTTCACGTCGCGCCTCCACGTCATCGCGAGGAGCACGAGGCCGACGCACGCCGACGCGATCGGGATCGCCACGTGCCGCGGCGCCACGAATCCGATCGCGACCGCGCCCGCGAGCCCCGCCGCGCCGCCCGCGACGAGGCCGACCCGTTCGAGCGCGTCCTGCCCCGCGAACATGCGCACGCCCTGGAGCGTCCGCCCGAGCAGCGCGAGGACGATCCCGACGCCGACGCTCGGCAGCAAGCCCAAGGTCGCGCCAACCGCGAGGCCCCTCGCCGCTCCTTCCCCTCCGAGGGCGAATACGAGAGCCCACATCGACGCGCCGACCCCGACCGCGCCGAGCAGCGCCCGCACGTCCGCCGCACGCGAAGGCGCCTCACGAAGCGCGACGCGCGCGAGGAGAGCGCTACCCACCGCGGTCCCAATGAGCCCGCCCGCCGCTGCCCGCGCGCCCAAGCTCGCTGCGCCGCCGAGCAGCGCCGCGGCGACACACTCGCTGGTCGCGACGAAGCCGACCATGACCAGGAGCTCCGGGGAGAGCCAGCGCGGCGTCTTCGACGCGTTCAGCATCATCAAAAGCTTAACCGCCCACCCCCCCGCGCGCTTGGGCCTCTCCGCCATCTTCGCGTACCGCCAAAAAGTTCCGAAAAATGTGGGAGCTGGCGCTCAGCCGTTGCGGGCGGATAGACTCGTCAGCGGTCCATGCCCTCGCCGACCTACGAGTCTCCCTGGAGAACCGACGAGGTGCGGAATTTCCGCAATACGGTGCGGGATTTCATCCAAAAGGAGCTCGCGCCGCAGCAGGCGCGCTGGCGCGAGCAGCATCACCCCGATCCCGACGCGTTCACCAAGGCTGGCGCGCTCGGGATGCTCCTCCCCGATGTCCCCGCCGAGCACGGCGGCGCAGGTGGGACGTTCGCGCACGAGGCCGTCGTGATCGAGGAGCTCGCACGCGCGGGCGTTCACTTCGGCGCGAGCGTGCAGTGCATCGTCGCGCACTACCTCCTCAAGTACGGGAGCGACGACCAGAAGCGGCGGTGGCTCCCGCCCATGGGGCGCGGCGAGCTCGTCGGCGCCATCGCGATGACCGAGCCCGGCGCCGGCTCGGATCTCCAAGGCATCAAGATGACCGCGCGCCGCGACGGTGACGCCTACGTCGTCGACGGCTCCAAGACGTTCATCACCAACGCCGTCCACGCAGGCATCGTCTGCCTCGCCGTGAAGACCGACCCGAAGGCGCCGGGCCCCAAGGGCATCTCGCTCCTCTTCGTCGAGACCAAAGATCTCGCCGGCTACCGCGTCGGAACGCCGCTCGAAAAAATCGGCCGTCATGGGCAGGACACGTGCGAGCTCTTCTTCGAGGGCGTACGCGTCCCGACGTCGAGCCTCCTCGGCCCCGCGGAGGGCAAAGGCCTCTTCCAGATGATGGACCAGCTCGTCTACGAGCGACTCTCGGTCGCCGTCGCGGCTGTGGCCACCGCAGAAGAGGCCGTCGCGATCACGACGCGCTACGTGAAGGACCGCACCGCGTCGGGCCAACCGCTGATGGACTTCCAGAACACGCGCATGGTCCTCGCGCGCTGCAAGACCGAGGCGTCGGTGGGCCGCGTGTTCCTCGACAGCTGCATCGATCGGTTCCAGAAGGGCGCGCTCGACCCGGTGACCGCCGCGATGGCGAAATACTGGCTGACCGAGACCGAGTGCAAGATCGTCGATGACTGCGTGCAGCTCCACGGCGGCTACGGCTACATGAGCGAGTACCCGATCGCCCGCATGTGGGCCGACAGTCGCGTCCAGCGCATCTACGCCGGCACCAACGAAGTGATGAAGGAGATGATCGCGTGGTCGCTCTGACCGCCAGCGACGCGATCTGAGTCGGAGCGCACGCGAACCCGAGGGGAAATGAGCACGGCGATCCAAGAAAGCGCGCGCGCTCCTTGCGTGCACCACCTCTTCGAGCAGCAGGTCGCGCGCACGCCCGACGCGGTCGCCGTCGTGTTCGAGGATCGGCGTCTCAGCTACCGCGAGCTCGACGCGCGCGCGAACCAGGTCGCCCATTTCTTGCGCGCGAGCGGCGCAGGCCCCGAGTCGCTCGTCGGCGTCTGCCTCGAGCGGCGCCCCGAGCTCGTGATCGCGCTGCTCGGCGTCTGGAAGGCGGGCGCCGCGTACGTCCCGCTCGATCCCGCATACCCGCGCGACCGGCTCGCGTTCATGGTGGAGGACGCAGGGATCCGAGCCCTCCTCACCGAGCGAAAATGCCACGCGCTCTTCGCGTCGGCCAGCCTCCATGCCGTCTGCCTGGACGACGAGTGGGCCTCGACCTTCGCGGGCGAGCCGACGGAGTCGCCCGACGCTTCCGCGGATCCTGCGAGCCTCGCATACGTGATGTACACGTCGGGATCGACCGGCAAACCCAAGGGGGCGATGATCCTCCACGGCGGCCTCGTCAATTACCTGACCTGGGCCATCGAGGCGTACGGCGTCCACGCGGGCGGCTCGGTGCCGGTGCACAGCTCGATCGCCTTCGATCTGACCGTGACCAGCCTCTATCCCGCCCTCCTCGCGGGCGCGCACGTCGAGCTCTTGACCGAGCAAGCCGGCGCGCAGCATTTGCTCGCGGCGCTTCGGCGAACACCACGCAGCGTCGTCAAGATCACGCCCGCGCACCTCGACGTCCTCACGCAGCAGCTGCGGCCCGACGAGCTCGCGGGGCTCACCAACGTGTTCGTGATCGGCGGCGAGAACCTTCCGGCCGAGAGCCTCACCGCCTGGCGCGAGCACGCGCCGGCGACGCGCCTCATCAACGAGTACGGCCCCACCGAGACGGTCGTCGGCTGCTGCATCCACGAAGTGATCGAGGGCGACCCCTACGGCGGCCCCGTACCGATCGGCCTCCCCATCGCGCGCACCGAGCTGTACGTGCTCGACGAACAACGCAAGCGCGTCGCGACCGGCGTGATGGGCGAGCTCTACATCGGCGGCGCCGGTGTCGCGCGTGGCTACTTGAACCGACCCGACCTCACGCGCGAGCGCTTCCTCGACGATCCGTTCTCGGGCCGTCCCGGCGCGCGCCTCTACAAGACCGGCGATCTCGCGCGCCAACGAGAGGACGGCGTCTTCGAGTTCTTCGGGCGCGTCGACGATCAGGTGAAGGTGCGCGGGTACCGCATCGAGCTCGGCGAGATCGAGGCCGCCATCGCCGGGCACCCGGCGGTGCAGTCGTGCGCGGTGCTCGCGCGGGAAGACACGCCGGGAAACAAACGGCTCGTCGGCTACGTGGTGGCGCGCACGGGGGCATCGGAGACGCCGACCTCGGCGGACCTTCAGGCGTTCGTCGCGAAGAACCTGCCCGAGTACATGGTCCCCGCGCACGTGATCTTCCTTCCGTCGCTTCCGTTGACCGTGAACGGGAAGGTCGATCGCAAGTCGCTGCCCGCGCCGAGCGAGGCGAGCGCGACGTCGGGCCACGACGTGAAGGCGCCGCGCACCGACACCGAGCGAAAAATCGCTGCGATTTGGTGCAAATTGCTGAAAGTGGAGGCCGTCGGCGTCGACGTCGACTTCTTCGATCTCGGCGGCCATTCGCTCCTCGCCATCAAGGCCCTCGCCCAGATGCGGGACGTCCTCGGTGTGGATCTTCCGCCGCAGACGCTGTTCGAGCACTCGACCGTGGAGGCGCTCGCCGTGCTCGTCGGCGGCGACGAACCCGCGGAAGAGCGAGCGCCGGCGCCGATCCCGAGGGTCGGAGGCCCGGGACCGCACCCCGCGTCCTTCGCGCAGCAGCAGCTGTGGCTGCTCGACCAGCTGGTCCCAGACAGCCCGGCCTACACGATCGTCGACGTCGTCCCTCTCCCTGGCGCGTACCAGGTGACGGCCCTGAAGAAAGCGCTCCACGAGCTGGTCACTCGCCACGAGGTGCTGCGGACAACCTTCCTTCGCGTGAACGGCCAGCTGATGCAGCGGATCGCGGCGCCCTTCGAGCCGGCGCTCGCCGAGATCGACCTGAGCGCCGCGCCGCCGGAAACGCAAGAGCGCGACTGGGCACGCGCGGTTCGCGAGCAGGGGCAGAGGCCGTTCGATCTCTCGCGCCTCCCGCTCCTGCGTGTGACTGTCGTTCACTTCGCGGCCGACGTTCACCGGCTCCTCGTGACCGTGCATCACGTCATCGCCGACGAGTGGTCGATGGAGCTCCTCCACGGCGAGCTGACGAAGCTCTACGCCGCGTTCGCGCGCGATCTCCCGTCACCCCTCGCGCCGCTGCCCATCCAGTACGCGGACTTCGCGACGTGGCAGCACGCGTCTCTCCAAGGAGAGATTCGGGCCGAGCAGGTCGCCTATTGGACCCGCGAGCTTCATGGCGCTTCGCCGATCCTCGCGCTGCCCGTCGACAAACCGCGCCCCGCGTCGCCGACGCTCCGGGGCGCCACGTTCGGCTTCTCCGTCCCGAAGGCCATCGCAGACGCGCTCCATGCCCTCGGTCGGCGTGAGCAAGCGACGCCGTTCATGGTGCTCGAGGCGGCGTTCGCGACGCTGCTCCACCGGTACACCGGGCAAGACGACGTCCTCGTCGGCACGCCGATCTCGGGGCGCACGCACACGGAGACCCAGGCTCTGATCGGGTGCTTCCTCAACACCGTCGTCCTCCGCGCGCAGTTCCCACGCGATCTGGATTTTCGCGGCCTCCTCAAACAGGTCCGCGAACGGGCCCTCGGCGCGTACGCCCACGCGGATCTGCCGTTCGAGCACCTCGTCGCCGAAATCGCGCCCGAGCGAGATCCAGGCCGTACGCCGCTCTTCCAGGCGATGTTCATCCAACACGATCGCGACGGCGTCTCGCAGGTCTCCAAGGTCAGCGGCAACGAGGATCTCGGCACCGGCACGTCGAAGTTCGATCTCACGATGTTCGTCGCCGAGAGCGAGGCCGGCCTCGAAGGCCTGGTCGAGTACAGCACCGATCTCTTCGAACGAGAGACGATCGCGCGCCTCACCCGCTCGTATGGCCAGCTCCTGCAGTCGATCGCGCGGAACCCGGAGGAGAAGGTCGCGCGCCTCTCCATGCTCGCCGAGGCCGATCGCTTCCAGCTCGTCGCCGAATGGAATCAGACGGCCTCCGCTCCTCCCGAGCTCGGCGACTGCCTCCACGAGCTGTTCATGCGCCAAGCCTCGCGGACGCCGAGCAAGGTCGCGGCGACGTTCGCGGAGGAGAGCCTGACGTACGCCGAGCTCGATCGCCGGTCGACGCTCCTCGCGCGCCACCTCGCGCGCCTCGGCGTCGGTCCGGACGTCCTCGTCGGTCTGCTCGTCGAGCGCTCGCTCGACATGCTGGTCGGCCTCCTGGCAATCTTGAAGGCTGGAGGCGCGTACGTACCGCTCGATCCTTCCTTCCCGGCCGAGCGCCTCGCGCACATGGTCGACGACAGCCGAATGCTCGTGCTGGTGACGCACCGCGGGCTAGAGGAAACGCTGCACCGCCGGCCGGATTTCATCGTCGACCTCGATGGGGATCGCGACGCCATCGCGATGAGCGACGGAACCGAGGCGCCGGAGGCAAGCGCGACGCCTTCCAGTCTCGCCTATGTCCTCTATACGTCGGGCTCGACGGGGCTGCCGAAGGGCGTCGCCATCTCGCACGCGGCGATCGTCAATTTCGTCCTCTCGATGCAGCGCGCGCCGGGCATCGGCGAAGGCGATTCGCTCCTCGCCGTGACGACCCTCTCGTTCGACATCGCGGCCCTCGAGCTTTACGTGCCGCTCGTCACCGGCGCGAAGGTCGTGATCGCGAGCCGCGAGGACGTCGTCGATCCGCGGCGGCTCATTCGGCGCCTGGAGACTGGCGCATGCACGGTCATGCAAGCCACTCCCGCGACGTGGCGCGCCCTCGTCGACGCGGGGTGGAAGGGCTCGCCGCGCCTCAAGGCCCTCTCGGGCGGCGAGGCGCTCCCTCCGGACCTCGCGCGCGCGCTGCTCCCTCGCTGCGCGGAGCTATGGAACATGTACGGCCCCACCGAGACGACGGTGTGGTCGACGCTCCACAAGATGACCGCGGCGGACGGCTCGCCACCGATCGGCCGCCCCATCGCCAACACGCAGGTCTATGTCGTCGACGCCGAGCTTGCGCCGGTGCCGCCGGGCGCGGTCGGCGAGCTCTACATCGGCGGCCGCGGCCTCGCGCGTGGATACCTGAACCGCGAGGAGCTCACCAACGATCGCTTCGTCCCGAGCCCGTTCGTGCCGGACGCGCGCATGTACAAGACAGGCGATCTCGCGCGGTGGCGCGTCGACGGCAACCTCGAGTGCCTGGGCCGCACCGATCACCAGGTGAAGCTGCGCGGCTATCGGATCGAGCTGGGAGAGATCGAAGCGTGCTTGGCGCGTCACGCCGCGGTTCGGCAAGCGGTCGTCGTCGCGCGCGAGGACGTCCCGGGCGACAAGCGTCTCGTCGGGTACGTCGTTGCCGAAGGGCCGCCCGCCGATCTCACAGATCAGCTCCGCGCCACCCTCCGCGCGTCGCTGCCCGAGTACATGGTGCCGGCGCACGTCATGCTCCTTCCCGCGATGCCGCTGACGCCCAACGGCAAGGTCGATCGAAAGGCGCTCCCCGCCCCCACCGCCGCGAAGACCGACGCGCGCGAGGGCGCATACGTGGCGCCGCGGAGCGATCTCGAGATCAGCCTCGCCGCGGCCTGGCAGCGCATCCTGCGGGTGGAGCGCGTCGGGATCCACGACGACTTCTTCGAGCTCGGCGGCAACTCGCTCAGCGTCCTCAACCTGATGCTCGAGATGGAGCAGACGACCGGCGTCGAGGTCACGCTGGGGTCGATCTTTCGAACGCCGACGATCGCGGCTCTCGTGGAGAGCCTGGGCGGCGCCGCAGAGAAGGACACGTCGATGGTCGTGCCGCTGCAACCCGCAGGCGCCGGCCGTCCCATTTTCTGCCTGTGCGGCGTGAGCCTCTACCAGGAGCTCGCGCACTCGCTCGGCGACGCGCAGCCGGTCTTCGGCGTCTACGTGCCGGAAGACCAGGCGATCACTCGGCAGGCGCTCAAGGGTGAGAAGCTCGACATCTCGATCCCCCGGCTGGCGCAGGCCTACTACGACGCGATCGTGAAGGTCGCGCCGCGCGGACCGTACCGCATCGCCGGCAGCTCATTTGGCGGCATCGTCGCCCTCGAGGTCGCCTCGATGATGCGCCAGAAGGGCGCGGAGGTGGAGCTCGTGGCGCTGCTCGACACGCTCTCGCCGCGCGGCATCCACCGCAACTGGCGCAAATGGATCCGCCGACGCGCGGGCCAGCTCGTGAACGGCGAGGCGCCCGAGAAGGTGCTCTACGCCCTCTCGCGGCTTCGCGACAAGCTGGTCGGCCGTGGTGTCTTGCCGGGCGCGCTGAGCCAGGCGCAGCTCGCGCAGGTGGCGTTCGATCGCAAGCAGCAGGCCTACTTCGCGGCCATCGCGAGCTGGCAGACGCGGCGCATCGTCTCCGACTACAAGATCGTCCTCTTCCGCGCGTCCCATCAGCTGTGGGGGCCGCAGGACGAGCTCCAGAACGACTACGGCTGGCACTACTACTTGAGCAGCCCGATCACGGTGGTCGACGTACCCGGCGATCACCTTGGGATCCTGAAGAGCCCGCACGTCGCCGATCTCGGGCGCAAGGTGCGCGAGCACGCCTCCTAGCGCGCCCGCGGTCCCTTACCTCACCTCACGTCACTTGCTCGCGACGGCGACGGTGCCTCCGTCGGTCACCGCCTTGCCGTCCACCTCTTGGAGGTGGAACTCGGTGCGGCGGTTCATCTGCTTGTGCTCGGCGGTGTCGTTGTCGGCGAGCGGGCGCGTGTCGCCGAAGCCGACCGTCGTGAGGCGGTTGCGATCGGTGCCGTGCGCGGCGAGCCACGTCGCGACCGACTCCGCGCGATCACGGGAGAGCTTCAGGTTCTTCTTGGCGCGGCCGCTGCTGTCGGTGTGCCCCTCGATGCGCAGCTTCGTGATTTGGGCGTTGTCCTTCATGATCTGCGTGAGCTGCTTCAAGATCGACAAGGACTGGTCGGTCTCTTTGATGACGGCGCTGCTCACCTCGAACTCGAGCTCGCCCGGGAGCACGATGCGGTTGTCGACGATCGGCGCGGCTGGCTTCGCCTCTTCCTTCGGCGGCGGCGCGGGCGGCGGCGGCGCGGGCTCCGGCGACTTCGCCTCCATCGCGACCTTCGCGCGGGCGTGGCACCCGGTGGCCGACGTTGCCGCCGCGAGGCCGAGGATCGCCAGGGAGAAAATGGGGATGCGAAGCCGGCTCTTCATCATTCGTGTGGCCCTCCACACTGGTGTACGCGAAGGCGGCACGCGTCTTCCTCGGGTCTCGATGGCGATTTGGCGAAGAAATCAGGGAAGATCTTCGCGGGTCGCGACGAGCGCGGTCAGGCGACCGACGCGCACCCACTCGGCGTGGCCGATCGTCACGCCGCGCGCGCGCAGCTGCTCTTCGATCGAGTCGTAGGCCTCGCGCGAGCGCTCCGGATCGAAGACGTACGCCACCCGCTTCGCGCGCGCGAAGGTCGCTTGGTACGGAGCGTAGCGATCTTCGACGAGGTTCTTCGGCAGGACGACGATGCGCTCCTTCCACAAGAACGCGAGGCGGTAGCTGACCCAGTAGTCGGCCATCGCCGCGCCGACGCCGCGCGACGCGAGCTCGTCGTAGAGCGCCTGCTCGTCCTTGCCGGTGCCCTCGTTCGTCGCGACGATTCGAAGACCGGAGGTCCACGGCGCGAAGCCGAGCCAGCCGGCGAGCGCGGCGCTCGCGAGGTACGGCGCGAGGAAGAGGAGGCCGCGGCGCGTGTGGAGCCGGGCGATCAGCGGCGCGAGCGCGAACGGCGACGCGAGGACGAACGACGCGAGGTAGCGCGTCGAGAAGTGGTCCATCACCATCACCGACGACAAGAACCCCGCGATCGTCGCTGCGCACGTGAGCGCGCCGGCGACGCCGAGGCGACGCACCGGCCAAGAGACGTCGCGAACGAAGAGCGCGAGCCCACCGAACGCGACACCTCCTGCGAACAGAATCGCGCCGAGATGCTGAATGACGCGCACCGGCCACGGCGCCGCCCACGGTGCCCAGTGACCGCCTTGCTCCGACCACGCTTGGTAGCTGAGTGCCCACGGCAAGCACGTGTCTTCGAGGAGCCGGAAGTTGTGCTCGAGCACAGCGGCGGTGAGGCCAATCGTTCCCGTCTTCGCGCCGGGTACACGCCACAAGAGGAGGAGCGGCACGAGCCCGATCGCCGCGCCGAGCGCCGAGCTGGCGACGCGTCGCGTCAGCGCAATTGTTTTCGCGCCTCCGTCGAACGCGCCGAGAAGCGCGAGCGCAGCCGCGCCGGGAAGGAAGACCATCGCGTACGGATCCGCGAAGCACGCGAGCGTCGCGAGGCCGGCGCCCGGCGCGAACGCGAGCGACGAGCGGCGACGCGGAGCCGTGTCGAGTGCCCACCATGACGCGATCGCGAGCGTCAACGCGGCTTGACGCGGCGCGTGCAAAACGTACGTGTGCACCGACGGCGGCGTGAAGACGAGCGGCAGCACCGCGACGAACGCGCCCCATGGACCGATATGACGACGGAGCGTCACGTACGCGAGCGCGGTGAGCACGAGGTGACCGACGAGCGTGGAGAGCATCAACGCGAGCGGGCTCGGCCCTGCAGGAACGAAGAAGAGCGCGGCGATCGCGCTATCGACGCTCGTTTGGTAGCTGCTGCCGTGCAGAAGCGCCGACCACTCGCCGCGCAACATGTGCATCGCTTGCAACCCGACGATCGCGGCGTCGGAGTGCACGCCTGCCGCATTCACCAGCGCCGGCAGACGAAGGCCGACCGAGAGGACGAGAAGCGACAGCAGCGGAATCGTGCGTGCGCGCCACGCTATGCGCTCGTGCGAAGCGGCCTGCGCAGCCAGCGGCGAGGTCTCCGCCGAATCATGCGGTTTCTTGGCCGTCACGCGGGGCATGCGCTTTGCTCTGACACATCACCATGACTACTCTTCACGCGGAACCCAAGGCGGCGGCACCGAAGCCCCGCGATCAGCGGACGGCTCGTGACGCGGCGAATTCGCCCGAGGATCGCGCGGCGCCGCGCACCCGCACTGCCGAGGCGATCGAGCACGAGTCGTATAACCTCCCGTTCACGGACTGAGGGGTCCAAGGCACACGCGAGGCTCGTGGGGCTCACCCGCCGTGGCCTCCCGGACACACGACGCGCCGCGTCGTAAGCATGACTATCCGGCTCCCGTGAAGCGGCGCGCCACGACGAGGCCGAGGGCCCCCGCGGCGAGGCAGCCGCCTCCCGTAATGAGCACGTAGAGTGCACCCATCCCCCACGCGCGCTCGTCGAAGTAGCGCAGCGTCTCGCTGTTGAACGACGAGTACGTCGTGAGACCGCCCATGAAGCCGGTCGTCAGCGCGAGGCGCAGCGTTGGACCGATGTGCTCCGTCGACACCGCGAGGACGAGGACGACGGAGATGAGGAACGACCCGACGAGGTTGACCGTCAACGTCCCGTAGGGGAACGACGCGCCGAACATGCGTGCGGCCCAGACGCCCACGCCGTACCGCGCGCCGGTGCCGACCGCACCCGCCAGACAGATCCAGAAGAGCTGCGCCATCGCGGCACCACTCTACCCGGCGTCGCCTCCATCGTCACCGCCGGCCTCGTCACCGGCCTCGTCGCCGCCGGCCTCGCCGCCCTCGTCGGAGGCGTCGGGATAGCAGACGCTGCCGGTCGGGTCGGCGCACGTCCATCCCGCGTTGGTGCAGTTGCACGTGAGCGATCCGACGCTGCCGGGACAATCGGGCAGCGCCGCCACCGAAGGACACGCCGTTCCTGCGGTGCACGTGCCGCCGGGCGCGATGTCCGCCGGGTCTGGGCACGCGCTGAGGGAGCTGCCGGCCCCGCCGCTGCACGCGACGACGACCGCGACGAGGAGCGCAACGGCGAGCGGCGCGACGGATACGACGAATCGAGCAAGCGTCTTCGTTTGGCTCACGATGGCTCCTAGAAGATCACGTTGACGCTGGCGAGCAGCGTGCGACCGTTCTGGACGATCTGCCGCTGCGTGAACTCCACGCTGGGGATCGTCGTGTATTTGGCGTCGGCGACGTTGTAGACGCCGAGGTTCCAGCGCACGCCGAGCTTCTCGGCCTCGCCGGAGAGGACAAGATCCCAGACGACGAACGGATCGGTGCGCGTCTGCGGATCGAACGAGCCGTCGGTGGGCGCGCGATCGTGACCGTCGTAGCGCGGCCCCTCTACCGTGATGCGCGTCATCGCCATGAGCGATCGGCCGATGAGGGGTGCGGCGCCCTTGAACCCGACGAGGTGCTCGGGCGAGTTCGGGACCTCGCGCAGCGTGCCGGCGTTGTTGAGGTAGCGCGAATGCTGGTACGAGTACGAGGTCGAGAGCATCCAACCCTGGCGCCACTCGCGCCGGATCTCGGCCTCACCGCCGACCGTGAGGATCGGGTTGCTCGAGTTCTGGTACTGCTGCACCGTCGTCCCTTGCGCCGTCGGGCTCTGCACGTCGCGCAGGAGGACGAGGTCGGTGACGTAGTTCGCGTAGCCCGCGAGGAGCCCGGTCACCGTGGTCGAGAAGCGGTGCGAGTATTCGACCTCGCCGGAGTAGATGCTCTCTGGCGTGAGCGAGATGCCGGTCTCGTCCGGGCGGATCTGCGTGGAGGCGCGGTAAAAGAGCTCGTAGACGCTCGGCGCACGGAACGCGCGGCCGGCCATCACCTTCACGTTGCCACCGTCGTACGGCTTCAAGATGAAGGCGAGGCGCGGGCTGAGCGCGGAGCCCGAGTTGGAGTACGTGTCGAAGCGCGCGCCGCCGACCGCCTTCACCGCCTTGGTGATGCTGAAGTCCGCGTTGCCATAGACGGCGCCGACCGTGAACGGATCGTTGCGGAAGGGGCTATTGACCGTGATGTTCGGGCCGGCTGCGTTGCTGCCCGACTGCTCGGCGCGCGCGTGGCGCTGGATCTCGCCGCCGACGGTGACGCGGAGCGGAGCCACCGGCGTCCACACGAGGCGCTGCTCGCCGCCGACCCACACGCCGCGGAAGCTGTCGTTCTCGTTTCCGCCTTGTGAGGGCAAGTAGGGGAGGAAATCGTCGAAGTAGTAGATGTTCGCGTGCGCGCGCGACAAGAGCTGGAGCTTGTCGTTGATCTTCGGCTCGTAGCGGGCCTCGAGGAAGCCGCGCGTGTCGGAGTAGTGGGTGTTGGGGTTGCCGAAGATCGTGCCGTACTCGCCGGTGGGCAGGTTCTTCTTGCGTGACGTCAAGAACCACTGGAGCGTCAGATCCTTGTACCAGGCGCGGCCGTGCACGGTGCTGGCGTCGAAGCCGTCGACGCCCCGCGCGTTGCCGCCGGTCGACGGATCGTTCGAGTACTCCTGGAAGTAGAAATCGCGACCGGCGCCGTGCGCGCCGGAGACGCTCGTCCAGAATCCCGCGTCCGGCCCGAGGTTCACGTGCGCCATGCCGCGCGCGCGCATGACGCCATACTGGACCGCCGAGACGCCGACCTCTCCGTGCGTGGGCGCGTTGCGACCGCGCGTGACGAGGTTGATGACGCCGAAGAAGGCGCTCGAGCCGTAGAGCACCGATCCCGGGCCACGCACGACCTCGATGCGCTCGACGTCCTCGAGGTCCACGCGACCGCTGAAGTCGACGTAGGACGACTCGATGTAGTTGTCGTTGGCCGGGTGCCCGTCGATCAGGATGAGGACGCGGTTTCCGTAGTCGCCGGGGCGGCCGAAGCCGCGGAAACCGATCGTCTCGTAGCTGCGATCGTCGGACAGGTAGAGCCCGCGCACGCCGCGTACGGCTTCCGAGATCGTCGGGTACCCCATCGCGCGGAGCTCTTGCGAGTTGACGATGGTGACGGAGCTGGGCGCGTCGTCGACGGACTCCGTGACGCGCGACGCGGCGGTGACCTCCTCTAGGGTGGTCAGCTGCGCGTCGATCTTCACCTGTTCCTGCGTGGAGACGAGGATGTCCTGCTGGAAGGTACGAAAGCCACCCTGGGAAATCTGGAGCCGATGCTTGCCGATCGGGACGGCGAGGACGGTGGGCGTGAACCCAACGGGCTTTCCGTCGACGGTGACCAGCGCCTCGCGGACGTCGGCGTTCACGACGACGCCGCCGGTCTGCGCCTCCATCTTCGGGCGAACGCTGATGGTCTGGTTGGCGAGGACGTCGATGGGCAGGTCCACCGCCTTGAAGCCGTCCTTGGTCACGAAGAGCGTGTGGCGTCCCGGCGGAACGTTGAGCGTGGCGGGCACCGTATCGAGGACGGGGCCGTCCTCGCGATCCAGACGAATCGACGCGCCCACAACCTCTCCGTCGACGCGCACGCCGCCGAGGATCTGCTTCAATTTGAGCTTCACCGGCGCCGACTGTCCGAGCTGGACGTCGACGGGCGCGCTCTCGGCCTTCTCGTAGCCGGCGAGCTCGGCGATGACCTTGTATTTTCCGGCCGGCAATCCGAGCGCGCGGGGGGCGTTTCCGCGCGCGCCGAGATCTCTTCGATCGATGTAGATCGTAGCGCCCGGCGGATCGGTCTCGATCTTCAGGACCGCGACGCTCGAGGTGATGCGCGCGAGCGCCTCGTCGATCCTCTTCAGGACGGCGGCGTCCGTCTCTCCATCGCGCGCGAGCGTGTAGTAGCGAAAGGCGTCGGGCGCCTGCCGCTGCTGCTCGTATGCGCGCGCGATGTTGAAGAGCACGTTGCGGTTCGGCGCGAGGCGGTTCGACTGAAGGAAGTGCTCTAGCGCCCCCTTGAAGTCGTTCGCCTGATAACGCTCGGCGCCGAGCTGGAACTGAAGCTCGGCCTCGTCCGCGGTGTCGTCCGCGTAGACGGGATTTGGAAGCGCCACGAGCGCGACGAGCCATGCAACGAAGAGGAGCCTGAACGCGGTTTTTTTGGATTTCATGGTTCAGCGCGTCATGCGGATATCGAGATCCGGGCGCGACGGAGAGGGGGGAGCGGGCGTGGGGGCGGAGGGAGTAGGGGAGCGACGACCGGCGCCGTAAGGCGGACCTGCCCGCGGCGTGCGCACGGCGGGCGCGCTCGCGGAGGCGGGATCGTCGGGCGCGTCCGCCACGCTGCCCGACGGAGCGGGGGACGGATCGGCCGCAGAGGCCGAAGGCGCAGCGAGGGTCCCGACGGAAGGCGCGGCAGCGACAGATGGCGCAGTCGGAGCGGAGGCGGCGCCGAGCGTGGCCGTCGTCGTTTCGTGCTTCGATGTTCCGCTGCGCGTCAGCGCGACGAGGCCGATCAAGAGGAGGGCCGCGGCAGCGGCGGCGAGAAATAGCAGCGTCTTCTTCCTGCTCGCTCCCTCTGGCGCGTCGCTCGCGGGATACAGCACCGCCTCCGGCGTCACGCCGCTAACCGACGGGGTGGTCACCGACGTGCGCGTGGGCAGCTCGGCGGCCGCGGGGATCGCCGGCGTCGACGTGCGAGCCTCGTCGGTGGGCGGCGGCGCCGTCGACGGCGGCAGCGCGAGGTTCGCTTCGCTCGAGAGACCGGCGGCGCGCGTCACGCTCGAGGCGCGCTCGGCGGGCACGCGCGCGCGCTTCGGCGCGAACCGCAGAAGGGCGATCGACAGCTCGGCGGCGCTCTGGATGCGCGCGGCGGGATCCTTCGCAAGGCACTGCGCGACAACCTCCTCGAGCTCGGGCGGCGCCATCGGCCGGTAGTCCGTGAGCTTGCGCGGCGCATCGCGCTGCACCGCGCGAAGCAGGGGACCCAGCGGCTGATCGGTATCGAAGGCGTGCACGCCGGCGAGCAGCTCGAAGAGCACCGCGCCGAGCGACCAAATGTCCGAGCGGTAGTCGATATCGCCGCCGCGCAGCTGCTCGGGCGACATGTAGAACGGCGAGCCGAGGATAGGGCTGCGGCCAGCGCCTCCGGTTTGGATCGCCTTCGAGATTCCGAAATCGAGGATCTTCACGATCGACGATCCATCTCCACGCTCGGCGAGGAAGAGGTTCTCCGGCTTGATGTCACGGTGGACGATGCCGCGCGCGTGAGCCGCCGCGACGCCCGCGCACGCCTGGATCATGTACTCCGCGGCGACGTCGATCGGCAGCGTGCCTTTGAGCTCCAGCTCGCGGCCCAGATCGTGACCTTCGAGGAACTCCATGACGATGAACGGAAGACCGCCGTCGACGCCGACGTCGAGCGTGCGTCCGACGTATTCGCTCTTCAGCTTCACGGCGTCCCGCGCCTCTTGCGTGAAACGCGCGACGAGATCCGCGTCGACCGCGAGCTCGCGCTTGAGGAACTTCAGCGCGACGTTCTCGTCGAGGGCGACGTGCTTGGCCGAGAGGACGATGCCCATCCCCCCTTCGCCGATCACGCGCTCGATGCGGTACTTCCCCGCGATCATCTGCCCCTCCGTCCAAACGGAGGGCGATCTGATAGCCCCGACCACCCTACGACTCTACTGAGCCCGACCGCTTGGTGGGAGCTTCTTCTGCGTGCCGGCGCAGAAAAATGTGGTTGCCGCGCGGCGTCATGGCGCGGTCATCGGCTACCACGGATCTCGAGCGACGGATCGCCTGAAGAAGGCGACACGTCGATGTACGTCGCACGTGGTGCGGTGCGCTTCGGCGGCGGAGCGCTCTCCTTGATTGCCTCCGTCGGCTCCACATCGTCGGCGGATCTCGCCTGGTACGTGGGCGTAAGGACGTGAGAGGGAGCGATGCGTGAGCGCGACGCCGACTCCCGAGAGCCCGCGGCGGACCCCGTGACGGTGGCCGCTACGGTGACCACCAGCACCAGCGCGAGGGTCACGACGGCAGCGGCGAGCTTGTCGGTCCAAGCGCGAGGGCGCGCGAGGTCCCCCTCGTTCACGTCGGGGTGCGTGATGATCTGGCGTGACGAGATCGGCGGCATTTGCACGTCCAGCGCGAGGGTCGTGCGCGCGAGGCCCGCGGCGCGGCCCGAGTACCGCGGCGGCGAAGAGACCGGCATGGCGATCGTTGCGCTCATCCCGGCCTCCTTCGTCACCGCGAGCGCCCGCTCGGCCGCGACGCGTGAGCGCCCCGGCGCGAACGGCAAGAGCGCGATGGCGAGCTCCGCCGCCGTCGCGAATCGCGCGTCGCGATCCTTGGTCAGGCACCGCGCGACGATTGCCTCGAGCTCCTTTGGGACGTGCGCGCGTCGCGCGCGAAGCGATATCGGCTCACTCTGGATGATCTCGAGGATGAGCGCGGTGAGCGGCAAGTCCGAGTCGAACGGCGGGCGACCGGTCAAGAGCTCGTACATCACCGCGCCGAGCGCCCAGAGATCGGTCCGACGATCGACGGTGGCCGTCTCGCGAAGCTGCTCCGGAGACATGTACGCGGGCGAGCCCATGATCGCGCCGGTGCGGATGTTCGACGCCGAGCCGCCGGACGCGTTGAGGCCGGCCTTCGAGATTCCGAAGTCGAGGATCTTGACGATGCGCCATCCCTCGGAGCGCTCGGTGAGAAACAGGTTCTCCGGCTTGATGTCGCGGTGGACGATGCCGCGCGCGTGCGCATCCGCGAGCCCCTCGCACGCCTGGATCATGTAGTCGGCGACGTCCTCGATGGGTAGCGGACCATGCTCGCCGAGCAGGAAGCGCAGGTCGCAGCCGCGGAGGAGCTCCATCACGATGAACGGGGCGCCGTCCTCGCGCTCGCACACGTCGAGCACCCGGGCGACGTGCTCGCTCTTCAGCTTCGCGGCAGCCCGCGCTTCTTGAAAGAAGCGCGCGACCGCCTCGGGGTTGCGGCGCGCCTCAGGATGGAGAAGCTTCAGCGCGACGTGTTCGTCCAGCCCGAGGTGGATCGCCGCCACGACGAGTCCCATGCCGCCTTCGCCGACGATTCGTTCGACGCGGAACTTGCCGTCGAGGACATCGCCGACGGAGAGGCTGTAGGCGTTCGAGAGCTCACGTCGCACATTCGGCTCCGCGATCACCTCCACGGAGGAGGCGCGCGCCCTCTCCATTGCGGGAGTTGACGGGCGAACAGCCGGAAGTCGCGATGGCGCAGACGTGGTCAAGTGGCGCTCCCCGAGCCACAGAACGGTCAGTGCGGCAGGTCCTTGAGCTAGGCCTCGACGAGCTGGTCGCGTGTGAGCTCCACCGTGCTCCCGGCGATTTCCACGAGGACGAGCTCGCGACCGTCGTCAGCTTGTGCGACACGGATCACGCGGCAACGGGCGCGGCCTCCGGCGAGCGAGTCGTAGGCGGCGCGTAGGATCTGGGGGCGGCCGTGCGCGTCGGTGATGCCTACTTCGACGACCGCGTTCTCCTGGGCGGGCGCGGGCGGCTCCGGACAACGAACCGCGAAGCGCCGGGACGCGCGGCGCGCCTCGGCCGGCGCGACGATCTCCTCGGCCTGAGGATCGAACACCGCCCCTTCCGAGTCGCGCGCGATCGCCGCCGCGAGCGACGTCGCGAGGGCGCGATCCTCGGCGCCGGCGCCGGGCACCGAGAGACGCAGCTGAAAGCGAGGCCCCAGGACTGCGTCGAGCAGCAACGGCGGCAGCACGTCTTCCTCGATCACCTCGGGCGCGTAGAGGATCGTGCACGGACGCGGCGTCGTCCCCTCGCCGAGGCGCCTCACGATCGCGGAGCGGTGCACGCCGTCGAGGCCACCGTCGACCTCGACCGCGCCGTGCTGGGCCGCCCATTCGAGCAGCGTCCGCGTCTCCGGAGGAAGACGCGTCGCGACGAGGAGGTGCCAGCTCATTCCCCCCCTTCGCCCCTTCTTCCTAGACCGGCTTCCGGGGACGCGGGAGCGAATACTCTTTGAGGCGTGTCACCAGCGTCCTACGGGACACGCCGAGCACCTGCGCGGCCTTCGTCTGGTTGCCCGCGCCCTGCTTGCTCATCACGAGCAGCGACACAGCGCTGCCGGCGCCTTGCGCGGGCGCGTCGGTCACGCGTCGGGAGTCTCGAGGATCGTCGGGAACCACTTGGAAATCCGAGCATCACGGTACTTGAAGCGGCTCGGACCGCGCAAGCGAAGGTCAATCCCCTCGCCCGGCGCGCCAGATGTACACCTCCCCGAGGACGAGGAAGACGACGCCTGCGACGCGATGCAGCCATAGCGGCGAGATCCATCGCGTCACCACGCCGCCTGCCAGCACCGCGAGCGCCGAGCTCGTCACGAGCGCGAGGGCCGATCCGGCGAAGACGAGCCAGCGCGCAGAGGCGCTACCGCCGGCGGCGAGCGAGAGGGTGGCGAGCTGCGTCTTGTCACCGAGCTCGGCGACGAACACGGCCACGAACGTCGAGAACAGGAGCTTCCAATCCATGGTCATCTCGTAGTCGGGCCCGCGGGGTCATGACCACACAAAGCGCCCGACGCGGCGCACGGCCGGGCTAACGCCAAAGGGTCCGCTGGAGCTCGGCGTGGGAGTAGAGGAGCGCCGCGTACTGACGCTGCACGATCGTCCTCACCGGGAGCGGCAACACGAACAGCGGCGCTTCGCGCAGGGCGGCCTCGTACGCCTTTCGCGACGCCGTCTCGCCGCGGTCGCATCGCTCGAGCAGCGCGCGATCGTCTTTGGCAGCGGCCTCGGCCGCCCAGCCGGGCGCGCGAACACCCGAGGGGACTCTCTTCGGGAAGGATCCGAGCTCTGCTCGAAGGAGCTCGAGCTCCGCGACGAAGCGCCGCCGCTCCGCCGCGCGTGCGACGAAGAGAGGGCGCAGCTTCCGATCCTGCGCCTCGGCCGCCGCGACGTCGTAGCCCGCGGCCGCCGACGTGCAGATCGCGGTCAGCCACGTCAGAGTCGCGGCGACCTGCTCTTCCGTCGCCATCGCGGGCATCGGGATCGTCGCGGTCATCGTCATGCCTCGCGGAATCGCAGTGCAGCGCACGTGCCACATGCTTCGTCAGGGACTTGGCCCCGCGGCGCGTGCATCGGTTGCGCGTAGGCGACGCGTCTGCGTCAGGCGACGAGGCCGCGCGGCCACGTCGCAACGCGAGCGCGGACGCGTGAGAGCTCGCGCGCGAGGCCTGCCGACGTGTCGATCACGAGGTGCTCGGCGGGCGGCAGCTCGGTCACCGGCTCGAAGCGCTTCACGAAGTCGTCGAGCACCTCGAGCCGCCCGTCCGACACGCTCTCCCCCTCTGCCCGGGCGATCAGGCGCGCGCGCACGACGTCGATGGGCGCCGTGCACTCGAGGAAGCAGAACGGCGCGCCCAGCTCGCGCGCGAGCTCCCTCGCGGCCTCACGGAAGCGCGCGGAGCGGAACGAGGCGTCGAGGATGACCGGACGTCCCGAGCCGAGAACGACGCGCGCGCGGCGCAAGACTTCCGCGTAGACGCGCTCGGTGAAGGCCGGATCGTACGCGCCCGACCACGCGCCGTCGTGCACGTGCTCCGTAGCGCGGACGCCGACCATGTCCTTGCGCGTCCGGTCTGCGTCGACGATCGGCGCGCTCATCTCGGAGGACAGCGCCTCGGCGAGCGTGCTCTTCCCCGACGCGATGATCCCACCGACGCAAACGACCTGGGGTGCGAGGAGGGCGCGGCGCTCGGTCGACAGGGCGAGGAGGAAGTACCCGCGCGCCTGCGCCTCGGCGGCGCTCCTGGCATCCGCGGGCACGGCCGCGTCGCTCGCGACGAAGTGCGCGATCTTGCCGCGGACGAACGCGCGGTAGCCCTCGTAGAAGTCGACCAGATCGTACAGATCGAAATCGTTCGTGGCGCGCGTGTATTGCGCGAGCAGGCGCTCGGCGAGATCGACGGCGCCGAAATGAGCGAGGTCCATGGAGAGAAACGCCACGTCCGAGCAGACGTCGCCGTACCGGAACCGATCGTTGAACTCGATGCAGTCGATGATCTGCGGCTGCTCCTCGCCGTCGAAGTAGACGTGTTCGAGGCGCAGGTCGCCGTGCCCGTCGCGGACGCGGCCCGCCTCGACCCGACGCTCGAACACGGTTCGCCTCCGCCGGAGGATCTCGCGCGGCACGCGACGCAGCTCGAATGCCTCGTCGCGAGAGACGTAGCGCTCGAGCGCGGGGCCGACCTGCGCGAAGTTCTCTTCGACGAGGGCCGCGATGGCCTCGGGAGACCCGTACGCGCTCACCGCGGCGTCGGCAGGCGGGCCCTGGTGGAAGGCGGCGAGGCGCGCGGCGATTCGATCGATCTCCGCGGCCCCGAGGAGACCGGCGCGCAGCATCTCGTCGGCGCGGCGCGCGTCGGGGAGGCGACGCATGGCCACCGCCCAGTCGACGGTGTCGCCCTCGCCTTCACCGAAGGCCAAGTGCCCGTCGGCGCCGCGACGAACAGGGACGAGCCCGCGGTAGACGCCGCGCGTGAGGCGCGCGTTGAGGCGCAGCTCGGCCTCACATGCGCGCTTTCGCGCCTCCGGCGCGCGAAAGTCGAGGAAGCCGAAGTCGACTGGCTTTTTCACCTTGAAGGCGGAGGCCGGAGTCAGAAATACCCAGGAGATGTGCGTCTCCACGACGGTGACGCCGTCACCGCAGGGCTCCGAGTGTGCCTCCGGTCGCGACAGATCCTCTCGCAGCGTGGGCATGCCGGCGATCACTGCATGCGTCGTACCGAGGCGCGACGACGCTGCTCAGCTCGGCTCGCCGGAGCGGGGGTCATCGTTCGCGGTACGCTTCGGCGGCGCGAGGCCGTACTCGTGCAAGCGGTACTGAACCTTTCGGATGCTGATGCCGAGCATTTGCGCCGCGCGTGACGTGCTCCCGCCCGCCGCCTCGAGCGTGGACAGGATCGCGTGCCGCTCGATCTCCTCGAGCGTCGATCCCGGGATGCGGACGGCGCCGACGCTCTGAGGGGCGATCGCGGTGGGGAAATGCTGCGCCGTCACTTTGGATCCGTCGCAGAGGACGCACGCTCGCTCGATCACGTTCTCGAGCTCGCGCACGTTGCCGGGCCATCGGTGCTCTTCGATGCGCTCGACGGCGGACGCGTCGAAGCCGGTGATCGGCTTGCCGTTCTCCTTGGCATATTTGGAGAGGAAATGCCGCGCGAGCGGGAGTACGTCCGTGGGCCGGGCGCGAAGCGGCGGCATGTCGATGTTGACGACGTTCAGCCGATAGAAGAGGTCCTCGCGGAACCGGCCGGCGGCGACCTCGGCGCGAAGATCGCGGTTGGTCGCGGCGATGACGCGGACGTCGACGCGGAGGGTCTCGGTGCCGCCGACGCGCTCGAACGCGCGCTCCTGGAGGAAGCGCAGCAGCTTGACCTGCGTGGCCGGTGTGATGTCCCCGATCTCGTCGAGGAAGAGCGTCCCGCCGTCGGCCAACTTGAAGTGGCCTTCGCGCCGGCCGGCTGCGCCTGTGAACGCCCCTTTCTCGTGACCGAACAGCTCGCTCTCGAGCAGCGACTCGGCGAGCGCCGCGCAGTGGAGCTTCACGAACGGCCGGCGCGCGCGCGGGCTGTTCTCGTGCACGGCGGTGGCCGCGAGCTCCTTGCCGGTCCCGCTCTCGCCGGTGATGAGCACCGTCGCGCGGCTTGGCGCGACCTGCTCGATCGACTTGTACACCTGCTGAATGGCCGGGCTCGTCCCGACCATGTTCCGGAGGCTCACGCGCTCGCGGAGGCGCGCGCGCAGCTCGGCGGCCTCGTGGCGCAGCCGGCGACGCTCGAGCGCGCGGTCGAGGATGACGATCACCTCGTTCATCTGGAGCGGTTTGGTGAGGTAGTCCTCGGCTCCCTCTTGCATCGCCTGAACCGCCGTCTCGACGCCGCTGAACGCGGTCATGAGGACGACGAGAAGATCAGGATGCTGCTCGCGCACGCGGCGGAGAAGCTCGAGGCCGTCCATGTTCGGCATCCGCACGTCGCTCAGGAGCAGGTCGGGCGCGGTCTCGACGACCTTGGCGAGCGCCTCCACACCGTCGGCGGCGAGCTCCACGTCGAAGCCCTCGAGCCGGAGCACGCTGGCGAGGCCGTTGCGGCCGCTCGGCTCGTCGTCGACGATGAGGACGCGCCCGCGCGCCGGGCGCACGGAGTTACGGGACGAATCGGACTCGAGGCTTGTCGCGGCGGCCATGCCCATCGCAGAGCATCGCCCGTGCCGACCGGGGAAATCGTGCCTCGGCGACCACGCCGCGCGCCTCCCTGCGCAAGGCCTGCGTGGGCGCGCACGGCTTGCGCACGCGCCGCGCCGATCTCCACGGATTTTAGGCGCCGCGCATGCGCTTCACGGCGGCCGTCACGTCGGTGCCCTGGACGCTCGCGCCCGTCGTCTTGAGGTGCTTCATCGCTACGCCGGTCGCCTGGCCGTCGCTCTTGGCGTCGCGCACCGCGTCGGCCACCGGCGCGAGGAGGACGACGATCTGATCGGGGCCGAGCGTCGCCGGCAGAACACCGAGCAGGATGCCGTTCTCGCGCTCCAGCGCCGCTCGCTCGTCGCCCTGCGTATGCGCGAGCGTCTCTTCGTTCGACTTCACGAGCTTTCGCACGATCGCCACCGCGTCCGCCTCCGATACCGGCGCGTTGGTGCGGGCCTCGGCCGTCTGGATCTCCCCGAGTGCGAGGCGCAGGATCGACGTGGCCGCCGTGTCTTTCGCCTTCATCGCTTCGGCGGCCCGCGCCTTGAGGGTGGTCACCAGCTTGTTCTCGGACGTCATCCCCCGGCTATTAGCACGAGGCCTCGCGCGCGGCGGCACGGAGGGTGCTTTGCCCACCGCGTGAACTTGCGAACCGCCCCCATCGTGCTCGTCGCCGCCGTCATCGGCGCCGGCTCCTTCGCCGTCTATCGCTCCGCTCCGGCCTCCGCGCCGGCCTCCGCGCCCGATCGCCCGCCGATCGCCGCGCTGCCGCCGAATCACCCCGCGGTCGACACACCGCCCGCCCACGCCACCGTCGCGCCGAACAAGGACGCGACGCCTTCCCTCGGCTGGACGGCGCCCGACGCGTGGTTGACCGCGCCGAACCCGAGCCCGATGCGCCTCGCGACGTACAGGGTGAAGGGTGACGCTGGCGAAGCGGAGCTCTCCGTGACGCGCGCAGGCGGCACCGCCGACGCGAACATCGAGCGCTGGCTCGGTCAGTTCGATCAGGCCGGCAAGGACACGCGCGCCGAGAAGACCGTGCGCGGAATGAAGGTCACGATCGTCGAGGTCGCCGGCACGTACATGGGCGGAATGACCGGCGCGCAAGGCATTCACCCCGGGTGGTCGCTCCTCGCCGCGATCGTCGAGACCAAGGGCGACCCCTACTTCTTCAAGCTCACGGGCCCCACGGCGACCATCAAGGCCGCGCGTCCCGCGTTCGATGGAATGGTCGACGGCCTCACGCCGAAGTGACGTCGCTCTTCTTCGCGCCGAGCAGCTCCCGCCGCGTGCGCAGCAAGTCCGCGGCGACGACGAAGAGGAAGAGGCCGAACGACAGTGTGCCCAGCACCTGACCGATCGACATCGCCATGATGACTTGGAACGGTCGCGGATCCATGACCGACCAGATCATCAGGGCGATCGCGGCGAGCGCAGAAATGCAGGCGACCGAGAGCAGCCGGGCGATCGCGCGGGGTCCTAGCTTCGCGACGTTCATCGGTCGACTCCTGCGTCCTGCTGCCGCGCGCGGCGCTCGTCGTCGGCCTTCTTGACGTCCTCGGCGGGCTTGGTGAAGGGGTGCGCGAAGCCGTGGCATCCGCCGCTCGCGCAGCTGATCTTCCCGCTGCGGACCTCGTCGAGCGAGGCCTTGTGATCAGGGTGCCTGTTCCAGATGTCGAGATCGGTGGAGTGGCAGTGCATGCAGTTGTCGTTGGGGTACGGCTCGTAGAGCTTGATCGTCTTCTCGGACTCTTCGATGGGCACGTTGCGGTACTCCGTCAGGTACGCCCATACGTGGTGCATGCCGCCGATCTTGGTCGTGATCGTCCCGTACATGCCGTAGTCGGCGTGGCACATGTAGCAATTCTCTTCGCCGAACAGCTTGTTGCGACCGTGCCGTGAGGCGAGCGACAGGCTCTTCGGATCGCTGGAGTCCTGCGCGTGCGGGACCATCACGTGGCACGAGCCGCAGAAGGTGCGTTGCTTGGTCGCCTCGTAGCCCTGCACGTTGCCGGCGCCGGCGAGGCCGATCGGAAACACGCCGAGGCCGAGCAAGAGCCAGAGGCGCCAGATCGGAGTGAGCAGCGGGCGCCGCACGAGGTAGACGAGGAGAATGCACGCCGAGATCGCTGCGCAGGCATACGCGACGAGATCGAGGGGGGCAGCGTGGGTCACGGGAGGTCCTCCGAGCGCGCCCGGGATTTGCACCGGGCCCCTCCGAGATGTGCAAGACGGCGGCCACGCAGCGTCACACCCGCGCGATGAAGCTGCTCGTCTTGTGTGGTGCGACGACGGCCGCGCGCACCGTTTGCGCAGAGCCGCTGCGTTTGCGCGCCGACGCGGTGGCCGAGGCGCAGGCGCCCGCGGGCCTCGTCATCCTCGAGGGGCAGGACAAGGTGAGGCCGTGGCTCTACGCCGAGGGCCTCGTATGGACCGGGACGCGAAGCGATCCCAAGACCGATCCGGCGGCCGACGTGATGGTGCTCGCCGTGCGCCTGCGCGACCCGCGCGGATTCGGCGAGATCAAAGGAGGGCGCTTCGTCGTATCGACGGGCGCGGTAAGACCCGTGCAGATCGACGGCGCGCACGCGCTCGGTCGCGCGCCGTGGCAGACGACGACCCTAGAGGCGTTCGCCGGTGCGCCGGTGGTGCCGCGCTTCGGTACGACCGGCTACGACTGGCTCGGCGGCGGGCGCGTCGCGCAGACCCTCGCGTCGCGCGCCACGCTCGGAGCGTCGTACGTCCAGCGTCGCTCGCACAAAGACATCGCCGACGACGAGATCGGCGCAGACCTCGCGGCGGTGCCCGTCCCCTGGCTCGATCTCGCCGGGAGGAGCGCCTACGACCTCACCTCCCCGGGCATCGCCGACGCGCTCGCCTCCGCCGCCGTTCGTTTCGCGCCGATGCGCGTCGAGCTCTTCGCCGCGCATCGATCGCCGTCGCGTCTCTTGCCCGCGACCTCGCTCTTCTCGGTCCTCGGAGATTTTCCGTCGCAGTCGATCGGGTCGACGGTTCGCTGGGAGGCGGCGCCGCGCCTCGATCTCCTCGCGAGCGGCGCGGGGCAACGCGTCGGCGGCGAATTCGGTGGCAACGGCTTCCTGCGCGCGCTCCTGCGCACGGACGAGCGCGGCGAGGGGAGCCTCGGCCTCGAGGGGCGAAGGCAAGACGTGTCGACGGCGAAGTGGACCGGCCTGCGAGGGCTCGCGTCGCTGCCGCTCGGGCACGGCTTTCGGTACGCGACCGAGATCGAGATCGCGGTGCCCGACGCGCCGCGCGGCCGCGGGATCGCGTGGCCGTGGGGGCTCGTCGCGCTCTCGTGGCGCTCGGCGAGCGGGTGGGAGGCGGCCGGCGCCGCCGAAGCGTCGTCCACCCCGGAGCACCGCTACCAGATGAACGCCCTCTTCCGCGTATCGCGCACCCTGGAGATCCGGTGAACCGCTGGCTCACGCTCGTCATGGTCCTGTCCGTCGCGCTCGCGGCGTGCGCGGGCGTCCTGGGCCTCAAGGGCAAGAACGAGCAGCACCCCTTCGAGCACCGCGCGCACGTGCTGAAGGGTGTAAACTGCAAGGAATGTCACGCGGGCGTGAACGCCGCCGGCGAGCTCGACGACGTGCACTTCCCCACGCCGACAGACTGCGTTCGCTGCCACGGCAAACCGCACGACACGCGCGACTGCCGGACGTGCCACACCGAGCCTTACGTTCGAGAGAGCGCCGAGCTCGCGCGCAAGCATCTGCGCTTCGAGCACTCGAAGCACATGACGCAAGTGAAGGGCGACTGCGTGCGGTGCCACCTCGGCGTCCAGGAGTCGAACCCGACCGCGCTGCGTCCGGCGATGGCGACGTGCTTCGGGTGCCACGCGCACCGGGATCAGTGGCAGGTTCGCGACTGCGACGGATGCCACGTCGATCTTGGCGCCGAGCGCGTGAAGCCGACGAGCCACCTCGTGCACGAAGGGGACTTCGTCCGCGAGCACGGCGTGCGCGCCGCGAGCGCGCGTGAGCTCTGCTCCAGCTGCCACGCCGAGAAATTCTGCGCGTCGTGCCACGCCGTCGGCACCGCGCCGCTCCTCCCCGCGCGCCGCGAGTTCGACGAGCCGAAGCTCGCCGGTCTCCACCGCGCCGGCTTCCGCGCGCGCCACTCCGAGGAGGCGCGCGCCCAACCGGGCGTGTGCACCAGCTGCCACAGCGAGAGCTCCTGCAAGGACTGCCACTCGCGCCTCAACGTCGCCGCCGGTGGGAAGGCACGTAACCCGCACCCGCCGGATTGGATGGGCCCCGCGCGCGGCGGTCAGCACGGCGTGCAGGCGCGGATCGATCCGGCGTCGTGCGCCGGTTGCCACGGAGGCGCCGGCGAGCAGCTCTGCGTCTCGTGCCACAGGGTCGGCGGCCCCGGCGGCAACCCGCACGGCGGCAACTTCCACAGCACCAAGAACAAGACGCGCGACGTGCCCTGCAAGATGTGCCACTCGGGGGGCCTGTGACGAAGCGCCGCCTGCTCGTCGGGTTCGTCCTCGCGATCGCGGTCGCCGGGGTGGCGGTCTGGTTCTTCGTCACGCGCCTCATGCACCACGCGCCCGGCGTGCCGGCGGGGATGGTCCCGGTCTCGTGGGCCGAGTTCAAGAAGAGCCCGGGGCACCGCTCGCACGTCGGACGGGACGACGTCGCGTGCAAGGACTGCCACGACTTCGACAAGGAAGGCTTCAAGAACGCCGGCGCCGCGACCTGCACCAAGTCGTGCCACGCGAAGCAGCGCGAGCGCTCGCACCTCGGCGGCGAGGGGGCGAAGACGGACTGCCTCTCGTGCCACGCGTTCGCGCCCGACGTCGCGCCGCGCCCGTGCATCGGCTGCCACGACGCGAAGACCGTCGGCGCGAAAGGGACGCACGCCGCCCTCGTCGCGCACAAGACCGTCGACTGCGCGAGTTGCCACAAGGTGCACGACGCGACGCCGATCGCGCCGAAGGCGTGCGCGTCCTGCCACGAGGAGCGCGCCGCGTCGCACGGCGGGCACGAGGGAAGCAAAGGCTGTCTGGACTGCCACAACGGACACGCGGCGGCGAAAGAAGCGAAGACCGGATGCAACGGCTGCCACGCGACACCCGCCGGACCCAAGCCCGCCGGCCACTCCTCCTGTCTCGACTGCCACGCCCCGCACGAGTTCCCGGCCACCGGCGCCGTGTGCGTCGGCTGCCACGGCGCGAAGCCGACGCTTGCTGCGGCGAGCGTCACCAAGCACGCCGTGTGCACGAGCTGCCACGCGGGGCACGATCCCGGCGGCGCCGCCCGCTCGTGCGCGGGGTGCCACTCGAATGTGCACCCGTCGCACGGCAAGGAGGCGATGCAGTCCGCCTGCATCTCTTGTCACGCGCCGCACGGCAAGGACCCCAACCTGGTCGCGACCGCGTGCGTCGCATGCCACGGCGCGGTCGCCAAGCGCGAGGACGGCGCGCACAAGGGCGGAACGGCCTGCGAGACGTGCCACAAGCCGCACGATTTTTCGCCGAAGACGGGCGCCGCCAAGCAGGCGCTCTGCACGACGTGCCACGCGCGCCAGGTCTCGCTCACCGCGGCGAGCGTCGGCCACAAAGACTGCGCGGCGTGCCACGGCGGCTCGACGCACGCCCCCGCGAAGGGCGCTGCGTGCGGGACGTGCCACGCCAAGGAAAAGGCGACAGCGCCCGCCGGTCATCAAGCGTGCGCGAGCTGCCACGACGCGCACGCCGGCGGCAAGCCTCCGCCCGGAAAGTGCGTGACCTGCCACGCGCACGAGGCGGCGAGCAAACACGGCAACGCCGCGGGCGGCTGCGCGACCTGCCACCGGCCACACGGTCCGAACGGAATCGCGACGCCGCCCGCCTGCGCCACGTGCCACGATCGCGCGAAGCTGCCGGGCCTCCATCAGTCGGCGACGCATGTAGACTGCAAGCAATGCCACGCCGCGCACGGGCCACCTCGCTCCGACCGCGCGACGTGCACGGGCACCTGCCACGCGAACAAGAAGGACCACCAGCCGCAGGCCCAGGTCTGCAACGGCTGCCACGTCTTCCGAAAGTGACCCGACCTCCCCGCCTCCTCCTCTCGTGAGGGGGCCACTCGCGAGAGGGCCACTCGCGAGAGGGCCACGTGCACTGCGGGGCCCTGCCTGGTGTCCAAAAGCGCGGACAACACTGTCCCGAGCGCCGGACAGTCGGCGTGTCCGAGTCACGCGCGATCCAGTCTAGACCCGCGAATTTTGGCCGTTTCGTGCGCCGATCGGGAGCCGACGACGGAGCGATGCCGCGCCCACGTGGTGGCATGGTTCCGGCTTAGGTGAGGTGCAGGAGGAACGCACAATGAACACTCGCCACTCCCTGCTTCTCGCCATCGCTTCCCTTGGACTCTTCTCGGTCACCGGCTGCTCGGGCGCATCGAACGACGACAACGCGGCGTCGGGCGACACCGAAGAGGAGCTCTCCCTCGAGTCCTTCGAGGCGCACGCCATGCCGATCAAGGGCGCCGCTCCGCTCGGCGCGCTGCAGACGAGCGCGGCGCCGAAGGCGAACCTGACGTACCGCGGCGGCAAGGTGATCCCGTCGGTCAGCATCGTGTCGGTCTACTGGGGGAACAAGGTGCAGTACACCGGGCTCCTCGACGTCTTCTACGGCACGCTGCCGAAGAGCACCTACTTCGACTGGGTCTACGAGTACAGCACGCCCAAGCAGTACATCGGGCGCGGCTCGTTCGTCGACGGCGTGACCATCTCGCCGAGCACGTCCTCCGCGAAGGTCTCGGACAAGACGGTCCAGAAAGAGATCTCCAAGCAGATCGGCGCGCACGTGCTCCCGCCGCCCGACGGCGTCAACACGATCTACATGGTGCACTTCCCGCCCGGCGTCACGATCAGCGGCCCCGGCGGGATGGGCGATTCGTGCAAGGGGTACTGCGCGTACCACGGCGCGTTCAAGCGCTCCGGCAAGATGGTCTACTACGGCGTCCACCCGGACTTCGGCTCGGGCGGCTGCGAGAGCGCGTGCGGAGCCGGCACGGCGTGGGAGAACATGACCGAAGCCGCGTCGCACGAGCTCATGGAGGCCGTCACCGATCCGGTGCCCGGTAAGGGCTGGTACGACGATCACCAAGGCGAGATCGGCGACATCTGCGCGTACCAGACCACGTGGGTCGACGGCTTCAAGGTCCAGCTCGAGTGGTCGCAGCACCGCGGGGCGTGCGTCGCGGCGCCGGCGCCGAGCGGCCACGGGCGCAATTGAACGCGCGTCGTCGTCAGCGCACGTGATCGAACACGCCGTCGATGTGGTGTGACTTGCCGTCGAGGGTCACGCGGACGGCGCCGGTGCCGTCGCGCGCGATCTCGCCGCCGTGGCACGTCGAGCGATCGCATCCCGTCGACGGCGTGTGCTGCGTCGGCGGGCTGCGGTGGCATCCCTGGCATGGCTCGACGGCGGCGGCGGGAGCGGTCCACGACGGAAGCGGGAGCGTCTGATCGCGCATTCCCGCGCCGTGGCACGCGACGGAGCACGCGCCGGACTCGAACGTCGGCGCGACGCCGCGATCGGCGGCGCGACCGGCGAGGGTGACGTCGACCTTGCCGTTCATGTGACCGGGCGCGTGAATTTCTTGCGGCACGACATGACAGCTCCCGCACGTCACGGGCAGCGTGACGTCGGGTGTGCGGTGCGCGGCGTGCGCGCCGGTGTCGGGCCACGGATCGTCGGGCTTGCCGTGGCACGCGCCGCACGCGCCGCGTCCATCGCCGAGGTCGACCTTGCCGTTCAAGTGCAATGGACCTGGGACGAGAGCGGTGCCGTCCGCGTTCGCCTCTTTGTGGCACGCCGAGCATTTTCCCGGGTAGTGCGCGGCGGGCGGCGCGCCGTGGCAGGAGTTGCATTTCAGGGACCCGGTCTCCGTCCAGACCGGCCGCGCGCGGGTGCCGCCGCGATCGTGGCACGACACCGCGCACGATAGCGTCGTCTTGTCGAAGCTCGACTCCGGCGCGACGCGGGCGGTGTCGAAGACGATCTCGACCTGTCCGTTCGCGTGGAGGCCCGCGAGGACCTCGCCGCCGGGCACCGGATGGCAGGTGCTGCACGGCAGACCCTTGGCGACGTGGGCCCCGTGCGCGCCGGTGAGCGCGTTCTCCACCGGGAACGCGCTGGGGTCACGCTGCGCGGTGGCGGGCGTGCCGTCGCCGTGGCACGTGGAGCACGCGAGGACGCCGCCGTTCTCGGTGTGGCACGAGGTGCAGGCGGGCGCGCCAGGCGCCGCGAACGTGACCTTCGCAGGCCGCTTGACGGCCCCGTCGTGGCAGCGGCCGCACGATTGCGGGTCTTCGCCGTCGAGCATCGGAGACCACCGTGACGCGCGAAGGACGCGCCCGTGGAAGTCGGGGGACCGAGGGTCCGCCATCCCGCTGGGATGCACGACACCTGCGTCGCCGACCGCGCCTTCGACCGCAGCTCGTTCCTGGCTACACGACGCCGCGGCGCCGCACGCGAAGATCGCGGCGGCGCCGAGGGCGACGATGTGGAGGATGCGAGCGCGGAGGCGCGAGGTCACTGCGGGCGGCCGAAACCGGGCGGCGCGCTGCCGACCAGCGCGAAGTACGAGTCGTAGATCAGCTGCTTGGTGTACTTCGGGTTGTGGACGCCGAGCGCGCTGCCGCGGGCCACGATCAGGTAGTTGTAGAGTGCACCCGCCTGATCCGCGGTGAGCACGCCGCCGCCGGGCCGCGTCTTGTCGAGCGCGAACTGTCCGTCGGCGAGCGCAGCATTGCTGAGCGCGGTGTACGGCGGCGCCGCGTCACGCGTCAGGTAGCCCGCGGTGTTCATCACTTTCTGGAGGAGGAGGAGGCCCGCCGTCACCGTCGACTGACCGCCGTTGATGTCGAAGTTCGGCGCCGACGTGTGGCAAGACGACGCCGTGCACGTGCTGATCTGCGCGTAAAACGAATGGTTCGGCGTGTTGGCGTTCGTCGTGATCTCCGGCATGTGGCAGTCGACGCACGTGAGCTTCGACTCGTGGGTCGACGTCCCGTACGTCTGGCCGGAGAAGTGGTACCCACCGGCGCCGGTGTAGATGTCCGCTTGCGGTCCCTCGTGCGGTCCCCAGTACGGGCTGGTGAGGGTGTTCGACGCGGTGATGTAGTTCGTGACGTCCTTGCGGGCCTTGTGGCACATGATGCAGGCGTTGGCGGTGCCGCGCGTGCCCGCCGAGGTGCCCGTGATGGTGCCGAGCACCGGGCTCTTCTCGAGGAAGACCACGTCGGTCGCGCCCACCGGCGCGCGCAGCGGGAACGATCCCGGCGTGAACGCGAGCCCAGTGCGGTGCGGATCGTTGGTGTCGTCGACGGCGTGGCAGGTCACGCAGGTGACGGCGGCGACCTTCGCGCTGCCCTGGTACATGCCCTCGGTGACCGAGCCGCTCGGCGTCTTGTAGTTGAGCTCGCCATTTTTCCCGTTCGCGATGGCGCCACCATCGACGGTGCCGATGGTGCCGGCGACGCGGTAGGCGATGCCGTCGATCGCGTGACAGTTGCCGCACGCTTGCGGTCCGGTCCACGTGTCGACCTCGCTCCCGCCGAGGTTCGAGACGAACGTGGCGTAGTGCGTGCTCGTCTTCCATTGCTCGACGATGCCGTTGAAGCCGTGGCACGGCGTGAGGCAGGACGACGGGAGACCGCCGTCGATCGTGGGGATGGGGCCGGGAATTCCTTGCGGACCCCCGGGGCCCGCGGGACCAGCGGCGCCGTTGGTCCCTTGCGCGCCACCTGCACCTGCGGCGCCGGGGGCCCCTGGAGCGCCATCCGAGCCAGTGCACGCCCAAAGGCCCGCGCCGCCCAATGCGGCGAGAACGGTCACGATTCGTAACTTGGTCATGGAGGGCTCCTTCGGACGCGGACGGGGATTGCAGGCCTCGTGCCGCCCAAGCCCTGCTGTCTTTCGCCTGGTTTCGTCGGAGGGACGCCTGCAGCTTCTGCGTCCGGACGCCTTTTTTTGCGCTACGAGACTCCCGTGCGCGTCTCGGTCCTCGACCTGTCTCCGATCACGTCTGGCTCCGGGGCAGCAGAGGCGCTCGCGCGTACGATCGATCTGGCGCGTCACGCCGACGCGCGCGGGTTTCACCGGTATTGGGTCGCCGAGCACCACAACGCGGGCGGCCTCGCGAGCTCGTCGCCGGAGATCATGATCGGTCAGATCGCGCGCGAGACGACGCGCATCCGCGTCGGCGCCGGCGGGGTGATGCTCCCCAACCATGCACCGCTGCGCGTGGCCGAGTCGTTTCGCGTCCTGCACGCGCTCTTCCCTGGTCGCCTCGACCTCGGCCTTGGCCGCGCGGCCGGCACCGATCCGCGGACCGCGCGCGCGCTGCGTGACGCGCGCCTGGCCTCGGCCGACGGCTTCCCTGCCCAGCTCGACGAGCTCCTCGGGTACCTCGGCGAATGTGCGGGACCGCGGCGCGCGTTCGAGGGATCGATCGTGGCCATCCCGATGGGTGTTCCGCCGCCCGACGTCTGGATCCTCGGCTCGAGCGACGGCGGCGCGCGCATCGCCGCCGAGCGCGGTCTGCCGTTCGCGTTCTCGCACCTCCTCAATCCGAGCGAGGCAGTCGCGATGGTGCGTCGCTACCGCGAGGAGTTCCGTCCGTCGTCGCATCGCAGCGCGCCCGAGGCGATCCTCGCGGCCTCCGTCGTCTGCGCTCCGACCGATCGCGAGGCCGAAGAGCTCGCGGCGAGCGTCGAGCTCGCGTGGGTCCGCATCGGCCAAGGCCAGCGCGATCTGCCCATCCCGTCCGTCGAAGAGGCCCGCGCCCACCGCTGGGACGAGATCGACGAAGCCCTCCGCGCGGGTCACCGAGGCCGTCACTTCGTCGGCTCCCCCACTCGCGTCGCGAACGCGCTGCGCGAGCTCGCGGGGGCGGCCGGCGTCGACGAGGTCATGCTCACGGTGAACGTGCACGATCACGCCGCCCGCACGCGCACCTACGATCTCGTGGCCGACGCGCTCTGAACCTTCGAGGGTAGTATGCTCGGCCAGCCATGAGCGAGAAGCTGACGTTCGTCCTCCTGGAGCGCATCGACGAGACCTACGAGCACGAGCGCGACGACGTGTGGAGCGACAAGTGCGGCCTCGCCGACGAGGATCGCGCGCAGCTGCTCGAGCTCGCGCTCCAGCCCCTCGTGCCCGGGCTCACCGACGACGCCCTCCTCAAAGGCAAGGCGCGGGAGATCTTCGCCGGCGCGCTCGAAGGCTTCGACGACTACCCCCTCGAGGTCTGGGATTTGATCGACGAGGGCGAGGAGCCGCGCTACCGGGTCTGGCTCTTCCACGGCAACCGCGGGCTCTTGCTGGAGTCGGCCACGGAGGAGAGCCCGGCGCGGACGATTGGCGAAATCCACGCGTGCGTCCTCCACGGCGTCTACGAGAACGTCGACTACCACGCGTTCGAGGATCTGCGCCCGGTGCTCCAGGCCGCGCAAAAGCGGGCGAAGCGCAGCCTCCCCACCGCGGAGCTCGCCTGGGTCGAGTTTTGACTGCGGCTTGACGCCGGCCAGGGCTGCGCTAGTAACTCCGCCATGAGTTACGGTTTGACCTCGCGCGCGGGCCTCGTTTTCGCGCTTTTTCTCGCAGCGTGCAGCGCGGCCCCCACCGAAGACGCCGCCGCCACCTCTTCCGCGTCCGTCGACGGCGCCGCCTCCCTCTCCTTCAACGCGGACTTCACGACGACTGCGTCCGGCCCCGTCGTCGTCGGGCAGAAGGTCCGCGTCGCGTACGACGTCGCGCGCTCACCTTCGTGCCGCGGCGATTTCAACGGCCACCCGGGCTGGAGCGTCACAGGCTTCTACCGAATCGCCGGCGGCCCCGTCGCGACCTTCGAGGCCGGCGGCTTCTCTCCGTCCGGCGGCACGCAGCCTCCCCTCCTCGATCTGTCCACCGCCGGCGATCTCGAGGTCTGGTTCCAGACGACGAGCGTGTGGGGATGCTCCTCGTACGACTCCAACTTCGGAAAGAACTACCACTTCTCCGTTGGCCCCTCGCCGAAGGCGCCGGGCTGGATCGGCAACGCGGCGTCCGTCGTCTCACGCGCGACGTGCAGCGGCGGTCCGTGCGACGGCGATCGGCGCGCGCTCGAGGGCGGCTTCTCGTTCGACACCTGGGCGCGCCAGCGCGCGGCGATCACCAGCGCGTACTTCGACGTGTGGAAGCAAGGCACCACCGATTTCGACAACCCGAACCTCTGGCGCGATTTGGACGTCGAGGTGTTCGTCCGCGCCGGCTCCGCGGGTCCCTTCACCACGAGATACGTCGGCTTCGATCACCGCGTCGGCAACGACGCGCGCTACGCGTTCTCGCTGCGCGATGTCGATCCCCTGCCCGGCCTCAACGGCGGCCCGCTCACCGACAAATCGCAGTGCCCGGCGTTCCCGCTGTCGACCGATCCGAGCGGCCAGTACGCGCAGGTCGATCTCCAATTCCACGTGACCGTGAATGGCACGGTGCTGCGCCCGGCCGGCGGCGGCGAGTTCCACGGCACCTACCAGAATTACAAAGGCCTCTACGCCGTCTGCTTCTAGAGGCTATTTTTTCCGCACGGTCGCGTAGAGGGACACGCCGCGCACGTTCTCGTCGACGTTGAGCGCGTGCTTGAGCGACGGGAGCGCGCGCTGCTCGCAATCGGTGCGCTCGCAGAGGCGACAGGTGACGCCGACGGGCACGCACGTGTCCGCTGCCTCGAGATCGATCCCGTCCGAGTAGACGAGCGCGCGCGCGTGCTCGATGCGGCAGCCGAGGCCGATCGCCATCACCGGCTGCTGCGCGTGGTAGCCGCCGGAGTCCTTCTGCACGGTGCGCGCGATGCAGAAGAAGGTGGAGCCGTCGGGCATGCGCGAGACCTGGATGCGCACCATCCCCGGCGTGAGAAACGACGCGAAGATGTTCCACCGGGGGCACGCCCCGCTGTAGCGCGCGAAGCGGATGCCAGACGCGCTGAAGCGCTTCGAGATGTTGCCCGCCACGTCGATGCGGATCATGTGAAACGGCACACCCTCGGCACCCGGGCGCCGGAGCGTGGTGAGGCGCTGGGAGACTTGCTCGAAGCCGACGCGGAAGCGCCGCCCCAAGACGTCGACGTCGTAGCGCTCGCTCTGCGC
>JBBRLQ010000043.1:0-53557 GCA_038231275.1 Polyangiales bacterium
ATCACGCCGGTCGGCCTCGAGGAGCAGATGCGCTTCGCAATCCGCGAAGGGGGCCGCACCGTCGGCGCAGGGATCGTCACCAAGGTCATCGAGTAAGGGAACATAGACATGGCTGCCGCCACGAAAATTCGCATCCGCCTGAAGGCGTTCGATCACACGCTGCTCGACAAGTCCGCATCGGACATCGTCGAGACCGCAAAACGCACGGGCGCGCGCGTGGCGGGGCCGATCCCGCTGCCGACCCACATCTCGCGCTACACCGTCCTCCGCGGACCGCACGTCGACAAGAAGTCGCGCGAGCAGTTCGAGATCCGGACGCACAAGCGCCTCCTCGACATCCTCGAGCCGACCCAGCAGACGCTGGACGCGCTCATGAAGTTGGACCTTTCGGCGGGCGTTGACGTCGAGATCAAGAGCTGAGCGGAAGTAGAAGGAACTGAGTCATGGCAAAGATCGACGTCTTCAATATGAAGCGCGAGAAGGTGGGCTCCGTAGAGCTCGCCGACGAGGTCTTTGGCGCCGAAGTGAAAGAGCATCTCTTTTACGAGGTCGTCAAAGCCCAGCTCGCGTCACGCCGTCAGGGCACGCAGTGCGCCAAGAACCGCTCGGCGGTCTCCGGTAGCACGAAGAAAATCTACAAACAGAAGGGCACCGGCGGCGCTCGCCACGGGTCCAAGCGCGCGCCGTTGTTCGTCGGCGGCGGTCGCGCTCACCCGCCGCGTCCGCGCGACTGGAGCTACCGTCCCCCGCGCGAAGTGCGCGTCGGCGCGCTCCGCAGCGCGCTCTCCAAGTTCGTCAAGGAAGGCCGCCTCGTCGTGGTCGACCGCTTCGAGCTCGCGGAGATCAAGACCAAGGCGCTCATTGGCGCGCTCACGACCCTGAAGGCCCTGAAGAAGGCTCTCGTCGTCGACAGCAGCACGAACGAGAACCTCAAGCTCTCGATCCGCAACAGCAAGGACCACGCGTTTCTGCCGCCCGAGGGCCTGAACGTGTACGACCTCCTTCGACACGACACCCTCGTCCTCTCGCAGGACGCCGCCAAGGCGATCGAGCAGCGCTGCTTGAAGAACGCCGGAGGTGCGAAATGACCCCCGAGAGCATCATCCGCCGTCCCATCGCGCTCACCGAGAAGGCGAACCGTCTTCGCGAGAAGAACATCGTCGTCTTCGAGGTCTTGCGCGATGCGAACAAGATCCAGATCAAAGACGCCGTCCAGAAGATGTTCAAGGTGACCGTCACCAACGTCAACACCCTGGTCATGCGCGGCAAGGACCGCCGCATGGGCCGCGGCTACGCAAAGATGCAGAACTGGAAGAAGGCGATGGTCACCCTCAAGGCGGGTGACGCGATCGACTTCTTCGCCGACACGACGAGCGAGAGCTGATCATGGGCATCAAGACTTTTAGGCCGACTTCGCCGGCGCGGCGCTTCTACTCGGTCTCCGACTTCAAGGAGATCAGCAAGGGCGTCAAGGCGCTCAAGAAGCTCACCGAGCACCAAACGTCCACCGGCGGCCGCAACAACAACGGCCGCATCACCAGCCGCTTCCGCGGCGGTGGTCACAAGCAGCGCTACCGCATCCTCGACTGGCGCCGCGACAAGATCGGCATCCCCGCGGTCGTCGCGACCGTCGAGTACGATCCGAACCGCACAGCGCGCATCGCCCTCCTCAACTACGTGGACGGCGAGAAGCGCTACATCCTCTGCCCCGACGGTCTCAACGTCGGCGACAAGATCGTCTCGAGCCGTCACGCGGACATCAAGCCGGGCAACTCGCTGGAGCTCCAGTACATCCCGCTCGGCACGACGATCCACAACATCGAGATGCGCCGCGGCAAGGGCGGGCAGCTCGTTCGCTCCGCCGGCTCCGGCGGCGTGCTGATGGCGAAGGACGGCGCGTGGGCGCAGGTTCGGCTCCCGAGCGGCGAGGTTCGCCAGATCCACCAGCACTGCCACGCCACGATCGGGCAGGTGTCGAACGCCGATCACGCGAACATCACGATCGGCAAGGCCGGGCGTTCGCGCTGGCTCGGTCGTCGCCCGCACAACCGCGGCGTCACCATGAACCCGGTCGATCACCCGATGGGCGGCGGCGAGGGTCGTTCGAGCGGCGGTCGTCACCCGTGCTCGCCGTGGGGCCAGCTCTCGAAGGGCCTCAAGACGCGCAACAACAAGCGAACCGACGGCATGATCATCAAGCGTCGTGGACTGAAGGGTTAAGGGAGAGCCATGCCGCGTTCAATCAAGAAGGGTGCATTCGTCGACGGCCACTTGGCCGAGAAGATCGCCGCCGCTGGCGCGACCCAGAGCAAGAAGGTCATCAAGACCTGGTCGCGCCGCAGCACGATCACCCCGGACGCCGTTGGCCTCACGTTCGCCGTCCACAACGGGCGCAAGTTCGTGCCGGTGTTCGTCACCGAGAACATGGTCGGGCACAAGCTCGGCGAGTTCGCGCCGACGCGCACGTTCCACGGCCACTCGGGCGACAAGAAGGCGAAGGTCTCGAAGGGCGGAAGCGCCGCTCCGCCGCCGCCCGCGAAGTAAGCTAGCGCGGAGCGTCACCGCTCCCCCGAAGGCCCGCGCGATTCAGTTCGTGCGGGCCTTCGCGCGTTTGCGGATCGACGGTTCTCGGTCAGGGTGGGTAGGAGACGAGGGCAGGGCCCGTGGCGCTCGAGTGCCACGCATAGACGCACGACGGGAGCGCCACGACCTTGCCGACGATCGCTCCCGGCTTGGCATCGATGATTTTGGTGGCGGGGCTAGTGGACGGGTAGTCGAGTCCTTCGCGCAGGAGTAGGCCCATGCCGGTGTCGCGGTAGAGGCCGACGGACGACAGGGATACGTGGACCGAGTCGCTCGGCATGGTCGCGGGCACGTCGTCGGAGAGACGCACCGACACGAGCGTCGGGGTCGGTTGATCGATGAGCCACGCCACACGCAGGCCGTTCGTCGTCAGCTCGCGGATGTGTGTGCCGACCGGATAGGGAAACTTCGCGGTCACGCTCCCGCCGGGGCCGGACAGCGGTCCTGCGTAGACGCCGGGGTCCAGGGTCACCCACGCCTCGGTTCGCGTCACGGCGAGCTCGCCCTTCGCCGTCGCGGCGGGCCCGACGAGATCGAAGAGGACCCCTCCGTCGCCTTGGAGCACGCTGACGGGGTTGGCGTAGTACGGGTTGGCGCTGGCGCCCGTCGCGGCGCCGAACGCGGCGAGCGAAAACGAAGCGCCCGCGACTTGCGTGTACTTTGCACTGACGATGTCGTACGCCTTGAGCTCGCCGGTCACGGAGCTGTAGTAGACGGTCGTGTCCGCCGCGGCGATGCGTGTCGTGCCGCCCGTTCCGGGGACCGTCCTCAGCGACTTCGCGGCGACGTCGTAGAACGCGATGGCGCCCCCGGCGATCCAGAAGACGTGCGAGGACGTCGCCGCCAGCTCACTGAGGGTGGGCGTCGGCGGATTGGGCTCGAGCACTCCACCGGTGCAGAAGGCGGGACCTCCGTCCGACGCGCCTGCGTCCGGGCTGGCATCGCTCGCGGCGTCGGCGCCACCTTGCCCGCCGTCGCGCGAGGCGTCGTACGTGCTCCCCGCGTCGAGGTCGGCGACGGCGCTCGGATCGTCGAACGACGCCGACAGGCATTCGCCGAGGACGCAGGTCGTATCCGAACCACACGCCTTGCCGAGGCACGCGGCGCGCAAGTCCACCGGGATGGTGAGCGGCGAGTGCGGGATGAAGCGGAGCTTGCGGCGCGCGACCACGCAATCGAGATCGCCGGCAGGGTCGCAGTCCACGGGCTTCTTCCCGCGCGCGACCGTCGCGACCACGGTGAGCGCCGCGCCCTGGTCGCCGCTCGGCACGAGGACGATCGATCCCAGATCCTGGATTCCGTGACGCGCGCCGGCGACGCACGCCGCGCCGTCGCCGAACGATGCGCCCGCACCGACGCGCGCCGTCAGCCCGTCGCACGGCAGGTCGGTCGCCAAGACGACCGTGATCTCGGTCGGAGAGCGGCAAGCGCCGACCGAGACCCATGCCACGACCAGCCCGCCGAGCACCGCCGCCGTCGTCGTCCGCGACCACCGCATCTCCACGAGGTTATTCGTCTCTTGGTTCCGGTGCGAGCATGACGGAGCCGCGCCTCGTGTGAGCGAGCGCATCACGTCCTCCGACCTGAAAAGTTGACCCGAGAGGTCGCGCGCGCTGTCCTTAACGAGACACGATGCGTGTTCTTGCCTTGATCGCGCCGCTCTTCATGGCGTCGGTGGCTTCGCTCGCGCTGATTGGCTGCGGCGGAGACGACACCTGTCTCACGTGCGACGACGCCGGCGCGCCCGACGCGTCCGACGCGCGCGCGAACGACGCGACGATCGACGCGCTCGACGGAGGAGACGGCAGCGCCGACGCCAGCGACGGCGACTCGGCGGCCGACGCACGGACCGACGGAGACGTCGAGGGCGGCGCCGATCTCGGACGGCCCGGCGCGGCCTTCGTCTCGAGCGGGACGGTGTGCGCGAGCCCGAAGTACCGCATGGTCGTCTCGCTCGGGCAGGGCCCCGGCGGCACCGACACGAGCACGTCGCCCAAGTATCGGTTCAACGGCGGCGTCGTCGGCGCGACGCAGAAGCAGTGACGCGGAGGCAGGAGCAGTCGACATGAAGCGAACGATGAGGGCGATGAGGGCCATGAGGGCGGCGGGCGCGGTCGTGGTGGCCGGCCTCGGCTACGCGTCCCACGCGTCGGCCGTCCCGATGGCGCTCGACGAGCAAGGGAGGTTGTTTGACGCCGCGGGAAACCCGGTCGTCGGCGCCACGTCCTTCGTCTTCACGCTCTACGACGCGCCATCGGGCGGGAAGGTGCTGTGGACAGAGACGCAGTCGGTGACGCTCGACGGCGGCTACTTCTCGGCGCGCCTCGGCGAGGTCACGCCGCTGCCGGCCGGAGCGTTCGACGGGACGAAGCGCTACCTCGGCGTCGCAGTCAACGGCGACGCGGAGATGACGCCGCGGCAAGCTGCCGTGAGCGTTCCGTACGCGCTCGTCAGCGACAACGCGACGGGCGACATCTCGCCGAAGACGGTGAGCGTCGGCGGCGGTCTCGTCATCGACGCGGCGGGCAACTGGGTCGGGCCGAAGACCGGTCTCGTCGGACCGACGGGACCCGCGGGGCCTCCAGGTGCAGCCGGCGCGCAGGGACCCGCGGGGCCACCAGGGTCGGCGGGTGCGGTGGGTCCGGCGGGTCCAGCAGGCGCGATCGGGCCGGCCGGTCCGGCCGGTCCAGCAGGTCCAGCAGGTCCGGCAGGTCCCGCCGGTCCAGCCGGGGCTACAGGAGCAACGGGAGCTACGGGCCCGGCCGGACCGCAGGGGTCGTCGTATCCGCCGGTCACAGCGCTCTTCGGCGCAGGTCCCATTCGCATCTTCACGGGCGGCACGTTCGTCCTCGACGCGACGAACCCGACGACGCTGCAGCTCCGAACCACCGCGGCGGCCGCCAACGACTACGGGATGATCGTGCCCTCGACGTGCGCGGCGAACTCCTCGGCGACGTCGCAGACGTTCCGCGCCTCCGCGACGGTCGGTCAGACGCTCAACGGCACCTTCTGCGGCGTCGGGAGCTCCGTCGTCGTGTCGGTGTTCGAAGGCGCCGCGCAGAAGAGCAACTCGTTTGTCTGCCAGCGCTCGCGCGTCAACGCCATCGTGTGCACGCGCGTCTTCTGACGCACGAAGGCGTCATCTCCGCGAAATTTCGAGCCGCCCTCGTGCGACTCTAACGCGCGATGGACCTCCGCATCGAACGCCTCTCCAAGCGCTACCCCGCGGGCGTCCAGGCGCTCCGCGACGTTTCGCTCACGATTCGGCCCGGCATGTTCGGCCTCCTCGGACCCAACGGCGCCGGCAAGTCGACCCTCATGCGCACGCTGGCGACGCTCCAAGAAGCCGACGCCGGTGAGGTGAAGCTCGGCGACGTGGACGTCCTCCACGACAAGGACACGGCGCGTCGCGTGCTCGGGTACCTCCCGCAGGAGTTCGGCCTCTACCCGAAGGTCTCGGCAGAGGATTTGCTCGACCACCTCGCCGCGCTCAAGGGAATCACCCGCGCCGGCGAGCGACGCGACGCCGTGCACGCGCTGCTCCAGCGGACCAACCTCCTGGACGTGCGCAAGAAGCCGCTCGGCACCTTCTCGGGCGGCATGAAGCAGCGCTTCGGCATCGCCCAGGCGCTCCTCGGCCAGCCGCGCCTCGTGATCGTGGACGAGCCGACCGCCGGCCTCGATCCGGAGGAGCGCGTGCGGTTCCACAATTTGCTCAGCGAGATCGGCGAGAGTGTCATCGTCATCTTGTCGACGCACATCGTCGGCGACGTGGTGGACGTGTGCCGCGACATGGCGATCCTCCACGAGGGCAAGGTCCTCGCGAGCGGCGAGCCGGCGCAAGCGATCGCCGGCTTGAACGGAAAGATTTGGCAGAAGACCGTGGCGCGCGCCGAGCTCGAGGGGTACGAGCGCGACCACGCGGTCGTCTCGACGCGCCTGTTCGGCGGACGAACGCGCGTGCGGGTCCTCGCCGACGCGCGACCGGATGCCTCGTTCGAGGCTGCGGAGGCCGACCTCGAGGACGTGTACTTCTCGGCGATCAAGGGCCTCGGTCGGGCGTGATGCTGCTGCGGATCGCGACCTTCGAGGTGCGCTCGCGTCTGCGCGCGCCGTCGACGTACGTGTATTGTGCACTGTTCTTCGTGCTCGCCTTCTTCTGGGTGACGGTCGCCGGCGGCGGCGTCAAGGGGGTGAATGTGGACTTCGGCGCGAGCGCGAAGGTCGCCGTCAACGCGCCGTATGCGTTCGGCCTCCTCGCGCTCCTGACCGGAAATTTCGGCACCGTAATCACGGCGACGTTCGCCGGCCGTGCGACGTTCCAGGACGTGGAGCACCGCAGCGAGTCGTTCTTCTTCACGGCGCCGATCACCAAGCTCGACTACCTGGGCGGTCGGTGGCTCGGCGCCTTCTTGTCGTCGCTCCTCCTGTACCCGTGGATCGCGCTCGGCGCGCTCGCCGCCGCGCACGGTCCCTTGGTGGACGCGTCGCGCGTGGGGCCCGACACCGCGCTCTCCTATCTCGCGCCGTACGCGACGATCCTCGTCCCGAACCTCGTCCTCACGACGTCGCTCTTCTTCGCGATGGCGACCCTCTTTCGGCGGATGCTCCCCGTATACGTCGCCTCGATCGTGCTGGTCCTCGGCTACATCCTGGCGCTCCAGATCACCGGCGACATCTCGACGCGCCCGCTCGCCGCGCTCCTCGACCCGTTCGGCAGCAACGCCGTCGACCGCATCACCGAGTACTGGACGATCGCCGACAAGAACACGCGCGTCGTTCCTTTCGCGGGACCGCTCGCGCTGAACCGCGCGGTCTGGATGGTGGTAACCGCGGCGCTCCTCGCGATCGCGTACGCCCGCTTCTCCTTCACGGACCGAGGGGCCCGCGCAAAGCCGCACGCGCCGGAGGCGAGGTCGCCGCGTCCGAACACACCCCCCCACGCGTTGCCGACGACGACGCTCGACTTCTCGCGTGCGGCCTCGCTCCGCGCGATGCTGGGCCTCGCGCGCCTTCAGCTTCGCGAGACCGTGAAGAGCCCGTTCTTCCTCGCCGTGCTCGTCGCGGCCGGCATCTTCGTCGCGGTGGCCGGCGCCGAGGTCGACCAGATGATCGGCACCAAGACGCTGCCGGTCACATACGTCGTGCTCGAGGTCCTGGGTGGAGCGTTCACGCTCTTCGTCGTCGTCCTCATCGCCTTTTACGCGGGCGAGCTGGTGTGGAGGGAGCGCGATGCGCGTCTCGCGCCCATCCTCGACGCGCTCCCCGTCCCGCGGTGGGTCCTCTTCGGCTCGAAGGTCGTCGCGCTCTTCGGGCTCCAGGTCTTCCTCGTGGCGGCGCTCATGGCCGCCGGCATCGTGCTTCAGCTCGCGAAGGGCTACCACGAGCACGAAATCGGCTTGTATTTGCGGACGCTCATTGGGATCCGCCTCGTCGGGTTCTGGATCCTCTGCGCCATCGCGCTCTTCGTGCACGTCATCGTGAACGACAAAGCCGTCGGGCACGTCGTCACGATCGCGTACTTCGTCGCCAGCGTCGCGCTCCCGCTTCTCGGCTTCGAGCATCACCTCTATCGCGTCGGGATGCTCCCCGACTTCAAGTACTCCGCGATGAACGGCTTCGGGCACTTCGTCGCGCCGCTCGTCGCGTACGAGGTGTACTGGGGACTCTTCGCCGCCGCGCTCGCGATCATCGCGAACGCGATGTGGGTACGCGGCGCCGCCGGCACGCTCCAGCAGCGGATCGCCCTCGCGCGCGCGACGACGCCGCGCACCACGAAACGGATCGTCGCCGCGCTGCTCGTCGCGTTCGCGGCTACGGGCGCCTTCATCTTCTGGAACACCAACATCCTCAATCGGTACGTGCCGCGCACGACCGAGGAGGGCGAGAAGGCAGATTGGGAGAAGCAGTACAAGTCCTGGGAAAAGACACCGCAGCCTCGCATTCGCGCGCTCACGCTCTCGGTCGACTTCTTCCCGGAGTCGCGCGCCGCGAAGCTGCGCGGCACCTACGCGCTGGAGAACGCGTCCGGCGCCGACATCCCGCGTGTCGCGATCACGCTCCCGCAGAGCGCGCGCGGCGTCACCCTCTCGTTCGGTCGTGGCGAGCGACGCACGATCGCCGACGAGCGCCTCGGGTTCTTCGTCTTCGATCTCGCGACGCCCCTCCAGCCAGGGGAGAAGGCGACCCTCGCGTTCGAGCTCGCGTTCGAGAACCTAGGCTTCACCGAGTCGGCGTCCGACACGCGCCTGGTCGCCAACGGCTCCTTCCTCAAGCCCGACTCGCTGCCCATCGTCGGGTACGACGGCTCCCGCGAGGTCCTCGAGGACGCGACGCGCAAGAAATACGACCTCTCGCCGCTCCACGTCGCGGCCCCCGGAGATCCGTACGCGTCTGCCCGCAACTACGGGACCTCGGAGGCGGACTGGGTCGACCTCGACGTGACCCTCAGCACCAGCCCCGATCAGCTCGCGATCACCGCTGGCCACCTCGTGCGCGAATGGAGCGAGGGCGGCCGCCGCTTCTTCCACTACCGGCCCGAGGGCAAGGTGATGGTCTTCTGCAGCTTCATCTCGGGTCGCTACGAGGTCGTGCGCGACGTTTGGCATGCACCTGCCGGCGCCGCGCCGGGCACGCGCGACGTCGCGATCGAGGTCGATCATCACCCCGGCCACGCGTACGACGTGCCGCGCATGATCAACGGCGTGAAGCGCTCGCTCGACTATTTCACCGCGAGCTTCGGCCCGTACCAGCACGAGCAAGTGCGCATCGTGGAGTTTCCTCGCTACGCGCGCTTCGCGCAGGCCGATCCCGGCGTCATTCCCTTCTCCGAGGCGATCGGCTTCATCGCGAAGGTCGACGGGAACGATCCCCAGGATCTCGACATCCCCTTCTACGTCACCGCGCACGAGGTCGCGCACATGTGGTGGGGGCATCAGGTCGTGAGCGCCGACGTGCAGGGGGCGACGGTGCTCTCGGAGTCGCTCGCGCAGTACTCGGCGCTCATGGTGATGAAGCGAGAGTTCGGGCCTGTCGCGATGAAGAAGTTCCTCCGCTACGAGCTCGATCGGTACTTGCGCGGGAGGAGCAGCGCCAAGCGCGCAGAGCGGCCGCTCGCCCTGGTCGAGAACGAGCCGTACATCCACTACGCGAAGGGGAGCCTGACGATGTACGCGCTCGCGGACTACATCGGCGAGGACGCCGTCAACGCAGCCCTCGCCAAGATCGTCCGCGAATGGAAGTTTCGCGGGCCGCCGTACCCCGACGCGCGCGTCCTCGTCGCCGCGCTTCGCGAGGTCACACCGGCCCAGTACGCGTACACGATCGAAGATCTGTTCGAGACGATCACGCTCTACGAGAACCGCGCGACGCACGCGACGGCGACCAAGCGCGCCGATGGCAAGTACGATGTTCGGGTCGAGGTGCTCGCCAAGAAGCTCCGCGCGAACGACGTGGGCGTCGAGACCGAGATTCCGATCGGGGACTTCGTGGACGTCGGCGTGGTCGATGGGGACGGGAACGTCACGTCCGTCCAGCGAGAATGGATCGATCGGCCCGCGATGACGTTTACGGTCGTGACCGACGCGCCGCCCGCGAAGGCGGGAATCGACCCCATGGGCAAGCTCGTCGACCGGTTCCCCGACGACAATCTCGTGGCCGTCGAGAGCAAATGACCCAAATCGCCCTGGGTTCGGCGATACTCGCGCGCGCCATGACCCTCCCGGTTCGGTCCGCTTCGTCGCTCGCCGCGCTCCTCCTCCTCACCGCCTTGCCCGCGTGCGGCCCGTCGCGTCCCGGGGCGACGCCGTCCTCGGGCACTCGGTACGAGCCCTCGCGCGACGTGGCGCCGCCCGGCACCGCGCCGCTTCCGACGCCGATCCGTGAGCGCCCGATCGCGATCGGCCGCAAGGTCATCGTCCGCGCGGCGCGGCTCCTCGACGTGCGAACAGGCAAGGTCCTCACCGATCACTCGATCGCGATCCTCGACGGCACGATCGTAAAGGTCGCGCCGTCGCCGCAGCTCGTCGCGGCTCCCGGCACCGAGGTCGTCGAGCTGAAGACGGGCACAGTGGTCCCTGGCTTCATCGATTTGCACGTGCACCTCACGATGAATCCCGAAGATCAAGGGTGGAGCGGCCTTGCCATCACGATCGCGCGCGAGACGGTGAGTGGCGTGAAGAACGCGCGCGCCACGCTGATGGCGGGATTCACGACCGTTCGCAACGTCCACGCGGGCGGCTATTCGGACGTCGCGCTGCGCGACGGGATCAACGCAGGGGAGATCGAAGGCCCGCGCGTCGTCGCCGCCGGCATCGCGATGGGCATCACCGGCGGGCACTGCGACGAGAATCTGCCCGGCTACCAATGGCGCTCGTCCGACCCGAGCGGCGTCGCCGACGGGACGGCGGAAGTGCAGAAGCGCGTGCGCGAGCAGATCAAGCGCGGCGTCGACTTGATCAAGATCTGCGCGACCGGCGGGGTCCTGTCGGCGGGGGACGATCCACGGACCTCGCAGTATTCGCCGGAGGAGCTGCGCGCGATCGTGACCGACGCGCATCGCCTCGGTCGCCGCGTCGCCGCGCACGCCCACGGGGGAGAGGGCATCCGCTTTGCCGTCGAGGCCGGCGTCGATACGATCGAGCACGGCACGTACATCGATGACGCGGCGATCGCGGCGATGAAGGCGCGCGGCACCTGGCTCGTCCCGACGCTCACCGCGACACACGGGCTCCTCGAGAACGCGGAGAAGCGCCACATCACGCCCGACGTGGTCGCCAAGATCAAGGACGTGGACGCGCAAGGGAGCACCGCCCGCGCCCGCGCGCTGAAGGCCGGCGTGCGCTTCGCGTTCGGCACCGACGCCGGCGTCTTCCCGCACGGCGAGAACGCGCAGGAGTTCGCCGCGCTGGTGAAGATGGGGATGACGCCGCTCCAGGCGCTGCAGTCCGCGACGATCGGCGCCGCGGAGGTGCTCGGGTGGTCGGACAAAGTCGGCGCGATCGAGGCTGGAAAATGGGCGGACATCATCGTCGTCGACGGCGACCCGCTCGCCGACATCGCGGCGACCGAGCGCGTACGCTTCGTGATGAAGTCCGGCGAGGTGTACTTGGAGGACGGCGGCCGCGAGGTCGTGCCGGTTCGGCCGAAGGGGCCCGGTGCAGGAGGCCCGCCGCTGCACCTCGACGACGACAAGCCGCCGCCGCCGACGACCGCGCCCAAAGCCGACCCGAAAAAGCCGGCGGCCCCCGCAGATCGAATGTAACCTGCGCAACCACCGACGCAGCTGCGCCATCGGAGACATCGCCATGACGACCCAGGGGAACGACTCGAAGCGACTCGAAGGCAAGACCGCGCTCGTCACCGGCGGCAATTCCGGCATCGGGCTCGAGGCGGCGGTCCTCATCGCCCGCGAAGGGGCGGCGGTCGTCCTCGTCGCGCGTGACGAGAAGAAGGGAAACGCGGCGGTTCTCGACGTCTCGCAGCGCTCCGGCTCGAAGAAGGTGTCGCTCCTCACGTGCGATTTCTCCTCGCAGGCGAACATCCGCAAGCTCGCCGACGCGTACCGCGCCGCGCACACGCGCCTCGACATCCTCGTCAACAACGCGGGCGGCGTGAACAAAGACCGCAAGGTCACGGTGGACGGCATCGAGCAGACGTTCGCGGTGAACCACCTCGGCTACTTCTTGCTCACCAACCTCCTGCTCGACCTCGTGGAGAAGAGCGCCCCGGCGCGCATCGTCAACGTCGCCAGCACCGGCCACTACGGCGGCGATCTCGACTTCGACGACATGGGCTACGAAAAGGGCGGCTACTCGATCATGCGCGCCTACCGCCGGTCGAAGCTCGCCAACGTCCTCTTCACGCGGGAGCTCTCGAAGCGCGTCGCGGGCAAGGGCGTCACGGTTACGTCGCTCCATCCGGGCGCAGTGGCGACGAACATCTGGGCGGGCGCGCCGGGCTGGGCGCAGCCGATCCTCTCGGTCGCAAAAGGGCTCTTCATGATTTCGCCGGAAGAGGGCGGAAAGCGCGTGGCGTACCTGGCGACGAGCCCCGAGCTCGAGGGCAAGTCCGGCGGCTACTACGACGCGAACCGCGAGCGCGCGCCCGCGAAGCTCGCGCAAGACGAGGGGCTCGCGACGCGCTTGTGGACGGAGAGCGCGCGCCTCACGGGGCTCACGGCGTAGTCGCCGGAGCGGCGGACGCGCTCGCCTTTCGAGGCCAGAACGCTGCGAGCAGCGCCAGCGAAAGGGCGAAGAAGAGGAGCGACTGCGTTCCGTACTCGTCGTTCGGCGTGCTCGAGAACGCGGGCATGACGGCAAGGAGCGCGCTCGCCCCCGCCGTCGCGAGGACCATCGCCTCGACGCGCCGATGCAGACGCGCGAGCGGCGTCACCACCAAAAAAAAGGCGCAGTAGTAGCAAGCGACCTGGAGCGCCGCGAACAGCACGACGACCGAGAGCGCCGCCGCGGCCCACAGCCGACGCATCCGCCGCGTGACGAAGGCGAACGCCAGCACGACGCCGACCAGCACGCCGACGTGCACGGGACGGAGCTCGCGAAGACGCTCGACGCGCATGCTCCGCCACTTCGCGACGGGATCGGGCGCGAGCGCATCGAGGGAGGCGTCTTGTGCGCCGTCGAGATCGTGCATCAGGATCGTGGGGACACCCATCTGGTTGGCGGCCGGCACGCTCTCGTGGACGCGGATGTGCGCCGCGAACTCTTGGAACGCCCGCGGCCCTACCGCGACGGCGGCGAAGACGACCAGGACGAGCGACGCCACGATGCCCCCCGCGAGGAAGCGCGCGTGTGGGCGCGCGAGACGCCGCTTCGCCCGTGCGCTGCGCGCGATCAGGAGGAGAGGCCCGACCACGAAGACCGCGGGGAAGAGGCGCAGCATCGTCGAGAACCCTAGCCACGCGCCCGCGCCGAAGAATCGGCGCTTCTTGAGGCACGCGACGGTCATCACCAGCGCGAAGAGCCAGTCCTGCCGCAAGAACGTGCCGCTCACCCAGTTGTGGTTCGCCGGCACCTGGCAGCCCCAGAAGACGATCGCCAGGCAGGCGGTGCGCCAGCCGAACGCCCACCCGAGCGCGCCGAAGATGCCCCCGTACAAGAGGAGGTCGAGCGACGCGAGCGCGAGGATGAACGGACGGCTCGCCGCGTGAAGCGACGCGAAGGCGTGTCCGATCGCCGTCCATACGGGCGACGGGTTGTAGCCATGATCGGCCTGAATTCCCGCCCAATACGTAAAATCGGTGGTGCTGCGGAACCACGCGACGTCATCCATGAACATTCGCCAGCGCTCGTCCGAGAAGCGCGGGCGGCACGTGTCGGGGCGCGCCATCAAGATGGGACCAGGCACGAGCGTGTCGTTCTCGAGATCGCGGATGCTCCTGTATTGGAGATCGGATTCCTGCCCGAGCGCGATTTGCGCGCGCGCGGTGCACTCGTAGATGCGCGTGTAGCCGAGCTCGCTCGGATACTTTGCGCCGAGAAAGTAGTGGAAGAAGTCGTGGCGGTGGAAGAGGCCGGAGTACACCGGGTTCCCGCAGTTGTAGTAGGCGCCGACGGCGAGGGTGGCGAGGAGCGCGGCGACGATCTTGATGGTGGCGCGTCGAGTGGCGGGGCCGCGACGGCGCCGCCGCGCCTCGGCGATCGAGAGCGCGAGCGCCGTGAAGGCGATCGCCGCGCGGAGTCTCAACGCGGTGTGCTCTCCCATCTCGAAATGCGTAGCGACGCCGAGCGCGACGACGATCGCCACGCCGAGCAGCGCACCGAACACGAGCGGGCGGTGTCCTCTCATCGCGCCCCGCGCCTCCGCGTCAGCTCACTGCGCGCCTCGGCGAGCTCCGGCGACGGGCGGAACCGTGGCTCCCACTGCTTGAGGACCGCGTCGACTTCGTCGAGCTGCCCGGTCGCGAAGAGCGCGGCGAAGAGCGCGCGACGTGCGTGCTCCTCGTAGGGGTAGCGGCTGGCGTAAGGCTGCACGAAGCCGAGCGCGGCGCGCGGCTCGCCCGCCGTGAGCGACGCGACGCCGGCGCACAGGTACGCGCGCATCGCCATGGGGTGCGCCGCGACGTACGAGAGGCAGCCGCGGCTCGCCGCGAAGTCTCCCGCGCGCGAGGCGAGGAGCGCGGTGGCGAGCTCGCCCTCGACATCGCCGGGGCGATCGGCCGCCTCCGCGCGGAGGAGCGCCGCGTCGTCTCGCCACGCCCCGCCTCGCCCCCACGTGAGCGGGACGAGCGCCGCCGCGACGACGAGCGGGAGGTACGGCGCCCATCGCGCAGGAAGGAGCGCGCGTCGTCCGAGCGCCTCGAGCGCGTACGCCACCGCGAACGCGGCGCCGACGACGACGAGGTACGCGCCACGATCCGACGCCGGAGCGCGCGCCGCCGCAGGGCCGAGCGCGCAGACGGCGCCGAGCGTCCATGCCGCGCCGAGCGCCAACGAACGCGCATGCCGCGAACCGTTGATCCAACGAACGAGCCACCCCACGCCGACCGCCGCCACGAGGAGCAGCAAGGCCGCTGCGCCGGCGCCAACCGAAGGGAGCGTGACGAACGGGGACAGATCCGACGGGAAGACGAGGTCGCGCGCGAATCGGAGGAGGAGCCCGGCGGCGGCGTCGATCGTCGCGGCGGGCGCGCCGAGCAGCGGCGTGCGCCACGCGGGTACGCTCGCAACGAACGCGACCGCCGCGAGCCCGCCGATCGCCGGCGCGGGAGCCTTGCCTTCGCCCGTCACGCGTGGAGCCATCGCGAGCAGCAGCGGCAAGAACACGAACGCTTCGTGAACGAGTACGGCGATCAGCGTGATCGCAGCACCCCACGCCGCGCGCTTCGCCGATCCCGCAGGACCGCGCGACCCGAGCGCATAGAGCGCGACGCCGGCCCCGATCGCCAGCGGACGCGCGCTCGCCGACGCCACGACCTCGGTCGTCGCCGGATGAACCGCGAACAAGCACGCCGCCGCCACCGCCGCCTGCCGCGCCACGCCTTGCGCCGCGATCGCGCGCGCGAGGAGCATCGCCACAATCGCATGCAGAATACAACTCAGCGCGTGCAGCGTTGGCGCGTGCGCGCGCCCGATCTCCCACACGAGCCAATCGATGGCGGCGGCGAGCGGCCTGAACACGGGCGATGCTCCAGGCTCTCCGAGAAGCGCGTCGCGTGGCGTCGACAGCAGATGAACGAGCCCACGCAGCGTCCGCAGATCCGTGCTCTCACGAAGCAGCGCCGGGTCGTCCAGCGTGAGGCGATTCGCGATCGTCGGCGCGTGCGCGAGCGTCGCGGCGGCGGCGGCCGTCCACGGCGACTCGCGCAGCGTCGTTCGGAGCATCTCTCGCGATCGTAACAAAGGTCGGATCGGTCAGTCGCTCGACCACGCGAGGTGTCGGAATTTCATCCGTGAATAATCGAGCAAGGCGCGAGGTCCAAGGACCTGAGCCGTGGGTGGACCGGCGCGGGGGGCGTCTTCGACGAGCCACTGCGGCAGCTTCTTATTTATCGGAGGATTCATGCGCACATTGTCGGCATTGGTCGTGTTCTCGGTGTCGCTTCTCGTCGCCTCGACCGCTTCCGCAGCGGAGCCCGAAGATGGAAAGAAGTCCCCGGATCAAGTCGCGAAGAGTCAGAAGCCGGAGCCGGAGTTCAAGCCGATCGCGCTGACGCTGAACCCGCTGTCCCTCATCCTCACGCGCATCGGCCTCAACGTGGAGTACCTGCCCGCGGCGCACCACGGCATCATGCTGAACCCGTACGGCCAGTTCATCTCGGCCGGCGACAACGCGAACGGCACCAAGTACACGAACTGGGGCGCCGAGCTCGGCTACCACTTCTACACGGGCAGCAAAGGCGCGAACGGCTTCTTCGTCGGCCCGTCGCTCGTCTAAATGCACGCGGGGACCAAGACCACCGCCACCGCGGGCAACCAGACGAGCTCGGTCGAAGGCAGCTTCAGCGCGTACGGCTTCGCCGTCGACCTCGGCGGACAGCACGTCTTCGACAACGGCTTCACCATCGGCGGCGGCGCCGGCGTGATGTACCTGACGGCGGCCGACACCTCGAGCCTTCAGTCCTCGAGCACCGTGAAGGTCTCCGGCGTCCTGCCGCGCTTCCTCTTCACGATCGGGTACTCGTTCTAGACGAGCGCGTTAGATCTTCGTGTCACTAGGCGAGGGGCTCGTGTCGACGCTCGGACCTGCGTCCGCGCGCCCCTTGCCGGTCACGTCGCTCTTGAGCGTGTCCGTGCCTTGCTCGACGTCCTTCCTGCCGTTCGAGCCCTTGATCTCTTTCTCGGTCGTGTGAATTCCCTTCTCGGTGTCCTTCACGAGCCCGCCGCACGCGGCGGCGAGGGAGGTCACGAGGACGAGGGCGAGCGCGGCGAGCGAGCGTACGTGCGTCATCGTGGCGAGCATGTCCCGCTCGCCGCGTTTCGGTCAAGACCCCTCGTCGTTCGGCGTTTGCCGTCGACCGAGGGAAGGCAATTGACGCAGCGCGCGTAAACCGGCGTGAGCATCTTGTCGGGCTGCTCCCTCGGCCTCGGAGTTCTCATGCGGTTTCGCGGCTCTCTGGGAGCGCTCGGCCTCCTGGCGTCGGCGCTTGCGCCGATCGCGCTGCTTGCCGTCGACGGGTGCCGCGCGTTCGTCGGTGAAGGCGAATCGCAAGAGCAGGCCATCGGCGAGTGCGCCATCCCCGGCGCCGCCCTCTCGCGGGTCTTTGCGGGCGTGTCGTTCCGCAAGCCGACGTCGATGGTCCAGGACCCGAGCGACGCGACGCGTTTCTACGTCACCGAAAAAGACGGCCTGATCAAGACCGTCACGACGAAGACCGGCGACGCGCCGATCGTCTTTGGCGATCTGACCGCGAAGGTCGCCGCGAACGGCGCCGAGCCCGGCATCAACGGCCTCGCGTTCCATCCGAGCTTCCCCGCCACGAACGAGGTCTACGTCGCGTACGACGGCCACAACCCGAACGCGCGCCCGCCGCTCGTCGACTTCGAGTGGACGCTCTCGCGCTTTCGCACGAAGGGCGGCCCCGGCGGCGTGCTCGTCCTCGACACGTCGAGCGAAGAGATCCTGATCCAGATCGACAAGTACGACTCCGAGCACAACGGCGGCTCGCTCGTCTTCAAGAACGAGGGCGGCAAGAACCTCCTCTACGTCTCCGTCGGCGACGGAAGCCCCGCCAACGAGCAGATCCAGAACCACCCCGAGATCAAGCCGGCGCAAGACACGCGCGCGCTCCTCGGCAAGATGCTCCGCCTCGACGTCGGCGCACGACAAGACGGCCACACGTACGGCTTCCCCGCCGACAACCCGTTCGGCACCGCCGGTACCAAAGCCGGCCAAGGCCGCCCCGAAATTTACGCGTGGGGCCTTCGCAACCCGTGGCGATTCAGCTTCGACACGAAGCGCCCCGACGATCTCTGGCTCGGCGACGTCGGCCAAGACGCGTTCGAAGAAATCGATCTCGTCACGAAAGGCGGCAACTACGGCTGGCTCCCGAAGGAGGCCACGCATTGCTCCAACGCCGACGCCGAGCGCCGTCGCTTCGGAGGCGACAAGAACGCGTGCCCCGTCGCCGATGAAGTGCTCCCCGTCGTCGAGTACCCGCACAACGGCCAGTCCGCGGCGGTCATCGGCGGCTTCGTCTACCACGGCGCGTCGGCGCCCGCGCTCGAGGGGCGTTACCTCGCGGCCGACTACGTCAGCGGCAACATCTTCGGCCTCTTCACGTCGAACGGAAAATCGAAGCTCCAGACAATCGGCAAGAGCGGCAAAGCCATCTCGTCGTTCGCGCAAGATCGCGCGGGCGAGGTCTACGTGCTCGATCACGCGGCCGGTCAGGTCTTCAAGATCGTCACCGGCCCGTGCGCCGACGGCGGCGGACAATCGACGGCGCCGTACAAGTGGCTCGTTCGCGAGGGCGTCGGCGATCAAGAAGGGGCGATCGCGTACTACCAAGGCTTCCAAGTCCCCGGCGTCGCCGTTGGGACGTACACGCTGCAACGCTTCGGCACCGACAACCTCGGCGTCGATCCGAACGAGCGCGATCCGAAGAAGCTCGCGGCAGCAGGGCTAACGACGAACCGCGGCACGTACCGAAACCGGCTCGATCTCGGCTTCGTGCGCGAGATGGTGTGCTCGAAGCCCGAGGCGTTCGCCGCCGCGGGTGTCGCGTTCAAGAAGGGCGACGGCAACGGCGCGCCTCCCGCAGGATGCTACGTCCGCAACTGGCGCAGCCTCACCGACTACCAGGACTTCGTCGAAGGGCGCAGCGACGGCACCGCGACGCTCGGCACCGTCGCGATGACCGTCGAGGACGGCTTCACGCACTTCTACGTCTTCAACGCGCAAGGCGTCCTCGCGACGCAGGCCACGCTCGACTCCGAGGGGCCGAAGTTCATGCCGCAGCTCTGCACGCCATGCCACTCCGGCCAGTACCGCGGCAAAGGCGGCGCCGTGAACATCGGCTCCATCTTCCGCGAGTTCGAGCCGGACTCACTCGACGTCGGCGGGCACCTGGTCCTCGATGATCCGTCGGGCACGACGAAATTCGTTCCGGGCGATCTCACGACGGCGCAGGCCGAGTGGTTCGCGCTCAATCAATCGGCGCGCGCGGCGAACCAGGCGCTCGTCTCCGAGGCGTCGGTGCCTGTCGCGAAGACCGGGCAGCGTTGGGACGACACGAACGCGACGCCCGGCGGCTTCGAGGTGAACCGCGCAGCGATCGGCGCGTACGTCGCGTCGATGTACCCGACCGGCGCCGCGCCCGCGCTTCCCGTCGGCGCACCCGAGCACCTGCCCGCGGCGTGGCAAGCGCAAGCGGGAGAGAGCGCGGAGTTCATCACCGCCAAAGCGCACGTCTGGGAGTCGCTCGTCGCGCGCTTTTGCATGGGGTGCCACCGCACGAACCCCAAGCCGTTCGACAACTACGCGCTCTTCCAGCCGCTCGCCGCCGAGCAAGACGGCGTCGCGCTCCTCACGAAGTACACGAGCTTCGACCCCGCCGATCCGCAGCGAAAGACGCTGGTGGGGATGCCGCAGTCCGAGCTCATGTTCAACACGCTGAACGGGCTCGACTCTCCCGCCGGCTTCCCGACGCAGGGTCTGAGCCTCACCCCTGACGCGATCCAGGAGCGCAAAGACGCGCGCGCGGCGGTCTTCGAGTGGCTCGTCCAGTCGTCGAACCCGACGGTCGCGCAGACGCAGGTCACCTTCACGATCGATGGCGCGGACGGCACGCAGGTCGGCGACTGGGTGTACGTCGTGGGCAGCCTCCCCGAGCTCGGCGCGTGGAACCCCGTGCAAGGCGTGCGTTGCCAAGCGACGGCGTTCCCGACGTGGACGTGCATCGTGAACCTCCCGAGAGGCGCGGCGCTCGAGTGGAAGGCGATCAAGCTGTTTCGATTCGGGCAGGTCGTTTGGGAGCGCGAACACGGCCAAGGCAACCGCCACCACGCGGTCGCCGGCACGCTCACCGACGCCGTCCGCGTGACGTGGGACGATTTCGGCCCCTGACCGCGCGGATAGAGTGCGCGGAGGGCGCAAATCGGCGACGATTCGACGGGTGACGAGCGACGACGGGGGCGATAAAGAAAATCCGAGCGACCGGGACGACGGCGACACGACGGATACGTCGTCCGATGCGCTGTTGCGCCAGGTGGCGCACGTCTCGGACGTCGAGGCGCCGCGCAGCACGCCGCCGCGCTTCGCCCACTTTCGTGTCCAGCAGCGGCTCGGTCGCGGTGGGATGGGCATCGTGTATCGCGCGGTCGACGAATCGCTCGGCCGCCTCGTCGCGCTCAAGGTGTTGCCGCCCGCGCTCGAGGACGACGGACCGCGCCGGCGTCGCTTGATGCGAGAGGCGCGCGCCGCCGCCGCCGTGACCCACCCCAACATCGCGACGGTGTACGAGGTCGGCGAGGCCGAAGGGCGCGTCTACATCGCGATGGAGCTGGTGGAGGGAAAGTCGCTGCGCGCGCGCCTCACCGATTGGGATCTGCCGCTCGCGGAGACCGTGAAGCTCGCCCTCCAGATCGCCGCAGGGCTCGCGCGCGCGCACAAGGCCGGCATCGTTCACCGCGATCTCAAACCCGACAACGTGGTGGTCACGGACGACGGGATCGCCAAAATCCTCGATTTTGGCCTCGCCAAGCTCGTCCTCGCGGAGCCTTCGAACGACGGCGACATCGGTCACATGGAGACGATGACCGAGGATCGCAACATCCTAGGAACGCCGGCGTACATGTCCCCGGAGCAGGCGCGCGGCGAGGCGGTGACGGCAGCGACCGACGTGTTCGCGTTCGGTGTCACGCTTCACGAGATGGTGACCGGCGGGCGGCCGTTCAGCGTGACGCCGGCCCACAACGCGGCGCACCTCGTTGCGGAGAGCGCGTTCGATCGCAAAGCGCGCCGGCCCGAGCTTCCGCCGCTGCTGGAGCGTGCGATCGAGCGGTGCCTGATGACCGACGCGCGCGAGCGGATTGCGGATGGCGCGGCGTTGGTGCGCGCGCTGGAGGAGGCGGCGACGGAGGTGGCGACGTGGGTGCCGAAGCTCCCGGTGACGCCGCGAAGCAGCGGGCCGCCGGCGCCGCGGGAGCGGGAGGCGCCGACGCGGGTAGAGGGCGCGGATCACGGAGCGACGCCGCTGGTGCAGGTTGCGGCAGGGGAGAGGGCGCCGAGACGCCGCGGATGGTGGCTGGGGGCTGCGTTTGCCGTGATAGCGACGGCGATGGTCGTGATCACGTCGCGCGTGCCGTCGACTACTCGCGTCGTTGCGACCAACGCGGCGTCGAGCAGCGCGGCGCCGTCCGCTCGGCCGCGCCCGATTGGGCTTTTGGACCACCCGCCGCCCGTTACGAAGAATCCGGAGGCCGCGCAGGCGTACCGACGGGCACTCTCCGATCTGCGCGACGCCGCGAGGGCGCCCCAACTGGGGTTTCTACGGGCGCTCGAGCTCGATCCGGAGATGGCGGCGGCGAGCTTGCGCGCGGCGATGTTCATGGGGCAGCCTGCCTCGAAGGAACAATACAGGAACGCCGTCCGGCTCCGCGACAGCCTCGATGCGCGCGATCGCGACCTTCTGCATGCCGAGGAGCCTATCGGCATGCGCACGCCGCCCGACTTCAGGGAGGCGACACGCCGCTATCGCATCCTGCACGAGGCTCGGCCGCTCGACATGGAGGTGCTTCTTCGACTCGCCACGATCGAGGGAGAGCACGATCGGAAGGCGGCACGCGCTACAATGGAATCCCTGGTCGCCCTCGATCCGACGATGCCAGGCGCCGAGCTTGCCGCCGCGACCAATGCAGAGCAATCGGACGACGTCGAGTCTGCCCGGCGGCACTACCTCGCTTGCATGACGTTGTCCTCGCTCGCGGCGCTCTGCGTCGTTCGCCAGGCGCGACTGCTCGCCAAGGAAGGCCGCTGCGACCTCTATGCCAAAGAGATCACGCGCGCACTGACTCTCGAGCCGACGGACTTTTTCTTCCGTCGGGCCGGTGTCGCCGCGGTGCTCAGCGCGGGCGGTACCGACGACGAGCTCCGTGCTGCGGTCGCCAACGCACTTGTCATCGACTCTACCGCCGTCGCGAAGAGTCACGGCGAAGAGCTCTCCGGCGCGGTCGCACTCTGGCAGGGCGCCTTCGACAAGGCGCGGGACGCTTTGATGCGTGCCGACGAGGCGGCTCGTTTGGAGGGTTTTGCGAGTACGATCTCATGGGTATTCCCGGAGCGGTTGGCGATTGCAGAGGAGCTCGGAGACGAGCTAGCCGTAGCTGCCATGGCGCGCGGGTATGTCGGCGCGCGCGGCTTGACGACCGAAGGCGATCACGACGGCCTGGTTCTCCGCGCGCTTCGCTCGCATCACGTCCTCCCCGAAGATGCGGTCAGAACCCTTCGTGCTCGCTGGCGGGCCGACTCGGCGGACCGCGTACCCTGGCAGGTTTGGCTCGAGTACGATGGCGAACCCGCCGTCACAAACGCCGAGGCGCGCGACGCCCTCGGCCTCGTAGAGGCGAGCGAAGCTCCCCATGCCCTCTCGCCGGTGAACGCGAGCCTAGGTCGTTTGCTCTTGTTGGCTGGCCGCCCCGCCGACGCCGCCGCGCGGCTCGAGCGGGTTGCCCGCGACTGCGCGCTGCTCGACGGAGATCATTCCCTCGTTCACGTCGCCGTCCAGGCGACCTATGCGCTGGGCATGGCACACGAGGCGATGGGCGATCGAGCGGCAGCGTGCGCGGACTATCGCCGGGTCATTCAGCGCTGGGGCGGGGCGAAGCCGCGTTCGACGACCGGCGCCGCGGCGCGGCTCCGCTCTCAGACGATCAGCTGCTCCGAGTAGTCGCATTCTTGGACACCTTTTCGACATCTCGTCGTAAATAGTGAAGGCGCGGCCGAGTCGGCCGCATGAGTGGGGAGGGCTGGAAGATGCGCGACTTTGCAGATCTGGATCTCACGGTGACCATTTCGAGCTGTGGAACAGGACGCGAGTCGCTCCTTGCCTACATTGATAGGCAATCGTGCCACACGCCCTCCAGCATGGTGAAGTGCCTTCCGCTGTTTGGCTCGACCAAGGTCGAGGACCTTCTGGTTGCGAACCCAAGCCAGGACCTTGTCGCGATGAAGATGCAGCTAACGGCGGCCCTGGCAGAGTACCAGAGAATAAATCCCCAGACGCCCGGCAAGCCCGATGAGCCTGTGCAGGAGATGACCGCAATCCTCGCCGCGATCGACCTCGCCAGCACACCGTGACGTGAGCAGGGTCGACGCGCCGCAGGGCACGCCTCTGGTCTTGCGCCGCATGCGCGCATGCGCGCGATTCGAGCTCTTCGCGTACGACGCGCTCGATGAGGCCACCAAGCGTCGACTCGTCCCCTACACTCGGGACGACGATTTCTTCGGAGTCTTGGTCTCTCGCGATGGAGCCCTCCCGAAGGCGGTGTCCAACCAGGGCGCGCTCCTCTTCCTTGCGCTCCATCGTCCCCAGGCCCTGCCTTCGCTCCTGCGAACGGTGATGGAACGGGATCCGGAGATTTTGCGCCGCCTCGTCCTCGATGGCGTCTTAGAGCTGGAGGACGAGGGTGGTTTCGTCTCGGGCCCCGCTGCGCTCTCGCTCTTTTCGACCGTGCCCCGCAGTCCTGCGTCGCACCCACTCGCGCGCACGGCGCACGATGCCGTTGCGTGCGCGGCCGGGTATGAAGGACTCGAGGCCGGGGCCCTGGCGCTGCGGGTCTATCAGTTTGGTCGCCTCCCATGCACGCCCGCCCTCCGCAGGCGCTTCATGGCCGACGCGGATCTTGTCTCTTTTCTGACGAGCGAAACGGATGCAGTAGCGCGGATACGCGGCTGGAACCCGCCTCACGCGGAGGGGGCCTGGCTCCAGTGGAGCAACCAGCACGCCACGCATGCTCCTGCCTACAAGCTCTACGTGAGCGCTCGCCTAGTCGCGATGCCGCGCGCCTTCGCGCTGACCCTCGAGGCGCTCGACCGGACGACCTGTGGCACGTTCAAGGTTGGCCGAGGGGGCGAAGGTGTTTGCAGGCCCGACAAGCTGATTGCGTACTTCAATTCTTTCGACGAGCTGCGTGCGTGCGCGACAATTCTAGAGGGGGCATTCGCCGCGGCATTTGTCGGGGAGGACTCCGCACACGGGGTTCCGCTTACCGCGCCGGTCGACGCTGCCGGCTACATCTCATGGGGCATGGATCCGCCCGAGCTTGCGTCGACGGTCACGGGCCTACGCGAGAGTTGGCGGAAGTGGCTCGCCGCTCGCGTTGCCGGCGCGGTCCTTTCGGCGAAGAGGCAAGGGAGTGAAGATGACCTCGTTGCGTTCGTTCTCGAGCGCCTCGAGCTGGACGGCGTGGACACCTCCGGGTGGACGCCCACCCAAGCGCTCTGGCGCGGGCACGCGGCGCGCCAAGAAGACGTCGCATGAGCATTCTCGGCGAGGTCGTTCTCGCGGCGGACGTGGAGATCTTGCCGCTCTCGGAGGTGCCGGAGGCGACTCGTGCAGCGATCCCGCATGCAGCCGATGACTACGCCGTCAGCCGGCCGCACAGCCGTTCGGGCTCGCGGATCATTAGCAGCATGTCGCGTGATCTACTCCTCGAGTTTCGGCAACCCACGCGCATCGTCGATGCAATCGTACGCTTCTCCAAGGCCCGCGGCGCGGACCCGGAGCTGACGCTCGACGACGCCTACCCCATGCTGGCACGCTTCTACCGGGACGCGCTCCTCGTCTCGCCCGCGCAGCGCGAGGCCGCTCCAATGGCGTCGCACCTCACCGAAGGGCTCGAACTCTTCGGCGTGACGCTGCGACGACGAGTCCACGCGCTAGACGACACCGAGGTCTTCTTCGGGACCGCCTCTGGGCGACTCTTCGCGGTGAAGGCTCTGCGCGCCGGGATCGATGCAGCCGAGCGGGAGGCAGACGCGACCCGTCGCGCGCAGCCACGAGCGCCGGAGATCGCCGGCGTTCATGCGTCGGAGGGCGCCGGAGTCATCGTCTCGGAATGGGTGCTCGGCGAGGACGCCTCGGCCGCCGCAGCAGCCGTTCGTCGAGTAGGAGAGGCGCGCCGCGAATCGGCTCTTCTTTCGCTCTGCTGTGATGTCGCGGAGGCGATCGCGCAACTGCACGCGGCCGGTGTCGTCCACGGCGACGTCAATCCGAGCAACGTCCTCATCGAGTCTACCGGTCGAGCGCGTGTCATCGACTTCGGGTTTGCCCACGTCTCGGAAGGCACCGGACCGCCTGCGGTACGCGGGGGCGTCGTATCCTTTTTCGAGCCGGAGCTAGCCTCGGCGGTTCTGCGTGGGGACTCGTTCCCTGCCACCCTCGCCGGCGAGCAGTACTCCCTCGGCGCCCTCCTCTACCTCATGTGGACCGGCGTGCCGTACGTCGACTGGTCGCTCGAGCGCGCGAAGACGTTCCGTCAAATCGTCGAGAGCCCGCCCATCCCCTTCGCGCGTCGTCAGGTTCCTTCGTGGCCGGCGCTCGAGGCCGTCCTCTTTCGCGCACTCGCCAAGTCGCCTGCGGAGCGCTTCGCGTCGTGCGCGGATCTCGCCGCGGAGCTTAGTGCCCTCCTCCCCGCCGCCCGCGCGCGCGACGAGGAGGCCGCGCGAACAGCGAAGCCCGCCCGCGATCTCACCCGCGAGCTGACGCGAAACCTACTGGAGCGTGTCGGCGTCGGCGGGTCCGCACTGCGCGGCCTCCCCGCGAGCCCGCCCTATGCGTCCGTCAACTACGGCGCCGCGGGCATCGCGTATGCGCTCTACAAGCTCTCCATCGCGCGCGACGACGCCGAGCTCCTCGCCGCCGCCGATGTGTGGGCACGCAAGGCGGAGATCCTCGCCGGCGACGATCTCGCGTTTCGCGGCCACGAAGGCGAGATCACCGAGGAGAGCGCGGGCAAGGCCGCCCTCTTCCACGCGCCGCCCGGCCTCCACGCGGTCCGCGCGCTCGTCGGCCTCGCCTTTGGTGAGCCAACGCGTGCCGCTCCTGCGCTCGAAGATTTTCTCACCGCGTCGCGCGTCCCCTCGGACAAGCGCGATCTCACCACCGGGAAAGCCAGCCTCCTCCTCGGCTGCTCCGAGCTCCTCGACGCCATGGACGCGTCCTCCTGCGACACCACGGGTCTGGTGGCCCGCGGCGACGAGCTGCGCGACGAGCTTCGTCGCCTCGTCGCCGCGTCGGACTTCGCCACCGACGAGGCCGTTCCCTACCTCGGCATCGCGCACGGATGGGCCGGTCTCCTCTTCGCGCTCCTTCGTTGGTCGCAAGCGCGCGGGCAGTCTGCCGAGCCGTACCGCGCCAAGCTCGACGAGCTCGCCGGCCTCCGCGAGCCACACGGAGCGGGCATGCGTTGGCCCATCCACAACAGGACCGCGCTACAACCGTCGTACATGGACGGCTGGTGCAACGGCGCTGCCGGACACGCGCTCCTCTGGGCGCTCGCGCACGAACGCCTCGGCGTCGCGGAGTACGCCGTTCACGCCGCGCGCGCCGCAACCTCCGCGTGGTCCAGCCGGGCCCGCCACGGCACCATCTGCTGCGGCCTCGCCGGCATCGGTTACGCCTGCGCCGCCGTCCATCGCGTCACGGGCGACCCCGCATGGCTGACGCGCGCGCGCCTCGCGGCCCGCCGCGCGTGCGAGGACCGCTCCGAGCCCAAGTACGTCGACAGCCTCTACAAGGGCGCCCTCGGCGCCACGCTGCTCTACCTCGAGCTCGACGCGGGCCGGCCCGCGACGCCGTTCTTGGAGCGCTGACGCGGAGCGCTCACAGCGGGCAGCAAATCGTCGTCGGCGCGTCGAACGCGACGCCCCCCGACGGCGAGCTCGATCCTGGCGCGCAGCTGGCATTTCGCGCCGCCGTGAAGACGTAAGAGTCGGCGTTCATGACCGTGCCGGGAATCTGGCATTGCTCCGTCACGGCGATCTCCGGAGTCGGCGACCCCGAGCAAAGCCCCGACTGGAGCAACACCGAAGAGCCCGAGCACGAGCTCGTCGGCGTGCACCCGCACGCCGTGCACGACGCGTCGCCGCTGAGGCTGCTGCCCCCGTCGGCATCGCGCGCGCCGATCACGTGCTTGGTCCAAGCGCCGCCGTCAGGGCAGGGGACGTCCCCGCTTCGGCTCACGCACGCCGAGAACGGCTTCGCGATCGCGGGAACGCAAGAAGGCTGGCTCGGCTGACACCCGCCACCCGCCGCGCGAGCCACGCACGCCGTCCCGCTCGCCGCGCAGACGACGTTGTTGCTCGTCGCGATTGTGTTGGCCGCGTAGGTGTCGCTGCTGGGACCTGCCTCGACGATCTGGGCGTAGTAGCTCGGCACGAACGTCATGAAGCGCTCTTGGCAGCCCGCGTCGGCGTGCATCACGACGGGACCGTTGATCGTCGGGTTGGGCGTCAACGCGGGGCGGCACGTGATGTTGTCGGCCTGAATCAGCGTGCCGACGCAGTCGCCTGTGTTGGCCGCGCAGCCACAGGTGCACGAGACGGTTCCGCTCGGACCTTCGTTGAACGCGCCTGCCTCTTCGAACGGCGCCGCGCAACCGGCGTCTAACGCCGACGCGATCGCCGCAGGTCGCCAGCCCGGAGGCACCGCGGCGCCGCACGCAAACGCGCCGCACGCATCGTCCTGGCAGTCGGTCTTCCCGTTGCAGTCGTCGTCGATCCCGTTGAGGCAATCCTCGGGCACGCACACCGCACCGTCCGACGCGCGCCGAAGTCGCGCGCGCCGTCTCCTCCCGCACCGTCCACTAGAGGAGAGACCGGAGCGTCGGTCGCGTCCACGCTCGAGCCGTCCACGTACCCGACGTCGTCGAGCCCGAGGATGGCCGAGCAGCCTGCGCCCCACGAGGCCGCGAGCACCGCCAGAAACGGACGCCATCCCTTGCGGCTCGACCCCACCTGCCCAGTCTCGCATGACGAATGATGCTCGCGCCCTCCCGCGATCGTGTAGGAAGAGCGGCGCAAAGACCGGGGATCGCCCCTGCTCGATGCAAGCTTGCGCGCAACGCCGCTTTTTCACTTGCGAAATGGCGCGCCGCACGTAAAGTACGCCTCCCCGCCGGCCCCTTGCCGTCGGTTTTTGCCTCGATTTCTCGCTAGTTTCATTCAGTTGGCCGCCGTAACGGCTTCGCGGAACCGAGCTGGTTCACCAGCCCGAACCCGAAAGTACGACGGGGTCAGCGAGTCGGGCTCTTCGGAGAACGGCGCTCTTTCAGGAGAAGGTCTACTCATGGTGTCCAAGGCGATTGCCCGCTTCTCGCGGATCAGCCCGCGCAAGGCTCGGGTCATGGTCAATCTGGTTCGCGGCCGTCAGGCCGGCGAGGCGCTCCAGCTTCTGGAGTTCACCAAGAAATCCGGCGCTCCGATCCTGAAGAAGATCATCGAGAGCGCCGTCGCGAACGCGCGCACGACGAGCCCCGGCGTCGACGTCGACGCCTTGTTCGTCGAGACCGCGTTCGTCGACAAGGCCCCCAACAAGCACATGCGCCGCTGGCGCCCCCGCGCCATGGGCCGCGCGACCCGAATTCAAAAGGGCCTGAGCCACATCACCGTCATCCTCGGAGAGCGCGCGTAATGGGACAGAAAGTTCATCCGTACGGCTTCCGCCTCGGCATCATCAAGACCTGGAACTCGAAGTGGTTCGAGGACAAGGCCTACGCCAAGTGGCTGCACGAGGACATCCGCATCAAGCGCGCGGTGAAGGACTACTTGATGAACGCGAACATCGCGGGCGTCGAGGTCGAGCGCGCCGCGAACAAGTGCAAGGTGATCGTCTTCACCGCGCGCCCCGGCATGGTCATCGGCAAGGGCGGCAAGGGCATCGAGACCCTGAAGATCGGCAACCTCAAGACGGCCGCCAAGGGTGAGCCGCTCTTCGCCGGCGTGCAGAGCTTCACGGACAACGAGGTCTTCATCGACGTCCAGGAGATCCGCAAGGCGGAGACGAGCGCGCAGCTCGTCGCCGAGAACGTCGCCACGCAGCTCGAGCGCCGCGTCGCGTTCCGCCGCGCGATGAAGAAGGCCGTGTCGACGGCGATGAAGTTCGGCGCCAAGGGCATTCGTATCCGCTGCTCGGGTCGCCTCGGCGGCAGCGAGATGAGCCGCGTCGAGACCTACCGCGAAGGCCGCGTCCCGCTCCACACGCTCCGCGCCGACATCGAGTTCGGCACCGCGGAAGCACGCACCAAGTACGGAATCATCGGCTGCAAATGCTGGATCTTCAAGGGTGAGGTCCTCCAGCGCCGCGTTCGCCGCCCGCAGACGGGCATCGGCTCCGTCCCCGGTCCTACGGGCACCTGAAGCCGCACCTGAAGCGGCACCTGATTTCCAGATTCTAGAGGAAGAGACATGCTTTCCCCCAAGCGCACCAAGTTCAGGAAGATGCAGAAGGGCAACAACCGCGGCCTCGCGCGCCGCGGGTCCGACGTTGACTTCGGCGATTTCGGCATGCAGGCGACCGAGCCCGGCCGGATCACGTCGCGCCAGATCGAAGCGGCGCGTATGGCGATCACCCGCCACGTGAAGCGCCTCGGCAAGCTCTGGATCCGCGTGTTCCCGCACCGCCCCGTCACCAAGAAGCCCCTCGAAGTTCGAATGGGTGGAGGCAAGGGCAGCGTCGAGGAGTGGTCGGCCGAGATTCAGCCCGGTCGCGTCATGTACGAGATCTCGGGCGTCGACGAGCCGACCGCGCGTGAGGCGTTCCGCCTTGCCGGCCACAAGCTCCCCGTTGGTTACAAGTTTCTCGCCCGAGGAGTCGTCTGATGAAGGCCAAGGACTTGCGTGAGCGGAACCAGGAAGACCTCGTGGAGCTCGAGAAGAGCCTCGCGAAGGACGTCTTCGAGAACCGCCTCAAGAACTTCACCAACCGGCTCGACGACACGAGCACGATGAAGAAGGCGCGCCGCGATCTCGCGCGCGTGAAGACGATCCTCGTCCAGCGCAAGCTCGGCCAGACGCCGGTCCTAGGAGCTTCGGTTCCCAAGGCCGAGAAGCCGGCCGCCGCTCCGAAGGCTGCCAAAGCGCCGAAGGCCGCAAAAGCGCCCAAGGCGGAGGCCTCGGCGCCGAAGGCGGCCGCGAGCAAGCCGGCTGCCGCCAAGAAGACGACCAAGAAGAGTGAGGCCAAGTAGCCATGACGACCCAAGCAGCAACGCAGCCGACACCTGAGGTTACCGCGCACGGCTTCCGTCGGAAGATCGTCGGCAAGGTCATCAAGGACAAGATGAACAAGACGGTCGTCGTCGAGTGCGTCAACGCGCGCCGCGACCCGCTCTACGGGAAGTACGTACGTTCGCGTGTCCGCTTCAAGGCGCACGACGAGACGAACCAGTACAAGGTCGGCGATCACGTCGAGATCCAGGAGCACCGCCCCATCTCGAAGGACAAGCGATTCATCGTCGTCCGTCTCGTCAAAAAGTTCGTGGAGGAATGAGCAAATGATTCAGGCGAAAACCACCCTGGACGTTGCCGACAACTCCGGCGCGAAGCTCGTCCAGTGCATCAAGGTCCTCGGCGGCTCGCGCCGTCGGTACGCCACGATCGGCGACGTCATCGTCGTCGCGATCAAGGAAGCGCTCCCCGGCACCAAGGCGAAGAAGGGCGAGACGGCCAAGGCAGTCGTCGTCCGCACCCGCCGCGAGCAGGCGCGCCCCGACGGCAGCTACATCAAGTTCGACGCGAACAGCGCCGTCCTCATCAACGATCAGATGGAGCCCATCGGCACCCGTATCTTTGGACCGGTCGCCCGCGAGCTCCGCGGCAAGAAGTTCATGAAGATCATTTCGCTCGCTCCCGAGGTGCTGTGATGGCCTCCCGTCTTCGCAAAGGCGACACCGTCGTCATCATCAGTGGCAAGGACAAGGGCAAGACCGGCAAGATCTCCCGCATCATGGCCGAGGACGGCAAGGTCGTCGTCGAGGGGATCAACCTCGTCAAGCGCCACATGAAGCCGACGCAGAGAAACCCCCAGGGCGGCATCCTCGAGCGCGAGCAGCCGCTCGCCGCCTGCAAGGTGATGCCCGTGGACCCGAAGACGGGCAAGGGCACGCGCGTCCGCTTCAAGACGGACGAAAAGGGCCACAAGGTCCGCGTCGCCGTGAAGAGCGGCGAAACGATTCAGAACGCAAAGGCTGAGGAATAGGCCATGGCTGCCGAGAAGAAAGAGAAGCCCCAGAAGGGCTCCAAGAAGGGCGGAGCGGAAGAGGCTCCCAAGGCCAAGGTCGTCAGCAACACGACGGCGATCTCACCGCGTATGGCGACGAAGTACGTCGAGACCATCATCCCGGCTCTCACCAAGCAGTTCAGCTACACGAACCCGAACCAGGTTCCCAAGCTGAAGAAGATCGTCATCAACATGGGCCTCGGCGCCGCCGTGACCAACCCCAAGATCGTCGACGCCGCCGTCGAGGAGCTCCGCGCGATCACCGGCCAGAAGCCGATCGTCACGCGCTCCAAGAAGGCCATCGCGAGCTTCAAGCTCCGCGCGGGCATCCCGATCGGCGCGATGGTCACGCTGCGCAAGGCGCGCATGTGGGAGTTCTGGGATCGCCTCGTCTCGCTGGCGCTGCCGCGCACGCGTGACTTCCGCGGCGTGTCCCGCAAGGCGTTCGACGGGAAGGGTAACTACACGCTCGGCCTCCGCGAGCAGATCATCTTCCCCGAGATCAACTACGACCGCATCGACGTCATCAAGGGACTCAACATCTCCTTCGTGACCTCGGCGACCAACGACGAAGAGGGGCGCGCGCTGTTGCAGCACCTCGGAATGCCCTTCCGGGCGGCCTGAAGAGAGAACGATCATGGCGCGTGCAAGTCAGTTCGCAAAATTGAATCGAGCCCCGAAGTTCGCCGTACGGCACCGCAGCCGCTGCAAGGTCTGCGGCCGCGCGCGGAGCTATTACCGGAAATTCGAGCTTTGCCGCATTTGCCTCCGCTTGCTCTCGCTCCGTGGAGAAGTCCCGGGCGTGATCAAGGCGAGCTGGTAGGAGAGAACGAAATGCTGACCGATCCGATCAGTGACATGCTGGCCCGTCTGCGCAACGGCGCCCTCGCGCGCCATGACCGCGTAGAGATGCCGCACTCCTTCCTGAAGCAGCACATCGCAGAAGTGCTCAAGGGCGAAGGCTTCGTCGACGACGTGCGCACGAGCGAGGGCGAAGGCCCCAAGGTGCTCACCGTCGTCCTTCGCTACGGCCGTGGCAAGGAGAGCGCTATCGACGGCGTTCGCCGCGTCTCGACGCCGGGCCGGCGCGTGTACGTCCGCTTCGACCGCATCCCCAAGGTCCGCTCGGGCATGGGCGTGTCGGTCCTGTCGACGAGCAAGGGCGTGATGACCGACAAAGAAGCGAAGAAGCAGCGCATCGGCGGCGAGCTTCTCTGCGAGATTTGGTGATCCCATGACTGCTCAGACCTCGCAAAAAGCACCGACGGATCTTCGCCAGTCGCGCACGGGCAAGCGCCCGATCCCGCTCCTGAAGGGCGTCACCGCCACGATCGCCAACGGCAAGATCGACGTCAAAGGCCCCAAGGGCAACCTCTCGCGCACCATCACGCCGAACGTCGACGTGAAGGTCGCGAACGGCGAGATCACCGTCGCTCCGACGGTCGGCGGCCGCGACGGCGCGCGCTTCCAGGGCCTCGCCCGGGCGCTCATCGCCGGAATGGTCGAAGGCGCCGGCAACGGGTACGTGAAGACGCTCCAGCTCGTCGGCACGGGTTACCGCGCCGAGCTGAAGGGCACCATGCTCAACATGGCGCTCGGCTTCTCGCACCCCATCAACTTCCCCGTCCCCCAGGGCATCAAGGTCGAAATCCCCGGCGACAGCAAGGGAACGCTCATCATCCTGTCCGGTGCGGACAAGGAGCGGATGGGCCAGACCGCCGCCAAGCTGCGCGGCTATCGTCCGCCGGAGCCTTACGGTGGAAAGGGCGTTCGTTACCAGGGTGAGAAGATCCGCGAGAAGGCGGGCAAGGCCGGAAAGGGCGGTAAGTAGTCATGGCGATGCAGATCGTTGGGCGGGAGCGTCGCAAGCTCCGTATTCGCCGGAAGATCAGCGGGACGGCTGTGAAGCCGCGCCTCACCGTGTTTCGCAGCGCGAAGCACATCTACGCCCAGGTCGTGGACGACGTGACGGGCAACACCGTCGCGCACGCCTCCACGCTCACCAAGGAAGTTCGTACGGCCATCGACGACGCGACCAAGAGCGACGCGGCGAAGAAGGTCGGCGCAGCGGTCGCGAAGCTCCTCCTCGCCAAGGGGATCAGCCACATCGTCTTCGACCGCAACGGCTACCTCTACCACGGGCGCGTCCGCGCTCTTGCCGACGCCGCGCGCGAAGCCGGTCTCAAGTTCTAGGTCAGGGAGAGCGTGCCGCTCCCCCCGACACCCCTCAGCAGGAATCTAAAGCCATGGCGTTCGTTCAAGTCGACGAAGAGAAGCTCAAGGAGCGGATCATCCACATCAACCGAGTCGCGAAGGTCGTCAAAGGCGGCCGGCGCTTCTCGTTCGCGGCGCTCGTCGTCGTGGGCGACGAATCCGGGCATGTGGGTGTCGGTCTCGGCAAGGCCAACGAGGTCCCCGAGGCGATCCGCAAGGGCAACGACCAGGCGCGCAAGAACCTGTTCAAGGTTCCGCTCAACGGCGTCACGATCCCGCACGAGGTGCTCGGTCACTTCGGCGCCGGTCGCGTCTTCCTCCGCCCGGCCTCGGCCGGAACGGGCGTCATCGCCGGCGGCGCCGTCCGCGCCGTCGTCGAGAGCGCGGGCATCCACGACATCCTCACGAAGTGCATCGGTTCGTCGAACCCGCACAACATCGTCCGCGCGACGATCACGGCCCTCCGGGAGCTGAAGAGCCTCGAGATGGTCGCCACCAAGCGCGGGAAGGAAGTGAGCGACATAATCGCTCAGGACCGTAAGAGCTCCGCCCAGCTCCCGGAGGCGTCGCCGTGAGCACGAAGAAGCTGAAGGTCAAGCAGACGAAGAGCCTCATCGGTCAGAGCCACCCGATGCGCCTCACGATCAAAGGTCTCGGTCTCGGTCGTCCGGGGTCCGAGGTCACGGTGGCGAACACGCCCAGTTTCCGCGGTGCGATCAAAAAGGTCATGCACCTCGTGAAGGTCGAGGAAGTCAATGGCTGACACGCTTTCGAATCTCAAGAAGCCGGAAGGCGCCACCAAGAAGAAGACCCGTCGCGGTCGTGGTGTCGGCTCCGGCCTCGGCAAGACCGCTGGCCGTGGCCAGAAGGGTCAGTACGCGCGCACGCGCGGCTTCAAGCCGCACTTCGAGGGCGGTCAGACCCCGATGCAGCGCCGCCTGCCGAAGCGTGGCTTCAACCCGCCGTTCCCCGCCAAGATCGCCGAGATCAACGTGGGCGACCTCGAGGTCTTCGCCGCCGGCGCCAAGGTCGACGAGAAGGCCCTGCGCGCGAAGGGGCTCATCAAGGGCTCCTACGATCGCCTGAAGGTCCTCGGCGACGGCGAGCTCACCAAGAGCGTCATCGTCACCGCCGACGCGTTCTCGAAGACCGCGGCCGCCAAGATCCAGAAGGCTGGCGGCAAGGCCGTTTTGGCCTCCGCGCAAGCCTAAGCAGCACGCATGAGCAGGCAGTAAGAAAGGAACGCATGGCGTCGCTCGCCGGATTCGCGAACATCGGGAAGGTGCCGGAGCTCCGCAAGCGGGTGCTCTTCACCCTCGGCATGCTCGCCGTTTACCGGATCGGAGTCTTCGTCACGATCCCCGGCGTCGACCGGAACGTGATGCAGGCCGTCGTGAGCAAGCAGGGCGGGGGTCTCCTCGGCCTGTTCAACATGTTCTCGGGCGGCGCCCTTTCCAATCTCTCGATCTTCGCGCTCGGCATCATGCCGTACGTCAGCGCGAGCATCATCCTCCAGCTCCTGACGATGGTCTTCAAGCCGCTCGACGAGCTCCGCAAGGAAGGCGAGTCGGGCACGCGAAAGATCAACCAGTACACGCGCTACGGCACGATCGTCCTGTCGATCGTCCAGTCCTTCGGCATCGCGATGACGCTCGAGGGGATGAACAACGGCGACCTCTCCGACACCGGTCGCGTCGGTGACGTCGTGATCCACGCCGGCTGGGGCTTCCGCCTCATGACGATGATCACGCTCACCACCGGCACCGCGTTCATGATGTGGGTCGGCGAGCAGATCACCGAGCGCGGCATCGGCAACGGCATCTCGCTCATCATCTTCGCGGGAATCGTCGACGGCATCCCCGCCGGCATCTTCAACTACTTCGCGACGAACAAGGGCAACATCCAGCCCCTGAACCTCGCGGCCGTGACCGCGGTCGTCCTCGCGACGGTCGCGACGATCGTGTTCTTCGAGCGCGGCCAGCGCCGGATTCCGATTTATTACGCACGAAGAACCGTGGGCAGACGCGTGTACGGCGGGCAGACGGCGCATTTGCCGCTCCGCGTGAACACGAGCGGCACCATCCCGCCCATCTTCGCGTCGTCGCTCTTGATGTTCCCAGCGACGCTCGCGAGCTTCAAGATCCCGGGCATGGCGAACCTCCAGGCGGCGCTCCAGCGCGGCGACTGGCTGTTCAACACGTTCTACGTCGCCCTGATCATCTTCTTTTGTTACTTCTACACCGCCGTCACCTTCCAGGCCGTCGACGTCGCCGACAACCTGAAGAAGCAGCAGGCGTTCATCCCGAGCATTCGCCAGGGCAAGCAGACCGCCGAGTACATCGACCACGTCTTGACGCGCATCACCCTGGGTGGCGCGATCTACGTGTCGGTCGTGTGCATCGTGCCTTCGGTCATCAGCCAGGCGTTCCGGGTCCCGTTCCAGTGGGGCGGCACCTCGATCATGATCGTCGTCGGTGTCGCGCTCGACACGGTCAGCCAGATCGAGGCGCACCTCATCACGCGCAACTACGAGGGGCTGAGCGGGGGTGGTGGTCGGGCCACGCGCATCAGGGGAAGGCGTGACGTATGAGCGGCCTCAGGCTCGTATTTTTGGGACCGCCCGGCGCCGGCAAGGGCACGCAGGCGAAGGTCATCTGCGAGAAATTCGGGATCCCCCAAGTATCGACGGGCGACATGCTTCGCGCCGCGAAGGCCGAGGGCAAGCTCCCGAAAGAGCTCGTCGAGGCGATGGGCAAGGGCGCGCTCGTTCCAGACGAGGTCGTCATCGGCCTCATCGCCGAGCGCACCAAGGCGCCCGACGCCAGCAACGGCTTTCTCCTCGACGGCTTCCCGCGCACCGCGCCGCAGGCCGATTCGCTCGGCAAGATGTTGGCGGGTCGGAACCTGAAGCTCGACTGTGCCCTGGCGCTCGAGGTCCCCCGCGAGATGCTGGTCGAACGGGCCGTCCTCCGCCGCACGGACAAACGGACTGGACAGATCTACCACTTGAAGTATAAGCCTCCGCCCGCTGACTTGCCGCCGGCCGATTTGGAGCACCGTGCGGATGACCACGAAGACATTGTGAAAAACCGCCTCGACACCTACGAGAAGATGACGAGCGAGCTCCTCCCCTACTACGAGAAGCTCGGAATGCTGAAACGAGTGAACGGGCAGGGAGCGGTCGAAGAGGTCACGCAGCGCGTGCTGCAAGCGCTGAAGAACTGAAGACCGAGGAGATTCTGGATTCCTAATGAGTGAACGTCGCGAGAGAAAAGAGCCCAAGGGCGACAAGCTGGAGTTCGACGGCGTCGTCCAAGAGGCGCTGCCCAACGCGATGTTCCGCGTGAAGTGCGACAACGGGCTCGTCGTCCTGGCGACCATCAGCGGCAGGATGCGTCAGTTTTACATCCGCATTCTCCCCGGCGATCGCGTCACCGTCGAAGTCAGCCCCTACGATCCCAGCCGCGGCCGAATCACCTACCGCCACAAGTAGCCGCTCACAAGTAAGTCGTTCCGAGTAACCGAGAGAGCACGTCATGAAGGTCCGTCCGAGCGTCAAAAAGATTTGCGACAAGTGCAAGGTCGTCCGCCGCAAGGGCGTCGTGCGCATCATCTGTGAGAACCCGCGCCACAAGCAGCGCCAGGGTTAAGGTCAAAGGAACTCACCATGGCTCGTATTGCAGGCGTCGACCTTCCCCGACACAAGCACGTCGCGTATTCGCTCCCGTACCTCTACGGGATCGGTAAATGTACCGCCTTCGAGATCTGCAAGAAGGCCGGCATCCCGCCGACCAAGAAGACCGAAGAGCTGACCGAAACCGACATCAAGAAGATCCGCGAGCTCCTCGAGACCGAATACAAGGTCGAGGGCGATCTCCGCCGCGAAGTTCAGATGAACATCAAGCGCCTGATGGACCTCGGTTGCTACCGCGGCCTCCGTCACCGCCGCGGCCTGCCGGTCAACGGCCAGCGCACCCACACCAACGCGCGCACCCGCAAGGGCCCGCGCAAGGGCCTCGTTTCTCGCGCGGTGCGCAAGCCGACGCCCTGAGAAGCGCGCTTCTCATTCAGTAAAAAGTTTCGTATTTTTGGAAAGAGATTGAGCCATGTCGACTGCAGGTAAGACGAGCGGAGGGCCGGTTTCGGCCGCGCCGACGAGCAAGAAGCCCGCCAAGAAGAAGGTCAAGAAGAACATCTCGACCGGGATCGCGCACATCCAGTCGACGTTCAACAACACCGTCGTCACGATCACCGACGTGAACGGGAACTCCGTCGCGTGGTCGTCGGCTGGCTCGCGCGGCTTCAAGGGCTCGCGCAAGTCGACGCCGTTCGCCGCCCAGCTCGCCGCCGAAGAGGCCGCGCGCAAGGCGATGGAGCACGGGATGCGCAGCATCGCCGTCTTCGTGAAGGGCCCGGGCGCCGGCCGCGAGAGCGCGCTTCGTGCGCTCCAGACCTCCGGCTTCAAGGTCACGCTCATCCGCGACGTTACGCCGGTCCCGCACAACGGCTGCCGCCCCCCGAAGCGCCGCCGCGTCTGAGCCGACGCCCTCCGTCGAGGGAACCGAAGCGCGATGGGCTCACCTCATCGCGCTTCGATCATTTTGTGTCTCAACGCAAGGAATGGGATCTCGGGTCTCGCGCGCCGGAGAACCGGTGCTAGACCGCCGCACCATGAACACCCGCGTGCTTGTCGGCATCGCCCTGTCCTCGTCGTTGTCGTTGTCTCTTGGTTGCTCGTCCCCTGGTGCGACGGACACCGCGACGAGCGCCCCGCAGGCGGTGGTCAGCACCGGCCTCGTCATCAGCGGGGTCTACGGCGGCGGCGGAAACACGGGGGCGACGTTCGCCAACGACTTCATCGAGCTGTTCAACCGCGGCACAACCAGCGTGTCCACGGCCGGGATGAGCCTCCAGTACGCGAGCGCGGCCGGCGACTTCGGTAGCCCCTTCGTTCTCCCGAGCGTGACGATCGCCCCCGGCCGGTATTTCCTCGTGCAAGGCAACAGCGCGGGCGCCGTCGGCAGCGCGCTCCCGACGCCGGACGCGATCTCGACGCTCAACCTCTCGTCGATCAACGGCAAGATGGCGCTCGCCAGCGTCACCACCGCGCTCGCGTGCGGTGGCGCCACGCGGTGCAACACGACGAACGTAGTCGACATGGTTGGCTACGGCACCGCCACCGACTTCGAGGGCCCTGCGGGGTCGGCAGTCGGCGCCCTCACGGCGACGACCGGCGCGTACCGAAAAGGTGCAGGATGCACCGATACCGACGTGAACAACGCGGATTTCTCGATCGCGAACCCCGTGACTGCACCGCGCAATCAAGGCTCCGCGGCGGCGCCATGCGGCGGCGGAACCGACGCAGGCGTGGACGCCGACGACGGATCGACGGGCACCGACAGCGCGATCGCGGACACCGGCAGCGACACGTCGACGGGCACCGACAGCGGTCCCGGCAACGGCACCGGCCTCGTCATCAGCCAGGTCTTCGGCGGCGGCGGCAGCGGTGGCTCGGCGCCGGGCCGCGACTTCGTCGAGATCTTCAACCGCGGGACCGTCGACGTCGCGACGACCGGCCTCTCGCTCCAGGTCGGCGCGAGCGGCGCAGACTTCGGCGCCACCGCCGCCGACGTGTTCGCGCTGCAAGATATCGTGGTCCCGCAAGGCGCGTACATCCTCGTCGGCCTCGGCCCGAGCGCAGACGCCGGGGTCGCGCTCCCGGCGCCGGACATGGACGCGCCGACCTTGGCGCTCGACACGGCGAACGGCAAAGTCGCGCTCGCGAAGATCGCGACCGGCCTCGGCTGCGGCGGCGCGTCGCGCTGCAACGCGAACGTGGTCGACGTCGTCGGCTACGGCACGGCGACCGACTTCGAGGGCAGCGCGGCGACCGGCGCGCTGAACGGCTCTGCGAGCGCGAGCCGCAAGGGCGAAGGCTGCACGGACACCAACGACAACCGCGGCGACTTCACGGTCGGCGCGCCGAGCCCGCGAAACATTTCAACGCCCCGTAAGCGTTGCGCGGCGCCTCCCCCTCCGGACGACGGCGGCGTCACTCCCCCCGCCGACGACGCCGGCACGCTCCCGCCGATCGGCAAGCCCGACGCGGGCGCGAAGGGCGGCGACGCGGGCGGCATCGGAAATAACCCGGTCCCCGACGGCGGCACGACGGACACCGGCGGCTGCAACACGAGCCCCGCCCGCGGGGGAAACGCGTTCGCGTTCAGCCTCGCGATCCTCAGCCTCGCCGGGCTCCGCCGCCGCCGCCGCCACGTCTGACCTCGCGACGGGACGGGCTTCAGATCAAGGGGTTTGCAGGAATCGCCCGTCGTCACGCGCCACGCGGCAGATTGTCGCGGCGTCGCCACAATCGGGTGCTACACCTGGGCCCCATGACCACCTCCTCTTACACGCGCGTGGCGCTCCGCATCGGCGCCCTCTTTTGCACTGCGGCCCTCACGTCGCTCGGCCTCGGCCTCGGCTGCTCCGCGCCCGGCTCGTCCGAGACCGGCAGCACTTCGCAGGCGGTCGGCAGCACCGGCCTCGTGATCAGCGCCGTCTACGGCGGCGGTGGTAACGCGGGCGCGACGTTCACGAACGACTTCGTTGAGCTCTACAACCGCGGCGCGAATTCGGTCTCGCTCAACGGCATGAGCGTCCAGTACGGCAGCGCCACGGCGGACTTCGGTGCGCCGGTCGCTCTCCCGAACGTGACGATCGCCCCGGGACGCTACTTCCTCCTCCAGCTCGCGAGCGGCGGCGCCAACGGCGTCGCGCTCCCGACGGCGGACGCGACCGGCACGACGAACCTCTCGGGCACGAACGGCAAGGTGGCGCTCGCGAGCGTCACGACCGCGCTCGCGTGTGGCGGGGCGACGCGCTGCGCGACCGCGAACGTCGTCGACATGGTCGGCTACGGCACGGCGTCGGACTACGAGGGGGCCACTGGCTCCGCGGTCGCCGCGCTCACCGCCACCTCCGGCGCGTTCCGGAAGGGTGCAGGATGCACGGATAGCGACGTCAACGTGGCCGACTTCGACGTCGTCACGCCGGTCGCCGTTCCCCGGAACCAGGCCACTGCGGCCGCGATCTGCGGCTCCGGCGGCGACGCGGGCAGCGACGCGAGCGACGACGGCGCGAGCACCGACGGCGCGGCCGGCGACGCGAGCGACGACGGCGCGACGGCCGACGCGAGCGACGACGGCGCTACCGACGGCGCGATCGACGATGGCGCGACCGACGACGGCGCGACCGACGACGGCGCGACCGACGGCGGCGCCGACTCCGGGCCGAGCGACTCGGGCCCGAGCGACAGCGGCCCGGTCGAAGCCGGCCCTCCGGGCGACGGCACTGGCCTCGTGATCAGCGCGCTCTACGGCGGCGGCGGAAACAGCGGCGCCATCATCAACCACGACTTCGTCGAGCTCTTCAACCGCTCGAACAGCAATGTCGCCACCAACGGCCTCTCGATCCAGTACGGCAGCGCGGCGCGTGACTTCGGCTCGCCGCTCGCCGACGGTGGTCCGAGCGTCGACATCCTCCCGCTCCCCGACATGGTGATCCCGTCGGGCGCGTACGTCCTCGTGAGCCTGTCGACGTCGAACGCCGACTCCGGCGCGCCGATCCCGACGCCCGACGTGCAGGGCGCACTCTCCCTCGCGTCGACGAACGGAAAGGTCGCGCTCGCGAAGGTCACGACCGGTCTCGGGTGCGGCGGCACCACGCGCTGCACCACCGCCAACGTCGTCGACATGGTCGGCTACGGAACGTCGACGGACTTCGAGGGCTCTGCGGCCGTCGCGGTCCTGAGCAACACGACCGGCGCGGCGCGCAAGGGCGCGGGCTGCACCGACACGAACGACAACAAGGCGGACTTCGACGTCGCGGCCCCGGCGCCGCGCAACACCGCCACCGCGCGCGTGAAGTGCACGCAGCCCACGCCCGACGCCGGTCCCAACCCGGGCGACGACGCGGGCACTGACGACGGCGGCGGCCCCATCCCGCCGGCGAAGGACGCCGGACACGGCGGAAGCAGCGGCGGCGTCGACGGCGGCGGAAACGGCGACACCGGCGGCAGCTCCGACACCGGCGGCTGCGCGACGAGCGGCGCGGGTACTGGCGGCGAGAGCCCGCTGGCCTTCGCGATCGCCGCGCTCGGCGCCGTCATGGCGCGACGCCGTCGCCGCGCCTGATCCTCGACGACGGCCCGTTCCTACCGCCGGACGTGTCCCACATCGGGCGCGAAAAAATGCCCCAAAGCACGCCTCGGCAATAGCCGGCGCGCCCGATTGTGGCAGTCTTGCGCGGGGGCCAGGACAAAGGCCAACGTGAACATCGTCACCGGATCGCAGCGGTTCGAGCGTCTCTTGGGGACGCGTGCGCGTGCGGCGTTGGCGGCGACCGAGCTGCTCGGCGACGCCGACGTGTGCGCGCGCCACGCCGACGGCACGCTCCCGGCGATCTGGCGAATGGTCGGCGCGCGCGCGAACGGCGTGCTCATGGCGGAGGGCGAAGAGCTCTTCGTCGAACGCGTGAGGGGGCCATTGCGACGCGGCGCGGCGGTGTGCGTCGTGTCGGGCGGTCGCCTCGCGTGGCGGCGCGTCCTCGCGGTGCGAACGGATCGCGTGGTCCTGCGCGCCGACTCGGCGCCGTTCGCGGAGGAATGGACGGGCGGCGTCGCCGGAACGCTCCGGCCGCGCGCGCTGGATCGTCTTGCGGCGCTCGCGCCGACGCGCTTCACCGATCTCGGCTGGGCGGCGTCGATGGGCGCGGCGCGCGCGTTCGCGGCGCTGCGCCGCCTCGGCCAGAAGACGAACGACGCGCCGGCGTTCACGGCGCGTCCTCTCGGCCTCGAAGACTGGCCTCGCGTGCGCGCATTCTGGCTCGAGGCGTGCGGCGCGCCGCTCCACGTGAACGCGCAGCCAAACCAGCACGTCGTCGGCCTCTTCACCTCGGACGGCGCGCTCGCCGGCGTGAACATCCAGCTCGTCACCCAGGGCGTCTCGTACTCGGCGTTCACGCTCGTCGATCGCCGGTTCCGCGGCCTCGGCGGCGGGAAGAAGATGGTCGAGGTCGCGCTCGCCGAGGCCCAGCGCCTCGGCATCGTGCTCGTGTACGTGCACATCCACGCGCGCAATTTCCCGTCGATCGCCGCTTACGTTGCCTGCGGCTTCCACTTCGCGCGCTGGTGGACCGACGAGAGCGATCCGCTGATGAGCGCGGAGCGTCAGTGGAGGGTGTACGAGCGGCGGCCGTGATCGCGTCGCCGGAGTCTCCGTCGCCCGCTCAGCGATCCGGCGACACGTTGCGAAGGGCCTCGGCGCAATCGTCGGCGATGACACGCACTTTTAGCTCTTCCGCCAATCCCTTGGAGCGCAAGAGCGAGGCGCTGGCTTCGGGCGAGGCTTGACGTTTCTGGAGGAGACCGAGCCAAAAGCGGGCGTGCATTTCGTGCCACGGCGCGGCTCGGCCCCGGAACCCGTCGGCGAGCTCTTTCAGGCGCGACGCGTTGTCGTCGAGGAACGCGAGCGCGATCTCGTTGTGAACGAGGAGTCGCTCTGCAACGATATCCCGCGCGATCTCGTTCGAATCGAGCAGTGCCTGGCGAGCCTTCTCTGGCTCACCGAGGCGTATGTACTGTTCGCCGAGGTTGTGGAGGTGAAGGCTCTCTTCGTATCGAAGGCCGGCGTGATGCGCGAGGGCGACAGCTTGTTCCGCCGCCGTCGCTGCGTTCCTGTGGTCTCCAGCAAAGTAGAAGCAAACGAAACGCGCCTTCTGGCAATGCACGAGCGCAACAGGGTCGCCGGTGGAGCTCGTCGCGAGCGCTTCCGCTCGGCTCACCATGTCGAGGCCTCGTGAGAGCGCTTCACGACCGTCCACCGCGACCGTCGCGATCGCTAGGATGAGCAGCATGTCAGTTCGCTGCTGCGCGTCCGCCGGAAGGAGCGTTGAGCCGAGCGTGTCTCCGACGATCCCCCATTCGCCGCTGAAAGAGGCGACCTTCGCGGCAGCGTAGCGGACCTCTCGTGCTTGCGACTCGTCGTTCGCTGCCAGCCGTTGCGCTTCAGCGAGCAACGTCTGGGCCCCCGCGAGGTCTCCCAAGGCCGCGAGTGCGCCCGCAGACCACGCGAAGGCGGGCGCTGCCGAAGCGGCGCCGCTCGACTTGAGGTCGAGCAACGGGCCATCGAGCACCGCCTTGACCAGGGCAGCGCCAGAACGTGCTGACCTCAGAGCGCTCGACGCTTGTACGCGGGACTCGAGCCCCGTCACGACCTCGGTCGGATCGATACGACGTGTGGTCGAAAGCGCATCCGCGAGCATTCGAATTCGCGCGCCGGTTGTCGCCCCATCGGTGCTCGGTCCGTCGACGAGGAGAGCCCGTAACGCGCACCTTGCACTCGCCTCCGCCTGTGCCCGTGCGGCATTCGTCGCCGCCGCCTCGGCAAAGCACGCGGCGGCTTTGGACGACTCCCCAGCTTCGAAAAAGTGAAGGGCGATGGCCTCGCGATCTTCGTTGGTTCCGTGCAGCCAGGTTCCAGCCAGCCGGTGACCGAGGGTTCGGTCCTCGACCGTGAGGGTGGCGTACGCGGCACCGCGCAAAAGGGCATGGCGGAACACCATTTCGCGAGAGTCCGCGTAGTGTGATTTGTCGAGATGCGTAATCACCTCGTGCTCGATCAAGGCTGCAAGGAGGGGTTCCCACGCAGCCACTGGTTCACCGACGAGCGCGCTCACGCCCTCCACCGAGAACGTCTCGCCGAAGATGCTCGCCGCGCGTAGAAGCTTGCGCGCATCCGGGTCCAGCCGCTCCAGCCGCGCTTGCGCGACAGCGATGAGCGTCTCTGGAAATGCGTCGGGGCGAAGCGAGGGACGCTGGGAGCGCCTTACCGGGATTCGCTCCGCGGCATCGCGAATGAGCTCTTCGAGGTAGAACGCATTCCCCTCCGCGCGGACCACGATGCGCTGGATATCCTCGTCGGTTGCGGTCTCGCCCATGATCGCGCGCACCAACTTGGTCGCGGCGCGCGGGGGGAGCGGCGGGAGGCGCAGCTCGGTCAGGTGACGGTTTTCCCAGAGGCCTGGGAAGCGCTCATGTACTTCCGGGCGCGCTAGCGCGAGGACGAAGAGCGCTTCGCCTTCGAGCCTTCGGAGGACGGCGTCGACGAGCTTCACCGATGCGGGATCCGTCCAGTGGAGATCCTCGAGCACAAGGACCACTGGCCCCTTTTTGCACCACGCACGCACGAGCTCCTCGAACGCACGTCGGATTTGATCGGCCATCGCCTCGGCGCTGTGGCGTGCGGCGCGGAGCGGGAGGTTCTCCCCGTCGTCGAACTGCTCGCCGACGAGCTCGCCGACGAAGTCCACGACGCGACCGACGTCGCCTTCGGGCAAGGACCCGCGGACATGCGCCTCGAGTCGCCCGCGCGTCTCGTCTCCCGTCTCGCGGCCCGACAGCTCGGCTGCTTGACGGACGGCTTGTCCGATCTGTGCGTACGGCGTCGCCGCGTGGAGCGGATCGCCGCGGCAAAGGAGGACGGTCGGCGGCGACGGAGAACCGTGTAGGCGGCGCACCAACTCGTGACGCAACCGCGATTTTCCGATCCCTGCCGCCGCAGTCACGAGCACCACGCGCGGCCCCGCCCCCTCCAGGCACTCGGCGTACGTTGCCGCGAGAATGGTGACCTCGCGGTCGCGGCCGACACAGGCCGTCGGCTGCCCAAGCAGCGGGCGAGACGGATCGAGCGAGAGGCGCTCGTCGTCGAGGTAGACCCGCCCCGCGCTCTCGCGCAGATCGAAACGCGACGAGAGGAGCGCGCTCGTGACCTCGTCGACGTTCACGCCCGCGCCCGGAGGCGCCGCACGGACGATCGCGACGCCGCGATCGATCGCCTCTCCTATTGGCACGCGCGCGCCGGCGAGAGCGCTGCCGGTCGCGATGGCGACGGTTGCCCCTTCGTACGTGTCCGAGACGTACCGCGCGAAGCGGGCGAGCAGCGCGGCCTGATCGGCGCCCGTGACGCCGTCAGGCGCCATCGCGATCGCCGTGCGGCTGTCCATGGGCACCACGCGGACGCCGAACCGCGCGGACGTCGGTCCGAACGGATCGCCCTCCGCGCGCGTGGCCCCAGCCGCGCTTGGCGGGGGGACGGTCTTGCGCGGCAGTACGACGACGAGGACCGACGCGATCCGCTGCTCGTCGCCGGTGATCGCCGGCGCACGCAGGGCGGAAGGCGTCGTGTGCTCGATGTCCTCGAGCCACGCGAGGAGCTGCGCGCCGTCGCGCGGGCGCCGCTCCGGATCTTTGGCGACCATCCGGTGGACCAGGAGATCGAGCGAGTCCGGCACCTCAGGGCGAAGGTCCCGGACGCGCGGCGACTCTTCAAGGACGATCTTGGCGAGGACCGCGAGCAGATCGCCTCCGCCGAACAGACGCTGCCCGGTCAGGCACTCGAAGAGGACGCACCCGAACGAAAAAATGTCCGCGCTCGGCGCGACCTCGTACCCACCGCGCGCCTGCTCGGGCGCGATGAAGCCCGGTGTGCCGAGGAGCGCGCCGGTCAGTGTGATCGGCCGCTTCGACATCGGCCCGCGCGCGATGCCGAGATCGATGACCTTTACGTCTTCGAGCTTGCCGCGCGGCAAGAAGAGGTTGCTCGGCTTGAGGTCGCGATGCACGAGGCCGCGCGCGTGGATGTACGAGAGCGCCCCGGCCACGCGCAACGCGAGCGTGAGCGTCTCGTTGACGGACAGCGGCCCGCGCAGGACGCGGGCCTCGAGGTCCTCCCCCTCGAGCCACGGCATGACGAGGTACGGCGTCCCCTTGGCCGTCACGCCGTGGCTCACGTACCCGATGATGTGCGGATGATCGAGCGTGGAGAGGAGCTCGACCTCGTGCGTGAAGCGCTCGGCGAGCTGCTCTCCGTCGTGGCGTGACTCGGCCTCAACGAGGACCTTCAGCGCGACGTCGCGCTTCTGCACATGGTCGTGCGCTTTGTACACGACCCCCATCCCGCCGAGCCCCGCGCTCCGCAGGATCTCGAACCGCTCCGCGATGCGATCCCCCGGGTTCATCGTGTGTGGGTCAGGATAATCCGCTGCGGGCCCTTGATCAGCAGAAGATGCCGCCTACCGGCGCTTCTTCAGGCTCTTCAACAGCTCCTTCCGCAGCTTCGGATCGTCGGCGGCAAAGTCCATTGCCGCCGCCAGTACTGAAAGAGCCGCTACCGCAGACGAGAATCGCCTGAGCAAGTCAGCGTCGACATTGAGCGTGACCTTCTTCTTCGAGCCCCTCTTCGCACCCTTTTTTGCAGCCATGTGTACCTCTCCCTAACGATTGATGGTTCTCGTCGCTTCCGATCTCCTGACCGTCCCCTTCGTTCCCCCTTCCTCGGCTCGTTCCCAAACCTTCCCGTCGACGAAGTCCTCCAGGTCCTGCGTTTTCCACGCGAAGCGCCCGAAATCACGCAGCTCCTCACGCACCTGCGCGGCGTCGTTCGCGCGCACGGCCAGCCCCTCGACGGCTCCACGTCGCGTGCGGTCGCCGTACCAGCGCGACTTCAAGTCCCGCAGGACATCGTCCGCCGCGGCCTCCGTCACCAAGCCCCGGCCGACCACATGGGCGATCGCCGCGCGTAGGTGAACGAGCGGCTCCGTCAGCGCCCGATACGGCGGCGCGCCCTCGTGGAGGAGCGCGACCTCGTCGTCCTGGAAGTCTCCCTCCTCCATGAAGCGCGCGAAGACGCGCCCGAAGCCGCGCATCCCGAGCGGCGCCATCTCGCGCGCACGAATGGCGCCCATCGACGACAGGCCCCACACCTGTACACCTCGCGCGATCGCCGCGCGCAGCTCCGCGTGACCGACGGCGAGCGCGTCGTGGAACACGCCGTCGCAGATCACGATCGTGCGCGGCAAGGGGCGCGCGTCGAGCAGCTTCGCGACGTCGAAGCGCCGAACGGGAGGGCGCACGCGAATGCCGCGCGCGAGGGTCGTGGCGCGCGCGCTCGCGGCGAGCGTGGGCCCGGCGAAGAGGACTACGTCAGCTCGCGCGCGCATGGTCCCTCAGCCGCGGGCCGACGCGGTGGATCGTCTCGTTGAACATCTCGAGCCCGGGCACGATCACGCGCGCGACCTGGAGCGCGTCCGCCTTCGCCGTGAACGCGACGCGGTACGCGCGCTCCATCCCGCACGCGCGGAGTCGCGCCAGAACGAGCCGGAGGCACGCGCCGACCGTCGTGGCCTTGGCGGACGCGTCGTCGAGCCCGCTCCACGCCACCGCCGTTCCTTCGGCGGCCTTCGCGACGACGCGCGCGACGAACGCCCGCGTGCGCGCGCGGCTCCATCCCTTGAAGCGCTCGTGCCGATCGACGAGATCGTCGCGTCCGCCGTGGATGAACGTGAGCCGGCTCTGCGCCGCCTCGCACACCGCGCGCACGAACGCGACGCTGCGGTGCGGATGGCAGCCATACCCGCCGTTCAGGAGGTGCGGCGCGAACGCCTCCGGATCGTGCACGATCGCCGCAAAATAAGGCACCCCGAACACGTTCTTCGCCGTGCGCACGTAGAGCTCGAGCCCTGCGTCGCGAATCGTCCGCACGAGCTCGGCCGGAGCGCCTTGGACCGTGTCGAGATCGACCGGCGCAGTCGTGTCGTTCACCGACAAGAGCGAGCGCACGTCGCGTTCGACGAGCTCGCAAATGCCGTGCACGGTCGCTTCGTCGATCGTGTTGCCCGACGCCAGCCCGTTCGAGCTCGAACCGAAGTGCCCCCTGAAGCGCGAGTGCGGTCGGTACGGCAAGAAGACGAGCTCCGCCGGTACCAGCGTGCGCGCGCCCGTCGTGATCTCCTCGGCGCACACGCAATCCATCGGCGCGTCGAGCCGGATGTGCGCGCCGAGCCGCGGACAGAGATCCAGGATCGCCTCGGGCCGCGCGCGTCCGTCGAGCACGTCGCGCGCCGTCGCCTTCACCACCCGCACGCGCGAAGCTCCAGGCTCGGCGAGCGCGAACTCGATCGCCTCCATGTACGCCCCCACCTCCGCTTCGATGGGGCGAAGGCCCTTGCCGGCGTTCACGCAGAGCGATCCTTCAGTCGCGCCCGGACGGATGCTCGCGTACACCGGCACGCCGACGCGATCGAGGCGCGTGATGTCGGTCACACGCGTGATGCCCAGCCCCTTCGCGCGCTGCTTCGCACGGGCCAGCGTCACTTCGGGGGATGTCGATCTTAGGCTTGAACTGAGTGTGACGCTTCGCAAGCCGAGCTCCGCCAGTACTAAAGGGAGCTTTGCACTCTAGCTGACGAGCATCGTCACGCCAGCGCGCGCGCTTCGAACTTCGCGAGCCGACGCATCGCGGTTCGCGCGGCGTGGTATCCGCACATGCCGTGCACGCCACCGCCCGGCGGCGTCGACGACGAACAGAGGAGCACGCGAGGGTTCGGCGTCGTGTAGGGATTGAGGCGCGCGATCGGGCGCGTGAAGAGCTGTGACAAATCGGCGACGCCGCCGGTGATCGCGCCCCCGACGAGGTTCGGGTTGTGCCGCTCGAGATCGGCGGGTGACGTCGTATGACGCGCGAGGATGCGATCGCGAAAGCCCGGCGCAAACCGCTCGATTTGCGCCTCGATGCGCGCCGTCATGTCGACGGTGGATCCCGCCGGGACGTGGCAGTACGCGTACCCTGTCTGCTTTCCTGGAGGCGCGCGCGACGGATCGAGCTCGCTCTGCTGCACGACGAGCACGAACGGTTTGTCGGCGTGATCGCCCCGGTACATCGCGGCCTCCGACACGGCGAGCTCTTCGATCGTCCCACCCACGTGGACGGTCGATGCCTCGAGGCAGCGCGGATCCTTCCACGGGATCGATCCATCGAGCGCCCAATCGACCTTGAACACGCCAGGCCCGTATCTGAACTTTCGTAGACGTCGCAGGTAGCCATCAGGGAGTGCCTGACCCGCGATCCTTTCCAATTGAGCGGGGCTCGTGTCGAACAAGAACACGCGCGCCGGCGGCAGATCCTTCAGGCTCTTCACGAACCGACCGGTCTCGATCGTTCCCCCGTGCGCGCCGAGCAAGCTCGCGAGCGCGCGTGCGATCGATCGCGACCCTCCCTTCGCCACCGGCCACGCGTCGACGTGCGCGGTCACGAGGAACATGAGACCGATGGCCGCGGTCAGCGCCCGATCGAGCGGGAGGATCGAATGCGACGCGCACCCACCAAAGAGCGCGCGCGCTCGCACGTCGTCGAAGCGCTTCGCGAGGCCGAGCGCCGAACGCACAGCGTGCCACCCGAAGCGCATCATGAGGAACGGATGCCGCGGGATCCGGAGAGGTGCGAGCGCGTCATGAAGGAGCCCGTGCGGATCGCGGAGGAACGGCGCGACCAGTCGCCGGTAGCTCTCCGCGTCGCCGCCCAGATCCGCGCACGTCTCTTCGAGCGACGTGCGCAGGACGACCGCCGGTTGATCGTCGAGCGGATGCGCGACCGACGCCTTGGGACGCAGCCACGTGAGCCCGTGCTCTTCGAGCGGCAGCGTGCGGAAGAACGGCGAGAGCACGCCCATCGGGTGCGCGGCGGAGCACACGTCGTGCAGATACCCCGGGAGCGTCAGCTCGGCGGAGCGGGTTCCGCCACCGATCTCGTCCATCGCTTCGAGGACGAGGACCTTCGCCCCCTCACGCGCGAGCGCGACGGCCGCCGCGAGCCCATTCGGGCCCGAGCCGACGATGACGACATCCGGATCGCTCACGTCACCCTTCCGTCGCAGGCGGGCTCGCCGTCGCCGACCACGGCTGTCGCGTCCGAAGCTCGGCGACGTCGAGGTCGCCCTCTTCGAGCAATCCCTTCTTCGCGTCGTGGATGCGGTAGCCCATTTTCGATCCACCGAACGGCTGCGCCTCGACGAAGATGCACCGCAGCTCTCCCTCCTCGAAGCCGCACTGCGCTTGCACGTTCGCGAGGAGCTGCTCGCGGTGAAGGTGCCCGTCGCCGAAGTTCCACCCGAGGACGAGTCCTGCGATGAGCTCGCCGTCGAAGTACTCGTAGTCGAGAAAGTCTCCGACCGCCTTCGGCACCAGCAGCGGCAGCGCGCGACCGTGAAGATGCATCAGCCGAAATCCCATCACCTTGCCGAGCAGCCCCACCGACGTGCTCTTGTCGTAGAACTTCGCGAGCTGATCGTAGATCCACGGCGCGCTCGTCGTGAGGCGCGCGAGCTTCCGCTTGGCGCAATCCCCCTTGAAGAGCCACACGCCGTACGCCCAGTTGCCGGCGTAGTACCGCATCGCCAAGAGGAACGAGAGCTGCTTCGGGAAGATGTTGCCGAGGAGCGGCGCGCCGATGAGCATCGCGACGAGGAACGCCGAGAGCGGAGTCACGCCGAGCTGCCAGATGGTGACGTCGGGATGCGCCCAGAAGAGCGCGAACGCGCCGTACACGACGATCACGTTCCACTCGATCGGTACGCCCATCGGCACGTTGCTCGTGATGAACGCGTGGAGGCCGAGCATCAGCACCATCCCGACGACGAGCGACGTTCCGCCGGGGGACAGCATCAGCACCGCCGGCACGCCGACCTCGAGGAGCGTCCCTCCATGGCCCATGATCTCGGCGAAGCGCGCCGGACGCAGATCCTTCGGAAAATTCCGGTACATCCGCTTCCGCAGCCACGCGAAGCGCGCGAACGGGCTGTTGCTCGTCATCACGCAGACGACGGTCGGGAAATGATGATTGAGCTTCGAGAAGCCGGCCCAGAACCAGAGCGCGAGCTGCACCGCCTTGGCGCCACCTATCCAGTCCGGTGTGACGACGAAGCAGACGATCGTCGTCCAAAAATGCTCGGCGCGGAGCGCGAGGAAGATCGTCTTGTCGGCGATGCCCACGAACGGCACGAGCACCATGATCGGGACGAGCATCTCGCGATCGATCGCGGGCGCCACGAGCGCGCGCACCGTCACGACGAGGAGCGCGATGTAGAGCGCGACATCGACCATCGTGCGCCGCGCGCCGCCGAGGAGGGGAAGGGAAGGGAAGAGCGGCAGCTTCGTCGTCCCCGGACGCAGCCAATAGAGGAAGCCCCCGACCGGTGGAAAGTAACGCCCGGTGAGCGGCCCGCTCCCACACCCGAGGCCCAACCCCTCGAAGAGCATGCTCCACAGGATCGCCTTCTGGAACGCGAGCGGCGAGAGGCACCACGCCCCGATCGTGGACAGCCCGCCGAGCGACGGCGAAAACCCGCAGAACCAGACCCAGGCCCCGATATAGAGGAGGACCTTCACCACGTAGAGCCCGTACGCCGCGATCGGCGTCCCGTACCCCTGCAGTGCCCACGACTCGCAGACCATCCGTCCGCGCTCGGCGAAAGGCTTCTTGATCCATTCGAGGGGATCGTAGGGCGGGGGAATCGGCTGGAGGAGGCTCAAGGTGCACCCATCGCGAGGTGCTCTACGCGGGGCTCAGCCGGGGGGATGCATGCAGACGCGAGCACGCGCGCGAGCGTACGCGGAGCAAGCTCCGCGCCAGGGATTAAAAACGTTTGCGTGACGCGCGGATTGGAGTAAAAAGCGCGTCCCCGCTCCTCTGGAGCACGCCGGGATGAAGCCCTTCGCCACCTGGCGAAGGCGTGTAAACCGGGTTTCTGGTTCCTCCGTCCGTTCTGTCGATTGCGGCGCGGAGGACCCAAAAAAGGTAATAAAAATGGCTCGTTACATCGGTCCGGTCTGCAGGTTGTGCCGCCGGGAGGGCATGAAGCTCTTCCTCAAGGGCGAGCGCTGCTACTCGGAGAAGTGCTCCTACACCCGCCGGCCGTACCCGCCGGGTCAGCACGGCCAGGGCCGCATCAAGCTCAGCGAGTACGCCGTTCGTCTCCGCGAGAAGCAGAAGGTTCGCCGCATTTACGGCGTCCTCGAGCGCCAGTTCCGCGAGTACTACTTCGACGCGACGCGCCGCAAGGGCCGCACCGGCGAGCAAATGCTGGGGCTCTTGGAGAGTCGCCTCGACAACGTCGTCTACCGCCTCGGCTTCGCGGCCACGCGCGTCGAAGCGCGCCAACTCGTCCAGCACGGCCACATCAACATCAACGGCAAGCGCGTCGACATCCCGAGCTACCTCCTCCGCAACGGGGACAAGATCGAGATCCGCGAGAAGAGCCGTGAGCTGAAGCTCATCGCCGCGTCGCTCGCCCAGGTCGAGAAGCGCCCGATGATGTCGTGGCTCGAGCTCGACAAGGCGAACTTCGCCGGCACCTACAAGGGCCAGGCGGTCCGCGAAGAGATGAACGAGCCGCAGATTCGCGAGCAGCTCGTCGTCGAGTACTACTCGCGCTGATTTACCTTCAGCTCAGGCAACGTCGAGAAGCATACGGGCAGGCGACGGAGACCACCGGAGAGCGGGTTCGAAGGGGTCTCGGGATCGCCGCGTAAACGAGAAGAGAACACAGAGGAGCACGACACATGACGATGAGCATGACCCAGCGCAACTGGCGCGATTTGATTCGTCCGCGCGGCATCCAGGTCGAGGCGGAGACGCTCACCGACTTCTACGGCAAGTTCACCTGCGAGCCGCTCGAGCGTGGCTTCGGCATCACGGTCGGCAACTCGCTCCGCCGCGTTCTCCTCTCGTCGCTCCAGGGCGCGGCCATCACGGCCGTCCGCCTCGAGGGCGCGCTCCACGAGTTCACCACGATCGGCGACGTCGTCGAGGACGTGACGGACATCATCCTCAACCTGAAGGAAGTCGTCCTCAAGGCAGCGGCCGTGAAGCCGTACACCGTCCGCATCGACAAGGAAGGCCCCGGCCCCGTCTACGCGAAGGACATCCAGCTCGTCGACGGCCTCCAGGTCCTGAACCCCGACCACCTCGTCGCGACGCTCGACAAGAAAGGCCCGCTCACGATGGAGCTGACCGTCGGCGTCGGCCGCGGCTACGTCCCGGCGGACAAGAACAAGACGCCGACGATGCCGATCGGCACCATCCCGATCGACAGCCTCTTCGCGCCGATCCGCAAGGTGAACTACACCGTCATGGCGGCGCGCGTCGGGCAGTCCACGGACTACGACAAGCTCTCGCTCGAGGTGTGGACCAACGGCAG
>JBBRLQ010000044.1:0-52528 GCA_038231275.1 Polyangiales bacterium
CATGTTGCTTCAGGCAACGGCCGATTCGTTCGGTGTGCCGGTCACGCAGTTCGCCGACGTAGCCTTCAAAGCGGAGCTCGCGCCGAAGTTCAGCTACGGCTGCGCCGTCTTCCTCGACACCGATCGCGTGAACTTCCAGAAGGAGGGCTTCTCGAAAGAGGAGATGCTCGCCGGTCTCGCGCAGGTCCTCCCGAAGAACGTGTGGCAGTACGTCGTGCAGATCCCGCGCATGGCGTCGCTCGGGAAGAAGTTCGTTCTCCAGGGCGGCACGCAATACAACCTCGCGGCCGTCAAGGCGCAGGTCGACTACATCAAGGAGCGCGTGCCGGAGGCCGAGGTCTTCGTGCACCCGCACACCGGCGAGGCCGGCGCGATCGGCGCGGCGATGGAGACCCTGCGCGTCGTGAAGCGCAAGGGCACCTCGACGTTCATCGGCATCGAGTCGGCGATCGCGCTCGAGTACACGAGCAAGAACGACGAAGAGACCGTCTGTCACTTCTGTCCGAACGAGTGCAAGCGCACCTTCATCGACACCAAGCGCACCGACGGCTCGTCGTCGCGCTACATCGCCGGATTCTCCTGCGAGAAGGGCACCGTCGAGAGCAAAGACGCGATGCTCGACCTCGTCGAGGAGCGGAAGAAGCTCGCGGCGCAGTTCCCCAACATGGTGGACTACGAGGCGAAGCGCGCGTTCATGCACGTGTACGACTCCTCGCCGATGCCGGCCGAGGGCTCGCCGCTCAAGGACGTCGTCATCAAGAAGGGCATCTTCGGCGCCAAGCGCGTCGAGATCACGCGCCCCTTCACGCGCTCGACGCCCGAGGCGTGGGCCGCGCGCAAGAAGATCCGCATCGGCATCCCGCGCGTCCTGAACCTGTACTCGACCGGCCCGTGGTTCCGCACGTACTTCGAGGCGCTCGGCCTCCCGAAGCAGAACGTCGTCTTCAGCGACGAGACGACCGAAGAGATGTGGGTCGAGGGCGGGAAATACGGCTCGATTGACCCGTGCTACCCGAGCAAGGTCTCGCAGGCGCACATCCACCATCTGCTCTTCGAGGCGCACACCGACAAGCGCCCGCTCAAGTACATCTTCTTCCCGATCCTCACGCACGTGCAGAACTTCGTGAAGGACACGATGGACAACTCCTCGTGCCCCATCGTCGCGGGCGCGCCGGAGGTCATGAAGGCCGCGTTCACGAAGGAGGTCGACTTCTTCGCGACGCGCGGCATCGAGTACTTGGACCCCGCGCTCTCGTTCGTCGAGCCGACCTTGATGGCGAAGCGGCTCTTCGACATCTTCGGCTCGCGCCTCGGCATCACCGAGGACGAGAACGACTTCGCGTGCAAGCAGGCGTGGATCGCCCTCAACGCGTTCGACAAAGACGTCGAGCACAAGGGCCGCGCCATCCTCGAGACCGTCGAGGCCGAGGATCGCGTCGCCATCCTCATGATCGGCCGCCCGTACCACTCGGACCCGGGTCTCAACCACGGCATCCCCGAGGAGTTCCAGGTCCTCGGCTACCCGATCCTGAGCGTCCGCTCCATCCCCAAGGATCGCGAGTACCTCGATCGCTACTACAAGGAGGAGCTCGAGAAGGGCATCATCAAGACGCCTCTCGAGCTCAATCACGTGTGGCCGGAGAACTACTCGGTCAACAGCGCGCAGAAGGTCTGGGCCGCGGCCTTCGCGGCGCACCACCCGAACGTCGTCGTGCTCGATCTCTCGAGCTTCAAGTGCGGCCACGACGCGCCGGTCTACGGCCTCATCGACTCGATCATCGAGACGAGCAAGACCCCGTACGCCGCGCTCCACGACATCGACGCGAACAAGCCCAGCGGCAGCATCAAGATCCGCGTGAAGACGTACGCCCACGCGCTGCGCCTCCACGAGGAACGCTTGCAGGATACACGCAAGCGCAAGGGCGAATTGGTGCGCAAGATCGACGAGAAGCGCCTCCAGCTCCTCGAGCTCCGCAGGGAGCAGATCGCCGCGCGTCACCAGACCGATCCGGCCATCGAGAAACAGATCGAAGAGCTCCGCGTGAAGCTCGCCGCCTACGAGGCGCCGCCGGCGCCCAAGGGCGATCCTGTGCTCACGCAAAACATCGTAAAATTGGGCAAGAAGACCGCCAACGGCATCGTGCGCATCGAGGAGCCTCAAGTACGAGCCTCCCTCGAGGCGACCGGGGAATGAAGGGAACGACGAACATGACCACCCAGAACCTTTCCGGCCTCAAAGACAAGCGCGCGCTTCCGATCATCGACATGGAGGCGGAGCTCAAGAAGTTCGAGGACGAGGAGATGAAGCGCCTCGGCCTCGACACCAAGACCGATCAATGGGTCGAGGAGATGGCGGGGCTCACCTTCACGAAGAGCCAGAAGAGCAAGATCACGCTCCTCATCGGCGGCCTGACGATGGCGCAGGACATGTTCGTCGAGGGCGGCCTCAAGAACCTCGGCTACAACGTCGTCACGCTCGACGTGCCGGCGAACGACGCGCTCCAGTACGGCAAAGAGTTCGGTAACCGCGGCCAGTGCAACCCGACCTACTTCACGGTCGGCAACCTGGTGAAGTTCCTGTGCACGCTGCGCGAGAAGCACGGCCTGACGAGCCAGCAGGTCGTCGACCAGTACGCCTTCCTCACCGCCGGCGCGTGTGGCCCCTGCCGCTTCGGCATGTACGTCACCGAGTACCGTAAGGCGCTGCGTGACGCCGGCTTCGACGGCTTCCGCGTCATGCTCTTCCAGCAGACCGGCGGCCTCAAGCAGGCGACGGGCGAGGCGAGCGGCCTCGAGATGAACCCGAAGTTCTTCTGGGCCATCGTGAAGGGCATCGTCGCGGGCGACGTGGTCAACGCGCTCGCGTACCGCGTCCGCACGTACGAGAAGAACACCGGCGACACCGACAAGGTCCTCGATCGCGCCAAGAAGATCGTCTACGACGCGCAGGCGAGCGGCGGGAACATCCTCGCGGCGCTGTGGAAGATCAAGCCGCTCTTCGAGTCGGTGAAGGTCGATCGCCTCGCGCCGAAGCCGAAGGTCAGCATCATCGGCGAGTTCTGGGCGATGACGACCGAGGGCGACGGCAACTACCAGCTCCAGCGCTTCCTCGAGAGCGAGGGCGCGGAGCCCGACGTGCAGCTCGTCACCGCGTGGCTCCTCTACTCCCTCTGGGAAGCGAACCACGACACCAAGGAGCGCCACGAGCTCCGCGGCGCGGACACGTCGTACTACGGCCTCGGCGCGCTCGCGGAGGATCCGTTCGGCGTCGCCAAGAAGCTCGTCGGCGTCGGCGCGGCCGGCATCGCGGTGCGCGGCCTCTTCCAGACCTTCGCGCACGCGGCGGGCCTCTACGGCTACCACCTGCCCGACATGAACAAGATCGCAGAGATCAGCCACCAGTATTACAACAACGATCTCCGCGGCGGCGAAGGCCACATGGAAGTCGGGAAGCTCATCATGAACGTCGTGCACGCGAAGGCGCACATGACGCTCAGCGTGAAGCCGTTCGGCTGCATGCCGAGCGCCGGCGTGTCGGACGGTGTCCAGTCGGCGATCACCGAGAAGTTCCCCGGGACCATCTTCTGCCCGGTGGAGACCTCCGGCGACGGGCGCGTCAACTTCTACTCCCGCGTGCAGATGTACCTCTTCAAGGCGAAGCAGGCCGCGGTCGCCGAGATGGAGCGCGCGCTCCAGGAGAACGGCGTCACGATGGAGCAGGTGCGCGCGTTCATCGAAGCGAACCCGCGCTACGGCAGCTCGCTGCACAAGGCGCCGCACCGCTACGCCGGCAGCGGCGCAGACATCGTCGCCGAGGTGGCGCCGTACATCACGCAGACGCGCGCGCAGCGCTGGAAGAACCGCCTCCTCGGTCTCGGTCAGAAGAGCCGCGAGGTCGTCCAGAAGAGCCCGCACATGGTCGTCGCGTTCGTGAAGGTCGCCGCGCAGAAGGCGCCGGAGACGGTCGAGCGCGTCAAGACGGACATCGCGTTCTTCCGCGACATGCGAAAGACCGCGAAGGCGAAGAAGGCCGAGCAGGCCGACGTCGCGACCGCCGCCGAGTAGGACGACTCGCGTAAACTCTCCGCGGAAGGGGCGGATATTATGGGCATTTGTGCATCACCCATTCGGGTGACGCACTGCCCGGCGCGCCCTTTCGTCCAACGGGAGGAATCGGTAACGTCCTTCTTCTCGAAAGAAAGGGAAAATCCATGCTTCACGCGCGCATTCTGGGCGGCCTCGGCATCGCATTCCTCCTCGCGGCTTGTTCGAGCACCACGACGAACAACGGCGGCGTAACGCAAGACGGCGGGAGCTCCGGCGACGGTGGCACGGGCGGCGGCGCGTTGTCGTTCAAGCCGTCGAACATCGACCTGACCGGCTGGGACCTGTCCCAGATCGGCGACGTCGACCTCAGCGGTACCAACTGCATCATCGACGACGAAGCGGCCGAAGGTCTCACGTCGATCCTCTGCGACACCAACAGCGGCGATCACGTCGTTCACAAGATCGTGACCCTCGCCGACCAGAGCAAGATCTCCATCTACGTGATGAAGTCGCTCCGGATCGAGCCGTCGACGAGCCTCTCGCTGAGCCGCGGCCACCTCCCGATCGTCCTTGTGACGACCGGCTCGATGGAGGTGCTCGGATCGATCGACGTCTTGGCGGGGCTGGTCGGCGGCGCGTTCAACAGCGGGATCCCGATGGAGCTCGGCAAGGGCTCAGGCGCCGGCGGCGGCACCGCGGGCGACTCGACGGGCCTGGCGGGCGGCGGCGGATCGTTCTGCGGCCTGGGCGGCAAGGCGGGCACCATCACTGGCGCGACGCCCGGCACTGCAGCGCCGGCGCCGACCGCGGCCTACGGAAACGCCACGCTCGTCCCGCTCACCGCGGGCTCGGCGGGCGGAAACGGCGCGCTCGTCAACGACGGGCAAGGTGGCGGCGCAGTGCAGCTCGTGGCCGGCACGTCCTTCAACTTGCATGCGGGAGGGCACATCAACGCGGGCGGCTCCGGAGGCACGTTCGGCGGGACGACCAAGCAGTCGTCGGGTGGCGGCGGCAGCGGCGGCGCGATCCTCATCGAGTCGCCGACCGTGAACCTCGACGGCGCGGTCGGCGCGAACGGCGGCGGCGGCGGGCAGGGCAACGGCGACACCGGCGACGACGCGAAGGCCGACGTGATCGCGAAGGGCGGACACAAGGTCGCTCCCGGTGCGGCCGGTGATCCTGCGGGTGACGGCTCCTTTGGGGCGGCGCTCAACGGCGGAGACGGCCCCTCGTCGCCCACCTTCAGCGCGGGTGGCGGCGGCGGCGGCGCGGGTCGCATCCGCGTCAACACGACGTCGGGCGCCGCGACGATCACGGGCGCGATCTCGCCGGCGGCGGGCAGCGCGTGCTTCACGCAGGGCAAGCTCGCGAGCTGAGGAGATCGCAGCGTATCGAAGCGCCCTTGACGCGGGGCGCGACGGTCAAAACTCCACGCGAACGCCGTCGGCAGTGGCGGCGATCGCGCGGGGCTTGCTCGGTACGACGAACACGAGAACCGCCGCCGCGACGAGGCCGACGCCTCCGACGATGAACGCGACGGTCGAGACGTTGCCCGCGCTCTTCGCCTGATCGATGAGCGCGATGCCGTCGGCGTCGCAGCCGATCGCGTCGCAGTGGGGCTTCGAGTCGTCGAGCTTTCCCCGCGCGCGGAGGCCAAAGACCGTGCCCACGCCGACGCCCGCCACGCCGACCACCAGCGCCGTTGCGATCGACGCCGTGCGCCAGGCCGGGCTCTTCGCCTCCACCATTGGCGGGGGGAGGGGACGCTCTTCTTCTTTCTCCTTCGGTCGCTCGGCCACGCGCGCAGGCTCTTCGGCGTCGAGCGCGGGAATCGTCACCCGGACCGTCGCGCCCGCGGCCGCGGTCACCTGGGTGGACCATGGACGCTTCCCCGGGGCGCGGGCCCGAACGACCCGGCGGCCCGGATCGATCGGCACGAGGCCGCCGCCACGGAGCGAGAGCGCCTCGCCGTCTACATCGACGACCAGCCCTTCTGCCGCCGCGGGATCCATCTCGACGATCAACTTCGCGACCTTCCGCTCGACGCGCCCCGCGAGCTCACGCGCCGCCCGCTCGCGATCGCCTCGACCCGCGTCGCGTGCCATCGTTGCCGCGCGCTCGTACACCGCGAGCGCGTGCGCGAGCTGCCCTTGCTTTTCGAAGCACCCGCCGAGGTTCAGCATCGTCCCGAGGCGCGGCGCGATGCGAAAGCTCTCTTCGAGCTTCGGGCACGCCGCCGCCAAGTCTCCCTTGTCCATCAGCGCGCGACCCTCGCGAAATAGCGCGTCCGCGCGCGTCGTGTCGGCGGGAGGCGCCGCGCGCGCGGAGGACGCGAGCAAGCACGCAGCGAGGACGACGGCGAGGCGCGGTCGCATGTCTCAGTCCGGGGTCACCGGCAGCTCGGGACCTTTGCCACCGCCCCCGCGCGGGCGGCCCGTGGGCTTCGTCCCTGGCGTCGTCCCTTTCGACGTGGGCTTCGTCGTGGGGATCGGGTCGACCGTCGCCGCCGCGCTCGGAGTCGGAGTCGGAGTCGGAGTCGGAATCGGAGTCGGAGTCGGAGTCGGAGTCGGAGTCGGAGTCGGAGTCGGAGTCGGAGTCGGAGTCGGAGTCGGAGTCGGAGTCGGAGTCGGAGCCGCCGCGACAGTGCCTGCGGCTCCGGTCGCGAGGTCCGTCTTCGGATGCGCCGGCCTCATCAGCACCACCGTGATCACCGCGAGCACGAGGGACAGCATCACCCCGCCGGCGATGAGCCTGCCGTACGGCGGCCGCGGCTCCTCTCGATCGGGCGTCGCCACGCCGAACTGGCTCGCCGTCTGCTCGAACGGGCGCGGTCGCTCCGACGGACCGGCCGCGCGCGTCGCCGTCGGTGCGGGCATGGGCATCTCGACGGTCGGTGCTTCGGGATCTGTCTTGCGCGGTCCCCCCGGCCTGGACCCCGCGGTCGCGATCGTCGTCTCGAACGGCGCCGCCGCGCTCATGCGCTCGAACGTCCACCGCGCGCGCGGCGGAGCCACCGACAAGAGGCCCTGCGCCACGCCGTGCACCGTAGGAAAGCGATCGTCGCGATCCTTGGCGAGGCAGCGCCGCACGACCGCCGCGTATGCCTCGGGGACGCCTGCGAGAGGGAGCGGCTCGTCGCGCGAGATCGAGTACATGAGGCCCGCGAGGTTGTCCGCCTCGAACGGGTGCCGGCCGCTCGCGAGGTAATAGAGGACGACGCCGAGCGACCAGATGTCGGTGCGTGCGTCGACGTCCTGCGGCGACGCGAGCTGCTCGGGGGACATGTACATCGGCGATCCGAGGAGCGACGCCGCCGCCATCGCCGAGTGCGTCGCCTCCTCGCCGCGGCCGTGCGCCTTCGAGATCCCGAAGTCGATGATCTTGACGGAGGTGTGCCCGGACGCGTCGCGCGTGAGGAAGAGGTTCGACGGCTTCACGTCGCGGTGTACTACGCCGTTCGCGTGGGCGTCCGCGAGGCCGTGGCACGCCTGGATCACGAGCTCGGCGGCCTCCGCCACGGCGCGTGGCCCGCTCTCTTTCACGAGCTCGTCGAGGCGCGAGCCGCTGAGGAGTTCCAGCACGATGTACGGTTCGAGCGGAGAGAGGGCCCCTGCGTCGAGGACGCGCGCGACGTGCTCGCTCTTGAGCCGCGCGATCGTCCGCGCCTCTTTGAGGAGGCTCGCGACAGCGCCGGGATCGGCGGTGGCGTCGGTGTGGACGAACTTGACCGCGACCAGTTGCGCGAGCTGCAAATGGGTGGCGGCGTACACGATCCCCATCCCGCCGCGCCCGACGACGTGCTCGAGGCGGTACTTGTCTGCGATCACGTCGCCGGGGCCCACCATTCGTCGGTCCTCGAAGTATAAGGACGTTCCTCCGGAGGCGCCACGTACCGGTATTTCAGCTACTTCAGAGTCCGCAGCAGCGAATTCCCAGGTCGAAGAACGTGAGGGAGCGCGGGCCGACGAAGACCGTGTTGCACGAGTCGTTGGCGAGGTTGAACGAGCCTCCGCCGAGGAGACACATGTCGTTCGACCGCGTGGCGGCGTCGGCGCGATCGCAGCCGTCGAACCATTCCTGCACGTTCCCCGCCATGTCGAAGAGCCCGCCGAACCCCGCATCGCACGTCGCCAGGGTCGCCGGCGGAATGGGCGCGCCGGCCTCGCGCTCGATGCCGTTGCACGATTTCGCGTCGAACGCGGTCCCGTACGGGAAGCCGCGCAGGCCGTCGTTCGAGCACGCGTAATACCACTGGCTCGTCGTCGATCCCCCCTGGTTCGTTTGCAGAGGACCTCCCGCGCGCGCGCCGCACACGCGCTTGCCAGCCCACTTGCAGTACGCGGTGGCGTCGCACCAGTCGACGAAAATGACCGGGAGCGACTCGGTGCCTGCCGCCGGCGGCCACCCGCTCGCCGGAACGAACGACGTCTTGAACGCGCAGTCGGCGCCGGCGGAGGCGACGGTGGGATTCGACGCGAGGAACGCCAGGTACTGCGCCCGCGTCACCTCGGTCGAGTCGATGCAGACCGTGCCGGAGAGCACCATCGTGGGACCGGCGTCGCTCGGGCACGGAGAGCGCGCGTCGATCGCCGCGTCGTTTCCCGCGTCGACCGAGGCGTCGGGCGGGACTCCGTTGCCGTCGGGGCGCGTGGAGTCCTCGGTCGACGCGTCGTGCGGGACCTCGACGACCCCGCTGTCGTCGGGCCGAAGCGGGCGATCCTCGACGCCCAGGAGGCCATTGCACGCCGCCGCCGTGATCACGGACGCAAACGCGACGAGGACCAGGATGCGCCGCACGCCCGTAGTCTACCTCACGAACCGCCGCCGAGCCGGCCTCGGCTCACGGGGCGCGCGGCGTGAGGCCTTTGAAGACTCGCTCACGGCTTCTCGAGCACCTCGCGCGCGATGCGGAGGATCTGGATCTCGTCGGTGCCGCCGCCGATCTGGAACAGCTTGGCGTCGCGCGCGAGCATCTCGACGACGCTGCCGGTCATGTACCCGGCGCCGCCCATGAGCTGCACCGCCTCCATCGCGCACTCCGTCGCGGTGCGTGCGCAGTAGAGCTTCGACGCGCTCGCCTCGGCGGCCGGCAGCGGCGTCCCCGTCTTCTCCGCCTCGAGCTGGCGAAAGAGGAGCGTGAGCATGATCGAGCGCGCGGTGTAGATGCGCGCTATCTTCTCCTGCACGAGCTGAAAGCTCGCGATGGGGCGACCCCACTGCTCGCGCGACTTGGCGTACTTGACCGACTCCTCGAGGCAGCGATCCACGATCCCGACGCACATCGGCGTCATGCCGAAGCGCTCCTGGTTCAGGCTGCTCTTCGCGGCGTCGCGCGCGTTCTTGGCACCTTCGCCGCCGAGGAGCTGATCGGCCGGGACGCGCACATCGTCGAGGAAGATCTCCCCGGTCGGTGACGCATGCATCCCCATCTTCTTGAACGGCGCGCTGGTGGCGAGGCCCTTCGCGGACCTCTCGACGATGAAGGCGCGCACGTCGCTGGCCTCGGCGTCGCCCATCTTCGCGTAGACGACGAAGCAGTCCGCGAAGGGCGCGTTCGTGATGAACGTCTTGGCGCCGGAGATGCGGTAGCCGTCGCCGTCCTTCCGCGCGATCGTCTTCATCGACCCGAACGCGTCGCTTCCCGCCCCCGGCTCGGTCAGCGCCCACGCGCCGATGCGCTCCATGGTGAAGACGGGCAGCGCCCACTTCTCCTTCTGCTCCGGCGTACCGCGCGCCATCACCGCGCCGCCGAAGAGGCCGAGCGTGGCGCCGAACGCCAGCGCGAAGCCGGGGCAGCACCGCGTGAGCTCCATGTTGAGGATGGCCATGAGCGCCGGATCGCCGAGCCCCTTGAAGCCGCTGCCCTGGCGCTCCTCTTTGCCGGAGTCGCGGCGCTCGCGCATCTTCGCGAACGCGGCGCGCGCCATGTCGGGGATCCCGAACGTTCCAGCGAGCTCGCGCATCACCGGGTAGACGGAGAGCTCACCGCTCTCGAGCTTCAGGACCTTCGGCTCGAGGTGCTGGGCGCACCAGGCGCGGATCGTGGACTGCGCGAGCTTCTGTTCCTCAGTGAAATCCAGCATATGCTCGGGTTACCACGACATTGTTTCGTGTGCTAAGGATTGTTGCGCGTGACCGACAAAGTCCAGCTCTCCAAGGTCCCGAAGGACGTCTTCGGCCTGTGCGACAAGCTCCGCGGCGCCGGCAAGCGGAGCTGGATCGTCGGCGGGTGCGTGCGCGACATGCTCCTCGGGCGCGAAGTGGCCGACTGGGACCTGTGCACCGACGCCACGCCCGACGAGCTGATGAAGATCTTCCCGCGCGCGATCCCCACGGGGATCGAGCACGGCACGGTCACCGTCGTCGTGACCGGCAAGCACTACGAGGTGACGACGCTGCGCGGAGAGACGACGTACTCCGACGGTCGTCGCCCCGACGCGGTGCACTTCGTGAGCGACATCGCGGCCGATCTCGCGCGCCGCGACTTCACGTTCAACGCCGTCGCGATCGATCCGCTCGACGGCACCGTCATCGATCCGTGGGGCGGTCAGAAGGACCTCGCGGCGCGCGTGCTGCGCGCGGTGGGCGATCCGCTCCAGCGCTTCGGTGAGGACGGACTGCGCGTGCTTCGGGCCGCGCGCTTCGTGGCGACGCTGGAAGTGGAGCTTGATCCGGCGACGCGCGCCGCCATCGGCCCGACGCTGGGCACCTACCGCAAGGTGAGCCACGAGCGCATCCGCGACGAGTGGGTAAAGGCGATGAAGGCGCGCCGGCCGTCGCGCGCGTTCGAAGTGATGAGGGACACCGGCATCCTCGAGGTGACGTGCCCCGAGCTGCTCCTCGGCGTCGGGATGGAGCAGAACAAGTACCACGTGTACGACGTGTGGACGCACGGCATGGAGTGCATGGACGCGTGCGCGGGCGATCCCATCCTGCGCATCGCGGCGCTCCTTCACGACGTCGGCAAGCCGGCGACGCGCGCGATGGGCGAGAAGACGAAGGACTGGACCTTCTACGATCACGACCGGATCGGCGCCGAGATCGCCGATCCGATCTGCCAGCGCCTGCGCTTCTCCAACGACGAGCGCGCGCGCATCACGCACCTCGTTCGAAATCACCTCTTCCACTACACGAACGAGCTCACCGACGCCGGCGTAAGGCGGTGGGTGCGGCGGATGGGGATCGAGCGCCTCGAGGATTTCTACGCGCTGAACGAGGCGGATCTGCGCGCAAAGGGGACCGAGGGACCCACCGACTTGAGCGCGCTCGCGGGCTTGAAGGCGCACGTGGCGAAGGTGCTCGCAGAAGGGGCCGCGCTGTCGACGCGCGATCTGAAGGTGAACGGGCGCGATCTGATGCAGGAGCTGGGGCTCGCGCCGGGGCGGATCCTCGGCGAGCTGCTCGAGGGGCTGCTCGAGGTCGTGACGAACGATCCGACCCTCAACGAGCGCGACAAACTGCTCGCGAAAGCCCGTGAAATGGTAGCGTCGCGCACGTGAGAGCGGCAAAATTCGCCCTTGCGTTGGCGGCGTTCACGGTGACGGGCGCGGCTGCGCACGGCGCGATGGCCCAGTCGCCGCCGGCGGCTCCCACGACCATCGCGCTGGGCGACTGGCAGCTCGCGCCGACGCTCGAGGTGCGGACGCGCGGCGAGGTCCGGCGCGATCCGGTGGAGCTCGGCGGCAGCGACGTCCTCGGCGGCGCCGGCCCGCGCGTGCGTGACGCGTGGGGTATCTTCGAGCGCGCGCGCCTAGGCCTCGGCGCCGAGCGCGGCGCGTTGCGTGCACAATTCACGCTTCAAGACGCCCACGCGTGGGGATCGCCGTCGCCGATCGGTGTCCTCGGCACGCGCAGCGCGTTCGCGCAGATCGGCGCGCACGAGGCGTGGGTCGAGGCGCGCACGGCGAGCGCGCGACCCTGGTTCCTGCGCGTCGGACGGCAGGCGTTCGCGTGGGGGGATGGACGCCTCCTCGCCGCCGCAGATTGGTCGCCGGTCGGTCGCTCGCTCGACGCTGCGCGCGCACACGCCGCGTTCGGGATGATCGACGTCGAAGCGTTCGCCGCGATCCTCTCGTCGCCGACGCCGCTCGGCGTCTCCGCCGGCGACACGTTCGGCCCGACCGCCGCCGGCGCCGAGCTGTACGGCGCGCAAGCCGCGTGGCCGATCGATCCGCTCCTCCGCGTCGAGCTCACGGCCCTCGCGCGCGTCGCCCGCGGCTCGCACGTCGCGACCGACGCCGCCCGCTTCTCGCAGGCGCGCGACTCCGGCGAGACATACACCGCGAGCCTGCGCGCGAGCGGCGATCACAAGGGCTGGAAGTACGCTGCCGAGGGCGCTTACCAGCTCGGCCACGCAAACGGCGGGAGCTTCGGCTCGGACGGCGCCGATCGCCGGGCGTTCGCGCTCGCAGCGTACGGCGGCAAGACGCTCGACGCGCTGGTGTGGACTCCGACGGTCCGCCTCGGGGGGAGCTACGCCTCGGGCGACGACGGCGGCACGACGTACAAGCAGTTCGACCCCATCCTCCCGGATCTCCACGTCTGGCATGGCGCGATGGATGTGTTCTCGTGGTCGAACATGATCGAGGGCCACGCGAGCGTGTCGGTCGTGCCGTTCACCGACACGCAATTCGGCGTCGAGTACCGCTACGCGCGGATGGCCGAGTCGGGCGGCGACTGGCTCGGCGGCTACCTGAACGCGATCGGCCGCGCGCCGCAGTCGCAAAGCGCAGAGCTTGGGCACGAAGTCGACGTCGGCCTCCGCGTCCGCCCATGGACGCCCCTGGAGCTCGCCGCCGGCTACTCGCTCCTCGCGCTGGGCGACGGTGCGAAGGCCGTGATGTCCGCGCAGGCCCGAGGGCGCTTGCAGGCCGACGGGACGTACGCGCCGGCGGACTTTGCACACTACACGTATTTGATGGGGACGCTGTACGTGCCGTAGCCTTCGACCCCGACCCCGACCCCGACCCCGACTCCGATCTACCCGCCCCACCGCCGATTCGGCCCGACGTCCGCGTGCACGAACCAGTCGTGCTCCTGCGTGTAGACGCCGACGCCGCCGTCCCAACCGAGCGCGCGGATCTCCCTTTCGAGCTCGCGCGGGTCGACGCCGCGCTCTTCGTTCGTGGGGACGATCCGGAAATCGACGGCGTGGCCAAGTGAATGTTGGCTGTGCGACGCGACGTGGTGGCCCTTCTTGCGCATCATCTCGTTCAGCTTCGGGCTCCGGAAGCCGCTCACGAGTTCGATGCGAACCGCGTTGCCGGCGTCGCCGTGGCGCTCGGCGAGGCGGCGCAGCAGATCGAGGAGGCGCGGGTCCATCTCGTGCGACGAGCCGGTCACGCGATCGGCGAGGAGCGCGGCGAACCGCTCGGCGGGTGGCGACGTGTCGTCGAGGAGGACGCGCTCGTCCGTGTGCGTCTGCACCAGCGTCGCCAAGAGCGGCGCGCGCGCGGCGTGCGCAGCGGACTTGCGCGAGGCGAGGCCCATCCCGTGCGGCACTGGGCCTTCCGCGGCGGTCACGCGCGCCACGAAGGCGCCGGCGAGCGCGGCGATCCCGACGGCCACGACGAGGCGCATTTCCACGTGCACAGTCTAGCGCGGCCGTGCGGGAAGGCCGAGCTCTCGGCGACGTTTCCGCGTCAGGGCCGCCGCGGGTCGAAGCGGGAGCGCATGCCCTCGAAGAGCTTCGAGAACGTGTCGTCCACGAGGTGCGAGCCCTTCGCCCACGCGCTCGTGCGGAAAGGAAGCGCGGACTCGAACATCATCCACAGCGACTCGTCGTGCAGGCGATGCGGCCCCTCCGCCTTCTCCTCGCTCAGGTCCCAGATCGCGTCGTACGTCGACGTGGACACGCCGTGCGACGTGAGGAGGGGCGTCAGGAAGGTGCAGCCCGGATCGTAGCCGTGCGACGGATGCGGGGTCGCGATGACACCGTTGATCTCGCTCGCCGCGTTGCGGTGCATGAACGGCGGCCGGAAGCTGTGCTCGAGGACGTCCCACCGCCCCGGGAAAATGACGAAGTCGGCAACGGCGCGGCCGTGATCGTCGAGCGGCGCGGTGAGCACCGTGAGGATCGACGGATCGGGGTGATCGAATTTGACCGATCCCATCGGGCTGAAGAGAGACAGGTCGTACGAGTACGGGACGTGCGCGCCGTGCCACGCGACGACGTCGAAGGCCGAGTGCTCTTGCGTCGCCCCGAAGAGGTTCCCGCCGAGCTTCGTGATGAGCTGGAAGCCGTCGGGGCAGAGGCGATCCTCGTACGACGCCGTCGGCGCGAGGAAGTGGCGCGCGTCGGCGAGGCCGTTCGAGCCGATGGGGCCGCGCTCGGGGAGGCGGAGGCGGCGGCCGTACACCTCGAGCATCCAGCCGCGTCCTTCTCCCTCGGCGAATCCGACAGCGAACTTGATCGCGCGCGGAATGATCGCGATCGATCCCGGCGGGACGCGCAGCCACCCGAGCTCTGTGCGGAGCTCGAGGGTGCCGCTCTGCGGGACGAGGAGCAGATCGCCGTCCGCGCTCGAAAACGCGCGATCGATCATGTCTGCGTTCGAGGCGTACATGTGCACGAGATAGCCGGGACCCGACGTCGGATCGCCGGCGCCGCCGAGCGTCGCGAGCCCATCGACGAAATCGATGCGCGCGGGCGCCGCGGGGATCGGCATCGGTCGCCACCGCGTCCGGTTCGGGGTCACCGCCTCGAGCGGAGACAAGAACGCGCCAGGCGCGAGCGGCACCAGCTCTCCATGCGAAAACGCTGCGCGGACGCGGTAGAGCCACGCGCGCGAGCTCTCGGCGTTGCGAACGGTGAACGGCGTGCCGTTGACGAGCTCGGGGACGAGCCCGTACGGGCTCAGGCGCGGCGCGTTCTGCCGTCGGGGGAGGGCGCCGGGGAGGGCTTCGGACTCATGGGTCCCACCAAATCCGGGCTGCGTGGCGAGGCCCTCGGGCCCACGAAGGGTCGAGGTCGAGGTCGAGGTCGAGATCGGAGCGAAGGCCCGCTCGATCATCGCGGTGAGAGACGCCCGCTCGAGCGCCCGCGGACGAAGCTCCGAATTGGCCAGCAGTGCGTCCACGACGCGCGGGATGCCCTCGTGCGGCATGCCTAGCGCGCTGAGGCTCGTCGCGACGCCGGTCGCGCGCGCGAGCTGATCGAGCGCCGTCACCGGGTCCACCACGCCAAGCGCCCGCGCGAGCGCGCTCATCGCCTCGGGCGCCGCCTCACGATGAAACCGCACCACGTGAGGCAGCATCGCGGCGTGCGTCTGCGCGTGCGGCAGATCGAACATCCCGCCGAGCACGTGGCAAATCTTGTGATGGAGCCCTGCGCCGGAGTCCGAGAACGCCGCGCCCGCGAGGTACGCTCCTTCGAGCCCTAGCTCACGCGCCTCGGCGTCGCCCGGGTCCTCCGCGAGCCGTCGCAGGCTCGGCGCGATCAGGCCCAGCGCGGCCTCGGCGACGACGTGCGTCGCGCGATCGGCGTCGTTCACCCACAGCGCCTCGACCGCGTGCGCCATCGCGTTCCACAGACTCGGGAGCGCCACGCCCCGCGGCAGGCTCGCGACGCGATCGGGATCGTAGACGATGACGGCGGCACGAACACGCTCGTCGCTCCCCGTCCGCTTCTCGCCGCCGGCCGTCACTCCGTACACCGCGGTCATCTCCGATCCCGAGTACGTCGTCGGCACCGCGACGATCCGAATGCTCGTCTCGAGCGCGAGCGCCTTCGCCAGGCCGATCGCGGACCCGCCACCCAGCGCGAGCACGACATCCGCGCCGGACGCGTCGAGCGCACGTCGCGCGGCCTTCACCGTCTCGACCGGCACATGCTCACGCGCCTCCGCGAAGACCCCTGCCGCGCGATCCTCCAGCCGAGCGCTCAGGTGCGCCGCGTCCTTCACGCGCCCTGGCGTGCACACGACGAGCACCTTCGTCGCGCCGAGCTCTTCCACGACGCCGCGCAGCTCTTCGGAGCTCCCGACGCCGAACACGATCGTGGACGTCCCGCGCCGAATCGAAAAATGCCGTGCCATCGCCGCCTGCCTTGTGCGCTTCGCGCGAGCGCCTATGCTCTCCGCCCAAGCAGCAGCATAGGTGAGGAGGACGATCGTGAAGCTCCATTTCCACTATCTCCCGCGGTGAGCGCGTTTCCCGAGACGATCCCGGCGCTCCTCGAGTGGCGCGCCGCGCGCGAGCCGAAGCGTGCCTGGCTCTTCTTCGAGGAGGCTTCGTGGACGCTCGCCGACGTGAAGCGCGAGGTCGATCGGTTCGCCGTTGGGCTCGCGACGCGCGGCGTCGTGAAGGGGGACCGCGTCGCGATCCTGCTCGGAAATCGCCCCGAGACGCTCTTCACGTGGCTCGCGGCCAATCGAATCGGAGCGATCGCGGCGATCCTCAACCCGGCGTACAAGCAGGCCGAGCTGGTCGGTGTCTTCCGACTCATCCAGCCTCGCATCGTGGTCACCGACGAGCATCGCGCGCTCGTCGAGGCGGCGTTCACGGAGCTCCCCGCCGCGCCGAAGATCGCGACGCCCGCAGAGCTCCCCGAAGGCGGGTCCCCGCCACGTGTCGTCGTCAAGCCGGACGACGTGTGCGTCCTCATTGCGACGTCGGGGACGACCGGCGCACCGAAAGCGGTGATGCAAACGCACCGCGCGTACACGCTGACGGCGGAGGCGTTCCCGGCGTGGCTCGGCCTGACCGACGACGACCGGCTGCTCGCTCCGCTCCCGTTTTTCCACGTCAACGCGCAGGCGTACTCGGCGATGGGCGCGCTCGCGACGGGGTCCCTCGCGATCCAGCGAAAATTCTCGGCGTCGCGCTTCTGGGAAGAGGCGCGCGCGCTCGGGGCGACGCAGTTCAACGCGGTGGGGGCGATGATGCACATCCTGCTCCGCACCGAGGCGCGCGCGGCGGATCGCGAGCACGCGATCCGCATCTGCTACGGCGCCCTCGCGTTGCCGAAGGCGACCCACCGCGCGTTCGAGGAGCGCTTCGGCCTGGCGCTGACCGTCGGCTACGGAATGAGCGAAACGACGTTCGGCACGATCTGGCCGCTCGGCGAGGCGCCGCGCTACGGCACCATCGGACGCCTCCGCCAGCACCCTCGCCTCGGCGAAATAAACCGCGCGCGCATCGTCCGCGACGACGGCAAGGACGCCTCGGACGGCGAGGCCGGCGAGCTGTGGCTGTCGAATCCCGGAACGATGGCCGGCTACTGGAACGATTCCGCGCAATCGAACGTCGCCCTCGACGGCGGATGGCTCCACACCGGCGACCTCGTGCGCCGCGACGGGGACGACACGTTCACGTTCGTGTCGCGAAAGAAGGACGTCATCCGGCGCCGCGGCGAGAACGTCACCTCCGCCGAGATCGAGGGCGTGCTCGCCGCGTTCGACGGCGTGGCAGAGGTGGCCGTGATTGCCGTCCCGTCGGACCTCGGCGAGGACGACATCGCGGCCTACGTGGCTCCGCTCCCAGGGCGCACGCTCGACGTGGAGCAGCTTCGCGCGTGGGCGAAGGAGCGCTTGGCAGATTTCAAGGTGCCCTCGTCGTTCCACGTCCGCGACGCCCTGCCGAAGACGGCCACGGCGCGGATCGCGAAGCATCTCCTTCGCCCCGAGCGGCCCGACCCGTCCGCGAAATAGCCTTCTTTTACCGTCTCTTGTGGGCTACCCTCGCTCGCGAGCCATGGCCGACCCGACCTCAGACGTTGAGCTCCTCCGCCGCATCGGCGCGGGCGACGCGCAGGCCGTGGGAGAGCTCTACGATCGCTACGTCGCGATGCTCATGCCGCTCTCGCTGCGCATCCTCCGCCAGCGCGCCGAGGCGGAGGACGTGGTCCACGACGCGTTCGTCGCGGTGTCCGAGCGCGCCGGGCAATACGCCGAAGAGCGCGGAACCGTCGCCGCGTGGCTCGTCACCCTCGTCCGCAACCTCTCGATCGACCGAACGCGCCGCCGCGATCGCCGCGGGACCCTCGCGCGCGACGTCATCGCGCACGAGCCGGTCGCGCCGCCCGCCGATCCGGAGACGCTCACTTCAGACGCCTCCGAGCGCGCCAAGATCCGCCGCGCGCTCGCGCAGCTCCCCGAGGCGCAGCGCCAGACGCTCGAGGTCGCGTTCTACGAGGGTCTCTCGTACCCCGAGATCGCGGCGCGCGAGAACGTTCCGCTCGGCACCATCAAGTCGCGCGCCGCTCGCGCGCTCGGCTCGCTCCGCGAGGCGCTCCAGAAAGAGGGCGTGAGCCTCGAGGACTTCGGCGTCCCCACCACCGGCAAGACGTGAAGGCGTGACGACATGACGACCATCCAGCACGACGAAGGCGCGGTCACCCAGCGCGCCGTCCCGGGGCCCGCGCTCTACTTCACTGCCGCCATCCCCGACGCGCCCAAAGCCTTCGTGGGCCTCCTCCACGGCTACGCCGATCACGCCGCGCGCTACGCCCACGTGATGGACCTGTGGGCCGAGCGCGGCATCGGCACCGTCGCCCTCGACATGCGCGGCCACGGTCGCGCCACCGGCACCCGCGGCTACTGCGCCCGCTTCGACGAGTTCTTGGACGACGCCGCCGAGCTCTCGCGCCTCGTCTCCGATCGCGCGCGTGGCGCCGCGTCGTTCCTCTTCGGCCACAGCTTCGGCGGCCTCGTCGCCGCGCTCAGCGTCCTCGAGCAGCAGCGCGCGTGGCGCGGCCTCGTCTTGAGCTCCCCGTACTTCGGCCTCGCGATGGAGGTCCCCGCGGCGAAGATCTGGGCGGGCCGCATCGCCTCGCGCATCGCGCCGAAGCTCGGCATTCCCGCGGGCATCAAGGGCAACCAGCTCACCCACGACGCCAAGCGCGCGAAGGACTACGAGGACGATCCGCTCGTGTTCAAAGAGGCCCGCGCCCGCTGGTTCGTCGAGGCGACCAAAGCGCAGGGTCGCGTCCTCTCCCGGGCGGGCGAGCTCACGCTGCCCCTCTACATGCTCTTCGGCACCGCCGATCCGGTCGCAAAGTGCGCGAGCGGCAAACAGTTCTACGACGCCGCCGGCAGCGCCGACAAGACCTGGGACGGCCGCGAGGGCATGCTGCACGAGACGCTGAACGAGCCGGACTGGAAGGACAACGCGGGGAAGATCGCGGACTGGATCCTCGCGCACGCGTAGACTCCGACTCCGATTAAATGACGAAGGCCCCGCGCAAGTGCACGGAGCCTTCGGTCAACCGAGTGAGTCGCTCAGGGCTTGCAGTAGCCGAGCTGATGGCCCTTCGTGCTGAACGGCGTGCAGGTGCCCGCCGCGCAGTCGCTCTGCTGGGCGCAGATTTGCACAGAGCCGGCCGCGCAGTTCGCCTCGCAGAACGTGCCCTTGATCTTCGAGCCGAACAGCGTGCCGCACACCGGATCGCTCTGGACGGTACCGTGGAGGCAGCACGTCTGGCCGCCCGCGCACTGGAGAGTGCTGTCGCACTGGAAGGTCGCGCCGCCGTCGGGGACTGCGCAGCCCGCCGGGCCGCCCGCATTGCATGACTCGGGGCCCGTGTTGTCGTTATGGCAGCAGGTATCGCCGCTCGGGCAAAGGCACTGATCACCCTTGCACTTGCCGCCGTCCGGCAGGGGGTTGAAACCGCAGTACGGGCCGACACCACCATCGGAGGGGTGGAGGGTCGGGATCGCGCCGCAGTCTGCGCCCGCGTCGCCGCTGGAGCCGGAGCTGCCGCTGGAGCCGGAGCTGGAGCCGGAGCTGCCGCTGCTGGAGCCAGAGCTGCCGCTGCTGGAGCCAGAGCTGCCGCTGCTGGCGCCGGAGCTGCCGCTCGTGCCGGAGCTGCCGCTCGAGCCGCTGCTGCCGGAATCTCCGCCCGGAACGGTAACCGTCTGGTCGCTGCTACACGCGGCGACGCCGAAGCCGCCCATCGTCAACAAGCCTGCCACTGCCAGGAAAGCAATCTGCCGCGTCTTCATCGTTTCCACCTATTTTGGATGTAGTCCCCGAACCCAAGGCGCAATCGTCTAGCACGGCACTCCCGCGATGACCACGCGCCGTACGTCGCTTTTTCGCGACAAGCGTGGACATGTCCGGCTCACGGCCCGTTGATCACGGGAAAATGAGGGCAAATCCGCCGCTTGAGGCGGCCTCTTCTTGGCACGCCAAAGTGGCGTCTCAGTCACGTTTTGCAGACGATTTCGACGCCGACACCGTCGACGTCTTCGACCATGGGTACGTGAGGAGCGTGAACGTAGGGGTCACCCCCCAGGCCTCGCGGCGCGTCTTCTCCCAGGCCATCACGCGCCCCGACACGATCACCGCGGTCGTCGCGAGCGTGATGCCGGCGAAGATGTCGATGAGGTAGTGCCAGCGGAGGAACATCGTCGCGCAGATGATCTGCGACGCGAAGAACGCCATCGGCAGCCACGTGTACTTGAACGGCAGCTTGTGCCGGTAGCGGTACGAGAAGATCGCGAAGTACGTCGGCGCCGCGGTGTGCAGGCTCGGGAAGATGTCCTTCTGCGCGCCGCCCGCGTCGACGGCCTCTTTCACGAGACCCCAGAACACGCCGCCGCGGAGCTCGTGCTGGAACTGCCCGGCGAGGTGATGGTACGGGCCCCAGCCCGGCACCAGCATGTAGACGAGGTGCCCGGTGCAGAACACGATGAAGATGCCGAAGCTGAAATGCGCGAGCATCTCCTTGTCGCGCGCCGCCAGCATCATCGGGAAGATGTGCGCGATCAGGAAGAAGAAGTACCCGAAGTAGAAGAACGCGAACCACTCGGTGGTCACCGGCGTGACGAACTGATCCCAGGCGACGCTCGGCTCGACGCCGAAGACGCGCATGTCGAACGCGAGGATCGAGGCGTCGACGGATCGCTCGCTCACCGCCGGCAAGATGGTGCGCAGCTGGAAGTAGGAGAGGAAGACCGCCAGGAAGACGGACATGCGGTAGACGAGGCCGTTGGCAAACGACCCGTGCTTGAGAATGCCGCCACGCGTGAGGGCGACGGCGACGGCGAAGACGCTGAGGTCGACCGCGACGAGCTGCGCGCTCTCGGCGCGGCCGTGCCCGGTGCCAATCGCGAGCGCGAAGAGCAGGAGCCCGAAGTAGAGCGCGATCCACCAATCCTGCGCGCTCATGTTCTTGATGAGCCGCGTCGTCCACCCTTCGGCGGTCGGGCTGAACGTGGCGTCGCGGTGGAGGAGCTGTTGGGTCATCGCGTTCGTAGAGGGCCGTGCAAGACTCCGGCCTGTCACCAAGCTCGGCGTTGTCGCTATGACATCGCGCAGGGACCGAGGAAAGGCGAAATCGGGCGCGAACCACGCTGCGCAGTGCGAAGGTCGGTTTACGCTCGTGACGGACGGCGCGTTACACGTCGACGGGTACAGGACGTATGCGGAGGAGGCCGAGGCCCGGTCGCATCTTCGCCTGACAGGCGAGGCGGCGCTTCTTCGGGTCGTCGCCGAAGACATCGAGGATGTCGAGCTCCTCGTCTTCCGGGGGCATCAGCTGGTCCATTCCTTCGAGGACGTCGACGCGGCACGTGCCGCAGCTCGCGCTCCGGCAGGAGAACGGAACCGGCGTCGGGTTGTCGTCGCAGAGATCGACGAGCTGGCCTCCGTCTTTCGCATCGAGGGTCACGGACGCGCTGGGGGCTTCGAGGGATTCGATGACGACCTTGGGCATGTGCGACGAGGCTCCGAGGCGCGGACTTTGGTACGGCTTCAGCCTCGGCGCAAGAGGAGCGCGTGCTCGCGGCGAGGCGCGTCGTGGAACGCCGGCGTCGTCGCGGTGTGGAAGTGCGGACGCGTCTGCGAAGCGCGCGCGATGGGGCGGAACCCATGCTCGCGCGAGACGTCCTCGACGATGTCGTCGGCACGCAGCGCATGACGACCGACGGCGGAGTCGGCCATCAGCAGCACCATCGGCTCACCCTCGCGCAGCACGCGAGCGGCGGCGTCGAAGAAGCGCCCGAGCTCCTCTTCCCAGAACGCCTGCGCGCGCGCCCCTTCGAGCCCCGTGTAGCGCCGCCGCGCGCCCATCTCCGCGCGCTCGAATCCGCGCGAGTCGAGGTCGAGCCAGCGCAGGCGCAGCTCGTGGTGCGCGACGTAGTCGTAGGTCGCGGCGTAGGGCGGCGACGTCACGATGCACGTCGGGCGCTGCGGGTGATTCGCCTTCGTGAGTGTCTTCAGCTCCGTCGCGTCGTCGAGATCCACCTTCGACGTCGGCGGCGGGCTCGGGAGCGCGCGGCGAAAATCGGTGAGGCGCCGAGTCCACTCTTCCGCCTTCCGGATGAAGAGCTTCGCCGGGTATCCCGCGCCGATCCGTCGCCCTTCCGTCTTCTCGGACGTGTCGCCGCGCTTGCGACTGAGCTTCACGAGGATGGCCGAGAGGACGAGCTCGAGATCGGCGCGCGCGGGTTCTTTGATCTCGCGAATTCCCGCGCGAATGGAGTCGAGCTCGAGGAGCACGTGGGGCTCGAACAAGCGCACGTCCTCTTCGATGAAGCGCTTGGACGCGCCGGCCTTCGCTTTGCGACGCGCATCGGCGTGCGCAGCAACCACCCGCGCGGCGGCGATCATGCCTTCGAGCTCCACGTCGTCGCGCACGCGTGTCTTCGCGCGCGCGAGGCGGACGGCGAGCGGATTGATGTCGGTCCCCACTGCGCCACGTCCCGCCAGCATCGCCTCGACGAGCACCGTGCCCGAGCCGCAGAACGGATCGAGGACCACGCCCTTGGGCTTCGCGAACGCCTCGACGAGCCGCGCGCCGGTGAGCGGGTGCATGCGCGCGGCGTAGGTGTGGAAGCCGTGGACGTGAGAGCGGTGCTCCTCCTCGTCGGCGCCGACGTCGAGCGCGTAGGCGAGCGGGGCGGCCTCTTTCTCGTCGCCCCCCGTCGCGACCACGCCGCCGATGTTCGTCAGGGATCGCTTCATGCGCGCTTCGCTCGCTTGGCGGAGTCGGAGTCGGCGTCGGAGTCGGCGTCGGCGTCGGTGACGGCGTCGGGCTTCGGCACGCGAAAGCGTACGCTGCCGTCGTCGATGTCGACGCGGAGCTCGTCGTGCGCGGCGAGATCGGTGAGGAGCTCGTCGGCTTCGGCTTCCTCGATGCGCATCTGACGCGCGAGGGCCGCGGCGGTGGTTTGCCGCCCGTCCGTCGCGAGGATCGAACGGACCGCCTGGCGCCAGCCTTCTTTCACCGCGTCGTCCGCGTCTTTTCGGCGTTTGCCCGCGCGCGCCGACGAACGCCACGCGAAGAGGAGGAAGAGCGCGCCGACGACGCCGACCACGACGCCGAGCGTCGGCACCGCCGTCCACAAGAGCGCGGCCATTCCGCTCGTCAGCGCGCCGGTCATCGCGAGGGCGATCGCGCCCGCGCTCCAGCCGAACGCGGCCGTCTGCGCCACGCGTGCGCGCGCGAGCGGAGCGTTCTTGCCCGACGAGCCCGGCACTCGCGGCCCACCGCACACGCCGCAGACCCACCGAAAGCGGGGGCTCGCGACCATGGTCGTCATGCCGCCGCAGTGCGGGCAGAGCGACAGCTCGGGGGTCGGGCTCGGGCCGTTCACCCTTCGGTGATTAGCACGACCCGCGAGGCGGCCTCGGGTTCTCCCGTCTTACGGCCGAACGACGGACGTACCGGGCGGCGGCGTGAAATTGAACTGCTTCGCCTCGACCGGCTCGTTCACCTTCGGGTTCACGAAGTCGAAGCGGTTCCGGTTGCCCTGGCCGTCGAGCACCATCACGCGGCGCACCTGGAACGTGTTCGCGTCGACGTAGAAGAGCACCTTCTGGTACGCGGGCGTCGGCTGCTTCGGCGTCCCGACGAGGACGAGCCCGCCCGGGAAATTCATCTGCTGGCCGTTCATGACCTGAAAGTCGAACGTGTCGCTGAGCTTGCCCTGGCCGGTGAGAAACGACAGCGCCGCGGGGTACTGCGACTTGTCGACCTGCTGCTCGAACATCTGGCGGTTCTGCGCTTCGTAGACCTTGAGCGTCGTCCCGTCGGACACCACGCGGTTGTCCTTCGGCTCGTCGTAGATCCACTCCATCTTGCCGGGCTTCGAGAAGGTGACCTTGCCCTTGCTCGTCTTCTTCTGGTTGTACGCCTTGACGAAGAACTCCTGGGTGAACTCGCACTTGAAGGAGGTGGTGCGGTCGTAGAACGTCTGCACCTTGCCGACGACGTCGTTCACGGCGGGGAGCGGCGCGCTCGCGGCGCCAGCTGGCGCAGGTGCGGGGCCATCGGCGCGCGAGTCTTTCGCGACGAGCGGCGACGTGCACGCGGCGACGAGCAGGAGGGGGAGGAGGAAGCGGCGCATGGGGCGGGTCTTCATTGGCATGTACACGCGGGGGTTCGGTTTATTCCAGAACGAAGGAGCGGTCGACCGCTTATGCATCGTTAGACGGCCTTGGTGCGACGACGATGGACCCCTGCGCCCGCCGCGCGCAACAGCTCGGAAAGACGGGGGTTCGCGGCAGGGCCGTTCGGCTCGAGGATCGAGTGCTGGAGCGCCGTGATGGCGATCGCGAGCGCGTCCGCGGCGTCGGATGGCGGGACCGTCGCGAGGCCGAGCAGCGCCCGAACCATCTGCGCGACCTGGGACTTGTCCGCGCGACCGCCGCCCGCCACCGTTCGCTTCACGCGCGCGGGCGGATACTCCGCCACCGCGAGCCCTCCGCGCGCGCACACGAGCAGCGCGACGCCGCGCGCGTGACCGAGCTTCGACGCCGCCTGCGCGTCCTTCGCGAAGAAGATCGCCTCGACGCTCGCCCGCTCGGGCGCGTGCGCCATCACCACCGCCACGAGCTCGCGCTCGATCACGACGAGGCGCTCGGCGAGCGGGTCCGCTTCGTTCGCGCGAATCACCCCGTGCGCGACGTGACGGAGGCGCGTGCCGATCTTCTCGACGACGCCCCACCCGAGCCGCCGCGTCCCCGGATCGATCCCGAGGACCCTCACGTCGGCGCGCCCGTCGTTTGGCTCCTACGCGCCAATGCGCGCGAGCTCTTCGTCCGAGATGTCGAAGTCGGCGTAGACGTTCTGCACGTCGTCGTGGTCGTCCAGCGTCTCCACGAGGTTGAGCGCGACCTCGGCGTCGCGCCCGCTGACGGGCTTCTTGTTCTTCGGCAAAAAGACCAAGCTGCCCTTCGCGCCCGCGATGCCGCCCTTCTCGAGCGCTTCGAGGACGACGTTGAGCTGGTCCGACGGCGTCGTCACTTGCCACTCGTCGCCCCCGCCTTCGTATTCTTCTGCGCCGGCTCCGACCGCCAGCTCCATGAGCTGGTCCTCGTTCGTGTTCGGCTTCGGGATGAGGATGAGGCCCTTCTTGTCGAAGGCCCAGCCCGCCGCGCCGCCGCCGCCGAGGAGGCCGTTGTGCTTCTCGAAGATCTTTCGGATCTCGGCGACCGTGCGGTTGCGGTTGTCGGTCATGCCCTCGACGAGGAAGAGCGTTCCGCTGGGGCCGGAGCCCTCGTAGAGGACCTCTTCGTACGCCGCGCCTTCGAGCTCGCCGGTGCCGCGCTTGACCGCGCGCGTGATCGTGTCGCCGGGCATCGCGTTGCCCTTCGCGTGATCGATCGCCTTGCGCAGGCGCGGGTTGCCGCCAGGGTCGCCGCCGCCGAGTCGCGCCGCCACCGTGAGCTCTTTGATGAGCTTGGTGAACATCTTGCCGCGCTTGGCGTCGAGTGCGCCCTTCTTGTGCTTAATCGTGGCCCATTTGGAGTGGCCGCTCATGGTGTGCCTCTAGCGCCGCACGCTAATCGCGAGCGGGGCACTTTTCAACGTCTGCGGCACGGGCGCGGCGTTCTTCAGCAGGTGGGGCCGGGCGTGGCGTCGGGGAGGCGTCAGGTCTTCACGCGTTCGTGCTTGTCGGGCACCGGGGTCGGGTGCTCCTTCATCCATTTGACCGCGCGACCGACGCGCGACTCGCTCGCCGGATCCTCTTCGCAGCGGCCGGAGGTGTAGCCGGCGAGCCTGTGGCGCAAGGACATGTGCTTGCACATGCTGAACGACTCGCGAATGAGGTGGAGGCCCGCGGCGACGCACTTGCCACGATCGTCGATGAGGTCTTTGGCGGACCAGCCCTCGAGCGTCTTGCCGTGCACTTGGATTTGCATGATGCAGATCGAGATGCCTTTGTCGCCGCGCGCGCGGCCTTCGTCGACGTCGGCGCGGAAGTGGCTCTCGAACGACGCGATCGACGCGACGAGCAGCGCGGTCTGCGTGCGGCCGTCCTCGCCGGCGAAGAGCGGGACCTCGCTCTCGTCGAGCGCGACCTTCGCGATGTCCGTGGCGATCGCCTCGTAGCGCGCGAGCGCGGTCGCTTCGCCTTCGCGGTGATGCACCTTCGTGGGCATCCACGAAATCATCGCGGTCAAAAGGTAAGCGGCAAGGGTGGCTGTGCTCATGGGGTCGCGCTTCGCAAGCAAGACCCTGGCCCAAACCGCTGAACGCCCGTTACGTTCAACCGAGAGGTCGCCGAGATCAGTAGCGTCTTTTTGCGGTTGGCATACCGAGACGGGCGGCGTTTCTGCGCAGGTGTACAGGGTCTACGCCCCTCGTACCGACACGTAGGCTGTGGTCCTGCGCCCCCAGCGTTTCACCCGTGAAATTGCGGCAGCGCAATGTTGAAAGGCGACGCCGAACGGAACGCGACTAGCTCGCGGGCCTCACGCGCGTGCTGGCGAGGAACGCGTCGTCGGTCTTGTGCGCGTCGGCGACGAACGCGCCGTACTTGTCCTGCGCGATCGTGCCGGTCGTGATGCCGAGGACGAACTCCTCTTCGATCACGTTGCCGGTCACGCTGATCTTGCGACCCGCCTCGATGCTCGAGCCCTTCGTGTCGAAGGGACCGGGCGTGCGCACGACGCTCGCGCCCGGTGGGAGCTCGACGCGGCGGTGCGCGTGGTACTGGATGGCGTGGCTGATCGCGAGCGCGTTCTCGCGCGCGCTGCGGCTCGCGTAGGTCGCGCCGAGGGTCGTCACGAACGGGCGCGGGAACATCGTGTGGATCGGATCGATGCCAGGAAGCACCCACGTGCGCGCGGCAGCGGTGCCCTCTTGCTGCGCGTAGCCGGGGATCGAGAGATCGGCGCGAAGGGCCACCTGCCACGAGCCCTCGCTCGAGGAGAGCTGCACGTCGTCGATGTTCGCGTACGGCACCCACGCGAGGGCGACGCCGCGTAGGGCCTTCTGGCGCTCGGCGCCGACGATGCGGACGAGCGCCTCGGCGAGCTCCTGCGCCGCGCGGCCGCGGAGGAGGACCGTGAGCGAGCCGCGCGCGTCACCCTTGGGGTCGACGGCGAGACGAATGTCGACCTCGTCGCGCTCGCCCTCGCCACCGGCGCTCGGCAGCGGCGCGATGCGTCCGTCGGCGTAGAGCGCCGCGCGTCCGCGAAGCTCGGGAGAGACGCGCCCCGCGGGGAGCGGCGGGCCTTGCACGTCGGCGTCGATCCATACGTCCTTGCCCTTCGCCGGATGCGCGATGGCGAGCGGATGCATGAAACGGCCAAAATGTGGGGGAAACGCCGGATCGGCGCTGAACGGATCGTTCTCGGCGACGACGACATCGACCGGAACACCGAGCTCCCGCAGCGCGCGCGCGACGAGCCACGTGCGGCTCCCTTCGCTCGACGTCACGATCGTTCGCGCGGTCATCTGCTGCGGCCCATCGGAGCCGCCGGCGTCGAGCTCGATGAGGACGCCTGGCGAAGACTCCTTCACCGCTGTGCCGCTCGCTTCGACCACCGCCTCGACGATGCCCTCGGGCCCCGGCTTCTTCGCGGCGGCCGCGACGGTGCGCGCCCACTCTCCGATCTCCGGATCGTGCTCGTCGAGCGCCGCGAGCGTCTCGCGGAGTGCGCCGCCTACGTCCGTCCACTCGGCGGTGCCGAAGCTGACGCTCACGCTGCGGTCCATCTTGGGCACGCCGTCCTCGAGCCGGCGCACCGGACGATCGGCGAGTGACCACGTGAGCACGCGCGTGCCGGAGTCGTTTTTCTCCTGCGGCTTGCCGAGCATCGGGTGGCTCCACAAAGAACCACGCAGCCCCGCGGGGAGTCGCAGCTCGACGCTGGCCTGATGCACCGCCGTGCGATCGCCGAGCAAGTCGGGCGTGTCGATGCCGACGTTGCCGGTGTCACCGGGGAGGGCCCACCCTTCGTAGATCGCCTCGACGCAGTCGCCTTGTTCGAGCTGCGACAAGTCCGCGTGGCTCTGCGCCGCGTGGGGCGTGCGCTCGGGGCTCAAGATGCGCCCGTCCTTCTTGAGGACGCGGCGCCTTAGAACGCGCATCACGTCGCGTCCGGAAAAATCGGGAGGCGTCGCCTGCGCGTTCTCCTCGACGTCGGTGGTGCCGCTCACGCGCCGCACGTCGTGCAGGACGTAGTGCATGAGGCCGCTCGTCTCGACCTCGTACCGCTCGGTGTGGAGGAGGATCGCGGTCGGCGCGCTCGGGAGGATCGGGCTCTTGCGATCGTCCTCGGCGACCTTCTCGCTGAGGCCCTCGAGGGGCGCGAGCGGATCGTCGCCGAGGGCGCGGAGGAGCGTCGGGATGACGTGCGGCGCGTCGCGCGCGGTCAGCGCGGCGGCGAGGAGAGCCTTCTTGTCCTTGGGCAGATCGCTCGCGAAAATCGCAGTGAGCGTGCGCTCGCCGGGGAGCATGCGGCCGAGGAGGCGCGTCGCCGTCTGCGTGTCGCCGGCGGCGATCGCGTCGCGGAGGGAGACGGCCAGATAAATGTCGAGAGCGCCGAAGACGCCGCGCAGGCGCTCGAGCTCGGCCTCCGCGCCTTTGCGGTCGCCGCTCTGCCAGAGCGCGTCGTGGCAGTCCATCGATGCGCGGTTTGCTCCGCCTTGCGTGTCGCACGCGTAGGCGACGAGCTCGGCGCCGGTCCGCTCGAACGTCGCGCGCCCCGCGTCGTGGAGGAGCGAGGCACCGTCCAGCGGCCCCTTCGCGCGATCCCACGCGGCGCGCGCGCGATCGAACAGGCCCTCGCGTCCGCTCGTGGCGGCGTCGAAGACGTCGTAGAGGGGGAGCGCGTTTGGTCCTGCCTTCGCGCGATGCGTATCGAGATCGACCAGCGCCTCAATGCGCGCCTCGCTCTGTCCGCGACGCACGCCGGCCAACACCGCGTGCGCGATGGCGGCCTCCCACGACGTCGGCGACGCCTCGAGGACGCGCTCGTACGCCGCGCGCGCACGTTCGGCGCGATGCACCTGCGAGAGATCGCGCGCCGTCTCCACGGCGCGCGCGTACACGAGCGCCATCTCCGGCGGCGCGTTCGGGCGGGCGGCGTCCTTCGCGAGGACACGCTCCGCCGTTCGTCCGTCTCCCATCGCCAATGCGCCGGCCGCGACCGCGACCTTCTCGTCGTCGGTGCGCGGCGTTGGATAGACGATCGCGGTGCTCGTCGTCGCCTCTGCGGTCGCCGCGTCGCCGGCCTTGGGCGCGTGCGCTTCGAGGGGCTTTCCGTGCGCGTCCCACGCACCGATCTGCACGACGTCGCCCTCGGTGTCCATTCCAACGCGCGCGACGATGCGCAGCGTGCCGGCCTTGCTGTCGACGCGTGCAAACCGAGCGACGTCGCCGCCGCCGAGCTCGTACGGACGATCGAGGACCACGCGCCCCCCGACCCGGAGCAGCGCCGGTCCCGTCGACCACAGCCCAACGCCGATCGTTCCCGCCTTCGGCACCTTCACGTCGACCACGACGTCGCGCACGCCGCGCAGCGCGCTGGCCGCTCCAAGATCGAGCGAGCAGCCGCGATCGTGCACGATCGCAGGCGGGAGCACCGTGCCGAAGGGGCCGGGCAGCGACGTGCCGCTGGGGATTTTCGCGTCGAATCGTTCCAGTGGATCGGGCGACGTCAGACCCGTCACCGGCGCCCACGCCATCGGTCCGAGGATCGTCGCCTCGCGCGCGCATCCGCTCGCCGCGCGCTGCTTGGCCGCCTCCGCCGCATCACCGCGGTGCTCGGCGAGCTTTTGCTTCGCCCGCGCGACGAGCCCAGGAACGAACGGATCGTCGGCAGTCGTGCGCAGCGCGCTGCCATCGTTCTTCGTCCGGAAGAGGAGCGCCGTGTCGTACCCCACCTCGCCGAGCCCGCTGACGTGTCGGAACACGAGCGAATCGAGCGCTGCCATCACCACAGGGAGCTGGTAGGCATCCCCCGACGACCGCCCCGCGAGATCGAGTGCCTTCAGGTAGCGATCGAGCGCGTCGCCCGGCGTTCCCGTGGCCTCGGCGCGCATCGCCGCGAGGAGCGGCGTCGTCAGATCGCTGTGTCCGGCGGCGCCAGGCGTCTTGGCGTCGTGTCCGCCGCACGCGGCGGCGGCGAGGGTGAGCGTCGCGAGCGCGACTCCTGCGATGGCGCGCTTCACTTCGTCCCCCGCACGTCCGCGCCCGGCTGGAGCCGCACGCCTTTGTGGAGGAGCGAGTCCATGCGCTGAATCCACGCGCGCCACGCCGGGTATTTGTCCGGCGGAATCAGGTCGAGATCGAACACCACGTTCCTCTTGATCACGACGACGCGAGGATCTTTCGCGTCGCGGGCGAACTCCAGGTGGGCTTTGCCGAACTCGCCGCCGTTCTCGTCGCCGCCGGGCGGGAGCTCTCCCCAGTGGAAGCCCGGCGGCGCGACGACGCGGATCGTGCGGTTGTTGTGGCTCGGCGCGAAGAACGGCGGGAGGCTCACCGGCTGCGTGCGCACCACGAGCGGCGCGATCTGCGACGCGAGCGTCTGGCTCGGCGAGATGGGGACGACGAGGTCCCCTTGCTCGTGCCGCGCGAGCCCGTCGGAGTGCGCCTTGTAGCCGACCTTCGCCTGGCCGCCGGGCAGGTCGCCGTCGAAGTCGACCTTCTTGTCGACCTCCACCGTCGGAAACCACCCGCCAACGAGGTTGTCCTCGACGTACTGCATGCGCCCGTCCGGCTGCCCCGCGTACGTGCGCAGCCAGAACGCGCCGTCGCCGGTGTGACGCTCTTCGCCGACGAGATCGCCGGAGCCGTCGCCGTGCAGCGTGATCGTCCAATTCACGTCGGCGCCGTGATCGTCGGGCGAGCTCGACGGCAGGCGCACGATCTCGGCGGGCCCGTCCATGCGCAGCGCCGTCGCGCGGGCGTCCATCGACGGGATCGGGCCGAGGCGCGATTGCGGGCTCGTCGCGTCGAGGTAGGTGCCTCCATTCGGGCCGGGGAGAAATGCGATGCCGTGATCGAACATCGGGATCGCGGTGTTCTTCGCGAGGACGACCGACGGCATGTTCGTCATGCGCGTCTGCACCATGACCTCCTGCGCCTCGATGCCGACGCTGCGAAGGAGCGTGATGAGGAGCATCGCCTTGTCGTCGCAGTCGCCTTCGCGACGCGCGAGGAGCTGCTGCGGACGGTTCGGGAGCCACCACTCGCCGGAGACGTAGTTCACGTAGCGGATCTGGTCGGCGACGAAGTTGAAGAGCGCGCGGAGCTTCTCGTCCTTCGTGCGCTTGCCCTTCGTGAGCTCGGCGGCGAGGCGCCGCACCTCGGCGTCGGGCTCGGTGAAGCCGCGGATCGCCTCGGCGTACCAGGTCCGGAAATCGCCCCACGACTTGAACGTCGAGCCGACGACCACCGGCACGAGCTCGCTCATCTGCGGCGCCAGCGGCTCCTCGGGGATGACGACCGGCTTGTCCCAGACGAGCTCGATGATGTGCCGGCCGTTCTCGTCCTTCTCGGTGCGCTTCTGCGCCTGGCCGTTGATGACGTCGACGTAGAGCGGGTGCGACGTCGGCGCGATGATGACGTCCTGGTTGTAGAGGAGCGGGTGCGTACTCGGCGCGCCGGCGTAGTCGAGGAAGTAGAACGGCGCGTCGCCCCGGCCACCGACGGCGGTGCTCGTCCAGTTGCGGATCGCGACCTCGACGACGTCACCGGGCGCGAGATCGGGCCAGCGGATCCGCGGACGTCGCCCTTCGTTGTGCTCCTCGGTCGGGAACGCCGTGCCGCCGTCCTTCCGGTACACGCGCGCGCGGAGGATCTCGGTCAAGTCTCCCTCGGCGGGGATGTCCTCGAAGAGCTCGTTCTGCGTGCGCGGCGCGATGACGATCTCGCGCGCGTAGTGAATGAGCTGCGAGACGCGGTTGTCGGGCTGCATGATGACCGCGCGGAGAAAATGCAGATCGCGCGCGGAGACGTCCTGCGCGCCCTTGGCGAGCGCACCTTGGCGACGCGCGAGGATCGTCGCGATCGGCGTGATGTACTTCTCGTCCTCGCGCGATTCGGGCTCGGCGTCGGCCGCCGCGCGGAGCTTCATCTCGGCGCGCGTGCGGGCGTCGCCGGGGGAGAGCTCGCGCGCGCGACGGAGCGCGGCGAGGACGGGCGAGCCGGCGCCGCGCGCGGCCTCGGGAACGAGCGCGATCTCGTCGGCGAGGCCGGTCCACGTGTCGGGCCGGTTCGGCGCCCATTCGACGAGCTTCGCGAACAGCGCGCGGGCCACGTCGTGCGCGCCGGCGCGGGAGACGTCGTGCGCGATGCGAAGCGCCTCGTCGGCGTCGTCGAGACTGCCGTCGAACACGAGCTTGGCGGCCTGGACCACGCCCTCGCGTCCGGTCTGCGAGCGCGCCGCGACTAGGTGAGAGCCGGCGAGACCGCGCCGCGCGAGCTCCTCGCTGGCCTCGAGCGCGAGCTTGGGATCGTACGCGGCCGCGGCGACGACGAGATCGCTCATCATCGCGTTCGGCGCGGCCTTTGGATTCGCGCGGAAGAACGCCGTCACGTCACGCAGCGATTTGGTGCGCAGCGCGTCGGTGCCGAGCCCGTCGTCGATGTGCGCGCGAATCAGCACGGCCTCGGCGTCGCTCGCCTCGAGCTTGGCGCCGCGCATCGCGGCCATCGCCCAGTCGACCATCTTGGCGGTGAGGTGCTCGGCGATGATGCGGCGATCGACGAACGCCCTCGTCTTCGCGTCGTTCTCCTTGGCGGAGCGATCGCGCGCGAGGTTCAGCCAGCCGCTGCGGTTCGCGCCGGAGGGGGCGACCCAGCCGGCCATCGCGAGACGATCGGCGTCGAGATCCTTCTTGCGCGTGAGCGCGTCGAGCAGGCCCGGCGCGCGCGGGCTCTTCGCGTCGTCGGCGCCGCCGAGCGTCCGGAGGACCACGGCGTCGAGCACCTGCTCGGGATCGGCGCCGGCGTCGACGACGAGCGCGCGCGACAAAGGCGTCGACTCTTTGCTTACGCGCGTCTTGCCGGCCGGCGCGAGGCCGCGCAGATCGGGGCTCGTCTCCAGCGTGAGCGGCTCGCCCTTCGCGTCCGTGAGGCGCATTCGAACGCGTCCCTCGTCGGGCAGCGCGCCGGTGCAAATTTTCGCCCAAATGACGTGATTCCCTGCCGTCGCGTCCACACGACCCGCGAGCCGATCGAGCGTCGCCTTTGTCGCGATCTCGTCGGCGCGCCCGATCTCGAGCGCGTCGAACATGAGCCGCACGCTCCCGGTCGCCGCGAGGTGCACGACGATCGGCTGCGCCTTGTCGACGGTGACGCGCGACGCGACGATCGAGCAGCTCTCCCGTCGCGGGTGAACGAAGAGATCGAGCGGCACGCCGCGCGCGGTGACGTACGACGCCGGCAGCGCGCGCCACGTGACCTCCACGGTGCCCCACGAGTAACCCACCTTCTGATCCGAGAACGTCGCGCCCGGCGCCTCGGGCCCTTCCTTCGCAGCGAGGCCGCCGCCGGTGTCCCGGAATGGACCGAGCAGCGCCATGCCCGTCACGAGACCGCGCGCGCGATCGGCGCTGCTCCCGGCGGCCGATCCCTCGTCGGCGGCGAGCGCGCGCGCGGCGAGCTTTGCTTCTTCGCGAACGTCGGCTGCGAGAGAGGTGACCTCGCCGATCTCCTCGAGCACGCGCCGCGCCTTTCCGTAGGTGCCGCGCGACTCGAGCGCGCCGATTGTCGCGATGGCTGCCAGCACGTCGCGCTCGGTCGCCTTGGGCGCGTTCGCGCGCGCTTTCTGCGCGTCGATCATCGCGTCCGGGGTGACCTCGGTCCACCGAGGACCAGCGACGGCGGCTCCGGCGTGCGGCACGCCGAGGGCGAGGGACGAGAGGCCCGCGAGGGCACCGAAGTACGCGAAGGTTCGTCGGCTCATGAAGGTCTGAAACGTCTACTACGCTCGGCATGGACTAAGGAGCAGAAGTCAGGCGCGTGGCGTGTGATCGCGGTGAGCACAGGGACGGCCAGGATCCGTCGAGGGTGGATCCTTCTCGCTCCCCGGTTGACCGCCCTCGCGAGTGCTCGCGCGTGGCTCCGTCGTAACTCGTCGAAACTCATATCAACGCACGTTGGCCTACATCGTGCTGAAGAGGTCGGTACACCCCCCTAACCGGAGAACCTTCACCATGAACCTCTTCACCCGCGCCGCCGTCCTCGCCGCTACTTTCGGTGCCATCGCCGCTTGCACAGTGACCTCGACGACCAGCGGGACCTCTGGAGGGACCAGCGGGAGCTCCGGCGCCACCTCCGAGCAGCTCAGTCGCTGCCACGGCGGGTGCGACAAGATGAAGTTCTTCCAGTGCAGCTCCGCCGCCGAGCTCTCCAGGTGCTACTCGGACTGCGACTCCGCGCAGCCCAAAGCGATCGACGTCTTCATCGCGTGTGCCGATAACTCCATCTGCGATCCGGCCTGCCGCACCAACATCACGCCCGCCCCCACCGGCTCGAGCAGTGGCGGATCCGGCGGCGGTGGCGCGTCCGCGTCGTCGTGCCAGACCGCATGCACCAAGCTCATCACCACGTGCAACCTCCTGCCGGTCGGCCAGATGCAGCCGTGCCTCGATGCCTGCACCAAGAACGGCTACCAGTACCAAATCGACTGCGTCGCGAACACCGCGTGCGGCGACATCGCATCGCGCTGTGGGGGCTCGACGACCGGCGGCGGGAGCAGCGGCAGCACGTCGGGCGGCACGAGCAGCGGCGGCAGCAGCGGCAGCACCTCGGGCGGCAGCGGCGACGGGGGAGCGTTCGATCCGGGTCTCTCGCAGTGCCAGACCAACTGCGACTTCCTCCACACGCGCCAGTGCCTGACCGCCACCGAGCAAAGCACCTGCCGCTCGGCCTGCGCATCGGTCACCGGCGCGAAGCGCGACACGTTCAACGGTTGCGCGAACGGAGCCGCCGACTGCCCGGCCGCGCACGATTGCTTCGCGGTCTACACGCAGTAACGGCCGAGCCGCTCCGGCGGGAGGCATAGTACGGGAGGCATAGTAGAAGAGGAGGCGATGGGGCCTGCCTCGACGAAGAGCGCCGCGTGTGGGGGGATCCTCCTCTCCGCGGCGCTCTTTGCGTGCCGGCGTACACCGTCGCTCGAGACCGACGCCGCGATCGCGGCCGCGCCCGATCCGGTCGTCGCGGGCATGGACGCTTCGTTGGGCGGCTCCGGCGTTGGTTCTGCCACCACGACACCCGCCGAGCGCGAGAGGCTCGACGCCGGTGGCGATCTCCTCGAGCTCGCGGTACCGGGCTACGAGGATGCCTTCGTGTCCGCTCCCAACGGATCGGTGGGGGCGCGTCCTGTCGTGGTCGCGCCCCATGGCGTCGGCGACCGGCCCGACTGGCAGTGCAACGAGTGGCGTCGCCTCGTCGGGCCGACGGCGTGGGTGGTCTGCCCGCGCGGCATCGTCAGCGAACGCTGGACGACCCGCGGCGACACGCGCTGGACCTGGCACGGACCTCCCTACATGAAGAAGGAGATCGAGGCCGCCGTCGTCGCGCTGTACGAGCGGTTCGGCGAGCGCGTCGACGTGACCGGGATGGTCTACGGCGGCTTCTCGTATGGCGCTGCGAACGGCGTCGCGATTGTGGCCAAAGAGGCGTCGCGCTTCCCCTATGTGGTGCTCACCGAGGGCGGCGCCGACCGCTGGACCGTGGACCTCGCGAAGGACTTCGTGAAGCACGGCGGCAAGCGCGTGCTCTTCGTGTGCGGCCAGGCGAGCTGCGTCGTCGAGGCCGAGCGCGCCGCCGGGATGATCCGCCCGTCCGGGGTCGAGACGCGCGTCGAGTACGGAGAGGGGGAGGGGCACGGGTACGGCGGCGCCGTCGCGGCGAGGATCCGCGGTGCGTGGACGTGGGTAACGGCCGGCGACGCGAGGTGGGCCCTCGAAGGAGAGCGCGAGCGTTGAGGGACAGGCACCGGAAGCGACAGACGGCGACAGGCTGGTGAAGTGGGCCACAAAAGTGAAGGCGAGCCCGTCGTGGCCTTGGATTGTTCGATGGAAGATGAGAGCCTCATCCATTGAACTAAAGCGGAGTTCGCTCTCACCCAACTGGGCAGGCGGTCAACGCTCACCCCCACGGGGGCTTTGGAGGATTTAAGCATGCGAGGCTCCTGGCTTGCACTAAGCGCGGTTGTTGTCTTGGGTTCTGCGGGTCTGATCGCCGCGTGCGGTTCCAGCGGAGACCCGGCGGTGTTCACCGACGACAGCGGGGCCGGCGATGGAACGTCACCGATTCAACCCGGAGACGACAGCGGCAACATCTTCGGCGGCGACTCCTCCTCGGATGGCAGCCCCACGACGTGTACGCCAAAGACGTGTCAGCAGCTCGGCGTGAGCTGCGGCCCGCAAGGCGACGGCTGCGGCAACATCATCCAGTGCGGCGACTGCACCGCGCCCCAGACGTGCGGCGGCGGCGGAACTCCGAGCGTGTGCGGCGGAACGGCGGCGTGCATCCCCAAGACCTGCCAGCAGCTGAACGCGACCTGCGGCGCGCAAGGTGACGGCTGCGGCGGCGTCATCGCAACCTGCGGCACATGCACCGCGCCGCAGATTTGCGGCGGCGCCGTCCCCAACCAGTGCGGCGGCCTCGCGGGCGGCGACGGCGGCTCGTGCCTCCCGACGAAGACGACCTGCGCGCCCGGCGACTGCGGGTTCATCTCCAACGGGTGCGGCAACGTCCTCAACTGCGGCGCCTGCACCGCGCCAGCGATCTGCGGCTTCGGCGGCAGCAGCGTGTGCGGCGTTCCCGACGGCGGCGTCACGTGCACGCCCAAGACGTGCGCCCAGCTCGGCGTGAACTGCGGACAGGTCGCCGACGGCTGCGGCGGCCTCACGGTCAACTGCGGCGCCTGCACCGCGCCGCAATACTGCGGCGGCGGCGGCAACAACATCTGCGGTCCCACGTCGGTCACCGGCTGCGACGGCGGCACGACTACGCTCACCGGCTACGTCTTCGATCCGGCCAACAACCTCCCTGTCTACAACGCGCTCGTGTACGTGCCGACGGGTCCCGTGCAGCCGCCGCAGACCGGCGTTGTTCCTACGCAGTGCGGGTGCACGGCGCCGCAGGCGTACGCGTCGGCGTTCACCGGCATCGACGGCAAATTCACGCTGACCAACCCGCCCACCGGCGCCGCGGTCACCGTCGTCGTGCAGCTCGGCAAGTGGCAGCGCACGTTCACCAAGGCCATCGCGTGCGGTCCGAACCCGCTCGGCGGCGGCACGGTCGGCGCGGCCGGCAACCTCACGCTCCCCAGCACGCACCTCGAAGGCAACATCCCGCGCTTCGCCATCGACACCGGCAACGTCGACTCGATGGAGTGCGTGCTCCTCAAGATGGGCATCAAGCAAAGCGAGTTCGTCAACCCGGTGATCAGCGGCGGCTTGCCGACGGCCGTGCAGCGCGTGCACATGTACAAGGGCTCGATCGTCAGCGGCGGCGCCGTGGTCGACGGGGCCACGCCCGGAGAGTCCGCGCTCACCGAGACGGCGTCCGTGATGAACGCCTACGACGTCGTCCTCTTCCCGTGCCAGGGCGGCGCGGGCACCTACAACGCCGCGAACGGGTTCCCCAACACCCGAACCAACCTCCTCAACTACTCTGCCGTCGGTGGGCGCTTCTTCACGACGCACTTCCACTACGATCTCCTCAACGGCAACGGGAGCTTCTCCACCACCGCGAACTGGACGCTCAACAACGGCTCGTGGGGCGACCTCTACAGCGATCCGAAGTACACCGGCATCATCGACCAGACCTTCTCGCGCGGGCAGACCCTCGCGCTGTGGCTGAACCAGCCGATCGTCTACGGCGGCACGGCGGGGCAGATCCCGGTCGGCGTCATCCGCAACGACTTCAGCTCGGTCAACGCGCCTGCGCAGCGCTGGATGTACACGGGCGGCGGCGGCGGCGGTCCTCCGGCGAACCTGCCGATCCACTACACCTTCGACACCCCGTACAAGGCCGCGCAGAGCTGCGGCCGCGCCGTCTACAGCGACTTCCACGTCGAGAGCGAGCAGACGAACGCCGGCACCAACGGGGCGACGTTCCCGACGGAGTGCCCGGCGGGCGCGATGACCCCGCAGGAGAAGCTCCTCGAGTTCATGTTGTTCGACCTCACGTCGTGCGTGTCCCCGCCCGCGTGCGTCCCCAAGACGTGCGCGCAGCAGGGCATCACGTGCGGCCCGGCCGGCGACGGCTGCGGCGGCGTCATCGCCTCGTGCGGCGTGTGCGTCGGCAGCCAGACGTGCGGCGGCGGCGGCCCTGGCATCTGCGGCGGCCCGGTCTGCACCCCGAAGACCTGCGCACAGCAGGGCTACAACTGCGGCAAGGCCGGCGACGGCTGCGGCGGCCAGATCGACTGCGGCACGTGCACCGTCGCAGGACAGGTGTGCGGCGGCGGCGGCGCCAATCAGTGCGGCACCGTCTCGTGCACACCGACGACCTGCGCGAAGCTCGGCGTCGCGTGCGGCCCGGTCGGCGACGGCTGCGGCAACATCATCCAATGCGGTCCGTGCACCGCGCCGGACACGTGCGGCGGCGGCGGAACGCCGGGACAGTGCGGTCACCCCAACTGCACGAAGACGACCTGCGCCGCGCAGAACGCCACGTGCGGCCCGATCTCCGACGGCTGCGGTGGCATCCTCGACTGCGGCACCTGCGTCGCCCCCGCCACGTGCGGGGGCGGCGGCGTGTCGAACCAGTGCGGCGGAGGCATCAGGTAGCCGAGGTCGCCGCCAGCAAGAGCGCAAGGGGCCAGGGGCGTCGTCGGTAGCGCGAGCGACCGGCGCCGCCGACGGATGGGGCAGCAGCGAGGGCGATCCGCCAGAAACGGCGGGTCGCCCTCGTTTTCTTTGGCGGTTGGTGGTAGTTCGGGACCCCTCTAATTCCCGGAGGAATTCCCCATGGCCGCCACGAGCCCCGTCGGCACTCCCATCACGATGGGCGCTGGCAACACGCTGAACGTCCCGAACGATCCGATCATCCCCTTCATCGAAGGCGACGGTACCGGGCGCGACATCTGGCGCGCGAGCGTGCGCGTCCTCGACGCGGCGGTCGCGAAGGCCTACGGCGGCAAGAAGAAGATCTCGTGGCACGAGGTCTACGCCGGCGAGAAGGCGTTCACCAAATTCAACAACTGGCTCCCCGACGCCACGGTCGAGGATTTCCGGAAGTACCTCGTCGGCATCAAGGGCCCGCTCACGACGCCGATCGGCGGCGGCATCCGCTCGCTCAACGTCGCGCTCCGCCAGATGCTCGATCTCTACGTGTGCCTGCGCCCGGTGCGCTGGTTCACCGGCGTCCCCAGCCCGGTGAAGAACCCCGGCGCCGTCGACATGGTGATCTTCCGCGAGAACACCGAGGACATCTACGCCGGCATCGAGTTCGAGGCAGGCTCGGCCGACGCGAAGAAGCTCGCGGCGTTCATCGAGAAGGAGTTCCCCAAGGACTTCAAAAAAATCCGCTTCCCGCTCACGAGCGGCTTCGGCGTCAAGCCGGTCAGCTCGGAGGGCACCGAGCGCCTCATCCGCGCGGCGATCGAGTTCACGCTCAAGACCAAGAGGAAGAGCGTCACCATCGTCCACAAGGGAAACATCATGAAGTACACCGAAGGTGCCTTCATGAAGTGGGGCTACGCGCTCGCCGAGAAGGAGTTCGCGGACAAGGTCTACACCTGGGGCCAGTGGGAGAAGACCAAGGCCGACAAAGGTGAGGACGCCGCGAACGCCGAGCAGAAAGAGCAGCTCGCGAAGGGGAAGATCCTCGTGAAGGACGCGATCGCCGACATCACGCTTCAGCAGGTCCTCACGCGTCCCAAGGAGTTCGACGTCATCGCGACGCTCAACCTGAACGGCGACTACCTCTCCGACGCGCTCGCCGCGCAGGTCGGCGGCATCGGCATCGCGCCGGGCGGCAACATCAACTACGTCACCGGGCACGCCATCTTCGAGGCGACGCACGGCACCGCGCCGAAGTACGCCGATCAGGACAAGGTCAACCCGGGCTCGGTCATCCTCTCCGGCGAGATGATGCTCCGCCACCTGGGATGGATCGAAGCGGCCGACCTCGTCCTCAAGGGGATGGACGGCGCGATCGGCAGCAAGAAGGTCACCTACGATTTCGCGCGCCAGATGGAAGGCGCCACCGAGATCAAGTGCAGCGAGTTCGGCGACAACATCATCGCGCACATGTAAAGAAGGCGTCCGTTCCCCTCGACGGACACCTGCCCACATGTCATACCTTGGCCCATGAAATGGGGTCGGGCTGCCTTTCTTCTGTTTTACACAGTGCTTACGGCAGCTTGCGGTGGATCGGCGCCGTCGGAAGACGCGAGCTCGGAAGACGATCTCTCGGGCACGCATCGCTGGTGCGACCCGCTCGGGAGGCGAACCCATCCTCTAGTTCTGGCCGTTGAGCCTGGCGCGAAGTCGAGCCCGTGGACGGACGCGATGGGCCAGGCCCATGCGAGCGTGCACGTCCTGCTCTACCAGATGGGCGCGGGACCGATCCTCGACGGGCTCGTCGCCGCGGCGCATGGCGGCCTCGACGTTCGCGTGATCCTCGACGCGTCGCAGAAGCCGGTGAACGACAAGTGGAAGACGCAGCTCGAAGCGGCGGGCGCGAAGGTGCTCTGGAGCGATCCGCAGTTCTCGTTCATGCACGCCAAGGTGATGATCGTCGACGGGGCGGTCGCGGTGATCTCCACCGGCAACTACGCGGCGACTCAGCTCGATGCCGAGCGCAACTACGTTATGACCAATACCGATCCCCATGACGTCGCCGCACTCGGTGCGCTCTTCGACGCCGATTTTTCACGAACGTCGCCCGATCTCTCGTGCACGCGCCTCCTCGTCTCCCCGGTGAACGCGCGCGCGCGCATTCTGTCGGTCATCGGTACGGCGAAGAACGAGCTCCTCGTCGAGTCGATGCAGCTCGCCGACGCGGACGTGCGTGACGCGATCGCCGCGCGCAAGGACGCGGGCGTCGCGGTTCGTGTGATCCTCGCCGATCCGAGCTGGATCGCCGCGAACAGCGCGGCGGCCACGTTCTTGTCGGATCGCGGGATCGAGGCACGTCGGATCGTCTCGCCAAAGGTCCACGTGAAATCGATCCTCGTCGACGGCAAAGTCGCCTACGCCGGCTCCGAGAATCTCAGCCAGACGTCGCTCGACAAGAATCGAGAGGTCGGCCTCCTCGTGACCGAGAAGGCGAACGTGGCCGAGATGCACGCGACCTTCGAGACCGACTGGGCCGCCGCCACGGCGTTCTAGCCTTCAGCTTCTGCTCTAGCCCCGCGCCGCCTGTGGTACACCTTCGCCCGAAAAACGAAGGAGTATCCCCATGCCCACGCGCAAGAAGATCGGTCTGATTGGTGCCGGAAACATCGGCGGCGAGCTCGCGCGTCTCCTCGCGAACAAAGAGCTCGGCGACGTTTGGCTCTACGACATCCCCGCGAAGGAGAACTTCGCGAAGGGCAAGGCGCTCGATCTCGAGCAGAACGGCGCCGTCCTCGGCTATGACTCGCACATTCGCGGGACCGCCAACTGGGCGGACCTCGAAGGGGCCGACGTCCTCATCGTGACCGCGGGCATCCCGCGCAAGCCCGGCCAGTCGCGCGACGATCTCGTGGCGACGAACCTCCCGATCATTCGCGACGTCGCGAACAACGCGAAGAAACACGCGCCCAACGCGTTCACGATCGTCATCTCGAACCCGCTCGACGCGATGGTCTACGAGTTCAAGCGCGTCACCGGCTGCGCGAAGGGCATGGCGGTCGGCATGGCCGGTGTCCTCGACAGCGCGCGCTTCCAGCTCTTCCTCGCGCGCGAGGCGGGCGTCAGCGTGAAGGACGTCCGCGCGATGGTGCTTGGCGGCCACGGAGACGACATGGTGCCGGTGCTCTCCATGACGACGATCAATGGCGTCCCCGTCTCGTCGCTCATCGCGAAGGACAAGATCGGCGCCATCATCGAGCGCACCCGCAAGGGCGGCGGCGAGATCGTGAACCTGATGGGGACGAGCGCGTACTACGCGCCGGCGTCATCGGCCGTCGCGATGGCGGAGGCGTACCTGCACGACCAGAAGCGCCTTCTCGCGGGCGCGGCGTACCTGGACGGCGAGTTCGGCTACAAGGATCTCTTCATGGGCGTGCCGGTCGTGATCGGCGGCAAGGGCGTCGAGAAGATCATCGAGATCCCGCTCAGCGCCGAGGAGAAGGCGATGCTCGAGAAGAGCGCGAAGAGCGTTCAGAGCGTCGTCGACGTCGTCAAGAAGTCCTGATCGAGAGAAGGCGCGATGCGGCGCGGGAGGGTCGAGCCCTCACCGCGCCGCGCGTCGTTTGGCGAGCTCGGCGTCGGTGTCCCAGAAATCGTAGGGGATGATCGTGAGCCCGGTGAAGAGGCTCCACCTGCGCTGCTGCCGGAGCGCGCCGAGGTCCATCCCTGCGTCGAACATCAGCCACGGGCGAGGGGAGTAGGTGAGCCCGGTGAGGATTCCGGCGTCGGCCGGCGCGATGCGCGCGTGGCCGTCCGCGAAAGAGTACCCCTCGAGGATCGCGCCGAAGTCGCCGGCGAGCGGCGCCGCGAGCGCGAGCGTCACGAAGGGCTGGTAGCTGGGCGAGAGATCGAACTCCCAGACGTTGAGGCCGCCGTTGAGATCGAAGTGGAACGGGCCGACGTCTTTCGACGCGTAGCCCCAGAACGACGCGTCGTACGCGAACGGAAAGTCCGGGTGCCGGTCCCAGCTCGGAATGCTCAGCGCGGCGGACACCGCGAGCGACGGCCACAGCTCGGTCTGGTCGAGGAGCTTGGGCTTGAGGCCGATCGAGATGTCGTCGAGGAAGCGCGCCTCGCTCGCCACTTTCCCCGTGGTGAGCACCTTTCCGTTGGAGCCGACCTGGAGCTGCAGGCGCTCGAAGAGCGAGAGCTTCGCGAGGAACGGCTGCGCGTGGACGTACCCGCCGCTCGTGATGCTCCGCGCGAGGTAGCCGGCCTCGATTTCGAGCGCGCCCGGCGGGACGAGGTCCGCCGTGCACGAGATGGTCGGGCGGCACGGCAGGACGCGATACGTCTCGTCGGGCGGTCCGGCCTCTGCCCGGCGAGCAAACCCCAGCGCCGCAGCAAAAAGGACGAGGAGCACGAGGCAAAAACGAGCCACCGTGTCCCACATAGCCGAGGGCGGCGGGGGACGCTACGGTGTACGGGTGCGCCCTTCTCCCGATCAACTCCACGCGTTTCTGAAGCGCTACGCGGCGGCCGGATTTCCGTATTCGAACACGATCGTGCCGCTGCTGGATCGGACGGACGCGGCGAAGGTCGATCTCTTCGACGGCGCGTCGCTGACGGCATTGCGTGTCACGTACCGCGCGCGTGCGCGGCTGCTCGCGTCGCGCCGCCCACCGCCGACGACCGCGACGATGGCCGCCGAGGTCCTCGCGCTGTCGCGCGCGCTCGACGACGCGAGGGAGCAGCCGGTTCGCATCTGGCGGATCGCTCCACACGCCGGGCCTTCGTTCCACGTCTTCGAGCTGGCGGAGGATCGGTGCCTCGCGGGCGTGGTTGCCTCGACGGATCACTCCGGGCGCTCGGTGATCAAGCAGGACGTGAGCCTCGGCGTCCTCTTGCTGCCGGCCTGACCGATCGTAAGGTGTCGCGAAACGGCCCATCGCGCGCTGCCCCTTCCGCTCAGGGGTTGACCTACCGTACGTTGGCCGGATGACCTCGGGTGGTCCGCCCAAAGGAACCGATACGCGTCGCGAACCCGGGTTCGACGACGACGATCTTCCTACCGACATCATCCATCGCGATCCGAGCCTGACCGTGAAGACGCCGAAGTTGCGCCTCGGCGTGCCGCGCGCCGCGGACGAGACGGACGTTGGTGAGGCGACGCTCATGATCCGAAAGAGCAGCTCGTCGACGCTCGCGTGCGCGGCGATCCCGCGCGAGCTGTGTGCGTGGATCGAGACGAAGAGCGGACCGGCGTCCGCGCTCGGCCGCCTCGACGTGACGCAGGTGCGTACGGTGATTGGCCGCGGGCTCCAAGCCGATCTGCGCGTCGACGACACGATGCTTTCTCGCGTGCATGCCGTCGTCTTCTACACGGGCGAGGAGTTCCGCATTCGCGACGAAGAGAGCGCGAACGGCACGCTCCTCAACGGCTCGCGCGTCGTCGAGTATGCGCTCCGTGACGGCGACGAGCTCCGCGTCGGCACCAGCGTCCTCGTCTTCCGCGTCACGCGCAGCGGCTGAGCGAGCTTCTACTCGTAGCGCGGCAGGCGCGGGTGCTCGAGATCGATCCACTCGGCGCCGTCGGCGTCGAGGACCGCGCGATCCATCACGCCCTCGAGCTCGCGCGCGTTGCGGGGCCACTCGTGGCGCGTGAGCGCGTTCTTCGCCTGCTCGCTCAAGCGAGGCACCCGCTCCTGGAGCTGCCGCGCCGATCGCGAGATGAACAGCTCCGCGAGCGGCACGATGTCGTCGCGACGGGCGCGCAGAGGAGGCATCGCGACCGCGAAGCCCGCCATCATCGACGCGAGACGCAGCCCCTCCGCGCGCGCCGTGAAGATGCGCCTCGGGCCGCCGCGGTGAGGCCCGAGGACCTTTTCGTGCAGCTCGCGCGGCAGCTCGTCGACGCGCTCGAAGAGGAGCGTGCCGCCCGCCGCCTCCTCGCGCGCGGCCTGGAGCTGCGCGAGATCCAGCGTGCCGCTGTCGACCGTGACCATCGGCTTCTTTGCGCGCGACGACCGCGCGATCAGCGCGTGCGCATAAACGCGCTTTCCGGTGCCGGTCTCTCCGACGACGAGGACGTCGAGCGTGCTGGGACCGAGCACGTCGAGGAGCGCGTGCACCCGCTGGCTCTTCGGATCGACCGAGATCGGATCGACGCGTCCACGCGGCGCGCGCGAGGGCTTCGCCCGAGGCACCTTGCGCCGCTCGTGGATGAGGAGCGTCGTGCTCCCGAGGTCGAAGGCGACGCCCAGCGGCAGGGGGCACTTTTGTCGCGGATCGAGCCGGTACCCGAGCACCGACGAGCCGTTGGCGCTCCGCAGATCTTCGACGGCGAGGCGCGGCGGCGTCCCGGGCCCCAGGTGGAGCGCCGCGTGCTCGCGCGACATCGACGCGTCGTCGAGCGCGACGTCGCACCGCGCGGCTCGCCCGAAGGTGAGCCGCCGTCGCTCCGGGAGCGGAATCCGAACGAGCCCCTCATCGGCGCTCACGAGCAAGCAGAGCTGCGCCACCGGGCGGGACCATAATCCATCTCCCGGCGAATCAGAGCCTGATTCTCGCCGATCGGGGGCCTTCGCGGCGCCGACTCTGTGGTAGCGTCCGGCCCGTGAAGATCCACGAGTACCAAGCCAAACAGCTCTTTTCGAAGTACGGCGTCCCGATCCCCAAGGGCTACCCGGCGTTCAGCGTCGACGAGGTCGAGGCGCAGGCCAAGCGCATCGTCGCCGAGACCGGGAGCGACGTCGTCGTCGTCAAGGCGCAGATCCACGCCGGCGGTCGCGGAAAAGGCGGCGGCGTAAAGGTCGTGAAGGGCGGCGCCGCGGAGGCGCGCAAGGTCGCCGAGAAGATGTTCGGGATGCAGCTGATCACGCACCAGACCGGCCCCGAAGGCCAGAAGGTGCGCCGCCTCTACGTCGAGCAAGGCCTCGCCATGGAGCGGGAGCTTTACCTCGGCGCGGTGGTCGATCGCGATCGCCGCCGCGTCGCGTTCATGGCGTCGACCGAGGGCGGCGTCGAGATCGAGAAGGTCGCCGCGGAGACGCCCGAGAAGATCCTGACCGTCCACGTCGACCCGATCGTCGGCCTCTCGCCGTACCAGGCGCGCACGCTGGGCTTCGGCCTCGACTTGATGCGCCACGGCAAAGACACCGTCGCCAAATTCACCAAGCTCCTGAACGCGCTCTACGAGCTCTTCGTGAAGGAAGACTGCTCGCTCTGCGAGATCAACCCGCTCGTCATCCTGAAGAACGGCGACGTGGTCGCCCTCGACGGCAAGATCAACTTCGACGACAACGCGGACTTCCGACACAAGGACTGGGAAGGCCAGCGCGACGTCGACGAGGAAGATCCCGTCGAGCTCGAGGCCAAGCACGCGGGCCTCAACTACGTGTCGCTCGACGGCAACGTCGGCTGCCTCGTCAACGGCGCCGGCCTCGCGATGGCGACGATGGACATCATCAAGCACGCCGGCGAAAAGCACGGCGTCGCTCCGGCGAACTTCCTCGACGTCGGCGGCGGCGCGACGCAGGAGCAGGTCACCAAGGCCTTCAAGATGATCCTCCACAGCCCCAAGGTGAAGGCGATCTTCGTCAACATCTTCGGCGGCATCATGAAGTGCGACGTCATCGCGATGGGCGTCGTCGCGGCGGCGAAGGAGATGGGCCTCAAGGTGCCGCTGGTCGTGCGCCTCGAAGGGACCAACGTGGAGCTTGGGCGAAAAATCTTGAGCGAAAGTGGCCTCGCCATTCAGGCGGCCACGACCATGTCGGACGGCGCGGCAAAGATCGTCGCGGCCGTCGGAACGGTTGGAGGTGCAACGTGAGCGTCCTCGTCGGCAAGAACACCAAAGTGCTCGTCCAGGGCATCACCGGCGGCGCGGGCTCGTTCCACGCCAAGCAGATGCTCGAGTACGGCACGAAGGTCGTGGCCGGCGTCACGCCGACGCGCGGCGGCGAGAAGTTCGAGGGCAAGGTCCCCGTCTTCGACACGGTCGCGCGCGCGGTCCAAGAGAGCGGCGCCGACACGAGCGTCATCTTCGTCCCCCCGCCCGGCGCGGCCGACGCGATCCTCGAAGCGATCGACGCGGGATGCCTGCTCGTCGTCTGCATCACCGAGGGCATTCCGGTGATAGACATGATCAAGGTCCGCCGCGTCCTCGAGGCCACGCAGGCCTTCCAGCGCTCCGAGGGCAAACCCATCACGCGCCTGATCGGCCCGAACTGCCCCGGCATCATCACGCCGGGAGCGTGCAAGATCGGCATCATGCCCGGCCACATCCACAAAGAAGGCCACATCGGCGTGGTCTCGCGCTCCGGCACGCTCACGTACGAAGCGGTCGGCCAGCTCACGTCGCTCGGCATCGGCCAATCCACGTGCGTCGGCATCGGCGGCGATCCGGTCGCGGGCATGGACTTCGTCGACGTCCTCGAGCTGTTCCAGGCCGATCCCGACACCCACGGCGTCATCATGATCGGCGAGATCGGCGGCGGCATGGAGGAGCGCGGCGCGAAGTTCATCAAAGAGAAGATGAACAAGCCGGTCGCGTGCTTCATCGCCGGCACGACCGCGCCGCCCGGCAAGCGCATGGGTCACGCGGGAGCCATCATCGCGGGAGGCAAGGGCACCGCCGCCGAAAAGATGAAGGCGCTCGAGGACGCGGGCGCCAAGATCGCGCCGACCCCGAGCGACATGGCGAGCACGCTCAAGTCGATGATGAAATAAGAGGCGGCCTGCACCGAGGCCGGCGAGGCGGTATCCTGGAGGGATGATGGTTCGTAGCTTCACCGTCCTTCCCGTCTTGTTCGGCGCCGCGCTCGCCTTCGCCGCATGCAGCAGCTCCAGCTCCGGTGGCGTCACTCCGTCACCGGATGGTGGTGACGGCGGCGAGACCGTCGATTCGGGTGGAGGTGGAGACGGCGGCACCGAGGCCGGCGGTCCGAAGCCGCAGACGAAGATCGAGCACGTGATCGTCGTGGTGCAGGAAAACCACACGTTCGACACGTACTTTGGGAAATACTGCACCGCCCCCACGGGCTCGAACCCGACGTGCACCACCGGGCCCGCGTGCTGCGAGGCCGGGCCCGACAAGGAGCCGTCGGGCGCGTCGCCGGCGGTCCTCGACGACGCGCTCAACGCCGCGCACGATCCCGATCACACGACGGCGTGCGAGACGAACGAGATGAACGGCGGCGCGATGGACAAGTACGTCACCGGAACGGGATGCTCGAGCCCGCAGAATTTCGCGTACGCCGACCCCGCGCTCGTGAAGCCCTATCGCGACATGGCGGCCGGCGGAGCGATGGCGGACCGGTATTTCCAGCCCGTCGTCGGTCAGAGCTCGTCGAACGACATGTTCTTCGCGCGCGCGGGCTTCGTATTCACCGACAACGCGTTCATCCCCGCGTCGATCGGTCACGGGTGCTCGACCGTCAGCAAGACCGCCGAATACACCGACAACACGGTGGCCGATCTCCTGGTCGCGAAGGGCGCGTCGTTCGCGTGGTACGGCGAGGGATACAAGGCGATGGTCGACGCGAAGGGAGGTTGCCCCGACGCGCCGGCCGACTGCGCGCTCGGCGCCGCGCTCTACCCGTGCATCTACGATCCGGGCGACGTGCCGTTCCAGTTCTACCCGACGCTCCGCGACAAGCCCGAGATCATGCGCGACCTTTCGCAGCTCGACGCGGACCTCGCGGGAGGAACGCTGCCCGCGGTTTCGTTCGTCAAGGCGCTCGGCTACAAGAGCGAGCACCCTGGCCTCCAGGACAAGATCTCGGCGGGCGTCACGTTCGTGAAGGGCGTGGCCGACAAGATCGCCGCCTCGAAGGTCGCCGCGAGCACGCTCATCCTCGTCACGTTCGACGAGGGGGGCGGCTACTTCGATCACATCACGCCTCCGCTCGCCGCGGCCTCCGACGGAAAGCCCTACGGAACCCGCGTGCCCTTGATCGCGATCGGTCCGTTCGCGAAGAAGAACACCGTGAGCCACGTCGTGATGGAGCACTCGTCGATCGTGAAGTTCATCGAGTGGAATTGGCTCGGCGACACCGGGCAGCTCAAGACGCGCGATCAGGAGGTCAATAACCTCGGGAGCCTGCTCGATCCGGCGGCGACGGGGGTGGTGGTGCCGGAGAAATAGAACGCGGCGGGCGCGCCATCGGCAGCCCTCCGGCGCGGGCACCGCGAGCCCGCGTCATTGCTTGGTGTACGTGATCACCATGAGGCCGTCGGGTTGCTCGACAAATACCGTATAGGTCGATGAGGTGGCCGTGAACCGCTCGACTCGCCCGGAACTGCCAATGCCGCCGTCCGGCCTATTCGACGGCCCGCACACGAGCTGGTAGCTAATCGTCGTTCCGGCAATGGTGAACGTCGCATTCGTCCTCAACGGCGGCGCGACGGAATAATCCGCAGACTCGACGAGGTTGCCTCGGAAGCGGAGCGTCGAACCTCCGATGAAGTAAGAGCCCGGAGGCAAGCCCCCGGAGGGAACGGGATAGGCGTGCTCTTCGGTGACCGCGTAGGTACCGTCTTGAATTATGCCCCCGACCGGCTCGGGAGGGCCGCCATCTGGGTCACTAACGGGAATCCTCGACAGCGACAGATTCGGGACCGTATTGCAGGCGCCGTCAGCGGCTCCGCTTTCCGCATCTTGACCGCCGTCCGCCGAAACCAGCGCGGTCGTTCCGCCGCAGCCGCAAAGGACGATGAGCACGCTCGCAAGGTCGAAGGGGACCAACGAATGCACTGCCGTAAAGTAGCACAATTTTGGGCGTGCTAGACAGCCACGCCAGCGCGCCAGGAGCTCGATCCGGCGGCGACGGGGTCGCCGTCCCCGACAAGTGATGCGATGCTCGCGGCGTGAGGGTTGCCGCGGCGACGGTGGGTGCGGGGCCGGCCGGTCTCCTCTTCGCGTCGTTGACGCTTCTCCTCGCGGAGAAGCGAGGGCTCGCCAAGGAGGCCCTCGTGGTGCGCGTCTACGACAAGCGCGAGACGTACGCACGCACGCACCGCCTGCGGATGGCCAAAGCGGCATACCTGGAGATCCAGCGTGAGCTCGGCGACGCGCGCTTCGATCGGCTGATCGACTTCCTCGAGGGGGAGGAGTTCGCCCCCGAGGTGAACGCGCTCGAAGAGAAGCTCGTGGCCCTCCTCGTCGCGACGGGGGGCAAGAAGGAGCTGCTCGCCGTCGGGGACGGGCCCGGCGAGACCACGCTCGTGGGGTTGCGTGCGCGGCTCGTCGCCGAGGGAGTCCTCGGGGAGGGGACGCTCCTGTCGATCGTCGCGGCGGACTCCGTGCACAGCACGGTGCGCGAGATGGTGCGCGGCAACGTCGCGCCGACGCGAAAAGCTCACGAGCAGCTCGCGCGCCTGCGCGTGGAAGGGGCAGGCCTCCCGAAGCGGCTCGGCGCCGTCGAGCAGCTGCGATTGTCGCGCGTCTTGGGATCGATCGTCGACTACCGGCTCAACAAGAACGGGTTCGCCGAGGTGGATCTGTTCCTCGCGCCGGCAGAGTTCGATCAGGTGAAGGATCTCGGCGCCACGCCGCGTGCGCCGGTGCGCCTCACGAGCGCGCAGCTGGACGCGGTTCGGGCGCCGATGTTTCGCGCGATCGTCGCGCACCTCGAGGCGGCAGGGGACGACGCGCCGGCACGCCAGGTGACGCTCCAGTCGACGTTCCGCCTCGAGCACGCGGTCATGCCGCGCCTGACGTTCGAGGTCCCGGAGATTCGAGCCCGGGTCTTCTTGATCGGTGACGCCGGCCTGTCGCTGCCGTTTCAGCGCGGCATGTCGTGCCTCGCCTATTGCGCGCTGCGCCTCGCCCGTGTCCACGTCGAGCTCGCGATCGCGACCTCGGGCGCCGCCGCCGCGCCGCTGGCCGCGCGCTACGACGCGGAGGCGCACGGCGTGGTAGGGCGCGAGATCTCCATCGTCGCGAGCCGCGCGCGCCTCGTCCGTACGCTGCGCGAGATCGTGCGCCTCTCTGCGCTCCTGCCGTTCCCCATCCAGTCCTGGTGGCTACGCGTGCCGAGGAAGGTGCGCGTCGTCGATCATCTGTCGCTTTGGTGGTGGGCCAACGCCGCGGTCGCGGTAGGTGCCGCGAGCGTCGCGATGCTCGGTCTCACGGCCCACGCGGGGCGGCTGCCCGTGCTCACGTGGTGGAGCATTCCGATCGAGGTGCTCGGCGGCGTCGTCTACCACTCGGCGCTCGCCTTCGAGGGCGGCGCGCACCGGCTCGTGCGACGCGTCTGGGAGCTGCAGCTCCTGGCAGTGTTCGCGACGGGCGTGTGGGGCTGGGGCCACGAGGTCGCGTCGGCGCGGCGCTTCTTGCTCGACGCCCGGCCGTTCTGGTCGCTCGTCCTCGCCGCCGCGTTCGTCCTCGGCGTGCAGGCGTTCGAGCGCGTCGTCGCCGGCTGGTTCAAGCGCGCGGGCGTCGACTACCACTGAGGGGCTGCTAGACTCGGCCCATGGGCGATGGGCGGAACCTGCGGCGTGCGCTCGTCCTCGCGTGCCTCGCGCATGCGGGCGGGTTCGCCGCGGTGCGTCTCGCGCCGCCGCGCCCCGCGCAGGCGGCCGCGGTGGCCGACGTCGAAGGTACGTTCTTGTCGATCGAGACGGTGCCGGTCGTCGCAGAGCCGTCGTCCGTCACGCCGCCCGACGCACCGACCGCCGCGATCGGAGCGCTCGCGCACCTCGGGCGAGCGGGAGGGGCGGCCGCTGTGCGCGCGGGGCAGGCGGGGTCGGTGATGTCGTCGGGCGACGGAGTGGCGGCGGCTGACCCGGCCGATGCGACGCCGAACGTGCTCACGTCCCCGAACGACGAAGGATGGACCTTCCATTCGACCAAGGTCGATCTCGGCATCGACCCGAAGAAGCGCGCGATGCTCGCGGCAGGTGGGCCGGGCGCGGCCGACGCTCCTCCCTCGCGCATCGGCGGCTCGAAGACCGGCGGCGTCGTCGAGGCGCTCGACGCCAAGGACGGCGAGAGGGGTCTCGGCCGCGGCGGTGTCGTGAACGCCGCGATCCACGACGCGGTGCAGGCGTCGAGCGTGATGGGCACCGCCATCTTCGCCGTCACGATCGACGGCAGCGGAGCCATCCGCGTAACGGTCTCGAGCGCCAGCCAGGACGAGGTCGGCTGGGCCCGCCTGAACGAGTCGATACGCGCGAGCGTCGCCGCGCGAAAAGATCAAATCCGCATGCCCCCGTCGGGCGGCGGCTTGCGCATCGCCGTCCAGGCCGAGGCGAAGGAGCAGTTCCCGAACGGCGTGAAGCCGCAGGATCTCGGCACCAAGGGCGTCGCGAAGGGCCTGAGCGTGACCGAGACGAAGGACAAGGTCGACATCAACCTCCCGCAGCTCGCGGTCGTGCATCGCGGCAAGGTCTGCGACGTCGGGCTCTCCGCCATCCCTCCGTTCATCGCGGGCGGGTGCGATCCGTCGAACATCGGCGCCGTCGCGCAGCGCATCGTGACCGCGCGGATCGTGAGCGAGACGCGCCTTTGACGGCGGACGTCGTGATTGGCGCGGCCACGCTCGCCGA
>JBBRLQ010000045.1:0-52053 GCA_038231275.1 Polyangiales bacterium
ATCGCCTCGACGACCCGCGCCTCGAGGGCATGGGCAGCCTCCTCCCAGGTCGCGATCGTGACGGCGCCGGCTCCCGCGCGGAGAGCGCCAGCGGCGACCATGAGCGAAGCGCCGACCTTTCCAGGCGATCCCGCGAAGACGACGACGTGGCCGACCGAATGTTTGTGGGCGTCGGCGGGCCTTCGTCCCATCCACCGCGCGACGTCGCCGCGCTCGACCACCTCTGCGGCGTGGCCCGTGTGGACGATGAGCGACGCCGGTACGCCGATGTCGACGACGTGCACGCGGCCGCAACGGCGCGCGCCGCCGGGCGTGAGGATGCCGGTTTTGTAGTGGGCGAAGGTCACCGTCACGTCGGCGCGCACGGCGATGCCGAGCACCCGCCCCGTCTCCGCGTCGAGCCCGCTCGGCAAATCCAGGGCGATCGTGCATGCCGGCGCGCTGTTGATCGCCTCGACGACGGCCGACAGCGGCGCGACGATGGCGCGATCGAGGCCGGTGCCGAAGAGCGCGTCCACGACGACGCTCGCGGCGGTGAGCGCGTCCTCGAGCTCCTTCACGCCCTTCGCGGGATCGACGACGTGGACGTGACCGCCGACGCCGAGCCACGCGTCGTGATTGCGACGTGCGTCCTCCGACAGGGCCGCGGTCGCACCGACCAGCCACGCGTCCACCTGAACGCCGCGCGCGAGGAGGTGCCGCGCGACCACGAAGCCGTCGCCGCCGTTGTTCCCGGTGCCGCACACGATGACGACGCCGTGCGGCGCGGGCTCCTTCACGATCACGTCGGCGGCGCCGCGGCCCGCGTTCTCCATCAAGACGATGCTCGGGACGTGGCACGACGTGATCGCGTGCGCATCGAACGCGCGCATCTGATCGCGCGAGAGGACGGGGATCACGCGGGCGTCCCTTCGAGGACGACGGTCGCGACGGCGACGCCGGCGTCGTGGCTGATGGAGACGTGCCATCGCTCGGCGCCGAAGCGCGACACGGCTTCGGTCGCGGTGCCACGCAGCTCGAGCACCGGTCGCCCGCTGGGCAGGCGCCGCACCTCGACGTCGTGCCACGCCACGCCGCGCGCGCCGTCGAGCGCCTTGGCGAACGCCTCTTTGGCGGCGAAGCGCCCGGCCAGCGCGGTCGCCTGATCGCGCCCCTCCAGGTCCTTTCGCTCGCGCTCGCTGCAAATGCGCGCGAAGAAGCGCTCGCCGTGACGCTCCAGCGCCCGCTTCATGCGCTCGATCGAGCAGACGTCGACTCCGATCCCCACGATCATCTGAGGTCGAGGGTACACGACACGGCCCGCAGGCGTTAAGCTCGCCGCGACATGACGAAGCTCTCGGTCAACGTGAACAAGGTCGCGACACTCCGGAACACCCGCCCGAACCTGGACATCCCCAGCGTCGTGCAGTGTGCACGCATTTGCCTGGACGCCGGCGCGCACGGCATCACCGTCCACCCGCGGCCCGACAAGCGGCACGTCACGCCGGGCGACGTCGACGCGCTCGTTGCCCTACTTGCCAAGTACCCGGGGCGCGAGCTCAACATCGAGGGCAATCCCTTCATCGACTTCATCTCGATCGTCGAGAAGGCGCGGCCCACGCAGGCCACGCTCGTCCCCGACACGCCGGAGGCGCTCACGAGCGATCACGGGTGGGACCTCGTGAAGGACGCAAAGCGCCTGTCGCCGATCATCCTTCGCCTGAAGGACCTCGGCGCGCGCGTGAGCCTCTTCATGGATCCGGTGCCGGACGCGATGGCGCTCGCGAAGGAGGTCGGGGCCGATCGCGTCGAGCTCTATACGGAGCCGTATGCCGCGGCGTTCGCGCGTGGAGACAAGGACGCGGCCGCCCCCTACGCCGCCGCGGCGACCCGCGCGCGCGACCTGGGCATGGAGGTGAACGCCGGGCACGATCTGAACTTGGACAACCTCGCGCCGTTTTTGGCGATGGTCGCAGGCGTCGCGGAGGTCTCGATCGGCCACGCGCTGATCGCCGACGCCCTCGAGCTCGGTCTGCGCGAGACGGTGACGAGGTACCTCGCCGCGTGCCCCGGCTAGAGCAGAAGCCGCTTGGTGGCTTCTCGGATCAGTCGTCGCCGCCGCCCGGCGTGGCTTCGCCGAGCTCTTCGTCGGTCTTCGGAGTGCTGAGGAGCTCGCCCTGCGGGCCATCGCGGCGGATGATGAACATCTTGCGGCCGACCGTGTCGGGGTTCTCGCGCGCCATGACGGTGACGACGTTGACGCCCGGACGGAGCGGCAAATCGGCTTCGAACGGCATCTTCTTCGGGTCCTGCCCGTTGCGATTCGAGCGGTAGAAGACCTTGCGCGAGCCGACGAAGATGTACCCGTCGAGGAGGCGATCGCCGTCGCTCGCTGTCCCCTTCAAGATCATGTGCGAGTCCTTCGTGGTGAGCGCGACCGCCGAGATCTCGATCTGCGGCGGCTGACGGGCGAACACGTCCTCGAGCGTGACGGGGCCCGCGGTGCCGCCCGGATCGAGCTCCGCCGTGCGCGCGAAGGCGAAGCGGCCGTTCTCGATCGTCACCTTCGTGAAGCCGCTCGTCGTCGTCGCCGTCGAGACGACCCCCGCACCGGGCGGGAGCCGCGCGAACGTGCGTGCCGACGCGTCGGGCGCCTCGAACAGGCTCGCGCCGCCGGCCTTTGCGCGCACCACGCCCGAGACAGGAGTGAGCTCCGCGGGCGCGGCGAGCGGCATCTTGATCTTCTCGACGACGCTTTCGCGCAAATCGCGATCGGAGATCGACACCTCGACCTTCGCTTCTGGATCGGCGAGCTGCTGCTCCACGTCGAACGTGAACGACACCTTCTTGCTCTCGCCGGGCTGCATGTTGGACACGTCGAAGCGCCCCTCGTGGAGGAGGAGGCCGTCGCCCGACAGGTTCCGCAGGTTGGCCTGCGTCTCGTACGAGCGGCCGCGTCCGACGTTCTTCACCGTCAGGTAGAGCGTGAGGTTCTCGCCCTTCTGGACGCGCCCGTCGCCGTTGCCCTTGCGGTTGTCGACGAGCTGGTAGCTGTAGGCGAAGATCGGGCGCTCAATAGACTTGATGGCGACGCGCGTCTCGGCGTCGGCGGGAGCGCGCCCGCGGGCCTCTTCGAAATGGAGCTTGATGCCGTCGGCGCGCATCAAGGCGTCGCGCGGGACGCGGCAGACGCGCGGGGCGTCTTTGGGGAGCGGCGCGGTGCTGCCGATCTTGTGGCCTTCGATCTCGCACCAGCCGAGCGGCGCCGTCGCCGTCTTGCTCTTGCCGGGCTCGAGCTTGCCGATGATGAGCTCCTTGTTGTCGAACATCGGGTTGTCGCTCTTCGTCACCGCGTAGAGGCGGTAGAGCGTCGTCGTCCCCTTGTTCGTCACGGTCGCCTTGAGGGTGACCTGATCGCCGGCCTGGACCTCGTTCTGGGCTTTGTCGGTCTCGAGCTTCACCTCGACGCCCTGCGGAGCCTGGGGACCGGGCAACTGCGCCACGTCGCCCGGCGCGTCCACCCAATCGACGCCCATGGCGTGGAGATCGGCAGCGGTCTTCGCGAGCTCGGCGACGCGCGTGTCGGCGATGATCTGTTTGGCCTGGCGGAGCTGATCGGGGCGCTTGCCCGGCTGAAGCTTCGAGACGACGTCGCGCCCGAACTTGATCGGGAAATCCATCGCGAAGATCTCGTCCGGATCGCCGCCGCGCTCGCGCAGCTCCTGGCGATCTTTGCTCTGCAAATTGTAGCGCACGGTGTCGAGCGGCCGCTGACCCTCGCGGGCGCGCGCGTTCGAGAGCGAGCGCGAGAGATCCCGCTCCTTGAGCGAGCCCGTGTCCACAGTGAGATCCATCTCCTGTCCGTCCACGGTCATCGGATCGAGCTCGATGTCGGGCGTGACGCCGGTGCCCTGGATCGAGATGTCGCCCGGCTCGGTGAGGTACTGCGCGATCGTGAGCTTGAGGGCCGCCTTGTCGGGCAGATCCGTGAAGACGAGCTGGACACTGCCCTTGCCGAACGTGGTCTCGCCGATGACCACGGCGCGGTCGTGGTTCTTCATCGCACCCGCGACGATCTCGCTCGCGCTGGCCGAGGATCCGTTCACGAGGAGCGCGATGGGGTAGTTCGGCTCGGTGCCGTCCTGGTGCGCCGTCTTCTCCTCGCGTCCCTCGCTCGGGTTGCCGACCGTCGCGACGATCGGGCCGTCGGCGATGAACTTGTCGGCGACGCGCGCCGCCTGATCGAGGAGGCCTCCGGGGTTGCCGCGCAGATCGAGGACGAGCCCCTTCAGCTCGCCATTTTTCCGTAGGTCCGTGAGCGCCGCGTCGAGATCCGACGACGTGTTCGCCTGGAACTGCTTCAAGCGCACGTACCCGACGTTGCCCTCGAGCATGCGGTGCTCGACGCTCGCGACCTTGATCGTCTCGCGCACGAGCTCGAACTGGCGGCTGCCCTGCCAGCCGTCGGCCCCGTCGCGATGCACGAAGACGGTCACCTTCGTGCCCGGCGCGCCGCGCAGGTGGTTCACGGCCTCGTTGAGGCCCATGTTGAGCGTCGACTCGTTGTTGATCTTGGTGATGCGATCGTACTTCTTCACGCCCGCGCGGCCGGCCGGCGTGCCCGGCACCGGGTTGATGACCGTGAGCTGCTGATCGCGGATCGAGATGACGATGCCGAGGCCGCCGAACTGGCCGCTCGTCGACAGATTCATCTCTTTGTACGCCTCGGGCGAGAGAAGTACCGAGTGCGGATCCAGCGTGTGCAGCATGCCGTTGCAGGCGGCGTACTCGACCTCGCGGAGATCGACCTCGGTCCCCTTCAAGCCCTCTTGCACGAAGGCGAACACCTCACGGAGGCGCGCCGAGACGTCCCACGGGCCGAGCACGTTGTCGACGCGGAACTCTTTCTCCTGCGTGTCGACGCGGATCTTCACGGTCGGCGCGTCGCCCTCGTGGAGAACGATGACCTGCGCGACGTCGCGCTGAACGTAGTTGAGCGCGGAGAGGAGCATGTCCTTCGGCTTCACGCGCTTCGGGTCGACGTAGCGATCGCGCACCGTCTTCAGCACTTCGTTGACGACCTTCAGCTGCGTGAGGTCGTACGCCGCGGGCGTGTGCCCGGTCGTCGCGTTGTTCGCCGCGTTCGCGGGCGCGAGGCCGCGCCATAGGCCGCCTCCATGGAGCTGCAACGCGAGGTACGTGGCGATGCCGAACGCTCCGAAGAGCGCGGAGACCTTGGCGAGCTTGGGCAGGATGCGCATCGGGGTGGAGTATAGACGCGCGAGATGCCCAAACGGCCGACGCGAGATTGGTTTTTTCCGCCGGCCTGCCCACACGCCCCTCTACGAAAAACAGTACCTGCTACGCATTTATTTCAAGGCTTGGACGCCGGTGCTTGGCGCTGCGTATACTCAAGAGTAAGGGGTCTTCGCGCCAGAGCTGCCGGCGCGCCGCGTGCATGCCAAAGCACGCGCGCCCCTCTCGTCGTATGGGCTTGCCTGGTTTGCGGAGGGTCCAAGAACATGAAGTGGTCGTGGCTCCTCGTGACGGGTCTCTTGCTCAGCGTCGCCGCGTTCGTGGCGTACGGATGCGGAACCGACAGGCTCGGTACGCCCGAGGGCGCCGCGATCGGAACGCCGACGCCGGGCGCGGGGTGCAGCGACGGCCAGGTTCGCGACTGCCACCGCCTCCTCAGTGAGCACGGCAGCGTCCGCACGTGCACCAACGGGACGCAGGCGTGCAAAGCCGGCGCCTGGACCGAGTGCGGCGGAACCAACCAGAGCATCAGCACGCTCGCCCTACCGCCGGGCGCGCATTTCCTCGCGAGCGCGCAGCTGAAGGTCGCGGGCCTCAGCACGGCGTCCCTCAGCTTGCCGTCGCCCGAGGGCGGCATCTGCCTCGCCGACCCGTGCGATCCGTACTGCATGGCCTTCGACGAGTGCGACGGCGGCGCAACGTGCACCATCGCCGCCGAGGGCGGACCGCCGCCCAATCTGCAGGGAAATCCGGGGAATCCCGGCGTTCCGCCTGTGCAGCTGGGCAATCTCTTCCAGGACAGGACGTACGCCGGAGACCGCTGCGACGACGACCCGATGTACTCGCATTGTCAGGCGGACACGTTCTGCTTTCCGGATCGCGACCGCTTCGCCGCCGGCAACGACATCACCAACGTAGCGACCTCCCCCGTCGTTCCCAACCCCAACTACGAGAGTTGCACGCACTTCCAGAGCGGCAACCACTACACGGCGACCGCGTGCGCGGGTGTCGATTTGACGGTGCAGTCCGGATGCTCGGCGACCGGGACGGTGCCTCCTGGTGTGCCGACGGGCGACTCGGTCGTCGCGGTGTGCAACCGCGGCAGCGTGGCGATGGCGGCCACGCCCGGCGTCGGTCTCACGTTCACGACTCCCGCCTTATCCGGCCTACCGCGTGACGTTCCTCCCTCCGCGTGCTTCACGAGCACGACCCCAACCTGCACCGTGAACCTGCCCGCCCTGAACCCCGGCGAGTGCTACGGCGTCGACCTCGGCGCCACCACGTGCGGCAACCAGACCGGCATCGGGTACTACTCGGTCAATCAAAACGGAGTGGTCGCCGAATGCATGCTCTCCGCACCCTTCCTGAGGTTTGCGCAGAGCCCCCAGCTGGGCTGCGCGGAGAACTGGGCCGCGCAGGACTTTTCGTCGGCCCCCGCGTGCACGGCGTACGGCTCGCCCTCGCCGGGTGTGGCCGTCCAGAGCCAGTATTACACGGCGACTTGCGCGAATCCGTCGACGTCGCCGCAATGGACGCTCCTCACGTATGACACCGGCGGGCCCTCCACGGCGTTCTCCAACGCGAGCGGAAGCGGCGAGGTGATCATCCAGGCGTCGACGGCGCCGGGCCTGCCGAACGACGGCGGTCCGGGAACGTATGGCACCATCGTGCCCGTCGCCGACGCGTGCGACGCGACGAAACTGAACTGCGTCGCGAGCGTCAGCCCTCCGCCTACGAAGGGCGATCCGGGACAGTGCTCGATGACGGGCCCCTTCGGCTGCTCGTCCGTCCCCGACGCGGCGGGCCCCTACGGTCCGTGCTGCCCCAAGTCGCTCTACGATGCGCTCGGCAGCGTCGACGCGAACAACCCGTACTTGAAGCTCGACTTCACCGTGAAGACGACGCCCGACGGAGCCCTCTCGCCGACGCTGCAGGCCTGGCAAGTCGCGTACACGTGCGTGCCCAACAAGTGATCGCGTGATCGGGTGAAGGTTCTCGCCCGCGCGGGCGGGGTGCTGCGATACTCGGGTACGCGTGAGCACGACGTCCGCAGCCCGCTGGCCTGAGCGCGTATTTCGCCTCGTCGACGACGCGGGCGCGAGCGGCGGGGACGAATCGGATCTCGAGGCGCGCGTCGGGATCGTCCGCGCGTTCTTGATGGTGCACCTCGCCGCGCGCGCGTGGGTCGTCCTCGGTCCCTCGTCGGAGGCGTGGGAGTCCGGCTTCGCTGTGGCGATGACGGCAGCGGCGGTGGCCAGCTTTCTCCCGCTGCTCGCGCGCGCGGCGGTGGCCTTCGCGGCGGCGCTCATGCTCGGGATCGTCGTGAGACGAATGCCGATCACCGCGAACCACGAGTTCCTCGAGCTCTTCCTCGTTGCGCTTCTGGCGTTTTGCGACGTGCGTATCACGGCCGAGCGGGCGTTGTTCGTGCGCACGGCGCGCTGGCTGACGGTGCTCGTCCTCTTTTGGTCGGGCGCGCAAAAGATCCTTTTCGGGACGTATTTCCACGGCGAATACCTGTCGTTCTGCGTGGCGGCCTACGAGCCTTTTCGAGACACGCTCGGCAAGCTCCTCCCCGACGCCGAGGTCGCGCGCCTCGCGAGCATCGATCCGCAAGGGACGCCTTCGGGTCCGTTCCGCGCGACCGCGCCGCTCTTTCTCCTCGCGTCGAACGGCGCGTACTTCGGCGAAATCGGTCTCTCGCTCTCGCTGCTCGCCCGACGCACGCGCGCGCGGGCCGCCGTCGCGATGATGGGCCTCATTCTCCTCATCGAGATCGCGGCGCGCGAGGTGTTCTTCGGCGGTCTCGCGTTCTTGATGCTGCTCCTCTTCGTGTCGCCGCGCATCGGTCGGCGCGTGCTGCCGCTCGTCCTGGTGCTCTACGCCGCCGCCCTCCTCAGCCACGTCGGGATCCTCCCGGACTGGACGTACAAGCCGTGACGCCGTCGCACGAGCGGACCGCCGCGGGCACGACGCTCACGAAGACGCGCGTCCTGATGGCGCTGCTCGCGTGCTTCGCGGTGTGGCCACTCGTCCAACACGCGCTGGTCCTCGCCTACGACGTGAGCCCTTGGCACTACTGTGGGTTTGCAATGTATTGCGTCCCGCGGCCGCGCCTGAAGGTCGACGTCGAGAGCGACGGACGGCCCATGGATGCCCGAATCCGGCCGCGCATCATGCCATGGCTCGTCGCGTACGCCGATCGGCGCCAGGCGATGGGCGAGCTCGCCGCGCCCGACTCGGTGGCGCGTGCGGTCTTCGCAGTGGCCCCCGACCTCACATCGTTCGACATCGTCGTGACGACCTTTGCGTTCGCGCCCGCGTCCGCGAGCTTCGAGAGAAAAGAGCGCCGGTACTCCTACAAGAGGTGACTCATCTTTGGCCATTCATCGCTCGAAGCTTGCGCTTCGCGGCCGTTCTGGAAGTAGAATGGGTGTAATGGGTCACTTGCCTTCAGTGCGTGCGGTTCTCCTCGCGGGGCCGACGCTGCTCATGGTGAGCGCGGGGGCGTGCAGCACCTCGAGCCATCCGCCGAGCGCCGGTGACGGCACGGGCGCGTCGTCGGGCGTCGCCTCGTCGAACGGCAGCACGGGCGCGAGCGGAACCAGCGGCGCCAGTGGGACGAGCGGCGCCAGCGGAACGAGTGGAACGAGTGGCGCCAGCGGAACCAGCGGTTCGAGCGGAAGCAGCGGCGCCAGCGGAACGAGCGGAACGAGTGGAAGCAGCGGAACCAGCGGTTCGAGCGGAAGCAGTGGAAGCAGCGGCTCGAGCGGAGGCGCGTGCTCGCCGGCCACGACGAAGCAGGGCACCATGGTTTGGCAAAACCAGGTCGCGGCGGCGGCGCCCATCCCCGCAGGCGGAACGATCACCGCGGGCAAGTACCTCCTCACGAAGAACGAGCTCTATACAGGCGTGGGCGGCGCGACCGGACAGGTCGACGAGTACGACAACGAGACGCTCGTCATCGGCGCGAACACCGCGGACGCCTTCTACGAATGGGGCCGGGCGAATGGCCCGCGCGTGAGCCAGGCGGAGAACCGCACCTTCGTCACCAACGGCTCGGACATCACGTTCACCGTCAAGTGCCCCGCCGGCGTCTCGGGCATCGCTGCCGGCTACACCGCGGAGGCCACCAAGCTCGTGCTCGTCGTCGGCACCGCCCGCGTTCTCACCTACACCCACCAATAGAAAGAAGACGGACGCCACCGACATTCGAACTGTTTCACCAATGACCAACTCAAAGGCGCCCAACAAGCGCCGTTCCCCTTCAAGGAGGAGCATCCCATGGTTCAAAATTCGGTCCGCGCGCTTCTGTCTGCCGCTCTTCTCATCATCCCCGCCCTCAGCCTGATGGCCTGCTCGGCTGGCGCTGATTCCGGCCCTGCCGGCGCGGCGAACACGGACATTCCCCCGAGCGAGGTCGGCCCGACCAGCAACCCCAACGCGTGCACGACCGAAGGCGCCGTGGCCGCGTGCGCCTCCACCGAGGGCAGCGAGAGCGGCGGCATGATCCTCTGCGCGCCCGGCACGAGGACGTGCGGCGGCGGCGTCTGGTCGGCCTGCACGGCGGCTGCCGGCGTGGTCCACGACTGGTTCCCGGCGACGTCGCCGTGCGATCCCTGCGCGCACGAGGGCGAGGCCCGCACCTGCAAGATCCCGCTCCCGAACCAAGGCGCGACGCACGCGTGCGCGACCGGCCACGAGACGTGCACGAACGGCTACTGGGGCAAGTGCCTCTAAGATCAGAGTTGGCGACGTGTGAACGCCGGGGAATCGCCGGCTCGCTTCGGTCGATGCTAGACTCGATAGGATGATCGCGATGCGCTCCAGGGACGCTGGTAGGCACGGTCGCTGGACGGTTGGGCTCTTGAGTGGCGCCTTCGCGGCCGCCTTTGGCTACGCGTGCAGCTCGTCGCACCCCGCGGGAATCGTCGACTCGAACGACGGTTCGACCGCGGAAGGGGGCGGCGACGTGGGCGCGGGCGAGGCGGGCGGCGGCGACGGGGGCACGGACGCCGACAGCCGTGCGCCGGACGCGACGACGAAGGACACGGGCGCTGCAGACGCCGCAGACGCCGCAGACGCCGCAGACGCCGCAGACGGCAGCGTCGGCGCGTGCAACGCCATGGACGCGGGCGGCGCCCTCGTCCTCGAAACCAACATCGCGGGACTTCCTCCCACGCCGGCCGGTGGCGTGCCATTTCAGGGCGAATACTGGCTCACCGAGCGCGACTTTTATCCGGCAGCGACCGACCCGCCCGACGCGGGCTCGAGCCGCGCCAGCATCGTGGTGCAGAGCAGCTACTTCTTCGGGACCACGACGATCGACATCGTGGAGGGCCAGGGTGCGCTCGGCGACACGTCGGTCGTGCTCCAGTCCCGCTCCGGCACGTACACGGTGGGCAGCGCGACGGAGCTGACCCTTCGCATGTCGTGCCCCCTAAATCCGCCGGTGAACGTTCCCTTCACGGTCTCGGGGGACGAGCTCTGGCTCTTCCCCTCCCAAGATCGCCGCGACGTCTACACCGCGCAGTAGCGCCGCCGCATCCGCTTCACGAGCCACTCAAAGCGTCGCCGGCGCGCGCGCTCTCCCGCCAGCGCCAGCGCCAGCGCCAGGGGCAGGCGGAGGAGGAGCGAGCCCGTCAAGCGCGCGCGTCACTTCATCGGCGTGCAGTCGTAGAGCATCTCCCACTTCGTGAGCACCGGCGAGAGCGCGCCCAGGGTGTTGAACTTCATGATGACGCGCAGCCACTCCTGCGACGTGAGGTTGCCCGGGCCTGGGCAGGCGTTGCCTCCCGTCAGGTGCTGATCGACCGTGCACGGAGCCGGGCCGACCGTCAGCGGCGGCGAATTGTACTGCTGCGTCGTCCACGTCGTCGTCGACGTGCTCGCGGTCCCGATGCCAAACGCGGTCGCGGGGAGGTAGGAGCCGGGGCTGCCGCTCCCGTTGTCGGGTGCCGTCTGCGCCGAGAAATCGATACTCGTGCCGAAGGGGACCGCGGCCTGCCAGTTGAACAGCTGCCAGGTCGGCAGCGTCCCGTTCGGGCACGCCGCATGGAAGTCACGCGTGTAGGTGACCCCGCCGACCAGCGTGGGCGGCGGCGGGGGAGGCGGCGGCGCCGTGTTGCCGATCGGGGCTCCACCGATCGAGCACGAGCTCAGCGTGAAGAACAGGTATTCGAACGCGCTCTCGTTCGCAGAGAGCGGCGTGGCAAAATCGCACGCCGCAGGGAACGTGCTGCCCGACGCGCGGCTAACGTCGACGTGCATGGCGCTCAGGACGGCGCGGCCGCAGCCGCTGCCGGCGCCGCCGTCCGACCCGAGCGTCGGCACGACGCCCCCATCGTTCGTGTCGAAGGAAAAGACGGAGGCGATGTCCCCCGCCGGATCCGAGCCCCAGTTGTTCGTAGACTCTCCGCGCAACCACTCGAACGCGTTCGCGTTGGGGTAGTACGCCTCGTCGACGACCTGTTGGGGCGTGGTCAAATATCCGGACCCATAGAGCCCCTGATTGGTCAGCCAGGTCTGGAAGTCGGTTTGGGGCTGGGTGAAGCCCCCGTCGGGACTGACCTTGGTGTTGATCGACTTCTTGTTGCTCCCGATCGGCGAGTTCCAGGTCGTGGTGTTGTTGAAGGGCGCGAGGGCGTGTCCACCGTTCGCGACGGGCAGGAGCAGGCCGTTCGCCGAATAGTGGTTCATGAACATGCGGCCGCCGCTCCTCAGGAAGTTGTAGAAGTACGTCTGGCCGGCCAGCTCCGCGGGGTTGGTCGTCTTCCCTAGATCGAAGACCTCACCGCTGCCGCCGCCGCACTGCATGATCACCTCGCTGAAGGCGTTCACGGCAGCCTGGCTCGGCCACAGGTTGGTCTTCGCGTCGGGCAAGGCCGTGCCTCCGCTGGACGGGTAGAACGACCAGGCGATCGCGCCGCTGTTCGCGTCCGGAAAGACGGCCGACGGGTTCGTGATGGAGAGCGTGGTGGCGTTGACGAAAGCGCTCACGGTGAACGAGCCGTTGTTGTTGCCGTTGGCCGCTCCGGAGAGGATGAGCACGCCCCCGACGTCTCCGACGGCGCGGCCCGTGAGGCCGCTGATGTTCAGCGCCGTGACGCCGTTTCCTGCGATGGACCAGGTGGCGCTGCCGCCGCCCGTCTCGTTCACCGACGCCGCGTTCGTGACGGTGACCTTGCTGCTGGATTGCACGGACGTGATGACGAAGCTCCCGTTATTCCCCGCGTTGGTCAGCCCCGCGAGCACAATCGTTTGCCCGACGTAGGAAGCCGAGATGCCGCTGAGGTTCTTGATCTGCGCTTTACCGCCGCTCTGCTTGACGACCTTGGGCGCGGTTCCGCTGAGTGCGGCGATCGGCACCGGGCCGACGATGGCCGCCGTCCCCGTCCCAGTGGCAGAAGTGATGAAGCCGAGACCGTTGTCCTTGAAGAGCTGCAGGCGCGTCGCGCCGCCCCCGGCACCCATCTCGTTCACGCCGCCCATGTACTTCGCGATGGTGCATTGGAAGGGCTCTGCGCTGCCCGTCACGATGGCGATGAGCGGGATGTCGCCCTCGGCCTGGGTCTGCGGCAGGCGTGTCTTGCAGTTGCTGCCCGGATAGACGCAATCGGTCGCGACCGTGAGGTTGTTGTCCACACACGAGGTGAGCCCGGTCACGGCGATCTGTCGACGCCAGCGGCCCGTCTGGAAGACGATGTTCGTCGAGGTGGACGAGACCTGGAGCTTGAAGGCTCCCGTGTTGTCGCTGAACGTCGACGACGTGTAGGGTGACAGGAGCCCCGCGCAGGTGTCGCACGTGACGCCGCTGGTGAACGCCGTGAGCGCGCCCGAAGGCTCGTAGACGGCGACGGCCGGGAGCGGCAGATTCGCCCCCGGATCGTAGACCGTACCGCTCACGGTCGTGACGCATCCGCCGCCATCTCCCGCGCCGGCCTCGAGCCCGCCGCAGACGGTTCCGCAGATCTGGTTCGTGCACTGCGACGCGCCGGGGAGCCCGGGGTTCTCCGCCGAGTAATTGTTGCACGCGTCACACTCCGCGAGCTGCGTGTACCCGGGGACAATCGAAGTTGGCAGAATCGTCGTGGACGGATTCACGACGAAGAAGCGCCCGCCGCCGCTGAAATCGAGCGCGCCGCCAGCAGACGACGTGCACGCGGTTGCGGTGTTCAGCGTCACGCACTGTCCGGGCCCGATCGCTGTGGTGGCGAGGTTGACCGAGCAGTACCCGTCTTTGGTGCTGGCGGCGGGCACCGCGGGGCCCGCGAACGGGCAGGTGGTCGCCGCGGACGTCGGGGTGCTCTGGCTCACCGCGATGTAGAGCGTGCCCGTGTTGGCGTTCGCGAGGCCGCGGTTGCAGACCTCGAGCTCTTGAGCGATCGCGGTCGTGCAGCCCATTCCGAGCGTGAAATCAGGCTTCGTCGTGCACGACGCGTTGTAGCCGGAGATCCCGTACGGCGCGCATGTCCCCGCGCCGCCGTCGGTGGCGCTGCATGCATAGTCGTGCTGGCAGTTGTCCGTCGCGCCGCCCGTGCAGGCGCCCGTGTTGCCCCGCATCGACGCGGGAAGGTTCCCGTAGAGGGCCGCGGGGCCGCCGGTCGCTTCGTCGCAGTAGCAGAGGTTGCCGCCGCCGGGGTTCACCGAAAGTCCGCAGTCCGCCGCGTTGAGGGCGCCGTCCAGGCCCGCGTCGAGGCCGCACGGATCGTCGACGAACTGGTTGCAGTACGGATCGCAGGGGTTCGACGCGCCGCACGCGCCGGTCGAGCCGAGGGCGGTGACGTGCAGACCAGCGCCGCTCGTGAACGACTTCGCCTTGGCGACGACGGTGTCGCCCTGGCACGCGCCCCAGTGGGTGCCGTCGCAGGTCGTCTTGCCCATCGCGCACATCACGTACGAGCCGACCGTCTGCTCCACGCGGCCGCAGTCCGCCGTCGCGCCTACCGCGTCGCACCCGCAGCCGGGGTTCGGGTGTCCGCACGCGTCACCGGTTCCAGGGGGCAGACCCGAGCCGCTGCTCGTTCCGGCGTTCTCCTGCGAGCTGCACGCGGCGAACATCAAGCTCGCCGAGATGGCCAGGAAACCGACGAAGGCGACCCAGCGGAGCTTCGTCGACGTGGGACCGATCTGCATCATGATCTCCTAGTGACTCCGCGAAGCTGCCGACGGGAGTACCGCGCATGATCAGACTAGCGTAGATGCGCGGATAGGCGCACGAGCAGGCGATCGATGACGGCTGGAACGAGGTCGTCGGCGCGAAGTTGTCCGGTGACTGAAACCCCACCTCTCGTGCAACTTGCGTGCAACGCCCGCCGCCGGGCAAATTCGCGCGTTTTTCAGGCACTTCGTGCGACCTGCGCGCGCGCAGGCGCGACAATGACCTCGCAGCAATGTTCGCCCACGAACGATTTTGCGGTCTGCGGATGTGGTCGCGTAGGCGCGGTTTTCCCTCCTCTGCCTCCGCGCCTACGCGCCTACGCGCCGCGCGCTTACGGAAGCGCTTCGCGATCAGCCGCCGAAGCCGAAGCCGCCGCGCCCACCGCTCGGGACGCCGTGGACGCCGCCGAAGCCGCCGCGCGCCCGCGCGTAGAAGCGGACGTCGGAGCAAATCGTAACGCGCGGCGCGACGGTGTAATGCCGGCGAACGAGGACCTCGTTCCACTCGACGTGCCCCTCGAAGCGCTGCACCACGAACTTCAGATCGACCATGAAGATCGCGATGCCGGCGGCTTGGTACGCGAGGAACGCTTCGTGGAGATCGTCCTCCTCGGTCTCGGTGTCGTCGAGGTCTTCGACGACATAAACGACGCGTGTGATTCCCTGTGCTCGAAGCGCGTTCGGATCGGGGAGATCTCCGGGCGACAGCATGTAGCGGTTGTCGGTGACCTCGTCGTCGGGCTCGTCCTCGCGGAACGCGAGCCGCCACGCATCGAGCAAGATGACCGGGCGCGTCGCGAGATCGTCGGGCTGCGGGAGGCGGGGCTGCATCTTCACGAGCGCCGAGAGGGTCTCTTCGGCCGGCACGATCTCGTTGTCGGCGGGCCAGTTGTTGAACGTGAGAACGGTGGCGACCGGCTCGCGCGACGCGCGGCTGAGCGAGGCGCCGAACGCGACCGAGGCGGCGCCGCGCAGATCGACCATCCACATCGTGTCGGCCGGGAGGCCCGCGGCGCCGATACGCGTCGCCGCCGACTGCGCCTCCGCGACGACGTCGAGGCGCGCGATGTCGGGGAGCTCGGCGGTGCGCTGCGGCGCGGCGTCGAGCACGGAGAGGAGCGTGAGCTTTTGCCAGCGCGCCCACGGGTTTTGCGGCGGCAGCTGCCAGCGCATGGCCGCTTCCGGGTACGTCGGCAGCGCGACGGGACTGCCGGCGGGGACGTCCTGCGCCCAGTACGCGACGGAGACCGACGGTGTCCACGGACGCGACGCGCACGCCGTCGACAGGACGGCGACGGGAACCGCACCGAGGACGCGCCGGAGGTGGCTCATTCGACGAACACCGGAACGACCAGCGCGTCGTGCGAGACGTGGCTCTCCTCGGTCACGCGCGCGAAGTAGCCCGCGAACTGCCCGTCGAGGACGTACGCGCCGAGGGTGACGTAGCGCGGGCCCCACGGCGTCGGCAGTCGGCGCTGGCGGATGAAGCGCTGCGCGATCCAGCTCTCGCCGGCGCGCCGCTTGGCGAGCGCGTCGTCGACGAGGCGCGTCCACTCCTCGGGCGTCTCGAGCTCGCCGACGTGCACCTCGTCGCCGACTCTTCCGAGCGCGCGCTTCACGACCCACCCCGCGCGGTCCGCGAGGAGCACAGCGCGCGAGACGTCCGCGAGATCGTGCGAGTCGGGGAGATGATCGCGAACCGCCGCGCGATCCTCCGGCGAGAGCTCGTTCGCGAGCGCTGACGCGCGCGCCATGCCGAGCTTGCTCTGGAGGAAGATGTGCGAGAAAGCGGAGATCGATCGGACGCGGCCTGAGCGGATCGCGCGCGTGAGGTCCTTCACGTTGCGCTGGCCCTCCATGTATTCCGCGGGAAAATAGCGATAAAGCGCGGTGACCTCGGCGGCGCCGACCATGAGGCGATCGCCCACGAGGTGCGGCGCCGTCGGCGGCGTGAGGATCGCGCGGACGCCGCGGGCCTCGAGCGCGCGCTTGATGATGGCGCACACTTGGAGGTCCTCCGCGTACGCGGTCGCGAAGAGGAGCGCGACCGCCCCGTCGTCGTGGCCCTGCGCCGCAAGACCCGCGATGCGCGCGGCGGCACGCTCCACCACCGTGGTCGGGTTCTCGCCGGACATGAAACCGGCGGCGCGCGCGAGGCGCGGGAGGCCGAGCGCCTCGTTGTGCCCGCCGGGACAGTCGGCGTTGATCTCGCACGCGCGCCATGCGCCGTCCTCGCCGAGGAGCAAGTCCACTCGAACGAGCGACGCGCGATCGCCGGCCGCGTGCGACGCCGCGGCGAGCGCGAGCACCTCGGGGTGGAGATCGTAGCGCGCGCGCTCCTCGGGATCGTCGTGCGCCCGATCGCACGCGGCGCCGACCGCGCGCACGACGCCCTCCGCCGCGATGACCGCCGCGTCGTGGAGCTCGCGCGACAGGACGAGCGGGTGCAGGTCCACGCGCCGCTCGCCGCCGACGTACGCGTCCCACACGAGGTAGCGCTGCGTCAGCTCGCGGAAGAGCGACGGATCGGAGAGCGGATCGAGCCGCCTAAGCGCGCGGACCTCGCAGCTCACGGCAGCGCCCTCGCGAGCGCCGACCACAGGGCCGGATCCTCGGCGCCGAGGCCGTAATAGACGACTCCGACCGAGAGCGGCAAGACGTCCGGGCCCCACGTGCGGAGCGTGCGAAGGGACGATCGCGCATCGTCGTACCAGACGTCGTGCGCGAGACCGTTGACGTCGGTATACGACAGGTGGAGCGCGCCCGTCGGGCCGACCTGGACCGCGAGGTGATACTCGTCGGCGAGCGCCAGCGCCTCGAAGTAGCTGACGTTGCGCGTCCCGGCGAAGCTCACGTCGTTGCCATAGAGCGGCACGGCGACGTCGACGGGGACCACGCCGCTGCGGGTCTGCGCAAAGCGCACGGCGTCGACGGCCCACCCCTGATCGATCGTGGGTCCAGAGACCGGATCGGCGTAGTCGAGCGTCATCACGCGCACCCGGTCGATCCACTGCGACAGCGTCTGGAGGTCGAACGCGGCCCCGCCAGGGACGTCGGACGGATCCTTGGTGGAGGGCGGCGCGAAGATGCCGATCTTCTTCGCGGGCCGAATCTGCCCCGAGAGCTCCTTCACGAACAGCGAGAGATCCGCGCGCGCGCCCGCCGGCAGATCGTGGAAGACCAGCTCGACGCCGTCCACCGCTTGCGCGAGCTCCTTGAGCGACGCGATGACCGCCACGCGCCACGTCGGGTTGTCGAGCTCGGTCGCGCTCTGCGCGCCGTCGAAGCGCTCGGCGGTCTCGTCGGAGAACTGGACGCCGAGCTTCACCTTGTATCCCTTCTGGCGGAGGTCCGCGGCGACCTGCGAGAGCTGCGCGCGCGCGCTCGGATCGGTCGGGCCGACGTCTCCGTTCGCGCGCGGCACCGCGCACAGGAGCACCACCTCTTGCACCGCGCGCCGCATGTCCGCCGAGCTCAGCGCCGCCGCCTGCCACGTGTCGGGCGTGCAGCCGTCGGAGACGACGGTCGCGTAGCGGGCGGGAATCCCCGCGCCGTCTTGCTGCCCGACCCGGTCGATCGTCTCGCCGGAGAAGCCACAGCCGATCGCCGCGGTCGCGGCAAGCCCGAGCACGAACGAGAGCGCGATCTTCATAGTCCAAACTCCAACCGCAACCCGGCGGTGACGGCGTTTCCGAAGCCGAACTGGTAGATGCTGGGCGAGACCGCGACGCAGATGCGCAAGAACGGATCGGTTCGACGGCAGCCGGCCACCTCCGCGCGGAGGAGAAAGCTGGCCGCGGAGGCGGCGCCGGCCTCGGTGAACGCGCCGTTCGCGACCGCCGCGCTCGTGCGCGCAAACGAGATGCCGGTCCGGAGGGTCGCGGAGAACATCCAGCGCCGCTCGTAGAAGCGAACGCCGACGCCTGGGAGGAGGACGTCCGCCATGAGCGCCGTCCACGCGCGCTGCTCCACGATCGAGCCGTCGACGGCCGAGAGGATGCGTGGGCTCTCGCCGATCGCCGCCGACAGCCCGAGCCCCGCGAGCGGAAAGACGAGACGCTTGTCGACGGCCATCGTCAGCTCGCCCGACGCGCCCGCGAGCGTCAGGTGCCCGATCGATGGAACGCTGCCGGATACGAACCGCGACGACTCCCCTCCCGAGAAGCTCATCACCGGCATCGCGCGCATGTAGGTGCCGTAGCCTGCGAACGCGCTGCCGAGCTCGAGCTGGGTCTCGCGCGCCTCGGCACGCGGCTCGGGCCACGCCGCGAAGAGGAGGGCGCACGTCGAAACGGCAAGAGCGAGACGCCGCACGCGGACGGATGGAGCAAGAACCCCACCACGCGCGCGCGAGCGTGGATCCGCTGTTTTTTATGGCGTTCGAGGCCCTCGCGCCTCGGACGGACGGCGGCGCTAGGGCGTATTGCCCTTGCGGAAGACGGCGACGTAGAAGCCGCCGAAGAACGACGCGGGCGTGTCGGCCAGGAGGTGCTCGACGCGGCGCAGCACGGTGCGGACGCCGGGAACGCGCATGGCGGCGGCGGCGGGAGTGACGATGCGGACGCCGCGCGCGGCTTCGAGGCGCGTACCCTTCGGCGCGAGGCGGCGGACCTCCCACGGCGCGTCGAAGCGGGTGAAAACGTCGCTCTCGCGCTTCGCGTCGCTGATCTTGCCAGCGGGGCCGATGCGCTTGGCGAGCGCGCGGAAGCTGAGCGGGTTGTAGAACTCCGCGAGGACGACGCCGCCAGGGCGCGTGACGCGGGCCATCTCGGCGAGCGCGCGCTCGATCTCGGGCACGTGCGCGAGCACCTTGAAGCTGCACGTGACGTCGAACGTCGCGTCCTCGAAGGGGAGGCTCGTCACGCTGCCCTCGCGCACGTCGAGGCCTCGCGCTCTTGCGCGATCGAGCATGCCCGGCGACAGATCGATCCCCTTTGCGGTTCGCGCGAACTCGCGCACGCGCTCGAGAATGAGCCCCGTCCCGCACCCGCACTCGAGGACGTCGCGCCCGTCGCCGTAGCGATGGACGAGCTCGATCTCGAGATCGTCGATGAGCGCGTGGTATCCGCCGCCGTCGTTGGGGCGGCGCTTGTCCTCGTAGCGCTTCGCGAAGTCGTCGTAGTACGCGCGCGTCTTGTCGAGCTCGGGATCCATCGCCCCCACCCGTTTAGCACGTACCTGGTACGCCAGCCCCGCGAAGGTGCCGGGCGATTGCTCCGAGCGCGGTCCGGAGACGCCGAGCTTCATGGCGGGCACGCGAGCGTCTGCGACGCGAGGTTCGGGCCGTCGACGTAGCGAACGAGCAGCGCGCGCGCGGCGCTCGGATCTGGCTCGATCCCGACCCACGCGGCGGCGATGCCGTCGGAGACGAGGCCGAGCGAGTGAAAGGCGCCGTCGTCCTGAATCTTGCCGAGCTCGATCCCGCGCGGCGCGTTCAGACCAGCGGCCCGTGGAACGACGCGCGCGAGGTGGATGGGCGTCGTGCCGCGCGTCGCCGCGATCGGCGCGGGATCGAGGCCGTACGGATACATCGACCACGTGACCTTCGCGTCCTCATGCGGCGGATCGTCGATCTGGACAATCGCCGCTCCGAACGACATCAAATCCCGCGCGATCGGCAGCACGTAGTACGCCGCGCGCTCGCTCGTCGCGAGGACGCCGGCGACGTTGGGATCGGGCGCGCCGCCGATGAAAACCACGGTGTCCTTGCCGAGCGCCGCCTTGCCGTCCTTCTCTTCCACCACGCGCGCGTGCACGGGCACCATCACCGAGCGCGCGTCGATGTAGGCGATGATCGCGGACTTGTCGCGCGGCGCGACGTCGACCGACGTAGCACCGGCGCCGTCCTCCGAGACACGCACGGGCGCCTGCCCATCGATCGACGCGAACGCCTGAAGCATCACGCCTTCGCTCGTCTTGTGATCGGCGAGGAAGACGACGATCTCGTGATCGCCGAACGAGGTCGCCGCGATCTTGGTGCCTGGACGCGCGCGTGCGAGCGGCTTTCCTGCCGCGTCGCCCTTCGCCGCAGCTTCGAGCGTGCCGTCGTCACGGAGGGAGTACGTACGCTTCGCCGTCTGCGCGGTGACGCCTGGCCGGAACGTGCCGCGCGGCTCGCTCGTGCCCTTCGAGGGAACGCACGTGGATTTCCCGGCGTCCCACGCGATCGGCGCCGGAGGGGGCGGCTGCGGTGGACGCGCCGACGGTTGCGGCGACGAGAACGTCGCGAGGGGCGTCGGCGACGACGGACGCGGGCTCGACGTGGGCGTCGGCATCGCGACGGTGTCCGGCTTGTCCTTGCAGGCGACCGTCGCCAGGAGCGCGGAGGCGGTGAGGACGATGGGGAAGGCGCGCCGCATCTGTCCGAGGATCGCCCATGCGCGGTCCCTTGTCACCGGGCAGCGCTCGAGCTCAACCTCTCGATTCGCCGACCCGCGTGGCCCACGCGATGGGGCGCGCGACCTGGGAGGTGACCCAGTCGCTGGCGATCCGCGATCGGCTCTCGCGTTGGGGTCGCAGGTCTCGGCCGAGATCAGCGAGGATCTGGTCGGCGCACTCCATCGCGCTGGCGGCCGCGAGCTCGGTGCCTACACCGCGTCCTCCGGCGCCGCAGCCGGCGATGTAGAGGCCGCGGACCGGCGTGTGGACAGGCGGACGGCGCGCGCCGACCTGCGAAGGCGTCTGGCCCGTCGACACCGCGGGGCCGAACTCTTTGCCGATCCATTTTTCGATGAAGTCGACGCCGAAGCGATCGACGAAGATCGTGTTCTCGTCGAGCCCCGGGATCACGCGGCGCATCGTGCGGAGCATTGCCTCCTCCCATGCGGGGCCAGGATCCTTCAGCGCGATGTCGCTCGTCGGCGCGACCGCGCAGACGGTGAGGAGCTGATGCCCCGGCGGCGCGAGATCGGGATCGAAGTTGGACGGTACGGGACAATAGAAAGGAACGAGCGGCGGGATCTCGCCGTGCGCGACGCGCTCGAACATCGCGCGCAGATCGCCGTGCGAGACGGTCCGCAGATCGACGTCGTCCCCCACGCCGCCGACGATCGCCCCCGCGTCGACGAGGCGCTTGCGGAGGCCTATTTTTGCCTGAACCGCGATGAACGAGCCTTGGATCGCGAGGGCGCGTGCGACGTACGCGTCGGGAAACGCGGCGGCGCCGACGAGCGTGGTCACGGTGGTGCGGACGCTCGACGTGCTCACGACGATCGACGCGGGAAGGAACGTTCCGTCCGAGAGCTCGACGCCTTGCACCTTTCCCCTCGCCTCCCCTTCCGTCCCGACGACGATGCGGCGAACGCCCGCGTCGGTGCGAACCTCGGCGCCGCGTGCCTTCGCAAGGCGAACGAACGCTCCAGGGATCGCGATGGATCCGCCCTTCGGATAGGAGAGGTGGTTGTCCCGCGCCATCCGCCGGAAGCAGAGGAGCGCCTCCCCCGCCGACACCTGCCAGTACGGCAGGATGAAATAGAGGCCGAGCAAGAAGCCGAAGACACCGACCGTCGGAGGATGGTCGACGTACGGCGTGATGAACTCCTCGAGGGTGCGATCGTCCCACCGCGCGACCTCCTCGTCGCTCATCGTCAGGATGTGCGTGAAGAGCCTTCCCGCGCGCGCCGCGTCGCGAGGCGAGAGGTGAAGCTCGCGGGCGAGCTCGAGCGCGAAGCGCGGCATGCGCCAGAGCTCGGCGGGGATACGAACCGCTCGTGGGGTCTCGCCGCGCGCCGGAAACCGAATCTCCGCGATGTCGCGCGTACGGCGAAAGCGGATGGCGCCATCCTCGCCGACGCGGCGGAGCACGTCCCCCAAAGGTCCCTTCGGACCGCGGCAGAACATGTGCGTCCCGATGTCGATCTTGAAACCCTGCTTCTCGTAGCCGGAGCACGAGCCGCCGATCCGCCTATTTTTCTCGAGCAGCGTGGTGGGGACGCCGGCGTCGGCGAGGAGCAGCGTCAGCGCCGAGCCTCCGATGCCCGAGCCGATCACGATCGCCCTCGCGCTCACGTCTCCGCTCTCACGCGGCCAACAGATCGCGCAGCGCGCGCGGCGAGCGGATCGCCTCCTCGCACGCCTGCACGAACCGGCGTAGCTCGACGTGACCGGTGGCGTCGGTCGACTGCTCGAGCGTCCTTATCACCCGCGGGGTCCCGCGGCGCACGATGCCCACGATCGTGTCGCGCAGCGCGTGCTCGGGGAATGGCGGCAACGCGCCCGTCACGTCCTCGTAGTGTTGGTACATCGCGTCCATGACCTTCGACAGATCGATGTCGAGCACTTTGAGCGGTCCGACCAGATCGTACGCCGCGCACGCGAGGATGATCGTGGTCGCGACGTTCTTGGCGAGGATCTGCGCGCGCCTCGCCTTGAACTCCGGGTAGACCTCCGGAAAGAAGCGCTGCCCGGCGCCGATGTGGCGCGACTCGTCTTTGCCGATCAAGGCGAGGATCTTGCGGACGTTCTCGTCCTTGGCGACGTGGTTGATCTTGTGGAGGATCTGGTTCGCCAGGTGCTCGCCGATGATGTTGATGTTCCCCATCATGAAGGCGACGTCGTCGCGATCGACGACACCGAACGAATAGAGGAGGCGGACCCACGGCGTCGGCGGCTCCATCGGGCGCCCCGTGATCTTGGGGATGAGGCGGCGGAGCGCGTCGTAGTGCTTCGCCTCCTCGAGCGCTTGCTCGACGAAATAGAACTTCGCCTCTTCGCTCTTCACGAGCGTCGAGACGTAGCTCGCGCCGGTGACCGCGGCCTTTTCCCCCGGGCAGAGGAACGAGAGCATCGCCGCGATCGGCTCCTTGTATTTCGGATCCTCACGCACCGGCTCGTCCCACGCGATGGCGGTCGGCACCGCCCAGAACGATTTCTGACCGAGCTCGAAGATTTCCCACCCCTTCTTGTTGGGGTGCTCGCCGCTCGTGTCGAAGATCCCTCCGCCGAGCAGGACGCTGCGCCAGGAGAACGTGGCGGTGTCGCGCTCGACGCCTACCGGGCGTCGCTTCATCCGTGAAGCATGCGCGACGCTCGAGCGTTGCGCACGAGGTTAGGTGGTTCGGTGTGGGTGTCCGGCGAGCCAGCGTCGCTTGGACTTCACGTGACGAAGGACGAACGCCGAGGGGGCGAGCGCGCCGAGATCGCCGTCGATCGCGAAGAGGCCCGGCGATGCGCCGTGGGCGATTCGTCCCTTGCCGGCGACGCCGAGCGCACGCGCGCCGTTCCACGTCGCCATCGCAAGCAGCTCGGAGGGCGGCACGTCGGGGAAACGATCGGCGAGCGCGCGGGCTTCGGCGAGGACGTCGAGCGACGCGTTCGACGCGAGCGAGTCGGTGCCGAGCGCAGGCGCGATGCCGGCGGCGCGAACCGCGAGGAGCGGCGGGAGACGCGCGTCGATGAAGAGGTTCGAGCGCGGGCACAGCACCACCTGTGCGCCGCTCGCGGCGATCGTGTCGAGCTCCTCCGGTCGCGCGTCGGCGACGTGGACGAGGAGCACGTGGGGCGCGAGGACGCCCAGCTGCCCGGCGAGCGCGACCGGCCCGATGCGCGGCCACGACTGATCCTCCACAGGAACGCGAATGCGCGCGGCGAGCCAGGCGGGAATGGGCCCGTCGCCGTGCTCGAGCGCGCGACGCTCGGCGGCGTGCTCGGCGAGGTGCACGCTCGTCCTCCTCCCGTGCGCCCTCGCGTGCTCGACGATGGCACGAACCGCGTCGACGTGGGTGGTGTAGAGCGTGTGCACCGCGAGCGCGTAGGCGAGGCCACTGGTGCCGGGAGACGACCAGCGACCGATTTTTTCATCGACGTCGGCGAGGAGCGCGGACATGCGGCGCATGACGCCCTCGCGCGCGACGCCGAACACCTCGTGAAAAATGCTGCCGACGAGGCCCGCGCGCGCGAGTGCGCCGGCAGCGGCGAGCGAGTTGGTCACCTCGCCGACCGCGACGGTCCCAGCGTCGACGAGCTCGACGACCGCGCGATCGATCGCGGCGTGATCCTCCTCGGGCGCCGCTTCGACGCGCGCGCCGATGAGGCGCTCGACCCACGGGACGAACCCCGCGCCGCCCGGCACCTGCCCGCGCAGCGCGCTCAGCTCGACGTGCGTGTGCGCGTTGACGAGCCCCGGCACGACGACGCCACGGACGCGCTCGACGGGAGCCCCCGCGTGCCGCGGCAAGAGCTCGGCCGCAGCGCCGACGTCGAGGATCTCCCCCTCCGGTGTGAGCACGACCGCGGCGTCGCGCACGTCGGGGCCGTCGCCGACGACGACTCCATCGGCCCAGAGGACGCGCGCCGCCACGAGGATTACATTACTCCCACATGAAGCCCGGCGAGCACCCCGAGTTCTTCCGGTTCCCGGCGCCCGAGGGGCGCTCGCGCGAGAGCACCATCCGCCTCGACGCGGAGGGTCACTTCCACCACGAAGGCGCGCCGGTCGAGCACCCGAAGCTCACCGCGGCGATGCACGGCTGGATCGCGCGCCACCCCGACGACGGCCGCCTCATCCTGACGAACGGCTATGATTGGACGTATTTCATCGTCGACGATGCGCCGTATTTCGTGCGGGCCGTGCGCGCCGAGCCGACCGCCGTGACGCTTCTCCTCAGCGATGGCACCGAAGAGGTCTGGGATCCGCGCGACACGGAGACCTCCGAGGCCGGCGCCCTCTACACGAACGTGAAGCGAGGCGCCAAGGGCGGGCCCTTCCGCGCAAAGTTCACCCGGCACGCGCAGGCCTCGCTCGCGCCGGTGCTCGTCGACGACGGCGGAGCGCCTGCCGTGAAGATTGGCGCCGGCATCGTGCGGATCGGCGGAGCCTGATAGGCTCCCGCTGCGTGGCGGAGATCCCCAAAATCGGAGACACGCTGCTCGGCAAATACCGGCTCGACGGCGTCGTTGGAGAGGGCGGGATGGCCATCGTCTACCGCGCCATCGACGACGGCGGGCGCGCGGTCGCCGTGAAGGTGCTGCGCCCGCAGATGCTCGAGCTCCCCGACATCGCCGCCCGCTTCGATCGCGAGACGCGCGCGGTCAGTCGTCTCGAGGGGCCGCACGTCGCACGCGTCTTCGACGTCGCGACGACCGACTCCGGCATGCCGTGCATCGTCATGGAGCTGCTCGACGGTCACGATCTCGCCGAAGAGCTCGATCTCCGCGGTCCCCTCCCGATCGACGAGGCCGTCGACTACGTGCGGCAGGCCTGCACGGCGATGGCCGAGGCGCACGCGATCGGCATCGTCCACCGCGATCTCAAGCCGTCGAACCTCTATTTGTGCGATCAGGGCGGGACGCGCACCGTGAAGGTCCTCGATTTCGGCATCTCGAAGGTGCTCGGCAAGGAGGACGATGGGCGCATGACGCTCGCCGACACGTCGATCGGGACGCCGCTGTACATGTCGCCGGAGCAGCTTCGCTCGTCGCGGGACGTCGATCACCTGACCGACGTCTGGTCGCTCGGGGTCATCCTCTACGAGCTCCTCGCCGGGCGTCCGCCGTTCGCCGGGAGCGCGACGGCCGCGACCGCGATGATCGTGGCGCAGGATCCCGAGCCGGTGTGCGCGCTTCGTCCCGACGTTCCGGCGGAGCTCGACGCGGTGCTCGGAAAGGCGCTAGCCAAGCGCGCGGCCGATCGGTACGCCGACACGAGCGCGTTCGCCGCCGCGCTCTTGCCGTTCACGTCCGCGACGCCGATCGCGGGGGCGCGTCTCGAGCAGATCGCGCGCGAGGCAGCGTCGAACCGCGAGCTCCGGCTCGCCCCCTCGACGACGACCTCCCCGACTCTCATCCGGCCGAAGCGCGCGGTGGTCGCGGCGATCGCGGCGGCGGCGGCGACGAAGCCCGCGTCCGCGGCCCAACCTGGCCTGGTCTGGCTGCTGATGGGCCTAATCATTGGGCTCCCATTTGCCGCTGCTATCGCGTACTTCGCGCTCCGTTGAGATCGCGTTTGGGATAGCATTCGACGCGATGCGTCTATTGATTGCCGACAAGCTGCACCCGCGCGCCGTCGAGGAGCTGCGGTCGCTCCCCGTCGAGGTCGTCTACGAGCCGGAGCTCACGAAGGAGTCTCTCGCCGCGAAGCTTCAAGGTGTCGGCATCCTCGTCGTTCGCTCCACCGAGGTGACGAAGGAGGCGATCGAGAACGCGCGCGAGCTTCACCTCATCGTGCGCGCCGGCGCCGAGTACACGACCATCGACGTGCGCGCCGCCAGCAAGCGGGGCGTCTACGTCGCCAACTGCCCGGGCAAGAACGCGGCGGCGGTCGCCGAGCTGGTCTTCGGAATGCTCATCGCGATCGATCGACGGATCCCCGACGCGGTGATGTCGCTCCGCGGCGGCAAATGGGAGCGCGCCGAGTACGGAAAAGCCGAAGGCCTCTACGGCAAGACGATGGGCATCGCGGGACTCGGCGCCATCGGCCGCGAGGTCGCGGTGCGCGCGCGGGCGTTCGGTCTCCACGTCGCTGCGTGGAGCCGCGGCCTCACCCCCGCGAAGGCGGCCGACCTCGGCGTCGTCTACGCGGCGTCGATCGACGAGCTCGCGAGCAAGAGCGACATCCTGACGGTGCACCTGCCGATCACGGAGCGCACGCGCCACATCGTCAACAAGCGCGTCCTCGACCTCTTGCCCAAGCGCGCCATCCTCCTCAACGCCGCGCGCGCTGATCTCGTCGACTACGTCGCGCTCGAAGAGGCGGTGAAGACGCGAGGCCTCCGCGCCGGCGTCGACGTGTACCCCGACGAGCCGAAGGGCAAGCGTGAGTATGCGTCGAACCTCTTCGCCCCCGCGACGGCGTCCAGCGGCTTCATCTACGGCACGCCGCACATGGCCGCATCGACCGATCAGGCGCAGCTCGCCATCGCGTCGGAGACCGTGCGCGTCATCCGCTCGTTCCTCCTGAAAGGCGACGTCCCCAACGTCGTCAACGTCTCCTCCGCGTCGAGCGCGCGCTTCCAGATCGTCATTCGCATGGTCGACAAGGTCGGCACGTTCGCCAACGTCTTGTCGGTCATCAAGCGCCATGGCATCAACGTCGAAGAGGTCACGAACACGGTCTTCGAAGGGGGGGTCGCCTCCTGCGCGAAGCTCCGTGTCGTGTCGCGGCCGAGCGAGGCGTGTCTCCAGGAGATCCGCGCCTTCGACGAGGTCTTGCACGTCGACGTGGTGCCGCTCCCGAACCTGGCGTAATCGATCCCCGTGCGCGCCCGCGCCGCGATCTTCGCTCTCTTCGTCGCGGGCTGCCCCGCGTCGCCTGCCTCCATCGACGCCGGCTCACGCGACGGCGGAAAAGAAGCCGGCTCCGACGCGTCCGCCTCCCTCGCCGCCGACGCGGGCTCCCCCGACGAAATCCTCCCGCCATCTTCGTCCGAGGAGATGACCGCGCGCGCCCGCCACCTCCTCGAGGCGATCGCGCACGACAGCCCCGAGCTCGCGACCGACATCGTCTTCCCTCGCGACGCCTACCTCACCACCCGCGACAGCTCCGATCCCGGCAAAGCCTGGGACGCCAAAGTCACTGGCGTCTTCCAGCGCAACGTCCACGCCTTCCACAAGCGCACCCGCGGAGTCGAAAAAGCCCAGTTCGTGTCCTTCGAGCTAGGCCACAGCGTCCAGCAAGCCCCCCCCAAAAAACGCGAATGGAAAAAGCCCCTCTGGCGCGTCAAACGTTCGCGCATCACCTACACCATCGACGGCCGCACCCAACGCGTAGAAATCGCCGAAATGATCGGCTACCGCGGCGCCTGGTACGTGACCAAGCTCCGGTGAATTTCGATTCACCGGATCGCGCGCGCTACGTCTTCTTCTTCTCGCGTCGAACCTCGTCGAGCAAAATTTCGATGCGGTCGACGCGCTCCTGCCCTGCGTCGTAATAGAAGCGCAGATCGGGCGCGAACTTGAGGCCCAGGCGGTTCCCCGCTTCGCGCCGCAGCATTCCCGCGGCGCGCTCGAGACCGACCAGCGCCTCCTTGCGGCGCGCCTCGTCTCCGCCCTCGAGCAGCCGCACGTACACCCGCGCGCCGCGCAGATCGTCCGGCATCTCCACGCGGGAAACCAGCACGCCGACGAGCCGCGGATCCCGCACGTCCGTCGTCAGGATCGCGGCGAGCTCCTCTTTGAGCCTCGCCGCCACCCGGACCGATCGCTTTACTTCCGCAGGCATCGTCGTCTAGCCGCGCAGCCTCACAGCCGCTGCTTGACCTCTTCGATTTCGTAGGACTCGACGACGTCCTTCTCCTTGAAGTCGTTGAAGCCCTCGATCGAAATGCCGCACTCGAAGCCCTCCGCGACGTCCTTCACGTCGTCCTTGAAGCGCTTCAGCGCGTTCATCTTGCCCTCGAACACCATCACGCCCTCGCGGACGACGCGGACGTTCGTGCCGCGCTTGATGAGGCCCTGGATGACGTACGAGCCGGCGACCGCGACGCCCTTGATCTTGAAGACCTGACGGACCTCGGCCTTGCCCTGCAGCTTCTCGGTGAGCGTCGGCGGGAGGAGGCCTTCCATGGCGCTCTTCACGTCGTCGATCGCGTTGTAGATGATCGAGTAGAGGCGAATCTCGACCTTGTTCTCTTCGGCGAGCGAGCTCGACTTGCCTGCCGGGCGCACGTTGAAGCCGATGACGATGGCCTTGGCGGCGATCGCGAGGTTGATGTCCCCCTCGGTGATCGCGCCGACGCCGGCGTGGATGATCGAGAGGCGGACCTTCTCGGTCGACAGCTTCGCGAGCGCGTCCGCCACGGCTTCGACCGAACCCTGCACGTCGCCCTTGATGACGATGCGCAGCTCTTGCTGATCCGCGTCGGTGATGCGCTTGCTGAGCTCCTCGAGCGAGACCTTCGCCGTCGCGGGGATGAGGCTCTTCGCCATCTTCCCCTTGCGGCTCTCGGCGATCTCTTGCGCCTTCTTCGCGTCCTTGACGGCGTGCATCGGATCGCCGGCGCCGGGGACGTCGGAGAGGCCGAGGATCTCGACCGGCGTGGAGGGCCCTGCCTCGTGGACGGCCTTGCCGTGCTCGTTCGTCATCGCGCGGACCTTGCCGAAGCCGGCGCCCGCGAGGATGAAGTCGCCGACCTTGAGCGTGCCGTCCTGGACGAGCACGCGCGCGACCGGACCGCGCCCCCTATCGAGAAGCGCCTCGAGGACGGTGCCGCTGGCGGCCTTCTTCGGGTTGGCCTTGAGGCCGAGCACCTCGCCCTGCAGCCCGATCATCTCGAGCAGCTGCGGGATGCCCTCGCCGGTCAACGCCGACACGTTCACGAAGATCGTTTCGCCGCCCCACTCCTCGGGCTGGAGACCCAGCTCGACGAGCTCGCGCTTCACGCGCTCCGGCTCGGCGCCGGGCTTGTCGATCTTGTTCACCGCGACGATGATCGGAACCTTCGCCGCCTTGGCGTGGTTCACGGCTTCCTTCGTCTGCGGCATGACGCCGTCGTCGGCCGCGACGACCAAGACGACGAGATCGGTCACGCTTGCGCCGCGGGCGCGCATCTGCGTGAACGCCTCGTGGCCCGGCGTGTCGAGGAAGACCGTGGCTCCGTGCGGCGTCATGACCTTGTACGCGCCGATGTGCTGGGTGATGCCGCCGGCCTCGCCGCCCGCGACGTTCGCCTTGCGGATCTTGTCGAGGAGGCTCGTCTTGCCGTGGTCGACGTGGCCCATGACCGTGACGACCGACGGTCGCACGACGAGCCCCTCTTCGACGACCTCGCCGGCGGTGGCGGTGGCGGCAGCGGCGGCGGCGGCGGCGGCGGTGGGAACCGGCTCTTCTCCGCGGGCCGCCGCGATGGCGCCCTCCTCGCTGACCGCGACGTCCTCGACCTCCCAGCCGAACTCGCTGGCGAGGATCTTGGCCGTGTCGGCGTCGAGCGTCGTGTTGATGTGGATGCCGGTCATCCCCATGCCGAGCAGCTTCATGAGGAGCTCGGTGGCCTTGAGGCTCATCTTCGCGGCCATCGCGGCGAGGGTGATGTTCTCCTCGATGCGGATGACCTTCTTGTGCGCGCTCATCTCCTGCGTGGAGACGATGCCGGAAGGCTTGCGCATCGGCATCGCGCCGAAGCGACCGCGGGCGCCGCCGGGACCCATCGGTCGGCCGCCCATCATGGGGCGACCGCCGGGGCCCATCGGACCGCCGCGCGAAGGACCGCGTCCGGCCGGGCCTTGCGCGCCTGCGCGCGGATCGTACTGAACCCGGCGCGGCATCGAGCCGACCGAGCCGCCGCCGATCCCAGTGCGCGGAGCGTTGATCGGAGTGGGCATCGGGACGCCCGGGCGACCCGTCCAGTACTCGACGCCGGTCTTGGGCGCAGCGGCGCGGGGCGCCGGAGCATCGGACGGAGGCGGCGGCGCTTCGGTCTGCGCGGGCCTCTCCTCTTGTACTGGCGCCGCGGGGGCGAGGGCGGCGGCGACGGGCTCGACGCGTTCCATCGGCGGCGGCGGCGCGATCTCGGCGACGACGCGGACGCTCGCGGGCGGCGGCGGAGGCGGCGGCTCAGCGACGTCACGGGTCGACGGCAAGGCGGCGCGCGACGATCGCGGCGCCGGAGGGGGCGGCGGGGTCGCGACGTCGAGATCACGCGTGCTGCGGCGCTCCTCGGGCGGCGGAAGCTTGGGCTGCGACGGGAGACGCGCGCTGCTCTCGCGATCGCGCAGATCTCGCACGCTGCCGGGCGAGCGCTGCACGTCGTCCATCGGCAGCGAGCTGCGCGAGCTCGGCATCGCCTGCTCGAGCACGGAGCGCGGCGCGGCCACGTCGAGCTGCGACACCGGCGTCGGCGGGATTTGCCCGCTAGGCACGTCGGGCGTGCTCTTCGCGATGGCGCGGCGGCGGATGACGCGACCGTCGGTGCGGGCCTTCTCCTCCACGACGTCGTGCGTGCGGGCCTTCTCGAGGTGGCGCTTCACGCGCTCCACCGCCTCCGGGTCCACCGAGGACATGTGGTTGCGGACGTCGGTCACGCCCACGGTCTGGAACAGGGTCACCACCTGTTTTGGATCGAGGTTGAGCTGCTTGGCCACTTCGTAAACGCGCACCTTGCTCATCTCTCCTCCCGCCCTTTGCATGCTTCACTCCTGGAACGGGCCTCTTGAATCTCACGTGCGATCTCTGCGTGCGTGACGCAGAAGATCCCTACTTCGTCGCGACCGAACAGCTTTCCGAGCTCCGCCTTGTCTTTCCAGACCACCGCGCGACCCTCGGCGGCCGCGCGCCTCACTTCGTCCTTCTTCACGACGCTCCCGGCGTCGCATGCGACGATGGCGAGCACCGGACCGCGCATGAGCGCGTCACACGACGCGTCGGTGCCGATCTCGACGTGACCGGCGCGGCGCGCGCCGAGGACGAGGCCCGTCACGCGTCGGTCGTGGGCCTCCACGATCTGGGCGACGAGCTCGTTCACGTTCGCGCGGACCTTCGCGTGGAAGGAGCGGGCGAACCCGCCCTTGCACGCCTTGGCGAGGCAGTCGTATGTCGGGTGGACGTGCGCGCCGCGCCCCACCGAGCTGCCGCCGACGACTGCCACGACCTCGTGCTCGCCGTTCGTCTGGGCGCCCATCACGACGCGCAAGAAAGCGCGCGGCGCATCCGTGCGGCCGCAGCCAGCGCAGGTGCGCTCGCTCCTCTTCGTCGTGTCGCTATCGTTCGCCAAGACCATTTCTCTCTCTCCGTACCCCTCGTCTCAAGACCCGACCGGAACCGGTCAGGCCTTTCCGTCAGGAGCGTTTCGCTCCGCTGCGCTCCGCTCACTCATCACTGAGCCGCCTTGCGCGCCGCGTCCTTGCGCGCCGCTTCGATCACCTTCGACTCGGTGCCGAGGAAGTGCTCGGCGCCCTGCTTGATGACGCGGGCCTTCTTGATGCCGAGGCCCGTCTTGATGGCGAGCTTGTCCTCGTCCTCGCGGTAGATGTCCTCGACCGTCTTGTAACCGGCCTCTTCGAGGAGCTGCACGGTGCGGTCGCCGATGCTGCGAACGAACAAGAGACGCTCGCGCTCGGTGAGCGGTTCGACGCGCGTGGTCGCTGCCTGGATGCGCTGCTGACGCAGGCGCTCCATCGTCTCTTCGGCAGCCTTCTTGATACCGGTGGCTGCGCCGTCGCCGCCGAGACCCGGGATCCCCGCGAGCTCCGCCTCCGTCGCCTCGGCGAGCTCCTCGAGCGCGCGGAAGCCGAGACGGTACATGCTGCGGGCGACGGCCTCGGTGACGCCGTCGATTTGCTGGAGGGCGCTGATCGCCTCCTCTTCCATCTGCTTGAACTTCGACTCGCTGATGATGTCGAGCTTCCAGCCAGTCAACTGGGCAGCGAGCCGCACGTTCTGGCCCTTGCGGCCGATGGCGAGCGAGAGCTTCTCGTCGGGGACCACGAGCTCCATGCGCCCGTCCGCCTCGTCGACGATGACCTTGTTCACTTCGGCGGGCTGAATCGCCGCGCACACGAAGCGCGCCGGATCGCGATCGTACGGGACGATGTCGATCTTTTCGCCGCGGAGCTCTTGCACGACCGCCTGGACGCGCGAGCCCTTCATGCCGACGCACGCGCCGACCGGATCGACGTCCGCGTCGCGCGACGTGACGGCGATCTTGCTGCGCGCACCCGGCTCACGGGCGCACGCGACGATCTTGACGATGCCCTCGTAGATCTCCGGCACCTCGGCCTCGAAGAGCTTCTCGACGAGCTTCCCGTCGGCGCGCGAGAGGATGACCTGCGGGCCCCGGGCCTCGCGGTCGATGTTCTTCACCCACGCGACGATGCGGTCGCCCGGGCGGTACGTCTCGCGCGGCGTCTGCTCGCGAAACGGGAGGATTCCCTCGGTGCGACCGAGGTCGACGATGAGGTTGTTCCCCTTCTCGAAGCGGCGGACGACGCCCTTGATCAGCTCGCCCTGGCGATCCTTGAACTCGTTGTAGATGAGGTCGCGCTCTTCGTCGCGGACGCGCTGGATGAGGACCTGCTTGGCCGTCTGGGCCGCGATGCGCCCGAACGCCGAGCGCGCCTGCTTCACGTTGAGGAGATCGCCGAACTCCTTGTCCTGCTCGGCGGCCTTCTTGGCGTCCGAGGGGTGCCAGAAGATCTGGAAGCCGAGCTCCTCTCCAAGCTCTGCTTGGAGGCCCGCCTTCTGCGCGTCCTCGAGCGCGATCTCGCGCTCCTCGTCGGACGGATCGTCTACCACGGTCATGTACTGGAAGAGGTCGATCTGACCCGAGTCTTCGTTGAAGCGAGCCTCGAGCTCACGCGTCGGACCGAACACGCTCTGCGCCGCCTTGAGGATGGCCTCCTCGACGGTCTTCACGAGGCGCGTTTTGTCGATGCCCTTGTCCTTCGCCACCATTTCGATGGCCTGGAGGAGGTTGATATCGGGCTGGGAAGGTTGCTGCTGCTGCTGGGTCGCCATGGTTCCCTCGACGTGCGGTCTGCTTCTGAGTCGTGTGGATTGAGAGCCGTGCTCGTTACTTCTTCTTCTTGCCTGGCTTCGGCTGCGGGCCGAACTCGAAGACGAGGCGCGCCTGCGCCACGTTGTCGATCGTGACCGGGTACTCTTGGTGCCCGTCCGTGAGCGTGAAGGCGCCGTCTTTCGTCGGGCCGATGACGCCGATCACGACCTTCTGGCCCTTGATGGCGTTGACGAACTTCACCTTGGCCTTCTTGCCGGCGAAGCGGATGAAGTCCTTCACGGCGCGGAGCGGGCGCTCGATGCCGGGCGAGCTGACCTCGAGGTGGTAGCGGAAGGCGACGAGGTCCATGGCGTCGAGCGCCGGTGAGAGCTCGCGAGCGACGCGTGTGCAGAGCTCGAGATCGACGGCGGCGTCCTTCGTCGACGCGTTGGTCTCGCTGCTGCCCAGCTTCTCCACGAAGACGCGCAGCACCCAGCCGCTCGCTTCGCTCTTCAGCTCGACGTCCACGACCTCACCACCGTTCGCGCGCACGATCGGATCGACAATCGGCGCGAGGCGCGCGCGATCGATCGCGAAAGGGTGGCTGCTCTTCGGGGCGAGGTCTGACATGGCGTGGCGAGACGTGAGGGGGGCGTGGGGTGCGGCGCGGGCGGTGGTGGCGGCCGCGGTGGCGATTTCGTTTGAGAACAAGAACTTACGGAGGGTTCGGGCGCAGAAACGCGACAAAAAAAAACGCAGGCCCCAGGTTTGGGGTCCGCGTCTGACACAACCACCACCAGGAGCGCGCGAAACCTAGCTCCCTCCCGTCAGTCTGGCAAGGACATCGAGCACGACCGATGCCATAGGCCGAATTTACCGCAGTTTCAAAGGCCTGCCCACGCTCGCCAGTAGGGGAAGGTGAGCCACGCGAGCACGAGGAGCGACGCGAGCACCAAGAAGAAGGTGAAGACGCCGAGCATCGCGGAGCTGCGAGGTGCCTCGTCGGTGATGGTCCAGCGGCTCGGCCTCGGCGCCATCGGCGCGGGCGGAAACGCGATCGGCGGAAGATGCGGCCCGCTCGGCGGGGGCAGCGCGACGGCCATGGGCGGGTACGGCGAGTGCGCGACCTGCGGAGGCTGAGGGCTCGCCATCGCCATCTGCTGATGCGCCTGCGCGTGATCCAGCGTCTGCAACGGGACAGCGAGCGGCATCGTGCGCTGGCCGAAGATCGCCGCTTGCTGCGCCTTCCTCATGTCCAGCGTGGCGTCGATCGTCGAGACCGCCCGGCGGATCTCGCCACCTTGATCCATGTTGACCGTCTCCTCGAGGATGAGGGGCGGTCCCTTGGGCATGGCCGAGCGATCGAGGCTCGCGGTCTCCGCGAGCAGCTCCTCCACCTCTTCGTTCGCCGCCGTCGAGGGGCGCTGCACGCCGAGGGACTGCATCGTCGGCGCGACGCGACGCGCCGTGACGATGCTCGCCTCGCGGTCGGGCGGGAGATCCAGAGTGACGATGCTGTCGGCGTGGCGCCGTATCGGTTGCCCCGGCACGCTGACGCTGATGCTCTGATCCTCTTTCTGCTTCTCGAGCTCGCGCTCCGGAAAAGGATGCGGGAGGCCGGTCTCGCCCGCGACCTTCGTGATCGTCGGCGCGTCCTCGCCGAGCTGTCGCTGCTTCGCGATGAGCTCGCGCTTCACCTCGGGGGGAAGCGTCGAGGTGATGCTGGGGTCCTCGGCGAACGAAGGGCGTCGCTTCGTCTCCGCCTGGACCGCGCGCACCGCCACCGTCGGCAGGGCGTGCAGGAGATCTTGCTGGATCTCGGTCTTCAGGTCGTCGACGTCGTCGGGGTGGATGCGCGGGACGGTGGTGGTGTCCGCTTCGCGGCGGACCATCCCGTGGAAGTCGACCGCCGTGACGATCTCGGGCTCGTCGTTGATCGGCCGCAGCGTCTCGTCCTCGCGGTCGGGCGAGGTCGCGCGAATGTCCGAGTTCGAGGCCGTGTTCGGCATCGAGGCCTCCCGCCGGCGCGCGCGGATGTACGGCCCCACCAGCGACTCGACGAGCTCGACGATGTCGCCCGCCGTTCCGACGCGGCGCCCAGCGGCCTCGAGGAGCGACTCGAGCATGGCCCCGGCGCCGACGTAGCGATCTCCGGGATCCGGCGCGAGCGCGCGCATCGCGACGTCGAGGACGCCATCGGCCCACGGCGCGTCGTCGGGCAGCGGCGGCACCGGGATCCCGCCGCGAAGCTGCGCGGCGACGAGGCCGTCGAGCGTGGTCTCGTCGAACAAGCGCTGTTGCGCCAGCGCCTCCCAGAGGAAGACGCCCACCGCGAACACGTCCGAACGCTCGTCGGCGTCGGCGTCGCCCCCGAGCGCGATCTCCGGAGCAAGGTACCCGATGGCGCTCTCCGCTCGGATCTGCCGCGCCGCGATCGCGAGCCGCGTGAGGCCGTCCGCGCCGACGAGGACGTCGTCGGGCCCGAGGTGCCCGAAGATCAATCGCTCGTGACGCGCGCCGCCAGTTCCGCCGTGCATCGCGGCGAGCCCGGCGAGGACGTCGCAGACGATTCGGAGCGTGACCTTCAGCGTCACCGGCCGGCTGTGCTCGCGGGCGGCCGCGAGGAGCATCGGGTACGGCTCGCCGTCGACGTAGTCGGTCGCGACCAAGATCTCGGCGCCGGCCGCCTCCGCGGACTTCACGCGGACGATGCACGGATGATCGACCTCGATCGCCCGCCGCGCCTCGGTCAGAATCGCGACCGCGCGGCCCGATGCAGCCACGCGATGGATGAGCACGAGCTCTCCGTCGTGCCGGCGACGGGCAGTCCACGTCCCCGGCCGTCCCGCGACCTCTCTCAGCAAATTGAATCGACCGAGGCTCTCGGAAGAGCTCGCCCCGGCGCGCTGGAGCACCACCCTTACAAGATACCCTTCCCCGCGATCGGTGCGGAAGATCTCGCGCGAAATATGCGTACTACGCGCGCCGGACCCGTCCACCCGTTCTGGCGCCAGGGTCGGCTGCTGGATGTGCCGACCCTACACGCCTCTGTACGCGGGATGCCTCAGAACGGCATCGGCACGGGGAGCGGCGCCGGCGCGGGCTTCTTCGGATCGGTCGGCGCAGGGGCGTTCTTGGTCGCGTCCTGATCCTGAATGATGAATTGCACGCGGCGGTTACGCGCCTTCATGGCCTCGGTGACGTTGGGCGCGATCGGCTTGGCGTCGCCGTAACCCTTCGCGACGAGGCGGTCGGCGCCGACGCCGTGCTGCACGAGCCACGTGCGCACCGAGTTGGCGCGCTCGTCGGAGAGCTGACGGTTGTGATCGCTCGGGCCGGTGTTGTCCGTGTGCCCCTGCACCTCGATGCGCTTGATGCCGGGGTTCTTCAGGATGACGTCGGCGATCTCGCTCATGAGCGTGAACGACTCGGGCAGGATGACCGCGCTGTTGAGCGCGAACTGGATCTGCTGACGAATCGTGATCTCTTTGCCGACGACGGTGACCGACGGATTCTTCGGGCGCTTCTTCAGCGCGATGTCGGCCGTCGCGTCGACGCGCGGCTTCACCTCGGTCGGGACGACCACGGTCATGTAGCCCTCCGCGTCCGCGGCGATCTGCACGGTGCCGGGGGCGACGCCCTCGAACCGGAAGCCGCCGCTGGAGTCGGCCGCCACGGGCGTCTCTTTGCCCGCGCCGTCCGTGAGCTTGATCGTCGCGCCGGGGATCGCCGCGTTCGAGTCGGCGTCCTTGACGTGCCCGGCCACCGCGCCCATCCGCGGGAGCGCCTCGAGCGCGCAGTCGGTGGTCATGTCGGTCTGCTTCTGGACCGTGGCCGCGCACGCGCCGTCCTTGTAGCCCTCGGCGTGCACGACGAAGCGGTACTCGCCGTCGAGCAACTCCTGCGTGACGAACTTGCCGTCCGCGCCGGTCGCGAGGCTCGTGATCTCCGGGTGGTTCTCCCACACGACGATCGCGTTGGGGACGCCGCCCTCCTTGTCCTTCTCGTGGACGAGGCCCACGATCTTGGCCTTGGCCTTGGCCGGGCCCTGCACGATTCGATCGACCGTCTTGATCTTCTCGACCGGCGGGCGGTCCCACGTGTCGATCGCCCAGCCGGCACCGAGGAACAAGGTCCACGGCGGGGTCGGCGAGACCTCCTCGATGAAGGTGCCGACGCCCGTGACGCCGATGTCGAGTGCCGCGGTGAGGCCGAAGCCGTGCTTCCACGGGAAGAAGCGGCCGCCGAGCGTCAGCTTGCTCGGGGCGATCGCGTTGTTCGCGAGGCACTTGTCGGCGCTGGGGTTATTGGGCTTGCAGAGGTAGCCCTGGCGGTTGACCGGCGCGAGGAGGCTGTACTCGATGAACGGCCGCACCTTCTCGTCCGCCGCGAAGAACTCGCCGCCGAGGTGGATGTCGAAGTGATCGACGCGGTTCACGTTGAGGCCGAAGCGCTCGATGCGCGTGACGGGCTGGTTGCGCGCGACCTCGGTGGAGGCGAGGACGTCGCCGGAGTTGTCGAGCGAGTAGGTCAGGTTGAGGCTGAAGCGCAGCGGCGTGTGGCTCTGCAGACCGCGCAGGTCGGCGGTCGCGAGGCCGCGGAATTTCGCGCTGGTGCCGCTGCCGTCGAGGCCGACGGCGCCGGTGCCGTTGATGAGCCAGAGCTCCATCGCGCCGCCGACGTAGAACCACTTGTTGAGGCCGCCATGGACCTTGGCGCCGAAGTTGGTGTCGCCGAGGACCTGGAGGAGCGACGGGCGATTCGCCGAGTCGGAGTTCGCGAAGGCGCCGGTGGTCGCGTAGGCCTCGAGCCATTTCAGCACCGACGCGGTGACGCCGATCGTGCCGCCGATGTGATCGAGGCTGTCGTTCGTGAGCGGAGCGCCGCCGCGCGGGTTCTTGCAGGGGAAATCCGACGTGCAGAGGAAGCCCGCCGAGAAATACTCGGTCATGAACTGCAGGCGAAACTGCCCAGGCGCGCCGCTCTGCGCGTGCTGCGTGCGAAGGAGGCCGACGCCGCCGGTGAGCGTCTGCGACTCGTTGAGCTGGCGATCGCGCTCGGCCCACTCGGCCTGCTTGTCGTCGCCTCCGCCGGCTGCACCTGAAGCCGCGTCGGCCGCACCGGCCGCTGGAGCCGCCGCCGCGCCCGTGCCTGCCGCGGCGTCCGTCGCGGGGGCCGTGCCCGTCGCCGCGCCAGTGCCCGTCGCTGCAGCGCCGGTCTGCGTGCTCGCGCCGCCGCCGAAGCTCACCGATCCGCCTTGCGCGAACGCGAGACTCGAAGCGCTCGGCACTCCCAAGAACGCGAGCAAAGGAACAAGTACCGCGCAAGAAGTTCGCATCTCTACTCCCAAGACTCTGTGTGGTTCGCAGCGAGCAAAAACGATCAATCTTTACGGCGCCAACGGTTCTAACACCGGTTGTGCCCACGCGGGAAGTTGTTACGAATACAGGGCATGGCGTCCCGCGGCCGGATCCTCATCGTCGACGACGAAGCCAACGCGCGCGCGGCGCTCAGCGAGATCCTGAAAGACGAGGGGTACGCCACCGAGACGGCCGCCGACGGCTTCAAGGGCCTCGGCAAGCTCGAGGAGTTCACCCCCGACGTCATTCTGACCGACCTGAAGATGCCTGGGCTCGACGGGATCGCCTTCATGGAAAAGGCGAAGGCCGCGCAGCCCGGCGTCGTGTTCGTGGTCATGACCGCGTTCGGAACCATCACGAGCGCGGTCGAGGCAGTGAAAAAAGGGGCGGAGAACTACCTGACGAAGCCCCTGGATTTCGACGCCCTCGCCGCGGTCGTGGAGCGTGCCATGGAAAAGGCGCGGCTCCTCCAGGAGACTCGACAACTGCGCGATCGTTTGCGCGAGCGCAATGCGATGAGCCACATCGTATCGGACGATCCGAAGATGGGCGCGGTGCTGGATCTCGTCGCGCAGGTCGGGCCGAGCAAGGCGAGCGTCCTCATCACCGGCGAGAGCGGCACCGGAAAAGAGCTCATCGCCGAGGCCATTCACCTCGCGTCGCCACGCGCGCAGAAGCCGTTCGTTCGCCTCCACTGCGCTGCGCTCGCCGAGTCGCTCCTCGAGAGCGAGCTGTTCGGCCACGAGCGCGGCGCCTTCACCGGCGCGGTCGCGCGGCGCGAAGGCCGCTTCAAGCAGGCCGACGGGGGCACGCTGTTCCTCGACGAGATCGGTGAAATCCCGATGGGCACGCAGGTCAAGCTCCTGCGGTTCCTTCAGGAGCGCACGTTCGAGCGCGTCGGAGGCAACGAGACGTTGAAGGTCGACACGCGCATCCTCGCCGCCACGAATCGCGACCTCAAGGCGGAGATCGACGCAGGGAGATTTCGCGAGGATCTGTACTACCGCCTCAACGTCATCACGGTAGAGCTGCCTCCCCTCCGTGATCGCAAGAGCGACATCCCCGCGCTCGCGAGCTTTTTCTTGGGGCGCTATGCCGTCGAGAACGGAAAGACGATCGAGAGCTTCCAGGAAGACGCGCTCGCGAGGCTCACCGGCTACGCGTGGCCGGGCAACGTGCGCGAGCTCGAGAACGTCGTCGAGCGCGCGGTGGTCTTGTGCGACGGTCCACACGTCGAGGTGAAACACCTTCCGCCGTCACTCGTTCCGGAAGCGCACAGAGACGGTCCGCCGCCCGTGCCGGGATCGACGATCGCCGACCTCGAGAAGTTCGCGATCCTGAAGACGCTCGAAGCGTGCGGCGGGTCGACGTCGAAGGCCGCGCTCATCCTCGGGGTGTCGACGCGCAAGATCCAGTACAAGCTCCACGAGTACGGCGAGGCCGCAGAGCCGCCCGCCGAAGAGCCCGGTGCCCTGCCATGAGCACGATCGTCCTCGACGTCGACACGCTGGCCAAGACGTTCCGAAAGCCCTTCACCGGCAAGAAGGTCGAGGCCGTCCGCGGGGTGTCGTTCCAAGTTCACGAGGGAGAGATCTTCGGCTTCCTCGGCCCCAACGGCGCCGGCAAGACGACGACGATCAAGATGCTCACCGGCCTCATCGCGCCGACGAGCGGCAAGGCCTCTCTCCTCGGCCACCCGGTGCCGTCGCCCGAGGCGATGGGCCGCGTGGGATTTTTGCCGGAGAACCCCTACGTCTACCCGTACCTCACGCCGCGCGAGTTCGTGAGCATGTGCGGGCGCCTGAACGGCATGGGAGGGCGCGGCTACTCCGAGAAGGTCGAGAAGGTGATCGCGCGCGTCGGGATGAGCGAGGCGATCGATCGTCCGGTGCGGAATCTCTCGAAGGGCATGCTCCAGCGCGTGGGCCTCGCCGCGGCGCTCGTTCACGAGCCGGAGCTCCTCCTCCTCGACGAGCCGATGAGCGGTCTCGATCCGGTCGGCCGCAAAGAGGTGCGCGATCTCATTTTGGACGAGCGCGAGGCGGGTCGCACCGTCTTCTTCTCGAGCCACATCTTGTCGGACGTCGAGATGCTGTGCGATCGCGTGTGCATCTTGAAGAAGGGAGAGGTCGTCGTCTCCGGCAAGATGACCGAGCTGCTCGGCGCCGGCGAGCGGCGGAGCGAGGTCGCGCTGCGTGACGTCTCCGCAGAGGTGCGCGAAGCCCTCGTGAAGCTCGGCCACGTCGTGAAGGAGATGGGGCAAGGCCTCGCGCTCGAGGTCGAGGGCGACGACAAGGTGAAAGAGGTGCTCGAGCTCGCGCTCGCCAGGGGTGCGCGCGTCGAGCACGTCACGCCGAAGCGCGAGACGCTCGAGGACGTCTTCGTCCGCCGCGCGCTCTGAGGGCGGCCCTCAGGGCTCGATCCGGAAACGCGCGGACGCCGCGAGGCGCTCGGTGTTGCCGCTCGGAGGGCGCGAGACGGGCGCGTGGAGGTGAGCACGTAAGATCCGGGCCCGAACGCGTGCGGCATCCCTCCTTGGGCCCGCAGGTTTCGGCGCTCCGCCGCCGTCAGGCCGAACGGCAGCCACGTGAAGCGACCGCGCGCGTGACCATGGGGCGCGATTTCGATGCGGGTGATCGGCGGCGTAAAGAGGCCCATCATCCCAAAGACCGCGACGTCGCCGCTCGAGGCGTCGACGTCGGCTTCCATCGCTTGCGGGGTGAAGCCTCCGAGCTCTCGTGAAGGCCCGGCGTCGATCGGCGAGCGCACGCTCGCCACCGGTGGAGCGCTCATGACGGGCGCGGGAGGCGCGACACCGGCGTCCCTCTTTCCTTTGCGACCTCCGGTCCCCTTGAGCCCGACACCGGGCTTACCGGATCCGTGGCCGATCGATCCGAACGAGATCTGCTCGTCACCGCTGCCGAACAACCCGCCCGTCACGAGCGTGATGTTGTCGAGCGCGATCGCGACCGCCGACGCCGTGCGGTTCTCGAGGTCGACGAGGATCTCCAGGCGGTCGCCTTCGCGAATCGAGGCGCTGGCGAGGGTGATGGTCAGCGTCAGCGCCCCGGGAGGGAGCTCGGGCACGGCGACGCCCGCGTCCCGGACGAGATCGCACGTCGAGTCCTTGAACGCCGCGTACAGATCGACGTCCGCGCCTTTGCACGCGGACTTGGGTCCGGCGTCGACGACGGGCTCCGGGCCCGCTTCGTTCGGGACGTCCGCGTTCTTGGGCTTGCACGCGGCGACGATCGCGAGCGCCGCGAGCGTCACGAGAAGCGCAGAGTGAACCTGCGCGCGCGTCGTCAAAACTCGCCTTCGAGGCCCAGCACTCCGCCGCCGCGCGACGGGGCGACGAGCGGCGTGACGTTGCTCACCTTGGGGAGCGGGCGGCGACGCGTCTCGTCGACGTATGGCACGTACGTGTACTGTGCATGCACGATGCCGGCGACCGCGGTGATCGCGAACGCGACGTTGAGGACGCCGTTCACGACCGACGCGGTGTTCGCGCGCTCGCGGTACGTCTTCAACGGATCGGCGTTCGGATCGGTGCCGTAGTAGTTCAGGCCGCGACCGCGGTTGTAGACGTAGAACGGGAAGGCGACCGCGGCGCCGACCAGCAGCGCGACCTCGGTGCCGAGGAAGACCGCGCCGAGCGTCTTCTGTCCGTTCTGGAACTGCCCGACCCCGAACGGCAAGAGCGCGATCCACCGCGAGTGGTTGTCGCGAATCTTCTCCTCGGTGGCCATCTGCTCGATGAGGCGCAAGCGCTCGGCGGTCCGGCGCTTCTCCTCTTAGTCCTTCGCGCGACGCGCCGCTTGCTGGCGCGCCTGCTCGGCCTTCGCCGCGTTGATCTTGTCGATGATGCGCTTGCGCGTGTCGATGAAGGCGTCGCGCACGTCGCTCGAGAAGCTGAGCGGATCGGGCTCGAAGCTCGGATCGTCTTCGACGAGGAGCTTCTCGAATTGACCGGAGGCCTCTTGCGGGTTCTTGCGCGCCAGCATCGTCGCCGCCCAGTACATGCGCGCCTGCGCGCGGAGGGCGGGCTCGCGGAGGGTGCCGCTGTCGTCGTTGAGCATCGACCACAAGCGTCGATCGGCGTCGTCGTAGTTCTTCGCCTCGTACGCGGCGCGCGCCTTCTCGAGATCGGTCTGATCGTCGGCGCGCGCGGGGGCCGCGGCGAGCGCGCCGAGGAGGAGCACGAGCACGGAGACGCGGTGGCGGAAAGGCATGCGACGGCCCCAAGAGGATACGGGAGAACCGGCCGTTTTGCCTATTTCTACGGGGCGTCGGTGAAGACGGCGCGCGACGGCTGTCCGGCGGAGAACGTCACCGGGAGCTCGCGCTCGGCCTTGCCGTCGGGGCCCAGCTGCGCGACGTGGAACGTCTCGCTCTTGCGGTTGAGCGGGACCTCGATGGCGGCGGCGTTGGCGTGCGGGTTGAGCTGAGGGAGCTCCGTGATCACGAACGTCTTGTTCGGATCGCCGACGATCGTGAGGCGCGCCGGCTTGATCTTGAGCTCGATCTCCACGTTCTCGTCCGCCTCGCCCACCCCGACGTTGCGCGTCTGCGGTTTGCAGAGATCCTCGATGCACGAGAAGACGAGCGCGTGAGGCTTCGTGTCGAGGGTGATGGTCTTGCCGCTCGAGGCCTCGGTCGCCGGATCGCCGTCGACCGCGACGAGGACGCCCGCGACCGGGCGGATCTTGAGGAGGGTGATCGTGCGCCGCGCGGACGAGGGGGAAGGCGTGGAGGCGGCGGGCTTCACGATCGTGGTCGGCAGGGGAATTGCGATCGTCGCCGACGGCGGCGTCGAGGGTGGCGGCTCGACGCGAACGACGGGGACGATCGACGGATCGGGACGGACGACGTGGATCGGGGGATCGCCGCTCGTGATCGGGTGCGTCTTGAACGCGCTCGTGAGGAAGAACGCGAGCACGCCGAGCGCCAGGGCGCCCACCACGCCCGGCAGGACCTTGCGCATCATCCGCGCGCGCGCCTCGGCGCGGTGCATGCCGGTCACGATCTTGAGGAGCTGCGCGTCGTCCGGCGCGTACGCGAGGGCGCGGTTGTAGTCGGCGGCGGCCGCGAGGACCTTGCCCTCGCGGCGCGCGACGCTGCCGAGCTCGCACAAGCGAGCGATCATCCGCTTTTTGTGGGCCGCCGTGAACCCCTCGGGATCGTCGAACCAGGCCTCCAGCTCGGCGCGCGGCGCGGTGATGCCGACGCGACGGAGCTCCGCGGAGAGCGCGTCCTTGAGCTCGCCGGTGCTCGGGTAGCGGTCGTCGGCCTGGCGCGCGAGCGCACGATCGAGGATGGCGCTGAACGCCTTGCCGATCTCGGGACGCTCGCGCTCGCCGGACGCATACGCGCCGTCGAGGACCCTACGGAGGACCTGCGCGGGGTTGTTCCCCTCGAACGGCAGGTGGCCGACCATGCACTCGTAGAGGAGGACGCCCATCCCGAAGACGTCGGCGCGCGCGTCCACGTCGCCGCCCTCGATCTGCTCGGGCGCCATGTGTGCGGGGCTACCCAGCACCTGCCCCGTCGACGTGACGCCCTGCGCGTCGAGGAGCTTCGCGATCCCGAAGTCCGTCAGCTTCACGATGACGCGCTCGCCCGGCGTCTCTCCCGACGCGGGCGGACGGGCGCTCGGCGTGCTCGGCGTGACGCTGCCGGGCGGAGGCGCCGTCGCGCCAGGCGAGGCGCGGTGCTCGAGGATCACGTTCTCGGGCTTCACGTCACGATGCACGACGCCCGCGGCGTGGGCATGACCGAGCGCGCTGAGCAGCTCGAGGCCGAAGGCCGCCGCGATCTCGGGCGGGATGGCGCCGTGATCGCGCAGCAGCTTGCGGAGCGTCTGCCCGCGCAAGAGCTCGACGACGAGGTACTGCTCCCCCTCGTCCTCGCCCGACACGTCGAACACCTCCACGATGTTCGGGTGGCGCAGCTTCGCGACCGCCTTCGCCTCGACGAAGAAGCGAGACTGCACCTCTTTGGAGTCGCGCAGGTGCGGATGGATCACCTTTACCGCCACGTCGCGCGCGAGACGCTTGTCGTGCGCACGGTACACCGTGGCCATGCCCCCATGACCGAGCTCTTCGAGCACCTCGTACTTCGCCAAGCTCGGAAGCCGGCGCGAGGTGGGGCTGCTCGTCGCCGCCATTCTCCCAGTGTACTCGATCGTGCGTGCCGCTGGGCTGGGAAGCCCTTCCCCCATCGTCACGATCGTGACCGACCCGGTGGCACGGCCCGGAGATCGCACGAAAAAGGCCCTAAAGATTTCACGCCAGGGGTCGTTTTCCGATCACAGCCAATGCTCCGACGCTCGCTTTCAGCCATCTCGATTGCCATCGGCGGGCTTCTCTTCGGCTGCTCCGTCGCAGATCGCCCCAACGGGCTGAGCGGGGGCGGAGACCGGCCGTCGCCCCTCCCTGGAACGACCTGTGGAACGCCGAGCGACGGCTGCGCGTGCGAGAACGACGGCGAGGTCGTTCGGTGCGGTGAGGTGGTGAGGCGTTCCGGTGACTACGTCGCGTGCTCCGAAGGAAAACGCCTGTGCCTGAACAAAGTGTGGGGCGCGTGCGTCGGCGACTCGATCGCCACCAAGACGGTGCCCTCGTCGGGCCTTCACGCGCTCGGCCTCGGCACCTCCCAGGTCTGCACCCAGAATCCGTGTGACCCCTATTGCAGCTCCATCACCGACAACGCGTCCGACCTCGACGCCGGCCCCGGGTGGAGCACGAGCGACGCCGGGCTGACCCTCACGGGGACGAATCCGCCGCAGCTCGCGCACTGCACCGGGGTGACCGTCAGCCCCAGCGCGCAGTCCGTCACGATCACCGCGCTGTCGCCCGTCATCCAGACGAGCCCGGCGAGCGTTGCGTACACGGCTTCGCTCGTCCCTGCAGGGTGCTTCAACGGACCGTTCCAGGTCTCGTGGGACATCGACAAGTTCGATCGCGCCGTCATGGGCTCGTCGACCTCGTCGACCACCCTGAAAATCTTGGACCCGCTCGCCGGCACCATCAACATTGTGGCGTACGTCGGCACGATGACCGCCATCGCTTCGGCGAGCGTCGTCGTCGCGACGGACGAGACGGGCCTCGCCCCCTCGGGCACCGGCGGCTCGTTCACCGGCGCCGGCTCGTCGATCGACACCGATTTGAGCATCCTCTACCCCTACGATCGCACGGTGTACCCGGTCGCGATCGGCGCGCCGCTCGTGCAGTGGAGCAACGGAGGCGTCGCGGCCGCGGCGGTGAAGATCGGGCTCCGCTACCCCACCACCGGCGCCGCGCTCTTCCGCTGGTCGTCGATCGTGCCGGAGGGTAGCCCCGCGTCGTTCCAGATCCCCCAATACGCATGGGCGGCGCTCGACGAGATCGCGCGAGGCGACGACGTCCAGCTCTCCGTGCAGCGCCTCGTCGGCGCGACGCTTCGGAATGAGAAGGACATCACGATCCACTTCTCGCCCCTCGGCCTTCGCGGGCAAATCTTCTACACCGACTACAGCTCCACCGCCGACGTCCGAACGTTCAAGCCGGGCTCGCGCTCCGCGACGAACGTGAGCGCGTATCCCGCGGGCGCGGCGACCGGCTGCAACAACCCCTGTCACACGGTGTCGTCCAACGGGAAGCGACTCGTGACATCGAACTGGTACAACGACTGGGGCGTCTCCAAGATCAACGCGGACGGCACCACCACGGCGATCGCGGCGTCGCCGAACTCGGCGTCCGGCTGGGACTCTCGCGGGTTCGCGTACGCGGCGGTCACTCCGGACGGGATGTACGCCCTGCAGACGGCGAACTGGTGGGGCAATACCACCGACTGGTCCGTCGGCGGGGACAGCGGCAATCACTGGCTGGGCAGCCAGCTCCAGATTTGGCAGCTCTCCGACACGCCGGGCACGGCCCCGGTCGACGTCTCGGGCGGCACCGCATGGGGGTTGGGGAGCGCCGCGCTGATGGTGCCGAGCTTCTCACCGGACGGCACGAAGCTGCTGGCGCTCGACGGCGACCGCACCTACGGAGCCGCGTGGCGTCAGGGCCTGGACGTCTGGGATTTCGACTCTTCGAGCAACCGCTTCTCGAATCCGCACGGCTTCGCGAACCGCATCGCCGCGAGCGAGTACGTCCGCTGGCCGTCGTTCGAGAGCGACTCGCGCAGCGTCATGTTCCAGACGAACCCGACGAACGCGGACGACGCGAGCTACGGCGGGATGCTGCCCTCGGGCTTCCACACGATCGCGGGGAAGCTGTATTCAGTCGACTCCCAGACCTCGAACGCGCCCGTGGTGCTGGACAACATCAACGTCGGCCTCGGCGGGTCCGACGCGAACCTCAGCTACCAGCCCACGATGCTGCCGATTTCCGTCGGCGGCTACCGGTGGGCGGTCTTCACGTCGGCGCGACGCTACGGCAATACGCTCAACAACTCCGGAACGCTGACGACGCAGCTGTGGGTGTCGGCCCTCGACGACCAAGTGAGCGGCGCGAGCGATCGCAGCCATCCCCCCTTCTGGCTCCCCGGGCAGACGCTCGGCGACAACGGCGGCAACCGCCACATCAACGAGCGCGGATACTGGGTGCTCGACGCGTGCAAGAGCGCAGGCACGACTCCGGCGAGCGCGTGCACGTCGAACGAGGAGTGCTGCGGCGGCGTCGCCTCTCCGGCCACCGCGATCTGCCGAATCGACCAGCCCGCGCAGACCGGCTCGACCGACGCCGTCTGGATCGAGGACGCGCTGCCTTCGGGAGCGAACCCCGCGACGACGAACGAGAGCTGGCTCTGGATTCCGCAGAGCCCCGCGCCTGCGTTCGGGTCGGCGGCCACCAAATCGAACAACGCAGCGGGCGAGCACCAACACTACTTCTACGGCGCCTCCTCGCAGATGTCCGTGGCGGTCGGCGATCGACTCTACGCGTACGTCTATCTCGATCCCGCGACGCCGCCGAGCGAGGTGATGCTCCAGTGGCACGACACGTCCGGGAGCTGGGAGCACCGCGCGTACTGGGGCGCGGACTCCGTCGGATTCGGCAATAGCGGAACCACGAGCCGTGCCTACCAGGGCGCGGCGCCGCTGACGGGTCAGTGGGTCCGGCTCGAAGTCCCGGCGAGCGCCGTCGACATGGAGGGGCGCACCGCCGACGGGATGGCGTTCACGCTCTACGGGGGCCAGGCATCGTGGGATCACGCCGGCAAAGTGGTCGGGGGCGCCGACAACACGTGGGTCGAGGACGCGGTGCCGGCCGGCGCGACGACCGCCGCTGACGGCGGCGACGGGTGGTCATGGATTTCGGCGGTGCCGAGCATCCCGTTCGGCCTGAACGCGCACAAGAGCTCGAGCTACGGCGGCGTTCATCAACACTACTTCACCGATGCGGCGCAGACCCTCTCGTTCAACGGCGGAGAGAGCGCGTTCACGTACGTCTGGCTCGATCCCACGGACACGCCTACGGAGGTCATGCTCCAGTTCCACGACACCAGCGGGAGCTGGGAGCATCGCGCGTATTGGGGCGCCAACGCCGTCGGCTGGGGGAGCGATGGAACGGTGTCGCGCCACTCGATGGGTGCGCTCCCCGCGACCGGACAGTGGGTCCGCCTCGAGGTGCCCGTCGAAGCGATCGGCCTCGCGGGGGCGACGATCGACGGGATGGCCTTCACGTTGAACGACGGCGTGGCCGCGTGGGACCACTCGGGCAAGACGACGCCGTACGTCCTATCGAAGCACTGCGCGTCGATCACGCCGCCCGTCTGCGCGCCGGTCGGCACCGCATGCCTCGCCGACTCGAACTGCTGCGGCTTCCCGAGCGACAAATGCATCTCCGGCCTCTGCACGGCGCCGACGCTCCCGCTCGCGTACGCCACGGCGACCTACACCCGCGACTACAGCGCGCGCTGTCCCTCCTCGACGCAGGTGACGTGGCGCTTCTTCGACTGGCAGACGGTGACGCCGGGAGACTCGAAGCTCGTGTTCTCCGCGCAGTCGGGCCCCGATCCGTCGGCCCTCTCTCCCGCCGTCCTCCTGGGGACGGCGAGCGGCGCGCCCGTCACCAACTGGTCGGGCATCGACGTCTCGACAGCGTTCGACGGAAATTCGCCGCCTGTTCCCTCCGACACCATCCTTCAGGTCTCCATCGACTTCTACCCGACGTCGGACGGCCAGCAGGCGCCGACGCTCGTGGGGTGGCGTGCGTCGTACGACTGCGTTCCCTACCGGTGAGGCTGATGAATACGTTCCCGTTTGCAACACACCGATCGATCTCCGCGAGGCCGCTGTCGCTCGGCGCGACGTTGATGGTGATCCTGACGAGCGCGTGCTCCGATCATCCGCACGCCACCAGCGGCGCCAGCGTGACGTACGCCGGGACGGGAAGCGTGCCCGCGGCCCCCGCGACGCCGCCTACGCGCAAGGGGACCAACGCCGCAGATGCGATCCCGGACGCGGGCCCATCGCCGTCCGGACCGAACTTCACCGACGTGGACGCCGGCGCGTTTCTTTGCAACCCGGCGGCGCGTTGGAGCGCGGGGAAAGGTGTGACGGGGCTACCCGCGGGCGCTCATGCCGTCGCGTTCTCGGTTACGCCCGACGAACTCTGCGCGGCGTGGGTCGACGATGCGGGCGACCTGCACGTGGCCGATCGCGCGACTCGCGGCGACACCTTCGGCCAAGACAAGATCCTCGCGTGGCCACCCCACGCTTCCCCGCCCGCCTTCTCGCTCAGCGACGACGGGCTTCGGCTCGCCTTCGTGAAGCCCGACGCGAAGGGCTTCTCCGAGATCACCCGCACATCGCGCCAGGCGGACTTCGACGACGGCGCGGACGCCGCGTTCGCGCTCGTGAACCAGTGGGTCGTGTCGCTCGGGGCGACCGTAAGCGATCCTGCATTCGGCGCCGACGGCGATACGTTCTTCTATTCGCAGTTCGGCGGCCAGGTCACGGTCAGCGAGTCGCGCCGCGCTCGGGCCGGCGCAGACGTCGCGTGGCCCGCCGGCAGCCCGCGCGGAGGACCGCCCGTCTCCCCCGTCCAGATGGACGCCACGACCTTCTATCGTCACCCCGTCTCGTCCTCGGCAGACGGGCTGACGCTGTTCATCTGCGACGACTACCCGACGGCCCCTACCGCGCGCGCGGTCTACCGCACGAGCCTCGGCGGCGAGCTGCGCCTCTCCGTCGAGCTCGGCAGCTGGAGCTCGGTTCATCCGAACGCAGCGTGCACGCGCCTCTACTACGTCGAGGGCGGCCGGCTGACGTTCTCGGACCGAATCTAGCCCTCCTCCGGCCTCAGCCTTTGAGGCCGAGGCGCTTGAGCCGGCTGCGCAGCGTGCTCTCGCTGAGCCCCAGCGAGCGCGCTGCGCGGGACTGGTTGCCGTCGGCGCGCGCGAGGACCTGCACGAGGATCTCGCGCTCGAGATCGTCGAAGGTCGTCCCGCCTTCGGGGAGGTTCAAGGCGATCGACGCGGCGGGGATCGCGTCCTCGGACGGAGGGCGACCGGCCATCGCGCCGCCGCCGAGGGCGATGTTCGACGACGGCGGATCGGGGATACCGGTGCGCGACCCGGGCGCCGCGGCGGGGAGCAGAAGGTCGTTGATGTCGACCTCGCGGCCTGCGTGGTAGATGGCCAGGCGCTCCATCACGTTGCCGAGCTCGCGCACGTTGCCGGGCCACGCGTGGCGTTCGAGGCCGCGCCACGCCGCGTCGGTGAGGCGCGGAATTTGGCGGTTCATGCGGCGCGCGGCGGCCTCGAGCATCGGCGCGCCGAGGGCGCGGACGTCGTCGGTGCGGCCGCGGAGCGGCGGGATCTCGATCGTGACGACGGCGAGGCGGTAATACAAATCGGCTCGAAATGCGCCGCTCTGCGCCTGCGCGAGCAAATCGCGGTTGGTCGCCGCGATGACGCGCAGGTCGACGCGCTTCGGCTCGCTGCCGCCGACCGGCCAGATCTCACGCGACTCGAGCGCGCGCAGCAGCATCGCCTGGAGCGACGCCGGCGCCTCGCCGATCTCGTCGAGGAAGAGCGTGCCGCCGTCCGCGAGCTCGAAGAGGCCGCGACGCGACGCCTGCGCGCCGGTGAACGCGCCCTTCACGTGGCCGAACAGCTCGCTCGTCATGAGCTCGGGCGGGAGCGCCGCGAGGTTCTGCGCCACGAATCGCCCGCGACGTCGCGAGCTACGCTCGTGAATGGATGCGGCGACGAGCTCCTTGCCCACGCCCGTCTCGCCATGGAGGAGCACGCTCGCGTCGGTGCCGGCGACCGCGACGATCTGCTCGAGCACCTTCGCCATCGGCGGCGACGACACTTGAAGCTTCGGACGAGCCACCGCGCGGGACACGACCTCGACGTCGTCCTTGAGCCCGGCGTTCGCCGCCTTGAGCTCGCCGACGAGGCGACGGTTCTCGATCTCGAGCTCGCGGATGCGCGCGGCGCGTTTGATGGTGAGCTTGAGCTGCTCGGCCTCCCACGGCTTCTGCACGTACGCGAAGACGTGGCCGAGGTTCACGGCGTCGGCGAGATCGTCGTGGTCGCTGTAGCCGGTGAGGAGGATGCGCTGCGTGTCCGGGAACTCGGCGTACGCGCGCGCGAGGAGCTGCGAGCCCTTCATCGGCTCCATGCGCATGTCGCTGACGAGGACGTCGAACGTGCCGCGCGCGAGCTGATTCAGCGCAGCAGCGCCGCTCTCGGCGACCGCGACCTCGAACTCGTCCGAGAAGACGGCCTCGAAGACCTCGCGTACGTCGGCCTCGTCGTCCGTGTAAAGGACGCGGATTTTGGCCGGCGGGACGTTCGACGGCGGAGGAGGGGGGACGGAGACCGACATGTCACCGGGAAGATCTCAGATCGGTTGCCGCTAGTTCCCTTTGGCGTCGCCGATGCCGTGGCGCCGCAGGTTCCCGCGCACTTGCGCGCGCTCCATCGCGGCGCGACGACCG
>JBBRLQ010000046.1:0-48901 GCA_038231275.1 Polyangiales bacterium
CGTGAGGCCGGCCGCGATGCCGAAGTGCCCGGCGCCCAGCGCGACGCCGGCGGCGAGACCGAACGCCAACGACGCCCAGCTCACCGCGTTGGCGCTGATCCCGAGGCGAACGCACGCGTCGCCGATCGGGCCCAAAATCCAATGAACCATCTCCATCGGAGCCTTGCCGACGAGGACGCTCTGCCCCTCCCGCTCCACGCGCTCGCTCCGCGCGCGGCCACGCATGGCGACGCGCGCGGCGTACGCGATCGCCGCGAATGCGACGATCGCGAGCAGCGTGGCGGAAGCGGCGAGATCGATCACGCGACCTCCCTCGCCCTGTACCTCCCGAGCGCGATCTCGCGCGAGCCGTTGGCCGCCGAGTCGTACGCGGCCTCGATGAGCTCGACGCAGCGGAGCGCCTCCTCGGCGTGCGAGCCGGTGAGGTCGCGCCGGTCGATCGCGCCGCCGAACTCGCCGAGCATCGTGGCGAACCAGGCGGAGTGGCTCGCGTCCATCCAGTGCGACGCGATGCTCTCTTCGTGGGTCGTCCACTTCGTCTTCGCGGGGCGGTCCGGAGAGTCCATGACGCTCACCTCGACCGCGTCGTCCTCGACGCGAATCGCTCCGCGATCGCCGTGGAGCGTGTAGATGACGCGGCGCACGCCGGCGGTCCATGTAAGGTGCACGTTTGCGATGCCGGTCGGGAAGGTGACCGTCGCCGAGAACGTGTCCTCGGTGTCGAACGCGCGACTGTCCATCTTGGCGGTGATCGCCGTCGGCAGCGCGCGCATCCACTCGAACGCCAGGTAGAACGTGTGGCTGCCGTGATCCATCGCGATTCCGCCGCCCGAATAGCGGCGCTCGCGACGCCAGCTCTCGTTCCACTCCGGAACCCCGCGCGCATGCGTGCTGCGGAACGTTTGGAGCGTGACCTGGTGGACGTCGCCGATCGTCCCTTCGTCCAGCACCTTCCGCACGGCGCGGATCACCGGCGCGTGCTTGTAGTTGTGGGCGGGGAAGATGACGCGGCCCGCGCGGCGCGCGTCGTCGAGCATGGCGCGCGCCTCGGTGGTGCTCGTCGCGAGCGGCTTCTCGCAGAGCACGTGGAGGCCGCGCGAGAGCCCTGCGCGTGCGATCTGCGCGTGCGCGTACGGAGGCGTCGTCACGTCGAGAAAGTCCAGCGACTGCGCCTCTGCGGCGAGCAGCGCCGTGTGGTCCTCGTAGAGCCGGACCCCCGGGATCGCCCGCGCCGCAGCCTCGCGCCGCGCCGCGCACGTGTCGGCGACCGCGACGATGTCGAAGTCTCCGCGCGACCGATAGGCGGGCAAATGCCCGTTCTCGGCGATGAACCCGAACCCGACGATCGCACCCTTGCGCATGTTCGTCCTGACGCCTTTCTTCTCGACGCTTCTCGACGCTTCTTCAGTCGTAATATTCGTGGCCCAGGTGCGTGATCGGTTCTTCACCGACCATCCACCGCAGGGTGTTTTTCAGCTTCATCAGCTGGATGAACAGATCGTGCTCGGCGTACAAGCCGGGGGCCGTCATCGGGCTCTTGAAATAGAAGCTCAGCCACTCCTGCGTTCCGCGGAATCCTGCGCGTTGGGCGAGGTCCATGAAGAGCGCCAGGTCGAGGACGATCGGGGCCGCGAGGATCGAGTCCTTGCAGAGGAAGTTGATCTTCATCTGCATCGGGTACCCGAGCCACCCGAAGAGATCGATGTTGTCCCAGCCCTCTTTGTCGTCTCCGCGCGGGGGGTAGTAGTCGATGCGGACTTTGTGGACCAGGTCCCCATAGAGCACCTTGTGGCGCTCGGTCTCGAGGATGGACTCGAGGACGCCGAGCTTCGACACCTCCTTCGCGCGGAAGTTGTCGGGATCGTCGAGCACCTCGCCGTCACGGTTGCCGAGGATGTTCGTCGAATACCAGCCGCGGAGGCCGAGCATGCGCGCCTTGAAGCCCGGCGCGATGATCGTCTTCATGAGCGTCTGGCCGGTCTTGAAGTCCTTGCCGGCGATGGCGACGCGATGCTCACGCGCGAGCTCGTGAATCGCCGGAAAATCCACGGCGACGTTGGGCGAGCCGTTCGCGAACGGAACGCCCTCCTTGATGAAGGCCCACGCGTAGATTTGCGAGTTGGTGATCTGAGGGTCGCTCTTCTTCAGGCCCGCCTCGAACGAGCGGACGGTCGCGTGGACCTCCGACGGGATGGTGTACACCTCCGTCGAGCCGCACCAGACGGCGACGGCGCGCGCGCAGCCCTTCTCTTTCACGAAGCCGCGGATATCCGCGCGCAGCTGCTCGACCATGTCGGCCTTCGAATCGGCGGATTTGATGAACGTGCCGTTGAGGCGCTTCACGAACTCCGGGTAAAAGACACCGCGCATCGGCTTGATCGCCCGGAGCTCCTCTTTGACCTGATCGAGGTGCTCGGGCTTGAGGACGCCGGCGTGGACCGCCGACTCGTACGCGTCGTCCGGGAAGATGTCCCATCCGCCGAACTCGATCTGGTCGAGCCCCGCGAGAGAGACGAGCTCGGAGATCTTGACCACCCGGTCATCTGTGCGACGGCCAAGGCGGACGGTCCCCATCTGGGTGAGCGATCCCACCGGTTGAGCTTTGTCACGACGCGCGAGCAATGTGCCCGCGATCATCGTCGTCGCCACGGCGCCCATGCCGGGCAGTAAGACTGCGAGCTTGCCTTCGGCGCGGGGAATGTTGAGCGGCCTTTTCAACTGAGCCTCCGTGTCTTCTCCACCACAACCGATTGCGATGCCCCCATCCGTAGACGCGTTTCGCGATCTTGTTACAGTCGAGCGACGGTAATCACGATGTGGCCGCTCATCCGATTCGTTTCCCTTCGCCACATCGCGGCCGCGAAGATCCGTTCACTCCTCACGCTGCTCGGCGTCGCGCTCGGCGTGGCCATGCTCGTAGGGATGACCGCCGCGAACGGAGCGGTTCTGTCGTCGTTCGAAGAGATGGTCGACCGAGCGTCCGGCAAGGCCGATCTCGAAGTGACGGGCGACGAGTCGGGCGTCGATCAGGCGCTCGTGGATGAGCTAGGTGGTCACACAGAGCTGATGGCGCACGTCGCGGGGCGGATCGAGCAGACGTCGTTCCTCGAAGGATCGGCGGGAGGAGGAGGCGGCGGCGAGCCCGGTGAGCGCGTCCTCGTCTTGGGAGTCGACTTTCTCGGCGACAAAGCGTTCTTGCCGTTCAAGACGGAGAGCGGCGCCGACGCGATCGCCGATCCCCTCGCGTTCCTGAACGATCCGGAGGCGATCCTCGTCAGCGACACGCTCGCGAAGGCGCACGGCCTAAAGGCCGGATCGAAGCTGAAGCTCCGCACCGCGCAGGGCATGACCGAGTTCCACGTCGAGAGCGTGCTCGCCGAGACCGGCAAGAGCCAGGCGTTCGGCGGGCAGCTCGTCATCCTCTTCCTCGACGCCGCGCAGCTCGCGTTCGCGCGCGAGGGGCACGTCGACCGCATCGACATCCAGCTCGCCAGGGGCGTCACGCCCGAGGACGCGATCCCGAAGCTGAAGGCGATCGTCGGGACGCGCGGCGAAGTGGCGCGGCCCGAGGCGCGCGGGACGACGGTCGCCGGGATGACCGCCAGCTTCCGCCTCGGCCTGCAAGCGCAAGCGCTCCTCGCGCTCCTTGTGGGGATGTTCCTCATCTACAACGCGGTGAGCGTCTCGGTCGCGCAGCGGCGGCGCGAGATCGGAATCCTGCGGAGCCTCGGCGTCACGCGCTGGGCCGTCACGCGCGTCTTCCTGGTCGAGGCGCTCGTGCTTGGCGTCATCGGCGGCGCGATCGGCGTCTTCCTCGGCGATCTCCTCGCGAAGGTCGTCGTCGCGCAGTTCGCGCCGGCGGTGTCGCGCTTCTACCAGAACATCCCGACGCCGGTGCCGCACGTGACGGTGAAGCTGGCGCTGTCGGGCGTCGCCGTCGGCCTCGTGGCGACGCTCTTCGCGGCCTACGTGCCGGCGAGGCGCGCCGCGCACACGAGCCCCGTCGAGACGCTGCGCCGCGACTTGCACGCGCAAGCGGCGGCGCGGCCCCCGGTGAAGCTCATGCTCGGCGTCGGCGTGGCGCTCGCGGCGGTGGCGCTCGCCATCACCAAGGTACATGTACTCTACATTGGTTTCGCATCGATTTTTCTCCTGACGATCGCCGCGGCGCTCGCGACGCCCATGGCGGTGGTGCTCTTGTCGCGTCCGGCGGCCATCCTCGCGCAGAGGACGCTCGGCCTGTCTGCGCGGCTCGGCGTGGACAACGTGTCGCGCGAGCTCGGTCGGAGCGCGCTGACGGCGTGCGCGCTGGTGCTCGCCACGTCGATGAGCGTGACCGTCGCGTGCTACGCGCACTCGTACGAGGCGAGCTGCATGGCGTGGGTGGAGCAAGCGGTGCCGGCGGACGTCGTCATCACCGCGGGCTCGCCGCTCGCCGATCGCAACGCGCTGCCGTTCGCCGGCGATCTTGGCGAGAAGGTGCGGGACATCCCGGGCGTCGTGGACGTCGATCTCGTGCGCTCGCTCACCGTGCCGTACGGGCCGTGGCGCGTCGAGCTGGCCTCGCTCGACACGCGCACGTACCTGAAAAATCCCGTCCAGCTCGTCTTGGACGGTCCCAAGCCGCTCCCGCTCGACGCGCTCGAGCACGAGCCGAGCGTGCTCATCAGCGAGAACTTCCACGCGCGCACCGGCCTCCGCGCGGGCGACACCCTAGAGCTCCCCTCCCCTACCGGCGCGCACCGCTTCAAGATCGTCGCCGTCGTCGTGGACTACTCGAGCGATCAGGGCTGGATGCTCGTCGATCGGAAGTACATGATCGAGTTCTGGAAGGACTCGCGGGTGGAGGCGATCGATCTCTACACGGCGCCCGGCGTCGATCCGTACGCGGTCGCGGCCGCGGCGCGGAAGCGGCTCGCCGAGACGGGCGAAGGCGGGATGTTCGTGACGACGAACGCGGCGCTGAAGGACGAAGTGCGCCACGTCATCCGCCAGACGTTCGAGATCTCGAAGGCGAGCGAGGTCGTCGCGCTCTTCGTCGCGGTGCTCGGCGTCATCGGGACGATGCTCGCCGCGGTGATCGATCGCATCCGCGAGATCGGTGTTTTGCGCGCGATCGGGGCGACGCGCCGTCAGATCCTGTTCGCGGTGATGGCGGAGGCGGGCTTCCTCGGTGTGTGCGCGGCGCTCGTCGGCACGGCCGCCGCGATTCCGTCGGCGCTGCTCTTCGTCGACACCGTGGGGTTTCAGGCGACGGGATGGAGCGTGCCGTTCCGGTTTCCGACGATCGCGGTCGTGCGCACGGTGTCGGCGGTGGTGCTCTTCTCGATGGCGTCGGGGTTCTTCCCGGGATGGCGCGCGGCGCGCCTCGAGATCACGAGCGCGCTCGCCTACGAGTGAGCGCAGACGCTGCTCCCCATACGGCGAGCGCGAGGACCGCGCCCGGCCCCGCGACGAAGAGGAGCACGCGCGCGACGACGAAGAGGAGGCCGGCGGCGAGCGCCCAGGGCGGGGTGTGCGGGCCCATCGCGAGCAGCTTTCCGCCGAACCCCCACGCGTCGAGGACCCGGCCGAGAACGATCTCGAGGATCGCGAGCGAGAGGAGCGCGATCGCGGCGCGCTTCACGAGCGTGCTCCCGCCGATGCTGGCAGCTTCGCGCGCGCGGTGGTCATCGCGAGGAGGATCGCGTCGCCGAGCGGACCGCCGGTGGCGAATCGCCGCGCCCCTCCCCGGTCGATCGGCGCGCCGAAGAGGTGCACGGTCGCGTAGAGCCTCCCGAACCGCCCCGCATCACCGTGGATGCGTGCGCCCGCCAGCGCGAAGCCGGTCGCCGATACGCCGTAGCCGAAGAGCATCGGTCCCGAGTCGATGTCGCCGTGTCCGTCATGGCCGCCATGTCCGGCGGGGTATTCGCGCATGACGCCGAAGCCGAGCACCGAGTGGTCCAGCTCGCGCGTCGCGGCGTCCCAGAGCGCACGCGACAGCGCGTGATCGGCGAACGACACGAAATACACCGCCAAGAGCGTCCCCGAACCGCGCGCGGCGTCGCGAGGCGCGCCGGACCCCGGCTCCACCGCTTGCACGAGCAGGCCATTCGCCGGATCGATGTACCTTGCACGTATCATCCCGAGCGCCCGCGCCACCGTGGCGTCGTGGACGTCCTCGCCCACGGCCATGTCGCGCAGCGCGATCGACGCGATCGCGGCGGTGTTGTCGACCGGGTAGATTTCGCCGGGATACGTCTCGACGAGGCCGAGCGGCGACGCGTCGAGACGGCGTGCCAGCGTGCGCGTGATGCGATCGCCCAGCGCCGCGTGACGCGAAGTCGGATCGACGAGCCGGTGCATCCCGATCGCGAGGTTCAAGTAGCCGAGGTACGCCACGTGCCCGCGCTCGCCGTCGAGCGACGCGATCCCTTCCTCGCCCCACGACCGCGCGTCGAACGCAGCCCCCGCCGCCGCGAGCATGCGCGCGATGCAGGCGTCCATCCGCGGCCCGTACGTTGCGGCCAGCTCCGGGTGCGCCAGCGCGACTTGGCCGATGCCCATCGTCGCCATCATCTGCGCGCCGAAGACCCACTCGCCATCGAACAGCTCCGAGCCGGTCCCGAACGACGCCGCGTCCACCGGCGCGTCGAGCCACGTCGCGACGCCCTGGACCAGCGCCTGTTGCGTCGCCGCGTCGTCGTCGTACAGCGACGCCGCGCCCCGCGACGAGACTCGCGACGGAACGAGCGCGACCCCTACGACGAAGGCCACGAGCGACAAGACCACGCGTGCGGTTCGCATGCCCGTTCGACGTACAACCCCTGCCGAACGTGCGACCTCTCACCACGACGGCGCGACCGTTCGCGCCGGAATCAGGCCAATTCAGACCAATTCAGGCGGCCTGACCGCGGATCGCGTCGGAGTAGCGGACGTCGGCGTCCGGCGAGAGAACGACGCGCACGTACTGGAGGAGCACCCGCGCGTAGCCGAACGGCTGAAGCTCCATTCGCCGGCTCGAGGTCATCGCGGTCAGCGTGCGATCGTACGCGAAGCGCGCCGGCCGCTTCTTGTAGAGACCCGCGAGGATCGACCACTCCTCACCGAGCGTTCGCCCCTCGTGGAACCCGCCGAGCTCGTCGAAGACCGCGCGCGTCACGAACATCAGCGCGCTCATCGCCTTCGCGCGCGCGATCGGGAGCGCGCGCACGTGCTCCCAGAAGATCCACCAGAGCTGGGCTTTCACACCACCCTCGAGCGAGGACAGGCCGGTGAAGCCGCCTTCGTACCCCTCCTCGTCGCACAGCTGCGCGATGCGCGACAACGCGTCGACCGGCATGAGCGTATCGGCGTCGACGAAGACGAGGATCCTCCCCTGCGCGAGCGCGGCGCCGAGGTTGCGCGCGCACGCCGCCTTTGGCTCGCCGCAGCCGACGAGGCGCACGCCGGCGCCAAGGACGAGCGCGCGGAGCGACTCGGCCGTCCCATCCGTGCTCGCGTTGTCGACGACCAGGATTTCGACCGGCGTGTCATCGAGGTGCGCGCCGGGCCTTCGTGCGAGCGCGCGGGCCGCGGCGAGCGCAGCCTCGACCGTGCGCGCGAGGAGCGCCTCTTCGTTTCGCGCCGGGATGACGACGGTGATCGACTTTTCCGTGGGCGCCATAACGGACCCCCTTCGGCTTGGACAGTGCGACCGTCGTGCCGTCGCCGCGCCCGCTCGAAATCGGGTGGTTCTCGCCCGCAAAGGCCCTATCACTGAAGAGGAGCGCGGATCCGGCCGGATCCAAGCCTGGTCCGCGCGATTCTGCCGCGTCTTTGAACATTTCCACCCTCGGCCTCGTCTGCCTCGTTGGACGAAAGTCTGCAGGAGCCTCCCGCACGATGAACCGCCGCCTCGCACGCTTCGCCGCCTCCGCCGCCGTCCTCGGCGCGTCCGTCCTCACCCCAGCCGCCGCGCGCGCCGATGGACCGTCCGCCGACGAAATCGCGAAAAAGTCGCTCGAGCACGACACGTTCGGGTTCGAGGGCTCGCAGATCAAGGCGCGCCTCGTCCTCGTCGAGGCCGACGGCCGCACGCAAGAGCGCGCGTTCGAGGGCATCAGCAAGAAGGGCACCGACACCCTCATCCGCAGCGTCATCCGCTTCACGGCGCCGGCGACGATCGCGGGCACGAGCTTCCTCATGATCCAGCACCAAGGCGCGCCGGACGAGCAGCACATCTACCTCCCGCGCATGAAGACCACGCGCCGCATCGGCGGCACCGGCGAGCGCGAGGGGAGCTTCATGGGGAGCGACTTCAGCTACGCCGATCTCGAGCGCAAAGATCTGCGCGAGGCGACGTACAGCCGCTTGCCCGACGACGCCGTCGGCAAGGAGACGTGCTTCCACATCGAGGCCGTCCCCAAGACGCAGAGCGCGTACGGCAAGCTCTCGCTGTGGATCCGCCAGAAGGATTTTCTCCCGCTGCGCGTGCAGATGTTCGACAAGGAGGGCAAGCTCCTGAAGACGACGTTCACGCGGCGCATCAAGGACGTCGACGGCAAGCCGGTCGTGGTCGAGACGCACACCGAGAACGCGCAGACGAACCACAAGACGGATCTGGTGATCGACGAGATCAAGTTCCAGGCGGATCTCTCCGACGCGCTCTTCACGCCGGCGGCGCTGTCGCACTGATATCGTCGGCGGAGATGCGCCGCGGCCCGCGACTTCCGGTCTTTGCGATCGTCGCCCTCGTCGTCGCCGCCCCAGCGCGCGCGTGGGCAGGGGACGAGGTGATCGACGATCCGATGCTGCGGCCGACCCCGACTCCGACTCCGACTCCGACTCCGACTCCGACTCCGACTTCGACTCCGACCCCGACGCAGCTCTGGCGCCTCTCCGTCTTCTCGCGCGGCGCGACGCAGACCTCCTGGGACGATCTCCCCGGCGGCGGCAAGGACGTCGTCGAGTGGCGCACGCGCGCGATCCTCTCCGCCGGCGACAAGCCATCGAACCGCATCAAATGGGAGATCGGCGTGCGCTTCGACGCCCTCGCGCGCACGCAAAAACGAGGCGATCCCGCGATCACGTTCGAGGCGCGGCCGTGGGAGGCGTACCTCGACGTCGCGCCGGCCGAGCGCCTTCGGTTGAAGGTCGGAAATCAGATCCTGTCGTGGGGACGCCTCGACGTCGGGAGCGCCGCCGACGTGCTCGGCGCGTACGATCTGCGCGAGGGTCCCGCGATCGACATCGACGCCCTCCGCATTCCGACGCCGACCGCGACGGTGACGTGGTTCCCCGTCGACGCGTTCCAGCTCGACGTCGGGTACACGCCATTCTTCACGCCGCACCGCTTCGACGTCGCGGGCACGAATTACGCGCTCGTCGGCCCGAACGCGCCCGCCGCCGTCGCCGCAGCGTTTTCGAAGCTGCGTGGTCAGCTCGACCCGTCCAGCTACGCGACGGTGGCCGCCGATTTCGCGCGCGTCAACGGCCCCGACGCGCGCCCCGACAACGGCGAGCTCGGCACGCGTGCGACGTGGCGCACCGGTCCGTTCGATCTCGGGTTCACGTACGGCTTCGTGCGATCGAAGGTGCCGACGATCACGCTCGCGCCGGATCTCGTCACGCTCCTCGGCAGCGCGAACCCCGATCTTGCCGCCGCGGGCAGGGTCAACGCCATGGTCCAGAACGGCGAGCACCTCGTCACGACGAGCTACGATCGCTACCACCAATTCGCGCTCGATCTCGAGGGCACCGCGGGCTCGTTCACCCTCGCCGGCGAGGTTGGCGTGTCTCCGGAGCGAACCCTCTTCGTGCGCGATCCGGACAGCGGCTTGCCCCAAGCCGTACGAACGCCGGTGATTCAGACGGGCCTCAAAGCGACGTACGCGAAAGAGGAGACCTTCGCGATCAGCGCAGAGGCGAGCGTGATCACCGCCACGCAAGGCACCGGCGCCTCCTACTTCGTCATGGGTCCGCACCGACGCATCGGCATCGCCTTCCTCGCGGTGCACGACGAGCTCGGCAGGCACGTCCTCGACGCGGCGGCGCTCGGCACGAGCAGCGGCCCGTCGATGTCGATCATCCCGCGCTACGGTTACAAGCTGACGAACGCGTTTGTCGCAGGCGTCGGCGCGGCCATTTTCGGAGGCCCACGCGGAGACGACGGCTCCCTCGCGACGGCGCAGCGCGGGCTCGATCAAGTGTTCGCATACGTCGATCTACGTCTTTAGTGCTCAGTTGGTGTTGGCGACGCTCACGCAGCCGCGGTGGACGAAGTACCAGTTCGGATGCCCGGCCGGCGGCTCGGGATCCCGGACGAGCACCCATTTTCCGTCGCGCGTCACGTAGCGCCACTTCAGCAGCTTGCCGTCGGGGATCTCGCCGACTTGGTTGCGCGGCGTCGCGGGGATCCGCCACGGCGCGACGTTGCCGTACCCGTTGCGATCGACGCAGCCCGAGCCGGCGTAGTGCATCCGCGTCTCCGAGCCGTCGCCCGCCAGCTGGTTGTGCTCGCCGTTGGTGTACGTCCGCATGAAGTGCGGCGTGTCGATCTCCTGGGGCGAGCCGCAGCGCGCGCCAGCCTCCGTGCGTCCGGGGCGCGTGTCCTTCGCGCCCACCCACGCGCAGTGATCGAAGCCCTCGCCGAAGAGGTAGCCCCAGCGGTAGGACACACCGTTGGGATTGCCGGGACCGCGGGAGAACTGCGCGTTGCCTTGCACGTCGTCGGTCCAGCCGGGGTACGCGTTGCCGATGACGTACGAGTTCGGCGCGTACGAGATGGTGGTGATGGCGTCGACCTTCCGGACGGAGAGGGCGTCGTCGCTAGCACCAACCGCCTCGTCCGAGCCGTCCGCGCCGGAGCATGCGACGAGGGCAACCAGCGGAATGACGCCGAGTGCGCGAGCGATGTGTGGGCGGCGTGCGATCCAGGTGCGGCTCATGACCTAAACGAGAAAGCAGCGGTCGTGCCAAGCGGTTTCCCGCAGAAATGCCCTGGATCAGCGCGGCCCCCACTCGCGAGCAACCACGGCAAGCGCGCGCGTGCGCGAAGCGGCTCTAGAATCCAGTCTCCGCGGCGCTTGGACCCCTCAGCTGATCGAGCGATACAGGCTCGCCACCGCTTCGTCGATCTTGTCGACGTCCGCGCCGCCGGCCTGCGCCATGTCCGGGCGTCCGCCGCCCGAGCCACCGACGTGGGCGGCGACGGTCTTGATCAGATCGCCCGCCTTGTAGCGGTCGGTGAGCGACTTGCTGACCGTCAGGACGAGCGACGCCTTCGGTCCGTTGACGGTCCCGACGAGGACCACCGCGTCGCCGAGCTTGTCGCGCAGCTTCTCCGCGAGCTCGCGCTGCGTCGCGGCGTCCATCGCGTCGACCTTGATGGCGAGCGCCTTGCCGCCAGGAATGTCGCGCGCGGCCTTGAGCATGTCGTCGATGCCGCCGCCGCCGGAGCCGCCCATCGCGAGCTTGCGCTTGAGATCGGCGACTTCCCTTTCGAGCGCGCGATCGTGCTCGAGGAGCTTCTCGATCCGCTCGGCGAGGTCGTGGGTGCCACTTTTCGCCGCCTTCGCGGCGGACTTGAGCCCACCTTCGAGCTGCCGCACGTACGCGAGCGCGTTGAGGCCGGTCGCCGCCTCCATGCGCCGCACGCCCGCCGCGACGCCGCCCTCGCTGACGATCTTGAAGAGTCCGATCTCGCCGAGCGCGCGCGCGTGGGTTCCGCCGCAGAGCTCCACCGAGTCGCGCGTCATCGTGAGGACGCGCACGACGTCGCCGTACTTCTCTTCGAAGATGGCCATCGCGCCGGACTTCTTTGCCTCTTCGATCGGCAGAACCTGCGTCTCGACTGGCGCGTCGGTGAGGATCTTCGCGTTGACGAGATCTTCGATCTTCGCGATCTCTTCGGCCGTCACGGCCTTGCCATAGGAAAAATCGAAGCGCAGGCGATCGGGCGCGACGAGCGAGCCCTTCTGCTGCGCGGACTCGCCGAGCACGAGGCGGAGCGCCCAATGGAGGAGGTGGGTGGCCGTGTGGTTGCGTCGCGTGGCCGTGCGGCGCGCGTGGTCGACCGTGAGGCGGACCTTGTCGCCGACCTTGAGCTCGCCCCACGCGATCTTTCCGAGGTGGACGGTGAGGCCTATGACCGGCTTCTGCGTGTCGAGGACCTGGACCTTCGCGCCGTCCGAAGTGATGGTCCCGCGATCCCCGACCTGACCGCCTGCCTCGCCGTAGAACGGCGTGACGTCGGTGACGACGCCGACCTCTTCGCCCTCGCGCGCGGATTCGACGAGCGCGGCGCCGCGGGTGATGGCGACGATCGTGCCCTCCCCTTCTTCGCGCTCGTAGCCCGAGAAGCGCACGGCGGTCCCTTTTGCGAGCGCCTTGCGCCACACGTCCTCGACGGCTTCTTCGCCGACCTTCGAGCCTTCGCTGCGCGCGCGCTGCTCTTCGAGCGCCTTGTCGTACCCCGACGTGTCGACGCCGAGATCGCGCTCTTTTGCGATGACCTCGGTGAGATCGAGCGGGAAGCCGTACGTGTCGTAGAGCTTGAACGCCATCTCGCCGCCGATGACCGTGCGGTTGGACGAGCGCATCGCCGCGACCTCCTCGTCGAGGATCTTGAGGCCGCGATCGATCGTCTGACGGAAGCGCACCTCTTCTTGCTCGGTGACGCTGAGGATCAGCTCTTTGCGCTGCACGAGCTCCGGGTAGTGCTCGCCCATGAGCGCGACGACCTCGCCGGCGACCTCATGGAAGAACGGGCGGCCGATGCCGAGGCGATGGCCGTGGCGGATGGCGCGGCGCATGACGCGGCGGAGCACGTACGGACGGCCGGCGCGATCGGGGAAGACGCCTTCGGCGATGAGGAACGCCGTGGTGCGCGCGTGATCGGCGATGACGCGCATCGAGACGTCGTCGTCCCCGCCCGAGCCGAAATATTTCTTCTTCGAGATGTCCGCCGCCTTGTCGACGAGCGCGCGCAGGAGGTCGGTGTCGTAGTTGCTGGTGACGCCCTGGAGCACGGCGGCGACGCGCTCCAGGCCGGCGCCGGTGTCGACGCACGGCTTGGGGAGCGGCTCGAGCTTGGCCTCGCCGTCCACGACGCTGCGCTCGAACTGCATGAAGACGTTGTTCCAGATCTCCATCCAGCCCTTGCCATCGGACCCGGGCTCTTCGTTGAAGGTGGAGAGATCGCAGCCGTCGCCGTGGTACCAGTGGATTTCGGTGCACGGTCCGCAGGGGCCGATGTCGCCCATCTGCCAGAAGTTGTCCTTCATTCCCATCGAGATGATCTTCTCGTCGGGGTAGCCGGTGACCTTCTTCCAGATCGCGCGCGCCTCGTCGTCCGCCGGGAGGCCGGCCTCGCCGCCGAAGACGGTGACGCACATTTTTTCCGCGGGGAGGCCGTACGTCTTGGTGAGGAGCTCCCACGCGTACGCGATCGCTTCTTCTTTGAAGTAGTCGCCGAACGAAAAGTTCCCGAGCATCTCGAAGAAGGTGTGGTGGCGCGCGGTGACGCCGACGTTCTCCAAGTCGTTGTGCTTGCCGCTGATGCGGATGCACTTCTGGCTCGAGGTCGCGCGCGTATAGGGGCGCACGTCCTTGCCGGTGAACACGTCCTTGAACTGGACCATGCCGGCGTTTGTGAACATCAGCGTCGGATCGTTCTGGGGAACGATCGGCGAGCTTGGGACCACTTCGTGGCCCTTCTGCTTGAAGAAATCGAGGAACGCCGCGCGGACGTCCGAGGCGGTCTTGGTCATCTTGAGGAACGTACGTTTAGCACATCCTCGTAGAGGTCGTCGTAGGCGGCTGCGACCACGAAAGGCCGGAATTTCTCGTGGTAGAGGGCCCTGCCTTGGTCGCCGGCGTCGCGCGCGGCCGACTTGGAGAGGACGACGCGGAGGAGCTCGTCAGCGAGGGCGTCGGCGTCACCCGGCGGGACCATGCGGAGCGGTGCCAGGGTCTCGAGCGGACCGTCTTTGCACGCGACGAGCGGGATGCCCAAGCTCATCGCTTCGAGGAGGACGAGCGGCACGTCGACCTTGCCGTACAGGTCGTCGACCGGAAAGGCGATGACGCTCGATGCCGCGAGGAGCGCGGGCATGTCGTCGATCTCACCTACCAGACGCGTACGTGAATCCACCCGTGCGGCCGCGAGGGCGCCGAGGAGCTCGTCCTTCGCCGCCGCGGCGCCGCGCGTCTTCGGTCGGCACGCGAAGACGATCGTCGCTTCGGGCACCGCCTTCAAGACGCGTGGGATGGCGCCGGCGACCGTCTCGGCGCCACGCGAGACCTCGAGGTCTCCGGGATAGAGGATGACCGGCCCCGCGCCGAGATCGTAGCGAGCCCGCGTCGCGGCGATGCGCGCGTCGTCGGGCGGATCGGGCGCGGCGGCGCACGGCGGAATGACGCGGATCGCTTTTCCGCGCACGCCTGAGCCGATCAGGCGACCGCGTGTCCATTCGCTGAGAACGACGACCACGTCGCCGAAGAGCCAGCGTCCGATCCCGTCGAAGCTCCGCGGCGCGCTCGCCACGGTCTGGATGACGGGGCCGTCCCAGCCGGCTGCGGCGCGTACGCGCTTAGCGATCATGGCCGCGGTGGACGAGGCCGGGTTCGGCGCGAAGACGAAGTGCCACAGATCGTGGGGATCGCCGAGCGCGAGCCGGCGGAGCACGCGCGCGTTCGAGAGGAGCGCCGGCGAGAAGCGGCCCGGATCGGTGTAAATCGCCTCGCTATTGACGCGCGGCCCGATGCGCGGCGCGCCGGGCGTGGTCATCACCGTCGGCTCGGCGCGCGTCAGGTTGGCGGCGACGTCGCGGACGAGGTTCTTCGAGCCGTCGTGCCATGGCGGCGCGATCGGCTTGGAGACGAAGAGAACACGATGCGCCACGAGAGGCGCGACTCTATCACTCCTCTCGGTTCGACGTTCTCGGCGCTACTCGGACTCCTCCGCTTGGGCCGCTTCCCAAAGCTCGATGAACTTCGCGCGCACCGACGGGTCCAGGTCGATCTCCAGGCTGCGCGGCAGACGTGCAGCTCGAACGAGCTCGAGGACGTCGGCGAGGTCTTTGAGCCGGTGCGGCGCGCTCATTCCAGAAGCGAGCTTCAGCTCCAGGAGGCAGGCGAGCGGAAGAAACGCGCCGTGCTCGCCCTTGCGCGCGACCCTTTCCGGATCCGGAAACTGCACAGCCTTCGGTTTTCCATCGCCCGGGTAGTCCCCCGCGATGAGCACGTCGATCGTGACGCCGTTCTCCGTGTCGCGTAGCCCCTTGCTGCCGGGGAACTTCTCGACGTACCCGCGCCCGAGGACACGCGCCTTTAGGTCGGCGAGCCCGTCGCGCGTCAGGAGGACGTCGACGTCGGATGTAACCCGGCGGTAGCCGTATTCGTTGAGCGCCATGGCGCCGGCGATCGCGTACGGGATCTTCGCCTCTTCAAGGATGGCGGTGAGCTTGAGGAGGGCCTTGTGAACGTCGGCGTCACCCATGAAGAATCTCCCGGCGCACGCCACGCCGTCCCAGAACGCCGCCTCTCCCGACGATCGCGCGCCTGCGGACATCTCTCGAAGCGTAGCACGCGAGCCTGCGGTCCCGGCGCTGCCGACGTTGGTCAGGCGCCGGCCAACTCGCTGCGCCGCCCGTCGCTCACAGAGGCTCGATGTTGGACACTTCGAAATAGACGCGCACCCCGTCGAGGTAGAGCGGGTTCGCGGCAGGAAGGTAGGCCTCGCTCTTCACGCTGGCCTTGATGACGTAGATTTTTTCGAGCGGGCTCACCGGCTTCTCGGGCGGGACGATGGGCTTGCTGGCAAAGGCGACAATCGTGATTCCCAGGCCGGTCGTCCCTGGGCAGCGCAGGATTTCCCACTCGTGCGCGCTCTTGATTTGCAGGACCCGCGCCATGTCGTTGGCCTGCCCGGTGAGGTCCCCGGAAGCATCGTCGGTGAGGCCGGGGATGCTCGGGCACCACGAACGCGTCGGCGGGCGTTCGGGGAGTGGCTTCGGGGGCGAGAGGCTGAGGGGCGGCGGGGTGGCCGAGCATCCCGCGAGCACGAAAAGAGCCACGACGCACCACCGCATGGCAGCGTCTGACGGGATACGCGCGTCGGAATTCAAAGGACGAGAAAATGCGTCGATTTAGTCGTTGTGGGCACCGGCGGCGAGCCACGCAGTGACCGCTTGTGCGGCGGCGGTGTTCGCGACGGCGTTGTCTTTCGGCATCGGCCCGCCGAACCACGCGAGCGGCGATCGCTGCGGGTCCCCGAGCGTGGAGGATGATGGGCTCGTCGTGCTCACGAGCCCCGCGGCGACCAGGCCGCTGAAGCACGTCGTCTTCGTCGTTCCACACTTGAAGCCGGAACGCGGCGACGTCACGACGCTCACTCTGCCTGGCGGGGTCACCGTGCGCTTCAGCGGCCACGACGTGCGCCACGCGGACGGCCGCCAACTTCAGCGTGTCGGGCTCGTCCCCGACCTCCACGCGCGGCCGACACTCGAAGGGGTGCGAGCGGGCCGCGACGAGGTCCTCGAGCACGCGCTCGTGTTCCTGAGAACGGGGAAGTGAGCGACCCGCCTCCAGATCGGCGAGCCGGGCGCGCGTCAGGAGGACATTGGCCAGCTCGGGGAAGCTCGCCCCCGACCGAGCGTATATTGCCGGGATGGCCGTCCAAGGAACCACGACGCAACGTCCATGGGTCGCGCCCGTCGCGTCGCTTGCCCTCGTCGGTCTCGGAATTTTTCTGCTGAAAGTGTGCGTCTACGACGTGCTGGAGGCCGCCAAACGCCACGAGGCGACGGTGAGTCTGAGCTTCAAGGGCGTGCTCGTCGCGCCTGTGTTCATCGCCGTCGGCGTCGTCGCTTCGGTGGTCTCGTTCTCGGGCGCAGGCGTCCGCCAGGGGACGTCGGGCTGGAGCGCGCGCTTCACCAACCCGCATACGCGCCGGCTGAGCCCGCTCGGCTGGGGGATCGCCTTCGCGCTTCTCGGTGCCGGCGGCCTTCTCTACGTGTGGCTCCAGTCGCAGCTGCGGGCGCTCGGATATGACGTCTGATGGAGGCGCGCCCTTTCGCGGGGCACCTGCGGCCGTGGTCACCCCCATCGCCCTGCGCTACGTGGCCTGTACTTGGTTCGCGCCGCTGCAGCTCGCGGCCCTCGCGGCGATCTTCGTGTGGGCGAGCGCGGGCGGGCTCATGCAGGCGAAGGCGATGCCGTGGGCGGGCGTTTTCTTCGCGCTCCTCGCGATCATCAAGCTGCCCGTCGTCACCCTTCGCGCGCGTGTCGAAGGTGGCTACGTCGTGGTCGACGGCTACCAGTGGCCGGGCGCACAGACGCGCTGGAGCTGCACGCTCGCCGAGGCGACGGACTTCGTCGTCGAGGTCACGGGCAGCGGTCGCCACACGTTCCGCCGCCTCGCGCTGCGAACGACCGACGGCAAGGTGTGCCCGCTGACCCAAAATGCGTACGCGGCCGTCGCGTGGCCACACCCCCGTATCGCGGCGCGGCTGACCGCGTGGCTGGCCGCCGCGCGCGGCGGACGCTGACACTGCACCTACTGCCCGGGCGGCTTCGGGCGCTCCGCCGGCTCGAGAGGACCGTCAGCGACCGCCCGCCGCCCCGAACAAGCGTCCGTGGCGCCGGCGGAAGCCGCTGTGTAGAGTGGTCCGCGAATGGGCGAGCCGCTCTCTACAACCGAGGTGGCGCGTCTGGCGGCGCTGCGCTCGCAGGAGATCCTCGATTCGCCCCGCGAGCGCGCGTTCGACGACATCGTTCAGCTCGCGCGGTTCGTGTGCGGCGTCCCCATGGCGCTCGTCTCGCTCGTCGACGAGAACCGGCAGTGGTTCAAGGCGCGCGTTGGGCTGCCGATGACGGAGACACCGCGTGAACAGTCGTTCTGCGCGCACGCGCTCGGCTCGCACGAGCCGCTGATCATCGAGGACACGCACGAAGACCCTCGCTTCGCCGAGAACGTGCTGGTCCTTGGCGGTCCGGAGATCCGCTCCTACGCGGGCGTGCCGATCTACGTCGATGACGGGGCCGTCGCCGTGGGGACCCTCTGCGTCCTCGATCGCGTCCCGCGAAAGCTCAGCGCCGAGCAGCTCACCGCGCTGACCGCCCTCGCGCGCCGCGTCGAAACCGAGCTACGCCTACGGAAGAGCGCGAGGATGGCGCCGGCCAACGAGGCCGCGACCGTCGGCCCGGGCGTGGCCACCGGCGCCTCGCTGAGACCGGGCGCGCTTGGCCTGTCGGAGAACGACGTGGTCGGAGCTCGCTACCGTATCGAGCGATTGCTCGGCGAAGGCGGGATGGGCCGCGTCTATCTCGCGACCGATTCGATCGCCGGAGGGCGTGTGGCGCTCAAGATCATGGCGGGCGTTTCGGCCGCGAGCAGCGAGTCGCTCGAGCGCTTCGTGCGCGAGGCGCGTGTCCTCCTTCGGATACGAAGCGCCAACGTGGCGCGGCTCCTCGACGCGGGCAACCTCGAGGACGGCGCCCCGTATTTCGCGATGGAATACCTCGACGGTCACGACCTGAGTCACGAGCCAGTGCCGATGCCTCCGGCGGCTGCGCTCGCGCTCGCGCTTCAGGCATGCGACGGCGTTGCCGCGATTCACGACGCCGGCGTGGTGCATCGCGATCTCAAGCCGGGCAACCTCTTCCTCACGCGCGACGGCGACCTGACCACGCTGAAGATCCTCGACTTCGGCATCGCGAAGCTCGCCCGCGGGCAGGACGCCGGCGACCAGGAGGTGGCGGACGGATTGCTCACCGGCGCCGTCACGGTTCTTGGCACGCCCCGCTACATGTCGCCGGAGCAGCTGCTCTCGTCGCGCGACGTCGACGCGTCGACGGACATCTGGGCGCTCGGGATCCTCCTCTACGAGCTTCTCACGCACGAACACCCGTTCGAAGGGACCTCCATCACGGAGATCTGCGCGAGCATCTTCCTGAAGCAGCCGCGCCCCATGCGGGAGCGCGCCCCGGCGATCCCCGCGGCGCTCGACGAGGTGGTGCTCCGATGCCTCGCGCTCGAGAAGAAGGATCGATGGCCGACGGTGCGCGCGCTACGCGACGCGCTGGCGGACGTTGGCAAGGCGCTTGACTAGGGGGGGCGAGCCCAGGAGCTGGTACCTTCTCGCCCATGACGAGACACGCCTCCTGTACCTGCGGCAAGCTCACCGTCACCTGCGAAGGCGAGCCGGGGCGCCTCTCGATGTGCCACTGCACCGCCTGCCAGAAGCGCACGGGCAGTATCTTCGGCGTCCAGGCGCGCTTCCCCACGGACAAGGTCACGATCGCGGGGCTCTCGACCGAGTACGTGCGCATCGGCGACGAGGGCGGGCGCGTGAGCTCGCACTTCTGTCCGACGTGCGGATCGACGGTCTTCTGGGAGATCGACGCGATGCCGGGCGTCGTCGCGGTGGCGGTCGGGGCTTTCGCGGACAAGGACTTTCCGCCGCCGAAGGTCGCGGTGTATGTCGAGCGCCGTCCCGAGTGGGCGAAGATGCCGGCGCTCGCCGCGATCGACGTGGAATAGGCGTCACGCGCGCCTCGGGCCGGCTTGGAATCGGACCGCTAACGGAGGGAATTCGAAGATGGCCGTTCACTACCTGGAAATCGTCAGCAACGACGCCGACACCCTGACGGGGCTCTACGAGCGCATGCACGGCCTCTCCTTTGGTCCCCCCGACGCGGATCTCGGCCAGGCTCGCGTCGCGACGCGCGCGGATGGAAGCCTGGTGGGCATCCGGAAGCCCCTGGCCGCGCACGAGCACCCGATCATGCGGAGCTACCTCGCCGTCGAAGACATCCAACGCGCCGCAAAGGCGGCCGAGGAAAATGGCGCCACCATTGCTTATCCTCCGACCCGACAAGGACAGCGGGGGACATTCGCCATCGTCATCCAGGGGGACGTGCAACACGGACTCTGGCAACGCGAGCGCTAAGGTGAGCGGAATGAGGACGCACCATCATCTCATGGCCGGGTTCCTGCTCGCCGTCGTCGCGTGCGGGGGGAGCGATTCCGCGGGTGGAGGCACTTCGGGAGGCGAGCCCGACGCGTCGATGGGCGGCGATGGCGGTCCCGGCGGCGGAGATGCGGCGGCGGACGGCGGCGTGGATGGCGCGGCGATCGATGGCGGCGCATGCGCCATGGATGCGGCGATTCACGTCGCGCCCGACGGCGCCGGAGCCTCGTGCTCGTGCGCGAGCCCATGCCCGCTCGAGGCCGGCCGCGATCTCGCGCGCACGCGGATCGCCGGCGCGGTATCCGACGTCGTCGTGGAGCTCGCCGATGGCGTGTATCGACTGGCGAGCACATTCACGCTCGGCGCGGCGGACTCCGGCGCGAACGGGCACGCGATCGTGTACCGCGCGGCGGCGGGGGCGAGCCCGGTGCTGTCGGGGGCGCGCGTCGTCACCGGATTCGCTTTGGTCGCGGGGGGCGTCTACTCCGCGGCGGTGCCGGCGGGAACGCGCTCGCGGCAGCTCTACGTGAACGGTCGCCGCGCGACGCGCGCGCGCGGGCCGGCAACCCCGGCGGGGTTCACGAAGACGGCGAAGGGGTTCGCGCTCGGCGACGCCGCGATCGCGGGCTGGGCCGATCGCACGAAGCTCGAGGCGGTGGGGACGACGGCGTGGAAATCCTTCCGCTGCCCGGTCGCGTCGGCCGACGTCGCCGGCGGCCTGGTGCTCGCCGATCCGTGCTGGACCTCGTCGCAGCAGCAGGCGGGCTACACGTTCGACGCGGTGGCCTGGCTCGAGAACGCGCGCGAGCTCGTCGACGAGCCGGGCGAGTTCTTCCTCGACGAGGACGGAGCCAAGCTCTTCTACGCGCCGCGCGCGGGGGAAGACGTCACCACGGCCCTCGTCGAAGTACCCGTCCTCGAGGCGCTCGTGACGGGCGACCGCGTGCACGACGTCGCGTTCGAAGGGATCGGCTTCGCGCACGCGACGTGGCTCGGGCCGAGCGGCGCCGACGGGTACGCGTCGCTGCAGGCGTCGTTCACGACGCGCGGCGGCGCGCTCACCAAGGCGCTCGCGAACGTGACGATGCACGCCGCCGATCACGTGCGCTTCACCCGCTGCCGCTTCTCTCACCTCGGCGGCGCGGCGCTCGCGTTCGAGGTCGGTGCGCATGACAACCTCGTCGAGCTCTCGCGCTTCGAGGACGTTTCGGCCGCTGCCGTCATGATCGGCGACGTCACCCGCGAGGACGATCACCACCCGAAGGATCCCGCGCTCGTCGTGCACGACAACACCGTGCGCGGCTCGTACGTCACGCGCGCCGGCGCCGAGTACTGGGACGCGCCGGGCCTCTTCGTCGGCTACACGACGCGAAGCACGCTCAGCGGCAACGAGCTGTTCGATCTTCCGTACACCGGCATCTCCGTCGGTTGGGGGTGGGGCTCGGTCGACGTCGGCGGCTCCGGTGGCTACACGACGCCGTCCACCTCGCTCGCGAACGTCGTCGAGAAGAACCTCATCTCGCATCACATGCGCGTGCTCCGCGACGGCGGCGGAATCTACGTGCTCGGCGCGCAAGCGGGCGCAACGATGCGCGGCAACGGGATCGCCAACCAGGGCAACGCGTACGGCGAGCTGTACCTGGACAACGGGACGCAGGGCTATTCGGTCACCGGCAACGTCTCGCTCTCGACGGCGAAGGACGACACCCCGTCACCCGATCCCGATCGCGCGTACTGGATGTACCTCCAGGTCTTCGCCCCGGTCGCGAAGAGCAACGTCGTGAGCGGCAACTTCGCCTCCGACGCGACGCTCTACACGCCAAACCCGATCGACCCGTCGAACCAGGTCACCAACGCCGCCCTCGCGTCGTCCGATCCGGTCAGCGTCGCCGCGATCGTGGCCGCCGCGGGCACGCCGCTCCGCTCACCTGAAATCGGCCGAGGTAAGCCCGCCACCGCCTCCTCAACCTACGACACCGGCCACGCCGCAGCTGCCGCCAACGACGGGAGCGCGTTCGACGGCTGGTCGGCCGCCGCCGGCGACACGAAGGCGTACTGGCAAGTGGACCTCGGCGCCGACATGAACGTGGACGCCGTCGAGATCGTGACGCGCTGGGCGCTCGATCAGCCCGAGACGCGCCGCAGCTTCCGCGTCCTCGGGTCGAGCGACCCGACGTTCGCCACCTCGGTCGTCCTCGGCGCCGTGGACGCGACGGGCCTGCCCCATCGCGCCATCTACGCCGCCGACTTCACGCCGCCCGCGAGAGCGCGCTACCTGCGCGTCGAAAAGACGGCGCCCGAGTATTTCTACATCGCCGAGGTGCGCGTCCACGGAACGCCGTAAGGCCGCCCCCCGCCGTCCACGCGGTCGCGGGAAGAAATTCGACGAGGCGGTGTAACGAATCGGCGGCTGCCGAGACTCATGGGCAAAAGGAGCTCGCCTCATGAACCTTACATCGAACCCCGCGTTCGTCGCCTACGCCGTCTCCCTCATCGTCCTGAGCCTCAACCTCCTCGTTTTATGGGCATACAGCGGCGGCGTCCGCGGCAAGACGAAGACGACGCCAAACAAGGAGGACGGCGGGCGGGGCGCCGCGATCGTCGAGTCGGATCCGCCGGACGTGGCGCGCGTGCTTCGGGCGCACAAGAACGCGATGGCGAACATCGTCCCGTTCGCGATCCTCGGCCTCATCTACGTGCTCTCGGGCGGAAGCGCAGCGGTCGCGATGGCGGTCTTTGGCGTCTTCACCTTCGCGCGCATCGCGCACTCGTTCGCGTACCTAGGCGGAAAGCAGCCCTGGCGCAGCGTGTTCTTCGCCGTGGGTCTGCTCTCGACCGTCGTCCTCATTGGCTTCATCGTCCGCGCGCTCGCCGTCGCGGCGTGAGCGGCGGATGCATTCTGCTTGTCGCCGGCGCGAGGTAGGACGATCCTCCGCCGGTGCCTTCGAGCGCGACCCCCGACGACGACGCAGCGTTGCTCGCGCGCTTGCGCGATGGCGACGAGGACGCGTTCCGGCAGCTCGTTCGCGCGCTTCACGGCGCGCTAGTTCGGTTGGCGCTCGCCTTCGTTGGCTCGCAGGGGGCCGCGGAGGAGGTCGTGCAGGACACGTGGATGGCGGTGATCGCGGGGCTCGACAAGTTCGAGGGGCGTGCCAGCCTTCGAACGTGGACCATCGGCATCCTCGTGAACCGCGCCAAGACGCGGGGCGTGCGCGATCGGCGGACCGTGCCGTTCGCGCCGCAGGTGGACGAGGGCGACACGTTGGAGGACCATCGCTTCAGCGCCGCGGGGACCTGGTCGTCGCCGCCCTCCGCGTGGGACAAGGCGCCGGAGGCGCTGACGCTGCGCAAGGAGGCGTGCGAGCAGATCGAGATCGAGCTCGCCAAGCTCCCGCCCGCGCAGGGGACGATCGTGATGCTGCGTGACGTCGAGGGCTGGGACGCCGCAGAGGTGTGCAAGGCGCTGGAGATCAGCGAAGCGAATCAGCGCGTGCTCCTCCACCGCGGGCGCGCTCGTCTTCGCGCTGCGCTCGAGCACTACCACTCGGCAGAAGGGCGGAAGAGCTGATGTACCTCTGCCGCCAAGCCACGAGGCACATGACCGAGGCGCGCGAGGGCACGCTCGCGGGCGCCGATCGGATGTGGTTCGGGATCCACATGGTGATCTGCGCGCACTGTCGCGCGTACCGGCGTCAGCTCGATCTGACGGTCGCGATGGCGAAGGAAGTGCCGAGCGAGCCGGTGCCGGACAAGGTGGAGGAGCGCCTCGTCGAGGCGTTCCGCGCGCGCAAGACCCCGAAGGACTGACGCGGCAGGACGGACTACTTCTGCCCCGCGGCCTGCGCGAGGCCGCGATCGGCGCCGCGCATCGCGCTCTCGACCGCGCCGTCGACCGCCCGATCCTGCAGCTCGGCGACGCGCCCGGAGTTTGAGAGCACCTGCGCGCTGTCGACGGTGGTGGCCGCGCCGGAGAAGGTCCCTTGAAGCGTCTGCTGCGGGACCTTGCGGACCGCGAACTCGACCTGCGCTTGGAACATGACGTTGCCGTTCGACGAGCCCTGATGGAGACGCGTGATCGTGCCGTCGAGCATGAGCACCGGGATCTTGCGATCGCCCGCCTGCTTCACGAGCGACGCGTCCGCGGTCTCGACGAGGAACGCGCCTTTGAGCGTCGCGGCGCGCGCGTGGGCGGCGCTGCGCATGACGCCGCCGAGCGACTCGCCGCGCACGCTCGTCGCGTTCTTCATGTTGCCGAGCTGCACGACGTAGCGCGCGTTGCCGATCGTGGGAGCGGCGGCGGCGGCGGCAGCGGCGGCAGCGGCGGCCTTGCCGGAGAGGACGTCGATGCTCGCGCGAAGCTGCGATTTGACCGCGCCGCTCGACTCGCTCGAGATGTGCTTCTTGAGCACGGGGATCGCACCGTCGTCCCCGACCTGCGCGAGCGCGGCGGCGGCAGCGGCGCGGACAGCCGGGTGAGAGTCGTCGAGCGCGCGCTCGAGGACGAAGCGCGCGTCGGCCGGCTTGGTCTTGCCGAGGAAGAGCGCGGCGCTGACGCGGACGCGGAAGTCGGGGCCCGTGAGGAGATCGGTCTTGATGGTCGCGGCGTCCTGCGCAGGCGAGATCCCGGCGCCCCCGCAGACGATCCCGCCGGCGAGCACGACTCGGAAAACAACCTGGAGGCACGAGCCCGTGCGACCCATCGACCTTCTCACTGCACCTCGTTTTCGCGGAAGAAAGGGCGCGTCCAAGCCGCGAGCAATACGAAGGCGTCGCGTTCGCTCTCGATCCTCTTCACTCTACAAGCCCGCCGGGGGTGAGCAAACCCAGATCCAAGGGACCTCTCGATTGGAAGGCATGTTGTGGGATGGGTTCGTACCTTCAGCATACGCGCGCGCGTCGAACATTCCGCCCGTCTGAGAATCGAGCGCAGCGGAGCGAAACGTTCCTCGAGTAGAAACGGTCATCACAAGAGCGACTTCACCTCGTGCTCGATCTCGGTGTCCTCGCCGTCGTGGTAGCCGAGGTGCACGAACCGCACGATGCCATAGGAATCGAGCACGAACGACGCCGGCATCTCTTTGGGTTGCCACGTGCCGGCGAGCTTTTTGCCGTCGTCCCACACGATCTCGAACTTTCCATCATAGGTCGCGAGGAACTCTTCGATTCCGCTCGCGTCGTCGTCGAGGCTCACGCCGACGATCGTCGCCCGGCCGGCATATTTCTCGGCGAGCTTCTCGAGTTGCGGGAACGCCTTTTTGCAGGGCTCGCACCACGTCGCCCAAAAGACGACCACGACGATTCTGCCGCGCTCACCGGCGAGATCGAACGCCGGGCCGCCGATGACACGGTCGCGGGAGAAAGACGGGCCAGGCTTGCCGACAAGCGGATGACTGAGCTCTGCGCGCGTCGGACCTTTGCCGTTCGCGCACGCCACGCTCGCGGTCACGAGGACGAGGAGCGCTACACATGAGGCGAAACGCGACCACGGCATGGGCTTTTCCGTCAACGCAGCGCCGCGTCCACCGCTTCGGCGAGCGTGCGGACGCCGACGATCTCGAGCCCCGGCGCGGCGGTCGGCGCGCGCGCCTCGCTCGACGCCGGAACGATCGCGCGGCGGAAACCCATTTGCTGGGCCTCTGCGAGACGAGCTTGCGCGCGTGCGACGCCGCGCACCTCACCGGCGAGGCCGATCTCACCGAACGAGACGGTGTACGCGTCGACCGCACGATCGCGAAGGCTCGACGCGACCGCGAGCGCGACGGGGAGATCGATCGCAGGCTCGTCGACGCGAATCCCGCCGGCGACGTTGACGAACACGTCTGCCGACGTGAGCGCGAGTCCGGCTTTCCTCTCGAGCACGGCGAGGATCATGGCGAGGCGCGCACCGTCGACGCCGTTGCACGTACGACGACCGCTTCCGGCGGCGAAAGGAGCGACGAGCGCCTGCACTTCGACGAGCATCGGGCGTGTGCCTTCGCTGGTCGACGCGATGACGCTGCCCGGCGCGTCCTTGGGCCGCTCGGCGAGGAAGAGCGCGCTGGGATTCGGCACCTCGCGCATGCCCTCGCTGGTCATCTCGAAGACGCCGATCTCGGTTGCGCTTCCGAACCGGTTCTTCAGCGCTCGCAGCGCGCGGAACGAGTGTCCTCGCTCGCCTTCGAACGCAAGGACGGTGTCGACGAGGTGCTCGAGGACCTTGGGGCCGGCGAGCGCGCCGTCTTTGGTGACGTGCCCGACGAGGAACGTCGCGATGCGATCGCGCTTGCTGCGCTCGACGAGGCGCGCGGCGACCTCGCGCAGCTGGCTCACGGTGCCTGCGGCGCTCTCGAGATCGGGGACGCGCACGGTTTGGACGCTGTCGAGGACGAGCGCGGTCGGCTTCGCGTCTGCGATCACGCTCTCGATGATCGACAGATCGTTCTCGGCCAAGACGAGCAGCTCGTCGGCGACCATGCCGAGCCGTCGCGCGCGCGCCGCGGTCTGGCCCGCGCTCTCCTCGCCGGAGACGTAGAGCGCGCGGCAGCCCTTGTGCGCGAGGCCGGCGAGCGCTTGAAGGAGCAGCGTGGATTTCCCGACGCCGGGATCGCCGCCGAGGAGCGTGACGCCGCCGAGGACCGCGCCGCCGCCGAGGACGCGATCGAGCTCGCCGATGCCGGTGGGGATGCGCGCGGCTTGATCGGCGTCGATGTCTTTGACCGGCTTCGCCGCGCTCGCCGTGGACCGCCCACCGGGAGACGACGAGCGCTTGGGCGCCGCCTCTTCGACGAGCGTATTCCACGCGCCGCACGACGTGCAGCGCCCGACCCATTTCGGGAAGAACGCCCCGCACGCCTGGCAGACGAACTGCGTGACCGGCTTGGCCATCTCAGCCGGTCGTGCAGATCTTCGTCGGGCCGACCATTCCGGATTTGCATTTGACGCCCGACGGGCAGTCGCCGTCGGCGCCGCACGTGCGGTGGCAGCCGACGTTGCTCTTCACGAAGCCGGAGGGACACTGCCCGTTGACCGGCTGCGTGAAGATCGTGTTGCCGCCGGGGTTCGGGGGAGGGGCGCCGCCGCTGCTGCTACTCGTGGCGCCGCCGCTGCTGCTCGTCGCGTGACCGCCTCCTCCGCCACCACCGCCACCGATGACCGGGACGGGCGCGTTGGTGAAGGCGTTCTCGGCGATCCATCCCATCTTGCGCGCGCCGCTCGACGGATCGTCGAACGTGACGAGGAACGAGTCGCTCGTCTGCGCGATCTGGGTAACCGTCGTCCCTTGCGGAACGGTCGTGATCGGCGGGCCGTCGGGCGGAGACTTGCGCGCCACACCGTCTTTGAGGAGCGTCCCAGGCACGTCCTTCAGCTTCTTTTCGTACGGGTAGCGCGTGATTTCGCTCGTGTTGACGGGCGCACCCTTCGTCGCCGACGCGTCGGGCGCTTTGCCCGCGCTACCCATGCTCTCCGGGCAGCCCCCGAGGATCGCGAGCGCAAACGCAGAGAACGCCGAGGCGACGAGGATGCGCATGTCGAATTCTCCTCGCCTAGCGGCAAAGGCCCTTCGTGCAGCGCTTGTTCCCGCACTCGGGGCCGCGCGTGCACTTCATGTGGCACATCTTGTCGTCGAGGAGCGAGTAGTTGCCCGGGCACGCGCCGCCGGTCGGGGAGATGACCGGACCGGAGCCGCCGCCACCGCCGCCGCCGCCTCCACCACCGCCGCCACCGCCGTCGGAGCCGCCTCCGCCGCCGCCGCCGCCTCCACCACCGCCGCCACCTCCGCCACCACCGCCGCCGCCTCCGCCGGCATCGGTCGAGTCGCTTCCGCCACCGCCGCCACCACCGCCGCCGCCGCCGGCGTCTTTCTTCGGGGGAGGCGTCCAGTGACCGCCGCCCGTCGGAGCGGCAACCGCCGCAGTGAACGCGTCGTCGGTGATCCAGCCCATCATGCGCTTGCTGGTGCTCGGATCGTCGAACGTGATGAGGAAGGAGTTCGAGGTCTGGGAGATTTTGATGACGTTCGCGCCCGCGGGGAGCGTGGAGACGGTCGCGCCGTCGGGAGGCGACTTGTGGACGACGACGCCGTCGCGCACGGTCGTGGCGGCCTCGTTGTCGATTTTCTTTTCGTACGGGTAACGCGTGATGTCGTCGCTGTTGGTCGGGGGCGCGTTGGCCGACGCCGAAGCGCCGCCCTCACCGCCGCCGTCGGCCGCGTCGGTCTTCTTTTTCGGGCAGCCGGTCACCGCGAGGGCGACGGCGAGAACCAGAAGAGCATTCCACCTAGAGGAGCTTCGCATCGTCATCCGCCTCTCCAATCGAGCGTCTCGCGTCGTTCAACGCATCTTGCAGTAGCCGCCGCGCGTGCAGAACACGCCGGGGCCGAACACAGCGCAGTCACCATCTTTGCCGGGCGTGCAGGTGTGATGGCACTTGCCGTCGGGCTGACCCATCTTGAACCCGGCCGGGCATGTGCCGCCCGCGCCGGGCTCGACGACCATCGGGCCGGGGTTCCCGCCGCCGCCGCCACCTGCGTCCGCCGTCGCACCACCGCCGCCCGCATCGGTCGTGGCGGGAGGTGCCGCCGCGTCCGTCGTGGTCGGCGTCGGGGTGGGAGCTCCGGAGTCGGTGGTGGCCGGGCGCACGATGGCCGAGCAATTTTTCACCGTCGCGCCGGCGCCGCCGTCATGCGTGGCGATCTGCGCAGTTCCGGTGCACGCCTGGCCGCTCGGGCAGTCGCCGTCGGCTTTGCAGACCTTGCCGCAGAAGATCTCGTCGCCGACGAGCTGCGTCTGCCCCGCCGGGCACGGGCCCTTGGGAACGACGATTCCGGGCGGGTTGAACGCGTCCTTGATGACCCACCCCATGAGGCGCTCGCTGGCGTTCTTGGGGTTGTCGAACGTGACGAGCGCGTATTTGTCGTGGCCGGCAATCTGGACGACGTTCGTTCCCTTGGGCAGCGTCGCGACGATCTCGCCCGAGGGCGGAGACTTGCGGATGTTGTTCGCCGACCACTGCACGGTCGCGGCCTGGTGATCGATGACGGTCTCGTCGGGAAAATGGGCCACCGTCTGCGCGTTCACCGCCTCGGGCCCCGCCACCGTCGCGTCGGCGGCGCCTGCTTCGGCGTCGGAGGAAGCGTCCGCACCGGCCCCTGGCTTCTTCGGACACCCTGCGAGCACGCAGAGCATCGCGAACAGGCACGGAACCGACAGCCACCGCCGCATCGATCGCATCGTGGGGGCCACGGTCACACGCTCCGCGAACGAGATCAAGCGCTAGGGACAAGACGCCCCGACAAGACGCGTCACTCCCCTGCCGTGCACGCGAGAGGCGTCGAATCAGCGCGCCGCGTAAATTCCCTTGTCGGTGGCGAACCAGACCGAGCCGTCGCCGCCGATCGCTGGGGGGGTGACGATCGCCTCGGCGGGCGTCGTGAACGATTGGCGGATGTTGCCGTCGCGGTCGACGAGACGAAGCTCGCGGCCGATGGTGAGGGCGACTTCTCCGCCGTCGAACGCCGTGACGAGCGTGCGCGCGGTGGGCGCTTGCGACCACTGCACCTTGCCGTCTTGAATCGCGGCGAAGCCGGTCCCCGCCAAGTAGATGCGCCCGCCGCCTCCTTCTACCGGAGGCTGGAGCACCTCGAACGGCACGGTGATTTGCGCCGTGTCGGTGCCTTGGAGCGACACGAGGTGAAGCTTCGTCTTCCACCGCGCGGTCATCTCGCCGAAGCGGAGGAAGAGATCGAGATCCGGCTGGTAGGGGCCGCGCCAGTGCAGATCGTCCACCGCCGGAACGCCCTCGGCCTCCAGCAGCGCGATCGTGCTGTCGATGATCGAGACGTCGTAGGGCGCGAACCCGACCTTTGCAGTATGCAACTTCTTGAGGAACGACTGCGCGTCGGCCTCGGGCGCGTAGACGCGGAGCTCTCCGGACGTCGAGAGCGCGACGATCTCGCTGTTGCGCGTGATGGCGCCGAGACCCCACGCGTCCTTCATGACGTCGCCGCCGAGGAGCTTCTTCGCCGGCGAGCCGGGGACGAGGTGGTTGGCGACGAGCTCGAGCTGCTGCGGGGTCCTGTCGCCGTGGTTGCCCTCCATCGCCTCTTGGTTGACGACGAAGATGGAGTCGGCGGTGACGTGCGTGGCCCACACGCGGCCCGCGCGGCCCAGCGGGACGAAGACGCTGAGCGCGGCCCGCGTGCCTGTAAAATCGTACTCGTCGAGCGCGTGGAACACGCCGGTGCGCGTCGCGAAGGTGAGCCCGGCCGACGTGCTGCGCGGAACGCTGCCGACGTGCTTGCCGGACAGATCGAAGATCCACGCCGCGTCGGCCCCGCGAAGGACCAGGTGCCGATCGTCCGGCGCGACCAGCAAGTGCTCGATCCGCCCGAGAGGCCGAGCGGCGAGCGGCCCCGTGAGCGCGTCGAACGCCACGATGCGCGCGAGCGGCCCGAGCGTGCGACGCGCCACGTGCGTGCGCGAGGCTCGCGTCCCATCGACCCACGGGGTCACGTAGGCATTGCCGCTGGTCGTCGTGGTCGTCATGGCGTCGGCCTTTGGAGGGGGAGAAGCAGAGGCAGATGGAGCAAGGCGTGGTGGTTGCGGGGTCTGCGAGGGCGCACCGTCGGAGGGAGTGTCGGGTCCCGCGGTGCCGATCGAGCGCGGCCCCGGCTTGCACGCCGCCAAGGACAGCGCGAGCACGGCGACGCGCGCGCCGTTCACGTGTCGCTCACCTTTCGCGTCGGAGCCGGAGCGTCCTTCAGCCACGCGTGGAAGTTGTTCGCCAAGAACTGAAGGTCCTTCTTCTCGAGCGTCGTGCGAAGTGTCTTCACGTGCGTCGTGGCGTGCTCGGTGAAGGTCGGCTGACCGAGCGCGTACAAGAGGAGCGACTCGTCGAGCTCGGTCTTGAGGAGCGGAAGCTCGAGCGGCGGCGTCGGCAAGAGCAGCGGGTGCGTCCCTGGACGCGACGCGACGACGTTGACGAAGATGTGATGCCCGGTCGGCACTGCCGCAGGCGGCGTCGCCCCGGTGAACGTGTTCTCGAGCTCGAAGAGCGGAAAGAAGCACACGAAGATGCGCCGAACGTGCGGTTTGTCGTGCGACCTTCCGGCGGGCGACCCGGGCGGGTCCATCTCGATGACGAACTGCTTCGTGAAGATGTTCGCGTCTTGGCAGAGCGTCTGGATCGACTTGAAGACGACCGCCTGCCCCATCGCGTTATTGTCGGCCGCCGTGAGGCGCACCATGAACTTGATGCGAATCATCAAGAGGCCGTCGTAGATCTTCGCGGCCGGCGTGGCGGAGCCGATGTCGGCCACGGCCTTCTTGTACATCCGCTCGACCACCGCCTCGTCCTTGCCCATGCTGTAGAGGGATGCCTCGCAGCGGTTCGAGGCGTGCACCGCGAAGCCGGGGAAGATGGCCTTGTACGGATCGGGGTTGCCAGGAATCAGCTCGCAGAACGGGCGCTCGTAGACCATCTTGCCGCCGGTCGCGGGCGCGAGATTCAGCGGGAAATAAGGCTTCGCGTCGACCATCTTCGCGAAGTCGGCGCGCTCGGTGACGGCGCTCGCGTAGCCCCAGTAGTGGCGGAGGCGCGGCTTGTTGTTGCTGTTCATCACCGACGGCCCGTCGGTCCCGAACGGGCGCGTCGCGGCGCTGTCGACCGCGTACTGGTTCCACGACGCGTAGGAGCGACCGATCGTCGGATGGCCTTCGATGTAGTCGTCGGGCCACCCGAGGACGTGGCCCATCTCGTGAGCGAGCGTGAAGCGGTTGGTGCCTGCGTCCTGCCCCGTCTCGGCGTCGTCGGGCGGCGCCCACACTGGGCCGATGTCCCCTTTGAACATCGTGACGGTGTGCGTGCTGCAATTCGCCCCCGCGCGCGCCAACGGATCGGCCGACTTCGTGTAAAGGATCCGCATCGCGTTGGTGAAGGTCTTCGGGACCTCGGCGAAGAAGTGCCGGACGCGCACGACGCGTGCGTTCGCGGCGACCGCGCCATCGGGGGCCAGCACCAGCTCCGCCGGCTTGCGATTGGCAGGCGGCTGGTTGGGGTGCGCCGGGTGCGTCTGATCCCAGCGCTCGGCGGCGGCGTTCAGGAATGGAAACGCGTTCTCGCCGTCGGCGCCGATCTGGTTGTCGAAGAAGATCGGCACCCACGACAAGAGGTGGACGAGCTTCACGTCGGTCCCGCCGACCTGGTGCTTCACGTCGTCGGAGACGTCGATGAGGTGCTGAAGCGACCGGCCCTTCGGCTGCCCGAGAAAATCCGGCATCGTCGGGTTGCCCGTGAGCAAATCGACCATGCGGTGTTGGTCGTCGAAGTCGTTGGCGAGCGCGGCGAGCGCGCCGACGCCGTCGGTCTTTCCGAACGCCGCGCCGGCCGACGCCTGGATGCGCTTCTCGCGCAGCGAATAGACGATCCCTTCGTGGAACACGATGCGCGTGACGCGATCGACGCCCTCGCCGCCCAGGATGACGGCGTCCTCCGCGGGGAGGTAGTTGCGCGGGAGCTTCGTCTTCCAGTAGTGCGGCTTCTTGGGATCGGGCTCGCGGATGTGGAGCAGGTGATCGAGGAGCGTGACGCGCGCGTCCTTCTTCAGCTTGATGGGGTCGAAGGTGCCGGCGGCGAGGAGCGCGTCGTCGAGGTGGAACTGGAGCGGCTCCTTCTTCGTCGTCGCCTCGGTGCGCATCGCCGAGAACTCTTTTCGCTGCGGGAAGCCGTGGCCGTCCTCCTTGGTCCACGCCTGCATGCCCTTGGAGTGCCACTCACGGGGCAGGAGGTACCGCTCCTCGCGTTTGACGCTCGGCTCGGTCGATCTGATCGTGACCTTGTCCTTCGCCGCCGCCTTCGAGAGATCGATGGTGGCGTGCGACGTCGAGCCTGCGGTCCCCGTGAGGAAGACGTAGTCGAACGTCGACTTGGCGAGATTCGCCTTCGTGCGCTCGTGGAGGAGGTACACGGTGCCGTCGTCGTCGAGCGCGGTGCCACCGGCGGTGCGGCTGTCCGATCCGGTCGCGGGACCACTGAGCGCCCGCGTGCCCATCGCCTGCACGACCAGACCCGGCGGCACGGGCTTTCGCTGCTTCGCCTTGAGATCGTAATACGAGTAGCGGACGTACGAGCGGAAGAGACCCTGATCGACCTGCACGAGCCACGGCTTGCTCGGCTCGCCGTACGCGCGGAGCTCGAGATCGTCATAGACGAGGACGCCGGAGGTGCCGAATTTCGTCTTCTTCGGCGACTCCTTGAAGCCACCTTGCTTCACCTTCATGAAGCTCGCCCACAAAGGCAGGCGCAGGAGCTTGCGCTTCTCGACGAGCGCCACGTCCTTGAAATTCACCCACTCCATCTTCTCGAGATCGAGCCACGCGTCGCCGCGCGCGACGTCTGCCGTGGGCACGAATGCGCCCTTTCCGTCGGGAGCGAGCGGCCGCCACGCGAGCGCCCACGTGCTTCCGGCGACCTCCTCTTTCCCGTCGAGGGTGAAGTTGATCCACGAGACGCCGTCGGTCTGGCTCGGCTCGCCGAGGACCGGCGGCACGCTGCGATCGGAGACGCAGAAGATGTAGAACTGGTGGATGGGGAGCGGCTGATCGCTGTCCTTGATGGGGTGGAAGAATTGCCCCTTCAGGATGAAGCGCGCGCGGCCGAGCGGGACGACGTACGCGCCCGCGGCGGCACCGCCAGACGCGCCGGTCGGCATGAACGTGTTCGGGAGCGGATCGGTCACGGCGCGCCTCCGTCCGCGTCAGTCGGCTCCGGCGCGCCGACGTCTTCGGCGGGGGCATCCTTGTTGTCGATCCAATATTCGTTGAGCGTCCCCGAGTCGCCCATCTCCGCGTGCTCGGCGGCCTTCACCCGCTCTTGGAGCTCTGGCAGCTTCGCGAACTCGAACAATTCGTACGGGTCGCCATCGTCGTTGCAGACGACCTTGTACGCGTGCGTGAGCGGCAGGTGCTCGAAGAAAATCTCCACGCGCTCCTTGTCGTTTGCGCGGCCGTCGCTGGCGAGCTTCTTTTCCCGCTTGATCGTGCCGTCGTCGCTCTCGAGGACGTACGTGTGCGGGAGATCGTCGGCCTCCTTCAGCTTGATGGGGAAGCGCAAAATGAGATCGTGGCTCAGGTCCGCGCCGCCCTGGCACGGGCATTTTTTGGCGACGGTCTTGTAGGCCGAGCAGCGGTACGGCGGGTTGTCGGGATCGGACACCGTCGGGAGCGGGCCGGACTTCGACTTGCACGGCCCGAGGCTGCGCAGCTTGCACGGAAGCGCCTTCGGTCCCGCGGCGCCGTCGAACACGAACACGACGGCGCGGCGGCTCTCGCGATCCTTTACGCTGATGCTGAGCGGATTGAACTCGCCGCAGCCCATGAAGGGCGCGTCGCCGATCTTCTCGAATTTGCCCTTGGGGATGGGCTTCCTCGTGACGCGCTTGGCGTACGCGAGGAAGAGCTCTTTGCGGCCCGCCTTGCCGAGGAAGTCCGCCGGAGGGAGCGGCGCTTGCTCGGCGGGCTTGTCCGGGTAGTCGCCGGCCTGGAAGCGGCGGATGGCCTGCTTGGTGGCCGCGTCGCGCACGCCGTTCTCGGGCACCGCGTGGCCGGCGTCGTCGGTGACGCCGAGCGCGTTCATCATGTGCTGCGCCTCTTCGAGGTCCCACTTCTCTTTCCAATTCGGGCCGTCGGCGGTGCCGGAGTAGAGTTCCTCCCACGCGTCGGCGTCGTGCGTGAAGAGCGCGAAGACGGCCTTGGCGCGGCGCTCGGAAAGCTCCTTGTTCAGCGCGTCGGGGCCCGCGAGATCGGTGTGGCCGAAGACCATGCCCTTGCGACCGTCGTCGGCCGACAAATCCTCGGCGATCCCTGCAAGCGTCTCGGTCGCGTCGCGCTTCACGAAGCTTCGACCGAAGGAGAAATGCGCGCCCGGAATCTCGTGGCACTTGAAGTACGGCGTGATGACGAGCGTGCGGGGGACCGTGCACTCGAGGGACACCGGCTGCGTCACGCCGTCGCCGATTTCGCGGACGATGGACGTGGGATCCGTGATTTTCTTCGGATCGCGCGGCTCCTTCCAGCGCGGGCGGAGCTTCTCGCGCGCGGCGTCGAGGCTGACGACCGCGGCAGACGCGAAGCCGGCGGCGACCCCGTCGATGCGCGCGATGCCTGCGCCGTTCGTGGTGACGACGCGCTTCGCGCCGAGGACAATGTACGCGATGTCGAGGCCGTCGATCGCGTCGCCGACCTCGTCGACGACCTCGAGCGAGAACCACGTCGTGTCGATCGCCGTCGGCGGGGGCGCGCGGAGCGGTGGCGGCGTCGCGACGCTCGGGGCGTGAACCGGCGCGGGCATCGCGAGGCCCGAGTCCAGCTCTTCGACGCGCAGGCGTCCGTCGCGCGTCGCGTCGACGAGGGCGTGCTCGATCTCGCGCCAGTGCGGCCCCGTAGCCGGTACGTCGAGATCGGCGACCTGTCCCGAGAGCGCTCCGTACATCGCGACGATAGCGCGCCCCAGCTCGTCGCCGCCGGAGTGCGACGCCGCGAAGAAGACGAGCGAGCGGATCGCCAGCGGGCCTCCCTGCGCGGCGCGCGCGGGCTGCGGCGTGCGCGACTCGTCGGAGGTCGGCAGCCACACGCGCCAGGACCGCCCGAAGTTGTCCCGGAACGCCCACTCCCTCTGGCCGCGCAGTCCCACGCGTGCAGGCTAAATCACCGAACCTGATTCTCGTTCGAGAATCAGGCTCGGCGCTTTAGATCCAACCCAAGTGGGGCGACACCCCCTCGTCGCGGTCGCGACGAGCCTCCCCATCATCGCCTTCGGCGACTCGTGCTTTGCACGAGAAATCACGCTCAATCTCTCCCCGTGCGTCCGCACGGGCTGCCGAAGGCACGTGGGGTGGTTCCGACGCGCAGCGGCGGAGGGGCGAAGCCCCACAAGACGGAAACTAAATGAGGGAGCATCATCAGCTCCCTCATTTAGCCATGCACACCCGTCGCGCATAGGTCCCCAAATGGATGACACGGCGTGGCGCGCGCCGATCGCGCGTCACACCGGGCGCGTTCTACGCAGAAAATCACGGAGAACGGCGAGGGTCTCGTACACGACGCCCTCTTGGTACCGGTACGCCATCTCTTGCCCCATCGGCACGAGGACGGACAACGACTGCCTCCGCGACCGCGCCGCCAGCTCCTCGAGCTCGCGGACGATCTCCTCGATCCGCGCGCGGTGAGCCGGAGTGTCGTGCGCGTGCGCCGCCTCTTCGGGGGTCGCGCGGGCGATGTCACCGAGCGTCGTCGTCGGACCGAACAGCGCGCCCAGCTCGGCTTCGAGCTTCACGCGCGCCGCGTCGATCCGCCACAGACGAAAGCGGTGCCCGAAGCCCATCGCGTTAAAGAGGAGGCTCACGGCCATCAGGATGTACGCCCAGTTCGCCGGCGGCATCACGTCGACGAGCCACGGCACGTACTCGTCGGCGAGCTCCGGCCCCTCTTGGTCGAAGAAACCGCGCGCGGCCGAGGCGAGCGGGAGGCCGGTCGTATTGGCCGTCTCCTTGTTGTGGCGGATGAAGTCGGGGAAGCGGCGTGACAGCACGGTCATGAGATCGAGCGTCGCCGAGCGGCCCGCGCAGCCGTTGCCGAGGACGAGCGTCTCGAGGCGCAGGACGCGCTTGTCCTCGTTGGGGATCATGTGGACGACGTCGAACTGTCCCGCCCCGATTCGTCCGGTGCGGAGGTGGGGGATGCGCCGCGCGATCACGTCGGCGTGCGCCAGGCCCACGATTTGAAGCTCGCCCGCGCGGAGCGTCTGCCCGAGCCACGGCGCGTCCTCGTCGACGACGACGAGCGCCGCGTCGAGCCGCCCATCCTTCGCCATCGCCACCGCGTCGGGCGTCGCGACGTGCCTCAGGTCCACGCCGAGCGCCGCGAGGTCCGGGAGACCGAACACTTGTTGCGCGAGCCGGGCCGACGCGCTCCCTTCGAGGCCGACGCCAATCTTCGCGTGCGCGAGCGCGGCGGCACCGGCGATCGTGTCGCCGTTCTTCGCGAGGAGGAACACGCTGTCCGATTTGGCGAGGCGGCCGATGAGCTCGAGGCCACCTTGCGCGTCGATCTCGCCGTCCTGCGCGAGCGCGAAGGCCGTGTCGCACGATCCGCGCGCCGCGCGAAGGCGCTCCACGTTCTCGAACGAGCCTGCGCTCGGAACGTTCACGAGCTTGCCGCTCCCCTTCGCCGCGACGTCGGCGAGCTCCGCCACCAGCGCGTTCGCGCTCCCGTCGGCCGGCCCCGAGAGCATCCGCGCGTCGAGTCGGTGCAAATTGCGATGGAGGTTCAACTGCGACACGATCGCCGCAAGCGCGAGAAGCAGGAGGACGCCCGCGCCGATGCGGACGAGCACCGTGCTCCAGTGGTGCGCGCGCGCGCCGGCCTTCGGGACGAGCTGCCGGTCGAGGTTCTTGCTCACGCCGCCAGCCTCCTCTGCCGTCGCCCCCGCCCCGCGCTCACTTCGTCTCTTCGGGTGGCCGCAAGAACCGGCGGCTGCACGTGTCCGCGGCCTCGGCGGTCTTGGCGCTCAAGACACACTGGTACCACGCGTTGTTGCCGTATTTCAGGCACCCCGACACCAGGTTCAGGAGCGCCGAGTCCTCCGGCGCGCGTTGATGGAGCGTGTTGACGCGCTTCAACGCCTCGCTGCACAGCTCCGGATCGAGGCGCGTGCGAAAGTCGCGATCCTCGGCCGGCGTCATCCCCGCGGCCGGCTTGGCGGACGCGCTCGGGCGGGGTGCGGCGTCGCTCGTGGGGTCGAACTTCGGATCACGCGACGGCTCTTCGTTCTGCTTCCCGCACGACGAGCACCCGGTCGTGAAGAGGAGCGCGCCGAGCGCGATCGTCGTGAGCCACCTTCGAAGCAGCGAATAGCCCTGGCGCACGAGCGGCAAGCTCGTCGACTCGTTCTTTTGGTGAGCTTGCGCGTTCTCACCGGGGCCGAAATTGATCGCCGGCACGCCGAGGGCGGAGAACCTCGCTACGTCGGTCCACGCCTGCTTCGGCTCGACGTGCGTGACCCCGCACTTCATGAGGTGTTGCACGAGAGGGTGGGTCGCCGAGGGCATCGCTGCCGGCGAAAGATCGGTGAACTCCACTGTGGCGCGATCGCCCACCAGCCCACGCAAATACGCCATCGCCTCTTCGAGCGAGCCGGTCGGCGCGAAGCGGTGATTCACGTTGAGCACGAATTTGTCGGGCACCACGTTGCGGCCGCGCCCGCCGTCCTTCGCCTGCGTCACCGTGGTCACCGTGCGGTAGACGAGGCCGTCGATCTCGACATCCTTCGGCGCGAGCGCGGCGAGCTCGGTGAGAAACCCCGCGGCGGCGGTGACCGCGTTGTTTCCCTCCCACGGCCGCGCGCTGTGCCCCGTCTTCCCCTCGAACGTGATCTGCGCGTGCACCGAGCCGTTGCAGCCAAGGTGGAGCTTGTTGTCGGACGGCTCGAGGCACACCGCGAGATCGACGCCCGCGAGATCGGGATCCTGACGAAGGACCTCGCCGAGCTCGTTCTCCGCGTACGGACCCTCTTCCCGTGCGTAGAAGACGAGCGTGAGCTGACAGGGGAGGTCCGACAGGTCCAGGGTCTCCGCGAGGACGATCATCACCGCGAGGCCGCTCTTCATGTCCGACGCGCCGGAGCCGTAGCAGCGATCGCCGTCGATGCGCGCGGGGCCGTTCTCGGTGCGGACGGTGTCGAGGTGGCCGACGAGCGCGATCTTCGGGCCGCGACGGCGCGTGAGCGGGACGACCAGCGAGTTGCCGTAGCGGCGCGCGCTGCCGCTCGGGAGCTTCGAGAGGCGCGCCTGAACCGAGTCGCAGATCGCCTCTTCTTCGCCGATCGGGGATGCGATCGAACAGAGCCAGAGGAGGGTCTCTTCGACCCGCTCCTGGCCGAGCACGTCGCTCAGATCCTGGGTGCGGCGATCGGCGGCGCTCACACCGAGACTCCGAAGTCGCGGAGGGCGGCGTTCAAGCTCACCTTGCGATCCGTCGACGCGTTGCGCGTGCCAATGACGAGCGCGCAGGGCACGCCGAACTCGCCGGCCGGGAATTTCTTCGGACGCGTGCCAGGGATGACGACGCTGCGGGGCGGGACGTGCCCTTTCGACTCGACCGGCACCGTCCCGGTCACGTCGATGATGGTCGTCGACGCGGTGAGGACCACGCCGGCGCCGATCACCGCCTCGCGTCCGACTCGCACGCCCTCGACGACGATCGCGCGCGAGCCGATGAAGCAGCCGTCCTCGATGATCACCGGACGCGCGCCGGGCGGCTCGAGGACGCCGCCGAGGCCGACGCCGCCAGAGAGGTGGCAGTCCTTGCCGACCTGCGCGCACGAGCCGACGGTCGCCCAGGTGTCGACCATCGTGCCGGCGCCGACGCGAGCGCCGATGTTGACGTAGCCGGGCATGACGATGACCCCGGGCTCGCAGAACGCGCCGCGACGCACCACCCCGGGAGGCACCACGCGCACGCCTTGCGCGGCGAGGCCGGTCTTGAGCGGGATCTTGTCGTGGAACTCGAAGGGACCGGCCGTCCATGTCTCCATCTTGCGGAGCGCGAAGTAGAGGAGAATGGCCTCCTTTACCCAGGCGTGGACGGTCCACTCTCCGCCGTCTTCCGCCGGCGGCGACGCGACGCGGAGATCGCCTCGGTCGAGCAGCTCGATCGCGGCCTCGACGGCGGCGGCGTGGGGCGCGGTGGCGAGTTTGGCGCGATCGGTCCATGCGGCCTCGACGAGGCCTCGGATCTCATCCGGCGACATGGACGTGGACGTTAGCGCACTACGGGGAGGGAGAGCACCACTTGGCGCTCGCTCGCGGCGAGGCGGCCGCCCATGGCACGCGCCGCGTCCTCGAGGATCGAATCGGTCGGAGGGATGCGCCTCATCACGCGCGTCGTGACCGAGGGATGCGCCATCGACGACGCGTCGGCGGCGGTGACGGTCAAGGTCACGTTGGGGGTCTCGCAGCGCGCGATGACGGTGAGATCGCGGACGCCGGCGGTTCTCACGCGCACGAGCGCGCCGCCGAGGATTCGCGCGACCACGTGCGGATCGGCGAGCACGACGCACGCTGCGTCGTCGGTGACGACGTGCACGAGGATCCCCTCCGACGACGGCGGGACGCTGCCCGCCATGCCGAGCGCCGCGCGCGTCAGCTCCGCAAGCGACAGCTCGCCGAGCTTGGCCGTGTGCGCGCGCTCGGACAGATCCAGCAGATCGACGGCCGCGTCGAGCTCGATGCGCACGCTCGCGAGGACTTGCTCGAGCGCAAGGCGCGCGCGGGTCTCCACGGCGTCGGTCCCTGCCTCACGGAGCGCCTGCTCCAATGCGTCCAGTCGATCGCCCGCATATGCGGCGAGGTCGACGCGCGGCGGGCTCGGGTTGCCGTCTAACGCGGCGCGCAGCACGCCGCAGCTCGCAACGAGCTCGGGCAGCAACGTCGCGAGGACGTCGGACCCCACGCGCGGGCTGCGCAGGAGCGTTTCAAGGTTGTGGACCGCGGCGAGTGCGTCGCGGACCTGCCCCCATGCGGAGGCGTGAGCCGATTCGTTTTTGGTCATTGGGGAAGCCGAGCTTCCCCCCCTGACCCGTAGTCTACATCATCCGGCGACGGGCGCGACTTCCGAAGCGGCGAAGAAGTAGCCGATCTCGATCTTCGCGTTGTCGAGCGAATCTGAGCCGTGCACTGCGTTCTCGCCGACGTTCGAACCGTAGAGTTTGCGGATGGTCCCCGCCTCGGCCTTCGCCGGGTCGGTGGCGCCCATCACGGTGCGGTATTGTGCGACCGCGTTGTCACGCTCGAGCACGGCAATGACGACCGGCGAGCGCGTCATGAACTGGACGAGCTCTCCGAAGAAGGGGCGCGCCTTGTGGACGGCGTAAAATCCCTCGGCCACCTGCCTGGAGAGATGGGTGCGCTTCAGGGCGACGAGGGTGAAGCCGCTTTCCTCGAGCTTGGCGAGGACGTGCCCCGCTTTGTTCTTTTCGACGGCGTCCGGCTTCACGATGCAAAGGGTGCGTTCAAGGGCCATGTTTTGCCGCTCTCTCTAGAGGAGGACGCCCAAAAGTGCAAGACGACGTCGCGAATTCGCGGGTAGTCTCCTAGCCGAATGGCAAAGCTCGAGACGGACGTCGTCGTCATCGGGGCGGGGCACAACGGCCTCGTCGCGGCGCTGCTCCTCGCCCGAAAGGGGCTCCGCGTCCACGTCGTGGAGGACAAAGGCGTCGTCGGCGGCGCCGTGCGCACCGAGCGTCCGTTCAAGAAGGCGCCCGAGCTCGGCATCTCCACCGGCGCGTACCTCCTCGGCCTCATGCCGCCGGAGCTGCTCCGCAAGCTCGGCATCGACATCCCCACGCGCCGCCGCGATCCCCACTATTTCCTGCCGACGACCGACAACCGGTACCTCATGTTCGGCTCCGACGCGGCGAGCACGAAGCACCAGTTCATCGAGTTCTTCTCGGAGGCCGACTGGCGCGCGAACGAGGCGATGATCGACGAGATCGCCAAGATGCGCGACGACATCGCGCCGACGTGGCTCATGGAGCCGGTGTCGATCGAGCAGACCGCCGATCGCTACGTGAGGCCCGAGCTCCGCGAGGCGTTCGTCAACCTCTGCCGCGGCAGCGTCGGCGCGTACCTCGATCGCTTCGAGTTCAAGAGCGATCTCGTGAAGGCGATGTACGCCACGACCGACGGTTTCTCCGGCGTGTACGGCACCTGGGACACGCCCGGCACCGGGATGAATTTTCTCGTCCACAACATGTGCCGGCTGCCCGGCGCCGACGGCACGTGGATGCTCGTCGAAGGCGGCATGGGCACGATCACGCAGCGCCTCGCCGACGCCGCGAAGCGCGCGGGGGCCGTGATCGAGACCGGCCGCGGCGTCGCCAAGATCCTCGTCCAGGGGAACGTCGCCAAGGGCGTCGCGCTCGTCGACGGCACCGAGATCGACGCGAGCGTCATCGTCTGCAACGCCGATCCGTTCCGGATGCGCGCGATGGTCGGCGACGAGAGCCTGCCCGCCGAATACACCGAGCGCCTCGACATGTACGCGACGAAGCCCGGCTCGACGTTCAAGCTGAACCTCGCGATGAAGGGCCTCCCGAAGTTCACGTGCTGCCCCGACGACAAACGCGTGTACGGCCCGACCATCCATCTGTTACCGGACGAGAAGGACGTCATCCGCACGCTGAAGGATGGCTTCGCCGAGGTGCAGGCCGGCAAGCTCCCGTCGTTCCCGACCATCGAGTGGTACATCCACACGACCGTCGATCCGACGCTGCGCGACGCCGAGGGCCACCACAACTCCGCGCTCTTCGTGCAGTGGGCGCCGTACGAGCTCGCAGGCGGCAAGAAATGGGAGGACGAGGAGGCCGGCTTCGTGAAGCACCTCCTCTCCATCTGCGATCGCTTCGCGCCGGGCACGAGCGATCTCGTCGTCGACTACTTCGCGCTCCACCCGAAGAAGATCGAAGAGCACTTTGGAATCACGCGCGGCCACATCCACCACGTGGACAACGGGTGGGGGTTCTCCGATCGTCTCCCGATCACGACGCCGATCGCCGGCCTCTATTCGTGCAGCTCCGGGTGTCATCCGGCCGGCGCAGTCATCGGCGCGGCCGGCCACAACGCCGCGGCCCGCGTCGTGAGGGACATGGAAGTCCGTCTCGAAGAGACCCTCGCGCAGGTGAAGCGCTGACGGCCTCGACGGCTCTTCAGGACCGTTCCGCTCCGCTGCGCTTCGCTCGACTACTCAGCGTGCCTTCGCGTAGAGTTGCACCGCGACGTCGCCGCTTCCCCTGTCGGCATGGAGCTCGAGGAGGTACGGGGTGTCGGGGTCCGGGCAGATCGGCGGCTTGCCGATGGTGGGCGTGGTGTCGTCGTCGCCGTCCTCGGCGACCAGGGATGGCGCGCTCCCCTTCGCGGTCTTCCACAAACGGATGTCGAAGTCGGCGACCTTGCCGTCCGGCGAAAATCCGACGATGACGTAACACGTGCCGGCGTGGAGGGTGACCTCGGCCTTGGCGCGGCCCTTCGCGTCGAGCGTCGCCGTGAAGGCGGGCCCCTCGGCCGTCATTCCCGACGCGAACCACGCGCTCGTCTCCTTGAGCCCTTGCGCGAGCACAGCGGCGGGCGCGGCGGAGGTCCTCGCGGCGGGCGCGGCGCTCGCAATTGCGAAGGCCGCGTCGCTCGGACCTCCGACGGTCATGCCCGGCGGGGCGGAGGTCGTCCCCGGGACCGGCGGCGGCGGCGGCGCTCCGCCCGCGCACGCGGCAAGGAGCACCATCGAAGGAAGCGAGAGGATCGCACGAAAGCTCATGTCGCTCCTCATATCAGGCAGTAAACTTCGACGCCATGCGAAGGCTCGTCTCCACCGTCGCGGCGTCGATCATGCTCGTTGCGTGCGGCGCCGGCCCATCCCCGACTCCGGTAGCTGCCACGGCGTCCACGCCCGCGGCGATCGCCGACGCGGCGCCTCCGCCTCCCAAACCCGAGCCCACTCCGACGACGTCGAAAGAGATCGCGCTGGCGACGATCAAGAAGCTCGTGGCGCACGACTTCGAAGGCGTCACGTCGACGTTCGGGCCAAAAATGCAGGGGGCGGTCACCAAAGAGCAACTCGCCGGAGTGTGGGCGCAGGTCGAGGGGGCGAGCGGAAACTTCGTTGGAACGAGCGACGTCGTCGAGCACGGGACGACCACGGACGACGTCGTCATCCTCACGGCGACGTTCGAGAAGGGCGAATTCGAGGTGACCGTCGCGGTCGCGAAGGACACGCGCGCGCTCGATGGGCTCGTGATGCGCCCGAAGATCCCGCACGCCTTCCCGCCGCCCGCCTACGCCGATCGCGCGGCATTCACCGAACGCGAAGTGACCGTGGGCTCCGCGCCATGGGCGCTGCCGGGGACGTTGACCGTGCCGAAGGGGGCGAAAAGCAAGGTGCCGGGCGTCGTCCTGATTCACGGCTCCGGTCCCAACGATCGCGACGAGACGATCGGCGGCGTGAAGCCGTTCCGCGATCTCGCGTGGGGCCTCGCGTCGCGCGGCGTCGCGGTCCTGCGCTACGAGAAGCGGACGCGCGCGCACGCGGCGGAGATTGGCCCGATCGCCGAGGATCTGACGCCTAAGGAGGAGGTGGTGGACGACGCCGTGCTCGCCGTGCGCCTGCTCGAATCCGACGCGGCGGTCGACCCCAAGCGAACGTTCGTCCTCGGCCACAGCATGGGCGCAACGTTTGCGCCGCGCGTCGCCGTCGCCGCGCCCGAGATCGCGGGCCTCGTGCTCGTCGCGGGAATGACTCGGCCATTGGAAGACGTGATCCTCGAGCAGCATCGCTACCTCCTCGGCCTCGGCAGCGTGCCGCAGGAGCAGGCGAAGCAGTTTCTCGAGAAGCTCGAACGTCAGGTCAAGAACGTGAAGGACCCGAAGCTCTCGCCGGCGACGCCGTCGACCGATCTCCCGCTCGGCGTCGGTGCGAAGTACTGGCTCGATCTGCGCGGCTACGATCCGGCGGCGGCCGCCGCGGCGGTGAAGAAGCCCGCCCTCGTCTTGTGGGGCGCGCGCGATTTCCAGGTGCGCCAGGCCGATTTCGCGCGCTACGAGAAGGCGTTCGCGGGGAGGAAGGACGTCGTCCTGCGCACGCTCCCGGGGATCAGCCACGCGCTCACCGCGGCGCCGCAGGGAGCCCCGCCGATGAGCACGCCCGACGAGTACGAGGCCGACGCCAACGTCGATCCGATCGTCGTCGACGCGATCGCCCGGTTCGTCGATCCGCATAAACGCTGAGGCTCCTTGTCCTCGCTCTTCCGGAACGCCGCCGTCGTGCTCGCATTCGTCGGCTTTCCGGCGTGCGCGCAGAAACCTACGCGCGTGATCGACGAGCCCGTCTGGGTCAGCGCTCCGTCGCCACGAGATGTCGGAACCACCTGCGCCGACGTGCACGACGCCCGCGCCTGTTGGGGCTCGCAGGAAGGCAGCCTCGTGGTGGTGCCGCGGTCGCTGCCGACGGCCGGGGTCGCGTGGCGTTGCGTCGGGCATGGAGAGTCGCGCCGTTGCCGTCGGCGATCGGGGACGACCGGCGCGTTCGTGTGCGACGGAGGCGCGTGCGCCCAGGATCACCCGCGGATGCCCGACGACGGCGAATGGGAGTGCTTCGAGCGCGACGGAGCCGTCGCGTGCCTGGGTGGCGAGGCTGCGGCGGCCGTCGTCGGCGGGCGACGCGATGAGGCGTGGATTTGCGGCGTTCGGCGAACGCATGCCGACGCCGGAGGGCCCGCGTCGGCGCCGGCTCGCGTGTGCGTCGATCTCGCGCCCGATCGGCCGGACGACGCGGGGTTCGGTCAGTGCGCCATTGCACATCGCCCCGCGGGTGCGCGGCAGATCTGTACGCCGAGCAAGACCACGAGCCTAGGCGCGTCGTGCGGTGGTGCCGGCGGCGCGACGTGCCCGCCTGGCGCCGCGTGCGTGACGAGCGTCTGCGTCCCTGCCCGCGTTCCCCTCGGCGAGTGCTGGCAGGACACGGATTGCGCGGAAGGCCAGGCCTGTGTGTTCGCGACGTGCGCGAGGCGATCGTGACGCGACGCGACGCGGCCCTGATGTCCGCGCTCGCCGGCGCCGTGGCGTTCGCAGGGTGCCGGGAAGAACCCTCGACCATCACCTGGGTTCTGCGCGCTGGATCGGCGGAGATCGATCTACGGCGCGCGCGCTGGGAGCCCGCGGGCGCAGTGAGGACCGCGCGTCGGATCGGCGGGGCTCGCCTCGAGCTCGAGCTACGGCCCGGTTTCCGCGGCGACGTGCGCGTCGAGACGGAAGGCGCTTGCTCGGTCTCCGCCACGTTCGACCGGCCCGACGTCCGGACCACCGATGTGGCCGCGCGCGTCGTGCTCCCGGAGTGGGTCGCGGGGGCCGGCTACGATCGCGACGTCGAGATCGTGGCGACATCGGGCTGCGCGGAGGCGGCGCTCCCCTCCATCGAGTGGCACGTCACGAGCGGCGCGTCCCCTCTCGACGTGACCGACGATGGCCACCGCGTTCGTGTTCATACGCCGAGCCTCCAGGCCGTGCTCGCGACGGCCGGCGCCTCCCTGCCCTCGTGGGGAATCGTGCCCATTTCGCCGCGCACTCAAGGTCGAATCACGCTGGAGGCGCGATTTGCCGTGGGCTCGGCCAGCGCGACGCGCACCGTGGAGGTGGTGGCCGGATCGCGCGCGACCGGAGTGCCCACCGTGGCGGCGGGCGGGCCGTTGTACCTCTTCGGTGAGGGATGGACCGCTCAGCCGGACGTTCACGGACGCGCCCCGGCGCTGTCGAGCACTGGCGGATTCACGCAAGTGGACACGCGGACGCCGGGCCGCTTCGTCCTCGTCGACTCTGCGAGTCGCCGTCTCGGCGTTCGCTTCGGCCGCTACGACGAGATGCCTCTCGATTGTTCGCGCGCGGAGTGCCACCGCGACGTCGGCCAGACGATCGAAGCGAGCGCCATGACGCACGTGTTCGAGCGCGGTCTCGTCGGAGCGCTCGGCGACGATTACCGCCCGGCGTGCGCCGTCGCGTGCCACGCGCTCGGCGAGCCCGGTCAAGACGACGGCGGGTTCGTGCATCTTGCACGCATCTTCTCTGCCCGCCTGCCCGCCGCACCCGACGCCGACTGGTTCGCCGAGATGCCGCGCGCGCTCCGTCGCACGTCGGGCGTCGGATGCATGGCGTGCCACGGCCCGGCCGCGATCCCCGAGTCTGACGCGCGCTGGAGCATCCTGCGAGCCAGCGTGTGCGCGACCTGCCATGACGCGCCGCCCAAGTACGGTCACGTCGCGGCGTGGCAATCCTCGGCCATGGCGACGTCGGACCGCACACCGGAGACGCGCGTTGGCGAGTGCGCGGCGTGCCACACGACCGCAGGATTTCTCGCCGCGATCGGCGCGCGCAAGGCCATCGCGATTCCGGCAGAGGCCGGGGCCCTCGGTATCTCGTGCGCGGCGTGCCATTCGCCGCACGCAAAAGACTCCGGGGTGTCGTTGGTCCGCGTCGTCGCCATTCAAGGTGATTTCGGTGGGAAGCCGCTCGGCTCGAGCGTGGTGTGCGTCGCGTGCCACGGCGGACGTGCGGTGGCGTCGAAGAGCGACTTGCCGCGCGCGACCGCTGCGCTCTTGGCGCTGGCCCCCGGCCCGCACGCGACGGATCGCGGCTGCCTCGCGTGCCATGGCGCGCCGCGGGATCCCAAGGCGAGCGTGCATGGGGCCGGCCACGCATTCAAGGCGAACCCCGCTTCGTGCCGCCCGTGCCACACGGACACGCCGAAGGAGCACGTCGACGCTGGCAGCCAGACCATCGCGCATCGCGCGAACGCACTCTTTGAATCGCTCTTACGTCGCGGCCTCGTCGTCGCTGCCGGCGGCGTCACGCCTCACAGTGGGACGTCGTACGCGATCGCCACGACCGCGGACGCCGCGCTCGCCGAGGCCGTCCGCAAGGTCGCGCTCGTCCGCGACGATCGCGCTGCAGCGTCGCACAACGCCGCCCGCGCACGCGCGCTCCTCGACGAAGCGGAGCGCGCGCTACGCTGAGGTCCTCCCCCAAGTCGGCGTCCGAGTGCGAGCTGCTGGCGCTCAATTCGCGACGTCGGCAGGGCACGCGATCGCCGCGCAGTTGCCCTTCGACTTGTCGGGCTCATTGCCTTCGAAGTCTTGACAACACTGGTTCGCGGCAAGACAGCACGCCTCGTCGTAGCTCGGATTGCCGTTCTGGCAGCTGGGCGGGCGATCGTTCGTCTCGTTGCACGAGCCCCATGAGCCGTCGGGCAAGCACGTCTGCTTTCCCCAGTTGCAGGCGATCGGCGTGTCGCACCAGCGCACGGCGTTGGGGATGCAAGCGCAGTTGGGCGGCGGGGGAGGCGGGGGAGGCGGAGGCGGGGTCGTGGTTCCCCCATCGCCACCGGTCACGCCGCTGGCGCACGACGTCGACTCGCCGCTGCACGCCCCCCACACGGAGAACTCGCCCTGCTTGGCGCACGCCTGGGTTCCGTCGTGGCACCCGTTGCCATTGCGCTTGTCGATGGGCACCGTCCAGCACGGGCGCGTCGCCTCCGCGCAGCCGCATCCCGAGAGATCGCCGGAGCCGGGCGCGCAATGCAGGACCGATGCGTCGGCGCCGCTCCCCGCGAAACCGCCGCTGGTGCTTCCCGAGCTGCTGCCGCCAGATGTGCTTCCGCCTCCGGCCGGGTCTCGGAATCCTGTATCCGTTCCCGAACCACCGCACGCCGCGATCACAAAAACCCCGGCGAAGCACACGACGGCGCACGAGACCCTGGAGATCTTCATAACGAGCTCATGACGCAACCACCGTGCCCGCCGCAAGTGCTCGTTGAGAGGAGCAGCGACGGGCCGAAGGTGTCTCAGGCGAGCACCCATGCAGCGCGTCCGATCCAGGCTCGACGCCTCGACGAGCTGGAAACATCCCGCGCGACTGCAATTTCGCGGCGCGCGCGATGAGCGTTCGTCAGCCGCCTTCGAGCTTTTTCACGTAGCGCGCGCGCGTGTGAGGACGGAAGCCGGCGCGCACGTATAGGTTCGCGGCGCGCGCGTGGTCGGTCTCCACCTCGAGATCGACCGCGTGACAACCGCGCGCGCGCATGACGTCGAGCGCAGCCTCGAGGAGCCTGCCGCCGGTCGCGCGGCCCCGCAGCTCCGGCACGATGTACAGCTCCTCGAGCCACGCCGCCGCGCCGCCGTGCTCGAGCGTCCAGGTGAACGAGAGGTAGGCGACACCGACCGCGCGACCGTCGGCGCGCGCGCGCGCGAGGAGCACTGCCGCGCGAGAGGGATCGGCGAGCGCGCCGTCGAGGGCCACGTCCACCGGCGTGACGGGCAGGTCATGCTCGATGAGCTGCGCCACGAGGAGCGCGCGCGCGTCTGCGCGATCGGCGAGCGTGGCCGCGCCAATCACG
>JBBRLQ010000047.1:0-42868 GCA_038231275.1 Polyangiales bacterium
TCTGGACCGTGTCTCAGTTCCAGTGTGGCTGATCATCCTCTCAGACCAGCTACCCGTCTTTGCCTTGGTGGGCCGTTACCCCGCCAACTAGCTGATGGGCCGCGGGCCCATCCAGGAGTGCAAGCTTATGTATAGAGGCCTGCTTTTACCTCAGAGTCTTTCGACCCCGTGGTCTTATGCGGTATTAGCACTCCTTTCGGAATGTTATCCCCCGCTCCTGGGAAGGTTACCCACGTGTTACTCACCCGTGCGCCACTTTACCGGGGCCGAAGCCCTTTCTCGTGCGACTTGCATGTGTTAAGCGCGCCGCTAACGTTCGTTCTGAGCCAGGATCAAACTCTCCAGTTGAAAAACTGAGGAGCTGACGACGTCGAGGTTTGACCCTCTCGGTCGGCTCTGAATTTCTGTTACGAAACCACCCCGACGCGCGCTTAAGCTCGTCAGGATGTTGGACCGTCACTTCGGAAGGCTGTGCCTTCCTCGTGCAGTCCGGGAGCCCACTCTGGTTTTTCACCAAGTGAGCGTACGATTCAGTTTTCAAGGACCGAGGCGCTCGCGTCCGCTGCCTGACGGCAACGGGCGTTCGATCGAGCCGAACAGATCAGAACCATCACCAGCCTCGAACCGGAACCGATGTAGGTGCCGTTTCGTTGTTGGGGACGCGAACCTTAGTCAGCGCCCACTTGCTGGTCAACGTTATTTTGGGTTCGCTCTTCTTTTTTTCGGAGGGCCTAGCCAGAGGCTGCCAGAAGGCGCAGCACGCGGCCGGCGGCGGTCCGAGGAGCGAGACCTGTGGCGAGAGACCTTAGTGACGGGATCCGTGATGGTCAAGCCGGCAGGACGCCGGAGGGACGGTCACTTCGCCTGCGCTCCACGAGCTCTCCACATGGAGGGGCGCGCGGACGGAGGCGTCACGAAGGCAGAAAGGGGAAGAGATCCGCGGCGTAACGACGACGCCCCCCCGGATGTCTGAACCCTGTCCACAGGTTATCCACATAAGCCTTTGGAAGCATTGGCTTCTTCGGGCGTTATCCGCGGCCATGGTTGGAACACCAACCCTCCAGGGAGCGCGGAATCTAGTCGGGACGGCGGTGGTGTCAACATGGAAAATGGCGCAGCGCGTTCGTTTTGGGCGGCGGTCGTTTGACGTTGGCGGCAAACGACTGGAGCGACCCAAAGCAAGGCTCGAGCAACCGCGCCGGTCGAGGGACGGTTGCTCTTGGTGCAGGGTGGAAACGGGCGCGATTTACAGCGGCTATTTTCAGCGTCTAGGAGGAGTCTTGATCGCGCGCGATCGCCGTCGGGATCGGCTCGTCCGCGTACCAGAAGCCACCGGCCTCACGGACGACGGTGAGCTCGGCGCCAGTGTCGAGGCGCACGCGGAAGCCTCTTTCGCGTGCGTCGGCGGAGACGAGGGTGCCGAGGACCTCGACGGTGTGCGTGCGGGGGGCGCCGGAGCCGGAGGCTGCAGGAACGCCACGGACGGTCGCTTGGGCGGTGAGGCGGGTAGGACGGCGCGCGCTGCACTCCACGCGGACGGGATGCCAGTGCGGTCCTGGTGGCGCGGGCCAGCTCGCTTCGGCGGCGAGCGCCCGCTCCGAGAGGCCGATCGCGCGGTCGGACGCCATGAGCCCCGCGCGGGGCCGAAGCAACACGATCAACGCATAGTGATCGTGGAGCGCGCGGACGACGAAGCTGCGCTTGGCGGCGCGGATGAGCAGCGTGCGGAGAGGACCCATCGGGCCGACGTGCTGCGCGGCCTCGGCGAGGACGATGCAGAAGTGGGCGGCGGCGACCTTCAAATCGTAGGGGTCCGCGAGGCCTGTGTAATCTACACATTCCCCTTCTCCGTCGACGAGCGCAGCGCCGATGCCGCCGGGGATCCGCGCGAGAAGATCGGCCAGGATGGCGGCGAAGGGGCTCGCGTCGGTGTCGCGCGGCGGCGCGGCGTCCCTCATGCCGGCGCGCTCATGGTCGCTCGAGGGAGACCGCCTGCATGAGGGCGTCGGCCGCCGTGGAGATCTGCACCGGGTACCGGCCACGGAGCTCCGCGAGCGTGGCGTCGTAGGCCTTGCGTGCACGAGCGGCGAGGGCCTCGCCTTCGAGGAGAGCCGTTCGCTCGGCGAGCGGGACGCGGTGCTCGGGGAGGCGCTCGACGAGCTGGAGGACGTGCCAGCCGTACGTGGTCGTCGCGCGCGCCTTGTCGCCGGGCGCGCGCAACGAAACGGCCGCCGTCACGAACGGCTGCTCGATCGTAGTGGGCGCGTCGAGGGAGCGTCCGTCGACGGTGAGCGACAGCGTCTCCACGCGCGTTTGAACCTTTTTTTCTGCCGGAACGGCGCGTGCGGCGGCCTCGAACTCTTCCGGGGTCTTGGCCGTAGCGACGGCGGCGGCGATGCGATCGAGCGTCGTTCGCGCCGCGGCGTCGATCTCGGGCGTGTGCTTGTTCGCCATCGCGACGGCGTGGATGACCTTGACCCCCTCGGGGACGTCGAGCTTGCGCCAGTGGAGGGCGGTGAGCTCTGCGATCTCCTCGGCGGTCGGTGGGCCCTTGGCGCGCGTGTCGTCGCGGACGTGCGCGGCGACGACGCGGGCTTGCGCGGAGATGATCGGCCATCGCACGCCGGGATCATCGGCGAGACCGGCGCCGCGGGCTCCTTGCGCGGCCAGCGCGTCGTCGATCAGGTCGTCCATTGCGGCGCGCGGGGGCACGTTCTTCGCGCGCGCGACGTCGGCGACGAGCGACGCGGAGATCGCCTCCGCCCCGACCCGCGCCACCACGTCACCTCCCAAATCCGCCGCGCGCTCCTTCGGCGGCGGCGCGTCGTGCCCGCACGCGGCCACGAGGAGCAGCCACGCCGACGGGAGACGCAGCTTCATGCGGCCCCTGGCCTCGCGAGCTGAACCGCCGCGCGCATCGACACGACCCCTACGACGAGCCAGTAGAGGGCGTGGATGTCCTCCGCGCGCGCCAGCGCCGAGCTCCCGACGGCGAAGGCGACGACCGCGAGGACGACGAGCAGCCCGGCCACGACGTCGAAGGCATGCATGCGGAGAAGAGCTTAGCGCTACCGCCCGGCGAGGAGAAGCGCGAGGCCGAGCGCGGCGACGACGAAGAGCCCGAGGAACGCAGCCATCGAGCGGCGGACGCGGACGCGGCGGGTCGGGCGAATGCGGCGCCCGTGGCGGCCGAGGGCGATCTGCGTGGCCGCGCCGATCACGCCTAGCCCTGCGGCGAGGGCCACGAGGCGGACGAGCAGCGCGCGCTCGGGCACCGCGACGTTCCAGCCCACGGTCTGGAGGCCGATGGCCATGAGCGCGCCCGCGCCGATGAACCACGCGTCGCCACGCGGGATCTTTCCGCGCGGTCGAAGGGGCGCGCCGTCCACGATGCGACTGTCGTCGCCGTCGCGAGGGAGCGCAGGCGCGGCGGACGCGAGGGCGAAGAGGCCCCAGCCGATCATGCCGGCGACGCCGCGGCCCGCGTCGATGCGCGTCGGCAGGAGCGCCGCGGGGGCGAGCGCCCAGACGAAGGCGCTCGTCGAGACGAGGCCCCAAACCGAGACCGGGCGCCCGTAGCGCGGCCAGCGTCGCTCGAGCGGGATGGCGAGGATGAGACTCGCGAGCCCCGCGCACGCGATGACCTTCGCGAGGAGTGGCGACCCGCGCGACCACGCGGCCGGCGCGACGGTCACCGCCCACGCATACAAGCCTGGGATCGTCGCCTGCGCGGCGGTGCCGATGTCACCGAGGCGCTCGAAGAGCCCTCGTCCCGCTCGCACCTCTCGCTCGTCGCTGTTCGACCGGCTCGGGTCCGCCATGCGCTCAGGCCCCGGCGCGGAGGAGGTTCGAGACCGGGATGGTGTTGGTCGTCTCGCGCGCGGCCTCGAGGCCCAGCTGCTTCCAGAGCCGCTGATCGAGCAGCTGGCTCGGGCGAACGTTCTGCACCGCCGCGAGCATCACCTGCTTCATGCCCGGGTGCTTCGCCTCGAGGTCGTCGATGAGCTTACCGACGACTTTTCGCTGCAAATTGTCCTGCGATCCGCACAAATCGCACGGGAGGATCGGGAACTCGAGGAGTCGGCTGAAGGTGCGGATGTCCTCCTCCGCGCAGTACACGAGCGGGCGGATGACGACGTTCTTGTCCTCGGCGATGAGCTTGGGCGGCATCGCCGCGAGCTGACCCGAGAAGAACAGGTTCAAGAGCAGCGTCTGGAGCACGTCGTCGCGATGATGGCCGAGCGCGATCTTCGTGCAGCCCATCTCGCGCGCGACGCGGTACAGGATCCCGCGGCGCATGCGCGAGCAGAGCGAGCAGTACGTTTTGCCTACGGGGATCTTCTCGGTAACGATCGAGTAGGTGTCCTCGGCGATCATCGTGAAGTCGTAGCCCTCGCGCGCCATGTAGTCGCGGAGGCGATCGGCGGGATAGCCGGGGTGGCCCTGGTCGATGTTCACGACCTTCAGCTCGAAGTCGACCGGCGCGCGGCGCTTTAGGCCGCGGAGCAGGTGCAGCATCGTGTAGCTGTCCTTGCCGCCGCTGACGGCAACCATGATGCGGTCGCCCTCCTCGATCATCGAGAAGTCGGTGATCGCGCGCGCGAGCGCCTTGTTCAGCTTGCGTTCGACGGTCTCGAGCTCTTCCAAAGCGTGCAAGGCCTAGCACAGGCCGCGCTGGGCGTCAGGGCGCCCGGCGGAGGCGCACGAGGCTCAGGAGGCGGGTGTGGCCTTCTCGGCGGCGCGAATGAGCTCGAGGAACGTGAGGACGCCGTGGCCGGTCGCCCCCTTCGGGTTCCAGCCGATGGCGCGATCGGCGCTCGCGGGGCCAGCGATGTCGACGTGGACCCAGTTCTTCGTGTCGCCGATGAACTCGCGGAGGAACAGCGCCGCGCTGATGGAGCCGCCAAAGCGATCGCCGGTGTGCTTGAGATCGGCGACGTCGCTCTTCATCTGCTCGCGCAGCTCCTCGAGGAGCGGCATGCGCCACATGGTCTCGCCGCTGGCGGTGACCGCGTGGGCGAACTCGTTCGCGGTCTCCTCGTTGGTGGCGTACCAACCGGAGCAGGACGTGCCGAGCGCGACGACGCACGCGCCAGTCAGGGTCGCGTTGTCGACGAGGAGATCGGGCTGCAGCGCGCGCGCGTAGGCGAGGGCGTCGGCGAGGATGAGGCGGCCTTCGGCGTCGGTGTTGATGATCTCGACCTGCTTGCCGTCGAGCGAGCCCCACACGTCGCCGGGGCGGTACGCGTTGCCACCGGGCATGTTCTCGACGCACGCCATGATCGCGTGCACTTCGACGTTCGGCTTCAAATCGCCGACGATCGACATGAGGCCGACCATGTTTCCGGCGCCGGACATGTCGTGCTTCATCTCGCCCATGCCCTGCGCGGGCTTGATGCTGATGCCGCCGGAGTCGAACGTGACGCCCTTGCCGACGAAGACAAGGCGCTTCGGCGGACGCTTGCCGGCGTTGGCGGGGACGTACGAGAGGTGCACGAAGCGCGGCTCGTTCTTGCTCCCCTGGCCGACGGCCTGGATGAGGAGCATCCCGCGCTTCTGGATCTCCTTGTAGTCGAACACGAGCGCCTTGACGTTGTGCTCCTTCGCCACCGTCTGCGCGGCGGCGGCGAGCGCGGCCGGCGTGAGGTGGTTCGGCGGCTCGTTCGAAAGATCGCGCGAGATGTTGACGCCGCGCGCCACCATCTGGCCGATCTCGATTTCGCGCTTCACGTCGGCGGAAGGCTTGTCCTTCATGACGAGCGTGACTTTGCCGAGCTCCGCCTTCGGGCGGCGATCACCGGTCAGGTACTTCGTGAAGCGGTACACGCCGAGCTCGAGCCCCTCGGCGACCTCGCGCACGCGGCCCTCGAGGCCGGCCGGGATCCCGACCACGAGCGACTTCGCCTTCTCCGAGTTCGCCGCGCGCGCCGCCTTCGCGCCGAACGCGCGGGCGTCGGCGTCGGTGAACGACTTCGCGTCGCCGAGGCCGAGCAGGACGACGCGACCGGCGGGCAGCTTGCCGAGTGGCGCGAACGAAAGCGACTGGTCCTTCTTCCCCTTGAACTCGTCCTTCGCGATCATCTTCGCAAGGCCGCCGTTCAGCGCGCGATCGACGTCGGCGACATCCGCGAGGCGGGTCTTCTTGGAGGAGGTCAGCGTCCAAACGCCGACGACGATGACATCGCCGGAGGTTTTCGCGGCCTGCGCGGCGCGGGCGGAGATTTGAAGGGGCATCGGGCGTTTATATGCCAGAGGCTGAACCACGAACACAAGGAGTTCTGGAAACGATCCCGAGGTGTAGTGGGCATGGCCGAGCAGGCGTAGCTCGTGCGCCAGCGTCTAGGGCACGCTAATTCCCTGGACAGCGGAGCGCCTTCGTTCGCTCGCGCGCCTTCTCCGCGGTCACCGAGCGCGGCTTCGCGTGGCCCCAACGCTCGAGCACCGTCCGGTACGCTGCGCACGCGCCCGGCGTGTCGCCGGTGGCCTCGAGCGCCTGGCCGAGCTCGAGCCGGGCATGCATTCGCGGAATGCCGACGTAGCAGCTCGTCGCGGCGCGCTTCAAGTAGGGGACCGCCTCCGCGGCGTGGCCGGCGAGGAGGTAGGCATGGCCGATGTGCCCATCGGGCGAGAAATTAGGTTGGTACGAGGTCAGCGGAAGGAAGCGTGGCAGCGCGGCGAGCGCAGCGCGGGCCTCGTCGGGCGTCATCGCGGCGCCGGCATAGGCGTGGGTCCACACGTGACCGGGGTAGGCGCGTGACACGACCAGCTGATCGTCGATCCACGCGGCTCTCCGCCGTTCGAACTCTTCGAGGGACAGCCCAAGCTTCCCGACGGTCAGGCGCAGGAGCAGCGGCCAGTCGTCGGTTCCACCGCCCTCGCTCTTCATGCGATTCGCACTCCGAGCGACGAAGTCTTCGGCCACCATGCGGGCTTCGTCCGTCCCGCCCTCTTCGAGGAGGACCTGAGCGAGGTCGAGCGCAAAAATGATGTTGGACAAGTAGTTCGCACGGAGCGCCGGATCCGACGCGACCAACTTGAGCGCGCTCCGGTTCGAAGCTTCGGCCGCCGCGAGGTCGCCGGCTTCCTCCGCCAGTTGAGACCTGGTCCCGAACGTGAGAACGATCCGGACGGTCTGGTTCCTCGCGAGGGGCTCGGACTGTTCGAGCACCTCGGCCACGGCCGCCTCCGGACGGCCAAGTGCGATCATCGGCCACAAGAGCTGCCCCGTCTGCGTTGGATCGCGGTCCGCCGCACGCCGGGCGCTAACCTCGGCGTCTGCGCATCGCCCTTCGCCAAACTCGAGCATCAACTTCGAGGTCAGGCAATCGGCAGTGTCCACCGCGATCGTCGCGCACTTCTCGAGCGCATCACGCGCCTCGGTGGCTCGACCCAGGAGCGCCAGCGCGTAGCCTTTGTTCTGGAACGCCTGGCCGTCCTTGGGGTCCAGCTCGATCGCACGCTCCGACCACGGCAGGGAGGCCGCGGGCTCGCCCTCGCCGAGGATCCCGAGCCAATCGAGGAACTCCACGTCCAGCGGATACCGCTCATGGGCGCGCTTGAGTCGTGCCAGCGCCTCCGAGCGATCGTCTCGCGTGCGCTGGAGGACGGGCTCTAGCGACTCGAGCAGGATCTGATCCCGCTCCGTCAGCACGCCGCGCGCGGCGGCGGCCTTGCCGAACTCCTCCCTCTTCTCGACCGCATCATCGGTCGACATCATCGACAGGCGCAGGTGTCCAAGCGTCATGGTCGGATCGAGCTCCACCGCGCGCTTCATGTGGCGATGGGCGCTCCCCCAGCTGTTGTACCGGAGCGCCTGCATCGCGGCGGCGTACTCGGCGGCGGCCGCGGGGACCTTGGTCGGCGGCGGAGGCAGATCGGTGAGGGCGGTCGCGCGCGGCGCCGGGCTGCTCGCAGAAGCCGAGGCCTGCGGAGATGGGACAGTTTGCGGAGTCTGACTCACGCGGACCGCGATTGCCGTGATCGCGACCGCCGCGATCACGGCGGCCACGAGCGCGGCAAGGTGCCGTCGTGGTCGCGGCTCGTTCGCCGGCGTTCGCGTCAGCGCGTCCTCGGTCGGCATCGCGCTGGCGCTCTTCGCGCTCCGCGCCGGCGTGGAGATCTCCGGGCGCGGAGGGCCGAGCGGCTCGAGCGCGGTCACGAGCGCTTCGCCATCGGCCGGTCGCTCTCCTGGATCCTTCGCGAGACACCGCACTACGAGCGCGTCGAGCGTCGCGGGGACCTCCTCGTTCCGCCTCGACGGAGCCGCCGGCGCGTCGCGCGCGATCGCGACGATGAGCTCCGCGCGCGACTCGCCGGAGAAGGGCCTTTGCCCGGTGAGCATCTCGTAGAGGGTCACGCCGAACGCGAACACGTCGGTCGCCGGTCCGACGTCCTTCCCCTGCGCCTGCTCGGGCGACGTGTACGCGGGCGTCCCGAGGACGTGACCCTCCGCCGTCACCGTATCGGCGTGCGCCGGATCGGCCGCCTCGCGTGCGCGCAGCTTCGCGAGCCCAAAATCGAGGATCGTCACGTGCCCGTCGTCGCCGACGATCACGTTGTCGGGCTTCAGATCGCGGTGCACCACGCTCGCCGCGTGCGCTTTGGCGAGCCCGCGCGCGATCTGAAGCGCGAGGTGAATGGCGGTCGGGATCGCGAGCGCGCCGCCCGCGACCATCTCGCGCAGCGTGCGCCCTTCCACGTGCTCCATCGCGATGAAGACGTGGCCGTCGGCCTCGCCGACCTCGTACACGGCGGCGATGTTGGGGTGACTGACCGACGCCGCGGCACGCGCCTCGCGAAGCAGGCGTTTTCGTCGCTCGTCGTCCGCCTCGAAGCCCGGGGGCAGCACCTTGAGCGCGACGGTCCGGCCGAGTGTCTCGTCCTCGGCGCGGAAAACGATGCCCATTCCGCCCTGACCCAGGCGCCCGAGGATCCGAAAGTGCGCGATGCGGGTCGGGTCGGGCGCGGGCGGCGCGCGCTCGGGCGCATTGGCGACGGCGCGCAGAAGCTCGTCGTCGCTGTCGCCCGATTCCCCCATCGCCCGCGGCAAGTGTCGCCCAGCGCACGAGGGAAAACAACGGGGGGGACTCGGGATGCTCGTCGCGTTTAGTGCGCGTGGACGACGGCGGCGCGCTTGCCGGCCTCGCCGCTACGCATGAGGGCGCTTCGGAATAGCACTGGGCCGACGAGCTCGTTGATCATCACCGCGCCGAGGAGGCACGTCGCCGCTTGATCGCCCCAGCCGGCAAAATGCTTGGCGACGAGCACGCAGAGCCCGATCCGACGCCGGACTGCGAGAGGAGGCCGTAGGGCACGAATTTGCGATGCTCCGGAAGAACGGCGCCGATGGCCATGCCGACGCGACCGCCGATAAAGAGCGCCGTTCCGCGGATGAGGACAAGGGCGATCGCGAGCCCGAAGGCGAGTGCGAGCGCGAGGATCGTCCGCAAGACGCTCGACTGCGACGTCACGAGCTCCGGTGACAGACCGTGTCCCGGCTCCGCCATCGCGAAGGCCATCGCCATTCGCAGGGGAGCTTACGGCAGAAGCCGTCAGCCTACGAGGCGCTCGCCTTGGCCGATCGAGAGCTGTCCGCCCATTTGCGCGTCGGGCGTCGCGAAGACGCTCCGGGTCGGGATGCCATCGACCACGAGCGCGATCGTGCACGCCTCTCGCTGCGTGCCGGGATGGACCCACATGACCTTGCAGGGCAGCGCGTACTCCACGCCGGTGACGGCGTCGGTCGCGCGGAGGATCACCTGCCCGCCCGCGGCGACCGGTGTGCCGGAAGCGACGAGGAGCGCGCCGGCGCTCAGCCCTCGGATCTCGACGCGACGCATGCCGCCGTCGCCGATCAGCTGCGCGGGAAGCGCGGTGCGCGTGGCCTTGACGTGGCGCGCGGGTGGAACCTCGAACTCCCCCTGAACGAGCTGCATCAAGGAGAGCAGCTCGACCTGCTCGCGCGCGGCGAGGGGCTCTCCCAACGTCGCGTGACGCGCCTTCAGCTCCCAGAAGCGAACCAGAAAATCGAGCTTCTCGATCACGTGAGCTCCATGCACGGGATCAATTGCACCTTGCGTTCCATGAAAGTTGGACGGATCGGGCTGGCGAAAAGTTCTTTCCCGCCGCCACCAATCGCGGATTTGACGGGAAATGTCCTCGGTACCGCGAGCGTAAGAGGGGGGGGTCGCCCCGCGCACGCCGAGACCGCCCCGCCATGCATCGGGGGCTACGCAGCCCACGGGCGCGCGATCCACCGGTGACTGGCGCGGACCGCGTACCTTGTGCGAACCTGAGGCCGATGCTGGGTGTCCGCGTTTCTTCTTTCGTGGTCGCGCTCGCGCTCGCCTGCGCGTGCGTCACCACGGCGTGCAGCGAGCTGAAGGTAAGCACCGGCCCCGGCGCGCGCGAGTACGTCGGCAGCGACTACCCAGTTGTGCTGAAGCGGTGGACGCGGTCGCAGAGCCTCATCTTGCCGAGCGAGCTCGATGATCTCTTGAGCGTCACGGCGACGTACGAGTCCTGGGATTTTCGTTGGGCGTACGTCGTTCGCTACGCGCAGGACTATCGCCTCACCGTCGAGCAGCGCCGCACGCTCCTCGAGAAAACGCTCGCCGAGACGCGCGACGTGCATCAGTTCTACGTCGCGCTCTACGGATCGAACCGCCGCTGGACGGATCTGACGAAGCCGAACAGCGCGTGGATCGTCCGGCTCATCGACGACCAGGGCGACGAGTCGGCGCCGCTGACGATCGACTACATCCCCAAACCCGGCGCGCTCGAGCGCACGTACTTTCCGTACACGACGGTGTGGCGTCAGATCTTCCGCATCCGCTTTCCACGCATCTTGCCCGACGGGCGCCCGGCCATCGCGCCCGACGCGAAGTGGCTCGGGCTGCGCTTCGCCGGCTCCGAGGGCAACGAGGAGCTGCGCTGGGATCTCGACCCCGCCGCCGCGCCGCCGAAGTCCGCGGGTGCCACCGCCGACGTGCGCTGATCGACGCCGCAGCAGCGCGCGCTACATCCCCGCGAAGAGCTCGAGGAGCGGCGGGCACGTCACGAGAAGCTCCTGCGCGATCGCTCGCGACACGAAGAGGGTCAGCGCGCCGCCCTTCCCTACGCGCGCGGTGAGCGGTGCCGATCCGCCCCCGAGGATCGTGTCGGCGAATAGGAACTCGCCGGAGCCGAGCGTCGACTTGACGGTGTCGCCGTCCACGAGCTCGAGCGACCCCACGCCGACGACGACGAGACCGGGCATCGGCTTGCCCTTCGCGACGACGACGTCTCCTGGAGCGAGGACGCGCATCTCGAAGCGCGCGATGACCTGATCACGGAGCGAGCGATCCAAGCGTTCGCCGAGCGGGCCGACGGTGATCCCTGCCAGAGCCTGCGTGCGATCGGCGGCGGCGCGCAGATCGTTCTCCACCCACGGGCACGACTTGAACGCGGAGGCCACGTCCTCCTCGCGCCACACGGCGACGGTGGCGTGCTCGCCGGCGCAGATGAGGCGAAGCGGCAGGTAGTCCTCGATCGACCCACGACTTCGGAGGACGCTGCCGGCACTGAAGCGAACGGCGGGCGCGTCGACCATCGTGGCCGTCGCGTCCACCTCACCTGCGATCACGTACGCGAGCGCGAACGCGCTGACCTCTTCGTCGGGCCCCAAATCGCTCACCTTGGCGGCGAGCGCGAAGGACGCCCGGGCATCGTCCGGAAGATCGGAGAACGCCTCGACGTTCGACAAATCCACGCCGGCGACCGGCTCCATCTCTTGGCTGGGGATCGGCGGCTCGGTGGTGCCGACGCTCGGCGGAGGCGCGGCGACGGGAGGCGGCGCGGCGACGGGCGACGGCGCGGGCTTGGGGGACGGCGCGGGCGCGGACTTGGTGCCCCTCCCGGCGCGCGCGGGCAGCGGGGGCTTCACCTGCTTCTTCGGCGGCGGAGGCTTCGGCGGCGGAGGCTTCGGCGGCGGAGGCTTCGGCGGCGCGGGCGCGACGACCTCGAACGTCGAGACCGGCATGGCCTCATCCTTTTCCGCATGCCGAATCGATGGTGACGGCTCGCTCGGAAGGACGTCCGCCTTCGGATGCGTCGGCGACTCCCCTTCGGAAGGAAATGCCGACGCGGTCACCGCCACGTGGCGTGCGCTCGTCACCACTTCGTCTTCTTCGTAGACGCGCGGCGGCGGTGGCGACGACTTGTGCCGCGCGCCGCCCGGGATCGGAATCGACGCGCTCGAGCCAGGTCGCGGCGCCGCCGACGTCGAGACCTCGGGCGGGGGAGCGCGCGCGGGGCCCGGCGGCTCCGACCACGGATCCAGCATTCCAGCGTGCTTCTGCTCGGCGTGCGGGACGCTCTCGCGCGGCGCGTCGTCGGACTCGAGATAGTCGGAGGTGACGTTCTCGTAGTCGGCATCGCTGTTCACGGGGGCGCGCGGCGGCGGCGCCCTGTACGTCGCGTGCTCCGCGGACGGCGGCACCGGCGCGGGCACCGCGAGGGGCAATCGAAGCGGCGCGGTCCCGGGCTCCTCTTCGGTCGCCACGTCGATCGAAAAGTCGTGCGCCGAGGCGTGGAGCAAATCGTCGATCTGGCTTCCCGCGCCGGGCCGAGCGCTGTCGCGGTCGCCGGTGATCGCGACACCTTCGTTCCCGAGGACCTCGCTCAGCTCTGCCGCGTTGCGGGCCAGACCGACCGCGCGCTCGTCGTCGTCCGCCTCTCCCGCGGCCTGCGCGGCGCGCCGAAGCCAGACGATCGCATCGACGCGTTCGTTCCGCTTCCAGAGGGCATCCGCCGTCTGAAGCGCCCAAACGACGTCTTCCGCGTCGCTCTTTTTGGCCGGGGGAATGCCCTCCATCGTCAAGACAGGATTCGTATCACGAGGTTGGAGGACAGGTCCTTCGATCGGCGCTAGCTGCGGAAGGGACTACGGACCGAGAAGATAGACCTTCCCGTCGTCCGAGGCGACGACCATCGCGCCGTCGCCCAAGAGGGTCAGCGGCGCGTCGACGTCACCGCCCGTGGCGAACGTGAAGGCGGTTCGGCCGCCAGGACCCACGGCGTAGACGCGATCGTCCTGGGCGCCGAAAAAGAGCGTGCCCTCGTCGTCCTCGAGCGCGCCTCCGTGCACGCCGAACTCGCGGGCGCCCGTTCCTTGGACGGCGAATGCCCCGCGCAGCACGCCGGTCGCGCCGTCGAGGCGGACCTGGCGTGGCGCGGGACCGTAGACGCCGGCGAGCACGTCGCCGTTGCGCGCGACGGAGAGGGCGCCGCGGACGAAGCCGCCGACGTTGGTGCGCCACACGATCGCGCCGCCAGGATCGAGGCGGACGATCTCGGCGCCGTCGGTCCCGACGAAGATCTCACCGCCGTCGCCGATCGCCGGACCGCCGTCGACATCGGCCCCGAGATCGACGCTCCACGCGAGCTGGCCGCTCGCTGCGCGGACGGCATAGGCGCGATGATCCTGCGCGCCGAAGACGACGAGCCCCACGACCCCGGGCGTGAGCGCGGGGCTCGTGAAAATTTTCCCTTTCGCCGCGAAGCGCCAAGCGACGTCACCGCCGCGGCGCGCGGAGTAGAGCGTGCTGCCCGCGGAGAAGTAGATCGCGCCGCCGTCGACGAGCGCGGCGGTGTCGGCCTCGCCGTCCGTCTCGATCGTCCACTTCGTCGCGCCGCCTGGATCGATCGCGCGCATCTTCTTGGCGTCGCTTCCCACGTAGATCGTCCCATCGTCGCCGACCGCGGGCGCTCCGTACGCGCGGTCGCCGAGCGCCACGCGCCACTTCGACGCTCCATCGGCGCGCGCGATCGCGGAGAGCGTGCCGCCGAGCGACGCGACGTAGAGCGTCTCTTGATCGGGCGACGCGGTCACTTGCGCCTGGACGGGCGCGCCGACGTCGACGCTCCACACGACCTTCGCCTCCCGCGGCCCATGACCGCGCGCGCGGTGCGTGCGGTGCGCGTCGCCGTGGAGCGTACGCGCGGCGCCATCGGGCACGCCACCATCCCCGGCCACGACGCCGCGCAACGTCGCCTCGAGCCCGCCGCCATCAATTGCGACGAGCGACACCGCAGACGGCGCTTCTCCTCGAGCCGCGCGTCGACCGCCGACACGCACCACCGCGGCGGTCGCGAGGACGGCCGCCAGTACAGCGAGGGGAAGGAGCGCCCGCGCTCGGCTCACGACGCGCGTTCGATCAGCGCTTCCGGACGGACTTCAGGCGGCGCTCGGACTCACGTGCCTCGTCGACGCCGAGCGCGTGCGCTTGCTCGCCCGGCATCCGGCGCGCGAGCCATCCAATGAGGGTGAGGCCAGCGGTGCGCGTGTGCTCCGGAGTGCAAGGCTCGCGAATGAGGCGTGAGAGCTCGTCGATGAGGCGGGTGCGCTCCGTCTCGTCCGCGCTCACCAGCCCGCGCCGGACGGCGTCGCCACGATCGAAGACCACCTGGAGCTCCGCCATCTGAAGCTCGACACTAAACACGGATTTGGTCTGCCGCATGGGCCTCATTGCTTCTGACGGGACGAACGCGCAAACGCGGGAAAGTCTAACAACGAACCTGCTGGCGTCGAGCCAATTGCCGCAGCGCGCCGAACGAGGCGCACACCTTTACTCAGTTCTGGTGACACGCAAGGAGAATTGCTCCTCGGCGCGCAAGATGCGGCAACTCTCTACGATTACCCCGCATTTCGCTCCGAGCTTCCCGCGCGCTCCCCTGTACGGCCACTTTTTGGAACACTTGCGTCAAATATTTCCGATGAGGACCTCGCGGTCCTTCGCGCCGTTGGCCGGTCCGACGATGCCCCTCCGCTCCATCATTTCGACGATGCGCGCGGCACGGTTGTAGCCAAGGCCGAGCTTGCGCTGAAGCCACGACGTCGAGCAGCGGCGCGTGTCGGCGACCACTCGGCATGCGTCGTCGTACATGAGGTCCTGCTCGGCGTCGGCCTCTTCGTTGGCCTCGTCGTCGCCGTCGCGCGGCTTCAGGATGTTCTCGTCGTAGACCGGCTCGCCCTGAAGGCGCAGAAAGTCGGTCACGAGCTGGACCTCCTCTTCGCTCACCATCGGGCACTGCACGCGCTTCGTCTCGTTCGTGCCGTTCAACTTGATGAGCATGTCGCCGCGTCCGAGGAGGTGCTCGGCGCCTTGCTCGTCGAGGATCGTGCGCGAGTCGACCTTCTGCGCGACGCGGTACGCGATGCGCGTCGGAAAGTTCGCTTTGATCATGCCGGTGATGACGTCGACGCTCGGGCGCTGCGTCGCGAGGATGACGTGCATGCCGGCCGCGCGCGCTTTTTGTGCGAGGCGCGCGACGGCGGTCTCGACGTCCTTGCCCTGCTGCATCATGAGATCGGCGAACTCGTCGACGACGATGACGATGAGCGGCAGCTTCTCGGGGAGCGGCGACTCGCCCTCGTCCGAGCCCTTCTCGGGCGGCACGTCGTCGGGGAGGCCGTTGTGATCTTTGCCGATGACGCGCTTCGGCAGCGGGTTGCGAATGGCGCCGCTCCGGACGCGCTCCACCCAGCCGTTGTACGTGCCGATGTTCTTCGTGCCGGCGTCGGCGAACATCTGGTAGCGGCGTTCCATCTCGTCGACCGCCCACTTCAGCGCGTTCGACGCTTGCTTCATGTCGGTGACGACCGGCAGGAGCATGTGCGGGATGCGATCGAACGGCGCGAGCTCGACGACCTTCGGATCGATCATGAGGAGGCGGAGCTCCTCGGGCGAGCGCCTATAGAGGAGGGACGTGAGCATCACGTTGAGGCCGACGCTCTTTCCCGCGCCGGTCGCGCCAGCGACGATCACGTGCGGCATGCTCGCGAGATCGGCGTAGACGGGGTTGCCGAGGATGTCGCGGCCGAGCACGACGGGCAGTGGCGCGTCGAACTGCTGGAAGCGGCGGTCCTCGACGAGATCCCGCAAATTCACAGGGATTCGGCGATCGTTGGGGAGCTCGAAGCCGATGCGGTTCTTGCCGGGGATCGGCGCGACGATGCGCACCTTCTTCGCGAGCGCGAGCGCGAGATCGTCGGCGAGCGACGCGACCTTCGAGACCTTGGTGCCGGCGGCCGGTGATACTTCGAACGTCGTGACGGTCGGGCCGGGGAGAATGTCCTCCACCTTGCCGGTGACGCCGTAGTCCGCGAGCGTCTTCACGAGGAGCTCGGCGCTGCGGAAGAGCGCCTCCTTGTCGATCTGGATCGCAGTCTCGACCTTCGCGGGCACGAGGAAGTCGAGCGGCGGAAGACGGAAGCCGGCGCCGGTGGCGGGGACGAGCTTGTCGCCCTTCTGGAGCTTCTCGACCTTGAGGGAGTCGAGCGTCGAGGTGTCGATGATCTCGCCCTTCCTCTTCTTGGGCTTGGGGTCGGGCTTGTCGAGCTTGATGTCGACCTTGATTGGCGCGGCCGCGACGACGGGCTCGGGGGAGGGCTCGGACATGGGGAACGAGTCCGACTCCGACTCCGACGCGGACTCCGAGGCCGACTCCGACTCCGACTCCGATTCCGCGACCGGCTTCGGCGCGCGCTTCTTTCGGGGCTTCTTCTTGGGCTCGTCGGGCAAAGGAATTCCCGGCAAATCGAGCTGCTCGGTCGGCAGAAGACCGTCCGCCTCGTCGTCGGTGAGCATCGCGATGGTCGCGTCGTCGCCGGCGCCGAGCTCGATCTTCGGGAGCTTCGCGACGCGCTCGGCCTCGGCCTTCTCCTTTTCGATCTGACGCGCCGTGCGCCATGCGTCGGCGACGGTGAGCGCGCCTGCCTTCGTTCCTTGCGCGCCTCGCTGCCCGAGGCGCATCACGGTGTTGACGAGCGCGATGAACGAGAACGACGCGCGGCCGATCAAGATGAGTCCGAGTAGCGCGAAGCCGACGAGGAAGGAGCCGACGGTAGAGAAGAGAGAGCGCGCGAGCTCGCCGAACAGCTCGCCGACGAGTCCGCCCGCGGCGTGGTGCCCGAACGCTTGCTTGCCGGGCCAGCCGACCTGAACGAGCGCCGTCGCGATGATCACGATGAGCAGATCGCCCGCGACGCGCGCCGGCGTAATCAGGCTCTTTTTCCCGCGAACGAACGGGATGCCGAGGAGCACGGCCTCGAGCGGCATCACCCACGCGATGACGCCGATGGTGCCGGCGATCGCGCGCGCGAACGCCTCGCCGACCGGACCGACCCAGTTACCGCCGCTGCCGTCGTCGACGTACGACGCGAGTGCCAGCGCGAGGAACAAGCCAAGCGTCCACAAGAGGAGGGCCGCCACCTCGCGCCCGCGGGCGTAAGGCACCGCGCCCGGTCCCAGGATCTTGGGGAGGCGCGTGTTCGACGGTGCGTCCTGATGGGGTCGTGGCGCGAAGAGGGGGAACGCCATGCCTACGTTATCCTACACGCCACGCTAGCCCGCCGCGCGGATTCGGCCAAGGATTCGGCGGCCCGCCGGTCCGGTCCGCAGCACGCGCAAAGTGTTGGGTTTAAGCGGCCAGCGTCGTAGCATCGGCGCCGAACTGCCGTTTCGTCGTACGCCGTAAAAACCGATCAAGGTGGAAGAGCCGAGATGACTCGAACGTGGAGAGCCGCCGCGGTGGCATGGGCGCGGGCAAGTGTGGCAGGTGCCGCGGTGGGCGCGGCGGTGACGCTGAGCGCCGGGCTCGTGAGCGGGTGCCGCGTGAGCGAGAGCGACGTCCATCGCTGGGAGATCACCGAGCGGGGGCCGTACAAGCTGGTCGCCGTCATCGCCCACGACAAGTACGCGACGCCGCTCCGCGTGGACGCGGGACTGTCGCTCATCCGGATGCCGCCGCGGGGCGGGCAGCGCCAGGGCATCAAGTACCTCGTGAACGGCTACAAGGACGAGGACGCGAACGAGCGCCCGGGCGCCCTCATGCAGATCAGCGAAGAGGCGCGCCGCAAGATCGTGATCGGCATGGCGCCAGAGATCGTGAAGCAGATCCAAGCGCCTCCGCCGCCGAGGACCACGGACGGGGCGCTCCCGCCCGACCTGAGCATTCCCTTCAAGGACGCGGCCTTCGCGATGCTCTCACACGAGCCGCCGATCGCCGGTGACGACGCGACGAAGCGCATGCTGAGCGACGCGCTCACGCAGTGGGCGCAGACCGGCTTCGAGGATCGCATCGAGAACGCGACGCAGCAGTACGGCATGGAGCAGATGATGCGTTTCCTCGGCGCGGGAAGCGTGAAAGCGCTGCCGACGCTCGTGAACGAAAACACGTCGCGCATCGACCGCATCGCCAGCCTCGTCGCCGACATCGGCGACCCCGAGACGAAGAAGAAGCTGGGCGACGCGCTCGTCGCGCTGGGAAAGCGCCTCGATTCCGCGGACTGGGTCGCCATCGAGACGAAGATCGTCGACGACCACAACAAGAAGACCGCGCCGAACACGCCGGTGACCAAGGAGCAGGTCGCCAAGCAGGTGCAGACGATCCAGGACAGCAAGTTCACCGAGCAGCTCTTCCCGGCGATGAAGCGCGTCGGCGGAAAATCGGTGACCGACTACCTCTTCACGTACGCGGGCGACCCGAAGGCGAACGCCGATCGACGCAAGCTCGCCGTGGCCGCCCTCGAAGGCAACATCGACAAGAACAACCCGCAGGACGCCGATCGTCTGTTCGCCATCGCGCGCAGCGACGAGACGCCCGACGGCGTGCGCGACCTCGTCTTCAACCGCCTCGGCGAGCTGCCCAAGGAGCAGATCGTCAACCGGCTCTACACGGACCCGGCCTTCTTCTCGCCGAAGAAGTGGAAGGTTCGCTGGGTCGCCGCGTCGCTCGTCCTCAAGACCTCGAGCACGAAGGACCTGCCGCGCTTCATGACGCACCTGCCGACCAGCCCGGCCGTGAAGAGCGGGATGACGGAGGGCCTCGCGTATGGCGGTCTCATCGCCAAGATCGAGCCGGGTCCCGGCGATCCGAAGCCGCGCGAGGCGATCACGCCGTACCTCAACGCGCGGGAATTCGGGCCAAAAATGACGGCGCTCGGCTTCTTCTACAATGGGAAGAAGGCGGACATCCCGGTGGTGAAGTCGCACGAGGAGGACAACACCCCCGTGCCGAAGTGCGACAAGGAAGAGGAATGCGGGTGGACGTACGACACGCCGAAGGCGGGGGGCCAGCCGGGCGACAAGGAATCGAAGGACCTGAAGACGGTCGGCGAGTTCGTCAAATATGTCCTGATTCCTTCCATGGACAACTAGCATTCCCTAGTCACGCATCGGAACACCAGGTAGCCTCTGTGACAGAGTCCAAACCTTTGCAACGTTGCCTCTCCATTGGGGGCAAATGGCCGTGATGAGCTCGGATCCGAACAAGAAGAGCGCGCGCACATTCCAGTGCAGGGACGTGCTCTGGGAAACGTTCGAGCAGATGGCGCGCGAGCTCGAGTGCAGCGTCGATTACCTCATTAATGAGGCGATGAAGCAGTACGCGAGGCAGCGCAGCTACGGCTCGCGCACGCCGTTCCCTGGGCGCGAGGCCGCGCAGCCGCCGCCGCAGCAGCAGAACCCGCCGCAGCACCACGGAGGGTTCGTCGGGCATCAGTCGCAGCCGCCGATGCAAGGCGGCGGGATGATGCGTCCGCAGACGCAGCCGCCGATGGCGCAGCCCGGACGACTTCCGCCTCCGCCGATGCGCGGCGGTGGGCTCGCCGGGCCGCCTCCTTCGCGTCATCCGCAGTCTATGGGAGGAGGCGGTGGTGGTGGTGGCCAGCTCGCGCCGCCGGCCTATCCCGCGCGTCAGACAGGTCCGCTGCCGGGTCCGGGGCCGCGGTCCGCGCCTCCCCCGCCGCGGAGCGCTCCGCCGCCGATTCCTGGTGGAGGTCCGCAGCGCGGCGGCGGCGGCGGCTACATGCAGCAGCAGCAGCAACACGGCGGCGGCATGAACGGCTTCCCGCAGCCGCAAGCCGGGGCGACGCTCAACGTCATCTACCAGGGCGAGAAGCTCTCGGTGACCAAGGATCGCTTCGTCATCGGCCGCGGCAAGCAGTCGAGCGATCTCACGCTGAAGGATCCGAACGTGTCGCGCCAGCACGCGATGATCGAGTTCCAGAACGGCGTCTACTTCATGGTCGACATGGGCTCGACGAACGGCGTCGAGTACAACGGCCAGCGCATCGCCCGGAAGCAGATCGCGGAGGGAGACATCTTCCGCATTTGCGATCACGATCTGCGGTTCACCTACCGCTGACCGCGGGTCGGGTGGGAGCGTCGAGATGCACGCCGCGATCGTAGGGGCGGGCGCGCTGGGGTGTGTCTACGGCGCGCGGCTCGCCGCGGTCGCACGGGTGGGCGTCACGTTCGTCGTGCGTCCTGCGCGCGTGCGTGAAGCGCGAGGGATGCTGCTCGAGCGCGTGGACGAGCGCGACGACGTCCTCCGGATCGCGTCGCCCGACTACGCGGCGGAGGTGCCGGCGCATGCCGACGTCGTCCTCGTGTGCGTGCGCGGCGAGCAGCTCGACGACGGGCTCGTGGAGCTCCTTCGTCGCGGGCCCGACGTGCCGGCGGTGGTGCTGACGCCGATGATGCCGGGCGACTACGAGCGAATGCGCGACGAGGGCGCACTGGGCGATCGCGTCGTCGCGGCGATGGCGGGGGTCGTCGCGTACGTGCGTGAGGACGGAGTGGTGCGGTATTGGCTTCCGACGATGGCGCCGACGCTGATCGACGAGGTGCGCGGCGCTGGCGAGGCGGTGGCGGAGATCGCGCTTATGCTCGTTCGCGCGGGAATTCGAGCGCGAATCGAGCTGGGCGTTCATGAATCGAACCCGGCGACCACGGTGACGTTCGCGCCGCTCACGATGGCGCTCGACGTCGGCGGTGGGGTCGACGGACTGCTCGCCGACGCGTCGCTCACGTCTCTCGCGATCCGCGCGGCGCGCGAAGGGGTCGAGCTCGGGCGTCATGTCGGAGCGGTGGCACCCTGGGCGGCCGCGATGACGAAGTTCCTGAACCGGATGACGCTGCGCATCGGCGTAGGCCTCGCGAAGCGGCAGTCGCCAGAGGCCATTCACTACGTCGACGAGCACTTCGGCCGAAAGCTCCACGCGCAGAACGTGAGCATGGCGCGCGCGCTGGTGACGCTGGCAGAGACGAAGGGAACGCCGCACGAGGCGCTCGCTGCGCTGCGCGACAGGCTGGTTGCTGGGGCCGCCTGAGCGGATAGCATCGACCCTCCCATGCGCCCCGGCCTTCGCCCCATGACCCGGTTGCCGATGCTCGAGCCGCGCCGCGCCGCGCTCGAGAACTGCGCGTTCTGCCCGAAGCTGTCGCGCAGCGCGTGTCCGGTGTCGAACGTCGAACCGCGCGAGACGCTGACGCCGTGGGGCAAGATGAGCACCGCGTACTTCGTCGCGAACGGCGACGTGCCGCTCGATGGATCGTTCGCGGCGCCGGCGTGGGCGTGCACCGGTTGCTTCGCGTGCCGCGAGAGCTGCGATCACAAGAACGACGTGGCCGGCACGCTGCTCGTCGCGCGCGGAGCGATGATGCGCGAGGGCGTCGCGCCGGCGGCGGCCAAAAAAGCGATCGCGCGGTTCGCCGCGATGGCGGAGCGAACCGCGAAGGGCGTCGAGGAGCTGCGCGGGCGACCCGGCGTGCGCGCAGACGCATCGACGGCGCTGCTCGTGGGGTGCACGTACGTGGCGAAGGCGCGCGCGGAGGCCGAGCACGCGGTCGACGCGGCGTCGGCCCTCGCCGGCGGAGGGGTATCGCTCGCCGGCGCGTGCTGCGGGCTTCCTCTCTTGCACGCCGGCGATCCCGGCGGCTTCATCGATCACGCGCAGGCGCTCTCGCGAGAGGTGCGGAGCAAGCGCAAAGTCCTCGTCGCCGACGGCGGCTGCGCGCATGCGCTACGCGTGCGCTACCCGGAGTACGGCGTGAACCTCGGCACGCGCGTGGAGGTCCTCGTCGAGGCCGCCGCGCGCGATCTCGGACGCCTTCGCCCGCTCGGCGGCGACGAGCGCGTTCGGTACCACGACTCGTGTCACCTCGGACGCGGGCTCGGGATCTACGAGGCCCCTCGCGCCGTGCTCACGCGCGTCCTCGGCCGCGCGCCCGAAGAGTTCGACGATCGACGCGAGCGCGCAGCCTGCGCGGGCGGCGGCGGCGCGCTCCCCCTCACGATGCCGGAGGTCGCGCACGGGATCGCCGAAGCCCGCGTCGCCACCGCGAAGTCCTCGCGCATCGTCACGGGCTGCGCGTCGAGCCTCGTCCGAATGCGAAAGGCGGGCGGCGACGTGGCCGATCTGGCGACGTTCATCGCGCGCGCGCTCGCATAGGGAGCTCCTGCGCCACTTCCACGTGGGGATGCGTTGGGTTGCGCGCTCGCACGATGTAGGTCGGCGTACGCGCGCGCGGGGCTTCCATTCCGGCCCTCGTCACGTACGATTAGCTTGGGGTGGGATCGTCATTCCCATCTAACGCGCCAAATGCCGACCGAGAATGACATGGGGGGTTTGAAGCCGGAGACGCTGCCGCCGTGGCCGTCCGAGCCGCCGGCGACCGCCACGCCCGGCGTGGAAGCGGAGCGCACGAGCGGCCTGGTCCTCACGGCGGAGCCGCCGCGAACGGCTGCGCTGCAAGCGCTGCGCGAGCAACAAGAGGAGGTCGCGCGGCTCGAGCAGCAACGCGCCGCCGACGCCGAGCTCATCGCGAAGATGACCACCGATCTCGCGCGGCTCGACGACATCACGCGCGCCGAGCGGGCGCTCCGCGAGTCGTCGCTCGTCCAGATCCGCCGCCTCTCGACGCTCGAGCGCGAGGCCGAAGCCGCAAAGACCGCCCTCGCCATCGCGACCGCGGAGCGAGACGGGGCCCGCGCCAGGGCGTCCGCCGTCGAAGAAGAGCTCGCGGCGCTGCGGGAGGCGCTCGACGCCGCCGAGGCGGGTGCACGCGACGCCGCGACGGCGCTCGCCGACGTGACGCGCGCGCTCGAGGTCGCCGCCGGCATCGCAAAGCGTTAGCGAGGCCGCAGGTGGGTCGCTACCGTCGTTTGCCCGTTCCGTGCAAACCACGTTCGCTCTAGCCTGAAGCGTGGCCGTCGCCGCACCCCGAAAGACCGTCGCCCGCCGCGTCCTCGCGTCGTTCGGCGTCACGCTCCTCGCCTTCGCGATCACCGTGGGGTGGAGCATCGCGCTCGAGCGGCGCGCCGCCGAGGACAACGTGGAGCTCGCGAAGGGCTACGTGCCCGTGGCGCTCAAGCTCGCGCAGCTCCGCTCGACGCAGGCGACGTTTGCGACGCTCGTAGACGGCATCCCCGACGAAAAAGATCCGCTGTCGACGCGGCTCTTGCTGGAGACCCTCGCGAGCACGCGCCGCGTGAAATTCGCGGAGACCCGCAGCGCCATGACCCAGGGGCTCCGCGATCTGGGCAGCCCCGAGACCCGCCACCTCGCGCTCGTCCTCACCGGCGAGCTCGACACCATCGAGCTCGCCCTCACCGAGGACAAGCAGGGCTTCGAGCGACTCTTCGTCGCGATCGACAAAGGGGACAAGGACGGCGTGCAGCGCTTGCTCGTGACGCTCGGCGCGAGCGAGCACGACGCGGACAAGAAGATCCGCGGACTTTCCGATCGCGTCGCCACGTCGATGGACCAGCTGAGCGAAGCGGCGCGCGAGCGGCAGCGCCGGAGCGTCCTCGCGCTCGTGGGCTTGGCGATCCTGACGCTGGGGGTCGGGGTCGCGGTGTCCCTCCACGTGCGCCGCCTCCTCGCGCCGCTCGCTCGCGTGACGGCGCGCGCGCAGGCGGTCGGTCGCGGCGATCTCACCGCACAAGCCGTCGCGCCGACCGACGATGAGATCGGCGAGCTCGCAGTGGCGTTCGAGAAGATGGTCGCCGCCGTCGCGCAAGCGCAGAGCCGCGCGCTCTCCAACGAGCGCCTCGCCGCCATCGGCAAGATGGCTGCCCACGTCACCCACGAGATCAGGAATCCCTTGTCGTCGATCGGCCTCAACATCGAGCTGCTCGAAGAAGAGCTCGCGCAAGGAGACGTTCCGGCCGAGTCGCGCGCTCTCCTCAAGGCGATCACGCGCGAGGTCGAGCGCCTCGAGCACCTCTCGGAGGAGTACCTGCGCGTCGCGCGCTTGCCGCAGCCGCGCATGGAGGCCGATGACGTGGCCGCGCTCGCCAAGGATCTCGAGTCGTTCGTGCGCCCCGAGATGGAACGTGCAAACTGCACGCTTCGCGTCGACGTCGCGGCCGAATTGCCGCCGGCGCTGTTCGACGAGGCGCAGATCCGGCAAGCCCTCCTGAACCTCCTCCGCAACGCGCGGGAGTCGATGAGCGACGGCGGCGCGATCGATCTGCGCGTCTTCGCCGAAGGAATGAGCGTGGTCGTCAGCGTCGAGGATCGCGGCGGGGGCATCGCGGGCGACATTCGCGCGCGCGTGTTCGATCCGTTCTTCTCGACCAAGGGCGAGGGCACCGGCCTCGGCCTCGCGATCACGCGCCAGATCGTCGAGGCGCACGGCGGGACGATCGCGTGCGACGCGCGCGAGGGCGGCGGAACGACCTTTCGCATCTCGCTGCCGATCGCGCCGTCGCGCCTCTCGCTCCCGAAGGCGCCCGTGTCCGGCGACGGGGCCGGGGCTGTGGTAAGACGGCCGAATGCCGCGACCTGACGCACGCGCCTTCGATGCTCCCCGCAACGTCGAGATGACCCTCGGCTTCCACAAGATGAGCGAGGGCTCGGTGCTGTACCGCGCGGGCTCGACGGTGGTGCTGTGCACCGCGTCGGTCGACGCGAAGGTGCCGCCGTTCCTCGAGGGCAAGGGCAAGGGCTGGGTCACCGCGGAGTACCAGATGCACCCGCGCAGCAACCCCGACAAGCGCGAGTCGCGTGATGGCCGCGGCAAGGCGCCGAGCGGGCGCACGCAGGAGATCCAGCGCCTCGTCGGTCGCTCGCTCCGCGCCGCGGTCGATCTCGTGGCCCTCGGCGAGCGTCAGATCTCGATCGACTGCGACGTGCTCGAGGCCGACGGCGGCACGCGCACGGCGTCGGTGACCGGCGGATTCGTCGCGCTGGCGCTGGCGCTGGCGAAGCTCAAGGAGAAGGGCGTCCTCACGAAGCCGGTCCTCCGCGAGCCTGTCGCCGCGATCAGCTGCGGCATCTTGGCGAACGAGGAGCTCGCGCTCGATCTCGTCTACAAAGAGGACTCGAAGGCCGAGGTCGATCTCAACGTGGTCGCGACGAAGAGCGGCAAGATCATCGAGATCCAGGGGACCGCCGAGGGTGCGCCGGTCGCGCGCGCGCAGATCGACAAGATGGTGGACCTGTCGCTCATGGGCATTCGTCTTCTGACGGAGCAGCAAGAAGCGGCGCTCGCGCGCGCGGGGGTCGAGCTCGCGTCCCTCATGATTCCCAGGAGCTGATACGCTGCGGGCGTGAATCAATCGCTCGTCGTCGCGACGACCAACCGAGGCAAGCTCGACGAGCTGCGTGCGCTCCTCGTGGGGCTGCCGTTCACCGTGTACGCGCTCGACGACGTCGCGGCGAAGCGCATCACGATCGTCGAGGACGGGGCGACGTTCGCCGACAACGCCGTGAAGAAGGCGACGCTCGTGGCCGCGGCGACGATGATGCTCACGCTCGCCGACGACTCCGGCCTCGAGGTCGACGCCCTCGACGGCGCGCCCGGTGTGCGGTCGGCACGCTACGCGAGCGAGCGCGCCACCGACGCGGAGAACAACGCGCACCTCCTCGCCGCGCTCGACGCGCTGGAGCACGAGGGCGCCGCCTCTGCGACCTACACTGCGCGTTTCCGGTGCGTCCTTGCAATCGTCGATCCGTACGCGAACGACGGCGCTGCGCGCACGGTGGAAGGCGTGTGCGACGGCGCCATCACGCGCACGCCGCGCGGCTCGGGGGGCTTTGGGTACGATCCGCTTTTCCTGGTCGACGGTGGCAACCTGACGATGGCCGAGCTCCCCGCAGACGAGAAGAACCGCGTGTCCCACCGCGCCCGCGCCGTCCGCGCGCTGCGGCCGCTCCTCCAGGGAATCGTCCTCGAGCGCGACGCCGCAGTCGCACGAATCGCGCGCCTCTGAAACGCCTCTCTACGCCATCTGAACAGGCGGGTGTCCACTGCGTACGGGAGGTCGCGTTGGCCGTGCCAGCGCGTGCCACGGCGGTCGTGCTCGCCAGCGGTTTCGCACACTTGTAGATTGCACGGGCATTGCAAAAGGGAGTCACCATGAACCGCATCCTCGCCGCATCGCTCGCCGCGCCCCTCTTCTTCGTGCTCGCCGCGTGCAGCGGCGCGAGCGCCACGTTCACAGGTGCGGACGACGGCGGCGGAGGAGGCGGCGGCGACGGCGGCACTGACGGATCGCCCAACCCCGATGGCGGCTCCACCGGCGCGTGCCCCGCCAACGCGCCGACCGCCGGGCAAGCGTGCACGACGCCGGGTCTCAACTGCGAGTTCGGCGGCAGCGGCAACCACCGCTTGTGCACGACGACCGCGATTTGCCTGAAGGGGTCGTCAGGCGTGACCGCGTGGATCGTGACGCCGCCGTCGCCGAGCTGCATCGGAACGCCCGATCAGAACCCCAACGCATGCCCGGCAAGCTTCACGACGCTGCCGACCGGCTCCGCGTGTCCGAAGCAAGGGCTCTCGTGCGTGTACGACCAGGGCATGTGCGGCTGCATCCCGTGCATCGGCGACAGCGGCGGCGTGGGCTCGCAGCAAGAGTGGGCGTGCGATCCGTACCCGACGCCGTCCGGCTGCCCGGAGCCGCGCCCCCTCATCGGCAGCGCGTGCACGCAAGAAGGCCAGTCGTGCAACTACGGCGAGCTGTGCGGCGTCGTCAGCGGACCGTCGCTCGGCTGCCAGAACGGCCATTGGGCGTCGCAGCCCACCGCGGCCTCCTGCGCCATTCACCAGTGCGGCAAATGACGCGCTACTTGCCGAAGATGTCGAAGTGCGCGCCGCAGTGGATGCCCACGATGACGTAGGCGCGCTGGTTGTCGATCTGCTTTCCGTTCTGGTAGGTCGGGTGCTGCTCGCCGTCTCCGGAGCCCGCGGCGGAGTACGTGGCGGAGCCGCTCGTGTCGTTCATCGTGCCGCTCGAGATCGTGGCCATCGGTGAGATGACGAAGAGCGTCGAGATCCGAATTTCGGCGCCGAGGCCGAGCCGGAAGAACTCGAGCGACTGCATCTTGTACGTCTCGGTTCCGCCCTTGACGGTGACCGATCGCATGCCGATCGAGATGTCGGTGAGGAAGCCCGCGCTGTCGACGTCACCGGCCGTGTAGCGGAAGCCGACGCCCAAGAGATCCGTCGAGGACGTCGCGTCGCTGCCTTCGAACCTGTGCCCTTGACCCATGAAGCCGTGCTCGATGAACAGGTACGGCACGTAGCGCTTGCCCAAGCGCGCGCCGACGTCGAGGCCGGTCGACAGGCCGTTCTTGACGAAGTTGCCCGTCGTTTCGCCGGTCGCGCCTGATCCCCCGGGGCCTGCGGAGTTCGTGTAGAAGTTGCCGCCGAAGCCGAGGAAGCCAAGGCGGCCGCCCGCCCACAGCGAGAACTTCGGCGCGTGCGTGGGCTCCGGAGGTTCCGTGTAATCTACACGCGGTGGCGGCGGAGGGACGGCCGCGGACGGCTGCTGTTGGTACTGCGGGGGCTGTTGGTACTGCGGCGTCGGACCGTACTGCGGCGGCGGGTACTGCGGCTGCGCGTAGCCACCCTGCTGCTGCGGGTACTGCTGCTGCTGCTGCGGATACTGCTGGGGCTGCTGCTGCGGGTACTGCCCTTGCGGCGGCGGCGGGTAACCTTGCGGCGGCGGCGGCGGATACCCCTGCGGAGGGGGTTGGGGCGCGGGCGCCGGTCCTGGCTGCGGCTGCGATTGCGGGAGCGGGGGCAGCGGCGCTTGCGCGAACGCGTAAGGCGCCACCATCAAACCGCTCACCACCGTCAGCGTCACCGTCGCAATCGCCCTTGCGCTAGCCTTGCTGGCCTTTCGCATGCAAGCCTCCTAATTAGCCTCTAAGTGTTCTCGAGAGAGTCTATTCGATCTCCGTCCGCGATGCAGAAGCCTCCCAAGAAACCCTGGAAAGAGTACGGCCGGTACGGATCGCTCGGAATCGAGCTGATCCTGTCGATGGCGATCGGCTACTACGGCGGCCGCTTCCTCGACGGGCGTTTCGGGACGCACTGGATCGCAGGGCTCGGCTTCTTCTTGGGGATCTACGCCGGCTTCCGGCAAATTTTTCGCGCCGCCCAACGCATGCAGAAGGACGCCGACCGCGAAGAGCAAGAGGAGCGCGAGCGCACTCACGGCGGTCACGGCAATCACGACGATCACGGCGGAGGCACCGGTGGCGACGCCCCGTGAGCTCCGCGGGCCGCTCGTGGCGGTGTGCGTCGCGGGCGCCGTCCTGAGCGCCGGCGCGCTGGTCTTCGCGGGACGTCAGGCAGGGATTTCCGCGGGAATCGGCGCTGCGATCGCGGCGCTCAACTTGTGGGTCCTCGGGCGCGTGGTCGGCGGAACCGAGAGCGCAGCGTGGCGAACGGTCGGCCTCCTCAAGATGCTCGGCCTCTTCGGCGGCGTCTGGCTCCTGTTGACTTACCACCTGGTGGACCCCATCCCGCTGGTGGTCGGACTCGGGGCGCTGCCCATCGGCAGCGTCTCGTTCGCGACAGGTTCCATGCTCTCCACCGGTCGTGCTAGGAAGGCGCGCTAGACACGAGCAGGCCCAGGCCCCTCCCGAGCGAACCCCATGCCCGAGCACACCTCCTTCTTCAGCTACCTCGTCGCGATGTTCCCTGCCCTGGGCGAGAACGTCCACAACATGGGCAAGACCATGGCCGGCCGGTCCCTTGGCGCGCACGACGCGGAGCCGCTCGTGGCCAGCGCGTTCGTGGTGCTGCTCCTCGTGCTTCTCGCGCTGCGCGTTCGCTCGGTGGTCAAAAACCACGACGCGTCGGTCATCCCCGACGACAAGCTCACGCTCCGCACGTTCATGGAGATTTTGGTCGGCTCGTTCTACGACATGATGAAGGACATGATGGGCCCCAAGCGGGCGAAGCGGTATTTGCCGCTGATCGGCACCTGCGCGTGCTTCATCTTCTTCGCGAATTTCATGGGGCTCATCCCCGGCCTCACCCCGCCGACGTCCTCGTGGAACATCACGTGGGGCTGCGCGATCGTCGTCTTCGTCGCCTTCAACTATTACGGGTTGAAAGAGAACGGCATGGCGTACCTGAAGCACCTCGCCGGGCCGGTCATCTGGCTGTCGCCGCTCATCTTCCCGCTCGAGGTGTTCTCGACGTGCCTTCGTCCGTTCACGCTCAGCATCCGCTTGATGCTGAACCTCGCGGTCGATCACCTCCTGCTCACGATCATGATCGGCATCTTTCCGTTGTTCTTGCCGGTCCCGTTCATGCTGCTCGGCACCTTGATCGCGCTCGTCCAGGTGCTCGTGTTCTGCCTCCTCGCGTCGATTTACATCTCGCTCGCGACGGACCACGAAGATCACGGCGAGTCGCACGGACACGGCAAGAAAGCCCACGCGCACGGGGACCACGCCCACGCGTGAGGCTTGCTCATCGGAGGCCGCCCTCTAGAAGCCTCTAGTCATGCGGGGCAAAACCTACTAAAGCCCCGACCGCCCTTCGAAGTTCCCCCTCACTAGCCAGATTCTCAGAAGGAGTTCCGGAAGATGTCGATCATGAAGAAGCCGATGGTGGTTTCTACCCTCACGGCCACGTTCCTCATGCTGCTGTCCCAGACGGCGATGGCGGCCGACAAGATCGGCTCCAACGACATGGACGTGAAGGCGTACGCGATGCTCGGCGCGGGCCTCGCGATCGGGCTCGGCGTGCTCGGCGGCGCCCTCGGGCAGGGCAGGGCGGCGGCGGCGGCGCTCGAAGGCATCTCGCGCAACCCCGGCGCGGCGGCGCGTATCCAGACGCCGATGATCCTCGGACTCGCGCTGATCGAGTCGCTCGTGCTGCTCGCGTTCGTCATCGCGTTCTTCCTCCAGGGCAAGGGCCCGTAGTCGTCCGCGCCCCATCGCGGGCACGCGCGCAAGTCTTAGGAAGGGTCCGGGCCGGTCAGGCCTGGGCCTTTCTTTTTGTGCGAGGGCGCGTCGTCAGTGCTTGCGACGCAAATCCATCGCGACGTGGCTGAGCCATACGGCGGAGGCGAGCGCGATCATGACCGCGCCCATCGTCTCGTGCGCGGCGCCATTGACCAGCATCGCCCCGCTGCCGATGAGCGACGCGACGACGAGCCCCGTGAAGACGCGGCGGCCGAGGCGATCGCCGGCGCCCGGGAGCTGCGGGTGATCGGCGCGCAGCGTGAGGCGCCCGAGGCGCAGATCGTCGAGCACCTCGCGCAGCTGCATCGGCATGTCGTACCCGGCGCGCGAGAGCTGGGTCGCGCCGCGAAGGAGCTCGTTGCCGAGTCGCTGCGGCGAATAGCGCTGCTTCAGGAGCTCGAAGAACTGCGGGCTGGCCTCGCCGAAGACGTCGAGATCCGGATCGAGCTGCTTGCCGATCCCTTCGATCGTCATGAGCGATTTGCCGACCATCAAGAAGTCCGTGGGGATCTCGAGCCCGTACTTGATGGCGCCCCCGACGAGATCGCGGATCATCGCGGAGAGCTCGATCTCGCGGAGCGGCTTGCCGAGGTACTTTTCGGCGAGCATCGACACCTCGGCGCGGTACTCGCGCATGTCGATTTTCTTGGTGGGGCGGCCGATCGTGTAGAGCGCGTCGGCGACGCCAGCGGTGTCCTTCCGAACGGCGGCGACCATGAGATCGATCGTCGAGTCACGCAGCTCCGGGCTGAGGCGTCCGACCATTCCGACGTCGATCATGCCGATGACCGGATCCTCGGACGTGCCCATGATGATGATGTTGCCGGGGTGCGGATCGGCGTGGAAAAAGCCGTCCTCGAAGATCATCTTCACGACGACGCCGAGCGCGTGCTTGGCGATGCGCTTGCCGTCCATCCCCGATTCGAGGGCCTTGTCGACCTTCTTGCCGTCGAAGAACTCGAGCGTGAGGACGTTCTTGCTGGAGGCCTGGCGGTACACCTTCGGGAAGCGCACGTTCGCGTGGCCGGCGAAGTTCTTGGCGAACCGCTCGCAGTTGTCGGCCTCCACGAGGAAGTTGAGCTCGCTGGTGATCGAGCGATCGAACTGCTGCACGAGGCCGACGGGCGAGTAGATCTTGCTCTCGGGGATCGTGCGCTCGATCGCGGCGGCGAGCATGTGGAGGAGGTCGAGATCGCGGGCCACCGTGACGCCGACGCCGGGGCGCTGCACCTTGACGACCACTTCCATGTCGACGCTCTCGCCTTCGCCGGTGAGCGTGCGGAGCGTGGCGCGGTGGACCTGACCGATCGACGCGGCGGCGAGCGGTTTGTCGTCGAAGCGGACGAAGACCTCGTCGAGCTTCTTTCCGAGGCTAATCTCGATGGCGGACTTCAGGTCGGCGGCGGGGACCGGCGGGACGTCGTCCTGGAGCTTCTTCAGCTCGGCGATGATGTCGGGCGGGATGACGTCGGGGCGCGTGGACGCGATCTGCCCGAGCTTGATGAACGACGGGCCGAGATCCTGGATGACGAGGCGCACGCGCTCGGCGCGAGAGACGCGCTTCTTCTCGTCCTCTCCGCGCGCCGCGTCCTCGGGGGCCGCGGCGATTTCGTCGGCCTCGCCCTCGTCGGTCTCGGATTTCTCGGGCTCCGGCTTGTCCTTCTTCTTCGCGCCGCGGCCGAAGCCGAGGCGCGTGACGACTTCACCGAACCCGTGGCGAACGAGGACGCTCGTGATCTCGCGAAGGCGACCGAGGTCTTTGACCGCGGAGACGACGGAGATCACCGGTCACCCGTCCGCCGGCGCGTCCTTCGAGGTGTCCGGGGCAGAGAACGCGTCGTCGCTCGCGTCGGAGCGGGGAATGCAGATCTTCGGCTCGCAGTGGAAGAAGAGGCCGCCGCCGTTCGGCGCGACCTCACACTGGCACGTGTCGAGGTTCGGCGCCGGCTTCTCGGGGCACTGGAGGCCGATGTACGAACAGAGGAGGCCAGCGGTCTTGCACGCTTTGCCCTCGGTGCCGCTCTCGGCGCCAGGGCACTCCTTGTCGTTCGGCTGGCCCGGCGCGATGCACGCGGGCTGCGCGCCCTTCGCGACGGCGGCCCCGGTCGAGTCGGTGCATGCGTACTTGCCTGCCGCGCAGACGCAGTGCGCTTGCTGGGGGACGTTCCCGCACGCGTAGCCGATGCCGCAGTCTTCGCCGGCGCGCGTGCACGCGGTGTCGATCGCCTCGGCGAGGGTGGCCGGGCACTGCGCGACGCCGGGCGCCGACTGGGCGTTGCTGCTCGAGTCGCTGCACGCTCCTACCAACGTTCCGACGAGGGCGACCAGGGCGACGACCCCAAGGGCCGAGAGCCCCCGCCCTCCCACGAGAGCCTTGAAAAACGGCCTAGACATAGGCCTTTTGCATTACCTTCTCGCGGGCAAAAGCTCAATCTCGAACGCGCGGGTCCTTGCTTCCGGAGCGGACGCGGACGGCGGTGCCCGGCTCGAGGGGCGTGGGGAAGGCGGCGCTCCAGCCGGCGGGCAGGTGCGGCGCGGTGAAGTCGAAGAAGCGGCGCGCGTCGAGCGGCGCGAGGTTCACGCACCCGTGGCTTTTGACGCGGCCGAAGTCGCGGTGCCAGAACGCGCCGTGAAGCGCGACAGCCTTGTCGAAGAACATGACCCAGGGCACGTCCTCGATCGAGTAGTGGCGCTCGGCGTCGTCGCGCTCCAGGTTGTCCATGTTCGTCGTGAAGAGCTTCACCCAGATGCGGTGGGTGCCGAGCGGCGTCGCCGTCTCGCTGCCGCGAGGTCCGATGCCGGTGGAGGTGAGCGTGGCGAAGACGGGGCGCATGCCGTCGTAGGCGGTGACGGTCTGCGTCGCGAGATCCACGTCGAGCCATTTTTCGCGGGTCCCCTCGCCTCCTACTTCGGCGGGCGGCGATGCCAGGGTCGGCCGGACGACCTCTTTCGCGCGCATCCATTGAGCCGTCGCGCCGTCGTCGGAGATGCGGAGCATGAGGCCACCCGGCGTCGCGAGCTCCTCCCGCACGCGGACCGCCTGAAAGTGCATCCGCATATCGACGGCCTTGTCGGCCTTGCTTGTGGAATACACGCTCGCGCGATCGGCCACGATCCAGCCGACGTCGAGGCGGCCGTCGAGCTCTTCTCCGTGGAAGGCGCTGGGGTGCGCGGCGCCGAGCTCGCGCAGTGCGACGAAGCGGCCGGTGCGCGTCTTGCCCCAGCGCTCGCCGTGGGCGACGCGCTCTTCGACGATGGCAATGCCGAAACCTGGATCGAGCTCGAAATCGGGCGCGTCGTCGAGCGGATGATCGAGGCTGAGGAACGCCGCGGCGCCGTCCTTGCCGGCGAAGTAGTAGCGGAACGGCATCCCGTCGTCGGCGCGTGCGATCGGCGGGAAGAGCTTCTCTTCGGCGGACATCTCCGCGACGTCGGAGCACACCCACGCCATCGGCCCAACCTCGAGCCAGCGGCCGTTGCATCCGCCGCTGCGCTTGGCGCCGTAGAGCGGGAGGCGCGCGCCCGGGAGCACGCTGCCCCTGCGCGCGTCGGTCTTGCCGGGGCCCGCGAAGATCGGCACCTCGTGCTTGCGCGGCGCCACGCTCTTGGCCCACGCAGGGACCGGCAGATCGTCGGGATCGGACCACGGCGGCAGGAGGGTGTCGGCGCGCGCGGCGGAGCCGACGATCCCGACCGCCGCGAAGGTCGCGAGGGCCGCCGGCGCCAGAAATCCGACGCGCACGCTACCCCTCGTCTTTGGGCTTGGGCTGCGGGAGGCGAAGCTCGAACTTCGCGCCGCGGCTCGAGGAGCTCACCGTCACCGACCCGCCGTGCTCCTCGGCGATCTTCTTCACGATCGCGAGGCCGAGGCCGGTTCCGCCCTTTTTGCCGCTCGTGACGAACGACTGGAAGAGGCGGTGCTCGATCTCTTTGGGAATGCCGGGGCCGTTGTCGGTGAAGAGCATGACGATCGCGCCGTCGTCCTTGTCGCGCGTGATCTTGATCGTGAGCTTGCCGCCCTTGTCGGCCATCGCCTCGGCGGCGTTTCGCGCCAGGTTGTGCACGACGCGGAGGATCTTCCCCTCGTCGAAGCGCGCGGTGCCCTTGTCTTGCAAGTCGATGATGAGCTCCACGTCGTGGTAGGCGAGCTGTCCCTCGAGCTGGACCTTCACGTCCTGGAAGAACTTGGACAGGTACACCTTGCGGACGAGGACGCTCTTCTCGCCGCGCGCGAACTCGAGGACGTCGCGCTGCATCGCGGAGATGTGATCGAACTGCTTCAGGACCAGCTCGGCGAACTCGTCGCGCTGGTCCTTGCTCTCCGTGCTCTGCATCAGCTGGACATAGCCGCTGATGACGGTGAGCGGCGTCTTGAGATCGTGGATGACGCCGGAGAGGAGGCGGCCGATCGTCGTGAGGCGCTCCTCGCGCTCTCGGGCCTCGCGCGCGAGCTGGAGGCGGATCGCCGTCGATGCGTTGGCCGAGATGAGGACGACGAGCGCGCGATCGTCCTCGCTGAAGCCCTGCGGCGAGCGCTTGTTGTAGAGCGCGATGGCGCCCATCGTGCCGCTGTCCTCGCCCTCGAGCGGAACGGCGACGGCGTTGGTCGTCTCGATGCCCGTTAGCTCGGCGAGCGCTTCGTCGTTCCGCGGATCGTTCGCGGCGTCGGCGCTGTGAATGAGCTCGTTGTGGCGGAGCGCCCAGCCGATGAACCCCTGCCCTTCCTTCACCGGGAAGGTGCGCAGGCGCTTGTGCTTGTCGTCGAAGATGTAGAGCGTCGGGACGCCGGTGGGGCCCTCCTTCAAGAGGACGCCGCCCGCGCGCGACTCGGTGACGCGCATCGCCTCGGACAGAACGGCCGTGAACAGCTCCTCCAGCGACGACGCGCGGCCCATCGCGCTCTCGAGATCGAACAGGAGCTTGAGATCGCGGATGCGATGCTCGAGCTGCTCTTTGATGTCGAGCAGCTGCATGTTCTTCTGCGTCACCGACAAGAAGAGGCGCGAGTTGTCGATCGAGATGGCCGCCTGCGTCGCGAGCGCCGCGAGGATGACGGCGTCGACCTCCGAGAACTCTCCCCGCTTCTTGTTCAGGACTTGGACGACGCCGATCGTGCGGCCGAGATGGTTCTTCATCGGCGCGACGAGGATCGTACGCGTGCGGTACCCCGAGAGCATGTCCCACTCGGGGTTGAAGCGGGGGTCCTTGTACGCGTCTTTGATGTTGAGTGACTTGCCGGTGCGCGCGACGTGGCCGGCGATGCCGTGGCCGACCTTGAGGCGGATCGATTTGACCTCGTCGCCTTGCACGATGCGGCTCACCAGCTCGTCCTTCGACTCGTCGAGCAGGTAGAGCGTCGCGCGATCGGCCTCGAGGGCGTCGGTGATCTTGCTCAAGATGAGCTCGAGGAGCTGATCGAGATCGAGCGTGGTCCCGAGGGCGAGCCCCACCTCGCGGAGCGCGGCGCTGATGCGCATCTCGCGCGCGAGCGCGGCCTCCAAGTCGGCGATGCGGGCGCTCTCGGCGCGCGTGTCGCTTTTCAGGGTCACGTTCCGATCCTATCAGCGGCGCGCGAAGGGCTGAAGGCAAAGGCGTCCGCGTCCCTCCCTCGGCGCGACCGGGACGAGCCGGGCGCACATGTGCTATGGCCGAGCGCGTCATGGCGCGGACCCTCATCGTCACCCCCACCTACAACGAGAAGGACAACCTTCCCCGCTTCATCGAGGGCGTCCGCGGCGCGGCGCCCGACGCCGACATCATGGTGGTCGACGACAACTCCCCCGACGGCACCGGGAAAATCGCCGACGCCATCGCAGAGCGCGACAGTCACGTCCGCGTGATGCATCGCGCCGGCAAGCAGGGCCTCGGCACTGCGTACATCCAGGCGTTCACGAAGGGGCTCGGCGAAGGCTACGAGCGCTTCCTCGAGATGGATGCGGACCTGTCCCACGATGTGCGCTACCTCCCGGATTTTTTCCGGGCGATGGACGACGGCGCCGACGTCGTGATCGGCTCACGCAACATCCGCGGCGGCGGCGTCGAAGGATGGGGCCTCGGCCGCCATTTCATCTCGAAGGGCGGCTCGATCTATTCGCGCACGATCCTAGGCCTCGCGGTGAAGGATTTGACCAGTGGCTACAAGGCCTTCACCCGCCGCGCGCTCGAGGCGATCGAGCTCGAGAGCGTGCGCTCGAACGGCTACTCCTTCCAGATCGAAATGACGTTCCGCGCGATCTTGCGGGGGATGAAGGTGAAGGAGGTCCCGATCATCTTCGTCGACCGCCGCGCCGGCCAATCCAAGATGAGCAGAAAGATCTTCCTCGAGGCGATCGGCGTCGTGTGGAAGCTCCGCGCGGACGCCCTCACCGGCCGCCTCTAGCGCTCGAATCTGGCATACTGCCGGGCAGCGAGGTCGGTGCGATGAAGCGAGCGAGCGCGGTGTGCGTGGTCGGGTTCGTGGTGCTGGCGGCGTGCGGCGGGCGCACGCTCGACGAGTTCGGCGAGACCTTGGACGGCGGCGTCGGGAGCTCCGGCACGAGCGGCAGCGCCAGCGGCGGAACCAGCAGCGGCGGCGCGAGCAGCGGTGGCGCGAGCAGCGGCGGCGGCAGCACGAGCGGCGGCGGCAGCAACGGCGGGGGAACGACCAGCGGCGGCGGCAGCAACGGCGGCAGCACGAGCGGCGGCGGCAGCACGAGCGGCGGCGGGACCAGCAGCGGAGGAACGAGCGGCACCGTGGCCGACGCGAGCACCGGCGGCGGCGGAGCGATCGCGTGCGGCGCCGCTGCCTGCAAGCCTGGAGTCGAGGAGTGCTGCATCACGTTTACCGGAGGTGGTGGAGGCGGCGGCGCGAGCGAGACGTGCACGCCGATCGGGAAATGCGCGGGCGGCATCGCGCTCACGTGCACGAGCACGCAGAACTGCCCGATCGGTGAAGTCTGCTGCGCGCAGTTCGGTGGCCCGGGCGGCGGAGGAGGTGGCGGCGGCTCGAAGTGCGCGCCAGTCTGCATGGGCGGCGGTGGCGGAGGCGGAGGTGGAGGCGTGCAGCTTTGCGGCTCCGATCAAGACTGCCCGCCCGGTGAGGTGTGTGTCCCCGCGCCGGTCGGCGGCATCAAGATCTGTCGACCCAAGCGCTGATCACGCCTGCCGCGTCGAGGTAGACTCGTGAGGGGACCCGCGCTTACCGACTCACGGTGCCGCCCACATTCCTTGCAGATTACACATATTTGACCATGCGCACGGCCGGCGCAGTCGCGATCCTCGGCGACTGCACGCCGGCGGGCGGCCCGGAGATGCTGAAATACGCAGGCGCGACGACGCGCACCGACTCGTTCTACTTCCGCGACATCCCCGACATCAGTCAGCACACCTGGCTCAACGCGAGCGCTTACGATCTCACGTACGACGACTGCACGCGGGGCGGGAGCCTGAACAAGAAGGGCGGCCCCTCCTCTTGTAAGGTGACGCTCGACGCCGCGATCGCCCGCGACGCCTCTACTGCTTCGTGTACGTGAACGACTGCACCGGAGAGCCGCCGCTCGTGAAGAGCGTGAACGAGGTGGAGTCCGCCGAGAACTTGTTGATGGCGACCGTCTGCGGGATCGGACACGACTGCTCGATGTCGATCGCCGACCCGTTCAGCGTGAACGTGCCGGTCGTCGCGTTGTCCTTCGGCTGGCCGCTGTCGCTCTGAATGTTCTCGTAGGTGCCGCCGGAGATTTTTCCCCCGGCCTTGTACGTCGCGCCGGTCGGCCCCGCAGCGCCGCCCGCGCCGGTGTAGGCCTGCACCGCGGTCACCACGTACGTCCCGTCCGCGATCGCGCCGCCGGTGGGCGCCGGAGGATCGGTCGCGACGTTCATGATGGGCACATCGGGCCCGCCGTTCACGAGCGTGTTGCAGCGCTTCGTTCCGCCGTCGCCGCCGCCGCCGAAGAACGCATCGCAGTTCGCGCTGCCGGGGCAACAGAAGTCGGCGCCGCCCTTCACGCCGTCGGTGTGGAGGCACACCTTGGAGCCGGTGCTCGGGTAGTAATACGCCCAGAAAAAGCACATCTCGTCGTTGGCCGACTCGCCGAAGCTCACCGTCTTGTTCGATGTGTTCTTCCACGCGCAGGTGAAGTTGAAGCCGCCGCCCGCGGGGATCGAGAACGGCGTCGCCGGCACGACCGTCGTGGGCTCGCTCCAGCTCCAGCCCGGCACGTCGTAGACCGGCGCGCCGGGATCGGCCTTGCTCGCCGCGGTTCGGATCTGGACGTTGGTCCCCATCTGGTGCTCGTGCCCGGTGATCGCGAAGAACTTCGCCCCGGCGTAGGTGTCCGGCAGCTGGAAGAAGACCGGCCCCACCGTCGCGCTCGCGTTGGGCGGGATCGAGATGTCGGGATCGCCGATGAAGAGGAAGCCGGCCTCGTCGTGGTAGTCGGCGTCGGCGATCGGGATCATCGTCGACGTGGCGGTGAGCGTCACCGGTGCCGCCGTCGCGTTGATGTAGTGCATCTCGATGCGCAGCATCTGGTTGGCGCCAAGCGTGTAGCCGACGCCGCTGGGCAGGGTCAGGAGGTCGTCCTTCTTCTGCGTCACCATGAGGGTGGAGCCCTTGGCGGGATCGACCGTGTCGGTGAACGGGTGGCAATCGAAGGGCGTGAGCTGCGGCGTCGTGTCGGCGACCTTGTAGACGATCATGTGGTGCGACGCGCCGCTCAAGACGTTGTGGATCTTGCCGACGTGGATGGGCGCTGTGTTGCCGAGCGGAACGACGATGCACTGCGTGTTCTCGTAGCTCGCGGCGACCGTGATCGGCCCGAACGTCACCTTGAAGGAGTCCGCCGTGGACGCGTCTCCTCCTCCGCCCCCTCCCGCGTCTGCGGCCGCGCCGCTCCCCTTGCTCGTGCTGCACGCCACGCCAAGGACCATCGCCACGAGCACCACGACGCCCGAAATCCCCACCTTTTCGCGCATACGGTCAGGGTCGCCCATTTCGGAGGCGAAGTCGACCCGCCCCGCGCATCGCGCATCGCCGGGATCGACTCGAGCGCGAAGCGTGTAGTCTACAACTTCGTCGCGGCGATGACGACGTGCGGGTACGGGAGCACGTCCGGTACCCGCACCATGCGAACCTTGAAGCCTAGCTCGCTCAGCATCTCGCCCCATGCGCGGTGGTGGCGGTACGCGAGCGGCTCGTTCAGGCCGACCATCGCGCGATCGAGCAGCTCGGTGAAGAGGAGCGCGTACCGCGGCTCGGTCGTGATGTCCTTGATGAGGAGGACGCCGCCCGGCACGAGGAGATCGCGCAGGCGCTTGAGGACGGCGCGCTGCTCGTCCGCCGGGATGTGGTGCATGACGTCGAGCACGTACGCCGCGTCGAAGGGCCCCTCGATGTGCGCGTCGCGAACGTCGCCCACGTGAAACGCGTGCTGCGTGAGGCCGAGGCGCGAGGCGACCGTGCGCGCGAGCCCGACGCGCCGCTCGTCCGGATCGACGCCGACGATGCGCCGCGCCGGCTGCGTCTGCCCGAAGTACGCGGCGAAGAGCCCGAAGCCGCAGCCCACGTCGAGGATGCGCCCCTCGTCGGTGAGGAGAAGATCCATGACGCTGAGGAGCTTGGGGCGGAGGATCGAGAACCGCACGAAGGCGTACGCGCGCTCGAAGAGCGGCAGCGCGCGCGCGATTCGGGCGATGGCCTCGCGGCCGAAGACCTCCGGAGCCTCGAACGTCTGCGGCACGGGCCGCTGGCCGCGAAGCGCCGCGCGAAGGGAGAAGGTGCGTCCAGACGCCGGCGGGCGTGATGCGGGCGCGGGAGAGGCGGTACTAGCAGTACTAGAGGAGGAGTCGGGTGCTGCGGCGCTCACGGCGCGCGGAACCTAGCACGATTCCCGCGGGGCGTGGATTTCGGGGCACGGCGCGCTCAAGTGTCGGAAATTCGTTCCGTTCAGCGCTTCGTGAGCGTTCAGCTGGTCAACGGATACGCGTGCCACGACTGCACGGAGATCGACCTTGCGAAGAAGGGGGTCGATCCGTCGCGGCCCAAAGACGGACCGTACGGACGCGACAAGGTGAGGGCCGACGCGAAGGGCGCCGAGGCGGAAGCTGCGAAGAAAACGCTCGCGTCCACCGGCGCGGTGGGCAGGTCATTGGACGTGCACGCGTGACCGGGCGCCGCGGCTCGTAGGCGGCGCCACCTGCGACGGTTGAGGGCGGCGCGAGTTGAGGTATGGTGGGCTCGTTCGCGCCCGTAGCTCAGCTGGATAGAGCGTCGGCCTTCGAAGGCGTGGGCAATGGCTGTTTCAAGGAGAAAACAAGCGCGATTCGCGTCACGACAGATGTGACTTCGGGTGCTTGTTTTCCGGTGCGTTGCGATGATTCGGCCGCGGTGGCCGATTGCGCGAACGGTCAAAGTTACGCGTTTGAAGATCCGGGCGATCTGCCGTTTGAAATCCCCTTCAGGCACCTTTGGAATTTGGCGATGCTTCGGGGCACGTCGTGAGCATTACCCGGACGCCCGCACCGTCGTCGCCGCCCCCCCTTGTCGAACGCATCGCGGACGAGGGAGGACAGCCCGGCGCGCCGCACGTCTACCGCGGGCGACGCTGGGGCATTCACGGATTCCGGCGTGTGCGCGGTCCTCGGACCGAGGGAGATCGTCTACGGCCGCATCGGCGACGCGTCGGTCGTGATCCCTAGGAGGGCCGCAGTCGGCTAGGCGGCTAGTTCTTGCAGCTTTGGCGCGAGCGCTCCCGGTTCGTCCTCGTACTTCGGAACCGGCACCAGGTATTCCTGCATGAGCCGGAGTCGTGTGCGGCCTTCAAGGGCGTTCGCGTCGCGAGGGACGGCCACCCACCTCGGCCTCTTCGCCAGGGTGGCGATTGTTGGAGTGCTCTTCAGGTACAGCTTCGAAGAGACGGCACGTTCTGCATCAAGATCACTCGGCGCAATCGCAACGAACATCAACGACGACGCGACTTGGATCCTCGCGTCGATCGAGTAGAGGCCGTCCTTGTCCTCAGGCGCGTGGTAGCCGATCAAGCAGGTGTCCTTGAATGCTTCGCGGAGGACCTCACGCACGATCGATCGGAATGCTTCCGCTTTCATTCCCCTCGTCGTCGCCGCCGAGATTGCAGCTTCCGCCTCTGACTCGACCTGGACGAGCCCCATCGCTCCGGCCAGAAGTTCTTCTTTGGGTACGATGGCCACGATCGCGTCGTCCTCAACTGCGAAGCCATGCTTCTTGGCCAGCCGAGAGAGTGTTGAGAGCGCCCCCTCGGTCATCGTGCGCGTATAGCTGAGGCGCATGCAGGTTTGCCCGAGGTCGCTCACTTCGATGCTGCCGTCGTCGCGCTCCTGAACGAAGATGCTCGCAACGTCGCCGTCCGGCATGAACGCGGGGATCTCAACCTGGTACAATTTCGGGCGCCGTGCGCGAACCGTCGTTGCAGAGCCAAACGTGCCGTCGAGAAGCGCTTTGATTTGCTCGACGTTCATGATCGGTCCAGTTCCATTTGTGCGAGGCCAACCTTATTGTGGACGGCTTTGAACGCTTGCTCAACTTCGGGGCTGCTCTGAATGCCCGCCTCGGCGGCGAGTTTGAACCACGCGTGCAGGACCGTAAAAGGTGCCGCTTGAATCTCGACCGCAAACGGCGGCCCATCCGTCCACATCCCGGGCGCGACGACGAGCCCTAGTTCGTTCTCCTGAGGCTTGTGAACGTGCGGTCCGGTGACAACCGAACCGTCGGGGTTACGGTGGGTACCGTGGTCGCCGTTCACTCGCAGTAGAACGGTCGTTGACCCCTTCGGCGGGGTGTAGATGATGCCGACCGAGAACATTTCGGGAAGCGAGACGTTCACGCGAACATAGACTGAGAATCGCCCTTCGAGCGCCGCGATGAGCGGCAGGTCCCAGGCGCGGTGCGATGGGTTGCTCTTCACGCGAACCCTAGTCGGAGGGTCGGGCGTCTTCGGCGTTGCGAGCAAGTCTTTCACGGTCGGCATGTTGAACCCGACCCATGATCGTACAGGAGCGCACAAATTAGGCTTGGTTGCCTCCCTTGCTTGGGATACTGCACGTTAGTATAGTACTCCCGTTCGCGCCGGCAAGGGCAGCGCACGACCAGAGGAGGCGGGAATCGCTCTGGTGGAACACATTTTCGAGAGTCTCTACAGTGGCTGAACACTGCGCGACCGAGATGCTCGCCACCCGGGGGGGAAAACCGTCGCTCCCGTCCCGTCGACGAAGGACGACTCCGGGCCGCATGTGACTGGATGTGCCGGCTAGCGCACGAACTTGAACGGGATCTGGGCCTGGCTCGTCGCCCCGGTCGCGGGGAACTGCCAGCCGCGCACAGCGTCTTCGACGCACTTGGCGATCGTCGGATCGCTCCCGCTCGCGCTCGCGTTCTGCACTTGCCCGTTGCCGCCGATTGTGGCGTTCACACTGACCTGAACAGTGCCCGTGTTGTCTGTCGCGATGCGCTCGAAGCACGTCCGCTTCAACCCCGACTGATGCGCCCGAACGACGCTCTCGATCTGGTCGGACGTGAGCTGGCTTCCACCGGCGGCGGCCGGATTGCCTGGGACGAAGTTCATCGGGACCGTCGCGTCGACGCAGCCGCCTGCCGGTGCAGGAAGGACGCCCGTCTGCATGAACTTGTTCGCAACACATTGGGCGACGTCGGACGAGCCCATGTCGTTCCTTGCGACAGACGCCGAGCAGACCTGTCCGTTCGACGCGACGCGCACGCTGATGGTGACATTGCCTTTGAGCGTCGGGTCGGTCGCGAGCGCTGCGTCGTAGCAGGAGTGAGACTGCTTGGCGCGGAACGCGAGCGCGCTCTCTAGGTCA
>JBBRLQ010000048.1:0-41794 GCA_038231275.1 Polyangiales bacterium
AGCGCCTCCACGAGGTTCTGCGTGTGAAGCCGGTCGAGCTTGGAGGGCCGATGGGTCGACATGCACCGCGCGTTAACACGAACGCGGCGCCATGGACAGCTGTCAGGCGAAATCGCCTACGAAACGAGGGGATCCCTCAGCGTTGGTGGGGTTCGTCTGCTCTAGGAAGTAGCCGAACGCGGCGAGCTCAAGGCGGTCGAGGAGCGCATCGTCCTCCATCCGCGCGACCCTAACACCGTGTGCCCATCGTAGCGACGCCCGCACACGACCCGAGCACGCGGAGTGCAGCGATTTCGCAGCGAACTCGCGGTAAGCTTGGGGCCGCGGGAAGTATGAGACAATCGTTCGGGCGTGAACCCCGGCGACGTCATCGGCAAGAGGTTCGAGATCGAACGGGTCGCCGGTGTGGGCGGGATGGGCATCGTTTACCGCGCGTTCGATCGCGTCGCGGAAGGGCCGGTCGCGATCAAGGTCGTGCGCGACGCGAACGACAGCTCGCGGTTCGCGCGCGAGGCGCGAGTGCTCTCTGGCCTCAAGCACCCGCGGATCGTCCGCTACGTCGACCACGGGACGACCGACGGGAAGCAGGCCTACCTCGCGATGGAGTGGCTCGACGGCGAGGACCTCGCGGCGCGGCTCGCGCGCGCCGGGCTCACGGTCGCCGAGAGCATCGCACTCGCCGTGAACGTCGCCGAAGCGCTCGGCGCTGCGCACGCGCAGGGCATCGTGCATCGCGACGTCAAGCCGAGCAACATCCTCCTCCTTGGCGACGGGGTCGATCGCCTCAAGCTGCTCGACTTCGGGATCGCGCGCATCACCGACGTCAACCTCACGCGCACGAGCACCCTCGTCGGCACGCCGGGCTACATGGCGCCCGAGCTGGCGCGCGGCGAGCTCGAGGTGGACGCGCGGGCCGACACGTTCGCGCTCGGGTGCGTGCTCTTCGAATGCCTCACCGGCGCTCCGGCCTTCTCGGGCGAAAACGTGATGGCGGTGCTCGCGAAGATCCTCCTCGACTCTCCGCCACGCGCGCGAAGCATCCACGCCGCTATCCCGCCCGCGCTGGACGATCTGGTCGCGCGGATGATGTCCAAACAACGTGACCGAAGGCCCACTACGCTTGCGGAAGTGGCGGAGGAGCTCGCGTCGCTCGGCGACGTCGGTCCCAGCCAGCGCGTGCCGAGGAGCCACGCGCCTCCTGCGATCACGACCGACGAGCAACACGTCTTCTCGGTCGTCCTCGCGAGCACGGGCGTCGCCGACGTCACGGCCGCGACGATGGGGACCGAAGAGAGCGGCGCGAGGATCGAAGCGGTGCGCGCCGCGATGAAGGCGTACGGCGCGCACGCGGAGCCGATGCTCGACGGCTCGATCGTCGTCGCCCTGAAGGGAGCGCAGGCGGCCACCGATCAAGCCTCCTGGGTCGCAAAGTGCGCGCTCGCCCTGCGCCCCATCCTCCCCGGCGTGCCGATGGCGATCGCCACCGCTCGCGGCAGCGCCATGGGCCGCGCGCCGCTGGGCCAAGTGATCGAGCGCGCGGCTCGCCTCCTGCGCGCCAGGAGCAAGGCGCAGGGCGCGGCGATTCTCCTCGACGAGGTCACCCACGGCCTCCTCGACGCGCGCTTCGAGGTCTCCGCAGGCGATCCCCGCGAGCTCTTGGGGGAGCGCGCTGCCGCCGAGACCGCGCGAACGCTCCTGGGAAAGCCCACCCCCTGCGTCGGGCGCGATCGAGAGATCGCGTCGCTCGTCGCGATGTTCGACGAGTGCGCGGCGGATCGCACTCCGCGCGCGGTCCTCGTGACGGCGCCGGCGGGGGTCGGAAAGAGCCGGCTCCGGTACGAGGTCCTGAGTCGCCTCGCGGGGCGCGACGATCCGCCGACGGTGTGGTTCGCGCGGGGCGATCCGATGAGCAACGGATCGCCGTTCGGCATGCTCGCGCAGCTCGTGCGCGGCGCGGCCGGCGCGTTCGAGGGGGAACCGCTCGCCGCGCGGCAGGACATGCTGCGCGCGCGCGTCGCCCGCCACGTCGACCCGGCCGAGGTGGCGCGCACGACGCAGTTCCTCGCCGAGCTCATCGGCGCGCCGTTTCCCGACGACGAGACGAACCTTCAACTCCACGCGGCGCGCAGGGATCACGCGCTCATGGGCGATCAAATCCGCCGGGCCTGGGAGGACTTGCTCGGCGCGGAGACGAAGACGGCGCCGCTGATTCTGGTCCTCGAGGACTTGCACTGGGGGGACGCGCCGACGGTGCGTGCGATCGACTCCGTTCTGCGCAATCTGCAGGAGCGCCCGATCATGGTGCTGGCGCTCGCGCGGCCGGACGTGCTCGAGACATTCCCGGGGCTCTGGTCGGATCGCGCGCTCGAGGAGGTGCGCTTGTCGCGCCTCACCCCGAGGGCCGCCGGCGCGCTGGTTCGGCAAGTCCTGGGCGACGTGAGCGAGCGGACTGCCGCGCTCCTCGTGGAGCGCGCGGGCGGCAACGCGTTCTTCCTCGAGGAGCTCATTCGCGCCGCGCACGATCGCGGCGCCGAAGCGCTGCCCGAGACCGTCCTCGCCATGGTGCAAGCGCGCCTCGACGGACTTGACCCGATGGCGCGCCGGGCGATGCGGGCGGGGAGCGTCTTCGGCGGCACGTTCTGGCGGCGCGGTGTGATCACGCTGGTCGGCGGACCGCGGCACGCGGACGACGTCGGCGCGGCGCTTTCGGACCTCCTGGCGGCAGAGGTGATCACGCGGCGTGCGGGGAGCAAGTTCGTCACGGAAGAGGAGTTTGCCTTTCGTCACGCCCTCGTTCGAGAGGCCGCCTACGCGATGTTCACAGACGACGATCGCGCGCTCGGGCACAAGCTCGCCGGCGAGTGGCTGGAGGCGACCGGGGAGCGCGACGCGATCGTCCTCGCCGAGCACTTCGAACGCGGCAACGAGCCCGCGAAGGCGGCGGTGTCCTACCGCCGCGCGGCCGAGCAGGCGCTAGAGGGTAACGACTTCGAGGCGGCCATCACGCGCGCCGAACGGGGGCTCGAGTGCGGCGCTTCCGGCGCGGCGCGCGGCGAGCTGCGCCTCCTCCAAGCGCAGGGGCACTCCTGGCGCGGCCGGCCTCTGGACGCCGAGACCTGCGCCCGCGAGGCGATGGCCGCGCTCCCTCCCGGCGGCGTGGCGTGGTATCGGGCGGCAGCGGAGGTCGCGGACGCCGTCGGGTGCCTCGCCCAGAAGGAGCGTCTCGCGCGCGCCGTCGCGACGATCGAGGCCGCGCCGTGCGACGCCGACGCGATGTCCGCGCGCATCGTCGCGCTCTCGGTCGGGGCGCGCCAGATCCTCGTCAGCGGCGGCTACGAACAGGCCGATCGGCTCCTCGCGCTTCTCGGCCGCGAGGAAAAAGGGGCGACGGTGGACCCCGCGTCCGCGGCGCAGATCCAGCGCGCGTTCGCGGTCCGAGCGCTCGTAGACGGCGACCCGGCCAAGTATCGCGTTCTCACGGAGCGGGCCGCCGCGAGCTCGGCACTCGCCGGGGACCTCCGGGGCGCCGCGGTGCGGCAGTCCGACTGCGCCTACGCGAGCATCGAGCTCGGCCTCTACCGCGAGGCGGAGACGCAGCTCCGTGACGTCCTCGCCGTCGCGCGTCGGCTTGGGCTCGACGAGCGCGTCCTCTGGTTGCAGCAGAACCTGGGGCAGGTGCTGATCGCGCAGGGCGCGCTCGCCGAGGCGAGCGGCCTCGAGCAGCAGGCGATCGACGGCTTCGCGAAGCAGGGAAATCCGCGAATGGAGGCCGCGAGTCGCGTGTATTTTGCACGCATCCTCGCGCGCACCGGCGATCTCGACGAAGCCGAGCGCCAGGCCGAGCGCGCGATGGCGATCGTGAGCGAGCTCCCGCTCGAAGTGGCCTTCGCCCGGATCGAGATCGCCGCCGTGCGCCTGCTGAAAGGCGATGCCCGCGTCGCGCTCGACGCCGCCCGCTCGGCAAACGACGAGCTCGTGCGCGCGGGCGGAATCGACGAGGGCGAGGCGCGCATCCGCCTCATCTACGCGGAGGCCCTCCACGCGACCGGGGAGCTGGATGAAGCACGCGCCGCCATCGCCACCGCGCGCGACCGCCTGCTCGCTCGGGCCACAAAGATCGGCGACGAGGCCTGGCGCCTCAGCTTCCTCGAATGCGTCCCGGAAAACGCGCGCACCCTGGAGCTCGCCCGCGCGTGGTCGGCGTGATGAAAGGCGCGAGCCCTCACCTCACTTCGGCGGCGTCAGCGGCATACCGAGCTGTGATGCGAGGAATGCGAGCTCCAGCGACCAGTCCTCGATCGATTTCCCGAGCGGCTCGCCGCCCGCGTGCCCCGACTTGGCATCATAGAGGAGCACCACGGGGCGGTCGGACGCGGTCGCAGCTTGCAGGCGCGCCGTCATCTTGCGCGCCTGCAGCGGCGGCACGCGCGTGTCCTGATCGCCGGTGCGCAGAAAGACCGCCGGGTAACGCGTCCCCGGCGTCACCCGCTGGTACGGTGAGTACGCGAACAGGAACTTGAACTCGTCGGGCTTCGAGGCGTCGCCGTACTCGAGCAGCGCGGGCGGGTTGTTGTTCTTGAAGCGGTAGTAGCCGAGCATGTCGAGGTCCGGGTACTCGCACAGGACCGCGCGAAAGAGCTCGGGACGCTGCGTGAGCGCCGCGCCGACGAGGAGGCCCCCGTTGCTGCCCCCTTGGATGGCGAGGCGGTCGGGGTTCGTGATCTTGTTGGCGATGAGCCACTCGGCGGCGGCGATGAAGTCGTCGAACACGTTCTGCTTCTTGCCGAGCATGCCGGCGCGGTGCCACGCCTCGCCGAACTCGGAGCCGCCGCGGATGTTGGCGAGCGCATATGTGCCCCCCTGCTCGACGAACCACGCCGCGAAGGACGAGAACCGTGGCTTCTCGCTGACGTCGAAGCCGCCGTACCCGTAGAGGACCGTGGGGCGAGCGCCGTCGGCGGGCGTCCCCTTCTTCTGGAAGACGAACATGGGCACGCGCGTGCCGTCCTTCGAGGTGAGCCAGACCTGCTTCACCTCGAAGTCCTCGCCCGCGAACGGGACGTTTGCGCGCCAGAGCGGCGGAGCGGTGCGCTTGGCGACGCTGGCCTTGAGCGTGATGCGCGGCGTCGTGAAGGACGAAAAACCGATGTAGAGCTCGTCGCTCTTCCAGCGGCCGTTGAGCGCTCCCACCGTCCCGATGCCGGGCAGCGCGATCTCGCCGAGCGCAGCGCCGTCGACTCCGAAGACGGCGAGGCGCGACGTCGCGTTGTGGAGATATCCGACGACGATGCGCCCGCCGACGAGCGCGAACCGTTCGATCGCGTCGGGGCCTGCAGGGACGACCGTGCGCCAGCGCTCGGGGCTCGGGTGGGCCGGATCGATCTCGACGATTCGCCCGTTCGGTGCGTCGAGATCGGTCTGTGCGAAGAGGCGATCGCCTGCAAAGTCCGGGTAGACGTGCGCGTCGAGCCCACGGACGATCGGCTTGATCGGCCCCGTCAACGGCGGCGTCTGGATGAACACGTCGTTCTTCGCCCAGCCGTGCGACACGCCGTACGTGGCATGGCGACCGTCGTCGGAGAATCCGCCCCCGACCCAGTCGTTGGGACCGTAGCCCTCCCCGAAGACCTCGACGTCGGCGGCGATCGGCGTGCCGATCACGTGGTACCGAACGCGGATCCCCTTCGCGCGATCCTGCAGCGAGTAGAAGAAGCCGGCCCCGTGCGGCTCGAGCGACGCTCCGCGGTACAGCGCGCGCGGCAGGACGTCGGGGAGATCCTGCCGCGTCTTGACGTCGCGGACATGGAGCTCCGTTTCGTCTTCGCCCCCGCGCCGAAGACCGTAGACGATGCGCGCACCGTCCTCGCTGACGGAGTTGAGCGAGACGTCGTTGGTGTGGTCTGTCGAGAGCGGGTGCGGATCGAGGACGACGTCGTCCTTGTCGCCTTGCTTGACGTGCAGCGTCCAGAGATCGTCGTCGGCGCGGTGGTCCATCACGAAGAGACGTCCCCCGCGCTCGAACGGGGTACCGCGATCGTCGTAGCGACGCAGCGCCGAGAGGCGCGCTTTGATCGCATCACGACCGTCGATGCCGTCGAGCAGGCGGTGGGTGTACGCGTTCTGCGCGTCGATCCACGCGCGCGTCTCGCGGCTGTCCTGATCTTCGAGCCAGCGGTACGGATCGATGATCTCGACGCCGTGCATCACCTCGCGCACGAGGTCGCGCCGCGTGACGGGCGGCTTGACGACAGCCGACGCGGCGGTCGCCACCGGCCCGAGCGCAGGAGCGGGCGGCGCGGTGGCGACGGGGGCCGGGCGCGCAGGCGCCGGCGTCGGCTCGCCCGCGCATGCCGCGAAAACGGGAAGGAGGAGCGCGCAGAAGTGAGCGGGGAAGATGCGCATCGGCAGCCTCGTGGCGGAGGAGTGTGAGCGAGAAACCGAGAACGGTCTACGCCCGCACGGCATTCCAAAGAGGCGCTCTCACGAATCGGAGCGCCTGCGTCCAGAAGTGCTCGACCTGACCGCGTTGCACGGGCTGACGCTGCATCACGGTTTCGGCGAGACGAGCGGATTCACGCCAGCGCCTTGAAATAGCGCCCTTTGGTTCGTGGTCGGGTCGGTGAACTGGTTGTAGAGCGTGCCAGTGCCCGTCGAGGGGTCGATCGCGATCACGCCGCCCGTGCCGTCGTGCGTGAACGCGAAGACCTTGCCAGCGCCGAATGCGACGCCGAAGAGCCTCCCATATCCGATCCCGCCATCGGACGCGGTGGCGTTCACGTTCGAGAGATCGATCCGCACGAGCAAGTTGTTCGTGAGCGTCGCCGGTGACGCGACCGAGTACGCGCTGCCAAACGTGGTGCCGTCGCCAATCGTAGCGAGGTCGCCCACAAGCGCGAGTCCGCCGTTCAGTGAGCCGATCAGCGTCACCTTAGGAGGCGTCGTCGCCGGGTCGAGGCTGCAGATCGCTCCCTTTTCGTCCCCGAGGTAGAGCTTGCCGCTCGTGGTGGCCGTAAGCGCGACGTTCCCCGCACCGCACGGCGCGATGTCACCGACCTTCGTGACGTGCCCCGTCATCGCGTCGGCGCGGTAAAGCGCGCTCTGCGAGACGACCCAAACGACGTCGTCCGGCGTCACCGCGAGGTCCAGAAGACTATCCTCGCCAACGCCCGCTTCCGTCGTCGGCGGCGCCTGAAACGGGCCCACCGGCACCAGCGACGTCGTCGTCAGATCGACGTAGTAGAGCGAGTGATCGGTGTGCGCGTAGATGGTGTAACAACCCGTCGAGGAAGGCGGGCACCCGCGCTGCGGCGAGCGCGCGTCGGCATCCGTTGCGTCCGAGACATCCGCGAGGCCGCCGTCCGATGGCGTGGGCCCGTCGACCGCGCTCGGCGCATCGCTCGTGGCGTCGCTCGTCGACGCGTCGACTGCAGGCGCGGAGGGGGAGCCGTCCGAGCCCCCGCACGCGACCGCCCCGGAGGCCAGCGACAGAGAGGCGAAGACCACAGAGAGCAAACGGTGACGCATGCGTCAGGTTAGCAAGATACGAGGGGAGATACGACGACGAGCGCGCCGGATCATCAGTCGTACCTTACCAGCACGCTCATTCGCGTGTCCGTGGACGAGGTCGTCCAAGGCGTTCCGTTCGCGTCCTGCCAGTGAACGGACCAGTCGACGCTGGCCGCGTCGGGATGGGACAGCAGGTACTGCCTCGCGTCCGCCTTGCCCTCCGCGTATGCCTTGTTCTGATCGACTTGGAGGTCCGGCCCCTTTTTCTTCTTGTCGGTCCGCTGAATGCTGGCGCAGGTAACGCAGCCGTGGATGCGCGGAGCCTGGTCGTAGGCGGGCGTGTTTTCATCGACGCGCTCGAGCGCGATCTCTTTCTTCGCTTCGCTCACGGACGCACCCGCCGAGGGCCGGGTATCGGGACGGTGGGGAGCATGGCCAACGGCGGCGGCGTGACCGACCGCGGGCCGCCGGGCGTCGTGGACGACAGCGTCGCCGCCATGCCGACGCTCAAGCTCGAGAGCATGTGCTCGAAGGGCTCGGACGCGTCACCGGCGAGCATGGTGCACGTGGCGACGAGCACGCCCTGCTCCCCGTCGTCCACCCACGCGAGCATCTCGCGCACGACTCCGTTCTCGCTGTCCCATTGCATTGAAGCCCGGAAGGCGCTTTGGCCGCCGAGCCTCGTCGGCTGGCCTTCGACGAGTCGACGCTCGGGAGCGTTTCGCGAGATCTCGACGAGACGGCGCCACGCGTACGCCGACAACGGCTCGCTGGGCTCGCGCTGATCACGGGTGACGACGACGCTGGGCACGGGCGACGCGCCCCTCGCCGGATCGACGAAGACGAGGATCTCGCGCCGCGGCCACGCGCCAGGAGCGTCGAACGAGAAGGGGCCGAACTCGTGGCGATGAGGCATTCGCAAAATTAGAGCAAGAGTGAGGCCAGCCCGCTTTTGCTCGAGGAGGAGCCGCAGGCGGCAAGCGTCAGCCGAGACATGAGCACCAGGTACGAAGCGCTGCGCAGAGGGCGCCCCGTTCCGAGGCCCTCTCGCGCTGTCGGACCTCTGGAGTCCGATGCTCGGACCGTTTCGGTCCGAGATGGATCGGGGGAGGGCAGGCTGCGACCTCTTTCCGATGGAGTGGCACTCACTGCTTCGGGGCGAAGCCGATCGTCCCCGCCGTGAAGTCGAAGAAGACGTCCCTTTGGTAGAAGGGGATGGGGCCCAAGTTGTTGCCGATTGCCGTGCCGGCGCCGAGGACGAACGCGTCCTTGCCGACGACCGCGGGCGTGCCGACCGTGAACGTCCACGACGCGTTCGTTGCGAGCTTTCCGGTGACGACCGTGCCTGCGGGAAAAGAGGTGCTTCCGTCAGGTATGCCGAGCGCGGCGTAGTCCGCCGGCGTCGAGACCGCGACCTTCGCGGCGTTGCCGCCCGTATCGATGATGCCGGTCGCGCAGAACGCGTTCAGGCAAAAGGGAACCTGCGTGTCCAACCAACCAGGAACGCCGGACGCCGAGGTTTGCCCGTTCGTCGTCAGATGCACGAGATTCGCGTTGAAGCGGGCGATCTCGGCGGCGCTGGGGTCGACGTGCAGAACGCCCGCGCCGTCGCCGAACGCACCGAATGCAAGGATGTATTGTGCATGCGTTCCGAGCGCCGCGAGTGGGCTCGCGAGGTTCTTGGACGCACGCATTCCTACACCGAGAATCGCGTTGAATTGGCCGCGGAAGCGAAACATGTCGATGGTCTTCCCAGCCGCTTCGCAGTTCGGCGCGCTCGCCGTGCAGGTCGCGCTGGTGACGTCTTCGACGGCGATCATTTTCGTCGTCTTGACGCCGCCGATCGTCACGAACGCATTGGCGATCGAGCCCCCAACCGTGACCCCGCTGCCGTACGTCTCGGAGGCGGCAGCGGTGGCGGTGACGGTCCATGCGCTATCGGGGACGGTCCCCGTAATCACACGTAGCCCCACCGAGCCCGTGTCGAAGAATGCCGTGAACGGGGGGCTATCGCCGACGGAGATCTGGACGGTGCTGAAGGTGCCGTTCGGTCCGTTGGTCATCGGAGAGATTGGAATGTCGAACGCGGATCGCGGGCCCGCGGCCTCGACGTTGGCGTCGTGCGCCGGCGCGGCGGCGTCCGCCGGCGGAGTCGTGGTGCCGCCGTCGGCGCCGCCGGCATCGGCTTGGTCCGCCGGCGTGGCCGAGGCACCGCCTCCACACGCGGCCCCGAACGAGGCGAAAAGGATACTGAGGTTACGAAGCTTCATTGGCATGCGTCGCAGACCGTGATCCTCGTGAGAGCGGCGTCGAGAACGACCAGAGTGTTGGCGGTGCATTGCCTCCGATACGCAATTGTCGGGCCGCACACGCTGCTGGCGCAGGGCTACTCGACCTCGTCGCGCGCTCGCAGTGCACGACGACTACGACGACGTCGCCTAAGCCGTAAGCGCGCGTAAGCACCGTGGGGCATCGTTCGCGGCGAACGGCGCGCTACCTTGAGCCCATGCTGTTTCGTCCGTCCGCGCTCACGCTGCTCGCCCTCGCGACGATGGGAACTTCTTGGGTCGCGTGCGTCACCTCCTCGGACAGTCCACCTGGCCCGCAGGCCTTCGACGGCGGCGGGTTCGACGCCGCTTGCACGTCCTGCGCGCCCGACGGGGACCTGCCGCGGGATGCCGCCACCGACACGGGGAGCCTCGACGCCGCGACGCCCGACGACTCCGCGGGCGGCGGCGACGCGGCGTCCGCGAAGGACGTGTACGTCGATCCCGCCGCGGGCCTCGACACGAATGGCGGAACGAGCGCGTCGCCCTTCAAGACGATAGGGCGCGCGTTTACCGTCGTCCCCGCGGGAAGCACGGTATGGCTCGCAGACGGCACGTACCTCGCGGCGGCGGAGGGAAACAAAGTCCTCGCCATTCCCGACGGCACGACCCTCGCTGCAAGAAACGCCGGGCTCGCCGTTTTGTCGGCAATCGGATTCACGGCGAACGGCGCGTCGACGGGAATCGCGGGCGTCGTCTTCGCAAGTGGCGCGACGCTCACCGCGAAAAATACGGCGATCGCGACGCCGACGCTCACCCTCACGGGCGTCCTGTTCACGTCGACGAGCAGCGCCGCCTCCACGCTGGCCGTTGGCGGCAACGTTCATGCGACGGTGAGCCAAACCTCCTTCTCGGGGAACCTGCCGTATGGCACGCTCACCATTTCGGAAGCCGCCACGCTCGTGATGACGGGCGGGACGATCGACGCGAAAGGGACGGGCTCGGTGGCGTTCGGGGGCGGCGTCGTCACGGCGACCGGAACCTCGAACGTGACCCTCGACGGGGTGACTCTCAAGAACGTCCTCGCGACCGGGATCGTCGCCGGCGGAAACAACGCGGCCACCCCCTTGAAGCTGACCCTCCGCAATGGAACGACCCTCGATGCCGTCGGCTGCAACGGCACTCCTGGGGCGTGCGGAGCCATCGTCATCGGCGCGAACGCGAACGTGACCATCGATGGGTCCGAGGTAAAGAACTCTCCAGGCTCGGGCCTCTGCGTTCGTGCCTCCGGCGTCACATCGAACGTGACGGTCACCGTCCAAAACGCGGCGAAATTCACGAACGACGTCCGCGCGATCACGAGCGAGCCGGGAAGTGGTCAATCGTTTTCCGTCGCGACCTTCAAGATCGCGGGCGCGACGTTCGCGTCCAATTCGAGCGCGGCGATCTATTGGGAAGGGACCGGATCGTTCGATATCGGCGCGACAACGTTCAGCGCCAACGGCATTGGCATGCAGGTGTGGTCGACGCCGTCGGTGAAATTGCGAAATAACGTATTTGCAGCGAATACGACCTACGCGTTCTTTGCGAGCAGCGTGTCGGCCGTGTTGCCCCTCGACCTCGGCACGACCGCCAGCGCCGGCGGGAACACGCTCACGTCGGCGACGGGAACGGGGCTGTACCTCAGTCTTCCGAGCGCGCCGACGATCGACGCGGTGGGCAACACCTGGAACGCGAACGCCCAAGGGGCCGACGCGGCCGGTCACTATCCGGCGGGCACCACGATCGCCGGTCCGGTCGGCACCGGCGCGAACTATGTCCTCTCCAGCGTCGAGACCTTGCACCTCTGACGGTGTGCGTGCTGAGCGCGCCAGAGCTCACGCCGCACACTGCTCGAGAGGTCGCCGGAGATCTCGACGCGAGCTACGGTCCCACCTTCGCGCGAGCCAGCGCGTCGCCGATGGGCCCGAGCGTGATGTTCTCGTCGGCTCCGAGGCGCGTGCGCTATCGTCCGTGCTCGTGCAGGTCAGACAGTCCATCACCGTGCTCCTTGCGCTCTTTCTCCTCGGTGGCTGCCGACCGAAGCCCGGGCCGGTCGACGTCGTGGCGGACGCCAGCGCGCCGGTCCCGCGCGCGACCGCCGCCGCCGATTCGGGATTTGCGCCGGCGAGGCCTTCCGCGCACGACGTGGTCGACGCATGGAACCAAGCGCACGTGAAGCACGACGCGACCGCGCTCCTGGGACTGTACGCACCTCGCGTCTCCTTCTACGGACGCACGCTGACCAATCGAGCGTGCGCAAATTCGAAGAAGGCGGCCTTCGCGAGCGACCCCAGCTACACCCAATCCGTGCGCGACGTGACCGCGCTGACCCTCGACGCGGGAGCGTCGGGCCCGACCGTGATGAGGTTCACCAAGACGAGCACCACCAAGGGCAAGAGCACCGACTACCCGTCCACGCTCGTCGTCGACGCGAGCGGCCTCATCGTCACGGAGACCGACGCCGTGACCCAGCAGAACCTCGCCAGGCTAGCCCGTGACGAGTCGTCGTGGTGCACCGACAACGAGTACCCGGCGTTGGATTCGACGGCCACAGGCAAGCTCATTCCGCCGTTCAAGGTGAGCTCGCTGCGCGCCAGGCAACTCGGCATGCAGAGCAAACACTTCCGCACCCTCGCGGCGACCGAGCCTGACCACGCCATCGTCATCGACATCATCGGCTGCCCGACCGCCTGCGACCGCGCTGCGAAAGAGTGCGGCTACCTCCTGCGGGTCGCCGACCACTCCAACATCGGAAAGTATGCATCCATCCTCGTCGGCTGGATCTACGTCGACGCCATCGACGGCACGGTGTGGGACGAGACCGAGTCGGGTTGGCAATCCGAGCCGCCCTCCACCGGCGATTGGTGAGTGAGCTGCTCGCACGCCACATCTGCTACGGCGAGTGATCTTTGGCGGCGACCCCGCAGAACGCTCCGTGAACATCAAGCCGGGGCGGCCTCAATGAGTGGTTCATCCGCGGGTCGTCACGGCCCGCAGAGGCCCGCGCTGCAGGGCTGCGCATTCGAGCCGGCGCTCCGAAGAATGGCGCACGCGTTGACGTCCGCGCCTGAGCAATGCCGCTCGTAGAGGCGATGCGCGTCCTCGTAGATCAAGCGCTCGCATTCGGGGCGCGGCGGCGTCGCGCCGGACCAGATCCGTCGAAGGCTCTCGACGTAGAGCTGCGCCGCGAAGGGCCCGACGTCGGAGTCTGGACGCGCCTCGCCAAACGCGACGCGGCCGAACCAACGCGCGGCTTCCGGGTAGTGTCCAACGTCGAAGTAGATGCGCGCGATTCCGTAATGACACTCGTCCACAGGATAAGGAGGAGCTCCCCCGAACCGTCCCGGCCCCAGCTCCGGATGGATGTCTCGGCACTCTCGTTCGAGAATTTCTAGCCGCTCTGCGGTCGCGTCCGAGAGCGGCCTCGGTCCGTCCTTGGCCGCCGGTGCCGACCACGGCGTGGCCAGGCATCGGGCCTCGAGCTGCGCGCGGCGGTCCGCGGGCGCCGTGCGCGCAGGCGTCGCGGGCGACGGCCTCGCGACGGTGATCGGGTCGCGACCTACCTCCGGCGCGCCGCAACTCACGAGCGGCAGCAAACAGAGCAGAATGGCGAGCTTCACGTCACGAGGAATGTACGCGCGTCGCCGGATTGCGATCGGACAAAACCGAGACTCGTGTTCAACGACGAAGAAAGCCACGACGCGGACCGCGCGAACGCGGCGGCCCTCCGTCGGCCTGCTCGTGAGGCCTGCGATTGACAACCAAGGAGGGATCCTCAATAGTATACCGAATGGTGAACTATCGCCCGCGCGACCTCGACCGCGTCTTCGCCACGCTCTCCGACCCGACGCGTCGGGCGATCCTCGCGCGCCTCGCGAAGGCGGAGAGTCTGTCGATCAGCGTTCTCGCCGAGCCTTTTGCGATCACGCTGCCTGCGGTGATGAAACACCTCGACGTCCTCGGCGACGCCGGCTTGGTCACGCGCTCGAAGCAGGGGCGCACCGTCGCAGTGCGTCTGTCCCCGGCGCCGCTGCGCAGGGCCACCGAGTGGCTTCGTCGGTACGAGCGGTTCTGGTCCTCGGCCCTCGACCGCCTCGCGGCCCAGGCCGAGCACAAGGAAGCGGAGGCTCGCGATGCCGAGTCCGGGGAGGCCCGGCGATGAGTGGTGTCACCCTCGTCCGCCGGATCGCCGCGCGTCCGACGATTGTCTTCGACTTGATGACGACGGCCGAGGGCGTCGCGTCGTGGTGGGGGCCGCAGGACTTGCCGGTTGTCCGGGCCGAGGTCGACGCCCGCGTCGGCGGCGCCTACCGCGTCCACTTCCGCACGCTCGACGGCGGCGAGCACGAAGCGTGCGGCGAATTCCTCGAGGTCGTGCCTCCGCGCCGCATCGTCATGAGCTATCGCTACACCCTCGGAGGCGAGCCCGGAGAGGAAGGTCGCACCTCGCGCATCGAGGTCGATCTCACGCCGATCGCCGACGGCACCGAGGTCACCCTGAAGCACGTTGACCTCCGGAGCGAGGTCTCGGAGAGGAGTCACACCTGGGGATGGTCTGGTGCCTTGGACAAGCTCGTTCGGCACGCCGCGACAGTCGATGCGGAAGGACGGAAGACATGACCCATTCGATGCAGAAGAAGAACGCGGGCTGGGCCAACGTTGTCTGGGCCTCGCCGTTCTTTGCGATTGGCGTCGGGTGCGCGCAGCCCGCGGTCGGCCCCGCGAGCCCGCAGGCCGCGCTCACCGCCGCCACCCCGCAGGCCGCGGCGGGCGCGACCCCGCCGGCGCCGAAGCCCAGCTATCCGACGATGGCGCCGGTCGCGCAGTACATGGCAAAGAGCGCGGCCGACGAGGTCGCGCTCGCGCGCACCGCGGCCCCACCGTCGATTTCGGCGGACGCCGAAGTCCTCGTGCTTGGCAGCCGCGGCTACGAGACCACGGTGAAGGGCAAGAACGGTTTCGTGTGCTTCGTCCAGCGCGCGTGGGCCGGCGGCTTCAACGACGCGGAATTCTGGAATCCGCGCTCGCGCGCACCGAACTGCTTCAACGCGGAGGCCACGCGCACGGAGCTGCCGCAATACCTGAAGCGCACCGAGTGGGTGCTGGCCGGCGTCAGCAAGGAGGACATGATTGCCCGAACGCGAGCCGCCGTCGCCGACCACAGCTTCAGGAGTCCGGAGCCGGGCGCGTTCTCATTCATGCTGTCGAAGGACGGCTACCTCAACGACGAGGCCGGCGGCCCCTGGTACCCGCACGTGATGTTCTTCATTCCGCACGGCCAAGCCGCGGCGTGGGGCGCCGGCCTGGACGGCTCGCCCATCCTCGGGCAGGAAGGCACAGAGATCGAATCGACCGTGCTCTTCATCCCCGTGCGCCGCTGGTCGGACGGCTCGCTCGTCAAGCCGCAAGCGGCGCAACACAAGCACTAACGCCGGCACCTGCGCGAGGGCGGGAAACAAGGACCCGCGTGGCCGGTCCTGCGAACCGCATCGACGTCCTCGACGACTTTGCGATGGCGCCGCTGACCGAGCGCGCACGACGCGATCTCCTCGAAGACCGCTACGGCCTCCGCGCCACCCTCATCACCGGCCAGCTCAAACACGAGCGCTGGCGGCGGTGCGCGTCGTCATCCCTGCGCGTCCCGCCGACGCTCGAGCGGCTAGGCGCGGCTCGGCGCATCGCGATCACCCGTGACCTCCGTCGCGCATGACGTTGTCGTGGTGGTGCCGGCGCCATTGGCGACGCGATCGACGACGACGGTGTACTTGCGCATCTTCTCCCGGTGCCTCTTGTCCTTGCCTGCTCGGGTGATAGGGTCGTCGCCTCGCCCAGGGGGGGCGAACGAAATGACGCTGAAAAGGCCACGTTCTGCGACTGCCGCTCTTCAGGTTCGGGTGATGCTCGTCGATGATGACGACGACTCGCGCGAATTGGTCGGAGAATTGCTGCGATTCAGCGCGGGCTTCCTAGTATCGACCTTCGAGAGCGCGGAGGATGCTTTGGACTCGCTCGACCGTTCAATCCCGCATGTGGTGATCACGGACGTGAAGCTTCCGGGAATCGACGGGTACGAGTTGGCTGCACGCCTGAAAAAGGATCCTCGCACGAGAAGCCTCTCCATCGTAGCGATGACCGGCCTGTCGGATCCGAGATCTGCGGACGGCACGAGTCCGTTTAGCGGTTACATCGTGAAGCCGACTTCGACGGAGGCACTCGTGGCAGTGGTGCGTCGCCTCGTGTCCGCGAAGGTTGCCGTGGCGCGACACGCCTGATTCTTGCTCGTCCTCAGGGTCGCCCCCCTTCCTCTACCGCAGGAGCGCAAACATGAGGTTGAGCCCACTAGCCGGGACTGGATCGCGTCTTGGGCTTCTTCTTCCTCAGGGTTGGGGCTGAGGATGCCGAAGTGGGAAGGACATGCTTTTGTTGGCGACTGCCAATCGGAGTAGGCGGTGGTGGTTGCTTAGGTAGGTCGATGGTGAACACGCATCCCTTGCCAGGGATGTCGCGTACCCGCAGCTCACCGTTCATCGCTTTTGCAGCCTTGAGGCAGATGGAAAGACCTAGGCCAAGTCCCGACCGGTCGCCGCCGCGTTGCGAGTACGGTTGAAACAATTCCGCAATTTTTCCAGGCGGAAGTCCACCACACTCGTCCTCTACCTCGATGAGAACGCGGTCAGAGGTAGTGCTCGTCGTCAACCAAACACGGCCTTTTTTCTGGGTGAACTTGAGGGCGTTCTGAACCAAATTTGCAACCGCTGCTGTCAGAATCTGCCGGTCCGCTTCGACGATTACGGTGGGTTCACCAAGCTTGACAGTGAGGTGAATCCCCTTCGCTTGTGCCTGAACGGATCCGGTGATCTCGACCTCTTCGATGACTTCGGCGACGGCCACTCGCTCCGGATTCTGGATGCCGGAATCGATACGTACATCGGCAAACGAACGGTCGATGAGATTGCGAAGGCCCAAGAGACTTCGGACGTGCATGAGGCCGGTGCTGCCGTTGACAGCGACAATACCCATCTTGATGCTTTCGAAGGAGAGAATGGCTGTATTGAGAAGGTTGCGCATTTCGTGAACGAGGACACCAAGACGCTCGGTTCCCTCGTCACGGATGGATCCCTCGCTCTGGCGAGCGTAGGCAGTGACGGCCTCGGCAATTGCATCGTCGAGGCACAGGTTGAGGGTCCGAAACTCGTCCGTCGTGACCGGCGCATTGCGTTCGACCGCCAGCGTCGTCACCACCTGGCAGATGTCGCCATAGTCCTGGACAACCTGCCGCACGGTGAAGCCTTCGCGCCAGAGGTCCCTGCCATGGCGCGTGGCCGCTCGGACAATTGGGTCTTGATTTTCCGTGCCCGTCCGCTCTTTGAGCAGCAAAGCATCCCGCAGTTGGTCCAAAAAGATGGGGAGGCCCGTTTCCAGCTCCAACGCGGTGTGTTCGGTCTCGCTTCTCGACGCTACCCTTTGTTTTACCCGAGTGAGAATCTCAGTTCGATTAGCTTGTAGAAATTGGTAAAGCAAGACGTTCCTCCACGCGCTTTATCAACGCAGTAAGGTCAATCGGCTTTCCGATGATCCGACCTGACATGGTCGGGATGAAGGCACGCGTTTGTGCGGTGGTGCCGCCACCGGTGACGAAGATCATTCGCTCGGCCTGTTCAGGAGCCGCAACCAGCAGCTTCGCATACAGTACATCCCCGCTCATCCCGGGCATCATGATGTCGGAAATAATCACTTGGAACGATTCTCCCTCCACGATGAGGCGGAGCGCCTCCAATGGATCGGTGATGACCGTAACGTCGTATCCGACGAGGCAAAGAGCAATGGCCTCCGCACTGTCTTCGTCATCGTCCACGAGCAGGATTCGGGCGAGCTGAGGATCGCTCGGGCTTCCTATGGGGTTGGCTAACGCGCATGCTGCCGACGTGAGCGAGGTGTTGGTCAGGGTCTCCCTACGATTGGAAGTGCGACTGCTGCCTTGGGTGGTGGGCAACTTCCCCACCGCCTTTTTTCTCGAACGACTCTCGACGACCTCCGTGCGGGAGACCGGGGCCGGTGGGGCCGATGCGGAAGGAACCACGGCGGCCACTGGTATCGGCTTCAGGCGAATCATTACTGCAGCTCTAGGCAGAGCAATTAGCCGGCCGAGAGGACGTGTGCGGTAAAGCGCCGTTTTTCGTCGACCAGCACGTCCGCGGCAAGCAGGAGCGCCTCACCGGTGAGGCGCTCCTGTTGGCCGTCCGCGCATCTAGGGGTCGCGCATGATGTGCGTCGCACGTGGGCGGATACGCGGCCTGCCTCCGGGCTACCGAACAGTCGCTTCGTTCCAATGCACGTTCCGGGCTGCTGAGATGCCTTCTCGCATCCTTCAAGGAGCCCAAACGAACCTTCGAGAAGTCGGACAGCCACTTCGGTTCTACGCGCCCGTCACTGCGGTAGATCCGATCAGGAGGATCGTCGCATCGCGAAGCAACCGCTTCGCGCACTCGCGCGTAAACCCGGCAACCATGAGCCACATCCCGGCCCGTTCGCTGCTTCTCGCGCCGCTCCTGCTCATCGCCGCCTGCTCGCAAGCGCCCGCCGAGGCGGGGCCCGCGTCGGCACGCCACGCCGCCCGGACGACGCCGGCGTTCACGCGGCCCGCTCCCGATGTGTTCTCGAAGCGGTCGATGACGACCGCGCAGCGAATGGACTTGGAGAAGACTTCGCGCTCCGCCGCGACCCCCAGGATCGAGGACGTGCTCGTCGCGCTCGGAAGCGCCGGCGTCTCGGTCGCCGAGGCGAAGCAACACGTGGCGGCGCCGATCGGCGCGCGCTACTGCGTAGGCGCGAAGACTGCCCACGACGTGGCTCTGAGCTTATGCGAGTACTCCGACGAAGCCGCCGCGAACACGTGGCGCGACGCGAACGCGCGGACGTTTCATGCGATCAAGACGCGCGACGACTACGTGAACAAGGCGACGACCTTGACCGTCCTGAAGCCGACGGCGACGCCCGACAGCGAGGCCGACGCCCAACGGGTGGCCTCCGCCTTCGCGCGGCTCTAAAGCCGTCCGACAGGAGATCTCGCTCCACAACCCCCCACCGACCGGGAACCAAATGATCCGAAAAGGCCTCCTTTCTGCCTGCCTGTCGCTCTCGCTTCTCGCTGCCGCCCCCGCGTCTGCTGGGGAGCGGTTCGTCGATGATCGCCTCGACGACGCCGCCTCACGACTCTCGGCGGCGGCCCAAGAGCTGGCCCTGGCCCAGAACCGATTCCAACAGGCTGGCGACTGGGACAATGCGATGGAGGCCGCCTGGGTGCTGAGCCTGGTGAACTACTCCCTCGGCCAGCTCGCCCTCGGCGAAGATTCCCTGAACGCACTCTCCATTCCTTCTTCGTTGGTGCTCAGCGTGGAGATGCAATCCAGTCTCGCCAACTACTACGCCACACGCGACGTGAACTGGCTCACCTCCTATCAAGACTACGTCGGCGGCGAGCACACCGCGCCGCCCGAGAACACGCCGGAGACCGTGGCCACGCAGATGGACACGTTCAACGAGGCGATGGACGAGACGTACTCCGAGCCGAACGACGAGCCCTGCTAGCGATGGCGTATGGGACCCCGCCCGCACCCTCCGTCCACGTCACCTCGACTCTGCGTATCCGACTCACTGCGGGATGCTCTCAATCCTGCGAGCACTGTCCGGACTCCGCGCTCTATCGCGCCTCGGTCCGCTCCATGCCCCTCGAGGTGTTGGAGACTTCGCTTCAGGGCCTCTTTGCGGATCGCTTCGATCCGAAGCAGACCCAGATCATCCTGAGTGGAGGGGAGCCGCTCGAACACCCCAGCTTCTTGGAGGCGCTGGACCGTGTTCGCCGCTACCCGGTGGCCCGCGTGAAGCTGGCGACCAACGGGCTCCGGTTGGTGTCCGATCCGGCCTTTGCCGCACAGGTTCTTCCGAGCGTGGACGACTTGCTGCTGTCGGCCGATCTGGCGCCAAGCGGGTTCCGACCGTTCCGGAGCCCGCAGCACCTGGGCGCGGTCGAGGAGCTGGTGGGCAGGCTGCGGGCCAAGCCGATACACGAGCGCCCCCGACTTGCCCTGAACGTGGTGATCTTCGACGCTCGGATCGAGAGGGTCAAACTCGAGCTCGCGCGGCTGTCGCAGCTCGGCCCGGATGAAATGCGCCTGAATCGCTTCGATCCCGGTGGGGTGGTGGAGCAGTTCGCGGCCTCGATCCGAGTGCCCAGCGATGAGAGCTGGGCAGCACTCCGCGCGTGGGTGAAGAGCCACGCCGGCAAGAGCGAGCAGGGATGTCGCTGGACCTGCGTGGATCGCCAGCGCAGTCTCCGCGCCGGCTCCTCCCACTCGGTCGAGCTCTGCGCCTGAGGGGATCCGGCCGACGCAGCCGTCACCATGCGGTGGCCGAGATGCCGACGGGCTGCTGGAGCTTGAGCGCGGACGCCAAGCTCGGGCATCGGTCGCCGAAGATCCCGCGATTTCTCGGCGGGCCGCGAAGGGCAGGTCATCGCGCGGGACTCTAGACGCCCGCGCCGCATCGTTCGCGAAGGTGCGGCCTTTCGGCGATCGTCTGGACGATCCGTGAGGAGCTTCCGCGCAGAGGCCGCTCGTCGCGCTCCGCCCATGGTAGGCACGCTCGCGGTGGGCTCCTACTCGAGCGACTCCCAGCGGGCGCGCAGTTCTGGGTCGAGGTCGACACCAACGGAAAGAAGGACCTCGGCTCGATCGCGTGGACTGCGCCAGCGTCCTGCACGGCCTTCGAGTCGAAAACGCGTCCGCCGAGGATCTGGCGCGCGTCGATGCCACGTCCGGCGGCGCGCGAGTCGGAGTGGGTCTTCGTATTGGCGAGTGAAGGGCGGCGCGTTACTTACTTGAGGATGGTCGATCGCCCGACACCCGACGCTTCACTCCCCGCTGAGCCGGCTGAGTCCGCCGAGCTCACGGCGATCCTGGGGATGATGCGCACGGTCGATCTCCGCGACATCTACATCGAGGGCTACGTCGACGACGGCCACGGCGTGAACCCGACGTACCTGGTCCGGAAGGGCATCCGCCACTTCGTATCCCGATGGTCGGCGGTCTACCTGGACCTCGAAGGCACGCTCGTGCGCCTCTCGGTGGACGAGCCCAGCGCCGGTGTGAAGGTGGCGAGCGTGACGAGCTTCACGATGGGCCAAGAAGTCGACGAGGAGGACGAGCCGGCGATCACCAGCCTCGGCGCACTCCTGATGAACATGGAAGGGCAGGGCGTGCGACTCACGCGCTTCGAGGCGTTCCTCGGCACGCCGGAGCAGACGCGCGCCGGAATTTTTCGTGCGCTCGGCTTCGCGTTTCCGCACCCGCACAGCGCCCCGCCGGAGCGGTACCTCTTCGTCGATCCGCTCAACCTCGACGGCATCGCGATCGGGCGGCGCGAGGAGCGCGAAGCGTGGATCACCGCCGCGCCCGGCGTCGTCGCGCACACCTGGTCGTTCTGATCGGATTTCGGCGACGCAGAGGATGGGGTGTCGGCGCCGACCACCCGCGACGCACCAGTGCGTCGTTGCCGCGCCGCTGAAGTGAGCCGTTGGTGTGGCTGGCGTGTACCCTCCGAGGATGAGCCTCCGCCCGCGCAAACGACGCGCAACTTCGTGGCTTCTCGCAGTGAGCGTTTTCCTTGCCGCGTCCGTCGTCGGGGCTACCCAGGTCTCGTACCGGGCGCTCGAGCAGGTCGTCCCGGATTCCCCGCTGATTTTTACGGCGGACATCGCGCGGGCGATTCCGACCGACGCTCTGGCCGAGCACACTACGGAGTACGAGCTTCGCGACGTCCGCGTTCTTCGGGGGGCGCCGCCGGCCGGCTTGGGTCGTGTTCGTCACATCGAGCCTCTGCCGGTCCTGCGCGACTCCTCGGGCCGAATCGTGATGGAGCAATCCTTTACGCTGGACGCATCGGGCCACGAGCGTGAAGCGACCTCCGGCCGCTGGATTTTCTTCGGAGTCGCGGCGACGGGCACGTGGCTCCCTCTCCCGGTGCGCCGCGTCGAGCCGATCGCGAGCGAAGCCAACGTGCGCGCGATGCTGGGGTCGCGCCGGCGGTGATACGGGAGATGGCCTCGCGGAACCCCAGGTGGGGAGCTGAAAGAATTCGGATGCGAGCTCCTCGGCGCGCAGTGCGCCGTCGGGCAGGCGTGCATGGACTCAGGTTTCGGCGATCACTCGCGAGCTTCACGTCACGAGGAATGTAGGCGCGAACGCTGCGGCAGGGCAGCTCCGCAGACGGCGGAACGTAGTAGAGGAGGAGAGGTGTCGTCCTTGAGGCGTCGCGCCCGTTGGGCGTGGATCGTGGCCGCCGCACGTGCACCGTACGCAGAGCGACCGACCACCCGGAGCCGGGGAGGAGCCGTCACGTGCGCGGCGAGCACGAGCGCGCGGCGAGAAGTATCGGCTTCAGCGTCCGGCTTCGGGTCGCCGATCGGGGCGTTCCGCGGAGGCCTCGTTCAAGCCGTGCGCTCGGGGCTCGGCGTGTCGGGGCTCGGCGTGTCGGGAAGCGCCTTCGCGCCGCCCCGCACCATCACGTGGATCCGGTACATGAGGACCACCGTGATCACCGACGCGCCGCTGACGACGTAGCCGAGGACCGGGTAATTCATGAGCGGTCCGTCCCCGTGCTGCGTGACGATGAGCCCTGCGACGAAGGCGGCGACCCCTCCTGACACCTGCTGAAGCGACGACGAGATCGCCATGTACGCGCCGCGATCCTGCGGCTGCGGGACCGCGGAGGTCAGCGCTTGCGACGAGACCATGCGCGCGTTGATCCCGACGAAGAGGACCACGTTCACGCCGATGACCACGGCGAGTGGCGTGGCGCCGAGCTGTGTGTAGTAGAGGATGAGCGCAACGCCGAGGATCGAGCCGCCGAGAAACGTCGCGTACTTTCCAACCGAATCGCTGACCCTTCCGACAATCGGGCCAGTGAACATCGCGGCGACTCCGGTGACCATGTAGATCATCGGCAGCTTCTCGAGCGGAATGCCGAGGTTGTGCACGGTGAACGCGCTGCCAAACGGCATCAACATGAAGCCGCCCACAGCGAGGAGCATGGTCGACGAGAAGCCCAACTGGTAGCGCGGCTTCGCGAGCGTCGCGAGGAGATGCCGCAATGCATTGCGATTCGACGGCGCTTTCAAGTGGCCATCGATGGGCTGCAAACGCCACGCGATGACGACGCCGACGGCGGCGCTGAAGCCGGCGATCATCAAGAACGGCGCGTGCCAGCCGAGGCCGTTCGACAGGTAAAGGCCGATGGGAATGCCTAGGACCTGACTCGCCGCGAATGCGCTCATGACGAAGCCCATGACCCGCCCGCGCACCTCCAAGGGAAAGAGGTCAGCGATGATGGCGAAGCTGATCGAGCCGATCACGCCGCCGAAAAGGCCGGTCACGATACGCGCCGCGAGCAGCGATCGGTACCCGGGCGCGATGCCGCACAAGAACGTGCCGATCACGAAGCCCGAATAGAAAAACAGGAGGAGCTTCTTGCGATCGAACTTGTCGGCGAAGCCGGCGGCCAAGAGTCCGGCGGCGCCGGCACTGAATGCGTACACGGACACGACGAGGCCGAACTGCGACGGCGTGATCTCGAGCTCGTCCATGAGGAGCGCGCCGAGCGGCGAGAGGATCATGAAGTCGAGGACGACGGTGAACTGCAAGAACGCCAGGATGGCGATGACGGTCTTTTGGTAGCTCGTGAACTTCATGATCTCCGCCTGCGGATCGATGCTCCCTACGAAGGGGCGGTTCCGCGCGCGACCAGGGCGCCGATCGGCCACGCAACATGCGGTTACTGTAGGCAAAAAAAATGTTCGCAACCAGGAGTTGCGAAGGGCATCTTAGCGCCTATGCGATTCATTTGGGCGGCGGCCATCGCCGCGACCTCGATCTCGATGCTCGGCGGATGCAAAGGGAGCGGCGGCAACGCGACGAGGGAGGACGCGTCCTCCCCGGCCGTTCATGTCGAGAGCGCGCCCGCCACGGAGATCGACGTGCCGATCCAGCTCCGGCTCACCGGATCGCTCAAGGGCATGCGCGAGGCCGATCTCGCCGCGAACACCGCCGGTCGCGTCACGAAGACGTTCGTCGAGCGCGGCGACCAGGTGCAGGCCGGTCAGATCATCGCGCAGATCGACACGAGCAACGCCGCGCTGACGCTCGCCGAGGCCCACGTGCAGCTCGACACCTCGCGTACGCAAGACGAGATCAACCAAGCGGACTGCAAGCGCGTCGAGCAACTCCTCGCGAAGGGCGCGATCAGCCAGGCCGAATACGACAACGTCACCGCGAAATGCAAGACGGCGCAGCTCGGGGTCAAAGCCGCGGAGGCCCGCCAGAGCACGGCCGCCAAGGTCGTCGGTGACGGCACCATCCGGGCCCCGTTCGCTGGCGTCGTCTCCGAGCGCTTCGTCGACGTCGGCGCGTACGTGAAGACCGATTCGAAGGTCATCGCGCTGACGCAAAACGGCGAGCTCCGCCTCGAGTTCACCGTTCCGGAGGCCAACGTCGGCGAGGTGAAACAGGGCGCCGACGTCGCGTTCAACGTCGCGGCGTACGCGGACAAGACGTTCCACGGAACCGTCCGCTTCGTCTCCGGGTCGGTGCGCGCGGCCACGCGTGACCTCGTCGTCGAAGCGCTCGTCGACAACAGCGACAAGAAGCTCTTCCCCGGTATGTTCGCCGATGTCGCGCTGTCGACCGGCACGCGCAAGCTTCCTTCCGTACCGCTGTCTGCGGTGTTCGAACGGCAAGAAAAGCGCCGCGTCTTCGTCGTCACGCCGGACAGCCGCCTCGAAGAGCGCGTCCTCCAGGTCGGACCGGAATCGAACGGACGTCTCTCCATCGAGTCGGGCGTCAAGGCGGGCGAGCTCGTCGTCACCGCCAACGCCGATCGACTCACCAACGGCGCTCGCGTCCAGTAAGTCAGGAGCTCCCATGCAGTGGCTCGCACGAATCTGTGTCCAGCGCCCGGTGTTCGCATCGGTGCTCATTCTCGCGATCGTCGTGCTCGGCGTCGTCGGGTACGGGCGCCTCGGCGTCGACCAGTTCCCGAACGTCGACATCCCGATCGTGGTCGTCACGACGCGGCTCGACGGCGCTTCACCCGAAGAGGTGGAGATCGACATCACCGACAAGATCGAATCCGCGGTCAACACCATCAGCGGCATCGACGAGCTCAACTCGGTCTCGAGCGAGGGCGTCTCGCAGGTCATCATCACGTTCAAGCTCGAGAAGGACACCGAGTCCGCCGCCAACGACGTGCGCGACAAGATCAATCAAGCGACGAAAAATCTCCCGGAGGGCATCGACCCGCCGATCGTTTCGAAGGTCGACCCGGGAGCGTCCCCCGTTCTCCTCATCGGCGTGCGCGCGGCCAAGGGAGCCAAGGTCGACATCCGCGATCTCACCGAGGCCGCCGACAAGAAGGTCCGCCGCCAGCTCGAATCGATCAGCGGCGTCGGCCAGGTCAACGCCATCGGCGCGCGCGACCGCCAGATCAACGTCCTCATGAACCCGCTGGCGCTGCGGGCGGAGAACGTGACGCCACTCGACGTGATGCGCGCGCTGCAGTCGCAAAACCTCGTCACACCGGGCGGCTCGCTCGAGACGGGTCCGAAGAGCGTCACCCTCAAGATCGACGGGCGGGTCAGCTCCGTCGAGCAGATCGAGCGTCTGTCCGTCCGCGCCTCGAACGGCCGCATCCTCCGGATCGCGGACGTCGCGAAGGTCGTCGACGGCAAGAAGGAGCTCGAGAGCATCGCTCGCTACGAAGGCGAGGATCTCGTCGCCCTCTCGATCATCAAGCAGGGCGGCACGAATACGATCGACGTCGTCAACGCGATCCTCAAACGTATGGACGCCATTCGAAGCAGCCTGCCGAAGGGCATGGAGCTCGTGATGATCCGCGACAACTCGCAGACCATCCGCACCGCCGTCCATTCGGTGACCGAGCACTTGATGCTGGGCTCGGCGCTCGCCGCGCTCGTCGTCCTCTTGTTCCTCGGAAACGTGCGCAGCACGATCATCGCCGCCGTGGCCATCCCGGTGTCCGTGATCGGGACGTTCGGCTTGATGTACGTGCAGGGCTACACGCTCAACATCATCACGCTGCTCGCGCTGGCGCTCGCCGTCGGCCTCGTCATCGACGACGCGATCGTCGTCCTCGAGAACATCGTGCGGTTCATCGACGAAAAGGGCGTCAAACCCTTCCCCGCCGCGGTGCTCGCCACCAAAGAGATCGGCCTCGCCGTCATGGCGACGACCCTCTCGCTCATGGCGGTCTTCATTCCCGTCGCGTTCATCGGGGGTATCCCCGGAAGGTTCCTCAAGAGCTTCGGCTACACGATGGCCTTCTCCGTCGGTGTATCGCTCGTCGTCAGCTTCTCGCTGACGCCGATGATGTCGGCGCGCCTCTTGAAACCGCACGTGGACGGCTTCCTGACGAAGATCGTCGATGCATTTTACAAGCCGATCGAGCGCGCGTACCTCGCGATGCTGCACTTCTCGCTGAAGAGGCGTTGGGTGATCGTGCTCGCCTGCGGCGCGGTGCTCGGCTCGTGCGTACCCGTTGCAAAATCGCTCCCCGCGGGCTTCTTGCCCGAGGACGACAAGGCCAAATTCCAGATGACGATCCGCGCCCCCGAAGGCACGAGCTCGGAGGAGACGCTGCTCATCGCGGAGCGCGCGGCCGTCGAGCTCCGAAAGCTCCCCGGCGTCGCCCACATCCTCATCACGGTCGCAGAAGACGACGCCCACACGCGCAACTTCTCGCAGATCTACGTCGACATGGTCGATCCGGAGCAGCGGACGATCACACAGTTTCAGGCCATGGCGCGCGCCCGCACCGAAATCGTTCCGAAGATGCCGACCGGCATGCGCATCACCGTCGCCGAGGTGCCGGACTTCGCGGTCGGCTCGAACCTCCAGAACATCCAGCTCGTCATGAGCGGTCCGGACTTCTCGCAGCTCGAACGGTACGCGGACGAGATTACGAAGGGTCTTCGAGCGACGAAGCTCGCGGTCGACGTCGACACGACGAATTTGCCGGGCCGCCCCGAGGTGAAGGTCAGTATCGATCGGGATCGCGCCGCCGACCTCGGCGTGAGCGTATCCGACGTCGCCACGACACTGCAGATGCTGGTCGCGGGGATCAAGGCGTCGACGTACCCTGAGGCCGGCGAGGAATACGACATCCGCATCCGCGCCGCAGACCAGTACCGCATCGATGCGTCGGCGCTCTCGCTCATGAACGTGCCGTCCACACGCCTCGGCAACGTGCCGCTCTCGTCGGTCGTGAAGTGGCGTGACGGCAGCGCGCCTTCTCGCGTCAATCGCTACGGCCGTGAGCGACAGATCACGCTCCTCTCGAACGCTGCCCCCGGCGTCGGCGACGACAAGGTCATCGGGTACATTAAAGACAAGTTCGCCGAGCTGCATCCACCGGCCAACTATCGCCTCCAACCCACCGGCCGAAGCCGTACGCAAGCGGAGACCGCGGCAGGCTTCGCGCTCGCTCTCGGGATGGCGTTCGTCTTCATGTACCTGATCCTCGCGGCGCAGTTCGAGTCTTGGCTGTACCCGCTGATCATCCTCGTCTCGCTACCGCTCACCGTTCCGTTCGCGTTCATCGCGCTGAAGCTGTTCGGCCAGAGCCTCAACATGTTCTCGATGCTCGGACTTCTCGTGCTCTTCGGCGTCGTGAAGAAGAACGCGATCCTCCAGGTCGACCACACGAACCACCTTCGCCGCGAAGGGATGGGCCACTTCGAGTCGCTCATGCAGGCGAACAAGGATCGACTTCGGCCGATCTTGATGACCACCATCGCGTTCGTCGCCGGCATGCTGCCGCTCATCGTGTCGAAGGGCATCGGCTCCGGTTTCAGCCGCGCGACGGCCAGCATCGTCATCGGCGGCCAGACCATGTCGCTCCTCCTCACGCTGCTCGCGGTGCCCGTGTTTTACAGCCTGATTGACAGCCTTCGCGCGCGCATTTCGCGGCGCCGGGAGGGCCGCGCGGTGGTCGATCGCGGCGAAACCGAGCTCGACGCAATGAGTGGAGGTCCGGCGCCGGCGGGTGAGGCGGCGGAGTGAAGGCGCATCGCGGGGAGTCGGTGGTTCGCGACGTCCTCGACGCGGTCCGCGACGAAATCGCAGAGGTCGGATTCGGTGCCATGCGCATCGAGAACGTGGCGCTCCGGGCCGACGTCGCGAAGACGACGATCTATCGCCGTTGGCCAAAGAAAGAGGACCTCCTCTTCGAGCTCCTCCAGTCGATGATGAGCGACGCGATCGAGGTCCCCGAGACGGGCAGCCTGCGCGAGGATCTTCTCGCGATCGCGCGTCACCTGCGGAACGTGATGACGAGCACCGACGGCCAAGCGATCGCCGGCATGATGATGGCCGAACGGAGCGATCCGGACGTTCGCCGCGTCCTCGAGCGCATTCGGGAAGAGAAGATGCACCTCCCGAGGATGATCGTGGAGCGGGCGCGCGCGCGAGGCGAGATCGAGGCATCGGTCGATGCGGAGCTGCTCCTCACCACGCTCGCGGGCAGCATCCACCATCGCGTCTTCATCATGTCGGAGGGTCCATCCGACGCATACCTCGAGGCCCTCGTCGGCCTGCTCATGTCGGGCGCGCGTACCCGAGCGTGATCGCGGATCCGAAAGCTCAGATCGGGCTGTACGTCGAATTGGACGGCTGGAACGTCTGCCACGTGCCGTTCTGAACGTGGTCGGAGAGCTCGCCGGAGTGCGGGTCTCCGAGGACGAGCGTGTTGGGCTCGTTCGCACCGAACCACCTCGAGTTCGACGCGAGGGGGCTGTTCGAGGTGGCCGCGCCGACCGGAGAGCCGGTGGTGTCGGAGAGCTGCCGCGCGCTCGAGTCGCCCATGACGTAGTTGCCGTTCGGCCCCGCCGCGACGATGGGCTGCGTCCCGCCGTTGCACGAGTGGAGCGTGACGGGGCGGTTCGGACCGCCCTTGAAGCCTGCCGCGTTCAGGTCCTGACCGAGCTGCACCCCGTTGACGGGCTTCCCGTCGAACCACGTCTGCCCCGGCGCGCCGTGGGCGTCGATGATCACGCTGTCGGCGCCGGCCAGGCTGCCCGGCGTGAGCTGACTCGGCGTGAAGAGCTGCGCCCCGGGGTTGGCTGCGACGTCGTAGTTCCCCCAGGTCTGGACGGCGGAGTCCCCGAGGTCACCCTCGATGACGGCGACGAATAGGCCGAGCGGGTCGACGCTGCACGTCGGATTCGGCACGAACGCGATGTCTTGGCCCGAGCCGCGAAGCTCCAACGGATCCGGGGACAAGAAGACGCCGAGCTCGGGCGAGTAGGTGCGGTGCCGATTGTACGAGAGGCCGGTGAGCGAGTCCGCGCGCTGCCCGGCGAAGCGCAGGCGCCCGGGATTTTCGCTGGCGCGCGCGACGGCCCCGGTCGCCGTGAGATCGATGTCGGCGATCCCACCGGTCGCGTCGAGGTACGTCCACGGCGTGCCGGCGGCGTCGGTCGCGACGAGTCGAAACCCGCCGCCATCCGTGGACTCCAGGAGCAGCGAGTAGGCGTCGTCCTTGAACACGCGACGCGTCGGCAGCGTCCCGGTCCCTTGCTCCTCGACGAGGCCGTCGCCGTCCCAGCCATAGCGCGTGACGTTGCCCTCACAGAGCTCGAGGAGTCGCCGGCCCAGCGCGTCGGACACGTAGTCGACGCGAAGCCCGTCGCCGCGCACCGCCGCCGCGAGCTGGTGGCGCTCGTCGTATTCGTATGCCCAACACATGAGGGGATCGGGATCGCGTCGCGAGGCGAGCCTTCCGAAGTCGTCCCACGCGAGCGTCGACGTGCGGGTGTTGAGGGGGCGACCGCCCCGGCCGAGCTGCGCGGTGGCCGGCCCTCTCGAAGAGACTGGCGTCCCGTGCGCCGAGTAGACGAAGCGCTCGTCCGCGCCGAGCCCGTCGACGCCGAGGATGCGGCCGCGCGCGTCGAGCGAATAGGACCGCGTTCCGTACTGCGCGTCGCCAATCGCGGTGACGGCGCCGTGCGCGCTCCACGCGTACGTCCGCTCGCGCACCGGCCGCCCGGCGTGGACGACGGTGACGCGCTCCGGGAGGCCCTCGGCGTTGCGCTGGGTGAGCACTGCCTGGCCGGCGCGGCGCCGAGCGAGCTCGTTCGCGCGCGCGTCGTGCTCGAGCTCGAGGACCTCGTGCGCGGACTCGCCGCCGACGCGCACGCGCACGGGGAGGCCTGATGGGCTGCGCTGAACGTCGACGCTCCATCCGCTCGAATAGCGGCGCGAGACGGCGCGCGAAGCAGCGTCGCGGACGTAGTCGACGGAGAAGCGCCAGTCGCCCACCGTCTGGACCTCGCGGACGACCGCGCCGAGCGCGTCGCGCGTGTACTCGACCGCCACGGTGCGGCCGCGCGTCGTCAGCTCCGCGAGGAGGAGGCGGCCGCCGGGATCGTACGCGTAGCGCTCGCTCGCGCCGCTCGAGTGGGCGCACGTGAGCACGCGACCCGCCGCGTCGTAGCTGATGGCGACGCTGCTGCCATCCGAGCGAACGACGTGGGACAGCCGCCCTTCGGCGTCGTATTCGCACGACTGGCGGACGCCCGCGAACGTGGACGCCGCGGCCGGATTGCCGCGCGCGTCGCAGCGAATTTCGTACCGCTCGCCCGCCGCGTTCACGAGCCACGCCGGACGCAGCACCGCGTCGAAGCCCATTCGCCAGACGGCGCCGTCGGGGAGCGTCGTCTCCACGAGCGCGTCGGCGACGTAGCGGCATCGAATCACCGCGCCGCTCGCGTACTTCGTCGCGACGATTCGCTTGAGCGCGTCGAGCTCGTATTCCGTGCGAAGACCCGCCGTGTCCTTGGCCACGAGGTTGTTGCCGTCGTCGTAGAAGAGCGTCGTCTTCTTGCCGGTCGGATCGGTGAGCGTGGTGAGAATGCCGAACGGGTCGTACTCGAAGGTCCAGGTCGCGCCGTCGGCGTTGGCGCGGCGAATCAGGTTCCCTTGCGCGTCGTAGGCGCTCGATACGACGCCGCCGTCGGGCAGCGTCACGCTGGTCCGTTGGCCGCGTGCGTCGAGGCCGTAGCGACGACGACCACCCGACGGGTCCGTCACTTCGACGACGCGTCCGCGCGCGTCGCATCGCGACTGCCACACGCTGCCGTCGGGGTTCTTGACCGCCCGGATCCCGCCGCGGCCCGCGAGGACCTCGGTGGTCCCGTTCGCGTCGCTCTTCGACGTCGGGCGCCCCTCGTCGTCGTACGACAGCGTCGTCTCGTTGCCGAGCCCGTCGGTGAACGACGTCTGCCGACCGCCGGCGTCGTAGGCGTACGTCCGCGCGACGGCGCTCGGGTCGGTGTACTTCGTGACGACGCCGAGCGGAGACAATTCGTAGCGATGCGTCGACCCCACCCCGTCGATGACGGTCGACTCGGCCGGCCCGTACCGGAGGCTCGTGTGGAAGATGCCCTTCGGCGGCACGTCGGCTGGGAGGTGGACGCGCGACGGCGCTGGCCCCGGACCGAACGCGAGCGACGAAGGCGGCGGACCGACGGGCCGCGGCGAGGGCGGCGCGCCGAGCTCGCGCAGGACGTCGCGCCCCGGGATCTCGCCCCACGTCTCGACGCAGCGGGCTTCGTCGCCGAACGTGGCGTAGCGGAACTGGAAGACGAGCCCGTCCGCGCGACGCTCGGACATCATGCGGTGCGCGTGGTCGTACGTGTACTCGGTGGTTCGCCGCCTTGCGTCGGTCGCGCGAACGAGGTCGCCGCGCGCGTCCAGCTCGTAGACCGCGAGCGTTCGCGGTGACGCCGCGCCGCGCGCGTGCGCGAGCCACGCCCGACGGTGACCTTCCTTGACCAGGAACGCGCGACGCCCGACCGAGTCGATGACGCGCGCGATCTCGTGCCCATTCCAGCCGACGCGCGCGATGTTGCCCGACGCATCGGTGAGCTCGGTCAGGCGGTGCATACCCTCGGGGCTACGGCGGAGAACGCGGAGGAGCCCGTCGCGCAGATCGAGGAAGAGCGTGTCGCCGCGGCGAAAGAGCGCGCGCCCGAACGGCAGGGCGACGACCCGACCTTCGACGGGGAGCAAAGCCTCGACCGGTTGCCCATCGGGGCCGAGGAGGAACACGCGATCGCCGACGCGGTCCGCGCTCCAGTAGAGATCGTGTGACCAACCGAAGCCGAGGCCGCAGTCGCGAAGCGCGCTCGACGAGCGGTAGGACCTGCTCCACGCGACCGGGAAAATCCCGGGGAGGACGAAGTCCTCGCTGGGATGGGTGAACATCCTCCCGCTCGCGACGTCGACGGGATGGCCGGCCGACGCCGTCCCGGGGCCCGACGCCGAGCCAGTCGGCGCGCCGCCGACGTCGACGTTGGGGCTACCGACGATGAGCTGCCCCATGCCGCCGCAGTGGGTCGTCTGATCGCCGACGCGGTGCGCCGGGAGGTTGTTGATGGTGACGGTGGAGCTGCCTTGTGAGGCCTTCCAGGTGTTCGCCCCGCAGCACGCGCTGTGCTTGCCGGGATCGGTCACCCGCAGCGCCTTCTGGTCGTTCACCGTCACGTTCGGCGACCCGTTCGTCCCGGGGCCGACGCACGTGTGCGCGCAGCACGGGTTGCCGTGCGAGTCCGCCGGCACCTTTGCATTGTCCCCGACGCGACCTTGTGCGGCCATTGATGCGCTCCACCTAGCAAGACGCAGACCTCGCGCGATGGAGGCGCGCGGGCGGCGAAACGGCCGAAGGTTCGCCGGCCTATCGGCACGGCATCAGACCAAATCGTTCCGATGGATGGACCGCGAAGGTCCGACGAGGTGCTGGTAACCTGCTGCGAGTGACGGCCGTGTCCAACGTACCGCTCGTCATCGGACGCTACGTCCTGCTCGACAAGATCGGGGCGGGCGGGATGGCGTCCGTGTTCCTGGGTCGGATGACCGGCGCGGCGGGGCTCTGCCGCACCGTCGCGATCAAGCGCCTGCACCCGCACCTCGCCGAGGATCGCGAGCTCCTGACGATGCTCCTCGACGAGGCGCGCATCACGATGCGAATCCGGCACCCCAACGTGGTGCCGACGATCGACGTCGTGCAGTTGGATCGCGAGCTCTTGATCGTCATGGAGTACGTCGTCGGCGTGACGCTCGAGCGGGTCCTGCGTCAGGCCGCGCAGCGCAGCGAGGCGCCGCCACCGCCGGTCGCCGCGACCCTCCTCGCCGGCGTGCTCCACGGCCTGCACGCCGCTCACGAAGTCCAGGACGAGCGCGGCAGGCCGCTCGACGTCGTCCACCGCGACGTGTCCCCGCAGAACATCCTCGTCGGTGCGGACGGCGTCACCCGGGTCCTCGACTTCGGCATCGCGAAGGCGGTCGGACGCATGCTGCAGTCGACGCAGTCGGGGCAAGCGAAGGGCAAGCTCGCGTACATGGCCCCCGAGCAGCTCGAAGGCGGCGCGGTCGATCGTCGGACCGACGTCTTCGCGGCGGGCATCGTGCTTTGGGAGACGCTCACGCTGGCGCGTCTGTTCTCCGCGCCGACCGAAGCGCTCACGATGGCGAAGGTCCTTCGCGGCGTCGTTCCTCCGCCTTCGACGCTCGCGCTGGGCCTCGACCCACGCTTCGACGCCGTATGCGCGAAGGCGCTCGCGCGGAGCCCGCAGGCTCGATTCGCGACCGCTCGAGAGATGGCGCTCGAGCTGGAAGCCATCGCGGCCCTCCCGATGTCGGCGATCGCGAGCTACGTCGAGCGCACGTGCGGCGACGAGCTTCGCGCGCATTCGGAGCGCCTTCGAGCGTCGGAGCTCGGTCCGGGCGAAATGTCCGGCGTGTCGACGGTGCGCGATCCGCCGCTCATCGCGACCGCGCCGGGAGGACGCGCGTCCTCTGGCAACGTCTTGGTGGCGCCGACGTTACGCTCTCCCGACGCTTCGAAAAAGAAGCGGGCCCTCGGGGGGCTCGCGCTGGCTTTGGGCGCGCTCTCGCTCGCCGCGGCCTCCGTGACGGCGTGGGCCGTGAAGCACAAAAGCACCACGACCCCCGACGCGGGATCGCGCGCCATCGCGGCCAGACGAATCTGGAGCGGCCAGGCGGACGCGGTGCCGGGCGCGTTCGTCGGCGACGCGACGGAGGACTTCGTCGGCGCGATGCTGGTCGCGGACTCGCCGGTCTCCACGACGTTCAGCGCGGTCGTCACCATGGTCGACGGCGCCACGCTCGAATCGGTGTGGAGCACGCAGCCGATCGAGGACGCGATGTGGGCCGCGTTCGGCGCCAACGCCGGCCGCGTGGTGGCCACGACGCATCCGCACGAGGTCACCGTCTACGTGGCGGCGACCGGCGCGATCACCCACGTCGTCGACACGGCCTTCGCCGTCAAGCAGCTCTGCGCGTCGCCCGACGATCCGCACGGGCTCTGGATGGAGCTCGCCGGCAAACGCGAAGCCGCGATCGACCTCGAGACCGGTGCGCTACGACCCACGACGGCGCCGCCGCGCGGCTGCTTCTACCGAGACCCCGCGGGTAAGGCGGGCGCCGAGGCCGTCTTATTCGCCCACGCGCAGGCGCAGCATGCGTTCCGTCCGATCGACGGTCCCGCGTACAAAGGGCTGCTCCTCGAGGGCGACGTGGCAGTGCACGGCGCCAAGCAACCCAGCGGCGACGATCTCGTGGTCGCCTACGACTCGCGGACCTGGAAACAGCTTTGGTCGCGAACCGATCCTCCCTCCACGTCGGTTCCGCACGTGCTCGATCTCATCGGCGGGCGCGTGTACATCCAGAGCTCCACGTCGCTGGAGTGCACGGACGCGCGCACCGGCAAGCTGATTTGGAAGGCGGTGCCCGGCCAGAAGCTGGGAGCGATGACCTCGGGCATGACGCATCTCCGCGCGGGCCCGCAGCGCGTCTACCTCTCGACGCTCGCCAGGCTGATCGTCCTCGACGCGGCGACGGGCCGCGAGGTCGGCATGTTCCCCAAACCGTTTTGAGAGCCGGTGTCGTGCCGCGTCACTTCGAGCGATTGCGGATCCGCTGGAAATAACGGCGACCGATGCCGGACGCGTCGCTCGCGCGTCCGACGTGCCCGCCGTGCGCGGCGAGGACCCGCTCGACGTACCTTCGCTCGTACTCCGCGACCACGTGCTGCCGACCCATGATGAGCGGGAGGTTCTGATCGAGCAGCGACTCGAGGAAGTCTCCGCCCGTTGCGGCGTCGTCCTTCGCCGCTACGGCCGGCAGCGTGCCCACGTGAGGCCCGATCTCGCCCATCGTGAGGTAGCGCGCGATCGTGTTCTGGAGCTCGCGCACGTTCCCCGGCCAGGAGTGCCGCTCGATGCGGGCCATGATGTCGGGGGGAATCGGCGGAACGCCGCCCAGGTCGGACCAGAAGACCTCCGCGAGGAACGGCACGTCCCCTGCCCGATCGCGGAGCGGCGGCAGCTCGACGCGACCGATCGCGAGGCGGTAGAAGAGGTCGTCTCGGAAGCGCCCGTCTTGCACTTGCTTGTCGAGATCGCGGCGCGTCGCGCCGATGACCCGGACGTCGACGTGGATCCAGTCGTTCCCGCCGACGCGGCGAACCTCCGAGCGCTCGACCGCGCGGAGGAGCTTGGCCTGGAGAGAGAGCTCGAGATCACCGAGCTCGTCGATGAAGAGCGTCCCGCCGTCTGCCTGCTCGAAGACTCCTTTGCGCGCGGCCTGCGCGCCGGTGAAGGCTCCGCGCTCGTGGCCGAAGAGCTCGCTCTCGACGAGGTTCGCGGCGAGCGTGGTGCAGTCGATGACGACGAAGGGCGCCGCCGCGCGCGCGCTCGCCGCGTGGATGGCCTCCGCGAGCGCCTCCTTCCCGGTGCCGGTCTCCCCTTCGATGATCGTCGGGATGTCGCTCGCGGCGAGGCGCTTGGCGATGGCGTAGACGCGGCGCATCTCCGAGCTCGTGCCGAGGACGCGGCCGAAGCCCGGCACACCGGGCAGCTGCGCCTTGCCGGCGAGCGCATCGACGCGGAGGGTGCTCTCGCCGACCTGGATCGTCTCGCCGCCGGAGAGGATCGCCTCCACGATCGACACGCCCTGAAGACGCGTGCCGTTCGTCGAGCCGAGGTCACGCAGACGAAGCACGCTGCCCACGAGCTCGAGCGACGCGTGGCGACGCGAGACGAGGCGATCGGCGAGGCGAATCGCGCACGCGGGACCGGTGCCGATGAGAGAGCGAAACGCCGCCGTCGCGTCGAGCTCAATCGCGGCGCCGGCGTCGGGTCCGGCGACCACCGTGCAACGGTACGTGGTGACCGGCGCGGAACGCAGCGCGCGCGGGTCCACGGAGGTCGCTTCCTCCTCGGGTTTCACAGCGCAAATCGTAGCCCAAAAGAAGGCGCGTCCGGCGATTCCGTTGGCGCGGTAACCGCGATTGGTCGACCGCGAACCGCGCTGGTACCCTTCTCACGGTGACGGCATTGTCCGAGCTGCCGCTTGTGATCGGGCGCTACGCGCTCTTCGACAAGATCGGTTCCGGCGGAATGGCGTCGGTGTTTCTGGGCCGCATGAGCGGCGCCGCCGGGCTCACCCGCACCGTCGCCATCAAGCGCCTGCACCCCCACCTCGCGGAGAACCGCGAGCTGGCGTACATGCTGCTCGACGAAGCGCGGATCACGATGCGGATTCGGCACCCCAACGTGGTGCCGACCGTCGACGTGACGCAGCTCGGGGACGAGCTTTTGATCGTGATGGATTACGTCGTGGGCTCGTCGCTCGCGCAGCTCTTGAGCCACGCCAACGAGCAGCGCGAGCTGCCTCCCCCGGCGATCATCGCGACGATCGTCTCCGGCGTCTTGCATGGGCTGCACGCGGCGCACGAGGTGAAGGACGAGCGGGGGCAGCCGCTCCGCGTCGTGCACCGCGACGTCTCTCCACAGAACATCCTCGTCGGCGCCGACGGCACCGCGCGCGTGCTCGACTTCGGCATCGCGAAGGCAGCGGGGCGGCTCCACTCGACGCAGGACGGGCAAGCGAAGGGCAAGCTCGCGTACATGGCGCCGGAGCAGCTCGAAACGAGCGACATCGATCGACGGGCCGACGTCTTCGCGGCGGGCGTGGTCCTGTGGGAGGCGCTCACGTTGAAGCGGCTCTTCGCAGAGGCGAGCGAAGCGCTGACGATCGCGCGGGTCCTTCGCGGCGTCGTCACGCCGCCTTCCGAGCTCGTGGCGGGGCTCGACACGCGCTTCGACGAGGTGTGCGCCAGGGCGCTCCAGCGCAATTCTCGCGCCCGTTACGCGACGGCGCGCGAGATGGCCCTGGCACTGGAGGCGTGCGGGACGGTCCCGACGTCGGTGGTCTCTTCGTACGTCGAGCGGTTGTGTGGAGACGATCTGCGCGCCCGCTCGGCGCGTGTGCAGCGGACGGAGCAGGCCTCCCCCGACGAGTCGGGCGAGTCGACGATCAAGGATCCGACGCCGCAGGTCAGCACGCTGACGCCGGTGCGCGCGCCGACCCCGGTACGCACGCAGCCGCCGGAGAACGTTCCGACGCTCATCTCGGTGACGCCCCAGCCGATCCAGCCAGAGCCGCGCGAGGCACGGGGGCTACACGGCTGGCGCCTCGCGCTGCCGATGCTCGCGGTCGCTGGCATCGGGGCCTTCGCGCTGCGCGCGTCGATTCGTCCCGAGGGCGCGCCGATCGCGGCGAGCCCGGCGCCCGTCTCGCCTCCCGTCCCTGCGCCGCCGCCGATCGGCGCCGTCGACCCGATCGTCGCCGACGCCGCGGCGATCGCGCAGGCGGTGACCGACTCGGCGGGCGTGCCCAAGCCCATGAGCCGACCGGCGATTCCACCGAGCGCGACGCGGACTGCCGCGCCGGCGGCGAAGCCCAAGTGCAAGGTCGTGTCCGTGGCGCGCGCCGACGGCACCCTCGATTTCCAGGAGAAGTGCGAGTGACGTGGATGGCGCGGGTCGCCGCAACTGCGGCGCTGCTCCTTTGCGCGGGGCGTGCCGACGCGGCCGACGCGGACTTCGAGTCGTGCCGCGCGGCAGCGCTCGAGGCGCAGCGGCTGCATGCGGCGCAGGCGCTGCTCGAAGAGCGCGGCGAGCTCCTCAAATGCCTCCGCCCCGAATGCCCGGACGTCATCCAGGCTTCGTGCCGCGGCTGGCTCGAGGAGAACCACGAGGCGCGCCCTAGCCTTGTCGTCATCGCAAAGGACGCGCGCGGCAACGACGTCGTGGGCGCGACGTTCACGGTCGACAAAGACCGCACGGCTCGCAAGGTCGACGGCAAGCCGCTCGAGCTGAACCCCGGCACGCACACGATTCATGGAGAGGCGCCGAGCCTCGCGCCGCTCGAGATGGAGATCATGGTGGCCATCGGCGTGAAGCTCCGCCCCGTGACGCTCAGCTGGCCGGCCGCCGCGGAGACGCCGGAGCCGACCAAGCCGCCGCCTCCTCCGAAGACCGTCGAGGTCCGCCCGATCCCCGCGCGGGTCCTCGTTCTCGGCGCCGCGTCGGCCGTCGCGCTCGGCGCCGCGACCGTCTTCGGCGTCCTCGCGTGGCGCGAGTACGACGATCTGCGCGCGAGCAACCGCGGCGATCAGCAGCCGCTCCCCACGTACCGCGTCGCCGGCGACGTTGCGCTGGGCGTCGGCGTCGTCCTCGCGGGTCTCACGCTTTGGCAATTTCTGACGCGCCCCGCCGTGCGTCAGTTCGAGCACTCGTCCTTGTAGTTGGGGCCGCACGGCGAGCTGGCGTCGACGACCGGGCCGAGCGGACCGGCGAGCGCCTGCACCGCCGTGAAGCCCACACCCATCGAGAACGCGTCGCACGCGGCGCCGGTGCGGTCGCCAGCGGCGTCGGCCGTGATGTCGGGAGCGCCGCAAATTCGCGGTTTGATCGCAGCGTAGGTCAGGCTCCCCTTGCAGAGCTTTCCGCCGTCGACGAAGGGGTCGTCGAATTCGGCCAGCGCGGCGAGGGCGTCGACGGTGGCCCAGCGGCCCGCGATGACTCCCTCCCCCAGCCGTCCGAGACCGCCGTCGCTCGTGACGCGCGCAGCCAGAACGCCGCCTTGCAGCTTCACGGTCAGGTTGAACGCGCCCGAAACGGTCAGGGGAAAGTCCACGTGCGCGACGAGGACCCCGCGGGCGACGTAGGCGACGGGATCGACGTACACCGGCAGGAACGGCGGCCCCTGCTGTCCGGCGACCGAGCTTCGGTTGAGCGTCCAGACGTCTGTTCCGTCGAAACGCGCGGGCGGATGGAAGCCCGCGTCGTTGACCGGCGTTCCGTCGGAGATGAAGAGGGCGAGCTCGACCTGCGGGTCGTTCTGCGTGCCGTTGTACTTGTGGAGGACGAAGAGCAGGCTCGCGTGCCCAATCGCGATGATCTCGTTCGCGCGCGCTTGATCGATGACCTTGCCGAAGCCGCTCAGGCTGGTGAGGAGATCGCCGCCGCCGTTGTCCACGCCGCCGTCGCGATCGCACATCAACCCCGTGCCGGCGCAGGCCGGCGCGTCGGGGCAGGTGCACAGACCGTCCAGATCGAAGCCCGGCGCGGGGCCGGCGTCGCCGAAGCCGAGCTCCACCGTCTGGAGCGCGAAGGTCAGGTCGACGTCGGCGCCGCCCGGATCGTCGGCCGCGGGGCGCGCTGGCCAATGGACGAGCGGACAGCCCGGGGGCGGCGTGGCGTCGGCGACGTCGTTCGCCGCGTCGCCGGCATCGAGCGGCGGCGCGGCGTCCGCGGGACCGGCGCCGGGGCCGTCGAGCTGAAAGAGCAGCGAGCAGGCGGCGATCAAGGGCATCCCCACGATGACCACGGCCTTGACCACGCGCCGGCGCATCACCCGCGCAGCGTACCGCCAGTCGGACCACCGCGGTCTGGTGATCGGACCGAACGGTTCCGATGCTCGCCCGCGACGTGGGTCGTCCCCCGGGAAAAACAGGGCATTTGCCGCGCGACGCACCTCTCCGCACGGTCACCGCCCGAGGTCTGGCTCTTGCTACGAGAGAGCACATGGCCCATCGCCGCGAAGAGTTCGGCCCGTTCACGTTCGAGGCGCCGGCCGAGTGGTCGCGCCGAATGGTGCTCGTCTACTCCGACCCATCGAAGTCCGCGTCGCCGATCGTCTTGACGCGCGACCAGCGCCTCGCCGGGGAGGCGCTACCCACCTACGCGTGGCGGCGCCTGTTCGAGATCGCGCGCGACACCCCCGATCGGCGCGTCGTCGACGCGCGCGCGACCCGGCTCGGCGAGCAGCCGGCGTTCCGCGCGACGCTGCACTGGATGACTCCCTCGGGCCCCGCGCGCGAGGCGATCGCCTGGGTGGACGGCGGAGACGGCGCGGTCCTCGTCGCGTCGTGCACGTCGATGGAGGAGGACGACGCCTTCCAGCCGTTCGAGCAAGTGCTCGCGGGCATCCGCTTCGGCGCGAGCCCGCCGATCTCGAGCGTCCCTCCCACGCCGCCGGCGCCGCCGCGCTCGAGCCCGCCGCCCGCGTTCGACAACTCCGCGCTCTACGGGTCGGTGCCGATGCCCGGCGCGCGGCCGATGCGCCGATGAGCCTCCGGGAGCCGAAGCCATGAATCCTGCGGACCAACAGAGCTACGACCTCGATTCGCCGGGCGACGTCTACCAGCTCAAGCGAATGGACGACAACGAGATGGCGCGCAAGCCCAAGCCGGCGTGCCCGACGTGCAGCGCCGCCGACAAGGACAAGCCCAACCCCAAGCACAAGCTCTCCGTCACCACGTACCAAGGCGGTCCGTTCACGGCGACCAAGACGATGGACCTGACCGACGGCACCTCGTACACGGGCGTCGGCGTGGCGTTGCCGCCGGGCATCGGGATGTCGCAGGAGGTTTGCGTGGTGCAACCATTCCCCGGCAACAGCGCGGCCGACGTGATCACCGGCACCGGCGCGACGCTTTCGTACAACGGGGAGATCGCGGGCCCGTCCGCTTCGATCGGGGGAAACACCAGCGGCGTCATCGGATGTGTGGGCGTCTCTACCGGCGTCGGGGGCGGCTGGGCGGCGGGCGGTGGCTACACATGGTGACGACCAACGCGCTCAAGCTCGCGTTCGCCCAGTCCACCGAGACGCTCGACGTCCGTACGTTCACCGTCAAAGAATCGCTGAACGAGCTCTTCGAGCTCGAGGTCACCGCCGTCTCGCAGAACGACGCGGTCGATCTCGACGCGATCGTCGGCAAAGGGGCCGCCCTGTGGGTGCGCCCGGTGCTCGACGAGCTGAGCCTCGGCTCGCCGGCGATGCCGCGCGCGTGGGCGGGCGTCGTCGCGGACATGTCGGTCTCGGCGCTGTCGCGCGCGCAGGCGACCTATTGCCTCAAGATCGCGCCGATGCTGTGGCGGACGACGCTCCGCAAAAACCTGCGCATCTACCAGCACAAGAGCACCGTCACGATCGTGAAGGAGCTGCTCGCGGAGTGGGGGATCACGCCGGAGCTGCAGCTCACGCTCGATCGGTACCTGCCGCACGAGTACTGCGTGCAGTACGACGAGAGCGATTTCGCCTTCATCTCGCGCCTCCTCGAGGAGGCGGGCATCACGTTCGCGTTCGCGCACGACGCGACGAAGCGGCGCGGCGACGAGATCACGCGCCTCGTCCTCAAGGACCACCCCACCGATACGAAGAACCGACGCAAGGCGCCGCTCGCGTACACCGATCAGATCGAGGCGATGACCGCCGATCGCGATTTCTGCTCGGACGTGACGCTCCGCCAGCGCGTTCGGCCGGGGCGCTTCGCGGTGCGCGACTTCGACTTTCGCGCGCCGACCTTGCCGCGTTTCGGCAAGTCGTCGAGCGGCACCCGCGAGGACGCGATCGAGCAGTACGGCTACGATCCGGGCACCTTCTGGTGGGACTCCGAGCGCGTCGAAAAACCGGTGGCCGATCGCGACCACGGTCCCAACGTGGTCACCACGACGATGGATCCGACGGCGCGCCGCGAGATGG
>JBBRLQ010000049.1:0-41238 GCA_038231275.1 Polyangiales bacterium
CCCGAATTTTCCACGCGCTACCCGGGCCCCCCCCGCCCCCGGGCGCGGGGCCCCCTTGGGGGTGGGGGGGGGGGTGGGGGGTGGGGGGGGGGGGGGGGTGGGGGGTGGCGTTGGAGTTCTGCGACGGGGCCGGCATCGTCCGCACGACGGGCGCGGGCGAGGTCGTCATGTGGAGGACGGGCCCCATCTTCTCGAGCGGGAGGTGCTCTTTGGTGACCATGTCGCCGCTGCACAAAAGTACGGCGCGCTCCATCGTGTTGCGGAGCTCGCGGATGTTGCCGGGCCACGCGTACTGCTTCAGCGCTTCCATCGCGTCGCGCGAGATGCGCACCAGCGAACGCCCGCTCGTTCGGCACGCGTGATCGGCGAAGGTCATCGCGAGCGGCTCGATCTCGTCGAGGCGCTCGCGCAGCGGCGGCAAGGAGAGCGAGATGCCATTGAGGCGGAAAAAGAGATCCTGGCGAAATCGTCCCGCGACGATCTCGGCCTCGAGGTTGCGGTTCGTCGCCGCGATGAAGCGCACGTCGATGGGACGAGGGCGCACCGCGCCGACGCGCGTGACCTCACGCTGCTCCAGGACGCGGAGGAGCTTTGCCTGGAGGCCGAGCGGCATCTCTCCCGCCTCGTCCAGGAAGACCGTGCCACCGTTGCCCGACTCGAGCAGGCCCTGCTTCGCCGCGAGCGCGCCGGTGAACGCCCCCTTCTCGTGCCCGAAAAGCTCGCTCTCGAGGAGCGACTCGCTCAGGGCCGCGCAGTTGATCGAGACGAGCTGCATCTTCCCGCGCGGGGAGAGCTCGTGGATGCGGCGCGCGAGCACCTCCTTGCCGACGCCGGTCTCGCCGAGGACGAGCACGTTGATGACGCCGGCCGCGACGCGCTGGATGACGCGCTCCATGCGCTCGATCGCGCCGACCGCGAGGATCTCTTTGGACGGACGATCGATCGACGGGTCGCGCTTCTCGAGCGCGCGGCTCAGGCGCTCGATCAACGCCTCGGGCGTCCGCCCGTCCCGCGGGAACGCGGCCATCGCGATTTGGAACGCGGCCCCGTCCTCGTGCAAGCGCTTCGAGAGCGCCTCGGCGCGCGCATCCGCTTCGATCGGCGTGCTTCCGATGAGGAGGACCTCGTACTCGTGGGGCGCGTACTTGGCGACGACGTCGGTGTCGCGGAGCCATGCGCCGACGAGATCGGCGGCGCCGTGGCCCTGCCGCGTCGCGTGGTTGCCGTCCGCGATCGGCGGGAGTCGAATTCGCGCCACCCCGAAAGGAGCGGCGCCGCCGAGCGCGCGCGTGCACTCCTCTTCGAGGCGCGCCTCGAAATACCCATGGCTCCACACGTGACGCGGTCGCGCGGCGTGCGTGGTGCGCTGGACGATGAGCACCGTCCCACCGATCGTGATCGAGTCCCCGATCCCGATCGGCACCGAGCGGTTGGCGGGGATTTTCTCGTCGTGGACGATCGTGCCGTTGCGGCTCCCGAGATCGGAGATGTGGAGCTCTTCCCCCGACGCGAGCATCGCGTGGCGGCGCGACAGCTTGGGATCGTCGATCTGGACGTTGCACTCCGTGGCGCGTCCGATGACGAGGGAGCCCTTCTCTGGCACGGCGTAGGTCGATGTACCCGTCGGGCCCATGACGAGCAGCGTGAGTCCGCGCGCGCTGGCTTCTGGGGACAGCCGCGCGACCATGGTCTCTTCTTCGTTGAGGGGCTCTTCGGCCATGAATGCCCGAGGATCGTAGATGGTCTCGCCCGCCCGAAGCAAGGCGCCCCTACGCTTCCAGGCTCAGCGCGTGCGATCGGCGGGGGTGTCCCAATCGACGAGGAGCGTTTCCTCGGAGGCGTCGAGGCGGAGCGGCACGCAATGGAGGGCGTCGAGCAAGCCCTGGAGGGAACGCGGCGCGCCGGGGCTCGCCTCCGAAGCCCGCGTCGCGGCGATTTCGTAGGCCGCGTCCACGTCGTAACGCGCGAACATCGCCTCCCAGCGCCCGTCGGCGACCGTGCGAGGGGCGACGGCGATCGCGTCGGGCGCCGCGAGGAGGCGCCCGATCAGCCCGACAGAAACGCGCGGCATGTCGCAGCCCACCGTGATCGCGTGACGGTAGCGGCCACGCGCGTAGCCGAGAAGCGCGACGACGCCTCCGAGCGGGCCGATGCCGGCGGGCGCGTCTCGGAGGGCTTCGAGCGGGACGTCGGCGTACTCGTCGCGACGGCCTACGAGGACGCAAGGAATGCGCAGCGCCTCGAACGATGCGCGCCATCGATCGACGATGTGGGGGCCGTCGGGGCTCGACAAGAGACCCTTCGCGACGCCGCCCATCCGCGTCGACTCACCGCCGACGAAGATCCCCGCGACGACCTCCGCCCGATCGGCCACGACCCCTTCTACTTGACCTCGAAGGTCAGCGTCGCGCCGTTCTGCATCGAGATGTAGGCGACGAGCCGGCGCCACGTGCCGTTTCCGCTCGTCTCGTCGACGGAGATGAGGTCGCTCACGATCTTCCGGAGCTCGCGCGAGGCCTCGACGGCGCGAAACTTCATCTCGGCATCCATGGCGACGACCTCCAGCGAGAAGGTCTTCGGCTCGGTGCGTCGCACGTTGAGGATGAGGACCGCCTGGGTGATTCGTCCGGTCAAAATCGAAGAGATGTCGGCAAATACGGCCTGCGCGACGGGCATGAAGTTCGCACGCGAGGGCTCGCGCGGTGGGGCGACCGCAGGGCTCGGGCGAGACGTAGGCGGAGATTCGATGAGCGTCCGCGGCGCGGCGGTCTCGATGGTCGGCCTCGACGGGCGGCCCGACGGCGGCGGCGGCGATGGCAACGGCGACGGCTTGGCGGAGAGCTTCGGTGCCTCCGAGCGAATCACGCGCTGCGACGTCGGAGGCGTCGACTCCGACAGCGCGGCCGCCATCGTCCCCGAAGCGGTGCGGCGCTGCTGCAGGACGGACTCGATGCGCGGCGCGCTCCCGTCCTCACGCGGCACCACCACTGGACGGGCCGCGGGGATGGAGTTGCTCGAGGGCATGAACGACGGCGCGGTCGAGACGCGCATTCCGAACGACGGCGTCATCCGTCGCACAAGCTTGCCGCTCGGGACGCGGTTCGCCACCGCGGTGAGGCCCCCGCTCTCGAAGAGCGCGTAATAGATGGTGCGCGTGCCGCGCTCGATCCGGAAGACGCCGTCCGCGCGCGAGGCGTTGAGCACGATCCGGACGAGGCGCTCGGCCACCGTGCGATCGTCGAGGCGGATCTCGTCGTCCTTCAGCTGCACGAGGCCGAGCTCGTCGAAAAGCGACTTCGCCACCTCCACCTTGCGCGTCCGCTTCACGTACCCCGGCCGCTGCGCCCACCCCCACGAGAACACGCTGTCCGCCCCGAGCGTCGCGACCTCCTCGATGGCGGCGTTGTAGATGACCTCGTCCCCCTTGCGGTACGTGAGCCGGCCGTTCCGATCGTCCAGCGAGACGTCGTCGTAAGGCGCGATCCGCGCACGATGCTTCTCGAGAGTCCGCTGGATCTCGCTGTCGATGCTCTCGGCGAGCCGGAGGATCTTGTCGTCGAGCTTCATGGCGGTGGTGCTGTGACTCCTCGGTGGCTCGGACACACGATCTACGTCCCGCGGAATGCGCGCCGTAAGATTGCCGATCGTCACCTGGCGGGAGGAGTCGAAAGCCATCGAGATCTCCTGGTGGCAATTTTCTGCCCGCCGGTCTCAGCAATCGTAAGGGAGCGTGGCAATACTCCACAACCCCGACGGGCCGAGTGTTGACGAAGAACATTTCGACGCGCGTTTCGGAAGCCCGGATGGTCATTGCAGCGACCGCCGGCGCAAAGCCCCGCATGCCGTACGCGCCGACGACGAGCTCGGGGTCGCCGTCACCCAACGAAATGCGAGCAAAGTTGTATTACCAATTTGTATGACAACTATCCGCCGGCGCCACGGGCCGCGGGGCAGCGAGCGCGGAGGCGCGCACATTGACCTTCATCGCGCGGGGGCTCGTTCCCACCCCTCTCGAAATGATTCATGAAAAATGTCTCAATGTCCGTCTCTGTAGGAATTTTCTAGCGTCACCACCGCAAGAGTGACAAGTGGAGGCGGATGAGAACCTTCGCTCTTCTCCCCCTTCTCTGCATTCTTGGCGTCGGCTGCGCCTCGGCCCCTCCGCCGAAGCCGGTCGAGACGACCTCCGCACCCGTCCCATCGCGCGAAGCGTTCACCCCGCCCGACCAGTGGGAGATGCAGATCGCCGACAAGCCCGCCGACGACACGAGCAAGGCCGCGCCCGCGGGCCGCATCCAGGCGGACACCACCGCCGGCAAGCGTCAGAGCGGCGGACTCGTGAACATGCCGGGCAAGCCCGCGCCGAAGTGACCTGACGTCAGCCGCGTCCGTGCGGCTGCGTGAAGTCGAGGAGAGGACCGACGGGGACGATGCCCGTCGGATTGATCGCGACGTGGCTTTCGTAATAGTGCCGCTTGATGTGCGCGAAATCGACCGTGCCGGCGACGCCAGGCACTTGGTACACGTCGCGCACGAAGCCGGTGAGGCTCGGGTAGTCGGCGACGCGGCGCACGTTGCACTTGAAGTGGCCGTGGTAGACGGCGTCGAAGCGGATGAGCGTCGTGAAGAGACGCACGTCGGCTTCGGTGAGGCGATCACCGCATAGGTAGCGCTGCTTCGCGAGGATGCCCTCGAGCCAGTCGAGCGACTCGAAGAGCGGCGTGACCGCGCGCTCGTAGGCCTCCTGCGTGGTGGCGAAGCCCGCGCGGTAGACGCCGTTGTTCACGGTGGAGTAGACGCGCGCGTTGACCGCGTCGATCTCGGCGCGCAGCGTCTCCGGGTAGTAGTCGCCGTCGCGCGCGCCGAGGTGGTCCCACACCGAGCCCATCATGCGGATGATCTCGGCCGACTCGTTGCTCACGATCGACGACGTCTTCTTGTCCCAAAGGATCGGCACGGTGACGTGCCCCGAGTACTTCGGATCGTTCGCGAGGTAGACCTCGTAGAGCGCGCGCGCGCCGTTCACGGTGTCGGGGACGACGCCAGGCCCGTCGTCGAACGTCCAGCCTCTCTCGCGCATGCGCCAGTGGACGACCGAGATGCCGATCATGCCGGCGAGGCCCTTCAGCTCACGGAAGATCAGCGTGCGGTGCGCCCACGGGCACGCGCGCGCGACATACAGGTGGTAGCGACCGACCTCGGCCGCGTGGCCGCCTTCGCCGGTGGGGCCTGCGCTCCCATCCGCGGTGACCCAGCTGCGGTACTGCGCGTCGTTGCGCACATAGTGGCCGCCGGTCGCGGCGGTGTCGTACCCGTGGTCGTGCCAAACACCGTCCTTGAGGACTCCCATGATGCGGTGCAAGGTAGCCTGGCTTGGCGCCCCCCTCCACGCTTCCCCGCACTCGCCTCCCTTGGATCGCGCTCGCGCTCGGCGTGTTCGTGCTCGGCGCCGGTGCGGCGCGCTATGCGTGCTCGGGAACTGAGCGTCAGCTCGACACCGTAGGCCCGCCCGAACCGAAGGCGCCGATCGTGGCGTGGTGCGCGGAAGGCCTCGAGCCCGTGCCCGGCGGAGGTTGCTTTGCGCCTGCGCGTTCGGGCACACCGCGACCGGCGCCGCTGCTCGTCTACCTGCATGGACGCTTCGAGCACGCCGCACCGAAGGAAGAGCTCGACCGTCAGAAGCGCGTCGCGGAGCGCGCAACGGCCCGTGGAGTCTCCGTTCTCGCGCTTCGAGGAAAAGAAGGGCAGTGCCTGCAGCCGGAGCTCGCGAGCTGGGTGTGCTGGCCGGCGAGCGAGCGGAGCGTCGACGCAGGGCCGTCCTTCGTCGCGTCGTGGTCGCCTTCCCTGGCGGAGGCAGAGGCGCGGACCGGCAAAGGGAAGCGCTACGTCCTCGGCTTCTCGAGCGGCGGCTTTTTCGCGGTGATCGTGGCGACGCGCGCCCTCCTCGACGCCGACGCGTTCGCGATCGCCGGCGCGGGACCGATCGAGCCGACGCACGCCCTAGGCGCGAAACCGCCGATGCTCCTCTTGTCGTCCGACGACGATCCGTCACAGCCCGGGATGTTCCAGCTGAAGGACGAGCTCACGCGCGAGGGCTGGCCGCACGACACGATTTCGCGCGACGGCGTGCACGAGCTCATGACGCCCGACATCGACGCGGCGCTCACCTTCTTCGTGCGCGCGGCGACCGAGAAGCTGCCGCTCCATCCGCCGCTCTCTACGCACGTGCCGCGCCCCCACGACCCGAGCGCGCACGACGCGAGCATGCACGACCCGAGCATGCTCGACGCGAGCACGCACGACGCGAGCATGCACGACGCCGGCATGCACCACGCCGCGCCGTTCGAAGCCGACGCGGAGACGACGAACCCTTACTGAGCCGGTCGAAGGCTCTCGAACGTGCGGCGCAGCGCCTCGTCGGTCGGCACGATCGGCGACCAGCCGATCGACTTGATCTTCGCGTTCTCGAAGCGGTTGCCCTTCCACGCCGTCTTCGTCTTGTACGGCGTGAAGACGGCGGGGAGCTGGCCGCGCGAGAACGTGTGGTACTTCGCCACCGCGTGCGAGAGCGCCGTCAGCGCAGGGTACGGCACGCGCACCGAGCGAACGGGCTTCACGTCGCGCTTGTACCGAGACAGGTACGCGGCGGCGCTCAGGAGATCGTCGTCCACGACGTTGTAGACCTCACCGACCGCGCGCGGTGACTGGCCCGCGACGACGATCGCGTCCGCGCAGTTCTCCACGAACGTGAGCGGCAGCGCGTTGTCGCCGCCGAGGTGAAGGAACACGCCGAAGAGGTTCAGGCCAACGCGCGTCGACATCGCCGGGCCATTGGGGCCGTAGATGACGCCGGGGCGCAGGACGACGACGGGGACGTTCCGCTTCTCCGCGTACTCCCAGACCAGCTGCTCTTGCTTCAGCTTGCTCTGCGCGTACGGATCGCGCAGCTCGGGGTAAGCCTCGAGCGGGGTGCGCTCGTCGACGAGGGTTCCGCGCGGCGCGTCGGCGACGCCGTACACCGCGAAGGAGCTGCAGAGCACGATCTTGGGCGGCTTGGGTCGCGCCGCGGCGGCCTCGAGGAGGTTCCGCGCGGTGACCACGGTGCCGAGGAACATGTCGGCCGCCGCGCCGCTCATCGCCGCGGCGAGGTGGTAAATCGTGTCGCATCCTTCGATGACGCGCGCCGCTTCTTCACGCGTGGCGAGGCTGCCGGCGCGGACCTCGACCTTCGCCCCCTTGGCGGCGTCGCTCTTCAGGACGGCGTCGAGGCGCGCGCGCTTGCTGCCCGAACGGAGCAGGAGCACCAGATCGCGCTCGCCGCGCGCGAGGAGGCGCTCGACGACGGAGACGCCCAAGAACCCGTTGCAGCCGGTGACGAGGACGCTCATCGCACGACCTCCTTGGCAGGGACAGCGCTCGTCTGCGCGAAGATGTCATCCATCCACTTCGACACCCGCAAGATCTCCGCGTACGGAATCGGCGGCGCGCTGCCGGCGTGGATCGCCTCGTAATAGCGGCGGAACAAGTAGTTGAGGCCCGAGAAGAAGTGGAACTCGCTCTTCGCGAATTTGCGCGCGTTGCGCGTGCCCGCCTGCGCGTACTGGCGGGCCATCTCGAACGCCGGGATGAGGCGCCCGATCGCGCTCGGCAACTTCGCCGGCGCCTCCAGCGTCACGGTGCGCGCCGCAAAATCCGCGTGCACGACGTTCTTGGTCCCGAAGACGCGCACGTAGTGCGGCGGCGGACGGACGTGCGACGAGAACGTGCAGTACGAGGTGACGCTCTTGCCCTGGATCATCACGCGGAGCTCGTCGGCCATCTGATCGCGCGCGTCGCCGAAGCGCTGCGGGCGGCGCACCGAGCCGCTCGCGATCACCTTCGCGTCGTCGTCGCCGATGAACTCGACCACCTTGTTCAGGAGGTGATCGATGTTGTTGTGGAACAGCTTGCCCGGGAGCCGATGCACCCAATGCGCCGGATCGCCGAGGATCGCCGCGCCGAACGGGCCGGCGAGGTTGTAGCCGAAGAACGACTCGACGTGGACGACGTCCCCGATTTCGCCGCTGCGAATCAGATCGCGCATCTCGAGCGCCGGCGGGTCGAAGAGGTACGTGTAGCCGATCGTGAGGACCTTCTTCGCCTCCTGCACCTTGGCGACGAGCTTCTTCGAGTCCTCGAAATTCATCGTGAGCGGCTTCTCGACGTACACGTGCGCGCCCGCCTCGAGCGAGCGCATCGCAAGCGCGAGGTGCGAGCCGGGCGGCGTCGTGATGTGCACGACGTCGGGCTTCTTCTCGGCGAGGAGGCGATCAAAATCGGTCGTGAAGTAGTCGAGCCGGTACCGCATCGCGATCTGCTCGGCCATGATCGGCTCGATGTCGCATACGCCCACGACCTGGGCGAGCTCCGGCATCTTCTGGATCTCTTCGATGTGTCCGTCGGCGATTTTTCCGCACCCGACGATGGCAACGCGCAAGGACATGGTCACTCCCGGACAGGGGACTATATACGGCTATTTGAGCGCGCACGCGGCGACGTTGAGGGTCAGCACTCCGGACGCGCTCGCAGCCAAATTTCCGCCCGGCCCGAGCGCGACCTTGCACCCGGCCCCCGATGCTTCGAGGGTCGCGCCGTACTTCGCGGAGGGGACGAGGCCGACGACGACGTGACGCGTCGCGGTCACGGGCGCCTTGTAGGAGACGGCGGCGGCGACCTTCTGCGGCGCGGCGCTCGTGAAGAGGTACGCCTCCGTCTCGATCGCGACGCCGTCGATCCCCTCGCCTTCGATGCGCGCCGGTGATGGCGGCGAATCGGCCGCAGCGCCGACGACGATGGTGTGGAGGAAGCGGCGCTCGGTCTTGCCGCGCGGCGAGGCGATCTCGATGCGGGTGGAGTCGATGCCCGCGGCCGGATCGTTCTTCATGAAGATCGTGTCGGTCTGCAGCGTCGGCTCCTTGAGGAGCTTCGCCGTCACGCCCTCGGGGATCAGCGTCGTGATCGTGGCGGCCGAGCGCCCGACCGGGATCTTGATCACCGAGCCTGCGACGATCGGCGTGACGCCCGCGTGTCCTGCCCACGTCGTGCCGTACGTCCCCTTCGTGAGCGTGAAGCGATCGTAGATGACGACGCGCGCGGCCGACGGTGTCCGCATCGTCTCCATCGGCGCGCGCGAGAAGATCACCTCGCGCTCGGCGCGCGCGACGCTGTGGGTCTTGTGGTACTGCGGGTAGTCGTCGGGATCGTACGCGTCGCCGTATTCCGCGAGCGCGTAGGCGACGCCGCCCTCGTCCTGGAAGCGCGAGATCGTCGCGAGCTTGGAGTAAATCTGCTGGTTGGGGTTCCAGCGGTTGTTCTCCTTCTTGTCGTCCACGAGGATGACGTTGTGGCTCGTCGACGAGTACGAGTCGTAGTCGCCCGGATCGATCAAGAGCATGTCGCCGCCGCGCGCGATCTCGAAGTGCCCCTGATCGAGGTGCTGGTGATCGCCGAAGAAGGCGGTCGACACGAGGGAGAGCCAGGTGGCGCGATCGGTCCAATCGGAGCGCGCGAAGACGGTGCCGGTGCCCTTCGCCCAGTAGCTCGTCGGGCCGCGGCGCGGATCTTCGGAGACGCGGCCGGGCTCGTCGCCGAGAGCCTTCAGCCAGTTCCACACAGGCTCGCCGGGCCGCTTGGCGAGGCGTCCGAGCCACACGGCATTTCGCGCGACCGGATCGTCCTTCGGGAGCGCCATCGCGACGCCGTAGAACTGCTGCGGGAACGGCGTCGCCGGCTTGTGCGACCAGTCGGCGTTGTCGTACGTGTGGACGCCGTCGGGGAGGAGGCCGTGGTTCTGGAACGCGATCGAGTCGCGGAGCCACGGCAGATCGAGCGCCATCTTCGCGGGGCCGCCCGTGGTCGCGCGCCCTTCCGCGTCGGCGTAGATGCCGAGCACGGCGCCGATGAGCCGCGCGTACTGCCAGCCCTCGGGGTAGTCGCCGCCTGCTAGCCGCGTGCGGTAGCCGGGCACGATGATCTTGTTCCAGACCTCGCGCGCGTGCTTGCGCATCTCGGTGCCGCTGGCCTTCGTCGCCTCGTCGCCGTCGCACGCCACGCCGCCCATTCCGGCAGCGCCGAAGTAGCCCATGAAGTGGTTCGACCACGGCTCGGTCGGGCGGTAGCCGCCCTTCTTGTACCAAGAGACGTACGTGCGGAGGCGCGTGCACGCATGCTTTCGCTGCGCGTCGTCGAGATCGTCGAAGAGCCAGTCGTAGGCGATCGCCGCGAGGAAGCCGACGTTGCGGATCGCGTAGCCGTCGTCGCGCTCGCAGGACTTGTCGCCGCCCTTCTTGTCGCCGACCTCGGTCTGATCGTCGAAGAGCGCGTTCATGTAGCGGATGGCGCTTTTGGTGTAGTCTGCACGCTTCAGGATCTTGCCGCACAGCGCCGAGTCGAGGGCCATGTTCGCCCAGTCCTCGCCCATGTGGCCGCTCGATATTTTCTTACCGAGGCCTTCGTCGCAGTTCTGCTGGAGGATCGTCCAGCTCGGGTGGTTCGCGCGAGAGAGCGCCTCGAGGCCGCTCATGCGATCGCTCGTGAGGAGGATCCGCGGGTGGGTGCCGAGCTTGAAGTCGGTGGTGAGCGGCAACGTGCCCTCGGGACCCGAAGGCAACGGCGCGGCGGTGGCCGGAGTCTCGCTGCTCATCCCGGGGAAGCGCTCGCCGCGATGGCACGACGCGATCGCGACGGCGACGGTGGCCGCCGAGAGGAGGAGGAGCGCGGAGCGCATGGCGAGTAGAGATAGTCGCCCCGGCCGCCCGGGTCGAGAGGCAGGCATGGTAGACTTTTCGCCCTCATGAGGCACACGGCCACATTCGCCTTCGCGGCGATCGGCGTCGCGGGCGTGCTCGCGCCACTGGCGGCGTGCGGGCTCGACCTCACCGGCGATCTCGGCCCGGACGACGGAGGCGCGGGGGACGTCTCGGTCGACGCGCGCGACGCGACGGCCGAGGGCGCTCCGATCGACGGGACCACGAACGACGCCGAAGGCGACGGCGCGGCCGACGACGGAAACGGCGGGAACGACGTCGTGGCGATCGACACCGGCGTCGACGCTCCTCCCGACGTCGCGGTCGACGGCGGACCGTGCGCGCTGGCCGACGGAGGCGCCGGCGTCACGTGCGGCGGCGCGTGCGTGGACCCGACCGATCACGATCATTGTGGCGGCTGCACGCCGTGCGCCGCGCATGCGGCATGCGAGAACGGCGCGTGCGTCAACGTCGCGGCCTCGCTCGTCGCCTTCCGCTACGAGCAGCCGTGCACCAGCTTGATGCGACCCTACTGCGCCACCAACACAGGGCTCCAGACGAAGACCGCGACGCTCACCGGCACCCTCGCCAAGGTCTACGTTCTCACGGTCCACGTGCGCGGTGTCGTCGAGCAAAAGACGATCAACGGGAGCCTCGCGGGCGGCGCGACCGGCACGAACGCCGGCTTCTTCGTCCTCGGCGGCACCCCGGCGACCGACGGATGGAACACGTACGCGATGGCCGTGAGCGCGCCTTCTTCAAAGGTGTTCTTCAACGCCGGGGCGTCGAACCACGACTACTGCGATCCGCTCGACTACCACGCGAAGCTCAGCGCGAGCGGCAGCGCGACGTTGACGTTCACCGCCGATCCCGCCGACGCGTTCGAGGCGGCGAACCGTGACTCGACGGGCACGGCGATCGTGATCCCCGGAATCCCGCCGGCGCCGCTGCCCTACAACGGGCAATTCATCCAGCTCGACGTCGAGTCGGTGCGACTCGGGCCGTAGCGTCGTTCGTTCAGTCCTCGGGCGACGCGGCGGAGAGCCACGCGCGGCGGGCTGCGGCGTAGGCGGCGCGCGACGCACGCGCGATGTTCTCGTGCGGAGGCGACGCGAGGCCGCGCTTGGCGAGCTCGGGGCCGAGCTTCTGGAGGACCAGGACGCGCGCTTCCGCGAGCGTCCCCGGCCATCCGCCTTCCATGGCGCGCCCTTCACGGCGCAACGTCTCACGCCACGACGCCACCCACGAGGTGGCGACGCTACGGACGCACTCCTCGAGGACCGCGTCGCCAGCGGCGGCGGCGACGGTCACGGCTCGGCCGGCTCGGCCGGCTCGGCCAGGGGCTGCGGTCCGGGAATGATGCCCGCGATGTCCGGATCTTCGCCCGGCGCGCCCTCGGGTCGGTCGCCCTTGGTGCGCTTTCGCTCTTCCTTCTTCGCGGCCTTGTCGCGCTGCTTTTCTTGGCGCTGCCGTTCCTTTTGACGTTTTACGAAGCTGGTGCTCGACACTTCACACCTCGAATTCTGCGCGCTCGCTCATGCGCGGTACACCGCGGTGGCCACGTAGCGCAGGATTCGCCCGCAGTGCGACGAGCGCACGCTGCCCTGGCACACGTCTTCGCCCTCGAACGACGCGGTGCGCTCTCGGAGCGCCCTCATGACCGGATACGTGATGTCGTGCCCACCGTCGACACACGAAGGATCCCCGCACGGGATCTCGAAATGCGCCGGCGCCGAGGCCAGCTGGACCCGACGCGTGTGCGTCGTCGATCCCGCGGCCTCGCCCCGGTGCTCGGAGAGCTCGAGGTTCAAGGACTCCAGCTCCGGGATCTCGACCGTGAGCCGCGGAGCCTCGTCCTCGCGACGGCGCCGATCGGCGAATCGCCGGGCGGCCTCCGTCTGCTTCTGAGCCCTCATCTGTCGGTGTTCGCTCACCAACCGCGGTGTCCACCGCCGCCGCCGCCGCCGCCACCACCGCCGCTGCGCCGGTTACCGCCGCCGCCGCCGCCGCCACCGCCACCGCCGCCAGGACCACCACCACCACGGCTCTGGCGCTCCTCGGCCTCGTTGACGCGGAGCGGGCGACCGTCCACGACGGCGCCGTTCATCGTCTCGATCGCCTTCTGCGCGCCCGCGGGGGTGCCCATGGTGACGAAGCAGAATCCGCGCGACCGACCGGTCTCGCGATCCGTGACGACGTGGACGTCGGTGACCTCGTCAATTTCCGCGAAGACCGCCCGGATGGTCTCCTCGGTGGAGTTGAACGAGAGATTCCCGACATAAAGACGCTGACCCATAGTGACCTCTTCCAGATGGCAGTGACGGCAGTTATCGCGTTTGTCTTTTTTGATCGGACGAGCCGCTACGTACGATCGCGGGTGACGAACCTTTTTTTCGCCAACCACACGTTTCGTCCCGAGAGCATGAACGCGTTGCCAGTGCCGGGGAGGCCTACAGCTACGAGTCGATTCGCCGGAAACGGTGACGTGACGAGGGCAGCATAGCGCATTTCGACAAAAAGGCGAGGGACCCTTGCGCCCTCCCGAGGCCCGGATGCGCGGCGAAACGGCTGCGTTTTGCGCGCTACGGCGAGCCGACGCGTGCTCGTTCGGCAGACGTTTGGAGGGACCGCGGGAGACCTCGGAATCGGGCGGCGTCGAAGATCTTTTGCTCGGCGCCGCCGTAGAACAGTTCTGATGCTGGTCAGAAAGGTCGCGCTGTGGGCTGCGTTCGGGGTGATCGCGTCGAGCGCCGGCGCGATGGCCATCCCAGTCCCGTCGAGCACCCGCGCCGCCGAGCTCGAGCTGGGGCCCGAGCCCAAGATCAAGACCGATCTCTCGCACTTCACCGCCGGCCAGACGCTCCAGATGGACGGCCGGCTCGGTCACGCGACGGTCGCGCAGAACGGCGCGGGCGAGACGTACTTCTTCGCGTCGGTCACCGGCAACGCGCCCGCCGGCGTGAGCGCGCCGCCGCTGAACCTCGCGATCGTCATCGACCGCTCGGGGTCGATGAAGGGCGATCGCATCTCGAACGCCATCGCCGCGGCGGTCGGCATGGTCGATCGCATGCGCGAGGGGGACAGCGTCGCGATCGTGAGCTTCGACACGGAGGCCACGCTGGTGGTGCCGCCGACGTTGACGAAGGCCACGACGCGCGCGTCGATCGATGCGGCCATCCGTTCCATTCGCCTCGGCGGCGACACGTGCGTCTCGTGCGGGCTCGACGAGGGGATGCGCCAGCTCGATCGGACGTCGCTCGGGAACGATCGCGTCAACCGGATGATCCTGCTCTCCGACGGGGCGACCAACCACGGCGTGCGCGATCTGCCGGGCCTGCGCGGCATGGCGGGCAGGATGCGCGATCGCGGGATCACGATCTCGACGATCGGCGTCGACGTCGACTTCGACGAGCGCGTGATGACGGCGATCGCGTCGGAGGCCAACGGGCAGCACTACTTCGTGGAGTCGCCGAGCGGCCTCGCCGCGGTGTTCTCGCGCGAGTTCGACGATCTGCTCGCGTCGATCGCGAGCGACACGGAGCTCGCGATCGATCTGCCGGCGGGGGTCGTCGTCGATCAGGTGTTCGATCGCCCGTTCCGCACCGAGGGTTCGCGCGTCATCGTCCCGTTCGGGACGTTCAGCGCGAAAGAAGAGAAGACGGTGCTCATGAAGCTCCGCGTCCCGTCGGCGACGCTCGGCGTGCAGCCGGCCCTCGACGCGAAGCTCACGTACCGCGATCTCTCGACGCAGACGGCCGGCCTGTGCTCGGGCGCGCTCGCCGTCGTTGTCACGGGTGACGCGAACGCCGCTCAAAAAGACCTGGATCCGTTCGTCGCGACGCGCCTCGAGCGCAGCCGCACCGCGCAGACGCTCGCCGAGGTGAACCGTCTGTTCGAGGCCGGCCAGGTCACCACCGCCCTCGCGCGGCTCAAGGACCAAGAGGACAACCTCGCGAAGACCGAGGCCCTGACGCGCCGCGCTCCGCCGCGCCCTGCCGCGCTGCACACGCGGCCGATCGACGAGGACTTGAAGCAGCAGCGCGTCGCCGTTCAGAACGCGGGCGCGAGCATCGCACCGCCGAAGGCGCCGGCACCTGCGCCGAGCTCGCGCGCGGGCAAGGTGTCGCGCAAAGAGAACGAGCTGGAGAAGCTCGACTTCTGGCGCTGACGGCTTCTGACTGTGCGCGCCCGCTCACACGAGCTTGACGAGCTGCTTGCCGAAGTTCTTTCCCTTCAGCATCCCGAGGAGCGCGGCGGGTGCGCTCTCGAGCCCTTGCGCGACCGACTCCCTGTACTTGAGCGCGCCGCTCGCGACGGAGGCGCCCAGCTCCGCGAGCGCCTTCGGCCACGATGACAGGTGCTCGGAGACGATGAAACCCTGGATTTTCAAGCGTTGCGTCAACATCAGCGCCGGGTACGTGAGAGGCGACGGCGCGCCGTCGTAGGCCGAGATGAAGCCGCAAAGCGCGATGCGTCCGTGCGCGTTCATGCGCGCGAGCATGGCGTCGAGGATCATTCCGCCGACGTTCTCGAAGTAGCTGTCGACGCCCTCCGGAGCGGCATCGCGCAAGAGCGCGGCGAAGGCCTTGGCGTCGGGCGCGGATTTGTAGTCGATGCAAACGTCGAAGCCGAGCTCGCCGGTGACGTAGTCGCACTTGGCCGTGCCGCCCGCGATGCCGACGACGCGGCAACCCTTCGCCTTCGCGAGCTGACCGACGATCCCGCCGACCGCGCCCGACGCCGCGCTGACCGCGACGGTCTCGCCGGACTTGGGCGCGCAAATTTCGTTCAAGCCGTACCACGCGGTGATGCCCGGCATGCCGACCGCGCCGAGGTACGCCGGAAGCGGAATGCGCGTGGTGTCGACCTTGCGAAGCCCGGGCCCCGCGGCGGCCGCGTCGACGACGGCGTGCTCTTGCCAGCCGCCCATGCCCACGACCTTGTCGCCGATCGCGAATCCGGCGGCGCGGGTCGCCACGATCTCACCGACGGTGGCGCCGATCATGACCTCGTCGAGTGGCTGAGGTGCCGCGTACGACTTCTGGTCGCCCATTCGCCCGCGCATGTACGGGTCGAGCGACAAGTAGTGGTGCCGCACGAGCACCTGACCTTCGACGAGCTCGGGGAGCGGGACGGTCTCGAGACGAAAGTTCCCCTCCTCCGCGGCCCCCTTGGGGCGCGACGCGAGGACGATGCGCCGATTCTCGACGGTCATGTGAGCCTCCTGGCTTATCTTGTCCGCGCGCCGCCTCCCCGCGAGGCGCCGCACCCACCAAAGGAGCACGACGATGGCCAAGGGAATCGAGAAGAGCAAGAAGAACAACCAGCCGAAGCTCTCCACCAAGGAGAAGCAGAAGAAGAAGAAGGAGAAGAAGGCCTCCAAGTAGCCCGCGGCTCGCGTGTGTAAGCTCGGGCGGGCGTGGGCGTTTTAGAGCGGAGGTCGTTGGCCTGGAACGGGCCGACGACCAGAGCGACCCACTAGAAGGGGAGAGACACCGATGCTCAGCCGTTCGCTTCGCACGCGTCACGTCGCACCGTTCGTTCTGTTCGTGGGGGCGGTCGCCGGATGCGGCGCCGAGAGCCGATCGCGAAACGCGCCTTCCGCGACCGCGATGGACTCGGTGCCGCCCGGCTACCCGCAGATGGAGCCGGGCTCCGGAGGCGCGGCGCCGTCGCCGATGTCCGCGGCCGAGGCGAAGAAGGCCGACGACGCGTCGCCCAAGAAGCCGGAAGAGACGACGTGGAAGCGCTCGCAGGTCGCCGCGAACGCGACGCGCCTCATGGTCGGCGAGCGCGAAGAGCTGCCGCTCCGGACGATGCAGGCCAACGTCACGATCGACGGCTTTCGCGCCCGCGTTCTCATCGACTACGTCTACGACAACGATCGCGATCGGCAGCTCGAGGGGACGTTCCAGCTGCGGTTGCCGGAGGAGGCGTCGCCGTATTTCTTCGCGTTCGGGGAGAGCACGTTCGAGGCGAAGGCGGCGACGAACGCACCGAGCCCGCAGCCGCTTTTTTTTGCGGTGGCCGAGACGAAGAAGATGGGCGACGGGCCGCTCGAGATCATGACGGAACGGCAAGCGACGTGGATCCACCCGCGCGAGGCGCGGATGGTGCCGCGCGAGAAGGCGGCGTTCGCGTACGGCGAGACGGTCCGGCGGCGCGTCGATCCGGCGCTCATGGAATGGGCGGGCGCAGGGGTCTTCAGCGCGCGCGTCTTCCCGCTCGCGGCGCACAAGCTGCATCGCATCGTCGTTGGGTACGATCTGGATCTCACCCGAATCGGGGATGATCTCGAGGTCCGGTTCGACGTCCCCGAGAAGGCGCCGCGGGCCGTCGTTGACGTGCGCGTGGCCAAGCTCGCCAACGTCGCGACGCAGACGACGCCGCAAGCGACCGCCACGACCGACGAGAAGCGGCAGTACTTCCACTTCGAGAACCCCAAGGAGCACGCGGTGAGCGTGCGATTGAAGTCACCCGGCGCGCCTGTGATCGTCGGCAGCGACGCCAAGACCGGCGACTACTTCGCCGCGCAAGTGAAGCCGAATCTCCCTGCCGGCGCGCCGTCGACGACGAGCGACAGCGCGGTCTTCTTGCTCGACACGTCGCTCAGCTCGAGCCCCGATCGCTTCAACGTGTGGCTGAAGATGATGCGCACGGTGCTCGACGCGAATCGGCCCTCGCTGAAGCGCTTCGCGGTCCTCACCTTCGGCGTCGACGCGCGCTGGTACAAGCCCGGCTTCGTCGAGAACACGCCGGCCAACGTCGACGCGCTCCTCGGCGCGGCGGGGAACCTCGCGCTCGAAGGGGCGACGGACCTCGGCGCGGCGCTGAAAGAGGCGAGCCGACCCGCGTGGCTCGACGCAAACGGCGGCGGCGCGCGGCGCTACGATCTGTTCCTCTTGTCGGACGGCGCGGCGACGTGGGGCGAAGGAAATCTCTACGCGCTCGGACGAACGCTCGCGTCGGGCAGCGCGGGCAGCTTGTTCGCGTACCAGACGGGGCTCGCGGGCACGGACGTCGCGGCTCTCACGCACCTCGCGAGGGAGAGCGGCGGCGCGGTGTTCTCGGTGACGGGGGAGTCCGAAATCGTGCGCGCGGCGACGGCACATCGCGCGCGGCCGTGGCAGCTCGTGTCGGCGAAGGTCGGCGGCGGGACCGACGTGCTCTTGGCAGGGCGGCCGAAGGCGATCTTCGCCGGGCAGACGCTCCTCGCGGTCGGTCGCGGCGCGATCCCGGCAGGCTCCGATCTCGTCCTCACGCTCGAGCGCGACGGGCAGAAAGAGACCGTGAAGACCAAGCTCGGCGCGCCGGTCGCGTCGAAGCTCGCGCCGCGCGCGTACGGTCAAGTCGCCACGAGCCAGCTCGAGGAGCTCGAGGCCGCGACCGAGAGCGTGTCCAAGGCGTACGCGACGCACTTTCGCGTGACCGGTCGCACGTGCTCGCTGCTCATGCTCGAGACCGAGCAGGACTACGAACGCTTCGCGATCCGCCCTGAAGAAGACGCGTTCGTCGTGAAGGGAACGCCGGCGGGAGAGTTGTTCGCGACGACGTTGAAGCAGACGTACGACACGCTCGGCGATCCGAAGGCGTCGTTCTTCGCGCTCCTCGCCAAGCTAGAAAAGACGCCGGGCGTGAAGCTCCAGGTGCCGGCGTCGTACAAGATGGCGGTGACGCAAATGCCGGCGTCGTCGTTCGCGGTCGACGCCGCCGCGCTCACGACGAAGCTGAACGACAAGAAGCAGCTCTCCCCTGCCCTCCTCGACAACCTCGCGAAGCACCAGCTCGACTACGATCGGATCTCCGACGACGCGAAGGCGCGGCTGGCGCAAGGTGGCCCGGGTGACGCGCTGAAGGCGTTGTCGTCGCTCGTCGAGGAGAACCCTGGCGACGCGGTGCTCGCGCGCGACGTCGGCTTCTCGGCGATGGACCTCGGGCTTCGTCCGCAGGCCTACCACTTGTTCCGGCGCGTCGCCGACGTGCGCCCGTACGAGCCGCAGACCTACCGCGCGATGGCGCAGGCGCTTGCGGCGATGGGCAAGACGGATCTCGCGCTCGCGTACTACGAGATTCCGCTCATCGGCGAGTGGGATCCGCGCTTCGGCGATCTGCGCGCGATCGTCGAGCTCGACTACCTCCGCTTCCTCCGCACGATCGCGAGCGGCGCGGCGAAGACGAGCGTGCCGGACTACGCCAAGGCGCGCCTCGAGACGCTCGCCGGGAAAATCGGCATGAAGAGCGCCGATCTCGTCGTCACCATCACCTGGAACACCGACAACACCGACGTCGATCTCCACGTGACTGAGCCGTCGGGCGAGGAGTGCTTCTACAGCCACCGCCAGACGCGCAGCGGCGGCGAGCTCACGCGCGACGTGACGCAGGGCTACGGCCCCGAGATGTTCGTACTGAAGCGCGCGCCCTCCGGCCGCTACCTCGTGCGCGCGCACTACTACGCCTCGGACCGCAACCGGGCGAGCGCGCGCACGAAGGTGTACGTCACGACCTACGAAGACTGGGGCACGCCGCGCGAGCGCGCGACGGAGAAGGTCGTCACGCTCGAGACCGGCAAACAGATGCACGACATCGCGGTCATCGACCGCAAGTAGTCAGCCGCCCCAGCCGCCCGAGTCGGTGCACGAGTCCGTGCACGTGACCGACTTGGAGTTGCAGCAGCTGTTCGAGCAGCCGATCGAGTTGATGATGTCGCCGTTCTTGCAGAAGCACGCGTAGCTGCATCCCTTGTCGCACGACGGGCAGGTGGCGCCGCTGGACCCGCTCGAGCTCGACGAGCCGCCGGAGCTGGAGCTGCTGCTGCTGCTGCTGTGTCCCGAGCTCGACGACGAGCTACTCGAGGAGTGGCCGCTGCTGCCCCCGCTACTCGATCCTCCGCTGCTGCTCGAAGAGCTCGAGGTTCCGCCGGACGTCCCGGATCCGCCGCTGCTGCTACTGCCGCCCGTATCGCTGCCGCCGCTGCACGCGACGATCGGCGCCGCGAGGCACGCCGCGAAGAGAACCCGCGAGAAAACGCTACGAATCATGATGTGACTCCCCTGCTGGCAAAGGTGCGGTCCGTGCTCCGGACCACTCATGCGCAGGACGCGGGTCGCCGCCGCGTGTCACACACAATTTATTTCGAGCGGGAATCGGGGCTATTTTTCGTCCCCGCAGGTCGCCCACATCATCAGGGTCTGCGCATCGGCGGGGGCCAACGGGACTTGGCGTGGAGGCATCGTGCAAGCACCGACCTGGACGGCGATGCGGCTCTTCTGAGCGATCGCCACCGCCGGCTTCGTGAAATCGTGATCGTCGGCCGCCATTCCGTCCGCTGCGTGGCACGCGAAGCATCCGCGCTTCAAGACCGGCAGCACGTCCGCGTACGTCATCGGCGTGCCCGCGCACGCCGGACGTGCGTAGTTGCACGTCGGCGGCGCGGGCGTGATGGTGCCGGGCGGCGGCCGAGGGGGCGGAGGCGGATCGGTGACGCAGGCCGCCATGGTGGCAGCGACGACGGCGAACGCAACGAACGAAACCTTCACGCGAATGGCTTCTCCTCGACGCGCGCGCGCGCGTTCTCGATGGTGACGGCCCGATGCCCGAGGCCATGATCCTTGCTCGCGGGGTCCCACGGCAAGGGGGCTCGCTTCGGCACGGAGCCGGGCGCGGGCAGCGGGAAGATGAGCGAGCGCGCAGAGTGGTGCGACACGCGCCCGGTGACCTTGTGGTTCTCCTGGTGGATGTGCCCGTAGAATACCGTGGCGTCGCGCCCCTGGAGAAGCTCGATCGCGCGCGCGCCGTCCTTCGTCGTCCACTCCCACTCGGGGTAGAGATCGAACAGCGGTCGATGCGCGAGGACGACGAGCGGCGCGCCGGCGGGGACCTTGGCGATCTCGGCCTTGAGCCAGTCGAGCTGCGCGTCGCCGAGCGCGCCCCCGGGGGCTGACGCGTTGTCGAGCGCGATGAAGTACACGCCCTTGTGCGAGAACGACTGGGTGAGCGGACCGAACGCTTCCTTGTACGCCTCGCCGCGATCGGGCGACGCGTCGTGCTCGCCGGGGAGAAAGTAGATCTTCTTCACGGTGAGGCCGCCGACGATCTGTTTGAACTCGGCCATGCGTGCGCGGCGCTCTTTGGCGTCGTCGGTCGTGTGCGTCAGGTCGCCGGTGAAGACGATGAAGTCCGGCTGCACGGGCGACGCGTTGATCGCCTGCACCGTCTTCTTCAGGGTCATGTCGGCTTCGGGGTTTGGAGGACCCTTGAAGCCCCAGTGCGTGTCGGACAGCTGGAGGAAGAAGAAGTCTTCTACCTTGGGGGCGACGATGGCCGGCCCGACGGGCGCGACGCCCGACGCGACCTGAGGCGGAGCCCCGGTCGCCTCCGCGCCCCCGCAACCGACCAGGCCGGACGCGAAGACCACGCCTCCCAAGCCTGCGAGCGCAAGCACGTCACGTCGTCGAAATTCTTGGCTCATTCGATCCTCCGCGGTCCCGTTGTCATTCCTTTCACGAAACGAAGGGCTGGGGCAATCGTTCCATGGAACCTTCGCGCCCCCCGCCTCGTTGTGAGTGGCAGCACTTGTGGTCCGATCTCCTGAAGGTCTTTTCTCCGCCGCAACGGCGGACCACGCGGGTCCCGTCTCGGGCTCCGGCGTGATTGGTTCGAGCGTTGGTTCGAGCGACGCCATGTGGTATCGAGCCGACTCGATGCCGACGATCCCGCCGGGGCAGCGGTCGATGCAGTCGGACGCGCTCGCGCACGCGGACGCGCTCTTCCGCCTCGCCTATCACCTCGCCGGGGACCACGCCGACGCCGAGGATCTCGTGCAGGAGACGTACGCCCGCGCCTTCGGGGCGAGCGCGCAGTTCACCACGGGCACGAACCTCCGCGCGTGGCTCTGCCGGATTTTGAGGAACACCTACGTGGACGGCTACCGGCGCGCGCGCGCCAACCCCGTGCGGGGAGAGCTCGACGAGAACGCGCCCGACTCCCCAAAGGGCGAGCCGCTCCGGGGAGACGAAGAGCTCGAGCGCCTGCGCGGCGTCGTGGCGGAGGACATCGAGGCGGCGCTCCAGACGTTGTCGATCGACGCGCGCACGGTCGTGCTGCTCGATCTCGAGGGCTTCACGGAGACCGAGCTCGCGACCGTCCTCGGCTGCGCGGTGGGGACGATCAAATCGCGGCTGACGCGGGCGCGAGCGGCCCTGCGCGCCGAGCTGGCGGAGTACGCGAGGTGAGCAACATGAAGTGCGAAGTTGCAAGGACCCTTCTCCTCGCGCGCCGGCAAAAAACGCTGGACGACGACGCCACCGCCGCGGTCACGGAGCACCTCGCCGAGTGCGATCGCTGCCGGCGCGAAGACGCCGCCGACGCCGAGCTCACGCGACTTCTCGAGCGCATCCCGCAGCGCAAGGCCCCTGCTTCGTTGAAGCGCGCGTTGGACGCGCGCTGGTCCGGAGTCGAGCGACGCCCCCGCGCGACGATCGCACGCACCGTTGCCGCCGTGGCTGCCGGCGCCGCGCTCGCCGCCAGCGCGCTCCTCGTCTGGCGCGGGCGCACGCATTCCGAGGCGATGTTCGGCGAGGCGGTGAACGATCACCTGCGCCTCCTCTACGCCGAGCACCCGCTCGAGGTGGAGAGCGGCGGCGTGCACCAGGTGAAGCCGTGGTTCTCGGGGCGCATCGACTTCGCGCCGGTCGTCGCGTTCGGAGGTGACGAGGACTTCCCGCTCCAGGGCGGCGCGGTCGCCTACTTCCTCGATCGCAAGGCCGCCGCGTACGAGTACAAGCGCCGCCTCCACCCCATCACGCTCTTCGTGTTCCGGGCCGACGGCCTGGCGTGGCCCACCGCGACCCGCGCGATCGGCCACGCGCGCGGCGCCTCCGACACGATGCGCGGCTTCCACGTCCTCATCTGGAGGGACGGCGATCTCGGCTACGCGCTCGTCTCCGATCTCGACGAGCGCGAGCTCGGCACCCTCGCCGCGAAAATCGCCGGTCCCTGAGGCTTCGAAGACGGGTCTTCGCAGGAAGGAGGCCAGGGCGCCCCACCTCTCGTAGGATGGCCGAGCGGCATGAGCACGAGCAGACGGATTTGCGCGATCCTGGCGCTCTGCCTGGCCTCGCGTGCAGCGCGCGCGGACGACGGTCCGACGACCGACGTGCCGTCCGACATCCAGGGTGGGGCACCCGAAGGCCTCGGCCGCAAGCAGCGACTCCGGGACGATGACCTCGCGCGCAAGCGAGAGGGCGGTTACTTCACCGGCCTCCCGCTCGCCAACTACGACCACGACGTCGGCTTCGGCTTCGGCGCGCGCGTCTACTACTTCGACAACGGCAAGCGCACCGAGCCGCGCTTCGCGTACGTGCCCTACGAGCAGCGCATCTTCGCGCAGGGCTACGCGTCGACGGGCGGTCTGCAGTACCACTGGCTCGACTACGACTCGCCGCACTTCTTGGGATCGCTCTTTCGCGTGCGCGCGAGCTTCGAGTTCCAGCAGAACATCGCGCAAAATTATTTCGGCGTCGGCACGCGCTCGATGCAGCCGCTGTCGTTCCCCGGCTCGCCCGAGAGCTTCGCGCACGCCTCCGAGTACGACGCGCGCCTCCGCACCGTGCAGGCCGACGGCTCGACGTACGCGCTCTACGACAAGTACTTCGGAAGGCGCCCGCAGCTCGCGTTCGCGGCGGAGCGTCACCTCCTCGGCGGCCTCGTGCGCGCGCTCTTCGGCCTCGGATTTTCGAACACGGCGATCCGGCAGTACAGCGGCAAGGTCACCGACGCCGACGGCGCAGGCGGAACCGTGCAGGCGCCCGAGGCTCCCACGCGACTCTCCCTCGACTGCGCGGCGCGACGCATCGTCGGCTGCGACGGCGGTTGGGACAACGTGCTGCGCCTCGGCCTCTCGCTGGATACCCGGGATTTCGAGCCGGATCCGAACTCCGGAATCTACGCGGAGCTCTCGACCGAGTACGGCCTCCGCGGCCTCGGCTCCAACTACGCGTACGCGCGCGTGATGGGCTCGGTGCGCGGCTTCTACAGCCCGATCCCGAAGCTCGCCGATCTCGTCGTCGCCACGCGCGGCCTCTACGAAGTGCAGACCCAGGGCACGCCGTTCTTCTCGATGAGCAACCTGCCGTTCATCGACGACAACCACACCGGCCTCGGCGGCTTCCGCTCGCTGCGCGGCTTCAAGGACAGCCGCTTCGTCGGCCCGGTCATCGTGCTCGCCAACCTGGAGCTACGTTGGACGTTCGTGCGCTTCAAGGCGCTGGCCCAGAGCTTCGGGCTCATGGCGGTGCCGTTCATGGACATCGGCCGCGTCTTCGACAACGTCGCGACGACGAGCCTCAAGGACTGGAAGCGCACGCAGGGCGGCGGCTTTCGCATCGCCTGGAACGAGGCGACGATCATCATGGCCGACTACGGCTTTAGCGACGAGGACGCCGGCCTCTACGTGAACTTCAACCACATCTTCTGAGCGCGACGCCCTCGCGTCAGCACTTGCAGGAGTACGAGGTGCCGCTCCCCTGGCACGTCTTGTCGAAGATGAGGAGGCAGCAGAACGTGCAGCACGAGTTGCCGCACTTGCCGCAGTCGTTGTCGCCGGTGAGCGACGTCTCGCAGCCGTTCGCCGGATTGCCATCGCAGTCGCCGAAGTTCGTCACGCATCCGCCGCAGACGCCGGCCGCGCCGCACGTCGTGTTGTTCGGGCAGTCGGTGTCTGCGCAGCAGGCGTGGCACGCGCCGTCGGAGCACACGCGCTGACCGGCGGGACAGCCGCACGCACCGCCGTCGCCCGCACCGCCGCTGCACGCGAAGTCGCAGGTGCCCGCGGCGCTGCAGGTGGGGGAACCGCCGTCGGGCGCGGTGCAGCTCGTGCCGCAGCCGGAAGCGCAGCCGGCTTCCGGGAAGTTCGGCTGTGCCGGGACGCAGTCCGCGCCGCACGCGTGGAGGCCGGACGCGCAGGTGGCGCATCCGGGGCCGGTGTGTCCATCAGGGCAGCCGGCGTCGACACGCGGAGGGCGCGCGTCGTTGCCCGCCTCGTTCGTCGTCGCGTCGTCCGGCACCGCGCCGTCGTCGGTGCCGTCGCCCGTGAGATCGGGGACGTCGGTGCCGTTGGCGCACGCGGCAAAGCGGAGGAAAAACCCCATCGCGGCGAGCGCGAGGAGGGACGGCAGGGTTCGCGTCGCCATCGTCGGCCGGGACAGTACGAGGGAACGGGTGAGTCGGCAAACCGATTGGTGTGTGGATGTGGGACATCGCCGCGTCGGCTCCCTGGATCGCGCGCCTCGCCGCGGCCTTCATTGACACGCGGCGTCATGGCGCCGGTCCGTAAGCAAAATCAACCTGTTGGTTCATTCTCGCGAGCGGCAGCCGCGAGGCAGCGCGAGGCGTTCGCGATACCGAACGAGGGAAGAGGGCGGCACGACCACTGCAGTTACGGCTGCCCGTCATGCGCTCACCGGCCCTGCCCCTCCTCTTGTCCATCGCGCTCTTCAGCCTGGCGGTCGCGGCGAGCGCGGCGGTCATCGGCTGCGCCGGGCCCGAGGTCGGGGACCCGCCGGCGGTCGCCGATCCGACCGCGTCCTCCCCGCCCGGCGATCCGAACGTGCCGGAGGCAGGCGCGATCGTGCCGGGTCCCTTGCAGCACGGCGACGCGGGAGCCGAAGGCGGCGCGGGCGACCTCGGACCGGGTGGCGACTTCCGCGGGTACGCCGACGCCGTCGCCGCGTCGCTCCGAGGCTTCTACGATCCGACGACCGGCCTCTTCCCGTCGACCGGCTGGTGGAACTCCGCCAACGCGATCACAGCGCTCGCCGACTACTCGCTCCGCACCGGCTCGCGCCAGTTCGTCTCGGACTTCGGGACGACGTTCGACAAGAACCGCAGCAAGAATTTCTTGAACGAGTACTACGACGACGAGGGCTGGTGGGCGCTCGCGTGGATCAAGGTCTTCGACGTCACGAAGGACGCGCGGTACCTCGACATGGCGAAGGTCATCTTCACCGACATGACCGGCGGCTGGGACGCGACGTGCGGCGGCGGCATTTGGTGGAGCAAGGCGCGCGGCTACAAGAACGCGATCGCCAACGAGCTCTTCCTCGAGGTCGCCGTGCGCTTGCACCAGCGAACGCCCAGCGGCGCCACCGGCGCGGGGAGCTACCTCGACTGGGCGAAGCGCGAGTGGGCGTGGTTCGACGCGTCGGGGCTCGTCGGCGACGTCGGGCTCGTGAACGACGGGCTCGACGGCGCGTGCAAGAACAACAAGCAGGCGACGTGGTCCTACAACCAAGGCGTCGTCGTCGGCGGCCTCATCGAGCTCGCCGACGCGACGGGCGACGCCACGCTCCTCGCGCGCGCGTCTGCGATCGCGACGGCGGCGATGACCAAGCTCACCGACGCGCGCGGCGTCCTCGGCGAGCCGTGCGGAACGGCGTGCGGCGGTCCCGACGTCCCGCAGTTCAAGGGCATCTTCGCGCGCCACCTCGCGTCGCTCTTCGCAGTGACCGGCGACGCCCGCGCGCGCGCATTCCTCGCGACGAACGCCGACTGGGTGTGGAACGCCGCGCGCGGGCCCGGCGACGACATCGGCCTCTTCTGGGGCGGCGCGTTCGACAAGGCGGACGCGGCGCGCCAGTCCGCCGCGCTCGACCTCATGAACGCTGCGATCCCTTTCGCCGAGCCCGCGACCAACGCGCTCCTCCACAAGACCGCCACCGCCAACGGCACGTGCGCCGCCGATCAAGGCGCCGAGAAGGCGTTCGACGGCGTCGGCGCGACGAAGTGGTGCTCCGGCGCGACGGCCGGCGCCTACTGGCTCGCCCTCGACGTCGGCGCGACGACCTCGGTCAGCCGCGTGATCGTTCGCCACGCCGGCGCGGGCGGCGAGAGCCAAGCGTGGAACACCCGCGATTTCACGCTCGAGACGAGCACCGACGGAACCGCGTGGACCAAGATCGCGACGGTGACGGGCAACACGCTGCCGGTCACCATCCATCGCTTCCCCGCCGTGACGGCCCAGCACGTGCGCCTGAGCATCACGGCCGCGCAGACCGATACGTCCTACGTCGCCGCGCGCATCTACGAGGTCGAAGCGTACGCGCGGTGACGACTCACAGGCACGGACGCGTCGGCAAGACGAGAGGCGGCAGCGGCGCCTGCGTGAAGTCGAAGGCGCCGAAGAGATCGTTGGCCTGCCCGTCCTGCGCGGCGGGATCGATGTCGCTCAGCGTCCGCTTCGCGCCGAAGATCTTCCCGATGAAGCGCGGGATGCTCGCCTGCTCCGCGGTCTCCTTCAGCACGAAGTGAGGGCGCGCGTACGGCGATATCACGATGAGCGGGACGCGGAAGCCGAGCCCGTACGGCTTGGACTTGTCGCACCCGTATTGCCGGGGCGGCGGCACGTGATCGTACCAGCCGCCATAGTCGTCCATCGTGAAGAGGACGGCGGTGTCCTTCCAGTAGTCGCTGCCCATGAGCTTGTTGAGCTTGGTGACGGTCCAGTTCTCGCCGGCGCACACGCTGCCGACTTGCGGGTGCTCGTCGTCGAGATCCTGATCGACGAGCCAGCTCACGTTGGGCAGCGTGTGGTTGTCGATGTCGGACTCGAACTCGGTGACGTTGACCACGTTCTTCCATCCGGCTCCGTTGCGGACGCCGTCGACCGCGTCGAACATCGACCAGATCTCCGGCAGGACGTAGAAGTTGGTGCCGTAGAACTTCCAGCTCACGTCGCCGGGAAGGATGTCCGGCACCGTCGGGATCTTGAAGCAGGGGAAGACTTGCTTGGACGAGCACGTCGCCTGATCGTCGATCGGGAGGCGCGCGTCGGGCGACTGATCGCAGCCCCAGTAGGCGCTCGTCACGTTGTCGGGGTTGCTCGTCGCCCAGCCGGCCTGCGCCGCGAGGACGAAAAGGTGGCCGGGGAAGCTCGGACCGAGGACGTTGGCGAAGAAGTGATCGCCGAGCGTGAACGCGCGCGCGTACGCCCAGTAGTTGGGGATGTCGGCCTCTTGGTACTGCGCGTACGCGAGGGCGCTGGCGCTGGCGGAGCCGCCGGGCAGGTCCCAGCCGTTCATCGCGCCGGCGTTCCAATTGATGAGCGCGCCGGGGTGGTCGTGATCGATGTCGCTCGGCGTGCGATCGGGCGCGCGCCCGCACGCGAAGGTGGCGCCGTCGTGCTTGGTGCAGGTCGTCGTCCCCTCGGCGCCGGGAAACGAGCCGAAGTAGTTGTCGAAGGTGTGGTTCTCTTTGACGACGACGACGATGTGCTTGATGGGGTACGCGGACGTCGGCCGCGGCGCGGCGTCGGGCAGCGCAGCATCCGCGTTCGAAGCGTCCGTCGACCCTGCGTCGGGGCCCGCCTCTCCGGCGCCCGAATCACCGCCAGCGCCTCCTTCAGAGGGCGCGGCGCTCGGATCCGCGCCGGGCGAACCGCCGCCGCAGCCCACGACCCATGCGGTCAGGAAGAAGGCAGCGAGCCGCGGGGCGGGAAGTATTTGCATTGCAAGTGCAAATTCACGCGGCGACGGGCGCGGGGCAACCGAATTCGCCCCGCGAGACGCCCGGGTGACGGCGCCGCCTCCGTCATCCTCGTCGGCCGGCCGGCCTCAGGGGCAGTACGATTTCACGTAGTTGTAGTACGTGGTGCACGTCGCGTCGTTGCCCGCCGCCGAGTCGTGCGCCTGCTGGCAGCCGCTCTTGATGTTGGCGTCGGCGATCTTGTCGCAACACGTCTGGAGCGTCGCGCACGTCACGCCGCCGCCGCCGCTGGAGCCGCTGGTGCCGCTGGCGCCGCTCGTGCCGCTGGCGCCGCTACTGCCGCTCGAGCCGGTCGTCATGCACGCGGGCTTGGTGCAGTTCGCGCCGCTCACGCACGTGCTGAGCTTGACCGAGCAGTTCTGACACCCGGTGTCGGGCGTCGGGCACTTGACGATGCACGCGTTGTCGCCGCAGGCGCACTTCGAGATGCAGCCGATGTACGCCGAGCACGAGCCGCCGGTGAAGTCGCCGCTCTTGTAGGCTGCGCCGTAGCACTCCTTGTAGGTGGTGTCGCACGCGGCGGCGACGCAGTTGTCGTACGTGTCGACGTCGGCCTGCGAGCAGCTCGACTGGGTCGAATTGGGGCAGCTCTTGAAGCCGCCGCTGGACGAGCCCGAGGTGCCGGAGGTACCCGACGTGCCGGAAGTGCCTGAGGTTCCGGAGGTGCCGGCGGTGCCCGAGGTGCCGGAGGTGCCCGAGGTGCCGGACGACGAGCTCGTGGTGGTGGAGCTGCACGCGAAGACGAGGCCGAGCGTGAGCGCGGCGGTGGTGATGATGGTCTTCCGAGTGGTGATGATCATGGGAACCTCCGAGGTCGGTTGGGACGGGACCGGACACGGACCCGGGAACCGTGGCACTTAACCCCCTTCGGGACCCCGCGGCAACGCCTTTTACCGAGGATTCTTGAAGGACGACGCGGCCGCGCGGACCTTGGCGACGATCTCGGCGGGCGACGCGCGATCGGTCATGTTCTCGCCGATCTGCTTCCAGAGGATGGCGCGATCTTGGGAGACGATGAAGACGGCGGGCACTGCGATATCGCGCCCCTCCATCGCCACGCCGTACGCGGCGGCCACGTGCAGATCGGCGTCGCCGAGGAGGCGGAAGTGGAGATCGAGCTCCTTGGCGAGCTTCACCGACTCGTCGGCGGCGTCGACGCTGATGGCGACGAGGCTACCGCCCTGCGCTTCGATCTCTCCGCGAACACTCTCCAGCTGCCCGAGCTGGCGGCGACAGAAGGGTCACCAGAAGCCGCGGTAGAAGACGAGGACCGCGGGCCCGCGTGCGGTGAGCGCGGCGAGGGTGGTGGTGGCGCCGCTCTGATCCTCGAGAGAAAAATCCGGCGCGTGCGCGGTGGCCACGACCGATCCCGCGCGGCGCGATATCGGCTTGTACACACCGATCGCGACGACGATCGCGAGGAGGGCGACGATGCCGAAGATCGCGAGCGCGATGATCCGGAGGACGCGCCGCTTTCGCGGTTTCTTCGGCGGCGTTTCGGCGGCGTCGGTCGTCACGCGAGGCAGGTTACCACGAGGCTCCGACGCGCTCAGGCGAAGAGATCGGCGACCTTGCGCGCGTCGCCGGCTTCCATCGCTGCTTCGACCTCGAGGCTGAGCGAGTCGTCGCCGACCGTCGCCACCGCGAGCACGCGCCCTGCGCGCTCGAAGGCCGCGGCGTACTTTCCGGACGCAAGCGTGCCGCGCGTACGGATCTTGTCCCACCCCTCGGCGTGCCCGACGTAGTTGATGGTGGTGTCGTAGTGCGCGCTCCAGAAGAAGGGCACGTCGCGGAAAGGAGCGCCGTCGCCGAGCATCGCGCGCGCGACCGCTTGGCCTTGGCGCTCCGCGTAGGCCCAGTGCTCGATGCGGACGAGCGCGCCCGACCATGCCTCGGGCAAGCGCGCGATGTCGCCCGCCGCGTACACGCCTTCCGCGCTGGTGCGCAGCTTCTCGTCGACGACAACGCCGCGGTCCACCCGAAGCCCCGCGTTCTCCGCGAGCGCGACGTTGGGCGTGACGCCGACGCCGAGCACCACGAAGTCGGCGGCGAGGCGCGTCCCGCTCTCGAGCACGACCGCGTCGTCGGGGATCTGCGACGGCTTCTGCTCCATGTGGAACCGCACGCCGTTCTTTTCGTGCAGCGCCTTCACGAAGGCGCCGATCTCGTCGCCGACGACGCGCGCGAGCGGGATCTTCTCTGCTCCCACGACATCCACCTCGACGCCTCGCGCGCGGAGCGACGCCGCGACCTCGAGCCCGATGAAGCTCGCGCCGATCACGACCGCGCGCGCTCCGCTCGTTGCTTTCGCGACGATCGCGCGCGAGTCGGCGAGCGTGCGGAGGACGAAGACGTTCGCAGACTCCGCGCCCGGCACGTCGAGCGTTCGCGGAGCGGATCCGGTCGCGAGGAGGAGCGCGCCGTATGCGAGGCGTCGTCCGCTCGTCAAGGTCACGCTCTGCGCGTTCGTGTCGAGCAGCGCCGCCGCGTCCCCCATCACGAGCTCCACGCCGTGCTCGCGATAGAACGCCGCGTCACGCAGCGGAATCCACTCCTCCGGCGCCTTCCCCGCGAGGTAGTCCTTCGAGAGGTTCGGCCGATCGACGGGCCCGGGCGGCTCATCGGCGACGAGCGCGATCGCCCCCACGTACCCGAGACGACGCAGCCCCTCCGCGCATGCCGCCCCCGCCGCGCCGCCGCCGACGATGACGACCGAGCTCGGCCCCTTCGCCGCGCCCGGCTTCTCGTCCACGCGCTTCTTCCCGACGCGCACGAGCGCTCCCGCGCGCACGACCTCGAAGCACGCGAGCGGCGTCAGCGCCGGCGCCGCCGCGCGCCCCGTCGCGAGATCGAAGCACGCGTGGTGCCACGGACAACGCACGGTGCCGCCCACGACGAGCCCCTCCGCGAGCGGCCCCGAATAATGCGTGCAGGTTGCACTCGTCGCGTGCACGGCCTCGCCGACGCGCACGAGCATCACGGCCTCGCCGCCCGCGTGCCCGAGGAGCGGCCGCCCCTCTTCGAGCCTGCTCGCGTCGACCCCCGCGGACAGATCCGGCCCCGTCAGCTCCGCTGCTTGCCCCATGCGCCACTCCTGCGCCGCGTGGAGACCCGCGTCAAGAGTGGCTTTTCCAGGGGTTGTGCGCTCCGTCGCGCGGTCTTATGTTGCACGGGCCTCATCCTCACTTTCGGGGGCGATCGGCTTCGACGGAGATCAGGACTTTTTGCTGCGTGCCGTGGATCTTCATGCCCACGTAAATCCCATGGGGAAACACAATTGCGAACGATAACGCAATCGCTCTCGCTGCCTAAACAGCAGGTCTGAAAGCCGTCCAACCGAAGGGCCCGCCGGAGCCCTCGCGCGGGCGTAACCAATCTGGCTAGCCAAAGGTCGGGTCACCGGGCCGGAGGCGAAAACAAACAGGGGACTAGTCTCGGGGAGAGGTCGCTGGTCATCGCGAGCTGGGACGAATTAAAAGGCCAGACACGCACGTAGAGGCAGGAAGCATCGTGATTTTCGGACCCGGGTTCGATTCCCGGCGCCTCCACCACGTAACAAGCTGGAAGAACCACCAACAGGCGCCCCCCGAAGAGGGGCCGCCTCCATCACGCCTCCAAAACCACGCGCCCGATCGAGCAGGCCGATCGCCGCGTCGCGGTCCGTGGACGAGAGCCCATGTAGCCGGACGTCGTGCTGATGTGCTCGTGGCCGGCGAGCTCCTTGATCGCCAGCACCGAGGCGCCCGCCGCGGCGAGGGAAGAACAGAACGGCTCGCGGCCGTCGTCTTGATAGAGGACGCGCTCGCCGCGAAGGTGACGGTGCCTGGAGAGAGCGTTCGGCCAGAGCGGAAGTCATCGTGACGATCCGCTCTGGCTGGCTCAGGCTCACCGATCGCGATTGGAGCTCGGGATCGCCGCGTCCCAACGATCACGCGCCCGCGGATTGCAGCAATGGCATTCCCCGCTCTCGCCCGGCCCGCGACGTCAGTGGAACTTTCGATAGTGGAGGAGCGCGGCGAGGTTGTCCTCTTGCCAGAAGCTCTCCGAGAGGAACGTCGCGTCGCGGCAGCGAGTCCACACCCATTTGTCGAACTGGGCGAGCGGTGCCCACCCCTCGCAGCCGACGTTGGCGTTGTCGGTCATCGTGGGGGTCGGCCTTCCATCGATGCCCTTCGAGAGCAGGTTGCGCGGACCGTTGGGGTTTTGAAAGTCGTACGTCCAGATCCTGCGCAAGAACGTGTTCGCGAAGCGCACGAACAGCGGCGTGCTCAGCCCGAGGCTCTCGCTCCGGCCGGCGCGCGTGAGCATGGCGTTCAGCAGGATCTTGTCCTCCAGGAGCGTCGCCAGCGAGCCGAGCTCGAAGCCGGCGTGCGCCGTATCTTGGAGCGTGTGCTTCCCCAAGATCCCGATCCCCGGCTCTTGAGTGTCCCACTCGAAGTACGGCGTGCCGTCGTCGAGCGTCTTGGTGCGAAGGTGCTTGTCGTAGAAGGTGAAGTTCTTGGCGATGAGACGCGGAGCCTCATTCACACCGAGGTTGACGCGCCCCGCGTTGTTCGCGCTCGCGCGGTAGAGCGCGCTGTCGCTCGCGATGGCGGCCTCGGCGAGCGCTTTCATCATCGAGAGGTTCTCGTTGTACGCGATGGGCTTGCCCGCCGTGTCGCGGTAGCCGCTGCACGCGTGTTGAAGCTTGTCGTCGCCGGTGTTGCACGCGAGCTGCGCGTACGTCGCAGGGACGGTGAAATACGCCCACGGGTCGCCGTCGGTGAGGTGCATCTCGTGGCGGTAGCCCGCATACGAGTCGAGCGTCGCCGTGATGAAGCGGATGGCCTCGGAGGCGTACGTGCACCCGCCAAATCCGTTGGGAAAATGGGGCGAAGGCGCTTTTCGGGTGTGCGCGCAGGACGTCGCCTGGAGCGCGGGGTTGTCGGTCACTCGGCGCGCGAACGCCGCCATGGGGTACGTGAGCAAGCCGGTCGTGACGACGTCGGTGTTCCACTTGCCGTCGCGGTCGGGCGTGCACCCGCCCCACGAGGGCATCAGGCGCCCGCGAAAGGCGTCGGCGGGCCGATAGCTGGTGACGCAATGCGGGAACGGAGCGTGGAACAGACGCAGGTCGTCTCGGTTCGCGAGAAACACGTCGGCCATGCGGCGCAATCGCTCGAGATATTTTCCGGCGCGCGCTGCGTCGACCGGCGCGACGAGATCGTAGAGGTGCACGAGCGCGACGGTGCGACGGGCGAAGTACCACACCGGCGGCAGCACTCCGACCTTGAACGCGTTGTCGAACTCCGTCTGGATCCCCGCTGCCTCGTCGTCGTCCGAGTTCGAAAAGAAGCGCGCCCAGACCCACTCGGAGTCGGAGACGATGGTCGCGCTGTCGTTCGCGTCGCCGATGGTGAACCCCGTCGGCCCTTTCGACGGCCCCGGCGTGATCGGCGGCGGCAGCGTGCCGCCCGGCCGGTGCGGCGGCGGCGGTGCGGTGGTCGCGGGCAGGGGCGTCCTCGGGCCGAGGTCGGGGCGGCCTCCCGGCTGCGCGTCGCAGATGCCGCTCACACACGTCGCCGCGATCCCGGCGAGGAGCGACACGAAGGGCGCGTATCGGCTTCGGTCATTGCGCCGCCGCGGTATCTGGCTGCTTCCGCTGCTGCTGCTGCTGCGTGACGTACTCATTGGATGGCCCCCATGGTTCGAGACGGACGGAGCACGGCGTGTGCCACACGCAACCCCGCGAAGGTGCACGGAAGGCCGCCGGATCGCAACGCCCACCGCGTTGCATGCCACGTGGGCGCTCACATGCAGAGGCCGTTGACGCAGGCCAGCATGCTCGCCGAGCAGCTCACGCACGCCTGCGCGAGGACGACGATCTCCGCTGAGGCGCAAGGACGCTCCGCGCCTCATTGACGGGCGCCTCCTTCGGACGGGATACTTTCGCCGATGATCGCGGCGCGCATTCGAGCCAGCATCGAGGCCTACGTCGCGGCGTGGAACGAGCGCGACGCCGCGCAGCGGATTCGGCTCATCGAGCAAGCCTGCGCCGAGGACCTGCGCATGCGAACGCCGGGGAAGCGGATCGACGGGCGGGCGGAGCTCGATGCCCTGATCGCCGACTTCCAAGTGCGGCGCCCGGGCGAGCGCGCGGTCCTCTTGAGCATCATCGACGTCCAGGGCCACGTCTTTCGGTTTGCCGGGAGAGTCGAGGGCGGGGCGATTACGCCTGGAGGCAACGCGTTCGACGCCGGGGAGTGCGACGACGACGGGCGGATCCGCGTTCTCCTCTCCTTCGTCGGCGCCGACCTCCCTTCCCGGACGTAGACACCCCAATCGTGTTGCGGTCCGTGAGATTCCTGCGGAAATGGCGCTCGTGCTGCGAGTCAACGCCGAGGACGGGCTCGCGGCGAAGGTGCCGGTGCAGCGTCGATGCCGCAACGTTGCGGCGCCGATGCCGCAGTGTCCCCTCGAATCTCGCCGAACCAGCGGGCGGGCGAGGCTGGCCGCCAGCTTGCAAAGAGGGGCGTCGGCGAGGTGACTCATGGCAACTTTTTTTTGGCGTGCGGCTCCCACGGCGGCTGTCCTCGGAATCGTCATGGCGTGCGGCGGCGCGTCGGCGCCGACGGCGTCCGGCCCTCTGGGCGACGGCGGCCAAGACGACGGCGGGACGATCGCGGATTCCGGCGGCGGCGGCGACGGGGGCAGGCTCGGCGACGACGGCGGCGGCTTGCTGGACGGCAGCACGGGCGGGCCCGACGCCAGCGCCAACGATGGAGCCGTGGGCGACGGCGGGCGCCCTGACGCGAGCGGCACGACGTGCAACCTCGACGGCGGCGCGTTCCCGCTCGACTCGTTCGCGAAGGTCTGCCTCGGCGACGGTACCTGTCTCAGCGAGCTTCACGAGGTCAGCTGCTGCGGCGCTAGGCTTGCGGTGGGGATCGATCAAAGCGCAAAGGACGACTTCGCCAAAGCGGAGAAGGCGTGGGAAGCGACGTGTCCGCAGTGCGAGTGCCCCATCGACCCCGGCGCCGTCGCGGAGGACGGCAAGACCGGCCCCGCCGCCAAGGTCCAAGTGAAATGCGACTTCAGCGGCCCTTCGCTCAACGGAAAGTGCAAGACCTTCTTCCCGTGATCGGCGAGAAGCACGCCCGAAAATTGGCCCGCCGGTTCTGTCGCGTATGGAAGGAGTCGCCGGGCCTTGGGGACGCTATTTCGTCAGCTTTGCGGCATCGATCGCCGCCAGGATCTGCTCCGTCGACGGCCGCACCGTGTACGTCGGATCGGAGTGCGCCCACCGGACGCGGCCGGTGGTGTCGATGAGAAAGAGCGCCGGAATGGCGATGACGTGGTGTGTCTTGCCGGAGTGGGCCTCGAGATCGACGCCGTACCCTTTGTACTTTGCGTACTCGGCGGCATCGAGGTGCTTCGCGACCTTGAATCCGTCGATGAACGCGAGACGGTCGTCGCTCAAGACAGGAAACGGAATCGTGAACGTCGCGTTGGTCTTCGCTTCGTTCTCCGGCGTGTCGACGCTGACTGCGACGGGCGTGACGCCGCGCTTCGTGTACTCGCCATAGGCTTTCACGAGTGAGTGGATTTCGAAATTGCAGTACGGGCACCATCCGCCACGATAAAACGCCAGCAGCACGGGCCCCTTCGCATACAACGTCGACAGCGCGATCTCCTTACCGTCGAGGTCCTTCGCGTGGGCGTCCGGGACGCGTTCGCCGACGGGGATGCCGGTGCCTGGCGCGAGGACGCCAACGGTCGTCGGAACCGTTGTCTCCTTCCACGCCGGCGGAGCGCTGCTCGCCGGCGCAGACGCGGAGGCCGGCGGAGCGGTGCTCGCCGGCGCAGACGCGGAGGCCCGAGGCGCGCCGCCCGATCCGCGATCGCATGCGGCCAGCGAGAGACTCGCCGCGAGAAGACAAGCAACGAGTGGTTTGCACGTGACGATCATCTCCGCGCATACGCAGGCCGCGCCAAACGGTTTCATACTGCTGAGGCGGTTTCCCTAAAGCGCCGGGAGACCGCTCCTCTGACGGGGAGTCGCATGTTTCGTGGGGCCATCCTTCGCACAAAAGCTTCGTCTCCGCGGTGCCGCGCGTCCCGGTTCGTGATGCGGCCCGCGGCAGGCGTTCCCACGCAGCACCCGAGGCGCCCGCGGATCGCGCAGCATCCGGCATGGCACCGACCTTGCTCCGGGCGGCTCCGATGAAGCTCTTGCCTTTCCTCTTCTTGGCGACGCTGGCCATCGCGCCGCTCGCGTTCGGCGCGCTGCTCACGGGTTGCTCGAACAAAGGCGGCACCGCGTGCGTCGCGCCGAAGATCGGATCGCCGTCGCTGTCCGTCTGGCCGGACGATGCGACGGTGCTCCATCCGGGGCCCGCGCCCGACGCAACCGGGTTCACGCCTGCGCCGCACGCCGCTTTTCCGACGATGCCACGCGACGAGCTCGCGCTGACGCCCACGAACATCCGCTTCGAGGTCATCACCGAGGAGAACGATCCGCTCTTCGATCGCCTGATGGCGTTCGCGGTCGATCTCGGAACGAGCAAGTGGTGGAAGGACGTCGGCGCTGACTACGATCTCCCACCGACCGTCACCTCCGTCAGCGCGGTGCAGGGCAACCCGTTCGGCGGCGACATCCGCGACGCGGACCTCGAGACGTACATCCACGGGACCTCGCAGTACCCCGATCCGGACTCGGCGGACAGCCTCACGATTCGTGTCGTCTTCCTGGCTCCGAAGGTGAACGTGATCACGTCGGAGGGCGCCAACTGCGGCTGCTCGATGTTCGGCGGCTACCACGCCGTGTCGCGCTTCGGGCAGGTCTACGCCGTCGTCCAGCGGTGCCCGACGGCCGGCGACGCCGAGCTCGACGGCCTCACCACGATCGCGAGCCACGAGATCATCGAGGCCGCGACGAACCTCGGCCCGACGGCGCGCGTACACTTCCGGCGCGATCCCGCCGCCGTTTGGAAGACCTCGGCGCTCGCTGCGACGTTGCTCGACCACGAGACCGAGGTCGGCGACGTGTGCGGCGTGCGCATCTACGAGGGGCCGTGGGCGATCGAGCGCATTTGGTCGAACGCGCACGCCGCCGCCGGAAAGCCGCCGTGCATCCCGTACGCGACGTCCGAGCCGTACTTCAACGTGACCGCACCCCAGGACTGGTACCCGCTCGCGAACGGCACCCATTCGGTGTCGATCCCGCTCTCCGCGTGGTCCGAGGCGCCGCGCGCGGATTGGTACGTGTCGGTGGACGCGAAGGTCGGGGCCGCCAAAGACGCGTTCACTGCGGCGCTCGACGGCGGCGGCATCGAGACGATCGGTACGCACGCGTTCCACGCCGTAAACAACGGCGGGACCGCGACCCTCACCGTGACGCGTACGACCCACGACGCGACGACGAACCCGTACGTCGTCGTCCGCATCCGCAGCCGCTCGGTCGCGCCGGGGCTCTCGCACTCGTGGAACGTCGGCGTCTACGTTCCGTGACCCGCCCCCCCCGAAGCGCTCAGAGGTGATTCAGGGGGAGCATCCGCTCGTGCAGGATGCGAACGATCTCGATGCCTCCCACGCTCCGGAAGTAGACGACGTGGCGCTCGCAACGCCAACGCAGGAGCCGTGGCCGCTGGGGCACGGGACGCGCGTGGGCCGCGTTCTGCGGGAGGATCACCTCGCAGGTCTGCTCGAGCAGATCGAGGTACTTGGCGCACTGAGCCTTGCCCCATTGCGCGACCGTGTACTCCGCGATGTCGCCGAGGTCGTGCTCTGCGTCTCGTGTGTAGTAGACGCGGCTCACCGCAAGCCGGCGCGGCGTCTCGCACGCGCGAACGTTCCCGGCCGAGCCCGCCCGCTCGCCACGCCGTGGTCGAGTGCGGCCAGGACCAAGGCTTCCTTGCGCTGCTCTTCGGCGAGTCGGGTCAGTGCGTCGCGAACGACTTCGCTGGCCGAGGCGTAGGCGCCGCTGTCGACTTGCCGTCGAACGAACCCGTCGAGATCTTCACCGAGCGTAAAACTGGTGGTCCTGGCCATCGGGCAAATGTACTAGAAACCAGGTACTCGAGCAAAAGCGACGGGGTCAGCGCACGAAGCCGAGGCGCCTTCAAGTTGGACGCTGCGTCGCCAGTGGCGACACAGCGGCGTACGTAGCCGCGACGGAGGCTGCGACGTCGTTGGGATATCTTCCGCGAATGAGCGTGCTCGTGATGGTCAGCGAAGCAGAATTCAAGAAACTGCGCACGAGCGACGGCCTTCCCCCTCGCCTCGGCGTGAAGCTGGACATCGATCGCTACCACTCGCAGCATCCCGTGCTCGAGGCGCTCGCCGGAGGTGGCGCGCTATTCCTCGTGACGGTTCTTCCTGGCGACGTGCTGTGGCTCGTCGCGATGCTCGGGGCGGTGAGACGCTTCAAGGGCAGCTGGAAGTCGCAAGGAACGATGACGCCGGTGGTCGACCTCACACCCGTCTGCGGACATCTCGGGATCACACGTGGCGACGGCAAGCTCGCGATGCGGTTGAAGACACCCCGTGTCCTCGACGATCGCCAGTGGGCAATCCTTCATCACATCGAAGAGCAGTCAAACGTTGCGTGGCGCGCGGGTCTGCACGCACCGCAGATCCGGCCATATGTCGCATCGGTTCCGAAGAAGTTGCTGCGCACGCCGAAGGTCGCCGCGCCGCCGCCGCCTCCTCCGCCGCCGGTGAAGCTCGTCGCAAAGCCGAAGGCGAAGACCAAGCGAACGGAGCCGCCGAAGCCCGTCAAGGTGCCGAAGCTCGCGAAGGGCCAGTTCGCCTTCGTCCATGCACGCACGCTCGATGCCGACGCAATCCTGGCGCTCGACAAGGCCCACGAGGGGCAGTTCATCGAAGCGATGTATGCCTACGCCGGCATACGCAAGAAGACCGGCCTTGAGACCCTCGAAACGTTTCTCCGCAAGAATGGCTGGCAGCCCTCGGACTTCTCGATCGAGCTGTGGGACGTCTACGAGGGAGGACGCAAGACGCCGCGCTTCGAGTTCTGGGTACAGAACGCGGGCGACGGCACGCTGTTCGAATACGGTCGCGCGACGTCCCCCAAAAGCATCGGATCGACCCAGCATTCGTTCGAGTCGCATGGCGCGGACGATCCCAAGACCCTCGGCCTCGTCGAGGCGTTACAGACAGCCGCCGAAAAGTCTGGCGCCGTCTGAGCCCACCACCCGCGACCGATGCGCGTCCCTCACCGCCGAGCGACGTTCCTCAAGCGAGGGGAATCGACGGGCTCTACTGTCCGACGTCCGCGTGGTGTCACACGGTGGAAGGATCGGAAAGCGTTCACGGTGCTGCCCGATGGAGGCATCGAGCTCCGCGCGAAGTAGCTGCCCGTCACTTGAACTTCGAGTGACACGCCTTGCACGTGGCCTTGATCGACGCGAGGCCGGTGAAGTATTGCCAAGAGCAGAGGGCGGCCCCCTTTGCGCGGACTCCACGCTCAGGCCGGAGCGCCTGCGCTTCCGTGCGCGGCGCCCCGAGTAGCGCGACGAAGACGCGACAGGATCACCGGGAGCCCGAACGCCACCGCGGGCATCGCCGTGAACGCGAAGATGAGCGCGTCTCCCCCGCCGTCTAGCACGAGAGCCGTCATGCTTCCGCCGCGGACGCACGCCGCCACCGCCGTGAGCACGCCGAGGACGACGCCCCACGCGCGCATCCTCACGACGCCGCACGCCGCCGCGAGGAAGCCTACGGCGAGCGCCGCCAGCCCGACGGCGCCGGCGGGATCCCCCCCGGCGACGTACGACAAGGCGTGAAGCCCCGTCGTCGTGGCAGCCGTGACGGCCGACACCGCGCCCACGAGAAAGAAGCTTCTGAACGCGACAGGCGCGAACGCTCGCTGCGCGGCGGCGGTGTGCAATCCCGGCCGCGAAAGGGCGAGCGCCGCGCCCGATCCGAAGCTCATGAACCACAGCGCCGTGCTCCACACCATCTGGCCGTCGGCGAGACCGCGCGCGATCGGGTAGGACGCCGACAGGAAGACGATCAACGCGACGCCGCGCGAAAGCACCTGCGCGAGCACGGAGGAGCGCTGGAGCCCGACCGCCGCTGCCGCCGTCATCACCGCCAAGGTGACGAGGGGCAGGACGAGGAGCTCCAGCCGATTCCCGGCCAGGTCCCGGTAGACGGGACCGATCCGCGACCCCAGCGCGATCGCGGCAAGGGCGAGCGACACCGATGCCGCGACGCGCCGAGCGACGAGCGCGGAGCTGCTGCCAATGGCGAGAGCTCGCATCAGGAAAAAGCGTAGCTGCACCACCGGCAAGGCGCCACGCGGCGCCGACTGCCCGAGTCCCGGTCAGGGGTGCCCTAGCTGCTGGGAGATGTACCTCCGAGGTGGGAAAGTTCAGAAAGTCGATTCATTGGGCCTGCGGGACGGGATGAGCATCCTTCGCGGTTTCGTCCGCGACGAACTCGCGCGCGAACTGAACGAGCCGGTGCCCGGCCACGACGAAGCAAAGTGCGGCAAGGATGATGGTGAGTGGGGCCACCGCGCGCTCGTGTCCGCTCGCCAGCACGGTCACCGTGGCGCCGATCATCACGAGCCCCATCGCGAAGGACGACGGGAGTCGGATGTTGCGTACGAAGAACCCGATGCCGCCGAGGAGCTGCGCGACGCCGACGAAATACATCATCCAGGATGGCAGCTGCCACCCCTGGAACTGCTCGACCAGCGTCGGCACCGCTGCGAGCTTGGTCGCGCCGAAGATGACGTGTGCGACGCCAAGTACATAGGCGAGGCTCTGGATTCGCTTGTCGGTCTTGCTGGCAGGGAGTGCAGTCGTCATGGGCCTCGTGGGCCACTGGCTCTGGCCAGCGGTACGTGCGAGCCTGCTTCTCAACACTCCATGCCGCAAGTACGCACAAATTTGAGACCTAGTACCCA
>JBBRLQ010000050.1:0-33672 GCA_038231275.1 Polyangiales bacterium
ACGAGATCTCCTTCGCGAGCCCCTTCTTCGACTGCACCTTCACCAGCGCAGCCGTCAGCGTCGTCTTGCCGTGGTCGATGTGACCGATCGTGCCGACGTTCACGTGGAGCTTGTTCCGGTTGAATTTCTCTTTCGCCATGATGGTTCCTCAATGCGCTTTCGAGTGCGGAGCTACGGTGATTCGATTTACCTTGCGGTCCCCTTGACCTTCGCGACGACCTCTTCCTGGACGGCGTTGGGCACGGGTGCGTAGTGCGAGAAGTGGAGCGACGACGTCGCGCGGCCCTGCGTCATGCTGCGCAGGTCCGTGACGTAGCCGAACATCTGGGCGAGGGGAACCTCGCTGTCGACGACCTGCGCGTTGCCGCGCTGACTCATGCCGAGGATTTTGCCGCGGCGCGAGTTGATGTCGCCGATGACGTCGCCCATGTACTGCTCGGGGACGACGACCTCGTTCTTCATGATCGGCTCGAGCAGGTGCAACCCGGCTCGTTTCGCGCCGTCTTGGAAGCAGAGCGAGGCCGCGACCTCGAACGCCTGCGCGCTCGAGTCGACGTCGTGGTAGCTGCCGTCGTAAAGGCGGCAGTGCATGTCGGTCAGCGGGTAGCCGGCGAGGACGCCGCGCTCCATGGCCTCTTTGACGCCCTTTTCGATCGCCGGGATGAACTCCTTCGGGATGACACCGCCGACGATGTCGTTCTCGAAGACGTAGCCCGCGCCGCGCTCGCCGGGGCCGATCTCCATCAGGACGTGACCGAACTGGCCGCGACCGCCGGACTGCTTGGCGTACTTGTATTCGCAGGCGACCTTCTTGCTGATGGCCTCGCGGTACGCGACCTCGGGCTTGCCGACGTTCGACTCGACCTTGAACTCGCGGCGGAGGCGATCGCAGATGATGTCGAGGTGGAGCTCGCCCATTCCGCTGATGATCGTCTGGCCCGACTCTTCATCCGTGTGGATGCGGAACGACGGGTCCTCGGCGGCGAGCTTCTGGAGGCCGACGCCGAGCTTCTCGACGTCCACCTTGGTCTTCGGCTCGATGGCGATCGAGATGACCGGCTCGGGAAAGATCATCTTCTCGAGGATGATCGGCTTCTTCTCGTCGCACAGCGTGTCGCCCGTGCGCGTGTCCTTCAAACCGACGGCCGCGTAGATGTTGCCGGCGTCCGCCTCGGTGAGCTCCTCGCGCTTGTTGGCGTGCATGCGGAGGATGCGGCCGATGCGCTCGCGCTTGCCGCGCGTCGAGTTACTCACCATCGTGCCGCTCGAGAGCGTGCCCGAGTAGACGCGGAAGAACGTCAGGTTCCCGTGCGGGTCGTTGATGATCTTGAATGCGTAGCCGGCGAACGGCTCCTTGTCGTCGGCCTTGCGCTCCTCTTCCTTGTCGTTGTCCGGGTTGATGCCCTTGACCGGCGGGATGTCGAGCGGCGACGGGAGGTAGTTGATGACGGCGTCGAGCATCAGCTGGACGCCCTTGTTCTTGAACGCCGATCCGCAGATGACCGGGAAGAACTTGAACGAGCAGCAGCCCTTGCGGAGCGCCGCGACGATCTCGGGCTCGGTGACTTGGTCGGAGTGGCCTTCGAGGAACTTCGCCATGATCGCGTCGTCCACGTCGGCGCAGGCCTCGATCATCTTCTCGCGGTAGAGGAGACACTTGTCCTTGATGTCCGCGGGGACATCGACCCACTCGTACTTCTGGCCCTTCGACTCCTCGTCGAAGATGGCGGCCTTCATCTTGATGAGGTCGACGACGCCCTTGTGCTGATCCTCTTCGCCGACCGGCCATTGGATGGGAACCGGGTTGACGCCGAGGCGCTCGCGGATCGAGTTGACGTTCATCTCGAAGTCGGCGCCCGTCTTGTCCATCTTGTTGACGAAGACGATGCGGGGGACGCGGAACTTGTCGGCCTGGCGCCAGACGGTCTCGGTCTGCGGCTCGACGCCGTTGCCGCCGTCGAGGACCGCGACCGCGCCGTCGAGGACGCGCAGCGAGCGCTCGACCTCGATCGTGAAGTCCACGTGGCCGGGGGTGTCGATGATGTTGATGCGGTGGCGAACGCCGGCGTGGGGGCCTTCGAGCGGCGCCCAGAAGCAGTTCGTCGCCGCCGAGGTGATCGTGATCCCGCGCTCCTGCTCCTGGACCATGTAGTCCATCGTCGCGGCGCCCTCGTGGACCTCGCCGATCTTGTAGTTGACCCCGGTGTAATAGAGAACGCGCTCGGTCGTCGTCGTCTTGCCCGCATCGATGTGGGCCATGATTCCGATGTTGCGTGTCTTCTCTAGCGGGTATTCGCGGGCCACGGGGTCTCCTGAAATGCGAAACGAGATGGAACGGGTCGGCAGATAAACGAAACCCCCTCCGGCCTGTTGCCCCTTCACATTTTGAAGGGACCTTTGGGGTGTCCGGAGAGGGGTCGGGGTACGTCGTCAATGCGCGTAACCCGATCCTTATGTCAGCTTCGTCATTTCTGCGTGCAGTGCTCCTGAGTTCTTCTGAAGGGCCGAACCTTAGCGGTCGCGGCGAGTCTTACCAGCGGTAATGGGCGAACGCCTTGTTTGCGTCGGCCATCTTGTGCGTGTCGTCCTTCTTCTTCACGGCGTTGCCGCGGCCGTTGGCGGCATCGACGAGCTCGCCCGCGAGGCGCTCACGCATCGTCTTCTCGCCGCGGTCACGCGCGTACTGAACGAGCCAGCGCATCGCGAGGGCGACGCGGCGCTCGGGCCGCACTTCGACCGGGACCTGGTAGGTCGCACCGCCGACGCGGCGGCTCTTCACTTCGAGCTTCGGCTTCGTGTTGTCGAGCGCCTTGCGGAACACCTCGAGGGCGTCCTCCTTGAAGCGCTCGCCGATGATGTCGAACGCGCCGTAGAGGATCCCCTCGGCAGTGGCCTTCTTGCCGCTGAACATGATCGTGTTCGTGAACTTGCTGACGAGCTTGTCCTTGAACTTCGGGTCCGGCGTGATTCGGCGCTTGGGTACTTCTCGTCGGCGCGGCATAGGATTCTCTTCTTCTTATTCGGTCACGGGAAAATCGAGTCTTCAGCTCTTCGGACGCTTCACGCCGTACTTCGAGCGCTTGCGATTCCGGTTAACTTTGTTGGTCGAGCTCGGGCCGATGGCGCCGGAGGCGTCCAACGTGCCGCGGACGACGTGGTAGCGGACGCCCGGGAGATCCTTGACGCGGCCTCCGCGGATGAGGACGACCGAGTGCTCCTGGAGGTTGTGCCCCTCGCCCGGGATGTAGCTCGTCACTTCCATCCCGTTCGTCAGGCGCACGCGGCAGACCTTGCGGAGGGCCGAGTTCGGCTTCTTCGGGGTGGTAGTGTAAACGCGGACGCAAACGCCGCGCTTCTGCGGGCAGCTCTTGAGAGCCGGCGACGCCGTCTTGAAGCGGGCGGCCTCGCGGCCGTGGTTGATGAGCTGATTGATGGTGGGCACGGAGCGGTTTCCTCGAGTCTTTTCTTGAGTCTTGTCGCTTCTTTACGCTGCCACCCTTCACAGAGAACGCCGTGCAGGGGCTGCGGGGACGCGCACTTTACCCGTGGGGATCCGCCTGTCAAGCGTTAAGCCCGCGGAAGGCGAGGCCGTCCGAGGCGCGGATCTGGCGACGCTCGCGCGCGCTCGTGTACCCTTGGATTTGGGGTGCCTCGCGCCGGACTGCGGCGCGCGCAAGGGGGCCCAAGGAGCTTACCGTGATCACGTCCTTTCGTAGCTTTGCCCGCGCCGCGGTGGCTGGCTTCGTGTGCCTCGCCATTTCCGCGGTGGCCGAGGCGGCGCCGACTCAGCCGATGCGCTTTTACGGCCAGGCGCAGGGAAACAACAACTGCGGAGGCGGCGCGCAGATCCACGTCATCGGAAAGAACCCCGGGACGGTATGGACGGCCACGCGCCTCGACACGTCTGCGGGCCTCGGCGGTGGGACGCTCGCCAACCCGTACGACATGGGGAGCGTCACCGGCATCACGAGCGCGTTTCCGTTCGTCGTCGTGACGACCGACGTGGCGTACGTCCTCTTGACCGAGGTCTGCACGTCCGGGACGCCGACGAGTGGCGGCCTCACCTACCCCGCGGGCGACGGGGCCACGACGGTCGGCACGCGCATCCTCTTCTATGCGACGTACGCGGCGGCGGCGAACAACTTCATCGCCGGCGTCACCGGCGCGCCTCAAGTGACGATGACGACGCCGAGCGGCACGGTCATCATGCCAACGACGAGCGTTCCTGCCGGGACGGCGATCCGTCCGCCTGCGTTGACGGCGGGCAGCATCTACCTCGTCGACGCGACCGGCGGGACGATCACGGCGGGCAGCACCGCGCCGAGCGCGTACTCGGTGCTCGGCGTCGCCGACTCCCAGGCCGCGAGCTGCCAGAACGATCGCGGGACGAAGCTCTTCGCGTCGTTCCTCGGCAACGGCAGCACGACGACGACGGGCCTCGCGCTCTTCAACGACGGCGCGGCCGCGGCGACCGTGTCGTTCACGCCGCTCCTCGGCGGCGGCGCGTTTGCGAACGTGAGCGTCCCTGCGGGGAACAAGACGTACTCGACCGGCATGACGGAGGGCATCTACCTCCTGTCGTCCACGAACCCCGTCGCCGCGTGGTCCGGCTCGCCGAAGGGCGGCAACAACATCGACAACCTCGGCGACGACATCGGCCTCATGGTCGGTCGCTGGGACGGCGTCAGCGCGTTCCGCGTTCGCGCGCGAAACCAGGCGCAGACCTCGCGCGTCTTCGCGCGGCAAAATACGCAGATTCAGGTGAACGGCGGCGGCGCGGTCACGATCCCGGCCGCCGAGAACTTCACGCTGCCCACCGGCACCGGCACCGACATCGTCGTGACCGGCACGCAGCCGTTCCTCCTTCAGACGCAAGGCGCCGCGACGCCGATGAACGACTGGGGGAAGTGGCTCCGCCCGCTTCCGCCCGTCGACAGCGACGGCGATACCGTGAGCGACGTCGTCGAGACCACAGCGATCGGCTCGTGCCAGTCCGTCGCGCCCGATTCCGACGCGGACGGGTACGCGGACTTTCTCGACATCGACAGCGACAACGACTGCATCGCCGATTCTTCGGCGCTCGAGGCGGGCGCCGCACGCACCAACCCCGCGTTGCCGGTCGGAGCGCACTGCACCGGGGCCACGCCCGTCTGCGTGGTCGCCAACGGCGCCGGCACGTGCACCGCGTGCTCGGGAAATTTCGGAAGCGGCGGCGTGGCCGCGTGTCCGACGGCGACGGCGCCGAGCTGTCAGGCCGGCGCGTGCGTCGGATGCAACGGGAGCTTCGGCAGCGGCACCTCGCTTGCGTGCACGAACCCCGTGACTCCGGTGTGCCTCGCGAACGGCTCGTGCGTCGCGTGCGATGGAGACTTCGGCGGCGGCACGCCCGACGCCTGCGCGCTCGCGTCGCGTCCGTATTGCTCGGCGGGACAGTGCCTCTCGTGCGGCGGCGGCTTCGGCAGCGGCGTCGCGCAAGCGTGCAAGACCGCCGCGGCGCCCGTGTGCACCGCAGGCGCGTGCGTCGTCTGCGCCAACGGCTTCGGCACCGGACAACCCAACGCGTGCGAGGTCGCCGCGACGCCGGTGTGCCGCACCTCCGACGGCACCTGCAACACGTGCAACGGCGACAACGGCGCCGCCACGACCCTGCCCTGCCCCACGACCGCGAACCCGTACTGCGCGGCCGCCGGCACGTGCGGGAAATGCACGTCGAGCGCCGACTGCACCAGCCACGCCGGTCCGGTCTGCAATACGACGACCGGATCGTGCGGGACCACGTGCGGCGTCGACGGCGACTGCGCGACCACCGAGTGGTGCGCCGCCGGGACCTGCACCGCGAAGACTCCGAACGGCCAGCCGGTTCCCAACGTGCCGCCCATCAACGGCGTGTGCAACGATCCAAACGGCCTGCGCGTCTGCCTCTCCACCGTGTGCAGCTCGGTGGACAACGCCTGCGGACGGCGCGCCGGCGAGTACTGCAATCTCGCGGACGGCGGCCTCAGCGACGACGAGTGCCGCAGCGGCGCGTGTACGACCGGCGGGACGTGCGGCGAGTGCGGCAAGGACAGCGACTGCGGCAACCCGACGAGCGGCCGGATCTGTGGCGACACGACGAAGGCCTGCGCGAACGGCTGCCGCGGAAGCGGTGGCAACGGATGCCCGGCCGGGCAGGTGTGCAGCTCGACGGACGCCACCGTCGGAACGTGCTCGGTGCCCGAAGGGGGCGTCGACGCCGGCGCCGACACGGGAGTAGACGCCGCGCCGCCCGAGGACGCGGGCTTCGACGCGACGATCCCGCCCGACGCGGCGACGGTGGACGCGAACGTGCCAGACACGTCGGTCGAAGCAGGACGGGCGATCGACGACAACGGCGTCTTCGAGGGCGGCGGCATCGCCTGCTCGGCGAGCCGCACCTTCGGCGGCGGCGGCCCCTTCTCGGCGATGGCGCTCGGTCTCCTCGGCATTCTCGGTCTCGTGCGCCGGCGCCGACGCTAGCCTGCACCTCCTCTAGTTTTTGTCTCCCTCCTCTCTTCCCCCCTCTTCCCCTCCCTTGCCCAGCCCTCGCGGAACACGAACATGAAGAGACTCTTCGGCGTCGCGGCGCTCGGCGCGTTCCTCGTCACCGCGTCGGCGCCCACGGCCAAGGCAGACGGCTTCGCGGTGAACCGGTTCAACCCGGCCGATCGCGGGAGCGACTTCTTCGTCGTCGATTCGCTCGATCTTCGCGGGCACGTCCGGGCCGCAGCCGGCGCCGTCGGCGAGTGGGGATACCGTCCGCTCGTCCTCTACGATCCGTCGGGCAACGTGCGCGCCTCGGTCGTGCGAAATCAGATCGTGGTCCACCCTGGCGCGAGCATCGTGCTCTGGGATCGGCTGCGCCTCGGCCTCGACGTGCCCATCCAGGTCTTCGCCGACGGCCACGGCGGTTCGCTGAACGGCGCGCGCTACGAAGGGGCGACGAGCGATCCCGCGCTCGGCGATCTGCGCGTTTCGACGGACGTGCGACTCGTCGGATCGTACCGCCAGCTCGGACAGGTCGCGATCGGCGCCGAGCTGTTCACCCCTACTGGCAACAAGGACGCGTACTCGGGCGACGGCAGCGTCCGCGTCCTTCCGCGCGTGCTCTTCGCGGGCGGCGCCGGCATTTTGCAATACGCGGCGAAGCTCGGCTTCACGTACCGCGCGCGCGACGACGCGTTCGCGGGAAGCGCGCTCGGCAACGAGCTGGTGTTCGGCGCCGGCGCCGGCCTGCGCGCCGCGAACGACAAGCTGCTCTTCTCCGTCGAGCTCGCAGGGAGCTCGGCGACGGACGATCCGTTCAAGACGCGAACGACGCCGCTCGAAGGCACCCTCGGAATTCATTACACGCTCGCGAACGCGCTGCGCCTTGGCGGCGGCATCGGCAGCGGACTCGCGCGCGGGTACGGAACGCCGGCGGTGCGCGGGCTCCTCGGCGTCGAGTACGCGCCGCCCATGAAGGGCGCATCCACCTCGCAGGCCGATCGCGATCGCGACGGGATCCCCGACGACGTCGACGCGTGCCCCGAGACGCCCGGCGACAAGACGAACGATCCGCAGACGAACGGTTGCCCCAAAAAGACCGATCGCGACAAGGACGGCATCCCCGACGACGAGGACGCGTGCCCGAACGCGCCTGGCGAGCCGCACCAGGATTCGCGCATCAACGGCTGCCCGTCCGACACCGACGGCGACGGCATCATCGACTCGGCCGACGCGTGCCCCAGCGTGCCCGGCGTCGAGCAGGCCAACCCGAAGAAGACGGGTTGCCCCCCGGACAGCGACGACGACGGCATCATCGACGAGGACGACGCCTGCCCCGACGTGCCCGGAATCAAGACCGACAACCCGAAGACGAACGGCTGCCCGCCCGTCGATCCCGATCGCGACAAGGACGGCATCCCCAACGAGACCGACGCCTGCCCCGAAGAGCCGGGCAAGGCGGACCCCGATCCGAAGCGCAACGGCTGCCCGAAGGCGTTCGTGAAAAACGGGCAGATCCGCATTCTCGACCAAGTGAAATTCAAGACCGGCAGCGCCGCGCTCGAGGCGGGCAAGGACAGCCAGGAGGTCCTCGAGGCTGTGCTCAAGGTCTTCCAGGATCACCCCGAGGTGACGAGGGTTCGGGTCGAGGGGCATACCGACAGCAAGGGGATCGCGAAGGCGAACAAGAAGCTGTCCGCGGATCGCGCAGCGGCGGTGGTGAGGTGGCTGTTCGCGCACGGCATCGGCGCGGCGAGGGTGGTGAGCGCCGGGCTCGGCTCGGAGAAGCCGCTCGACACGAACGCGACGGAGGAGGGGCGGAAGAACAACCGGCGGGTGGAGTTCCACATCGAGGAGACGACCCCGGTGCCGACCCCGACTCCGACTCCGAAGCCGACTCCGAAGCCCTGATGGCGCTCGTTCCCCCGCTCGACGCGACGCCGGAGGAGGTCAAGGCCGCGCTCGCGCCCGTGCGTCACTCGTTCTCTGTCGCGGTGCATGCGTGCGGGAACGCGTTCGCGGTGGGGGCGATCGTGCGGGTCGCGCACAACTTCCTCGCGAGGGAGATCATCATCGTCGGCGACGAGCCGCATTACGCGAAGGCGTCGATGGGGATGGAGAAATACGAGACGATCGTCAAGGTCCCCGACGACGACGCCTTCTTCGCGCACGCCGCAGGAAGGCCGGTGTGGGCGCTCGAGAAGGAGCACGCGCGCCGGAGCCTCTACGCGGTCCCGAACTTCCCGAGGGACGTGATCTTCCTCTTCGGCAGCGAGCGCCACGGAGTCTCCGCCGAGCTCGCGGCGCGCGCGGACGACGTGCTCGCGATTCCAATCTACGGCGTTAATAACTCGCTGCCAGTCGCCGTCGCGGCAGGGATCGTCATGAGCGAGTGGGCCCGCGCGAGATATGCGAGCCGCGGCGGAGAGCCGCCCGCGTGAGCGCCCGGCTCAATGTTCCGAGGTCGCGAGAGCGAGTGAGGAACCCCTGCATCCCTCCCGTCTGCGGGCTTCTGCCCGCAGCGTAACTCGCGTCGACGCGAAGATATGCAACAGTGTCCCCCCCGGCCTCGCCTGGCACGCCTTCAAGGATCGAGCGGCACGAACCAGTCGGGTTGGACGCCCATGTCCGCCCGGAGCTTGCGCGGCCCTGCCTCGAACTTGGCGTAAAATCCACCGGAGCCGCCGTTCGCGTACTTGGCGACGATGAAATACGAAATGTTGTTGTACTCGGCGGTCTCGGGCGGATGAATCGCGTACGTGGCCTCTGCGTCCAGCCCGTGGCCTTGCACGATCGACCCGTCTGCCGCACGCCCGAGGATGCGCATCGCCCCCGTGCTCGTGAGGGCGATGCCTACGTTCTCGTCGCCGCGGTGGTCGTATTGGCTCGGCCTCTCGGCCGGGCATCGCAGCCACGCACCGACCAGCTTGGTCGAGAGTGCGCCAACGCTGTCGTACGCGTCGATGCTGCCGTGCGGGTCGGAGCAGTGGGCCAGCGCGGAAGCGGCGGCGGTCGCGGCATAGCTGGCCGCGGGCTCGGTCACCGGGCCGCTGGGCGCCGGGGGCACGGGCGCGTCGTTGGCCTTCCCACCGCAGCCGACGAACGCGACGACGATCGAGACGAAGACGGATTCATGAAACCTCATTGAAGCACCTCGTGCCGGCCGCTTCGCAAGCGGCGTGCCTACGTCGAAAAGGACGGAGACAGCGAGAAGGCGAACGCCTTGGGCCGGCCTTCGCGTCCCGCAGCAGCCCGCCTGAGGGACAGCGTGATCGCGGCTCTGCCCCGCGAGGCACATCGTGGCATACCAACGCGGAAACGGCTTAGCGCATCCCGAGCGTCGACTTGTCATCCCGTGCGCGACATGGGGTTCGGCGCATTGACGCCACACTCTCCGACGAAACCGGGAGTGCTTCCCGGTGCGTGTCGCATCCGCGTTCGAATGCGCCAACTTCCATTCCGTTGCGCTTCTACAAACCCCTCGAGACACTCCGACCCCGACTCCGACTCCGAAGCCGACTCCGAAGCCCTGATGGCGCTCGTTCCCCCGCTCGACGCGACGCCGGAGGAGGCTAAGGCCGCCCTCGCGCCCGTGCGTCACTCGTTCTCCGTCGCGGTGCATGCGTGCGGGAACGCGTTCGCGGTGGGGGCGATCGTGCGGGTCGCGCACAACTTCCTCGCGAGGGAGATCATCATCGTCGGCGACGAGCCGCACTACGCGAAGGCGTCGATGGGGATGGAGAAATACGAGACGACCGTCAAGGTCCCCGACGACGACGCCTTCTTCGCGCGCGCCAGGAAGGCCGGTGTGGGCGCTCGAGAAGGAGCACGCACAGAGGAGTCTGTATGCCGTTCCGAGATTTCCAAAGGACGTGATTTCGCTGCCCGTCGCAGTCGCAGCAGGAATCGTGATGAGCGAATGGGCCCGCGCGAAATACGCGGAACAGAGCGTTTGACGCATGGCAATCCGAGGTCGCGAGAGCGACCGAGGAACCCCTCTATCCCTCGCGTATACGGGGTTCAGATCCCTGCGTACGACCGCGCGTTTCGATGCGAGCAGAAGGGCGTGCCCCGGCCCGCGACTGCAGACGCGACGAAGCGCGCTACCCTGCGCCGGTGACGCAACGTCTTCTGCTCTTCTTCTTGTTGCTCGCGTCGTGCGTGCAGAGCCGGACCGCCGGCGTCCCGACGGAGCAACGCAGCTCCACAGCCGCCGATGCGACGCTCGACGCATCCTCGGTCCGCTCACGCGAGCTGTCGGCGCCGACAGCGTCCACGACGTCATCCGCGTCCGGAGTGGCCGTCGCGGAGGCTCCCCCTCTGGTCTCGAAGAGGACCCTCCGCTACCGCGAGCTCTTTACCGGAGCGCTTCCGCATCTCGCAAGGCTGCAAACGTGGACGCTCGTTCTCGGTGTGGACGGTCGGATGAGGCTCGAGCACGACGTGGGGGAGGCGTCACAGAACAGCCTTCGGGTCGGATTCGCGAAGCCGCTTGGGCCAGTGACGCGGCTTGCGCACGAGACTCATACTGGGAGGTGGAGCAGCGACGGGGACGGGAGCGTCGACCTTCGCTTCGACGGAGACGCGGGAGCCCCGCTGCATTGCGTGGCGGGCCGGGTGTCCACTCTCGCTGGCGGTGCGCTTCTCGTCGTTCCGCCGCACATCCACGCACCGTGGAAGCCTGCGAGGCGCCAGCCGGTCGACGTCTTCAAGTGCGACCGCGCCTGGCTCGCGGCGCCGGCGAGCTGGCAAGACGAGCCGCAGCCGACGGATCTTCCGTTCGCCGATCTCCCGGGGATCGAGTACGCACACGACAACGACGACATGGTCATTCAGCAGGGCGGGCTGCGCCGGATCGAAGCTGAAACGCCGGACGCCCGCTGAGAAATGCATCCCTCACGTATGCGGGCTTCAGCCCCCCGCATAGCTCGCGTAGACGCGAAGATGTGCACGGTCATCGATGCTGCCGTGCGGGCCGGAGCAGTGGGCCAGCGCGGAAGCGGCGACGGTCGCGGCATAGCTGGCCGCGGGCTCGGTCACCGGACCGCTGGGCGCCGGCGGCACTGGCGCGTCGTTGGCCAATCGCCCACGAGGACGTCGCCCGAACGGGCCTCAGTTGTTGTGCGAGTCGGCGCAGAGCATGACGATCCTGCCGGCTTCACGCTTCAGGCTACAGCCCATGTGATGCGTGGGCGTCCCGGGCTTGGTGAACGCGACGTACGACCCACGGTTCAGGAGTTCCTCGCGCAAGGGCGAGCCCTTGAGGCAGCCGCGCCATACCTCCAGAAGCGCGGAGAAACGCCGCGCGGCGACGTCGTCGGGCAGGCGTACGACGTCGCAATAATAGGAGAAGGAGGAGTTGTTACCGTCCCTGCTTTGCACGGAGCACTCCGTGAACCCCGAGACGCGTACCCCTCCGGGACTGGGCGCGCCCTCTCGCGCGGCGCCCGCATCATCGGCCACCAGCGCGACGTCACCGCGCCACCACCCGTCCACGAGGCCAAGCTTGCCGACGATCGCCCGGAGCGACGCGCAGTGCGCTTCGGCGTCGAGCGCAGGCAACACCGCGGAGCCTTCGGCATCGACCGATGTCCCCGCGTCGCGCACGATCGTCACCGTGCTCGCTTCGGCCGCGGAGGCCCCGGCGTCGGAAGAGAGCGCGTCGCGTCGCCGGCACCCGACGCCGGCGAGAACAAGCGCAACTCCGACAGCGACAATGCCGTTCCGAGCGGCCCTTGGGCCCATCGCGAACGCCGCTCCACACGCGTTCATGATCCGCGCGCGCTGCATACGGCTTTGCATACCACCACGGCGAAACAGTGCTTCCCCTTCCCCTTCCCCAGCCCCCCGGTCGTCACGACGGCAACTTGATGGCGTTGAGGCGCCCCCCGAGACGAACGCTCAGCTCGCGCGCGCGCGGCGGTCCAGTCTCCAGCCGCCGAAGGCGAGGTGCGTTTCGCATGCCGTTCGAATGCGCTAGCTTCCATTCCGTTGCGCTTCTACAAACCCCTCGAAACCCCTGGCGCGAACTGGGCCGCAGCGACGTCGCTCGCGCTCATTGCGCAGGCGGTCGCGGCGAAGGCGGTGCGCGACGCGCTCTTCCTCTCCAACTTCCACGCGCACTCGCTTCCCTACGCGATGGCCGCGGGCGCAGCGCTCTCGCTGGGCGCAGTTCTGTGGCTCTCGCGGCTCATGGCGCGTCACTCGCCCGCGAAGATCCTGCCCATCCTCTTCGCGATCAGCGCGGTCGGTCTCCTCGTCGAGTGGTCGCTGGGCTTCGTCGTCCCGCGCGCGGCCGCGGTCCTCGTGTACCTCCATACCGCGCTCTTCGGGCCGACGCTCCTGACGACGTTCTGGTCGCTCATCAACGAGCGGTTCGACCCGCACACGGCCAAGCGCGCGGTCGCGCGGATCGCCGGCGGAGGAACCCTGGGCGGCGTCCTCGGCGGCCTCGCGGCATGGCGCGCGTCGAAGCTCCTCCCGCTGCCGACGCTGCTCCTCTTCCTCGCGGGGCTGAGCGCGGTGGGCGTGCTCGGCTCACTGCTGATTCGCGCGCGCCGCACCGCCGTCGAGCCCTCCGCCGCCGAAGGCCCGGTCTTTGCGGAGGGGGAGGCGGTGTCGCCGTTCACGGAGCTCCGAACGGCGCCGTACCTCCGCAACCTCGCGTTGCTCGTCGCCGTCGGATCGACCACCTCGACTCTGCTCGACTACATGTTCAGCGCACAGGCGGAGCTCGTGGTCGCGCGCGGCGCGCCGCTTCTCTACTTCTTCTCGCTCTTCTGGCTGAGCGTCAGCGTCGTCTCGTTCCTCCTGCAGATCACGCTGGGGAGGATCGCCCTCGAGCGGTTGGGCCTCGCCGTGAACATCGCGTTCTTGCCGGGAGTCATCCTCCTCGGCGGCGCGCTCGGACTCGCGGTGCCCGGCCTGGGCAGCGCCGCGCTCCTCCGCGGCGGAGAGGCCGTGCAGCGCAATACCCTTTTTCGATCGGCCTACGAGCTCCTGTACACGCCGCTATCCGAGGCGAAGAAGCGCGCGACGAAGGCCCTCGTGGACGTCGGCTGCGATCGCCTTGGCACCGTCATTGGGAGTGGCCTGGCGTTCGCGACGCTGCACCTCGTGGGAAAGCGCACGCCGACGGTCCTGCTCGGCGTTGTCCTTGTGCTCGCGCTCATCACACTGCCGCTCGTGCGCCAGCTGCACGCGGGTTACGTGCTCGCGCTGGAAAAGAGCCTGAGCGAAGGTGCGAAGAAGCTCGAGTCGGCGGGCGGGGCAGAGGAGCACGCACGTCCGACGATCGAGATTCGCGCGAGGGAGGCCCTCATCGAGCACGTAGAGGAGATCGCGCCGGGCGGTCTGACCGGGCTCTTCGAGGGGGGCACCTCGCCAGATGCCGATACGCTCGGGGGGCCAGCAGAGCGCGCGCTCGATGGGCGGTCGCGCGTGCTCGCCCGGACCTCCGAGCTGTTCTCAGACGATCCGGCGCGAGTCACCCGCGCGCTTCGCGACCTCTCGCCCCGCGGACCGTCGACCGCGTGCGCCATCTTCCTCCTCGCGCACGACACGTTGCACGTTCCGGCGGTCGAAGCGCTCCGCGCCATCGGTCCGGCGATCGTAGGACAGCTCGTCGACGCGCTCCTAGACGAGAAGATGGACTACGTCGTTCGGCGTCGAGTCCCCCTGATCCTCGCGGTGTGTGCGTCGCAGCGGGCGGCCGACGGCTTGCTCCTGGGCGTCGCCGACTCACGCTTCGAGGTGCGCTACCAGTGCGGGCGCGCGCTCCTTCGCATCACCGCCGCCAATAGCGGCATCGTCATCCCGCGCGACACCATCGTCGAGACGGTCAAGCGCGAGATCGAGGTGGGGAGGGTGGCGCTGGAGACGCTCACGAACGAGGACTTCGACGACGACCTCCACGGGGACGAGAAAAGCTCGCTCATGGAGCTCTTGGCGCGCGACCGCGTCGATCGCAGCCTCGAGCACGTGTTCACCATCCTCTCCCTGCACCTCGAACGCGAGCCCCTGCGAGTGGCGTTCCGCGCGCTGCACCACGCAGACGAGCGCCATCGCGGCACCGCGCTCGAGTACCTCGACACCATCTTGCCGACGGAAGTGCGCGACACGGTCTGGCCGTACCTCGGCGCCGCCGCTCCCTTACCGACGGCGCGGGCGGCGAAGGAGATCCTCGCCGACCTGGCAGCGCTTGGGAGCGCTCCTTCGTGAAGTGCGGCTCGACCTCGACCTCGACCTCGGCGCGAGCGCGACCGCGACCGCTTCTTCGCCACCTAGCCCCGGCGCTCACGGGGGGTTAGACTCACCGCGTCATGGTCGTCGCAGCTCAACCCCGACCTCGCGGCGAGCTGTGCGAGCTCCATGAGCCCGCCGGATCGTTCGCGCTCTACATGCCGCGCGAAGGCGTCGCCGTCAGTCGCGTGCGCGGGGTCTTCTCGACAGAGATGGCGCGCGCATGGGTCGATGCGCTCGACCCGTATTTTGCGTCGGGCGAGCGCTTCGACACCTTCCACGACTGGGAAGCGATGACCTCGTACGACACCGGCACGCGACAGCTCCTCACGAAGTGGGTGGTGCAGCGGCGCGGCCTCGTGCGGTCAGCACGGTTCCTCGCGGGGTCGAAGCTCGTCGCGCTCGGGATCGCCACCGCCGGCCTCGCGACGGCGATCTCTGGGGTCGAGCTGCGCGTTTGTGGGCGACGTGAGTTCGACGAGGCGCTCGCCACGGCCCTCGAGGCGCGGCCGTTCGGTCCCGGCCCGATCCCGCCGTCCTCGGCAGCCCGGTCGGGACCGCATCCCGTCGTTCGTTGACTCGCTCTTCTAGCTACTGGCTCCTCTAGTAGAGGTCGCTCCTCTAGAGATCGACGCCGTACACGAACGACGGCTTGGGGAACCGCAGCTCGCGCTCGGTGATGACCGCCTGCGGGACGACCGTGCCGTCGACGTACTTCTTCGCGAGCTCGAGCGCGCCCGCGGTGTCGTTCTTCGCCTTGATGCCGCCGACGACCTTCATCAGCTTGTCGACCGCGGGCACCATCTTGTCGAAGTTGATCGTGAACGCGCCCTTGTCCGTGCCGTTCGCGGCGGAGGCGTTCGCGTCCCACGTGAGGGCGCCCTCGTCGAGGAAGAAGCCGATCTGCACGGCCGCGAGCTGGCTGTACGCCTTGCGCCCGCCGCCCTCGGTGTACATGCCGCGCGAGATGTGGCCGAACGCCCAGACGATCCCGTCGGTGTACGTCTGCTTCGCGAGCTCGCCGGTGATGATGCCCTTCTTGCGGAGCATCTCGACGTAGTAGAGCCCGCCGGTCTGCGCCTTGAGCTCCTCGAGCATCGACGCCATGCCGCCGCCGAACGCCTTCTCGGCGGTCTGGCCTTTGTAGCTGTACTCGTGCGCGGGGCCGAGGTTGTGCGTCGCCTCGTGGAGGATCGTGGTGAGGAGGCCCGCTTGCGGCGTGCTCGAGTAGAACCCGGCCGCGTCCTTCGACAGGAGCGACTCCACCTGCTGCTTGCGACGGGCGAGGCTGTCCGGATCGTTGTAGAGGTTGCTCATCGCGACGGTGCGCCCGCGACCCTCGGCGGCGACCTTGCCCCAGTTCGGGAGCGACTGGCCGATCGTGCCGCCGTGCGCGTGACGCGAATCGCCGGAGTGACGATGATGTCGATGAAGTCCGGCAGGTGGAACGTGACCTTGCGGGCGACGTACGGCGCGCCGATGTGCGCGGCGAGCGTCGTCTCCATCTCGGCCTGAACGGGGTTCAGCTTCTCTTGCCACGTGAGCGACTCGGGGTTGATCTTCGCGAAGCCGAGGTGGAACCCCGCCTTGTGCGAGCACGGCTCCCAGTACACCTCGTCGGCGCCGACGCGGAGGAACCACTTGCTGTTCGTCGCGTTCATCTTCGACCACGCTTCGTCGGCGGGGAGCCAGTCGTTCGTCGTGAACGACTTGGACGCGGCCAGCAGATACGCCTTGAGCGGCGCCTCCTTCGTGTCCTTCACGTCATCGGCGGCGGCCTTGAGCTCCGCGCTGATCGCGGTCATCTGCGCCTTGTACGCTTCGGAGTACGGGCGCGTCGTGAGCTTCTTGTCCGCCGCGCCCGAGGCCACGACGACGGTGAACGGCTCGATGAGCTTCTTGCTCTGCGGATCCTTCTCGATGACCGCGCAGAACTTCGGATCTTTCTGCATCTCCGCCGGGTAGACGCTCACCGTCGGCGTGAGACCGCCCGCGATCGCGCTGCACGTCGGATCCTTCTCGGTCTTCGGCGCGACGCACTTGGTCGTCCAGTTGCGACGGAAGACGGCGAGGCTCGCGGTATCGTCCTTCGGGAGCTGCGCCTCGAGCTGCTTGGCGCCGGTCTGCGTCGCGTAGAGATCGTCCACCATGCGCGCGGCGTTGATCATGTGGCGGACGAGCGCCTTGTCCTCGTCGCTGCCGCTCCGGAGATCGCTGTACACCATGGTCGTCGCGCCCTGCGCGAGCTCGTCGCGGACACGCTTCTGGCGCGCGTCGGTCGGCGCGGCGGCGGCCTGCGCGGTCTTGATCTGCGTGAACGCCTTGTCGAACGCGTCGTTCAGCTTCCCGCCCTCGGTCCAGCTGCCGTCGGTCGGATAGAAGAGGAGGGACCGGACCTCGTCGGCGTCGATCGCGCCATTCCCATTCGTGTCGGCGATCCAATAGACCGGCAGGTTCAAGCGGAACGCGGTCTCGTTGAAGGCCGCGCGGTCCATCGCGTACTTCTGCGCGGACGACGCAGGTGTGGTCGCCGTGGCAGGGGTCGGGAGCTTCTCGGCGGTCGTCACCGGCGACGCGGCCGGAGGGGCCTCCGCACCACCGCACGCCGCGGCTGCCGCGCCGAGGAGCGCGAGGGGGAGGAGCGACAGGACCTGGAGGCGAGAGGTGTTCATCGGCCGGGTGGCATAGTGCAACCCACGCGAAACTCAAGCTACCGAGCGCATTTCGCCACATCTTTCGGGCGAAATGGCGAAATCGTTCAGTAGTTGTCCTTGGAACCCGAGAGAGGACCGGTCGGGGACGGAGCCGGAGTCGGAGTCGGAGTCGCGGTCGGAGTCGCGGTCGGCGTCGGGGTCGCCGTCGCCGTCGCGGTCGAGGTCGGGCTCGAGGTCGAGGTCGAGGTCGGGTCGGCGGTCGGAATCGGGAACGCGGGCAGCGGCGTATCGGACGCCCCAGCGTCGACGCGAGGCTTACGCGGACGGCGCGGCGTGGTGGCCGTCGCGACCGGAAGATCCCCCGGCGTCACGGTCCGCGGAACCGACGCCGTCCCTGCGAGCGGATCGCTCTCCAGATTGATGGCCGACGGCGGAGGAGGAGGCGCGCTGACCGTCGGCGTCGGCATCGGATCGACCGCGCTCGAAGGCACCTGCGCGAGACGCGTGTCCGGCGACGACGCGGAGACCGATGCGCTCGTCGCCGCGCCCGCATCCGCGCGATCGAGCAAGTGGCCTTGCGTGACGATCATGACGCCGAGCCCCGCGGTCACCAGCAGCGCGAAGCCGCCGATCACGAAACCAAGAACACGCGGGCGGCCCGATGGGATCGCGGCCATCGGGACCGAGCCGCTCGCGTTGCTCGTGGGGCTCGAGTACGAATGCGGCGGCGGTGGGCCGGGGACGGCCATGAGCTGCGGCGCGATGATCCCTCCCTGATCGGGCCCGGGCCGCGACGGGCCTCGTCGAATCGTCGGCTCCGAGCCCATATCGCCGGCGGCGCCAGGCGAGACGTCACGCATCGTCGCCGCCGGCATGGCGAAGGCGGTGTCGGCGTCCTCGAGCGCCTTCCGCTCGAGCGTCGTGTCGGGGCTCCGCTCGTCGGACAGCTCGGCGACGCGCTTGGCGACGAGCGCGACATCGAAATCGGTGAGCGTCTCCTCCGCGTGCTTCATCGGCGGCGGGTTCGAGTTACGACGCGAGCTCGGCGCGCCGCCCAAGCCCATGCGCGCCCAACGCAGCGCCTCGCGCATCGACCCGGCGTCGGCCCAGCGCTCCGTCCGCTCGAATCTCAGCGCGCGATCGATGACGTTGACGACCGCAGTAGGTACGTCCGGCGCCGCATCACGCAGCGAACGCGCGGGCTTGGTCGCGCTCGCGAGCACCTTGGCGTGCGCTGTCTCCCCGAGGTGCACGTGCTGCCCCGAGAGCAACGTGAACAGCGTCGCGCCGACGGCCCAGATGTCGCTGCGCGCACCGACCTGATCGCGCAGGCCCCGCGCCTGCTCGGGTGGCATGAACGACGGGCTCCCCATGATGAGCCCGGTCTCGGTCATCTCGCTCGAACGCGCGCCGTCCCACACCTGCGCGATGCCGAAATCGAGCACCTTGATCATGCCGTTCTTCAGGACGAGCACGTTGTCGGGCTTCAAGTCGCGGTGGACGACGCCGACCTCGTGCGCCGCCGCGAGGACGTCGAGCAGCTGATCGCCGATGTCGAGGACCTCGATGAGATCCATCCGGCCGACGCGGCTCCTCCGCTGCTCGAGCGTCTCGCCGTCGAGGAGCTCCATCACGAGGAACGCCGAGCCGTCCTCGGCCATGTCGTCGTCGAGGACACGGAGCGCGCTCGGGTGGTCGACCTTGTTGGCGAGGTACGCCTCGCGCAAGAATCGCTTGATGAGCCCCTCGTCGCGCGACAAGTGCTTGTGCAAAATTTTGAGCGCGCCGCGCATGCCATTGCGGTGCGTGCCGGCGTACACCGCCGCCATCGAGCCGGCGCTCAGGAAGGCGTCGACGTGCCACTTCTCGCGGATGGTCGTGCCGACCCTGCCGGCGAAGCGCTCTCGACCCTCTGCCACGCGTCGCAGTTTACCCAACGAGGGCGCCCGGTGCGCGCGGATTCGTGCGCTTCCTTTCCGCTTGAAAGTAAGCCGCGTGATGGCAGACTCCGCCTGCTTTGCGCGAACGTAGCGTAGGTATCTTCGCGGCGCTCGCCGGGGCTGCGGCCGTTGCCTGCGCGGGCGCGGCGTTCAGCTGCTCGCCGAGCCACGACGGAGGCTCCCCCGCCGCCGACGCGTCCACCGACGCCCCGACCGAAGCGGCGCTACCCCCCCTCGAGGCCCCGCCGGAAGCCATCCCGCCCGCGAAGCGCCGCGACGCGACCTCGAGCCCCGTCGTGTTCGACGCCGAGCGGGGCGGCGTATGGACCGCCAACGGCGAGGTCGGCACCGTCAGCTACGTGGACGTCGACGCGCGCCGAGTCGTGGCCGAAATCGCGGTCGGCCAGCAGATCACGTCGGTCGCCTTGAGCCCCGACGCGCGATGGATCGCCGCGGTCGACCGTGCGGGCGGGCGCGTCGCGCTGGTCGAGGCGGAGGGCAAGACGGTCGCGCGCACCCTCGATGTCGGACCCCACCCGCGCGCGGCGGTGTGGGACGCGTCCGATCCGCGTTGGCTGTACGTCTCGCTGGAGGACGACGGCGCCGTCGCGGTGATCGATCGCTCCGAAGGGCGCCTGGTGAGGAAGGTGACCGTGGGTCGCCTCCCGGCGGGTCTCGCGGTCTCGGCGACCCGGCGTGAGCTCGCGATCGTGCACCGGATCGACGCGCGCGTGACGATACTTCCGCTCGACGGCGTGTACTCCCCCGCCGACCAGAAGCAGCCGCTCGTCGTCATCGCGCTGGCCGATGAGCCCGCAAACCCCGATCCCAAGGTGCCACAAGGGCGTCCGTTCGCCTTCGAGTCTCTGGCGTGGAGCCCCGACGGCGCGAAGGCGTGGGTTCCGCACCAGCTCCTCGCGTCGCGTCAGCCGCTCCAGTTCCAGTCCACCGTCTTCCCCGCGGTGAGCGTCGTCGACGTCGAAGGGCGCGCCGAGGTCCCGAACGATCCGGCGACGGCACCGGACGGCTTCGACGGTCGCAAAGTGCTCTTCGGTGGGATCAACGTGCTCGACGAGACGAGCAATACTGCGGTCGTCTCCCAGCCCTGCGCCGCGCGCATCCACCCGCGCGGCCTCGTCGCGTATGCCGTCGCGTGCGGCTCCGAGGATCTTGTCGTCTTCGACGTCATCACCGGCAAGTCCGTCGACCTCTTGCGCGATCTGCCCGGCGATCACCCGAGCGGGCTCGCCCTCGACGACACCGGCGCGCGCGCGTTCGTGTACGCCGACCAGTCGCAGACGCTCGCCGTCATCGACCTCGCCGGTGGAAATCCGCTGGAGCACGTGCGCGTCCTCGGCCAAGGCTTCCCCGTCGTCGCGAAGGACACGCTCGATCCCGAGCTCCGCGAGGGCCTCCGCCTCTTCTACCGCGCGTCGTCGCGCAAGGGCACGATCGCCGCGACCGGCAACAACTGGATGTCGTGCGGCGCCTGTCACCTCGACGGCTTCGTGTCGACCAACCAGGTGTTCTTCGAGACGCTCGTCGTTCGGTCGCAGGCCGACGATGCGCAGATCGGCCACCAAGGGCTGAAGGATCTGTTCTCGACGGCGCCGACGCCGACCGATCCGTCGTTCGATCCTCACGACGTGCTCGTCGCGTTCGCCGATCAAGGAGGCCTCGCGCCGGATCGAACCGGAGCCAGGCGCGACGGCGCGATCGATCCGTCGAAGCCCACGGCGGAGGCCGCGCAGATGGCCGCGAGGGTCGCGCGCGTGATCGCCCGCGATCTCCCGCTCGGCCCGAGCTGGCTCCTCCCCGGCACCACCAAGCCCGATCTCGAGCGCGACGGCGCGTGGTGCGGCGCGTGCCACCAGACCGAGTACGACGCGTGGAGCAAGAGCGCGCACGCGCACGCCGGCGAGGATCCGATGGTGCGCTTCGGCCTCACCGTCGAGAAGAAGGCGCGCGGGCCGCAGTACGGCCGACTCTGCGCCGGATGCCACGAGCCCACCGGCGCGAGGGCGTCGGACTTCTCGCTCTCGTCGGGGCGCGGCATCACCTGCCTCGGCTGCCACGAGACCGAGCGCCTGATTCGCGCGGGCGGCAACGCCGACAGCGAAGTGCGCGGCTACGACTGGACCGTGAACCACAAGGCGCGGGCCTCGGCGGGCCTCGAGACGCTTCGCCAGCCGGAGTTCTGCGGCGGGTGCCATCAGCAGTTCGTCCCTTCGGCCGGCATCGCCGCGATCACGACGCTCGACGAGTGGCAGCACAGCGCGTACGCGGGCTCGCCCGGCGGAGCGCCTCCGCAGCGCTGCGTCGACTGCCACGCCGCGCGCACGCCAGGGATGACGGCGAACGTAAACATGCCCATCGCCGATCACGCGATGATCGGCGGCAACGTGTGGCTCGCCACCAAGTTTGGCGACGCGGACTTCATCGCGCGCACGAAGAAGAAGCTCGCGTCAGCGGTGTCCCTCGTCGCATCGCGCGGCAACGGGGTCGTCGTGGTCACAGTGGAGAATCTTGGCGCGGGGCACGGCTTCCCGACCGGCGTGACCGACATCCGCGAGCCGTGGGTCGAGATCGAGGCGAAGGACGCGCAGGGCAACGTCCTCGCGCGCTACGGCGGCGTCGGCGCCGACGGCCTCCTGCCCTCCACCGCCGCGCGCTTCGGCATCGACATCGCGAAGCCCGACGGGACGCTGCTCCTCCAGCACGAGCTCAGCGACACGACGCGCATCCCGTTCGATCGCCGGGTGCCCGCACAAGGCATCGTCGCGGTGCTCATCACGGTGCCGACGACGCTGCCCTCGGGCACCGCGCAGCTCGACGCGGTGCTCAAGTACAGGAACCTGCGCACGCCGTACTTCCGCGCTGCGACGGGGGACCCGACGGGCGCGGCGCCGGACGTCGAGGTCGCGCGGGTGGTGGCGCGATGAAGCACGCCGCGCTCGTCGCCGTCGCCACGACGCTCGGTGCAGGGATCGCTGCGCTCTGGGCGTGCGGCGCGTCGGGGAGCGGCGCAAATCCGACCGACGCAGGTCCGCCCGCCGCCGACGCCGCGGTGATCGCGCGCGGTGAATACCTCGTGAAGGCCGTCGCGCTCTGCGGCGAATGCCACACGCCGCGCCTCCCCACAGGTCAGCTCGACACGACGAAGTGGCTCGCCGGCGTCGACAACCGCTTCGACATCGAGCCCGACGACGACACGCACGGCGCCGTGCATGCGCCGAACCTCACGCCGCACGAGTCGGGGCTCGGTGGGTGGAAGGACGACGAGATCAAGCGCGCCATCGTCGACGGCGTCGGCATCGAGGGGCCCCTCACGTCGCTCATGCCCTCCTACGTCTTCCACAACATGGCCTCGGAGGACGCGGACGCGATCGTCGCCTACCTGCGCTCGCTGCCGCCCGTGGATCATCTGATGGGCAACCGGCAGAAGCTCTCGGTTCCGGTCACCGGACCTTCGACGCCGCTTCCCGAGGCGGCGATTCCGCACACGACCTTGCCGAGCTCCGATCCCAGCTTTGCGCGCGCCGAGCATGGCCGCTATTTGACCGGCATGGCTGGGCTCTGCATCGATTGCCATTCGACGTGGCGTCCTCAAGCGGAGCCGCCGCTCGCGCTCGGGACGCTCTTCGCGGGTGGCCGGGGCATGTCGCGCATGGAGTGGAGCGTCGACGGCGACCGCACGCCGCCGGTCATCTACTCGTACAACCTGACGCCGCACCCCAGCGGGCTCAAGGGGTGGACGCCGCCGATGATCGTCGCAACGCTGAAGACCAACCTCGACGATCAGAAGCAGCCGCTGTGCCGGCCGATGCCGGGCGGGCCCATGGGCTCGTACGCCGCGCTCACCGACGACGACGCGCTCGACATCGCCTTGTACATCACGACGCTGCCCCCGATCGACAGCGGCGAGATCCCGCAGTGCCCGATCCCGAAGCCCGACGCGCCGCCTCCGGACGACGCGGGCGTGGATGCACCGGTCGACGCACCGCTCGATGCACCGGCCGACGGGCCCAAGGACGGAGGCGGCGACGCGAGTGCGGACGCCGACGCGGCAGGATGAGGAGCTTCAAGATGCCTTCGCGCCACACACGGACTTTCCTATCGCTGCTCGCCGCAGGCGCGCTCACGCCCCTCGCGCTCGCGATCGGCGGCGCCGGGTGCTCGTCGTCCTCGTCGTCGCCAGACGCGCCGGCCGACGCAGGGCTCGGCGATGCCACCGTCCCCGACGCCGGCGAGGATGCGCCGTGGGATCACGTGCGCATTCCGTACGACGGAGAGGCGCCTCCGCCGGGGCCACGAACCAAAGTGACCGCCGAGCTCACGAACGCGCGCGTCGACGTGCAGCAGCTGATGTTCGCGGCGGGTGAGATGCAGATCAGCGGCGAGCCGTTCGCGCAGCATTTTGCCGGGCGAAACCTGGGGAATTACGATCGCACGTACCTCCCCACCGATCAGTATTTGATCACGACCGGCGACGACGCGCCGACGGCGCTGACCGATCTGTTCGGCTTCAGCACTGCCGTCGAGTCGTACGAGTACTCGAAGTACCACATGAACATGGTCTCGCAGCAGACCGGCGCGGGCCTGTCATTGGCGAACGGACCGGTCATGCTCGCGCGCGAGGCCGGCGCGACGCGCCTCGACAAGCTTCGCGCGCACGCCGCCCGACTCTTGACCGCCGCCGGCACCGACGTCGCTGGCTACGCCGTCTTGCCCGCGCCCACGAACAACAACCAGAACTACCTCGGGTTCAGCGGGCTGTGGCCGGTGTTCGTGCCGTTCCGGAGCTTCGACTCGGCCCTCCAGCCGCACCACGAGGCGGTGCAGTCGTGCACGTTCGCGGGCGGCTATGGCGGCATCCCGACGATTGGCTCGACCTTGCCGGAGTACGAGTGCGCGTACAACTCGCTGCACATGGGCACGACGAGTGGCGCCGATCCCGCGGCCGATCTGGCATACCGGAAGACCGCGGTCGAGAGCGTGCTCGTCCCCGGCGTGCTGGGTCTCGCGACGTGGAAGCAGGCGCTTTGGAGCGTAGACTTCACGAGCCGCGTGCACGACGCGGCGAGCAACCCGGTCAACGACGTCGCCGCGGCTGATCGCGCGAAGGTCGGCACCGCGAGCAACACGGTGGTGGGCAGCGATCCCGCGGGGGCGGCCGTCGGCACGTACATCGGCTCGACGCCGCTCGAGGGCATGTGGGGCATGATGATGCTCAGCGAGATGGAGAACTCGGCGGAGCTCGTCGTCTCCCAGCTCGCGACCGCCGACGGCGTGACGCTCGGTGGCTTCGCGACGCGCGCCGACGCGATCGCCTACGACTACACGTCGCCGCTGCGCTGGTTCCCCGCGGCGGTGAACGTCACGGAGGACGCCACGGTCCCCTACCCCGCTCCGACGGCATACGCGATCGCCGACGCCTCGAGCCGCGCCGTCGACCTCGCCGGCCTCCTCCTCGGCAACTCGATGCTGTTCGGCATGACCGACGCGCGCAACCCGGCGCTCGGCGGCCAGCTGGGCCTCACGCTCACGTTCGACGGCGCTCCCTTCCCCGCCGACGACGGTCTCGCCGGCGTCGAGGACACCGCCCACGATCGCACGCTCGCAGTGCTCCGCGTCGCGTTCATCGATCTGGATCGCATGCACGCCGATCCGGCGCTCGGCGTCATCGTCGACAAGGCGACCGTCGCCGGCGGCGTCGTCACGCGTGGCACGACGGTGACGACCACTTCGCTGTCCCACGTGCTCATCGGCCTCCGTCAGACGCTCCTCTCCTTGAACGCAGCGATCACCCAGTACGGCGCGGCGGATCCCGATCCGGCGATCGACGCGAACGGCATCCTGAACCCGATCGCGATCCACCCGCCGCAGGGGGGAACGCCGCTCTTCAGCAACCGCGTGCGCGACGTGTTCGCCGCGAACGCGCGCTTCGTGCGCGACGTGCTCACCAAGGCGGACGGCTCGGTCGCCAATGGGGCCACGCTCGCCGCCGGCGTCGCCACGCCTGATCCCGCCGCGACCACGCTCGAGGCGCAGGCCGCCGCGGTGCGCGCCCTGATCGAGGGCTTCCTCGTCACCGGCGATCCGACGTACCGCGATCGCGCGCGCGCGGTGTCGACGAAGCTCATGACCGCGTTCTTCAGCGCGCCGGCGCTGCTCTTCCGCGGCGTCCTCGGCGGCCCTGACGAGGTGCGCATGACGCCGGAGCGCTTCGCGTGGCTGCAGAGCGCGCTGCGCGAGACGCACAAGGTCATCCACCTGAGCGGCGACGCGTCGCTCGACCGCAGCGTGCTCGAGCCGCGGATCGCCCGCGTGAACAAGCTCTTCTTGAACGGGTGGGATGATCTCGACGGCAACCGCATGGTGGACACGGGCCGCGAGTGCCTCGCCGCGCGCATGCAGATGGGCGAGCAGTCGCTCACCGGCGAGCTCGGTCGCGACGACGTCGGCCGCAACACGACCGATCGCGACAACGACTGCGTGCCAGAGATCGACGACTCGCAGCGCGCCAGCGTCCTGGCGAGCGAAGTCTACTTCCATTCGCCGTAGGTCGACGTAGGCTCGGGGCCATGAAGAGCGACCCGAAGGTCATCGACCTGCTCAACGAGATCCTCACCGGCGAGCTCACCGCCATCAACCAGTATTTCTTGCACGCTCGCATGTGCGGCAACTGGGGGTACAAGCGGCTCGAGGAGCAAATCAAGAAGGAGTCGATCGGCGAGATGAAGCACGCCGACACGCTCATCGAGCGCGTGCTCTTCTTCGAGGGCCTGCCCAACGTGCAGCGCCTCGGCAAGATCAACATCGGGCAGAACGTGCCCGAGATCCTCGCCAACGATCTCGCCGTCGAGATGGTCGCCATCCCGCTCTTGAACCGCGCGATCGCTGTGTGCCGCGACCTCGGCGACAACGGGACCGAGGATCTCCTCACGAAGATCCTCGTCTCGGAGGAAGAGCACGTGGACTGGATCGAAGAGCAGCTCGAGCTCATCAAGCAGCTCGGCGCAGCGCATTACCTCGCGCAGCAGGTCCACGGCTGATCATTTTTTTCGGCGTGATCTCCGCAGGTTGGCGGCATTCGATCGGAGCGGGCTTGCGTTGATAATGGTTTTCATTATCTTTTAGATATGTACGTTTGCGTCTGCCGAGCGGTCACCGACAAGAAGGTCGAAGAGGTCATCGAGCACGGCGCGCAGACGGTGGACGCGGTGACGCGGGCGTGCGGCGCCGGGGGCGACTGCGGCGCGTGCCGAGAGAAGATCGGTGAGATGATCGACGCGGCGCAGGTCGTCCCGGCGGCGCGGCTCGTTCGCGAGAAGGCGGCGTAGCGACGGCGTTCGGCCTCTCGGTCGTTCACTCCTTCGGGAGGAACGGGACCTTCAGCTCGACCACATCGAGGCATGGCGCGCGGCGGTCGAGGCGCTCCGGACGGCAGAGGCGCTTCCACGGAGCCGACGGGTACGGCGGCGCTTCGATGCCTCGCACCTCTGCGGTGACGAAGACCCGCGTGGGAAGCGACGGCAGGCGATCGAGCGCCAGGCGGACGTCGCCCACCGAGCCTGCGCCGTGCGCGACCGCGGACAGATCGGTCGCCTCGAAGAAGCGCACGCTGGGTCCGCCGAAGATCGCCGCGCGTGCCGGGCTCGGGAGCTCGCGGACGGCGGCGACGAGCTGTGCACCGGGAGGCGCCACGGTCGTTCGCTCGTGAACGTCGCCGAGCGTGCGCAGGGCGCCGATGGCGAAGAGAGCAACCCCGAGCCGGCGACCGCGATCGACGCTCATCGCCGCGAGCGCGAGGGCGCCGGCGAGCGCGGCGACGAGAGGGACGACGTGACGCGGCTGTTGCCGGAGGTTCTGTCCGGCGAGCACCCAGAGGAGGTACGGCCCCAGCGCGATGGCGGCCGTGCGCGCGCCCGCCCATTCTGCGCGACGCCACTCGGTGATCCCGACGAACGCCACAGCTGCCGCCGTGCCGCCCAAGACGAGGCCCAGCGGATCACGACCGATACCGAGCCCGTCGACGAAGACGTCCCGCGCGAGGTACATGAGCCGCTCGGCGCCGGGATCGGTCAACGCGGTGCCGCCCCAGCGTGTCGTGTGCCCCGCGAGGTGCGTCTGGAGGAGCGCGACCAGGTGCGAAGGGCCGACGACCAACGCGAGGGGGACGGCCCACGCCAGCGACGCGAGCGCGGCGAACGCGAGCGCGCGAGGGCGTGCACGCGGCGCGAGGACCAGGAGCGCGAGGTAGAGCGGCGCCCACGACGCGCGCACGCCGAGGCCGAGCCCCACCGCGACGCCGAGCCAGTCCGCGCTCTCACGGACGAGCGCCCACGCCGCGAGGGCCGCGAAGAGGAGCGCCAGCGCTTCGGTGCCGACGCCGGACTCCGCGCGCCACACGAGCGGCACGATCGTGACGGCGAGCGCGACCGCCCACCCGCGCGCGTCGCCGAACGTCCGCGACACGGCGTCCTTCACCAGCGCCGCGACGCCGACGCCGGAGAGCACGCTCACGGCGGTCGCGGCGACGAGCGGCGAACGAAGCACCAGCGCGAGCGACTTCGCGACGGCGACCCACACCGGATACCCGGGAGGATGTGGCGCGAAGCGATCGAGATCGAAGCGCGTGACGGCGGCCACGAAGCCCAGGCCGTCCCAATCGTCGGGCCACGACGGCGCGCTGATCGTGAGCAGCACCGCGATCGCCGCGTACAGCGCGAGCGGCCCCTTCTTCATGCGGTGATCGCCGTCGACTCGATCGGCGCGCGCGCCCGACCGATGGCGTCGAGGGCCGCGCCGTCGCGCTCGCTGCGCATCATCTGTCGCGCCGCGAGGACGCCCATCTGCATCGCGGCGTCCATGAACACGTAGCGAAAGAGCCCCTGCCGGCCTGCCGTACGGACGTTGGCGAACTCCGAGACGACGCGCAGCAGTTCCTGACGATCTCGCTCGTAGCCGAGGTGATAGACCGGATAACCGTGCGCCACGCGCACCACGAACGCGCCGGTGACGTCGTCGACCGCGAAGCCCAGCGTCCGTAGCTCGTCGCCCATTCGGCGGCGGAGCTCGGTCACGTCGGCGCGCCAGAGATCATCGCCCACGTCGCAGGGGATTTCGAGCATCAGCGACGTGCGGCCGTCCGGGGCCATCGCGACGCTCCGCCGCTTCGGCTCCTGGATGCGCGACATGGCGAGGCCGCCGCTGGCGACGTACATCCAGGTGTTCTCCGAAAAATCGCGGCGCGCGAGCATCAGGTTGAGGAAGGTCAGCGCGCGAAAGCGGAGCGGCGGGCGCGGCGCGTCGGGGCGGAGCTCGCGGGCGAGATCGGTCAGCGGGATCGTCGAGAGGAGCTCGCCGACCGGTATTCGCATTGGCCCCGCGGCGGTGTCGGCACGCACGGCGACGACGCGCTTGCCCGCAGTCTCGAACGACAGGCTCACGACGCCCGTGACGATCTCGCCGCCGAGCGATCGCACCTCGCGCGCCATCTCCTCGTAGAGCTGCCCCATTCCGTGACGGGGATAGCGGTAGCGTCGCGCGTACGTGCGCACCTCGCTCGTGCGGAGGCCGCCCATTCGGAGGAGCGCGTCGCCGAGGTGGAGCAGGCTGATGCGCTCGGCCGCCCAGTCGGCGGAGATGCGGCTCGGGTGAATGCCCCAAAGCTTCTGCGTGTACGGCCCGAAGAACGCGTCGTAGAGCGGGCGGCCGAAGCGCGAGGTGACCCAGTCCTCGAACGAGACGTCGGGCCGCGGGCGGACGGCAGAGACGGCGCGCGCGCGTGCGTAGCCCGCGAGGGCGCGCGCGTTCTCGCGAACGCCGAGGCTCCGGACGAGATCGGCGGCGTCGAGCGGATACTTGAACGTGCGCCCGTCGTGGAGCACGACGCTCTTTCGCTCTTGGGTGAGGAGATCGTCGCCCAAGAGTCGCTCGAGCCAGCGCGAGAGCTCGGCGCTCGCGGACACGAAACGGTGCCCGCCGAGATCGAAGCGAAACCCGTCCTTGGCGTGCGTTGCGCAGAGGCCCCCCACCAGGGCCTCGCGCTCGAGCACGACGGGGCGCCATCCGCTCCGCGCGAGCTCCCACGCGGCGGCGAGCCCGCAGGGGCCCCCACCGAGGATCACGTGCGGCCCGTTCACGCGAGGACCGACTTCAGCTCCAGAGGGCCCGCGCCACGCCGTCGACGAGCGCGCGCGCCGCAGCTGCCGTCGGCAACCCCGCGGTCGCGACGAGCGACGCCGGCGTCGCGGCGTCGACCTCGTCCATCAGATCACGGATCGCCTGCGCCCTCGCCTTCGCGACGCGCGCGCGTCCGTCGTCGTCGAGCCGGCTCGAGGCCCACTCGGCGACCGCCCACGCGAGCGCAGCGTGGCGCGTCTCGTCGTCCGCGATCTTCGCCATCTGCGCGCGGACATCCGCATCCTCCGCGTGCACTGCCTGGTACGCCGCCAGGAGCGCGCCGAAGGTCTCCCGAACGCAGCCCTCGGCGGCGTTCTCGATCGCGAGCGCCTCGAGCGAGCGTATCGCCCCACGCCGTACCTTCGCGAGCTTCGGCGTGGCGCCGAACCTTCGGGCGAGGCGCGCCGTCGCGCGGGTGTGGCGGACCTCGTCCTTCGCCGAGCGCTCGGCGAGGAGGACGAGCTCGCGTGGCGCCCTGTGCGCGACGAGCTCCGCGCGAAGCGTCCGAAACGCAGCGATCGATGCCCCTTCGAGGTGCGACAGCTGCGCGAACCACGCGCCGACCTCGGTGCCGCCGCGCCGCGCGAAGCCTTCCATCGCCTCGGGCCTCCGGCCGCCGAGGCACTTCGTGCAATCGACGACGACGTCGGTCGTGTCGATGATCTCGTTCGTCCCGCCGTCGCTCACGGTCCGACAATTGGCGGAGGGCACGAAGCACCCTGCGTTGGGGATGAAGCCGCAGGTGGAGGCGCACACGTCGAGCTTGAAGTAGCAGCCCGGACCGGCGGCTACCGGGCCCGGCATGCAGGTCTTCAGGTCGAAGAAGTAGTCGCACGCGCCGTCGTCTGCGGCGTCGAGGTAGACGGCCCCGTCGATCCGCGGGTGACCGGCGTTGGCGTCGGGATCGTTGGGGCAATTCGAAGCCGGCCCGTCGCGGACGGAGGCGTCGTTCCCGGTCGAGCCGTCTTGGCCCGTCGACGAGTCGTCGCCGGCGTTCGAGTCAGTCGCCGATGACCCATCGCTGCCGGTGTCCGATCCGGTGGTGCCGTCGCCTTGCGAGCTCGCGTCGGGGGTCGCGCCGTTGTCCCCGCCGGACGAAGAGCTGCACGCGTAGAGGACCGCTGCTGGCGCGCCGAGAGAGAGAAGAAGGAGCGAGCGGAAAGCACGCCGGAGGCGCCTCTCTTCGTCACGGATCATTGGGAAAGAATGGCCGACGCGGGCGACCTCGTCCAGGGCAAGCGTCGTTCCGGCGACTTCCTGCCGGTGCCTGCTCGGACATAGGTTGGTCCGAGACGCGCGCTTGCGTGGGCGCTGGCTCGGTGACAAAACCAGGTCAGCCATGCGGTCTCCGACGCTCGTTCTCATCAGCGTTTTCGTCAGCGTTCTCACGGCATGCTCGGGCGGGGGAACGAGCAGTGGATCCACGACGGTCCAGCCCGGCGACTCCGGCGCGCAAGACGCCGCGTCGCTACCCGCTTCCTGGTCGGCCGTCTACGGCGCGTACTTCGGTCCCGGAACGCCCGGCCATTGCGGCAACGCGGGCTGCCACGCCACGACGCGCGGAGGCTTCCTCTGTGGTCCGAACAAGGACACCTGCTACCAAGGCCTGGTGAACGCGTCGCTCGTCAGCCTCAAGACGCCGGCGTCATCCGCGATCGTGGACACGTCGTCGTCTCCGCTCACCTGGTTCGGCGGGCTCATGCCGCAGGACAACCAGGGCCCGAACGCCGACGCCGCGACCGCGCTGAAGGCGTGGGTCGCGGCGGGCGCGCAGAACGACTGAACGATCGAACGTTCGTCAGTGGGCGACGACGAGCGGGTCGTACCAGGAGCCGGCGGTCCCGTGGACGGGGTTCGGGAGCATCGACACGGTGCCAGCGTCGCCGACGGCGAGCACGGAGATGAGCTCTTTGTTGCCGGACGCGACGATGAACTTGCCGCCAGGATCCATGGTCATCCCGCGCATGCCGGTCTGTCCGACCCCGAAGGTGCTCGTGATCGGTGCGCCGAGCGCGCCGGTGGTGCCGTCGAGCGGGAATGACGTCACGGTATTCGCGTTCCCGTTCGCGACGTAAAGGTAGGTCCCCGTCAGATCGACGGTCGCGCCGATCGGCGTATTTCCCACGACACCAGGCGTTCCGAGCGATGTGACGAGGCCGGTCGCGTCATAGGAGAGCTGGAAGACCGCCAGTCCGTTCGACGAGGTGACGTAAAGGACCTTCTTCGTCGGATGGTGGTAGATGCCGATCGGAGCCGACGTCGTCTGGTTGTAGTCCTGCCGTGCCGAGAGCGCGCCCGTGACCGCGTCGACCTTGAACGTCGAGACCGCTTCGCCGAACTGGTTCACGACGAACATGAAGTCGCCGGCGAGCGACATCACCATCCCGCGCGGCCCGTTGAGTGTGGCCGCGGTGGGCGTCGTCGCGTTCGCCGTCAGTGCACCCGTCGCGCCGATGTCGTAGATGGAGACGACGGCGCCGCTGTATTGCGACACGTAGAGGTGCTTGCCCGTCGCGTCCGTGATCAGGAAGAACGGCGACCCGCCGCCTCCGAGGTTGTAGTTGGCGATGGGCGTGAGGCCGCCGGTGGACGTGGAGACCGCGAACGCGCTGACGGAGTCGTCTCCGCTGTTCGCGACATAGAGAAACGATCCGTTCGGCGTCGTCGCGCCGGCTGCGACGACTTTGCCTGCGGAGATGGAGCTCTGGAAGCCGGGGTTCACCGCGTCGATGTCGAACGGAGCGAGATTCCCGTTCGTCGGATCGACGGTGTATCCCAGGACTCCCGAAGGCGCGGGGCCGCCGTCTCCCGGGGGCAACCCCGTCCCGAGCGTGAACACGAAATGCGCCGGGCCGTTGTACCCGCCCTCGGCCGCGTCCTGTCCAGCGTCCGTCCCGCTGTCGACGTTGCCGCTCGCTCCGCTGGTTCCGCTGCTCCCGCTGGTTCCGCTGCTCCCGCTGGTTCCGCTGCTGCTGGTGTTCGAGTCGAAGCTCGCGTCCTGCCCGCCGTCGGGCGTGGGCGCGGCGTTGTCGCTGCCCCCGCAGGCGGCCATCGCGACGAGACCAGAGGCAGAAGCGAGCAAAGCGAGGGTTCGGAAGTTCATGGCGCGTACGTTAATCCCGTATGCGCCGCCGCGCCACAAACGCGAAGCGCCGCGCCGACCCATTGGAAGGGCTGGCACGGCGCATTCGCGTCGCTCCTCTAGTTAGTAGAGCGATTACTCTTCGTTGACGGCGCTGAGCGGCTCGGGGTTACGCGGCAGCGGCGCGTAGCGCACCTCGTCCTCGCCCTCGATGATCACGTTCAGCTTCTTGTAGGCCGTGATGCCGGTACCCGCCGGGATGAGGCGTCCCATGATGACGTTCTCCTTGAGGCCCTTCAGGTGATCCGTCTTGCCCTGGATGGCGGCCTCGGTGAGCACCTTGGTGGTCTCCTGGAAGGAGGACGCCGAGATGAACGACTCGGTGGAGAGCGACGCCTTCGTGATGCCGAGGAGGAGCGGCTCGGCGATGCCCGGCTTGCCGCCGCGCTCGATGACCCGCTGGTTCTCCTTCTCGAAGATGTGCTTCTCGACCTGCTCGTCGACGAGGAAGTTCGTGTCGCCGACGTCCTTGAGCCGCACGCGGCGGAGCATCTGACGAACGATGACCTCGATGTGCTTGTCGTTGATGGCGACGCCCTGCAGGCGGTAAACCTGCTGGATCTCGTTGACGAGGTACGCCGCGAGCTCCTTCTCGCCCTTGACGCGCAAGATGTCGTGCGGGTTCGCCGGACCATCCATGAGCGGCTCGCCGGCGCGGATGCGGTCGCCCGGCTGCACCTGGATGTGCTTGCCCTTGGCGATGAGGTACTCGCGCGATTGGTCGGCGAGCGGGTGGCCGTCGTGGCTGAACGGCGTGATGACGACCTTGCGCTTGCCCTTGGTGTCCTTGCCGAACGAAACCTCGCCGTCGATCTCGGCGATGATGGCGTGGTCCTTGGGCTTGCGGGCCTCGAAGAGCTCGGCGACACGCGGCAGACCACCGGTGATGTCTTGCGTCTTCGTGGTCTCGCGCGGGATCTTGGAGAGGATCTCGCCCGCCTCGATGAGGTCGCCGTCCTGGACGACGATGTTCGCGCCGACCGGGAGGAGGTAACGCGCTTCGAGC
>JBBRLQ010000051.1:0-31957 GCA_038231275.1 Polyangiales bacterium
ACCGGCGCGCCCGAGTCGAGCGTCGACTCCATCATCTCGAGGTAGAGATCGTTCCCCTCGCGCGTGCGCTCGCCGACGCCCGCGAAGCACGACACGCCGCCGTGCTTCTTGGCGACGTTGTTGATGAGCTCCATGATGAGCACGGTCTTGCCGACGCCGGCGCCGCCGAAGAGACCAATCTTGCCGCCCTTGCGGTAAGGCGCGAGCAGATCGACGACCTTGATGCCGGTCTCGAAGATCTCGATCTTCGTGCTCTGCTCGACGAACGCCGGGGCCGCGCGGTGGATCGGCATCGACTTCTTCGCGTTGACGGGCCCCTTCTCGTCGACCGGATCGCCGATGACGTTGAGGATGCGGCCGAGGCACTCGGGGCCGACCGGCATCGCGATGGGGGCTCCCGTGTCACGGACCGACATCCCGCGGACGAGGCCGTCGGAGGAGTCCATCGCGATCGCGCGGACGGTGCTCTCGCCGAGGTGCTGCGCGACCTCCAGCGTGAGGTTCTCCTTCTCCGTGGTGATGCTGGGGTTCGTGAGCTTCAGCGCGTTGAGGATCTTCGGCAGCTTGCCGTCCGGAAACTCGACGTCGACGACGGGACCGATGACCTGGACGATCTTGCCGTTATTTGCCGAAGCGGCCGTGGGAGCAGCGGGGGACGAGGAGAGGGTCATTTGAGGAGGGGTTCCTTTATTGAGCAGCGGCGGCGGGACCCGCCAGCGCGCGAGCGCGCGAATACCACGAACGCACAGGTAGGTTCAACGCCAGAGGAGGCAAGAGGCGGAAACGTCGCGCGAAATGCGAGTGCGAGATCGATCTCGACGACACGCAAGTGCCCGCGTGCCGCGAGGCACCTGGTCGAGGCGTTCGCGTACCCGCAGTGATCGGCTTCTCACGGAGCAACGACGCCGTCGACCACCCCGACGCAAAGCGCGCCGACCCTCGCGCGGCGCGCGCGCTCGTGGCAGAGTCGCCGGTCGAGCCCCCGGCGTGATCTCCCCCGACACCATCGCCCAAGTCCGCGACCGGACCGACATCATCGCGGTCGTGCAGGAGAGTGTCCCCACGCTCAAGCGACGCGGGCGTTCGTTCAGCGGCCTCTGTCCTTTTCACAAAGAGAAGACGCCCAGCTTCCACGTGAACCCCGATCGTGGGTTTTTCCACTGCTTCGGCTGCAAGGAGTCCGGCAGCGTCATCGACTTCGTCATGAAGATGGAGGGGGCGACGTTCCCCGAGGCGGTGCGCTCGCTCGCCGAGCGCGCGGGCATCGCGGTCGAGGAGGACCGCAACACGATCGAGCCGAGCGTCCAGGATCGCCTCCGCAAGCAGAAGGACGAGCTCTTCAACGCGAACAACGTCGCCGCGCACTATTACGAGGAGCAGCTCCGCACGCACCCGCTCCGGCAATACGCGCTCGACGAGCTCGCGCGGCGCGGCCTCGTGCCGGGCGCCTCTGCGCCGGTCGACGACGCGCTCCAAGCCTTTCGCATCGGCTACGCGCCGCCCGGATGGGACGGCCTCACCGCGTATTTCCGCGCACAAGGAATCAGCCCGGTCGCCGGCGAGAGCGTCGGCCTGCTCGTCCCGCGCTCGAGCGGCAGCGGGCACTACGATCGCTTCCGGCACCGCCTCATGTTCGCGGTCTCCGATCCGCAGGGCAGGGTGGTCGCCTTCAGCGGCCGCGCGCTCGAGGACCCGCCCGACGCGCCGCCCCGCGAGGCTGGCGATCGCGTGGCGAAGTACATCAATTCTCCCGAGTCCCCGATCTACACCAAGGGCCAGACCCTCTTCGGCCTCTACCAGGCGCGTCATGCCATCCGCCAGGCCGAGCACGCGGTCCTTGTGGAGGGGAACTTCGACGTCGTCTCCCTCCACGCGCGCGGCGTGCAGCACGTGGTGGCCCCGCTCGGCACCGCGTTCACCGTCGACCAGGCGAAGCTGCTCAAGCGCTTCGCCGGGACGGTCACATTTCTCTTCGACGGCGACGCCGCGGGCAAGAAGGCCGTGCGCCTCTCACGCGAGCCCGTCCGTGAGTCGGGCCTCCTCGCGAAGGTGGCGACGTTGCCCGAGGGCCAGGATCCCGACGAGATCGTCCGCACGCGAGGCGTCGAGGCGCTCGAAGGTGTCCTCTCCCACGCGCGCGGCATGCTCGAGTACCTCCTCGACGCCGCGCTCGACACGTCGTTCGCCTCGGCCGACGCGTACGAGCGCGCGGCGCGGGTCACCGAGGTCGCCAAGATCCTCGCGATGGAGGACGATCCGCTCATTCGCTCGATGGCGAAGACCTACGCGGACCAGCTCGCGGGACGTCTCGATGTTGTCTCCCCCGATGCGTTCCGCGCGCTCGAGCGGACCGTCCGAAGAGCGCTCGAGGAGGCGGGGCCGCGTCCGCCCATGCTGCACGGCGCGACGCCGAAGGACGCGCGCATCAAGGGCGTCACCGCAGGATCTCCCGAGCGGCGTGAGATCGTCGGCGCCCTCATCGAGTACCCTTCACTCCTAAACGATCCGGCCGTCGCGGAAGTGCTTCCTCTACTAGAAGGGAACTCCGCGCAGATCATCGCGGCGTTGGCCCAGTCCTTGATAGAGCCGCCCGCCTCCGCAAAAAGCGATGGCACCCTCGAAAAAGCGCTGGACACAAGCGTATTTCTTGAGCAAATCCCCGCGATGTTCCGGGGCTTCGCAGAGCAGCGTCTGGCAGCCCCGACGTTGGCGTCTCGAGACGACGCGAGAGGACACTTGCTCGAGAACGCAAACAAGCTAAAGAGGGCCGTTCTATCGCGTGAGACGGGCGACATCGCTCGTGAGCAGCATGAACGCGCAGGTGATTGGGACGCAGAGAGGGCGCTGGCGAGGCAGGCAGAAGAGCGCATGCGCATGAAGCACGGTGTCGTCCGGGCAGCACCGCCACCAGAGGGCGGCGGCACGGACTCGGGCCGCGGCGAAGGCGAAGGCTCCTAGGCCGGCGAATAAGTTTTCCATTCTCATTGAGTTGTCGCAGCCTCCTGGGATCAAGGGGGCGAGGGTGAAGGCAGAGATGGCGCAGAAGAACCGTGACCGCAAAGAAGTTCAGCAATTGATCGAGATGGGGAAGTCCAAGGGCTTCCTCACCTACGACGAGGTCAACGACGCTCTGCCGGCCGACGTCGTCGCCGATCAGATGGACGACGTGATGGGCGTCCTCGGCGATGAGGACATCGAGATCGTCGACGCCGCGACCCAGGTGAAGATCGCGCCGACGCGCATCGCCCAGGAAGAGACGCACGAGAAGAAGCAGATCCCGCAGCGCGAGACGCAGTCGAACGGCAAGGAGGCCGAGAGCGACGACGGGAGCTACTACTCGAAGAGCAACGATCCGGTCCGGATGTACCTGCGCAAGATGGGGAGCGTCTCGCTCCTCACGCGCGAGGGCGAGGTCGAGATCGCCAAGCGCATCGAGAACGGTGAGCACACCATCCTCGGCGCCATCTTGAACTCCCCGGTCGCCGTCCGCGAGATCATCGATCTCGGCGACAAGCTCCGGAAGCACAAGATCCGCGTCAAGGAGATCATCCGCGACGCCGAGGACGAGGACCGCGAGTTCGACGAGGAAGAGGCGGACCGCCGCATCCTTCGCCTCATCGACAAGGTGAAGCACCTCGACAAGGTCGCGCAAGACCTCATCGGCAGCCTCGAGACCTGCGCCCAGTCCCGCAAGAAGGGCGTCGAGGGCGAAATCGAGGGCAACCGCGCGAAAATGGTCGAGACGCTCGAGGAGATGCGCCTCAACAAGAAGACGATCGACAAGATCGTCATGAAGCTCCGCTCGCTCATCCAGAAGGTCGAGCGCGCCGAGAGCGGCACCAGCGAGCTCGAGAAGCGCACCGGCGTCGACAAGGATCTCCTCCGCAAGGAGGCGCGCGCCGCCAAGGTCGACGTGAACTCCGAGCGCCGCTTCAAGAGGAGGCACGGCATCACGCCCGACGAGGTCCTCGTCAACCACCAGGCCGCGCAGAAGAACCTGCGCAAGGTCGAAGAAGAGCTCCAACTCGACATCAAGGCGCTCCGCAGCACGTACTCGGACATCCGGCAGGGCGAGCACGTCGCCGAGCGCGCGAAGGCGGAGCTCGTCGAGGCGAACCTCCGCCTCGTCGTCTCGATCGCGAAGAAGTACACGAACCGCGGCCTGCAGTTCCTCGACCTCATTCAGGAGGGGAACATCGGCCTCATGAAGGCGGTCGACAAGTTCGAGTACAAGCGCGGCTACAAGTTCTCGACGTACGCCACGTGGTGGATCCGCCAGGCGATCACTCGCGCCATCGCCGACCAGGCGCGCACGATCCGCATCCCGGTCCACATGATCGAGACGATCAACAAGCTCATTCGAACGAGCCGCTACCTCGTCCAGGAGTACGGCCGCGAGCCGACGCCGGAAGAGATCGCCGAGAAGATGGAGCTCCCGCTCGACAAGGTCCGCAAGGTCCTCAAGATCGCGAAGGAGCCCATCAGCCTCGAGACGCCGATCGGCGAAGAGGAAGACTCGCACTTGGGCGACTTCATCGAGGACAAGAGCGTCGTGTCGCCGGCCGAGGCCGTCATCAACATGAACCTCGCCGAGCAAACGCGGAAGGTCCTGAAGACCCTCACGCCGCGCGAGGAGAAGGTCCTCCGCATGCGCTTCGGCATCGGCGAGAAGAGCGATCACACGCTCGAGGAAGTCGGTCAGGACTTCGAGGTGACGCGCGAGCGCATTCGCCAGATCGAGGCGAAGGCCCTTCGCAAGCTCCGCCACCCGTCGCGCAGCAAGCAGCTCAAGTCGTTCATCGAGAGCTGAGCGGCAGGCGCGCTTGAGGCGCACGACGACGTTCGCCCTGCTCGCTCTCCTGGTCAGTGGACTGGCCGGGTGCGAGCGGGGGTGCCTCTCGTCGTGGCTCGCCTCGCACGGCGGCGCGGGGACCGGGACCCCCACGCGTGGTCCGGCCCCCTCGGCGGATCCCGCCGGCATCACGCTGTCGGCGGTGGATTGCCCAGATGGCATGGCGCGTTGCGGAGACGGCATCGTCCACGCCTCGCGCGCGTACCACTACGCGGAGCCGTGCACCGGATCGCCCGAGCAATGCCAGTGTCCTTGGGAGCGCCTCGGCGACTGCCCGCATGGCTGCGTCGTGGACGGCCTCGAGCTCGACGTGTCGAGGGATCGTGCGCTCGTCCAGCTCTGCGCGCCCGATCTGGCCGAGCGCGCGAAGCTCTCGCGCCCGTCGCCGCCCGGCGCGATCGTAGCGGGCTGCGACAGTGGCTACCTTTGCGACAGGGGCGTCGTGATCGCCTGCGGGCAGCCTTCGCGCGCGGTCGTCGCGTGCGTCGCAGGTTGCGTCCGGGAGGGACAGACCGTCGACATGGACGACGAGACCACACCTCTCGCGCCCGACGCCGCGGTGGCCGTTCTCTGCCGCCGCTGAGCCGCAGCAAGCGAGCAAGCAAGACCGATGGCGCGTCCGCCGTCGTACGCGCGCACGAACGTTCGCTGCGCAAGTTGCTGCGCCATCCGCGCGCGGTGTTTGCCCGGGTCGCGCAGACCCCTGCCCAACGTTTGCCCATGGCTCCTCACGGACTCCGGCATGGACCGCGGATCCACATGGGCTTCGCCGGAACGGTGACGGCGCATGATGCGACGTCGATCCATCCCGCGCTCGTCGCGTCAAACCGTTGCGTGGTGAGTGCATGTAGGTAAGCGCGCGTAACGGCGAGCGAAACACGCGCGTGCGTTACGCGTCACGTCGTCACACCGAGCTTGTTTTTCGCAGGAAACGTGACGCGCGTCGCCCTCGCACGGCACACTTCGCGTGGGGGGATTTCGACGCCTTCACGCGCCGACACGGGTGACGTGCGGCCCATCCTCGTTTGGCGTGGCGCGTCGTCTTTGGTCGTCCCGTGCGAGCGAAAAGTTCCAGCGAGGTTGGCGAGACGTTTGCAATGACTACGAGTCGGAGCGCCGGGCGGGGCGAAACTAACATGAAGCGGTCGAACCTCAGCGTCGTCATCTTCGGGTTCGGAACGGCGCTCGTCCTCCTGGGCACCCAGGCGGAGCCGGTCGCGCAAGCCAACCCGCAAGGCTACGAGCCGGCCGACGTCGCCACCGACCTCGCTGCACCGCTCGCCGACGAGGCCGCGCCGCCCGCGCCGAAGGTCCCCGAGAACGTCCACGCGAGCGCCGGCGCAAAAATCAGCGTCACGCCAGCCCCCGTCATCGAGGCGAGCGGCTCGTGCCCGACCGGCATGCTCGAAGTCGAAGGCGACTACTGCCCGTACGTCGAGCAGAAGTGCCTGCGCTGGCTCGACCCGGAGACCAAGATGCGCTGCGCGGAGTTCGCTCCGAGCAGCAAGTGCACCGGCAAGACCACGCACAAGAAGTTCTGCATCGACCGGTACGAGTACCCGAACAAGCCGGGCGACAAGCCCGTGATCATGAAGACGTGGTACGAGGCGCGTGACACGTGCCAGTCCGTCGGCAAGCGCCTCTGCGGCGAGAGCGAGTGGACCTTGGCGTGCGAAGGCCAGGAGCACCTGCCGTACCCGTACGGCTACCAGCGCAACTCCGAGGCCTGCAACATCGACAAGCCGCACCCGGACGTGAACGAGAAGGCGCTCGCCGATCCGCGCCTCCGCGACGCCGAGGTCGAGCGCCTCTGGCAGGGCGAGCCGAGCGGCACCCGCGAGGCGTGCGTGAGCCCGTTCGGCGTGCACGACATGGCCGGCAACGTCGACGAGTGGGTCGTGAACGAGAGCGGCCACCCCTTCAAGAGCGGCCTCAAGGGCGGCTACTGGGGTCCGGTCCGCACGCGCTGCCGCCCGATGACGACCGCGCACAACGAAGAGTTCAGCTTCTATCAGATCGGCTTCCGCTGCTGCTCCGAGCAGGGCGCGTCGACGCCGGCGGGTGCGGGCAAGACGAACGACGCCGCGGGCGCTCCGCCCTCCATCAACCGCGCGCCGGCTCCGGCTCCGGCCGCCCCGGGCTCGCTGACGGCGACGTGACTGACCCGTTCGTGACATCCGCCTGACGCGGATCTGACGAGAAAATAAGGCGATCGTCAGGAGGCCCGCGAGGGGGTCACGCCATTCGGATCAAGGGTGGGCGCGGAGGACAACACTCCGCGCCCTTCGCGTTCCATGCGTCCCGAGGGGTTAGCGCACGCAGCGCCGCGTCATCGCGAGGATGCACGCAGGCACATGCGCTGCTCAGTACTCCTCGCATGTACCGAGTGAATCAATACCGTGCTCCCGAGCCCAAGCCCCCGTCCAAGACGCCGGTGATCGTCGGCGCCGTCCTCGCGTTCGTCGGCGCATCCACCCTCGCGTCGGCGGCCCTCCTGCTTCGCACGCATCACACCGTCCGCGCGGCCGCGCCCGCCACCAGCGAGTCCGCGAAGCCGACTTCGCATGCGCCTGCCATGCAAGCGCCCGTCGCGTCCGCGTCCGCGAACCTCGAGGACGAGCCGGAGCCGGTCCCCGCCGCGCCCGGCACGCCGCGATCGAGCGAGCACGCCCGGCCGAAGTGGGCGAAGGACGCGAGCTACGCCCCGCAGCTCACCGACCCGCTCGACGTGTTCCTGGCGGCCTCTCCCCTGCGAGGGGACGTGGCGCACGCGCTCGTCATTTGCCGCTTCCAGTCGTTCAACAAGATGGACACGTTCGCCGGCGACGATCTCCGCGCCAGCCTCGTCCTCGACGGCACGCCCGGGCGCTCTGCGAACGGCCCCGAGGACGCGAACCTGGCGTTCGTCAGCGCGCCGCTCGCCAAGGTCGCGCACGGCGACATGATCCGGTTCGAGGTGTGGGACCGTGACGTCTTCAGCGACGAGCTCATCACGCGTACCTCGGTGAAATACGACGCAGGCCCGGTGGTCATGTCCGACACCGGCGCGTCGATCGAGTGCCGGGCGCTCGACGGGGCGGCGCTCGATCGCGAGGTGAAGGAGCACGGCGCGCGCGCCGATCGTGACGCCCGGACGCTCGCCGGGGCCAAGCTCGACGGTCGCCGCCCGTTGTGGGGCTGGCCGACGAGCGATCTCACAAAGCAGCAAGGGCGCGCGGGCGACCTCGCGGCGCTCGTCGGCTGGGACGATCCGCGCACCGTGAAGCGCGTCGTGGGCCTGGCGAGCGCCGAGGCCGTCCTCGAAGCGAAGCGTGAGCGCCTGTTCGGCGAGCTCCACGCGGCGGCCAAAGCCGACGCCGACGTCCACGGCCTGCACGTCCACCTCGAAGAGATCGCGTGCGGGGCGCGAAAGGCGGCGCTCGGTGTGGCCTCGGCGACCAGCCCGTGCGTCGCGCGGGTCACGCTGCGCAACGACACCGACGGCGTCATCTCGTTCACGCCGTATTCGGCCCCGCAGCCGTACCTTGCCACCGCGAAGACTGGCCCGCTCTGGGCGCGCTTCGACAAGCTCGTCGCGCCGGAGCTCGCGTCCAAGGCGACGGCGGAGGCGCTGGTCATTCCCGAAGGCGTCGCGCTCGAGGACGAGCCGGCCCTCCTCGGCGTCTGCATCGCCGCCACCTGCGCGACGGTCCTCGCGCGCTGAGGAAGCGGGCATGGGATGGCCGCGTTTTGATTTTCGGCAGCGGAGACGCCGCCCGCGCAAAGACCTACTTGATGCAGATGGGCTGACAGTTGTCGGGAGAGCAGCAGAGCGTGTCCGCGCTGCACGTCTTGCTCCCGCACGTGACCTGCGGCGTGCTCACGACCTTGTCGACCCACTGCGCCGAGTGGTTGTGGCTGGAGATGTCCTGGAACGGCAGCCAGAACGCGGGGCTCGAGCGATCGCCGCCCACCGGCTCGCCGTCTTCGATGTCGACGGCCGCCATCCATATTTGCGGCGACTCGCACCCGTCGAGGCTGTTGATGTCGGTGCTCAGCTGCGGCTTGTCCTCGTCGGGGCACTCGCTCGGGTAGCAGTGCGGGAGCCCCTGGTTGTGCAAGCGAAGCCCGTAATCGCGGCTCGACGAGAACGTCACCCACGCGATCTTGCGCCCCTTGTACGTCTGAACGATCGGGCTCCAGCGCGGCCACGAGTTCGAGAGGCCGTCGCCCTGGTTCAGGCGCGCGAGATCGATCGGCGCGCCGCCGGCCGCGCGGAGGAGCTGGACGCGCGCGTTCTTGTTGTAAAACACGTCGCCGCCGGTCGTATGGTTCACGGCGAGGAAGTGACCGTCGGGCGAGAACGACGGGTAGTAGTACGCCTCGTCGCCGATGGGTGTGGCGAGCGCGTTCGGGGCGCCGAGGGTCCCTCCCGCGACGCCGATCGGGCTCACGTAGATCGTCCCGCCGTGGAAGTGGTGATCGCCGCTGACCGTGAGGGCCGACGCGAACGTCTTCGGCGCCACGAACGCCAGGAGCTTGTCGTCCGGCGAGAGATCCGGCTGCGTTCCGCGAATGCCCCCCGGGATCGCCGGGCTCCCGACGTTTCCGCCGCCTTGTCCGTCGAGAACGTTGAACGTGTCGTCCCCGGCGTTCGGGGTCAGCGGGTTATAGTCCTGCCAGCTGCTCGTCACGACGCGCGAGTGATCGTGCGCCCAGGTCTGGAAGCCGGCGACGAGGCCGGTCGCGAGCACCGTGCGCGTCTTGGTGTCGAGGACCGACGTGCTCACGTCGTCGAAGCCGTCGTCGTCGTCCGGATCATCGGTGCCGAGCGAGATGCGCTCGCCGTCGCGCGAGAGGTTGTGGCACCCGACGCACGTGCCCGTCGCGCCCGACGTGTAGAACGGCGCCGGCTTGGGATCGACCGATCCGAAATCGTGCGTGTAGATCCCGCCGGTGGTCCCGGCGTTGTTCCCGAAGACCGCCGACTGCCAGTAGTAGATGCCGCCCTTCACGTCCTCCTTCGCGAAGCGGATCGCGACCGGCGGGGACTCTGTCACGCACGCGCCGTCGACGGTCGCGCGGACGGTGACCTTGACCGGGTCCCCGTCGCGGTTGGTCTCGGCGACGTCGCGGAAGGCCTGGAGCGGGAGGGCCAACGTGCATCCCGCGCTCGCGCCGTGGCGACCGTTGTCGACGCGGGTGCACCGCGTCGCGACGCGAATCTCGGTGGCGCCGTTGGTGAACGCGACCTCGTAGAGCTTGGCGCTCGGCACCTCGGGGAAGTGCACCTCGAGGAGGTTCAGGTTCGGCGGCAAGAGCACGTCGTCCTTCGGGTACGCGACCTGCGACGCTCCGAGCGTGCCGGCCGCGCAGCTCGGTGCGCCTCCTGCGGGGAAGGGCGGGCACCCGTCGCACCCGAAGGTCGCGTGACCGGTGACGGGCCCTAGGCCTCCCTCGCCGAGCGTGTTGTCGCCGCCGTCCCCGAGGGTAGGCCCACCGTCGCCACCGCCCGCGCCGGCGTCCCCGTCGCCCGGCGAATATCCGTTGGACTTCGCGCTCCCGCACGCGACGGCGGCAGCGACCGCGAGGGCCGAGGCGAGGAGGGCAAGGCTTTGGCGTCCGCGCATGGGGGCGGGGTAGAGTAATTGCTCTACTCGTACGCGCCAGGAGTATTTCCGCGGCAGGGCCAGGATGGGCGAGACGAGGCTAGTTTTGCTCGGCGTCGATCCCGGCGTCCCTCGGGCCGCTCGGCGCGCTCGGGCGGCGCGGCGGGGGCTCGCCGTACTCGGTGCGCATCTTCTTCGTCAGCGTGTCGACCATCATCTGCTCGTGGTACCGCGGCATCTGCGGGAGCTGCACGACCACCCGCACCGGCGCGTCCGGCTCCTTCGAGCGGATGAACTCCAGGGAGCCGCTCGTCGTCTTCGAGCTCCCCTCGGCGGACTTGTAGTCGAACAGCAGGTAGCCGGTCGTGTCGTCCTTCTCGGTGACCTTGAGGCCCATGTCGACGCGGACCATGCGGATCGCCGCGTTCCACGTCCGGTCGAAGCCGTACGCCGAGTCGTAGGAAGTCTTGGCGGTGGCCGGTTCGCCCGTGAGGACGATGGCCGCAGCCACGGCGAGCCCGAGGAGCAAGGCGACCACAGGCACGAAGAGCCTAGGCATGCTCTCTCGCGTAGCGGAGGCGCCGTCAGGTGGCCAAGTTTTGTGTCTCGGCGGGGCGCGGGACCATTCCTTCGGCCTCTTCGAACGCCCGGAGCGCGCTGCGATCGCCGACGAGGAAGAAGCCGGCCGCGAAGACCTGCCACGCGAACTGGATGACGAAGAGGAGGAACGTGAATGCCGCCCCTTGTCCGGTCACGATGTTCGCCGCGAAGTACATCGACAAGCCGCAGTAGATGCCGGTCTGGAAGATGCCGACGAGGCCCGGCGGTCCCGGGATCAGGATCGTGACGCCGAGCATCCCCATCAGCGAGCAGCTCTCACCGAACGTGATCGCCGATCCGTCGGGGTGCACGACGCCGCAGCCCCACGCGAGGAGCCACATGCCGAGCGCGTTCAGGCCCCAGTAGACGCTCGTCTCGACCAGGAACGGCCCCGCGTCGCGCGGCTTACCGAGAAAGTGCAGGCCATCTGCGAGCTTGGCTGCCGTTGTTGCAAGTTTTTCTCCAAGTTTTTTGCTGACGAGCCCGAAGACCGCGTGGGTCACGCGCGTCGCGAAGCCCCGCGCGAAATAGAAGACCGCGATCGTGCTGAACGCGACCGCAAAGAAGCCGAGCGTCGTGTACCCGTAGCCGCGAACCTGGGCGATCGTGAGGGGGAGGCCGACCACGTGCGTCGGCGTCGGATCGAGCATCGGCACGACCAAGAGCGCCACCGCGAGCACGAAGGACAGGTAGAGGCCGTCGACGATGCGCTCGGCGAGCACGGTGCCGGTGGCGGTCGTGGCGGAGACGCGCCCGACGAGCTTGCCCCCTTCTTCGCGGCCCGGCGCGCGGATCATGTAGGGGCGCACGACCTCTCCGATGCGGAAGGGCATGAGCATGATGGCGGCGAAGCCGATCCAGGACACCGCCAGGATCCGGCGGCGCGGGATGTCCGCGAACGAACGCAGGAGGAAGCGCCAACGCGTCGCCCGGAAGTAGCTCGCCGCGACGTAGGTCGCGAGGTAGCAGGGGAGCGTCCACCACTTGACGTGCTCGAAGCACGACGCGGCCGGCAGGAGAGGAAGACCGCTCTTGCGCAGGGTGTACACGAGGCCACCGGTGATGATGGCGCTCGCGACGAGCTTGCCGCCGTGGCGGCGCAGAAATCCTGCGGCGGAGGCCGGGGACGCCTGAGACGTGCGGGACGACGGAGGTGCGGAGGGGGAGGCGGTCACGTGTCGGCGGGGTAATAGCACGCTCTCTGCCACGTCCGCCACGTGCGGTAGCGCTCTCTCAACCCGAGGGAATCACCGGAGAACTCGTCCCGGGGCGAGACCGTCATGCGCGGCGCCTGTGACAGCCGGGTCAGGGCTGGCGCATCCAGACCACAAGCACCAGCGAAAGCAGAATCCCCACGGCCAGGACACCGAGGACCCACTTGCGGCGGCGCCGGCGCTCGGCCTCGGCGCTGCGGAGCGACACGGCGCGGGCCGCGCGGTTGGCGCCCGTGACCGTGATCATCGGACGGGCGGCGCCGCGGCTCTGCACGAAGAGCGGGTTCATGTCGTCCGTAACGGGAAATTCGACGCTCGGAAGAATGGGCGCAGGCGCGTCCGGCACAATCGGATGCGGCTCGAACGCGTCGAGAGGGGTCGGGACTTTGTACGCCGAGAGGATCGCCGCGAGCATCGCTCCCGCGTCCGGCCACGGAGCCGCGGCGCCGAAGCCGAGCGCGCGATCGACCGCGTTCACGAGCCACGTCGGAAGATCGGGCCGCGCGATGGCGAGCGAGTGACCGCGCGGCGGCGTCGCGGCGAGCATCGTGTAGAGCAGGGTCCCCGTCGCGCTGGTGTCGCGTTGGAAATTCGGACCGGCCTCGGGGTCCGCCGATGGCGCGCGCCCTTCGAATCCGAGTAGCTTCACGTGACCCTGGCGCGTGACGAAGACGTCCTCCGCACGGAGCGCGCCGTGCTGGATGCCCGCGCGATGGGCCGCGGCGAGCACCTCGAGGATCCCGACCCCGATTCGCGCCGCCTCCTCCGGCGACATCGGATCGCGCGCGGCCTCCATCAGCGCGCGGAGGGACACCGCGTCGAAGAGCTCCAGCACCAGGAAGACGCAGCCGTCCTGATCGCGATCGTCGTCGAGGATGCGGACCGCGCCGTCGTGCGCGATGCGCTGGACGATCGACGCCGTCTCCAGGAACATGCCCGCGCGTGCATCGCTTGCCGAGAGCTCCGGCGCGAGGACGCGGATCGCGGCGCGCGTGCCCGTGCGGTGCGTCGCCCAATAGAGCGAGCTCGCAGGGGTCGTCCAGACGAGCTCATCCACACGCCATCGCTCGCGAAGCACCTTGCCGATCCGCGCGTTCGGATCGAGGGGAATGGCGAGGGGGCGGACGGTCTCCATCTTCACCGTCCGGTTCGGCCTGTAGGCCGGACGCGGCGGGATGGGCATGGGGGCCGTCCGGCCAGGGCCGGGGGACGAAGGGGGAGGCGGACTCACGGTTGTCCCGGTTGGGATAGCATGGAGCGCGCCCTCGGGCGACGCGCGCAATGCCTCGTCACACGCGCGTTTTACGCTAGAGGCTCCAGTAACGGATGTTTCGTTCCATCTTGGACGGATCGAACGCGCTCTTCACGTCGACGAAGACGCCGCCGTCCTTCACGAAGCTCTGCAGCTTGGACTGACCCATCTCGACGTACTGCTTGTGGCTGACCGCGACGATGAGCGCGTCGAGCCCCTTGTACGCGTCGAGCGGCGCGAGGCTCAGGCCGTACTCGTGCACGGAGTCGGGCCCGCTCGCGATCGGATCGTGGATGATCGCCTCGATGCCGAACTGACGGAGCTCGATGAGGATGTCCGGCACCTTGCTGTTCCGGAGATCGCTGCAGTCCTCTTTGAACGTGAGGCCGAGGATGCCGACCTTCGCGCCCTTCACGCCGTGGTTGCCGTTGATGAGCATCTTCACGGTGCGCTGCGCGATGTAAGGGCCGACGTTGTTGTTGATGCGGCGCCCCGCGAGGATGACCTCCGGCTGGTAGCCGAGCTCCTGCGCTTTGGTCGTCAGGTAGTACGGATCGACGCCGATGCAGTGGCCGCCGACGAGGCCGGGACGGAACTTGAGGAAGTTCCATTTGGTGCCGGCCGCGGCGAGGACGTCGCTCGTGCGGATGCCCATCCGATCGAAGATGAGCGCGAGCTCGTTCATGAGCGCGATGTTGATGTCGCGCTGCGTGTTCTCGATGACCTTGGCGGCCTCGGCGACCTTGATCGACTGCGCCTTGTGGATGCCGGCATCGATGATCGCGCCGTACGCGGCGGCGACGCGCTCCAGCGTCGGGCCGTCCTCGCCGGACACGACCTTGGTGATGCGCTCGAGCGTGTGCTCGTGATCGCCCGGGTTGATGCGCTCCGGCGAGTAGCCGAGCTTGAAGTCGGAGCGGGCGAGTCCGCTCACCTTGGAGAGGATCGGCCCGCAGATGTCCTCGGTCACGCCCGGGTACACGGTGGACTCGTAGACGACGACTGCGCCCTTCGTGAGCGCCTTGCCGACCGTCTCGCTCGCCTTCACGACCGGCGTGAGATCGGGGACGTTGTTCTTGTCGACCGGCGTGGGCACCGCGACGACGAAGAACGTGCATCCCGCCATGTCCTTCGGATCGGCGGTCATCTTGAGCGTGCTCTTCTTCAGCACCTCCTCGGGGCACTCGTGGTTCCGGTCGTACCCGCGGCGCAGCTCGTCGACCTTCTCCTGGTGGATGTCGAAGCCCACGGTGCCGGGAAACTTGCGCGCGAACGCGAGGGCGACGGGGAGTCCGACGTATCCAAGGCCGACACACGCGATGCGCTCAGTCATGGCTGTTCCTTTTGTCCGAGGATGGCTCGCGGGGCGACCGCGAGAAGACGGTAAGCCTCTTCTTTTCCGGCCAAGGACTCAAGCCTCTCGATGGCCCGGGCGACGGTTTCGCAGTCCTCGGGGCGGTGGGCGTCGGAGCAGGCGGCTTCGTAGGCTTGCTCCTCGAGGAGCTTCTCTGCTGCGGCGCGCGCCCTCCGGCCGTATTTCCCCTCGAGCGAGCACACGTCGAGAAGCAGGAGCGCGCCTGCGTCGAACAGCGGGTCGAGGCATGAGTCATTTTTCCACACCGGCTGGTAGCGCTCGGGATGGGCGAGCACGACTTGGAGGCCGGCGCGCTTGAGGTCGACGAAGCGGGCCTGGAGGTTCATCGGGAACGCCTCGGGCGGGAGCTCGACAAGGGCCGCCTTACCACCGGGGTAGGCGAGGCCCTGTCCACGGCGCAGGCGATCGAACACGACGTCGTCGAACCAGTGCTCGCTCGCGAGGCCGACGCGCGGCACGCCCGATTGTCCGTCGAGGTGCGGCTGCATGCGCGCGAACGCGGCTTCGAGCGCGGCGCGATCGTTGTCGAACATCCCGGGCCGCATGTGCGGGGTCGCGACGACCGTGTCGAAGCCGCACGCGTGGAGGCCACGGAGCATCGCCAGGCTCGCCTCGTCGGACCGCGCGCCGTCGTCGATCGCGCTGATCCAGTGGCAATGGAGGTCGATGAAGCCGCGCACGGGCGCTCTTTACCACCAAAAAACGGCCGCGTACGCCCCCGGCCGATCTATCCTTTTTCCTGCATGGCCGCCTTGAACCCGCTGACGCGCGAAGTGGTGTTCAAGATCGTGTTTTACGGGCCCGGCCTCGGCGGCAAGACGTCGACGCTCGAGTACATCCACGCGGCGACGAAGCAAGAGCACCGCGGCAAGATGGTGAGCCTCGCGACGCCCACCGATCGAACGCTCTACTTCGACTACTTGCCGATCCGCGTGCCGCGCGTGCGGGGGATGGGCGTGCGTCTGCAGCTCTTCACGGTGCCGGGGCAAGTTCACTTCGGCGCGACGCGCAAGCTCGTCTTGTCGGGGGCCGACGGCGTCGTGTTCGTCGCGGACTCGCAGTCGGGGCGCGCGGAGGCGAACCGCGAGTCGGTCGACGACCTCATCGCCAACCTCGCGGAGCACAACCGGCGGCTCGAAGACATGCCGCACACGTTCCACTGGAACAAGCGCGACCTCGGCGATCTGGTCGCGGTCGAGGAGATGGAGAGGCGCTTCAACCCGTACGGCGCGCAGTCGATCCAGACCGTGGCCACGCGAGGCGACGGCGTCTTCGAGGGGCTCGAGCGGATCACGCGGCTCGTTCTGCGCGCGTACGAGTCGGAGCTGCCGCGATCCAACGACGCGCCAGGTCTGTCGAGCGAGGTCGGAATCGAGGACGCCATTCGAAGCCTCGCGGAGTCGCCGCGGCACACCGCGCCGCCGCCGACGCGGCAGGCGAGCGCGGCGGAGGCGACGGCGTCCCACGCGGAGAGCCTCGGATCGCGGCCCCCGAGCAAGCCCGCATCGGCGCCGGCCCCCGCGGGGTCGGCTCCGCCTTCACCTGGCGCGGAACGATCGCGTCCGCCGTCCGCGAATCCCGCGCGCCTCGCGTCGGCGCCGGTCCCGCTCATTCCGGGGCAGGGCGCCCGGTTCTCGCTCGCCGAGGTGTGGCCGGAGGCGGAGCGCGAGAATGTACGCGCGGCCGAGGCGCTGCTCGCGGAGGGGGACGCGGGCAACGCGGTCCTCGCGTGCGATCTCGTCCTCGCGCGCGTGCTCGCGGGCGCGGCCGCGTTGGCGGGGACGAGCGAGGCGCCGCGCGATCCCGGGCTCGTTGCGGTGCTCCTCGGGTTGAACGGCGCGCGGTACCTGGCGTTTCGCTCGCGCGTGCGGTTGGCGCGGCAAAAAGAGAGCGTGACGATGGCCGAGGCGTACGAGTGCTTCGCGTTCGCGCTCGAGGCGCGCCTCGCGCGGGGGCGCCTATGACCCACCTGCGGCCGCAGGTTCGCCTCGCGATGTTCGCGGCGCTCGCGCTCGCGATCACCGCGGTGGAGTGGTCGGTGACGCGGAGCGCCGCGTTCGCGCGCGGTCCCGTGCCCTACGCGGTGCTCATCGACCTCTTTCTCGTCATGCCGCTCGTCTACGTCGTGACGGTGCTGCGCCCCGCGAGGCGCTCGCTCGTCGGCGTTGCTCCCGCCCTCGCGCTGGGGGCGCTCCTGGCCAGCGTTCTCCTCGCAGGCCGGCCGGAGACGCGGCGCCTCGTGCAGGCGGCGGGCGTCATCGCAGAGGCCGCGGTGCTCGCGCTGCTCCTCGCGCGGATGCGAGGGGCCGCCACGGAAGTGCGCGGCGCCGGCGCGGGCGATTTCCTCGCACGGCTTCACACGATCACGGACCCGTTGATGCGGGCGCTGGGCACCGAGCTCGCCGTCCTCTATTACGCCGTGGCGGGCCTCGCAACGAAGGCGGTGCCGTTGGCGAGGCGGCACGGGGAGCACACGACGTTCGCGAAGAGCGGTCTCCGCGGTCTCCTGCTGGTGCTCGGCGGCGTCGCGGTGGTCGAGGGTCTGGCCGTGCACGCCGTGCTCGCGCCGGTGAGCTTGCGCGCCGCATGGCTCGCGTCGGCGCTCAACGCGTACGCGCTCGTCTGGCTCACCGGCGCATACGGCGCGGCGAAGCTGCGGCCGGTGATCGTCACGACGGATCGACTGCTGGTGCGCGCGAGCTTCGTATGGACGGTGGACGTGCCGCGCGCCGCGATCGCCCAGGTCGCTGCGATCACGGAAGCGCCGGCGGGCGCGGACGTGCTGCGCGCCGCCTTCGGTACGCCACCGTGTGTGCTCGTGACGTTGTCGGAGCCGGTCGTGGCGCGGGGGCTGTTCGGCAGATCGCGGAGCGTGACGCGGATCGCGGTCTACGTGGACGAGCCGGGTGAGCTACTGCGATGCCTGGCGAAGGTGCGGGATGCGGGAGCAGGCGGGGTCTAGAAGAGCTCCCCGATTCTCTGGACGATCCCCCTCCCGCTGAACAGCGCCCTCAACCCCTTCATCATCATTCCGTACGACTTTTCCGTGTACGGATACCCCACCGGATTCCCGGCTGGCATCGAGAAGCGGTCGTAGTTCACGTGACGCGTCTCCGCCATCTCGCGCAGCGCGTCCTCTCCGTGGATGCGCCCGAAACCGCTCTGCTTCGTGCCGCCGAACGGCGCCTCGGCTACCGCGTGGTTGATGAGGACCTCGTTCACGACGACGCTGCCGGCCTCGATCTGCTCGGCGAGCCTGCGGCCCTTCGCGCGGTCCTTCGTGAAGACGTACGCGTTCAGCCCGAGGTGCGAGTCGTTGGCGAGGCGCAGGGCTTCCTCGTCGTTCGCGACCTTCTGGACGCCGACGACCGGGCCGAAGATCTCTTCGCGCATCACGGTCATCCCGTGGTTGCAGTTTGCAAGTACCGTCGGCGGGAAGAAGTGGCCCGGCCCTTCGATGCGCTTTCCGCCGCACACGAGCTCTGCGCCCTTCGCGAGCGCATCCTCGATGTGCTTCTCGGCGACCTCGATCTGCTTGGGGAAGATGATGGCGCCGACGTCGACGAACGAGGCGCTCGGATCGCCTTGCTTGAGATCGCCGACGAGCTGCTTCACGCGGCGGACGAGCGGCTCGTACACGCTCTCGTGCGCGTACACGCGCTCGACCGAGACGCACACCTGACCGGCGTTCGCGAAGCCGCCGAGCACGATCGCGCGCGCGGTCAGCTCGAGATCGCAGTCCGAGCACGCGATGAGCGGCGCCTTGCCGCCGAGCTCCATCACGCACGGGATGAGCGCCGCGCCGCATGCCGCCGCGACGCGACGACCGGTCTCGACACCCCCGGTGAAGACGAGCTTTTGGATGCCGCTCTCGATGAGCGCCTGCCCGGTCGCGCCGTACCCGGTCACGACGCCGAGCAGATCCTCGGGGAGGCCGGTCGCGTCGAAGATCTCCTTCGCTTTGAGCATGATGAGCGGCGTCACCTCGCTCGGCTTCACGACGGCGGCGCTGCCCGTGACGAGCGCCGCGACCACGTCGCCCATCGGCAAGGTGAACGGGAAGTTCCATGGCGAGATGACGCCGACGACGCCGCGCGCCGCGTAGTGCAGGTAGCTCTTCCTGTGCTTGAAGAGGTGGAGCTCGAGCTCACGCGGCGCGAGGATGCGCGGCGCGTTCTTGCAATAGTAGGTGAGCAGATCGGCGATCGGCATCACCTCGTGGATGAGCGCCTCGTGGCGAGGCTTGCCGGTCTCCTTCGAGAGGAGCTGCACGATCTCCTCGGCGCGATCGACGATGGCGTCGCGGAAGCGCAAGAGGCGATCGCAGCGCTCTTCGACCGGCAGGACCGCCCACGCCTTCTGCGCCTTGCGCGCGCGCTTGACGACCTGCTCGACCTGCTCCTTGCTCATCACCGGCGCTTCGCCGATGAGCGCGCCCGTCGCGGGGGCGTAGCTCTTGATCGTCTGCGCGCCACCGTTGGCGGCGGCGTGGTGCCCGTTGTTCTGGGTGGCTGCAGCGCTCATGATTTGTGCCCCTCGTGCTCTTCGCGAATCTTCGCAAGTACCTTGTCGGACCCAAGATCTAGCACGTTCACTCGCGCGGGGGGCGCATGGGCCAGCGCGCCCAAATGGCCCACGCGGGCAGCAGAAGCGCGGCGACTCCGACGAGCGCCAGCGAGTAGCTGTGGGTGCGGTCGAGCACCGCGCCGACGCTGGGGGCGGCGATGATGATCGAGAGCGATTGCGCCGACGCCGTGCACCCGCCCGCGCGCGCGCTGATCTCCGGGCGGACGCGGGCCATCATGTCGGCGGTTGGCAGGCCGTAGAGACCGCCCGCGCCAATCATCGCGACGCCTGCCACGAACGTCCCCCACGTCGCGTTCGGCATCCAGGGGACGAGCGCCACCATCGAGCCCAGCGCCGCCGCCACGAAGAGGTACGCCACGTGCGAGCGCGGGTGCGCGGCCGCGCGATCGCGCACGCTCGCGAGCCACCCGAAGGCGATTGCACCGACGTCGTAGGCGACGAGGGGAAACCACACGAAGCGCGCGAGATCGTCCTGCTTCTCGTGGAAGTGCTCGACGAGGAGCTGCGTCGTCCAGTTGAAGACGAACATCGGCAGCGGCGCGATCATCGCGATGAACACGACGGCCCGGAGCACCGCGGGATCCCGGAGGATGTCCCGCCAGGGGACCGCGTCGTGGCGCTCCTCCTTCTTTTGTTCGAGCCAGGCCTTGCGCGGCCCGCCAGTGGCGAAGAGCCAGAGCGGCAGCCAAACGAGCCCGCACAGCGACGTTCCCACGAACGCGAGCTGCCACCCGAACCTCACCTTGAGACCAATCGCCAGCGGCGCGGCGAGGATCCCGCCGAGCGAGCTGCCCGTGAAGATGAGGCCGAATCCCGCCGAACGATCGGTCGCCGGGAGCGCCTGGCGAACGGTTCGGGCTGCGCCCGGGAAGCTCGGCGCCTCCGCGACGCCGAGGGCGATCCGAAGCATGACGAGGATCGCGTACGTCGGCGCGAGCGCGTGGAGAGCGCTCACCGCGGACCAAACGAGCACCGAGCCGACGAGGCCGCGCCGCGTCCCGATACGATCGAGAAGCCATCCCGAGAGCGGCGCGCCCACAAGGTAGGCGACCGAGAAGGCCGCGGTCAGCCGGCCGTACTGCGCGTGGTCGATGTGGAGCGCCTCTCGCACAGTGGGCGCGAGCTGGGCCAAGGTTTGACGGTCGACGTAGCTGACCGTCATCGCCAGCGTCGCCACGACGGCCACGAACCAACCCGACCTTCGGGAGAGCGGCGCGACGATGTCGGACATCCCGGGAGCCAACCCTAACCGCGAAGCGCCAGCTTCTCTGGGCGAATCGTGAGCACAGGTGTACGATTATCCTCGCAGGGATGGCCGAGTACCTGGCGTCCGAAGATCTGGTCGACGACGAGGGAGAGCTCGCCGCCGAGAAGCTCGCCCGGGGCACCCGCCTGGGGCGTTACGAGCTCCTATTGCCGATCGCCAAGGGCGGCATGGCGCGCGTGTGGGCCGCGCGGCAGCACGGGCAGCGCGGATTCACGAAGGTCGTCGCGATCAAGACGATCTTGCCCCACCTCGCGCGCGACCCCGAGTTCGAGCGCATGTTCCTCGACGAGGCGCGCATCGCGTCGATGGTCCATCACCCGAACGTCTGCGAAATTTACGAGCTCGGCGAAGAGGGCAGGGTCCTCTACCTGGCGATGGAGTGGGTGAACGGCGAGTCGCTCGCCCACGTCCTGCGCATCAGCGGGCAATGCCAGCCGCTCGATCCGCGCGTGGTCGCGCGCATCGTCAGCGATACGTGCGCGGGCCTCAACGCCGCGCACAACCTGGAGGCCGACGACGGGACGCCGCTCGACGTCGTGCACCGCGACGTGTCGCCGCACAACATTCTCGTGTCCGCCGACGGCCACGTGAAGGTCGCGGATTTTGGCGTCGCGAAGGCGCTCGGACAATCTCACAGCGCGACGAGCGCCGGGCAGCTCAAGGGCAAGATCCATTACATGGCGCCCGAGCAAGTGACAGGAGCCGCCGTCGATCGCAGGAGCGATCTCTTCAGCCTGGGCTGCGTGCTGTACGAGGCGACGACTGGGCTCCAGCCGTTCCGCGGCGACGGGGATCACCAGGTCATGCACCGCCTCCTCCAAGGCCAAGTCGAGCCGCCCACGAGCTTCATCCACGGATATCCGATGGGCCTCGAGCGCATCGCGATGCGCGCCCTGTCGAGCGATCCCGCGGCGCGCTATCCCACCGCAGAGAGCATGCGGACCGCGCTCGAGGAGTGGCTGGCGAAGGGGCCGATGGTCACAGAGATGCACGTCGCAGGCGCTGTGAAGGCGCGCGTCGGGGCCATTCTCGACAAGCGACGCGAGCGGATCCGCGCGGCGCAGTCGAGCGTGGAAAGGGTCGATCTTGGCAACGATCCTCCGGTGGTCGAGGCGCTCACGCCGTCGGCGCGCGGGCGATCCGGCGTCGGTGTCGTGCACGGGACGGCGATCGCAGGGCCATCGTCGCGACGTCCGCCGGACTTCCCGCCGCTGTCGACGAGGCCCGGTCAGCTCGCGCGTACGCTGCCGCTCGGGGAGGGACCGCTCGTTCCGAACAAGCTCGGGCCGCCGCCGCCGCCCTCCTCGCAGCCGCCGCCGCCCTCCTCGCAGCCGCAGCCGCCCCCCGATTGGAACCCCAACGCCGCGTACCAGCCGATGCTCGACGCGCAGATCGCGAGCGCGCGGCCGCCGCTGCCGTCGCACGCCCCTTTCGAGGACCGCACCGGCTCGCATTCGCGTCCCGTCGCGATGCCGGGGGCTTTGCCGATGACCACGCAGGCCGCGGAGGGGAGCTTGGCGCCGATCGCCGTCGTCCTCGGCGTCGTCGTGCTCGCCGCGCTCGGGGCGATCGGCTTCTTTTTGTGGCGCGCCCGCACGCCTTCCGCCGCGCCCATCGCCGTGGCGACGACGTCGACCGTCGCAGCGACCGCCACGACCGCGCCGGTGCCAGTCGACACGTCGATCACGGTCGAGAGCGTGGAGCCCGTGATGTTCGTCGTGACGCCGGACGATGCGTTCTTGATCGTCGACGGCGTCGAGCAGGCGTCCGGCGTGCGGGCGGTGACGCGAAAGCCCGGGCAATCGGTCACCGTCATCATTCGCGCGAAGGACTTCGAGGACGCGCAGGTGCAGGTGGACGATCAGCTGACCAACAAGACCGTGGTCCTGAGGCTCACGTCGCTGCGCAAGCACCGCGATCCGAAGCGAACGGACCCGCTCCCGGCGAACCCGTACTGAGTTACGCTGGCCTCGTGAGGCACGCGAGGCACACGAGACGGATGAGCCCGACAGGCGTCGTCGCCCTGGCGCTTTCGATGTTCGTCCTGGTGTCCGCGCCGGCGCGCGCGCAGGAGGCGCCCGAAGGCACGACCGTCGAGGCGCGGCAGCAGTACAACCAAGGCACGCAGGCCTACAAGGAGAAGAAGTTCGTCGAGGCGGCGCTTCACTTCGAAGCGGCGGCGGCGCAGCGGCCTCACGCGGTCACGCTCTACACCGCGGCACTCGCGTGGGAGCAAGCGAACAAGCCAGAGCGCGCGGCGGACGACTTCATTCGCGCCCTCGAAGTGCCGGGCCTCTCGGCGTCGCAAGCGACCAACGCGCGCGACCGACTGGCAGCGCTCGAGAAGACGTTGGGGACCGCGCTCGTCGTGGGGCCGGAAGGAATTCGCGTGCAGCTCGAGGGGCAGACCGAGGTCCTCGTGCCCGCGCGCCTCCACGGCGTTCCTGGAGTGCAGAAGCTCCTCGTCCGCGCGCCGGGTCGCCCGGTGGAGCGCCGCGACGTCACGTTGGAGGTCGGTCAGTTCACGCGCATCGAGGTGGAGGAGCCCGCCGCGCCCACCGAAAAGCCTCAGGTGAAGGTGGCGCCGCCGCCGCGCTGTGAACCGACCGTCGCGCCCGTTCGCGCGCCGCCGCCGCCTGCGCCGTTCCCGCTGAAGACGGTCCTCGGCGTCGGCGCGCTCGGGGTCGGCGTCGCTGCGCTCGGAGCCGGTGCGATTCTGGGCACGCAGGCGCTCGACGCGAAGGACGCGTACGACGCCGCCCCCACGCGCGCGAGCTTCGATCACGCCCATGGCCTGCAGACGTGGACGACGATCACGCTGATCACGGGCGGGGTCTTCGCGGCGGGTGGCGTCGTGCTGCTCGTGCTGCCCGACGGCAAGGCGAAGACGAGCGCGCTCGCCATCGCGCCGACCCTCGGCGGGGTTCGCGTGGGTGGTGCCTTTTGATGCGCGCCCGCTTCTCCGCCAGGAGCGCTTCGCTCCGCTTCTCCGCCAGGAGCGCTTCGCTCCGCTTCGCTTCGCTCCGCTTCGTCCGCATCGGCCTCCTCGGCGCACTCGGCGTCGCGTCGCTCTTCGTGGGCTGCTCGCTCGGGCTCGACGAGTCGAAGATCGCGGCGCCGGCCGCCGACGGCGGACCGCCACCCGGGAACGACACGTCACCGCCGCCCGACGTGGGCGTGTCCGACACACGAGCCCCCGACGCAATCGCCGTCGACGCGGGCACCGGATGCAACGTCGACGGCGATTGCGTCGCGCCGGACGGATGCCTCACGCCCCGCTGCGACACGGCCCGCCACGCGTGCGTCTTCACGCTCTGCAAGCAGACGGCCGCCTGCACCCGCGCCGCGTGCGACACGGCGGCGCACACGTGCGGCACCGCCGCGCCCGTCACGTTCCACCCCGTCTCGTTCAAGATCACCGCGGGCGCCATCGGGTGCGGGGGCGTGGTGGCGCGGTGCATCGCGGCGTCATCCACCTTCCTCTTCGTGGGCACGACCAACGGTGTCGTCGCGTACTCCGTCGCCGATCCCGGCAACCCCTCACCGCCCGCGATCCCCGTCGCCGGCCTCCCCTTTGCGCCGAACCAGATCGTGGCGAGCGCTGGCCGCGTATACTTCGTGGGCGGCCTCATCGGCGGAAGGGTGCAGGTTGCATGGATCGACACCCCGGCGAATCCGCTCGCAGCGTCGCTGACGGCGCGCGCCGTGCTCGTGAGCTCGACGTTGACCGGCGTCTCCGAGACGTTCGCGGGGCCCAACCTCGGCGTCTACCTCGAGCAATCGGACGCGCCGAAGCTCTATCCCACCGGTCTTCTGACCGCGCCGGTCGCCGATCTCTCGACGCTCGACGTGTTCCCCAACACCGGCGCGCCGGGCGGCGCCACGGCGGTCGCGACGAGCGGCGATCGTCTCGTGCTTTACCGCTGGGCGCAGCAAGGGTCGCTCGTCGGCCAGCTCTTCTCGATCGTCACCGCCACCGCGACGGCGAAGGCGAAGGCCGGGGTCGAGACCAACCTCAACGGCGACGTCGGGGAGGTGTGGGGCACGCCGGCGGTCGTGCGCTTCGGGCAGGGGGCGAACGGCGGACTTCTGTGGGGGGCGCCGCTCGTCCAGATCGGCGTCGCGCCCGTCGGCACCAAGGCCGCGCGCGTCACCTGGGTCCTCGCCGATGGGGCGACCGCGACGCCCTCGGGCACCGCGCACGTGGATGTCGAGGCGTACGATCCTTCGAACGTCAGCGTGGGGCAGGCGGTGATGGGGCCGCTCGCGTGGGTCGACGCGACGACCGGCCTCGTGCTCGCGCAGGCTCCGCAAGATCTCGCGCAGACGAGCGTGCAGGTCGTCACCAATGGTGCGGGCGGCGCGTCGCTGGTCGCGGGGCGCCGTGTCGTCGTTCCGATCTCGACCGACAAGCTCGGCGCCGTGTCCGCCGGCGGGTACGGGTTCGTGGTCGCCGCCGATGCTCCCGACGGCGCGACGGTCTACGTGTTCGCCCCCACCTGCACCTGAGGCGAGCTCGCGAGCTTCGTCACGCCCAGCGGAGGAGTGACGTCTCGTAGGGGTGCGTCATGTCGGCGTTCCACGGCATCACGCGCGCGGCGAAGGCGTGTGCGCCGCTCCCTTTCGTGGGGATTTCACCGGCAAATTTGTAGACGCCCTCGACGGGCCCGCCGGAAACGCGCATGCGCACGATCTCGCCGCGCGTGAGCTCGTGCGCGCCCGCGGTGGGGCCGTGGTACAGCTCCACGGCGACGTCCTCGGGGGAGAGCGCGCCGAGGTGCACCAGCGCCTCCACGCGCATCGCCTCGCCGACCTTGAGCTCGGCGGTCGACTTGGGGATGACCTCGCGTATGGCGACCTCTCCCCACGCGTTGCGGACCCGCTCCTTCCACGCCGTGAGCGCCCGCGCGCCGGCCAGATCGTCGTCGCGCATCCGCGCGGTCTCCTTGATGGCCGGCACATAGAAGCGCTCGGTGTATTCGCGAACCATGCGCGCCGTGTTGAACTCCGGCACCAGGTGCGCGATCGCGTTCTTCATTCGCTTGATCCACGCGCGCGGAAGGCGATCTCGCTCTTCGCGCTCGAAGAACAGCGGCACGACCTCCCGCTCGAGCAGATCGTACAGCGCCTCCGCCTCGACCGCGTCGCCGGTCGCGTCCGGGTACTCTTCGCCACGGCCGATCGCCCAGCCGACGTCGGCGCCGTGCGATTGCCACGCCTCCGCCCACCAGCCGTCCAACACCGAGACGTTGAGCGCGCCGTTCGCCGCCGCCTTCATTCCGCTCGTTCCGCTCGCCTCGAGCGGTCGCCTCGGCGTGTTCAGCCACACGTCGACGCCGCTCACGAGCGCGCGCGCGATGCGCATGTCGTAGTCCTCGATGAACACGACCTTGCCGCGGAGGCCGGCCTCACGGCTCGCGTGGACGATCGAGCGAATGAGCTCTTTTCCCCCCTTGTCCTGGGGGTGCGCCTTGCCGGCGAAGACGAGCTGCACGGGCCGATCAGGGATGTCGAGGAGGCGCTTTACGCGATCCAGATCGGTGAAGAGGAGCGCCGCGCGCTTGTACGTCGCGAAGCGGCGCGCGAAGCCGATCGTGAGGGCGCGCGGATCGAGCACCTCGTCGGCCATGTCGATCTCTTCCCGCCCGGCCTGCCTTCGCTCGGCCGCGACGCGGAGCCAGCGGCGGCACAGCGTCACGAGGCGATGGCGCCGGTGCCCATGCGTCTGCCACAGCTCGGCGTCGGGGATCTCGTGCACGCGCGCCCAGAGCGCGCGATCGCTGAGCGAGTCGACCCAGCGCGGCCCGAGGTACCGGGAGAAGAGCGCTCCGAGCTCGTCGCTGATCCACGAGGGCGTGTGGACGCCGTTGGTGACAGACTGGATCGGGATCTCGTGATCCGGCAAATCCGGCCACAGGCCCTTCCACATTCGCCGCGACACCTCGCCATGCAGCGCGCTCACGCCGTTGTAGCGATCGGCGGTGCGGATCGCGAGGACCGGCATGGAGAAATTCGAGCTCGCGTCGACGGGCGGCGGGCGACCGAGCGAGAGGAGCTCGTCGTCGGTGAGCTTCAAGGCGGCGCGGTACGGTTCGAGGTACGTGCGAACGAGGTGCGGCAAGAACGCGTCGTTGCCCGCGGGTACTGGCGTGTGGGTCGTGAAGACGTTGCTCGCCGAGCACGCCTCGCTCGCGACCTGGAAGCTCACGCCGCGGTCGCGCATGACCCGCGCGATGCGCTCGAGGGCGAGGAACGCCGAGTGCCCCTCGTTCATGTGGCACACCGTCGGGCTGAGGCCGACCGCCTCGAGCGCGTGCACGCCGCCGATGCCGAGCATGATCTCCTGCCGGACGCGGAACTCTTGATCGCCGCCGTACAGCGGCCCCGTGATCGAACGATCGGCGGGCGCGTTCTCCGCGAGGTTCGCGTCGAGAAGGAACAGCGGCACGCGCCCGACGTTCACGCGCCAAAGTTGCGCGTAGACGACGCGATCGGGGTAGTCGACGTTGATGATGAGGCGCTTTCCTGCGGCGTCCTGGACGGGCAAGACCGGCAAGCGATGCCAGTCGTTGATCGGGTACCGCTCGCCTTGCCATCCGTCGTCGTTCAGGACCTGACGGAAATACCCCTCGGCGTACGCGAGGCCGACTCCGACGAGAGGGAGGCCGAGATCGCTCGCGGTCTTGAGGTGATCGCCGGCGAGCACGCCGAGGCCTCCCGAGTAGATGGGGAGCGCCTCGTGGAGGCCGTACTCCATCGAGAAGTACGCGATGCGCGCCCCGCTCGCGCCGGCGGTCCCCGAGAACTGCTTCTGGAACCAGCCCTCGCGCGACATGTACTTTTGGAACGAGCCCCACGCTCCCTCGAGGTGGCTCAAGAACGCGTCGTCGCCCGCGAGATCGTCGAGGCGCTTCTGCTCGACCCGCGAGAGCAACTCGATGGGGTTGCCGTGCACCGCCTCGAAGAGCTCCGCGTCGATCCGCACGAAGAGCTCGCGCGCCTCCGGGGACCAGGCCCACCACAGGTTGTGCGCGATCTCCCGAACGCGCTCGATCGCAGCAGGGAGGCGAGGGACGACGGTATAGTGCCGGAGCGTAGGCATGGGCGGCGAGCATACAAACCATGAGCCCTCCCGTAAACGTAACTCTGATGTGAGTTACGCTTTTGCTTCCGCGCCGCCGGCCAAATCCGCTACAAAGCCGGCGCGATGAACGCGACACGGACGTTGAGCGATTTCCGCGCCCCCCGCTGGATGAGGAGTGGCCACCTGCAGACCCTCGGTGCGGCGCTGCCGATCTTCACGCGCCCCAAGGACCTGGAAGAGGAGCGCCTCTGGTTCGATCTCCCGGCAGGCGGAGCGCTTCATGCGCGCGCGTGGTGGCACGCGGGCAAGACGCGACCGGCCGTGCTCATGCTTCACGGCGTCGGCGGCTCGAGCGACTCGCGGAGCGTCGTTCGCGGCGGCCGGGCGCTCTACGCGGCGGGGTTCCACGTCGTGCGCCTCGATCTGCGCGGCGCTGGCGAGGGGCTCGCGCGGGCGCCTGGCATCTACCACGCCGGCCTCGTCGACGATCCGCGCGTCGCCGTGGTCGCCCTCGGGCGCGATCCGCGGGTGTCGCGCGTGACGATGCTCGGCATCTCCTTGGGCGGTCACCTCACGCTCAAGATGCTCGGCGAGCTCGGCGGGGAAGTGCCCGAGGCGCTCGCCGCCGCGGTGTCGATCTCCGCCCCGGTCGACGTAGGGCGCACGACCGTCGAGATCGATCGTCTGCGAAACCTCCCGTACTGCAGCTACGTCCTCCGCGGCCTCGTCAAGCAGGCGTCGGATTTTGCGGCGACCCACCCCGACAAGACGCGCTTCGACCCCAAGACGCTCCGCAAGCTCCGCAAGGTGCGCGACTACCACGAGCATGTCATCGTCCCGATGCACGGGTTCCGCGACGCGGACGACTACCACGTCTCCCAGAGCGCAGGTCCGCTCCTCGGCCGCGTCGCGCGTCCGACGCTCATGATCCACGCCAAGGACGATCCGATGGTGCCGCTCTCCACCGTCACGCCGCACACCGAGGCGGCGTCGTCGCAGGTGCAGCTACTCTTGTCCGACGGCGGCGGTCACGTCGGCTGGCTCGGCGGCCTCCGCGAGGAGCAGTGGGTCAACACCTGGGCGATCGATCGCGCGATCGAGTTCCTCGGCCGACACGTGTAATTTGTACGCGTCGGCCGGCGCCGCGTTTCAGCGCGAGCTGCTGGGGTTGTTGAATGCGCCGCGAGGGACGTCGGCCCAGAGGCACGCGGGGTCGGATCGGTTCGACGAGCATTTCTGGAGGAACGTCATCGCCGCGCCGAACTTGCTGACGTCCCAGGTCGCCTCGGTCACGCCGTCGGTGCGCGGCGGCATCCAGTGCGACGCGTCGAACGCTTTGCCAAAATCGGTGATCTTCGAATAGTACTCGTCGCCGGTCCCGGTCGACCACCGCGCGAAGTTGTCCGCGGTGTTGCCTCCGAGGCGGTGGCAGTTGTTGCACGCGCCGACCTCGTCGCTGACGAGCTGCTGCGGGATCGAGAAGCCGAGGTTGTCGGCCGCGATGATGCTGTACGGCGCGTCGATCTGGCTGACCGCAAAGTCCGGGTTTTCGCCCATCTTGGGCACCACGGTGGTCCCGTCGGAGCGCTTGGCGCCGTCAATCCACGGTGAGTGAACGAACGCGTCGGCCGCGTGGCAGGACCCCGAGCAGTACGATTGCACCGAGGTCGACCAAACGCTCGTCGACTTCTCGACGTCGGCGGGGTGCGGCACGTGCGCGCCGTCGCGACCGCTGCCGATGGAGTTCTGGAAGAAGCAGGTCCGCCCGGTGCGCGGGTTGTGGCCGATCATGGCCATGTCGTTGAACACGGTGGTCTTCGTCATGCCCTTGCCGTCGTCGGCGACCTTGCGGCAGAGGAGTAGCCAGTGGGTCCCGCGATCGTTCTTCGCGGTGACGACCATCGGGCCGGGCTGCACGTCACCGGTCGCGAGGAACATGCCGTGATCGGCCTTGTCCATGCAGCCGTAGGACTCCGAGTTGAGGCCGAGCTCCTTACCTGGGCTGCATTTGGTCTGCGCTTCGCCAGCGATCGTGACCGGAATCATCCCGCCCTCGACGCCGTCGATCGGACCGGTGGGGCCCGCGGCCGTCGTGCCCACGAGGTTGCGGCAGTCGAACGTGTCGTACTTTCCCGCGCCGTTCTTTTTGAAGAACGGGATCTCGCCGAGCTGCTCGACGCAGAGCTGGCCGTACTCGATCTGGCTCCGCACGTTGCTCTCGTCGATGCCGGGAGCAGGCGCGCCGCCGTCGTCGCCCGAGCGGATGCGGACGTTCTGGGTGCCCAGCGCGGCCTTCTTGTCGAGGCTCCCCTGATCCCACGCGTAGGCGAGGTTCACTTGAAGCTTGGCGAGGAACTTGTCGCCCTTCATCTTGCACGCCTCGACCACCGGCACCGAGCCGTGCTCCTTGAGGTCGGCCTTGAGCGCGGCATCGACGTCGCCGGTCGCCCAGCGCGGATCGTCGTAGACATGGAGAAGATCGATGATCGATTTGTCGACCTGCGGCCCCTGAAAGACGACCTTTCCGGCCGCGTCGCGCGCACCCGCGGTGAGGGCGTTGCCGGCGTGTGCGAGCGCGGCGCAGTCGATGTCCTTCTGCGAGAGGCGGTCGGCGCGCTCACGACGCACGCGAACGTAGATGCGCTCGCCGGCCGCGAGCTCTTGCCTCAAGGTGGCCTGCACGGTCCCGGTCGCTTCGTCGTAACGAAGGCCGAGCCCCAGCTTGTTGTCGACGCCGAGCGCTTCGTCACCGACCGGCGGATCGTCCGCTTGCGGCGCCGCGCAGTTGACGAGCGAAGACGCGAGACCAACGCCCAGCGCGGTGAAGAGGCCGAAGGTGCCCAGGCCCATCTTGGGGAAGTGCATGGCCCCGACTCAGCACATGGCGTGCCAGTCCCACTACGTACACAACTCACCTACATGGCAGGTAACAGGGGTGACCAGGATCCATGTCGTTTCGAGACGAAGTGGAATGTTTTGTTGTTATTACAGCATGTTGGTGCGTTTTTACCCCCTTGATCCAGTTCAATGTTTCACGCATCCACGTTGGGCGCGTATGTGCCCGTAGTCAGGTAAACATCGTACCTATGCCTACAGGCACGCTTCCTGCTGAAGCCCGCCCACCATGCGGAACCTCGGATTTGCCGCCGTCTTCACCCTGGTCGTCTTTGCCTGCTCGAGCGCTCCCACGGGGGAGCCGGAGACCGACGTGGGCGCGCTCACCGACAACGAGCTCGCGAAGTCCGCGCTCAAGATCATGGGCGCTCCTCAAGTGAGGAGCAACACGTCGCCGCCGTCGTGCGGCTTCACCGGTTGCCACAGCATCAACCCAGTGACGCTCAACCAGTGGAACGACCAGTACAAGGCCGTGATGGCCTTCCTGGGCGGGAGCTCCTCGACCAGCGACAAGGTGAACTACTTCCGCCAGAATCCGGTCGACGATCGCACCGGCTTCACGCCCGAGCGCATCGGCATCATGGCCGCCGGCGTCCACCTCGCCCTCGGCGCCAACGTCGATGCGACGCGCCACCCCGAGACGTTCAAGCAGGGCAAGATGCTCGCGGATCTCTTCCAGGGACAGGACGATCTCTACGCGAACTTCCGCGGCGAGATGCTCATGCCGGTGCTGCCGCAGTTCTCGCGCCTCTCGGCGGTCGAGTACGAGACGATCCTCACGTGGTTCAAGAAGGGGATGCCCCAGCTCGCCGAGATCATCCGCGAGAACCGGCCGACCGAGTGCAACGACGACTTCGACGGCCTCCGCGCGCACGCGAGCGAAGTGAAGGGCGCCAACTGGTCCGCGCAGAACAAGAGCAACGGCCTCGCGATGCTCGGCTGCGATCCCGGCATGACGAGCCCGACGCAGTGCCTCGCCGCCCAGCGCGACGGCAAAGACGTCTTCCCCAAGGCGGCCGACACCGACTTCGCGCGGGGATGGGCGCTCGAGGGGTCCACCATTCGCGTCATGCGTCAGCTCACGTCGCCCAACTCGTTCTGGATGCGCTCTTCGGCCGATGGCCGCTTCGTCGCCACGGGCGGCGGGCAGAGCGGCGGCGCGCAGGCGGTCGATCTCCAGGCGACGCTCGACGGCGTGTCGCGCGACATCGGCCTGAAGGCCAGCTACGACCCGGATTTCTGG
>JBBRLQ010000052.1:0-31317 GCA_038231275.1 Polyangiales bacterium
CCTTCTTCGGTCCCGAGGCGGAGTTCTTCGTCTTCGACGACGTGCGCTTCGATCACTCGCAGCCGAACGCCGGCTATTACTTCTTGGACAGCGTCGAAGGCGCCTGGAACAGCGGCCGCGAGGAGTTCCCGAACCTCGGGTACAAGACGCGCCACAAGGAAGGCTACTTCCCCGTCCCGCCGACCGACACGCTCGCCAACCTCCGCCAGGAGATGATGCTCGCGCTCGAGGCGAGCGGCATCGAGGTCGAGGTCGGCCACCACGAGGTCGCGAGCGGCGGCCAGTGCGAGATCGGAATGAAGTTCAATCGGCTGCTCCCGTGCGCCGATCAGCTCATGTGGTTCAAGTACGTCATCAAGAACATCGCGCGAAAAAACGGCAAGACCGTCACGTTCATGCCGAAGCCGCTCTTCGGCGATAACGGCTCGGGTATGCACTGCCATCAGTCGATCTGGAAGGAGGGCAAGCCCCTCTTCGGCGGCGACGGCTACGCGGGCCTCAGCGAGATGGCGCTCCACTACATCGGCGGCATCATCAAGCACGCCAAATCGATCGCCGCGCTCACCAACCCGACGACGAACAGCTACCGGCGCCTGGTGCCGGGCTTCGAGGCGCCGGTGAACCTCGCCTATTCGAGCCGCAACCGCTCGGCGTCCGTGCGCATCCCGATTACGGGCCCGTCGCCCAAGACGCGCCGCATCGAGGTGCGCTTCCCCGATCCGAGCTGCAACCCGTACCTGGCCTTCAGCGCGATGTTGATGGCGGGGCTCGACGGGATCCAGAACAAGATCGATCCGGGCGATCCCCTCGACAAGGACATCTACGCGCTCAGCCCCGAGGAGCTGAAGGACGTCCCGCACATGCCGGCCAGCCTCGAGGAGGCGCTCGACGCGCTCGAGAAGGATCACGAATACCTCCTGCGCGGCGACGTCTTCACGAAGGACGCCCTCCACGAGTGGGTCGACTACAAGAAGACGCGGGAGCTCAACCCGATCCGCATGCGGCCCACGCCGCACGAGTTCTTCCTCTATTTCGACATCTGACGTCGGCAGCTCGGGCGCCGCGGTCCGTCACGCGCCGCGGCGCTTCACTTCGCTGGCGAGGGACGCCACCGACGCAGGCTCCGTCGGCGCGAAGGTCTGCTGCGCGCGCCTCAGGCCAGGCGCGACGGAGGACGCCTCAGGCGCGTGATCCTCGTCGCACGCCTCCGCGAGCGCGGCGGCGAGCTGTCCGGCCGAGTGGAAGCGCTCTTCTTGCGTGCGCGCGCAGGCACGGGCGAACCACCCGTCCACCGCGGGGCCGAGCTCGCGGTTCACCGTCGAGGGGACCGGAGGCGGCTCGTTGCAGACGCTCTTGACCACCTCGCCGAGCACGCCTCCTCCGAACGGGAGCACGCCCGTCATGGCGACGAACGCCGTCGCCGCGAGGGCCCAGAGATCCGACTGGCGGCTCGGGGCGCCCGCGCTCAACGACTCCGGGCTCATGAAGCTCGGGGTGCCTTGCACGAAGATCGGATCGGAGGCGGTCCCGAGCGACTTGGCGAGGCCGAAATCGACGAGCTTGACGTCGAACCTGTGCGGCGCGTCCGCGGCGTCGAGCACCAGTACGTTCTCCGGTTTGACGTCGCGATGCACGATGCCCAGGCCGTGCAGCTCGTCGAGCGCGCGCGCGACGCGGTCGACGAGCGACGAGACGTCCCGGAGCGACATCGGCCCGAGCCTCTCGAGGCGCGCCGCCAGCGTCTCGCCCGCGATGTACTCCATGACGAGGTACGGGAGCCCCTCCTCCGTGACGCCGTGATCGTAGATGCGCACCACGTTGGGGTTGCGGAGCTGCGCTGCCGCCCGCGCCTCGCGCTCGAAGCTCGCGTAGTCGGCGTGCTCGGCGAGCTTCGGCGCCATGAATTTGATCGCCACGTTGATGCCGAGCGCCAGGTGGACGCCGAGCCACACCGTGGCCATCCCCCCCTCCGCGATCTTCTTCTCGAGGCGGTACTTGCCGCCGAGGATCGTCGCCGTCGGAGGGACGCTGAGCACCTTGTCCTTCGACGGCGCGTTGCGCGCGGCGTCGCGAACGCCCTTGGCGAGGCGGAGCTGGAGCTCGCGCAGGTCGAACGGCTTCGACAAGAAGTCGTCGGCGCCGGCCTCGAGCGCCTCGATCAAATCCTCTTGCTGCTGGCGCGCCGTGAGCATGAGCACGTACGCGTGCTTGCCGTGCGGCGTCGTGCGGAGCAAGCGGCAGACCTCCAGCCCGCTCAGGCCGGGCATGTCCCAATCGAGGACGACGATGCGCGGCGAGTCCTCCTGCTTCAGTAGCTGCCACGCGGCGTGGCCGTCACATGCGATGACCGGCTCGTAGCCCCAGCGGGTGAGGCAACGCTGGAGAGCACGCGCGACCCCCTCGTCGTCGTCTGCTGCGAGCGCACGCATGAGGGGGAGCGTAGACCCGGGCCGGGGCGCCGTGAAAACAAAGCGGCGCCCCGATGCCGGGCGTCAGTGCTTCTTGCCCGAGGCCGCGGGCTTGGGCGCCGCCGCGGGTTTGGAGGGCGCGGTCGCGGCGGCCGCCGCGGTCGACGTCGCGGCCGTTGCGGGCTTGGCGATCGCCGTGAATTTTCCCTCGTTGATGATTTCGCACGAGCTCTTCGCCGAGTCGAGATCGCGCGGCGCGTCGCCGTCGGCGTAGTAGTAGGTCGTGCTCCCGTCCTTGTCGGCGCAGGTTCCGACGAGGGCGTCCTGCGGGCATTTCCCCTCGCTCCACACGCCCTTCAGCGCCGAGCAGAGGCTCTTGGAGAGACCCATCGGATCGCTCTTTTCGGTGTCCTCGGAGCAGGTGCTCGCCTCCTTTCGGACGTTGCAGCTGCCGATCACGCCCCCTGGCGCCTTCGCGGCGGCAGCGGTGGTGGTCGCCGAGTCCGTTTTGTCGGATTTGCCGCAGGCGACGAGGGTGAAGACGACGAGGGTGGTGGCGACGCGACGAACGATGGTCATGGTCCTGGCTCCTTGTTGAAGGCAGCGGTCGGACGGAGCCACCGCGTCAACGAGCCATCAAAGAGGCGTCAAACGTTCGGGCCGCCCAGGACCTCGCGCACGTGGAGAGCTCAGGGCAACGTCGCCATCGCGTGGGCGCTGCGGCCGGAGGGGCCGGCGCCGCCAACCGACGTCCAGCTCGCGCCGTCGAACGACCAGGTATCGGCGAGACCACCGCCGCCGCCGAAGAGGAGAACGATGTTCCCCTGCGTCGCCATCGCGCTGTCGATGCGACCTCCCGGACCGCTCGCGCCCGACTGGGTCCACGTCGCGCCGTCGAAGGTCCACGTGTCCGTGAGCAGCGAGCCGTTGGAGCCGCCGAAGAGGACGACGGTCGACGCGCGCGCCGCCATCGCCGGTGCGTAGCGACCCGGCGGGCCGGCGCCGAGCACCTGCGTCCACGTCGCGCCGTCGTAGGTCCACGTGTCGCCGGCGGGAGTCCCGCTCGTGTCGAGCTGGCCGCCGAAGAGGACCACCTTGTTGCCGAGCGGCGCCATGACGCAGCTGTAGCGAGCGGCTGGCCCCGTCGATCCTTTCGACGTCCACTTCGCGCCGTCGAACGTCCACGTGTCGCGGACGGGCTTCTGCCCGTCGTACCCGCCGAACATGACGACGACGCCGCCGAGCGACGCCATGCAGTGGCCGCCGCGCCCAGATGGACCGGCGCCGGAGACCTGCGACCACGTGCTGCCGTCGAACGTCCACGTGTCGCTCCGGATGATGCCGCCGAGGTCGTGGCCGCCGAAGAGGACGACCGTGGAGCCGAGCCGCGCCATCGCGCTGACCCCGCGGCTCGGGGGGCCGGCGGGTGCAGAAACCCATCCGGCGCCGGAGCTCGTCCACGTGTCGCCGAGGCCGGCGCCGCCGCCGAGCCCGCCGAAGAGGACCACCTTCGTGCCGCCCGCGCCGCCGTCGCCGCCGCCGCCCTCGCTCACACCACCATCTCCGGCCACGCACGCGCCGGCGACGCACGAGGTTCCGCTGCCGCACGTGAGGCAGCCGAGCCCGCCGGTTCCGCATGCGCTGGTGGCGGTTCCACCGAGGCACTGGCCCGCCGAGCAGCACCCCGTGCATGACGTCGCGTCGCACACGCACGCGGCCGACGCGCAACGGAGACCACTCCCGCACGTGCCCACCGCGCAGACGCCGCCGCACCCGTCGTCGCCGCCGCACGTCTTGCCGGCGCAGCTCGGCGTGCACCCGCACACGTTGGGCGGACCGCCGCCGCCGCACGAGAGCGGGCTCGAGCACGCGCCGCCCGGACAGCACGCCTGCCCCTTACCGCCGCACGCCCCGCAGCTCGCGGTGCCGCACGCGACGCCGCTCGCGCACGCGGTGCACACGGTTCCCCCGGCGCCGCACGCCGTGTCGCTCGTGCCCGACTGGCACGTGGAGACGTCACAGCAGCCCGTGCACGAGGTCCCGTCGCAGACGCAAAGACCGGTCACGCAGCGCTGGCCGCTCCCGCACGCGCCGGTCTCGCACACGCCGCCGCAGCCGTCGCTCGCGCCGCACGCCTTACCGCCGCAGCTCGGCGTGCACCCGCAGACGCCGGGGCGCCCGCCGCCGCCGCACTCGAGCGGGCTCGCGCACGCGCCGGCGCAGCACGGCTGACCGTTGCCGCCGCAGATGCCGCAGTCGACGCCGCACGTCTGACCCGATTGGCACGCCGCGCACACCGCGCCGCCTGTGCCACACGACGCGTTGTCACCGCCGCTCGCGCACGTCGTCCCGTTGCAGCATCCGGCGCACGACGTCCCGTCGCATTTGCAAACGCCGGCGACGCAGCGTTGCCCTTGCCCGCATGCGCCGAGGGTGCAAACGCCGTCGCAGCCGTTGCTCGCGCCGCACGCCTTGCCGGTGCAGCTCGGGACGCACGCGCCGGCGCCGCAGACGTTCGGGTGGCCGCCGCCTCCGCCGCAGTCGAGGCCGATGGTGCAGCCGCCGCAGTCGATCAGCGTGCCGCACGCGTCGAGCATCTCGCCGCACTTGCCCTTGCACGTGTCGGCGCGCGAGGGGCAGCTCGGGGCGCCGTCGGCGAGCGTGCCTTCGTCACCGGCGTCGGTCGCGACGGGGCCGCCGTCGTTGCGGAAGGAAGCGCAGGCCGCCACGATCGTCGCGACGACGGAGAGCCAGAGGAAGAACGCGAAGATTCTCAAAGCGAAGGGGGGAGTCTACTTCGCCGATCCGGGCGGGACCACCGCGGGCACGTCGCGTGTGTCGAAGAGACGCGAGGCGCGCCCGGGCCCGGGTGTGAAGCCGGGTTGGCGTCCGATGGTGCACGGTCCTCCACACGACAATCGTCGACCGCTCGTCCGGCCCGGGATCATGGGCAATTTCGCCTGCGGACGGCGCCGCACATCCGGGCACATCCGTTGCTTTTAGCCACCGGGCGCCCCCCCGACCACTCTCAGGAGACACGAACCCATGATCGCTCGCCCCCACGCCGCCGCGTTCTTCGCCACCCTCGGTTGCCTCGTCGCCGTCGCGTGCACGTCGTCCAACGGAGGAGGAGGGATCGATTGCGCGACCGCATCGCCGTGCCGCGCGGACGCGCCGGCGATGCAGGCCGAGATCGACCAGTGCAACCGCCTGCGAACGGACACGACGTGCGGCGTGAAATACAGCGATCTGGGGCGATGCGTCCTCACGAACACCAAATGCGGCGCCGACAACAAGACCGACACGGCGGCCACGAGCTCCGCGGTCAAGGCGAGCTGCTCACCGCAAATCTCCGCCTACCAGACGTGTCAGCCCAGCGGCAGCGGCGACGGCGGCGCCTCCAGCAGTGGCGGAAGCAGCAGCTCGGGCGCGAGCAGCAGTGGAAGCTCCGGAACCAGCAGCAGCGGAACCTCCGGCGCGAACAGCAGCGGGAGCTCGGGAAGCAGCAGCGGCGGGGCTGGCGCGTGCGGCTCCATCACGTGGAAGACCTCCACGTGCTCGACCTGCATGGACTCCAAGTGTTGCACGCAGCAGAAGACGTGCACCGACGACGCCGCGTGCGCGACGCTCCTCTCCTGCCTCATCGGATGCGCGGGCAACACGACGTGCAGCAACGACTGCGCCGCGAAAAGCCCCGGCGGCGTCTCCGACTACAACGCGCTCTCGAGCTGCTTCTCCGGGAGCTGCTCCGCCGACTGCCAGTGACGCCCTCGCCGGCGAGGCGAGCGCACGCGATCAGAACGCGTAGCTGACGTTCGCCTGGAGCCCGAGCATCTCGTCGAGTGCGCCTCCGGCGGCGAACGCGTCGCCGGGGGAAGCGTGCATCGCGTAGGAGAACCGCCGGTAGCTCGCGGTCGCGCCGATCTCCCACGCGCGCGAGATCGCGAAGCTCGGACCGAGCGACGCTTCGACGCCTCCGACCTTCGCGTTCGGGAACCGATCGGCCACAGACCCCGCCGAGACGACGACGTCGTACCCGGCACTCGCCGCGACGGAGAACGGACCGAGAAAAACGCGCGCGTCGATCGAAGGCCGCACGAAGCGATAGGCGACCGCCGGCACTTGCGCGTCGATCGACGACGACGAAAACCCGAACGACTCGCCGCCGTACACTGCGCCCACGCCGAGAACGAGCCTCCCGCCGATGCGCGCACGCCCGCGGAGTCCCGCATGGAATCTCCACCAGCTCGTCGCGACGGGATCGCCGCCGTCGGTCTGCGACGCGAGGGCGATCGCTTGCGCCGCGTACGCTCCGACGAGGCCGACGTCGACGGGGCTGGCGAGATCGGCGAGCGGATACACGCCAACGTTGGCGCCCACGAGCGGAGCTGCGCCGAGATCGTACCGCCGCAGGTTCGGCGTGACGGCGTCCGTATACCGAAAGTGCCGCGCGCCGAGCTCGGGACCTGCCTGGAGAAAGAGGAGCTCGTGACCGCGGTCGCGCGGGGAGGAGACGGGGCTCGCGACGGAGTCACGGGCGATCGGAGCCAGCGTCGGAGTCGGAGTCGGAGTCGGAGTCGGAGTCGGAGTCGGAGTCGGAGTCGGGCTCGGAGTCGGGGTCGGAGTCGGGGTCTCGGTCGAAGTCGCGGTCGGGGTCGGGGTCGGGGTCGCGGTTGCCGCCGGGCGTGGCTTGCGGCGCTTGGGGGCGGCGGCCGCGGCGGTGGACGCGGACAAGACGAGGCACGCGAGGATCGTCACGACACGCGTTCCGTTCACGGCAAGCACCCAATCCGCGCGGCGTCGAGCGCCACGTCATCGAAGTACACGTCATCCGCCGAGGTGTTCGTCGAGTGCGTCTCGACGCCCAGCTTGATCGCTGCGAACGCGGGGACGGTCAGCGCGCCCGAGTACGCGTACGACGCGAGCGATGCGCCGTCGGCGAAGAGCTCGATCTGCGGGGACGCCGTCGACATGTGCCATTCCATGCACGTCCACTTCGACAGCGGAATCGACGTCGCATACCCGACGGGGTTCTCGCCGCTCGGCGGATAGAACGTGAGCTGCACCTTCGCCTGCGACTGACCGATCTCGAGGACCTGCCCGGCGCCGCTCTCCATCTTCACGAGCGCGTTGTGGCCGACCGTCGCGTCGACCGTCTGGAAAATGTAGGCGCGGCCCCACAGACCGTTCGCGAGCGCGGGAAACGGCGATTTTGCGCGCGCAAACGCGAAGCCTCCGCCCGCGTTCGCGATGTGCGCGTGCGCCGCATGGGTCCCGTGCGCGGCCTCGCCGGTCTGAACGACGACGACGTTCGCGGGATCGTACCCAACGTCGAGCTCCCAGCGCTGCGCGTCGAGCTTCCCGCTCTCGAAGTCGTCGCAGAAGAGCGCCTTGCACGCCTGCGCCGCCGCGTCGGTCCCCGCGTCGGCGACGTGCGCGTCGGCACCGCTCGAGGGGTCGGGCGGCGGAGTGGGCGACGAGGTGTCCGGCGCGCCAGCACCACCGTCCGCGGGCACGCTTCCGTCGAGCGGAGCCGGCGCCGCGTCGCTCCCCTGCCCCGATGCATCCGACGCGCTCACGTCGCACGCCCCGAGCGCGAGCAACGGAAGAAGAGGAGGAAGCGACGCGAGGGAGAGGAGCGTTCTCGTCATGGCATCCCTCAGCGAAGGTTCGCGAGCGGTCCCTTGCAGACCGCCGGGTTGCCGAAGGTCGAGATGCCGACGCCCATCGCGTTCGCGAGCGACACGAACAGATCGTTGTGCCCCGTCCCCTTCGCGTACTGGAGAAATCGGCCGGTCCGGAAATACCCGTTCGCGTTTCCCGCGACGATCCACGGCAAATCGTCGGTGTCGTGGTACCCGTTCGCGATCTGCCCGCAGTACACGACGACGGTCGAGTCGAGCAGCGTCCCGCCGTCGCCGCGCGGCACCGCCTTCAAGTACCCGAGCAGCTGCGCGAGCATGTCCGCCTGCGCGGTGTCGAGCTTCCGCATCAAGTCGACGGCCTGCGGGATGTCCCACAGCGGACCGCCGTTGCCGTACTGGTTGATGCCCGAGCACTGGTGCGCCAAATCGTGCGTGTTCGCGTGCGCCTTGCCGTTGCCGTAGTCGGCGGGCTGGTACCCGATGACGTCGTCGATCGCGCCGTAGCCGGGGAGGTGCAGGATCTGGACGCGCGTGAGATCGCACGCGAGCGCCGAGACCGCGAGGCGCGCCTGCACGTCCCACCCCAGCTTCGTCCACGCGCCGCGCTCCGCCTGCGAGGCGCCGCTCGCCGGGTGCACGTCGAACTTCGCGATGTCCCCTTGCAGCGCGGCGTCGGGAGGCTGGCACGTGAGGCTCGTTCCGATCTGCATCTGCGCGCGAAGATCCCGAATCGTCTGCGCGTGCTGGTCGAGCTTCGCCTTGTCTTCCTTCGACAGGCGCGACTTCACGCCGGAGTACTCGCCGAGCGCGAGATCGATCGACGCCTGCTGCCTCGCGAGCTTCGCCGCCGCCGCCTTCTTTTGCGCGTCGGTCTGCTGGCCCAAGTCGGCTGGGAATTGCTTCAGGACCCCCGACGGCCCGTACTGCCTATCGTTGGTCTGTCCCGCGGAGAGGTACGACGTGCCGCCCTCCATATCGGGTGCGTTCAAGAAATCGAGCTCCCACGACGGGTAGCGCGTGACCGGCGCTGGCGTGTTGATCGCCTTCGCGATGACCTGATCGATCGACGGCCCGCCGGCCAGCGACTGCGTCATGCGATTGGCCGCGGTCAGCGCGTGCGTTCCTCCGCGCACGTGCGAGTTCGCGAACGCCGAGGTGTCGGCGTCCTGGCTTGCCATCGAGATCCCTCGGGTCAGGAGCAGCTGGCTCTTGAACGGCGCGAGCGACGCGTGGATGGGCGCCAGATCGAAGCTCGTCTCGGTCGGCTTCGGACTCCCGCCTGCGCCGAGCGGCTGGTAGAGCTCGCGGACGGTGCCCATATTGTAGACGAACAGGATGCGCGGCGGCAGGATCGGCGCGTCGGCGCGCGCGCGGCGCGTGAAGAGGCTCGGCAGCATGGCGCTCGTCGTGCCCGCCATGGCCAGCTGCAAGAGTAGCCGACGCGAGAGTCCCTGGATCTTCATGGGGTCACCGTCCGGTAGCGGAACGCCGCGCTCTTCACGACCTGGAGAACGAGCTCGCGGAACGTCGGCGCGCCGCCGAGCCCGGCGCGTACGGGGGCGACGAGATCGTCGGTGGCGATCTCCTGATCGATCCCGAGGCCGTACTGGAGCCAGTTCTTGGTGATGCAGCGCGCGGCGCGATCGCTCGTGGCGAGCTTCTTGTTGAGGGCGACGATGCCGTCGAAGGGACCGTCGATCTCCTGCGTCCCGAGGATGGCGCCGGTCGCGTCCACAGGCTTGCCGCCTTCGCTGTCCCGCCACGCGCCGACCGCGTCGTAGTGCTCGAAGCCGAAGCCGACGCCGTCGATGAGCTTGTGGCATCCCGCACAGTCGCCGAGCTCGTGCAGGCTCTGGAAGCGATCGCGGGTGGTCGACGTGTCACCGCCCGCCGCGGCGGGGGGCGTGTTCTTGACGTTGGGCGGCGGCGGCGGCGGCGCGGAGCAGAGGATGCGATCGAGCACGAACACGCCGCGGAGCACCGGCGACTCCATCCGCTCGTGACCGAACGCGGCGAGGAGCCCGACCTGCGTCAGGATTCCGCCGCGTTGCGCGGAGTCGGTGGTCACCTGTGTGAGCCCGGAGCCCCCGACGGCCGGGAGCCCATAGTAGGGCGACAGCGTGTCGTCGACGAACGCGTGCGTGTCCGTGAAGAGCGACGCGAACGTCCCCTCCTCCCAAAAGACGTGGTCGACGAAGCGCACCGTCGAGTCGCGCATGGCTTTCGCCGTCGCGTCGGACCACGTCGGAAACATCGTCGGGTCCTTCTTGAGCTGCTCGAGCAACCCGAAGCGCAGCCACTGGTACTGCATGTGCGCGACCGACGCGTGCGCGCGCGGATCGTCGAGCAGCCTCTTCACCTGGGCGTCGAGGACCTCGGGCTGGAGGAGCCGATCGTCGTCGGCGACCGCGCGGAGGGCCGCGTCGGGGAGGCTCGCCCAGAGGAACGTCGCGAGGCGCGCGGCCAGCTCGTTGCCGGTGAGCCGCGCGAGCTCGGGCTTTCCCGCCACCGGCGTGCCCTCTTCGATTTGGTAGAGGAACGCCGGCGCCTGCAAAATTCCCTCGATCACGACGCCGATCGACGACGCGATGTCGTTCGACGCGCGGAGCGTCTGCCACGCCGCCCCGAGGCGCGCGCTCTCTTCGGGACGGAGCGGATGGCGGTACGCGCGCGACGACAGATCGGCGAGGTACGCGAGCGCGCACGTATCGTCGACCGAGGCGACCGCGCACGCGAGAACGACCCCGAGGTTCGCGGAGACGAGCGCGGCGATCGCGTTTGCGTTGGCCTGATATGCCTCGATGAGCGTCGCGGTCGGCGCTTGCACCACCGCGTCGTTGTCGTAGACGACCGCGGTGGACGGAGACGGCAGCGTCAGCGCCGGGAGCACGAAATCCGGGAAGAGCGCGTGGACGCTGTTGGTGTACGCGAGGTTCGTCAGGCGGAGGACCTGCGGCGAGACGACGAGCTGCCCGTCGACGGCGCGCGGCGAGGTCGCGCCGTCGGCTCCCGCGTCGGCGCCGGATACGATGGTGTCGTCGGTTCCCCCACCAATGACGCCGGTGCACGCCGCCACGGCGAGCGGGACCGCCAGCGGGAGGAGGCGTGCGAGGGTCGAACGCATTCGGGTACCTGTCAGAGCGCACGACGAGCCCCGACCGGCTCACGAAATCGACCGACAGGCCAGGAGCGGTGTTATTTCGGCTCTTTGCGGTCGTCGTGGTCCGCGCGAACGTCGGTCACCTCACGCGGCGGACGCGAGCTGCGCGACGAGCCCGGCGCGTTCGACTTGGGCGGCGCGACGGACTTTGGCGGCGCGACGGACTTTGGCGGCGCGATGGAGGTGCGCTGCGGCCGATGGACCGCCATGAACGCCTCTGCCATCTCCTTCGCGGTCTGGAAGCGGCGATCGGGATCGCGGTGAAGCGCGCGCTCGAACCAGGCGTCGATGGATGCGCCGAGCTCGCTCTTCACGTGGCGCAGCTGCGAAGGGGGCGTCGGCCTGCTCCGCGTGTGCTCGAGCAGCATCTCCCCAACGGTCTCCGCGTCGAGCGGGACCTTCCCGGTGAAGCACTCGTACGCGACGACGGCGAGGCCGTACAGATCGCTGCGCGCGTCGGCCGGCCGACCGTCGAGTAGGACCTCGGGGCTCATGTACTTGAGCGTGCCGCCGAGCTGGTGCCGCATCGACTCGCCGCTCGCGCGTCGCCTGAGCCGCGCGATGCCGAAGTCGAGGACCTTCACGAGCGGGCGATCAGGATCGCCGCAGAGGAAGATGTTCTCCGGCTTGATATCCATGTGGATCACGCCGACCGAGTGCGCGCGTCCGAGCGCGCGGCACGTTTGGACGACGAGCTCCGCGCAGAGGGCCAACGACAACCGACCCTCGCGCTCGAGGCGGGCGCCCAGCTCGTCGCCCGTCAAGAGCTCGTAGGCGATGTACGGCGCGCCACCTTCGTCGACGCCGCGATCGAGCACGCGCACGACGTTCGGGCTAAGCATTCGCGCCGACAGCTCGGCCTCTTCGGCGAAGCGCTGGAGGACGACCTCGCGATCGGCGGCCTGCCCACGCTGGAGCTTGATCGCGACGTCGATGGCGAGGTGCTGGTCGTGCGCGCGCCAGACGGTCCCCATGCCGCCGTCGCCGATTGGCGCGATCAGCCGGTACCGTCCCGCCAAAAAGGCGCCTGCCGCGATCGCCGTCGTCACTGCTTCCCCCTCCCGACCTCGTAACAGTGAGGGGAGGTGTGCCGCAGGTTGCATGTTTTGTCGAGGTGAGCCGCGAAAGTTTGAGCCGCTTCCCATCTGCGGCGCGCTCTCATGGGTGGAAGATGCAACTCCGCGGAAATCCTCGTACGGCGCTCGCTACCGGCCTCTTCGCGCTCGTTCTTGCGGGCGCGTGCGGGGGCAGCGGCGACGGGGCGGGCGCGGGCGGAGCGAGCGGAAGCAGTGGCAGCGGAACCAGCGGAAGCAGTGGCAGCGGAACCAGCGGCGGCTCATCCTCGGGCGATGCGGGTGGCGCGGGGCCAGACGGTAGCGGCGGGGGCGACGCGGCGAGACCCCCGGACGTCGACGCGAGCGCGATCCCTCCGCCGAGCGCCACGTGCACGGCGCCGATCGCGGCCGTCGACACGTCGACCCCCACCACCATCGTCGGCACCGGCACAGCGGCGTCGTGCACCGAGGCCGCGCTCGTCGCCGCGCTCGCGAAGGGCGGCAAGATCACGTTCGCGTGCGGCGCCGCTCCCGCCACCCTGGTGGTCACCAAGACCCTCGCGCTGCCCACCGACGTCGACACCGTCATCGACGGCGGCGGCAAGGTCACGATCGACGGCGGCGGCAAGGTCCGCATCCTCGACTACGCGCACGCGGACTACCGCAAGAACACGCACGTCCTCACGCTCCAGCACATCACCTTCGCACACGGCCACGCGACCGGCACCGACGCCTTCGCCCCCGCGCCGCTGCCGTGCTCGAGCGGCTTTTACGACGGCGCAGGCGGGGCGATCCAGATGCGCGACGGCGTGCTCCACGTCATCGACGCGACGTTCCTCAACAACGAAGCGGAGTCTCTCGGTCCGGACATCGGCGGCGGCGCGATCTACTTGAGTGGCGCGCTCAACGCCGTCGTCGTCGGCTCGACCTTCGTGGGCAACTCGGGGGCCAACGGTGGCGCGATCGGCGCCCTCAACTCCGATCTCGACGTGTACAATACACGCTTCGAGGGAAACACCGCGCTGGGCTTCGGCGCCAACGGCGACGACGCCGGCAAGTGCGCAGTGGTCGCGAAGACCGGCCAACACCAAGTGGGCAGCGGCGGCAACGGCGGCGCCGTGTGCATCGACGGGGGCAGCGACGGCACGCACGCGTTCTGCGGCGTGGTCTTCAAGGGGAACCGCGGCGGCAAGCAGGCGCTCGGGGGCGCGCTCTTCCGCACGCCCGACGGCGCCAAGCAGACGACCACGATCGATCGCTGCCTCTTCGACGGCAACTCCGGCGAGGGCGGCGGCGCGGCGTACTTCCACAACTCGACGCTCACGATCACCGCGTCGACGTTCGCGGCGAACAAGGGCGCGGGCATCGGGACGATCCAGGCCGACGGGACGACGTTCGATTTCACCAACGTCACGTTCGCGGGCAACCACTCGACGGCCGGCGTCGGCGCGACGCTCGCGCTCTTCGGCGGGGACGGCAAGCTGCTCAACTGCACGTTCGCGGGCAACGCGTGCGACGCGCCGAACATGTTCGCGGCGGCGATCTTCGGGTCACCGAACCTCACCGTCCAAAATACGATCTTCGACGGGAACACCGCGCAGAACGGCGGCGCGCCGATGCAGTGCCAGGTCGGGACGATCACGGGCGGCGGCGACATGCAGTGGCCGAAGAACCACGCGAATGGCGGCGGCGCAGACGCGCTTTGTGTGCCCGGCATCTACGAGGACGCGGATCCGGCGCTCGGGGCGATCGGCGAGCACGGCGGGCCGGTGCCGACGATGCTTCCGGCGGCCGGCAGCCCCGCGCTCGCGCGTGGAACCGCCTGCCCTGCGACCGATGCGCGCGGTCACGCCCGGAGCGGGGCGTCGTGCACCGCCGGTGCGGTCGAAGGCGCGCAATGACGACGCTCGCCGCACCGCTCGCGTTCGATTGGCGCTCCGCGTGGGCGCGCGGGCGGCTACCATCCATGGTCGTGCCGACCGTTCCCGCGCGCGCCCCTCTGCTGCACGAGGTCGCCCCCGACGACGCCGCGCTCGTCGCGCAGGCGATCGCGGGGAGCGAGCGTGCCTTCAGCGCCCTCTACCGGCGCCACGCGCGGTACGTGGCGGGCGTCGTGTACCGGCTCCTCGGCGGCGACGCGGAGCTCGACGACGTCGTGCAAGAGACCTTCTGCGACGCCAGCGCGGCGCTCGCGAGCCTGAAGGATCCGGGCGGCCTCCGCGCCTGGCTCGCGCGCATCGCGGTTCGACGCGTGCACAAGCGGCTGGCCAAGCGCCGGCGATGGCGCTGGCTCGTGGGAGAGGCAGCCCAGGGCGCGCCGCTCGTCTCCGATCCCGCCGAACGGCAACGGGTCGACGCGCTGTACGAGGCGCTCGGCACGCTCCCCGTCGAGCTGCGAATTCCGTGGATCCTCCACCACGTCGAAGGCGAGACGCTCCCCGACGTCGCGGGAATGTGCGCGGTCTCGCTCGCGACCGCGAAGCGCCGCATCGCCGAGGCCGCCGAGCGGCTGGAGAGGAAGCTCCAGGCATGAAGCCCGATCCCGGCGACCTGAAGGGCTCGCTCGAGCCGCCGTGGGACGACGTGCGAGAGCAGCGCGTCCTCGCGCGCGTGATGGAGGCGCGCGGCGCAGCGCAACCAACGACCTCACGCACGCGCGTTCGCGTGCTCGCGACGACGGCCGCGGTGGCGACGATCGCGGCGGCGGCGGCGTTCCTCGTCGTCGCGCGTCGTCACCACGACGTGCCCTCGCCGGCGCCCGTCGCGAGCGCACGTGCGACGACCTCGAGCGCTGCGCCCGAGCAGACGATGGCGCTCGCCGACGGGTCGCAAGCGACGCTCGTGTCCGACGCAGGGCTCCAAGTCGAAGAGCAGCGCGCCGACCGTGTTCGTATCGTGCAGAAGCGCGGCGTGGTCCGGTACGACGTCCGCGCCGATCCGACGCGTGATTTTCGGGTCCGCGCGGGCGGGACGTCCATCAAAGTGAACGGCACGATCGTGGCCGTCAGCATCCTCGCGGAGTATGTAGAGGTGCACGTCGAGCGCGGCAAGGCGGAGGTCGATGACGGCGCCCGCACGCGCGAGCTCGTCGACGGCGAGTCGCTGCGCGTGCCGATCCACGTCGACGCGCCGGCCGCAGACGCCGGCGCGCCCGATCCGGAGCCGAGCGCGCGCGCGCCGCAGACGCCGAGCGCGTCGTCGCTCCAAGCGGACGCCGACGCCGCGCGCGTGGCCGGCAACAACGGCGAGGCGGCGACCGCGCTCCGCAAGCTCATCGCCGTCTATCCCAAGGACGGGCGCGTGCCGGGCGCGCTCTTCACGCTCGGGCGCGTCGAGCGCTCCCGCGGACGCGACGACGAGTCGGCACGCGCGTTCGAGCGCTGCGTCGCGGCCGCGCCGAAGGGTCCCCTCGCGGGCGAAGCACTCGCGGAGGCCGCAGTCTCCTGGTCCAACGGCGGCGCGCGCGCCGCAGCGATGACCGACGCCGCGAAATACTTGTCGCGCTATCCTGACGGTCCGAGCGCCGCACGCATGCGCGCGCTCGCGACCCCGTGAATCGACGCCACCTCGTCCACCTCCTCGCCCTCGTCCTCGCCGCTTCGTCGGTCGCGTCACGTGCGCGCGCCGAGCCGGCCCCCGCGGCCTCGCTGAGCGTCACCACCGAGGGCTGCGACGATCTGCGCGCCGCCGAGATCGAGCGCATCCTCCGCATCGAGCTCGCGGGGGTCGCGGAGCAATGGGGCGGCGCGGAGCCGCTGCGCGTCGAGCTCTCGTGTGAGGCGTCGCGCGTGCGCGTCCTCGCGATCGATCCGCTCACCGACAAGCGCCTCTCGCGCGAGGTTTCTCTGCGACGCACGAAGGATCGCGATCGCACCGTCGCGCTCCTCGTGTCGCAGTTGTTCCTCACGTCGTGGTCCGAGCTCCTGATGCGGCCACCGAGCGACGCCGCGCTTCCACCGCCTCCGCCCCCACCGCCGGCCGTCGCCCGCGCCGCCGAGGGGCTCGCGCGCGAGGCGATTGCGCCGTCATCGCGGCGCTGGCTCGTCGCGGCCGTCGCGGGTCCGCGCGTGCGTGACACTTCGAGCCCCACGCTCTCCGGACGCCTCGCGCTGCGGCCGTCGCTCCTCCTTGGGACGCATTGGTCGCTTGCCCTCGAGCTCGGCTACGAGCGCGGATCGGCGAAGCGCGCGAGCGGGAGCGTCGGCTTCGGCGCCGTGTCCGCGCTAATCGGCGGCGGTCTGCGCACGTCGCCCATCGGGCCTCTCGTCCTCGAAGCGAACGCGCGCGCCGGCGCCGCGTATTTCGATGTCCGTGGTGACGCCAACGCGCCCGTCATCGGAACCTCGGCGTCCGGCGTCGTCGCCGAGCTCGCCCTCGGCGCAGGTCCGACGCTTCACCTCGGCGCAGCGCGTGTCGGCCTCGAGCTCGGCGTGGGTCTCACCGCTCCGCGCGCGACCGCCCACGTCGCCCGCGACGCCGACGTCGCGCTCGGCGGTGCGTGGGCTGGGCTCAGCCTCGTCGTCGGCGTGGCGGAGGGCGGGCCGTGAAGCGCGTCGTCGCGAGCGGGTCGCTGGTCGTCCTCGGTCTCGTCGCCGCCGCCGCGTGCGGCTTCGACGACACGGTCCTCCGCGACGCGCCCGACGCCGCCGCGCCCGTCCCCGACGCGCCGCCCGGTGACTCCCCCATCGCTCCCTTCGACGTCGCGCCGGTACCCGACGCGCACGGCGTCTTCGCCGGCCAATACTTCACGTGCGCCATCGTCGCAGGCCGCACCTTTTGCTGGGGGAGCAACGTCGCCGGCACGCTCGGCACCGGCGATCTCGGCAGCCACCTCGCGCCCACGCCCGTCTCGATCGGCGTCGCGTTCCGAGCGATCGCGCCCGGCGAGTCGCACGCGTGCGGCCTCGAAGAGTCGGCGGGGCGCGTCCTCTGCTGGGGGCTCGGCGACAAAGGCCGACTCGGCCTCGGCGACACCGCGTCGCGCGCCGTCCCCGACGTCGTGCAGGGCCTCCCTTCCGTCGTCCAGCTCTCGGCCGGGTACACGAACACGTGCGCGGTCACGAGCGACGGCGCGCTCTTCGGTTGGGGCACCAACGACGAGGGCCAGCTCGGCCTCGGCGACGCGCAAGGCAACGCCCCTGTCGTGCGGCCCACCCAGCTCGGCACCGACGTCGACTGGATCATGGCATCCGGCGGCCAAGGTCACACGTGCGGAATCCGAAAGCCCGGCACGATGTGGTGCTGGGGCCGCAACACCGCCGGCGAGCTCGGCCTCGGCGACGGCATGCCCAACCAAATCCGCGCGCCCGTGCAGGTCGGCACCTTCGACGACTACGTGAGCGTCGACCTCGGTCAAGACAACGCGTGCGCGATCCGAAAAGATGGCTCGCTTTTTTGCTGGGGCTCCGGCGAGTTCGTCGGCGCCGCCTCGCCGGACGGAGGGCAGTACCTCGTGTCGCCGACGCAAATCGGCACCGACACCGACTGGGCAACGGTGAGCGTCGACGTGTTCTCGGCATGCGCGATCAAGACGAACGGTTCCCTCCACTGCTGGGGACGCAACGCCGAGGGCCAGCTCGGCGCGGGAGATCTCGCCTACCGCCCGTCACCCACTCCGGTCGCGACGACGACGTCGTGGGCCGGCGTCTCGGTCGGACGCTTTCACACATGCGCCGAGAGCACCGCGCGCGAAGTCTTCTGCGCGGGCGCCGACGAGAGCGGCGAGCTCGGGCTGGGCGACACCGCCCGGCGCAGCGTGTTTACGGCGGTCGTCTTTCCCGGCACGCACTGAGGTCCCACCCCCCGTGGCACGCTGTCACGGACGAAGAACGGCCCACTCCACGAAGATCATGGAGTTTTTGCTCATGCGTGGTCCGGAACGGGAGATGCAAAGTCTTGGGTGTCGGAGGACATTGTCGATGACGGCAGAGGTGCTCGTGTTGATGCGTCGCCTGGTGGTGGGCGCGCTCGTGCTCGTCGGCGCGGCGGTGCTGACGTTCGAGGTGACGGCCTTCGCGAAGCCGATCTCGACCCTTCCCGCGCCGATGGCCCATCCGCCCATCACGACGGAAGAGACGTGCGCGCACGCGCTCGCGCCGGTGGTCTCTCACCCCGATCGACCGCCCGCGTCGCATCTCTGAACGCGCCCCCTCTGCCGAGCAACAAAGTGCGCTGAGTCTGGAAATTTGCGTGCAAGGCGTACGCAGCTTGACTAATGGAGCGGCCATGACCCAGTCGTTGGAGCCGTCTGCTCGCTTGTCGGGAGTTGACCCGTTCCGCGCCCCGGAGTTTCCGGTCGGCGAGGAACACGTCGAAAAGGTGTGGTTCGATCAGCCGCCGTCGTCGCGGCGGGTCTCGGTTCGCCCGAGCGCGCCGCCGGCGTCGACCGCGACGCCTATCGGCGATCGCGACGCGGACGCTTGGTTTCGCTGACGTCGTGAGTCACGGGGGCGCAGGCCCGTCCGCGCCGCGCCGCCCTCGGAGCGGCGGATCCTGTCCGGTCAAGCCATCCACGAACGCGTTGTAGCGCGTCGTGATCGGCAGCGCCTCGCCCAGCTCTCGCGGCTCCAGCGCCTTTTGCACGAACGACGTCCCGACGGGGAACGCCGTGACGAGCCGCGGTCCATCGACGCTCGAATCCGCCACCGAGTAGACCAGCAGGTGCGTGCTCGCGCCGCTGGTCACGGCGCGCGGAAACGGCACGAAATCCGTGCGAAGGAGGACCGTGCGTCCCGAGATGACGAGCGTCTCGGTGAGCTGAGTGACGGCGAGCTGATCGTACGCGACGCCGGCGATCGAAGGATCGACCGCCCCCGCGTGGCGCTCGAGCGTCGCGCGCGCGCGGGCGTCGCGACGAAACGCGATCCGCCCGGCAAAATACGTGGCATTGGCGAGGAGCGTGCCCGTGGCGGGCCGCGGCCCGAGCGCGCCCTTCGTCAGCGAGAACGCGAGCTCGAGGTCCGTCTTCACCCAGCGCGCGCGCTTGTACCCGAACGGCGTGCGCAGCGTGCTCAGCAGGTACCCGTACGTGTGCGCGATGCCCGCGTGCATCTTCATTCCGTCGCGGGCCGGCGCGTGCGCGCGCGAGAGGAGCGCGTCGAGGACGGCCGGCGGGACGATCTCCGCGTGATCGAGCTCGTCCACGTCGAGGCTCGTCCCCCAGAGCGCGAGGAGCTCGGGGCGGCTCGCGTCGTCCTCGGCGGCCGCCGCGAGCTCGGGCGCGTACGTGGAGAGCGCGCTGGATACGTCTCCTCCCGCCGCCGCCTCCTTCGCGAGCGCACGTCCGATCGCGCCCCACGGACAGTCCTCGACCGTCTCCTGCCCCAGGGGACACGTCCCCGCCGGGCGACCGCCGCGCGCCGCTGCGCACCCGCCGATCGCGAGAGAGAGCAGCACCGCCGAGGCGCAGCGCGTGTCCGAGAGACCCACGCCGGCCATCCTACGCTCCACCGTGGAAGCCCGCTCGGCAATGGCCCACGTTTCCACACAAAGGTGACAAATTCGCCGAAGCCGGCCCGCGCGAGTGTACGAAAAATCGGACAACGCCCATTCATTGGTTTGATTTCATTCATAAATATTACTTGGCAAAGAGGTTGCTCTAGGGCCGGCACGAGGTGCTTCTGCCATGTTCAACCGTTCCTTCGTCGCCGTCTCCGTCCTCTTCTTCTCCCTCTCCGCCGCGGGAGCTACCGGCTGCGCGATCACGCCGGCCGACTCCGCGAGCGCAGACGAGGCCGCGTCGACGACCAGCAGCCACCTCGTGATCACGGCGAGCTCGGTGCAGGCCCTCCGCGGAAGCCTCGCCTCGGTGAGCCCGGCGGTCCACACGGCGGACCCCGGCCACACGCCGGCGTCGTACCTCGATCCGGACAGCGCTCTCGGCGCCGCCGGCCCGCTCGGCGCATGGGGCCCGCTCGGCGCGCTCGGCCCGGTCGGTGACAACTCATGGAACGTCTCCGCCTGGATGAACGCGGCCGGCGACTGGAGCGCGTGGTCGAAGAAGATGACGAAGGACGGCGGCCCCCTCAGCGAGAGCGGCCCCCTCGGCCCGCGCGGCCCCTTGAGCGACGACGCGTACCTCTCGACGCTCCCGTCGATCAACGACTGGTGCAAGCAGCTCCAGGCGGGCGGCGTCTTCACGGCGCTCGGCCCCGTTGGTCCGCTCGGCCCGCTCGGCCCGCTCGGCCCGCTCGGCCCTATCGGCGCGCATGGCTTCGCGGCCGACGACAACGGCGTGTACCGCCACGGCAGCTCCGTAAAGCGCACCGTCGACGTCCCGTACGGCGGCGACACGCGCACCTACGAGCTCGTCGAGAAGTACACGGAGGCCTTCGCGAAGCGGATGAAGGACAACGACACCTCCTTCATGGTGACGGGCTCGATCGACAACGCGGGCCACGAGACCGACACGTTCGAGATGACGTCGGCCGACGCGCAGTTCGTCACGGTGGTCCTCGTTCCGGAGAACGCGCTCTCGGACTTCGACTTCGCCATCAGCGGCGCCGACGGCCACGCGATCGCCGCTTCGAATTCGGATGGCTCCGAGGAGCTCAGCATGTTCGGCGTGCCGACGGTCACCGGGCACTACGTCGACTTCGCGCAGATCAAGGTCGCGGCTGGCGAGGCGCTCAAGGTGAAGGTCACCGCGAAGACGACCAACGCGGCGTTCCCGACCTACCGTCTCATCGTCACCGGGTCGACGAAGTACATCGACCAGACCGACATCACGGGGAAGCACCAGAACGTTCGCTGACACCGACGAGGCGCACGCTGATGCGCGCGAGATCGGCGGTCCAGGTGACGTTCGCTCCAGCGGCGACCTGCTCGAGCCGGGCGACGGCGCGGAAGCCGCGACGAACGAAGCGCACGCGATGGGCGCCGGGGTCCACGAAGACCGGCGCCGCGAACGGGGTCGTCCCCACGCGCTCTTCGTCGACCATCACGTCGACGCCCGCGAGCGCTCCGGTGACGGTGACGGTGGCGACGGACTTCTCGAGGATCGCACGCCAACGCGCCGCCTCGTCGCGATCGACCTTGGTGAGGAGCGCGCCGCCCGACGCGACATACGCATCGATGAGCGTGAGCGCCTTCGCCGCGTGCCCGAGCTTTCTCTCGCACGCGGCCATGTTCCACTGAAGGCGCGGATCGCGCGAGCCCTCGAACGCGCGTCCGAACGCGTCGCGCGCGGCCGTGAAGTCGCCCGCCGAATACGCCGCGCGCCCGCGATCGTACGCGGCGCGCGCGTCCCCGCTGAGGGCCTCCGCGAGGGGTAGAGGAACCACGGCGTCACCCCGCGCAGGGGTCGCGAGAACGAGCGCGCACAGACAAAACGCGAGGACGAGGAAGGAACGGCGGGAGTGCTTCACTTGAGATCCATGTCACCCGGTGGCTTCGCCGACCGCGGCCGCGGAGGTGCCACCGGGCGCGCGCTCGTCCCCGCGTCGACCGCGACCGGAGTCGGAGTCGGAGTCGGAGTCGGAGTCGGAGTCGGGGTCGGAGTCGGGGTCGGAATCGGGGTCGGAGTCGGGGTCGGAGTCGCGGTCGACGTCGCGGTCGACGTCGAGGTCCCGGTCGACGTCGTTCGCCACGCGAAAAACAGGATGACGACCGCCGCGATGACGAGCGGCGCGATGCGGCGAAGCTTCGACGGCGCAGGCTGCGCGGGCGGCGGCGGACTTGGCGGCGGCGTCGAGAGGGCGACCGGCTTGTCCAGCGTCGCCGCGGCTTCCATCGACATCGACATCGTCCGCGGCTCGTCGGCGCGCAGAGGAGCCGCGATCGGCTGCCGGCCCGACGATGGGCGCGACGCGAAGAGGACGTTTTTCACGCGCTCGGCGATCGCCTCACCGCCCGGCGCGAACGGCGCGAGGGCCAGCGCGAGGTCGGCGACGTTCGCGTACCTCTTCGCAGGATCCTTCTCGAGGCAGCGCTGCACGATCGCCTCGAGCGCCGTCGGAGCATCCGCGCGCGCGACGGTGAGCGGCGTCGGCGGCTCGGTCGCGATCCGCGCGCCGAGGGCCGTCGCGCTGTCCGCGTCGAACGGCATCGCGCCGGTCACCAGCTCGTGCAGTACCACGCCGAGCGACCACACGTCGGTCCGTGCATCGACGTCACGCGACGACTTCAGCTGCTCGGGTGACATGTACGACGGCGACCCGAGCGCCCTCTCCGCGCCTGTCACGCCGAGCGCGTCGTCCGCAGCATCGCGCGGCGCCTTCGAGATCCCGAAGTCGAGCACCTTCACGATCCCCGGCGTACCCGGCCGGCTCGCGAGGAAGAGGTTCGCGGGCTTCAGATCGCGGTGCACGATCCCGACGGCGTGCGCTTCGGCGAGGCCCATGCACGCCTGGAGCACGACGTCGACGGCGCGCGCCACGTCGAGCGGGCCATCTCCCGCGAGCACCGCCGACAGATCGCGCCCCTCCAGGTACTCCATCACCAGGAACGGCGTCCCCGTCTCGCTCTCGTCGACGTCGAGGATGCGCACGACATGATCGCTCTGGATCTTCGCCGCCGCGCGGGCCTCGCGGGCGAACCTCGCCACCGCGCCGGCCTTCGCCGCGGTCTCGGGCGCGAGCATCTTGAGCGCGACGTTCTGCTCGAGCCGCAAGTGCCGCGCGAGCACGACGACGCCCATGCCGCCGGTGCCGAGCACGCGCTTCACGCGGTATTTGCCGCGGAGGATCTCCCCTTCCTGGAACCGGCTCGTCGTCATGGGCTCCGTTTGCGGCCTATTTCAGGATGGTAACCGATCGTGCACAACTCGGCCAAAGCCGGCAGAATGACCCCATGGCCGGCGACAGCGGCGGAAAAGAGACGCAGGAGGTCGGCGCTGCCTTGGCGGCCGCGCCGGCGCCCGTCCACTTGAAGGCCGTCGTCGTCGCGGGGCCTGACGAAGGTCGCGAGGTGCCGCTCGAGGCCGCGCTCGAGATCGGCACGGGCGCGTCGTGCGGGCTCGTTTTGTCCGATGGCGCCGTGTCGCGCCGGCACGTTTCCATCTCGCAGCTCGCGGGCCGCGTCATCGTTCGCGATCTCGGCAGCCGCAACGGCACCTTCCTCGGCGGCGTTCGCCTCGTCGAGGCGGAGGTCCCCGTCGGCGCGGTCGTCACGCTCGGCCGCACCAGCGTCGCGATCCAACCGCGCTGGTACACGCGCGAGGTGATGCCGTCGAGCAAGCGCAGCTTCGGCGAGCTCATCGGCGAATCGGTCGCGATGCGCGAGATCTTCGCCATCCTCGAGCGCATCGCCCCCACCGACGTGACCATGCTCGTCGAGGGCGAGAGCGGCACCGGCAAGGAGCTCGTCGCGCGCTCCATCCACCACGCCTCGCCGCGCGCGTCGCGTCCCTACGTCGTGTTCGACTGCGGCGCGGTCCCCGCCGAGCTCGCGGAGAGCGAGCTGTTCGGTCACAAGAAGGGCGCGTTCTCCGGCGCGCAGGCCGATCGCGAAGGCGCGTTCCAACGCGCGCACGGCGGCACCATCTGCCTCGACGAGATCGGCGAGCTCCCGCTCGATCTGCAGCCCAAGCTCCTCCGGGTGCTCGAGACCGGCGAGGTGCGCTCGGTCGGCTCCGACGTGCCGCGCAAGATCGACGTGCGCGTCGTCGCCGCGACGAACCGCGATCTCGAGGTCGAGGCGCGACGTGGCCGGTTCCGCAGCGATCTGCTCTACCGACTCGAGGTGGTGAAGATCCGCATCCCGCCCCTTCGCCTGCGCCCCGAGGACGTCCCCGGCCTCGCCGCGCGTCTCGTCGACGGGAAGCTCGCGCCCGGCGACACGATCGGCGGCGACAATCTCCGCAAGCTCGTCGGCTACGGATGGCCCGGCAACGTGCGCGAGCTCCGCAATGTCCTCACGCGCGCGGTCGCGCTCGCGCAGGTGCCGGGCAAGCCCCCGTCGACGTTCGCAGGCCTCGTCTTCAACCTCGGCCCCGCCTCGTCGCAGCCGGTGACGATCGGCACCGAGTTCCCGGGCGTGTCGTCGCCGCTCCCGTACCGCGACGCGAAGGACCAGCTGATGCTCGACTTTCACCGCGCGTACGTCGGCGCGCTACTCGAGCGCCACAAAGGGAACGTACAGCGCGCGGCGGCGGCGGCCGGCCTCAGCCGCAACCACCTCTACCAGCTGATGAAGAAGATCGACGACGGCGCGCCCTCCGAGGACGTCGACGACGACGGCGAGGGCAAGGCGTGACGCGACTCGCGGCGATCTCCGCGCTCGCGATCCTCCTCGCCGCGACGGCCGCGCACGCCGACGGGGCGAGCAGCGCTCCGGTCGATCCGGCCGCCGATCGCGCCGAGGCGCTGGGCGAAGAGGCGTACCAGGCGAACGCCGCGGGCCGTCACCGTGACGCGATCGAGCTGTATTTGCGGGCATTCGACGCGGCGCCGGCCGCGCGGTTCTTGCTCAACATCGCGGATCTCTACGAAGTGCGCCTCCGCGATCACGAGCGCGCCGTGATCTTCTATCGCCGCTACGTCGAGTCTCCCGACGCGGAGCCGGACCTGGCACGCCGCGCGCTGGATCGTTTGTCGGCGCCGACGCCGATGGTCCCGAGCCCGCCCGGCGAAGAGCGTCCGGCGCCTCCGCCCCCGCCGAAGGGCTCACCGTCGTCGATGCGAACGTGGGGGTACGTCGCGGGAGCCACCGGCGTCGGTGCGCTGGTGGCCGGCATCGTCCTCGCCCTCGTCGCGAAATCGAAGAACGACGACGCCGCGCGCTCGTGCGTCGGTCAAGCGTGTACCGATCCGCGCGCGCTGACGCTGAGCGATCAGGCCGCGGGGCTCGCGACGGCGGCCGACGTCGCGTTCGTGGCGGGCGGCGTCCTCGTCGCGGGAGGCCTCACGCTCGTCCTCCTCTCGCCGTCGCCGAACGCGCCGCCGCGCGGGCTCGCCGTGTCGGGGGTCTTCCGTTGAGGCGAAACGGCCGTGCGCGTTTCGTGGTCACGGCCGTCGCGGCCCTCGCGCTGGGCTCGCTGGTCGTCGCCGACGTCGCGTGCAAGGGGGTCCTCGGCATCGACACCGGCCGCTACCTCGCGGACGGCGGCGCGGGCGCGTGCACCGGCACGATCCGCGTTCGCATCCTCTACGACATGACGGGGCCCACGCGCGACGTCGGAAACGACACCGGCAAGGGCATCTATGATCTCCTCCGCGCGACCAACGAGGCGGGCGGCGTCCGCGGCTGCCTGCTCGATCTCGACGTCGCCGACACCAAGTACGACGTGCCCACGACGATCGCCGCCTACGACGCCTGGCGCGCGCGCCCCGAGTGGACCGACGTCTCCGCCGTCTTCGTTCAAGGCACGCCGATGACCCAAGCGATCGCGCCGCGCGCGGCGGGCGAGCAGAAGCTCGTCGTCACGAGCTCGTACGCCGGCGAGATCGGCAGCCCGGTGCCCTCGTCGCACGACGTCGGCGTGCCCTCTTTGAACGGCTCGTTCACCGAGGCCGTCGTGCCCGTCACCAAGAAGTCGCCGGGCTACCCCTTCGTCTTCTTCCAGGCCACCGACTACACGACGAGCGCGCGCATCGCCGTCAATCACGCGTGGCAGAAGGGCGCCAAGCGCGTCGGCTTCTTCTACTGCTCGACGAGCGCGTTCTGCGCCGATCCGGTCGACGGCGCGAAGGTCTTCCTGAAAGGGCTCGGCGGAACGCAGATCGGCCGCGATCTCACGATCGAGCTCGCCGACGACGACGCGACCATCCAGAGCAAGGTCGTCCAGTTTTTCCAGCAGGAGCTCGCGCACAAAGGGGTCGATCCGACGTACGAGATCGTCGACTGGATCTGGTTCGGCAACACGCGCGCGTCGCTCGCGTCGGTGGGCAAGGCGTTGCGCGCGGCGGAGCAGCAGCTCGGCTTCCAGGCGTCGGTCATCACGAACACGTACGGCCTCGACGAGGCGCTCTACGCGGCGTGCGGCGACCCGTGCGTGGGGTTCCTCGGCGTGCAGGCGTTTCCCGCGTGGGGCGATCCGTCGGCCACCGGCATGCAGGCGCTTCAGACCGTGCACGCGAAGTACCGCGCGGTCGACGGCGAAGATTCCGCGCTTCACCGCACCGTCGACTACGTGGCCGGCTACGTGACGGCCGCCGCGTGGCGCTTGGCGGTCGCGAGCGCGATCGACGCCGGGCAACCTGTGACCGGCGCGAGCGTCCGCGACGCGTTCGAACGATTTCGCGATCAGCCTGTCGATGGCTTCGCGGCGCTCAGCTACTCGAAGACCGATCATCGCCCGCAAGGCGCCGCGCGTGTCTACCGCCTCGGCGCGGCCGGCGCGCTCGAGGTCGTAGGCCAACCGATTTCGATCCAGCTCAGTCCCGACTGGCTAGGCTGGTGACCTGCCTCACTGCTCCACGCAGTAAATCGCAGCGCTTCCGCCGCACAACGCCCCGGAGCACCCCGATGTCCAGGTGGCGTCGATGCCCCGCGCGAGGCCCATGAGCGCGCCTCCCGCCGCCGACGTCCAGCTCGTGCACGTCTTGCCGGAGGCGATCGTTCCGTCGGGGTTCGTGCCGGTCCACACCGCGCGATCGACGTTGCCGCCGCAGCCGGGCGAGGTCGGGATAATCGTCTTGTTCTCGTCGCGATCGATGGCGTGGCGATGGGGCGTGCTCGTGAGCTCCGCCCAGTTGCAGGCGACGAGGGTGGTGCCGTCCATCGTGTAGTACGTGTTCGTGGGGTCGTGCGTGATCCGCGATCCGGCGGACGTCGTCTCGTCGCTGAGCCACGCGCGGAAGTTCGGCTCGAAGACGCCGGCGTTGGCCGCGAGGGTCCCGCAGTTCATGTCGGCGTTCGTGAGGCTGCCGACGCCCGCGAGGGTGTACGTCGCGCTCGACACGAAGATGCGCTTCGACGTGGCGCCGGGCGTGCACGGCGGGAGCGCGCTGTCGGTGCCCGCGTCCTTGCCCGCGTCGATGCCGGTGTCGATCGGCGCGTCGATGCCGGTGTCGACGAGGGCGTCCTTGCCGGCGTCGGCGTCGCGCCCGCCGTCGATCGTGATCACGTCGTCGACCGGCGCGTCGGTGATCACGCCGCCCTCGGCGTCGTTGCCGACCGAGCCCTCCTGTCCGTCGGGTCCGGGCCCATCGTGCACCGTGACGTCGCTCGAGTCGCTGCCGTCGGCGCCAACGTCGCCGCCGCCGCCGTAGTCGCCGAGATCGAACCCGACCAGCGCGCAGCCGCTCGGCGCCGCGAGGGCCGCCGCGATCACGAAGAAGCGCGCGCCGCGCATCAGAACGTCACCTGCGCCGACGCGCCGCCACCACCCGGAAGCAGCGTCGCCCCCACGCGCGCGGCCGGCGCGCCGTCCTTGCCGCTCGTGAGCACCAAGAAGGCGCCGACGCCGACGCCCGCGATGCCGACGATCCACGCGACCGTGTTGACCGGCAGCCAGGTCTTGTTTGCAGAGATGGCCGACTGCGCGTCGGCGTTGCAGTTGGTCTTGCCCTGACAGCCGCTGTCGACGGCGCTCTTCTCGCCGAGGAGCACGAGGCCCGAGACGCCAGCGAGCGCGAGCCCCGCGACGCCGACGCCTCCGACGATGAGGCCGATGGTTCGCTTCGAATTTCCGCCCGCCAGGATGGTGGGTGTCGGACGCGCGCCGGGACCCGGACCCGGCAGCGGATCACCGGGCGCGACCTCGAGGGTGCCCTGCCCCGCCTCCTTCAACGTGATGGTCTGCGGGCTCTCCGCGCGGCCCGCCGCCACCGCGACGCACGAGTGCTCGCCCGGATCGGTCGGCACCGGAACACCGAGCTCCGCCTCGGCGAGCGCGCGGCCGTCGCACTTCACGACCGTCCCCGCCGGCGCCGACGACGCGAGCGTCACCGTCAGCTTCGGCATGCGCGGCTCGAGCACCTTGAGCCGCTCGCGCGCCTGCATGACGCGGGCGTCGCTCGGATCGAGCTTGATGATCGCGTCGCGGAAATACGCGCGCGCGACCACGAACTTTCCGAGGTGCTCCGAGCAGTCACCGAGGTTCAGTTGCGTGCCGATGGACGGATCGAGCGCCTGGCTGTCCGCGAATTTCGCGCACGCCGTCGCGTAGTCCCCCGCCTGCGACGCCGTGCGCCCGTCCTTGAAGAGCGCGTCGGCCTTCTCGCGGTTCGTCGGCTCCGCGTACGCCGTCGCCGGGGCGAGCGATGTCGCGAGGACCGCGAATGGAACGAGCCAGCGTGCGCGCATCACCACCACGTTACCTCATCGCTGGTCGAGCCAGTTGCTCGACGAAGGCGGCGGATGCGGCGTGGGGCTCGTCATGCGGCTCGCCGACGGAGGAGGTTGCGGGCGCGTGATCACCACGTGGGAGGGCGCGCCGCTCGGGGCGGTCGGCGCGGTCGTCGACGTCGGAGGAGGCAGCGCGACCTCCGGGACGGTCTCGGGCGGCGGCGGGATCACGGCGATTGGCGGCGGCACGTTACGGCCTTTGCCGCCCGACGCGCCCGCGGTCTGGGCGACGACGGCGACGACGGCGATGACCGCCACCAGCGCCGCGGCCGCGATGTACAGCGGCGCACGCCGGCGGAGCGGCAGGCTCGGCGGCGACTCGACCTCGTTCGAGGCCGACGAGACCGATCCCGCCGTCGCGTGAAGCGTCCGCGCCGACGCGATCGCCGCGATCGACGGCGTCGACGTCGGCGAGGACCCCGCGGCGTTCGGGTACGTCACCATCGACGCGATCTCGGCGGGAATGCGCGCGATCGCCTCCTGCATCGACCGCGCGCTCTGGAAGCGCGCCTCCCGCTCGAACGCGAGCGCGCGCGCGACGAGCTCGGCGACCGGCTTCGGCACCGTGGGCGCCACCTCCGAGAGAGACTTCGCCGGCTTCGTCGCGGCGAAGACGAGCTGCTCGTTCAGCGTCGACGCCTGGTGCACCGCCTGGCTGGTGAGCAGGTAATACATCGTCGCGCCGACCGCCCAGATGTCCGTCCGCGCGTCGACGAGCGCCGTCTTGCCCAGCGCTTGCTCGGGGGCCATGAACGCCGGTGTCCCCAGCATCGCCCCCGCGTGCGTGGCCAGCGACGCGAGCTCGGGCGCGTTGCGGATCTGCGCGACGCCGAAGTCGAGCAACTTCACGCAGCCGTCGCTCGCGAGGAAGATGTTCGCCGGCTTGATATCGCGATGGACGATGCCCTTCTCGTGCGCGGCGGAGAGGATGTCGAGCACCGCGTGCATCGTGGACAAGATCTCGGTCGCCTGGAACTTGTAGCCAATTCGCTTGGCGCGCCCTTCGAGCGACTCGCCCTCGAGCAGGTCCATCGTGAAGAAGACCGCGCCGTCGTCGGTCACGTCGTCGTCGTGCACGCGGACGACGCCGGGATGCGCGATGGCGTTCGACGCGTAGCCCTCGCGCAGGAAGCGCTTGCGTATCCCGCTGTCGAGCGACATCTCGCGGTGCAGGACCTTGACGGCGACGCGGTTGCCGTTGCGGTGGGTCGCCGCGTAGACCGAGGCCATCCCGCCGACGCCCAGGACGCCGTCGATCCGCCACCTTCCCTTGATGACGGTCCCGGGGGCCAGCGCAGCCCGAGCGAGGTCCTCGTCGTCGTCGGACATCCGAACGTTAGACTACACCGAGGTCGAACCCACGCAGAGCGCCGCTTAACTGGGGAGTAATGGGTGGGAGATGACGCGACACGGCACCCGCGGCCGGTCGCTGCTCCTGGCGAGCCTTGAATAGACGCTTGACCTGCCCGTCTGACGAGGTTGTCGTGGGGCGATACCGCTCCGGAGGAGAAACATGCGATTTTCTCGGCTCGTCGCCATCATCGGGTTCTCGGGTTTTTCGCTCCTCTCGACCGCTTCGCCCGCCCTCGCCGGCGACAACAAGCCGGAGTCGGGCGAGCACCACCGCGACAAGGCGAAGGAGCTCATCCGGACCACCATCCGCATCCTCGAGGCGCGCGTCGCCGAGCTCGAGCGGACCATGAACTTCGACACCCGTGAGGCCAAAGAGCTGGAGGCCCACGCTGCGATTCGCGATCGCTCCGCCGCCGCCTTCACCGCGAAGGCGAAGGAGTACCGCGAGCTCCTCGCGAAGATGCCCGCGAACGATCCGCTCCGCTCGCAGCTCGAGCTCATCGCGACGGCGCTCGAGAGCAGCGCATCGCACGACAAGGAGTTCGCGACCCAGCGCCGCGCCGCCGCGAAGGTGCTCGCCGATCAGGCGACCCAGGCGGCGGAGTTCATCCGGCTCGACAAGATCTCGATCGAGAAGTTCAAGGGGATGCTCTGAGTGGAGCGAAGCGCAGCGGAGCGAAACGCTCCTGGGGTGAAGGCGCGACCCGGTCGTTGACCGCGCCACGCGCCTCACGTCACTCCAAGAAACGGATCACCAGGACGCGGAGAGGGACTTGTCCTTCTTCTTGTCCTTCTTGTCCTTCTTCTTGTCCTTCTTCTTCTCGCCGTGGCCGTTCTCGGACGCGAGGAGCTTGCCCTTCACCTTGCCGCCGAGGAGATCCGCCGCCATGACGGCCGCGCGGTTCGTCTTCTCCCAGGTGAACTCGGAGCGGCCGAAGTGGCCGTACGAGGCCGTCGCCTTGTACGTCGGCGTGAGGAGGTTGAGCTCGTCGATGAGCGCCTTGGGGCGCATGTCGAAGTGCTCGAGGATGTACTTTGCAAGCTTCTCGTCGGAGACCTTGCCAGTGCCGAACGTGTTGACGTGCACGCCGACGGGCTGCGCGACGCCGATCGCGTAGGCGACCTGGACCTCGCAGCGCTTGGCGATGCCGGCCGCGACGACGTTCTTGGCGACGAAGCGCGCGTAGTAGCAGGCGCTGCGGTCGACCTTGCTCGGGTCCTTGCCGCTGAACGCGCCGCCGCCGTGCCGGCCCATGCCGCCGTAGGTGTCGACGATGATCTTGCGGCCGGTGAGCCCGCAGTCGCCCATCGGGCCGCCGATGACGAAGCGGCCGGTGGGGTTCACGTGGAACTTGGTGTTCTTGTCGATGAGCTTCTTCGGGATCACCTTCTCGATGACGAGCTCCATCACGGCTTCGCGGTCGACGAGACTCCGGAGCTCATGCCCGCTCCCATCCAGTACGCGCACG
>JBBRLQ010000053.1:0-30800 GCA_038231275.1 Polyangiales bacterium
GGTCAGCAGGCGCGCGCGAATGGGGATGGGCCGGCGCCGGCGGCGGACACGGGCGGCGGGTGGAGCACGGGGAAGACGGTCACGGTGATCTCGCTCGGCGTGGCGGCAGCGGGTGCGATCGTGGGTGGCGTGGTGCTCAAGCTCGGGCAGGACTCGGCGCAGACGGACGCGCAGGCGATCGCGGCGGCGAACCCGGGCCTCAACTGCCCCGCGAATCCGAACGCCGGGGCGTGCTCGCAGCTCGCCGACAAGAAGAGCACCTACGACTCGGATCGCACGTTGTCGGTGGTCATGTTTGGTGTCGGTGGGGCGCTCGCGGCGGGCGCCGTGGCGACGGCGTTCTTGTGGCCGAACGAAAAGGGCGCGCCGCAAAAGGGGAGTCGGCTCGTTCCCGCGGTGACCGCGGGCGGGATGTCGTTGCAGTGGGTCGGTCGGTTCTGAGGGCATGACGATGCGACGAATCTTCGTGATGGCGGCGATGGCGGCCGGGGCGGGCGCGGCCTTGGTGGCGTGCGGGTCGAGCTCGGACGACTTGTGCGAGTTCAGCGGCACGTGCGGCGGCGCGACGCCGGGCGACGGCGGCGGACCCGATGGGGACGCGACGGTGAAGCCGGATTCGCCGATCGGAACAGACGGGAGCGACGACGGGAGCAACGACGGCGGGCTCGACGCACTGCCGGATACAGCTCCGCCCGGATGCGAGCCGGGCAAGGACCCGAAGGACTCGCCGCCGTGCGTCACCGACGACTACGGCATTTTCGTGTCACCGAAGGGGAGCGACTCTGCTGCGGGGACGATGGCTGCGCCCGTGCAGACGATCGCGACGGCCCTCACGAAGACGGACGCGAAGCATCCGCGCATCTACGTCTGCGCGACCGCGGGCGACTTCAAAGAGCAGATCAGCGTGACGGCGGCGAACGACGGCCTCGGGATCTACGGCGGCTGGGACTGCACGAAGTCCGGCTGGCCGTACACGGGAACCACCGGCGCGGCGACCTTGAGCAAGGTAGATCCGGCGAAGGGGGTTGCCCTCAAGATCGTGGGCACCGCGAATGGCGTCACGATTGAGGACGTTCAAGTGGAGGGCAGCGCGGACATCGCGGTGTCCGGTGACTCGGCGATCGCGGTGTTCGCGTCGAACGCGAAGGTGACGTTCAAGCGCGTCGCAATGGTCGCCCATGACGGAATCGCGGGCCAGGCCGGACCCGATGGAATCGCGGGCCCGAATTGGGCTGGGACTCCGACGGCGGGGAAGAGTGGCGACACGAACAATGGCGGCGCGCAGGTGGACTGCTCTTGCAATGACCTGACGACGTCGCATGGCGGCGCGGGTGGCGGGAAGAACGGCGGAGGCTTGCCAGGGTTCTCCTCCCCCGACGCCGGGTACGCTTCCGGCGGAAACTCGGGCTGCTCACCGGGTACGTCGGGACCGAACGGCACAATCGGCGGCCAATCCGCTGGTGCGGCCTCGAGCGGCACACTTGATGCGAACGGATGGAAGGCATCGACGGTGATCGGCCAGGCGGGGGTCACCGGCCGGCCTGCGTCGGGCGGCGGCGGCGGCGGCGGAGATGGCGCTGGCGGCGGCGGCGGTGGCGGCTGTGGCGGTTGCGGCGGGAGCGGTGGCAAGGCCGGTACGACCGGCGGATCGAGCTTCGCGCTGCTCGTGTACCAGTCCGTGGCCTCGGCAACCGTTACCTTACTGCAAAGCACGCTTAAGGCTGGCAACGCAGGCGTTGGTGCGAAGGGTGGCACAGGCCAGCCGGGTCAAGCCGGCGCAGGACGAGGAACCGGGGCATGCGGTGGAGGCATCGGCGGTAACGGGCCGGGCGGCGGTGGCGGCGGCGGTGGCGCTGGGGGAATCTCCGCCGCGATCGCGTACCACGGCACGGAGCCGACCGTTGACGGCGCGACCGCGGCGGCTTTGACTCCCGGCCTCAAGGGCGACGCGGGCGCAGGCGGTGGCGGCGGCCTTGGTGGATTCCAAAATCTCGGCGACACCCAGGCCTCGACCGGTGCAGCGGGGCTCGCCGGCGCGGACGGCGTCACACAGCCGAAGGTGCTCATCCCGTAATCCAGGGGTGGCGATGGCGGCAACGGCGGTGGCGGCAGCGGCGGCGGCGGGCTGTCTTTCGGCATTGCGTATCGCGGCACCGCACCGACGATCGACGGCGCTCCGAAACATCGGCCGACACGTTGCCCGCTGTCACTCTAGGAACTCCGGGTCCACTCGGCGGTGGCCGCGGGCTCGGCGCCGCCGCAACGACGAATGGCAACGGCGGTATTGCGGGAGTCGTGGGCGGTTCCGGCACCGCTGGCGTCGCGAAGGCCGTCATCGGGTTCTGACTCACGCGCCGTGAGAGCACTCGCGCGAAGTGGAACCCGCCCCTGAGCGCGCGGAAGCGACGTGCGGGTCGCGTGTGATGCGTGCATTGTGCACGCACGTCGCTGAGCACGCGATTTGGGGCGGGTCGGCGACGCGTAGCGGCGCCGGGGTGGGGCAGCCCTTCTCCTTCTCCTCATGGCTCCGACGCCGGGCTCCAGTTTCATCGCGGCGCCGCGACTCTCGCGACCGGCGCTCGCGCACCGGGTAGGGCTCGAGGGGTCACGTCAAACGGGTCGGAATACGTGCATTATACATGCATAAATCGACGTCGCGCCGTTCGATCGGTCGTCGCTCTGCGCGCGGCGGGAATGTCGACGTAACCGCCTCACTCGGCGCACGAACGCCTCGTTGCATGCGCCAGGTTCCGTGTCGTTGCGAGCGGCTGAGATCTTGCGTAGGGCTCCCCCGATCGCCGCTACACGAGCCTGGCGAGAAAAAAGAATTGGAGTAGCGCTCATGCGTCGATCCCTTCGCCTCCCGCGCTTCGCGGTGGGGCTGACCCTCGTTTCTTATGCCGCGTTTCTCACGGCAGCTTGCGGCGGAACCGACGTCGTCGACGATCCCGATGCCGCGCCCCAGCCCGACGCCACGGCGGACGGCACGCTCCCCGACGGGCGCGGCCCCGACGCCACGCGTGACGGCACCACCGACGTCGATGTTCCCGATGTCCAGAACGACACCTCTCGCCCCGACGCCGCGGACGCCGCCGTGCGCGACGCCGACGCCGGAGCTCTCGACGCCGATGCCGGCGCCGATGCAGACGCCACGTCTGACTCCGCTTCCGATGCAGACGCCACGTCTGACTCCGCTTCTGACGCGGACGCCACGTCCGACTCCGCTTCCGACGCCGACTCCGCGTCCGATGCCGCCTCCGACGCCGACGCCGGCGACGCCGCGGCTCCGATCCTCTCAAGCGCGACGAAGTTCGCCATCCTCGCCGGATCGACCATCACCATCTCCGCCACGCCGGGCACTACGATCGTTGGCGACGTGGGCGTCAGCCCCGGAACCTCGATCATGACGCTTCCGCCCGGTCAGCCCGTCGGCACCGTTTACGCCGGCGGCCCCGTCGCGGCGCAAGGTCAGGCCGATCTCACCACCGCGTACAACACGCTCGCCGGCATGGCCTGCGGCACCACGTTGAGCGGCGATCTCGGCGGCCGGACGCTCGCGCCCGGTGTGTACTGCTACCCCGGCACGTCCGCGGGCCTCACCGGCGCGCTGGTCCTCGACGCGCAGCTCAATCCAAACGCGGTCTGGGTCATTCAGGTCGGAAGCACCCTGACGACGGCGACCTCGTCGACGGTCACGGTCATCAACGGCGGCTCGGCCTGCAACGTCTACTGGCAAGTCGGAAGCTCGGCGACCCTGGGGACCGGAACCGTGTTCAAAGGAAACGTCGTCGCGCTCACCAGCGTCACGCTCGTCACCGGCGCGACGCTCTTGCCCGGACGCGCGCTCGCGCGAAACGGCGCCGTGACCCTCGATGGAAATCAGCTCTCCGCGGCGACGTGCCAGTGAGGCGCGCGTACGCAATCTCTCTCTCGCCACGCGGCGGTCTTCAGGAGAATTCATGAAACGTCGTTCCTTACATGCTCGCTCGCTCCAGGCACTGGCCCTCTGCACCGCGGCGGGCGCGGCGCTCTGCGCATCGGAGGGGAGCGCGCGCGCGCAGAACGCTCCTGGCTTCGCGCTCAACCGCTTCGAGCCGTCCGAGCGCGGAAGCGAGTGGTTCGCGAACGACACGCTCGATCTCCGCGGCAACCTCCGCCCCGCCCTCGGGATGGTGCTCGACTACGGGTACAAGCCGTACGTGCTCGTGAACCGTGACGGCTCCGAGAACACGAGCATCATCACCGACCAGCTCTTCTTGCACGTCGGCGGCTCGATCGTCTTGGGATCGCGCATTCGCATCGGCGTCAGCCTTCCGCTCCTCCTCACGCAAGACGGCTCGCTCACTGGCGGCGTCGTCGCGGGGCAGCGCGTGATCGGTGCCACCAGCGGCGGCGTCGGCGATCTCCGCTTCGGCGCAGATCTCCGGCTCGTCGGCGAGTACGGCGATGCCTTCACGCTCGCGATTGGCGGCCGCGTGTGGCTCCCCACCGGCGACGCCGCGAGCTACCTCGGCGATGACGCCGTCCGCGTCGGTCCGCAGGTGGCCGCCGCCGGCGATATCGGCGCGTTCGTCTACTCGACCACGGTCGGCGTCGTGTACCGCGCGAACAACCACGCCTTCCTGGGCCACCCCACCGGCAGCGAGCTCACCTTTGGCGCCGCCGCCGGTGTGCGCGTAGCCGACAAGAAGCTCGTCCTCGGGCCCGAGCTCTGGGGCAGCACCGTCATCGCCGACTCCGAGGCAATCTTCGCGACGCGCACGACGCCGCTCGCGCTCCTCTTCGGCATGCACTACACCGCCGGCGACTTTCGCATGGGCCTCGGCGCCGGACCGGGCCTCTCTCCTACGGCAGGCACCGCGGTCTTCCGCGGCCTCGCGTCGTTCGAGTACGCACCGGCGTTCGTCCCGCCGGCCCCGCCCGTCGAGCCTCCGCCCCCTCCGCCTCCGCCCCCTCCGCCTCCTCCTCCGCCCGATCGCGACGGCGACGGCATCATCGACAGCGAAGACGCGTGCCCCGACGTCCCCGGCGTCCGCACCGACGATCCGAAGACGAACGGCTGCCCGAGCGATCGCGACAAGGACGGCATCTACGACGCGGTCGACGCGTGCCCGGACGTCCCCGGCATCCAGACCGACGATCCGAAGACGAACGGCTGCCCGCCCGATCTCGATCGCGACAAGGACGGCATCCCCAACGACGTCGACGCCTGCCCCGACACGCCGGGCCCCAAGAGCGACGATCCGAAGACGAGCGGCTGCCCCCGCGTCTTCATCAAGAACGCGCAGATCCAGATCCTGGAGCAGCCGAAGTTCGACTTCAACAAGGCCGTCATCAAGAAGGAGAGCGACTCGCTCCTGACCGAGGTCGCCAAAGTGATGAACGACCACCAGGAAATCAAGCACGTGCGCGTCGAGGGGCACACCGACGGCGTCGGCACGGCGGCGTTCAATCAGGTGCTGTCGCAGCAGCGCGCGCAGGCGGTTGCCACGTGGCTCGTCGCGCACGGCGTCGACAAGGCGCGCATCGACGCGAAGGGCATGGGCAAGGAGCACCCGATCGCACCGAACGACAACGAGGTCGGCCGCGCCATCAACCGCCGCGTCGAGTTCCACATCGAGACGCAGGACTCGACGACGCACGAAGAGGTGCGAAAGCCCGGCGGCGGCACCGTGGCCGCGCCGCCAGCGACGAAGCCGATCCCGGCCGGCGCCGCGCCGACGCCGAAGAAGGACATCCCGAAGGACGCGCCGCCCTCGCCGATGCCCAAGCCCTAGGCTTCTTCCGAGGGTGCGCTCTGCGCACTCGCGCAAAGCGCGCCCTCGTTGGGGGCGCCGTTGAGCTAGGCACTTTCCCCGCAACTTCCCCACACCCGTGCCGATGGGGCCTCAACGGAGGTCTCATGACGTTCTCACTTCGAAACGTAGGCTCTCTTTCGCTGTTCCTCTCGCTCCTCGGCGTCGTCGCCGGGTGCACCGGCGGTGACGATTCCGCCGGAGGTCCCGACGCTGAGGTCGTCGACGCAGGGCCGTCCACGCAAGACGCGTGGCATCCGCTCGGCGATTCGGCCGACTCGTCCGCGCCGCCGAACGACGCATCAGGCCCGGTTGGCGCGTTCACCGTGGGTGGCACGCTGAAGGGGCTGCTCGGAACTGGGCTCGTACTGCGGAACAATGGCAGCGAATCGCTCGCGGTCGCGGCCGACGGTGCATTCACCTTCGCGTCGCGCATCTCCACGGGTGACGCTTACGCCGTAAGCGTGCGCGCTCGACCTTCGAGTCCCGCGCAAATTTGCTCGGTCGCCAACGGCAACGGGACGATGGGAAGCGGCAACGTTACCGACGTCACCGTCACGTGCTCCGTCGCGGCACTCAAGGTCGGCGGACAGGTCGTCGGCCTCGCGGGGCAGGGCCTCGCGCTTCAGAACGAGGGGGGTGACGACCTCTCGATCTCCAAAAATGGCGCCTTCACGTTTCCGACGCCGATCGCAAGCGGTGCACCGTTCGACGTCAAGGTGAAGAGCCAGCCGTGGGGGCCGGTGCAGACGTGCACGGTCTCTGGAGGATCGGGGACGAGCGGCAACGTCGACGTCACGAGCGTCGTCGTCAATTGCGGGACGAACTCGTACACGGCGGGCGGCACGGTCACCGGTCTCGGCGGTGCCCTCGTCCTTCAGAACGAAGGGCACAGCGATCTCACCGTGACGGCAAACGGCTCGTTCGCATTTTCCCCCCAAGCAAGCGGTACGCCGTACTCCGTGACGATCAAGACGCAGCCGTCCAGCCCGGTGCAGGTATGCACCGTGACGAATGGCTCCGGCACCGTGACGAACGCAAGTGTCACGAGCATCGGCATATCGTGCGACACCACCACTTTCACGCTGGGCGGAACCGTCGTCGGTGATCCGCCGGCCGGCCTCCATCTTCTCAATGGCGGCGTGCAGCTTCCCGTGTCGCTGGTCACGGCCGGACCCTTCACGAGCACCGCACGCATCCTCAGCGGCGCGAAATATTCGTTGAGCACTGCGGTGTCGTCGGGCTCGGGATTGAACTGCTCGATCACGAACGCCACCGGAACCGTGACGAACGCGGATGTGGCCAACGTGATCATCACTTGTCCCCACGCCGGCTGGGTGTCGCGCGCGCCAATGCCGACCGCGCGCGCGGGCGTCGCGGCGACCGTGGGCAACGACACGCGTATCTACGTCCTCGGCGGTTTCGGTGCGGGCGGCCAACCGCTCGCGACGGCCGAAGCGTACACGCCGTCCGACGACACCTGGACGAAGCTCCCGAACATGCCGACCGCGCGCACGTTCCTGGGCGCGGCCACCGGCGCCGACGGGCGAATCTACGCGATCGGCGGCGGCTTCGGAGAAACCGCCCTCCCGACCGTCGAGATCTATACGCCGAGCACGAACACATGGAGCACGGGTGTTCCGCTCGCCGCCAGCGCCGTTCGCATCGCGGCGTCGATGGGGCCCGACGGCAACATCTACGCGTTCGGCCGGGACCGGATGCAAGTGCTCACGCCCGGAGGTACCGCGTGGGCTGTGAGCGACATGCCGGTCGCGCGTGGCACGGCGCCACTCGGCGTCGCCAACTCGAACGGCGCGCTCTACGTCCTCGGTGGTGGCGTTTTCGAGGCCTTCAAGCCGGGCAGCGGGTGGTCGTCGACCGTCTCGGACCCCTTCATGAGCCAGTCGATTCTTGCGGACGCTTACGGCTACCTTTACTCGTTCGGGCTGAAGACGGCGACCTTCGACTACTCGAAGGGCGCCTGGGTCCAATCGGTCCCCGTGATGATTCGGCCGCGAACCTCGGTGGCGGCGGCGGGGGTCTTTCCAATCCTCGACAGGTACTTCTACGTCTTCGGCGGCACCGCCGATGGCACGACGCCGCTCGCCGATGTCGAAGTGCTTCGCTGATCGGATGACGTAGCGCGCGACCTACCCGCGCCGCCCGAACCGCATGGGGATCGCAACGTGCGGATCCTCCGGCCAGGCGTGGCGCGGGTACTTTCTTGCGAGCTCTTTCTTGATCGCCGGGTAGTGCCGCTCCCAGAATCCCGCGAGATCCTGCGTCACCTGCACCGCGCGCTTGTTGGGCGACAGGAGGTGCACGACCAGCGGCACGCGGCCGCCGCCGACCTTCGGGCTTTCTTTCATCCCGAAGAAGTCCTGGAGGTACGACTCGACGCGCGGCTTGCCGTCCGCGTACTCGATCTTCGCGTTGCGGCCGCTCGCCAGCGGAAGGCGCTCGGGGGCCAGCTGATCGATGCGTGCAAGATGCATGGAAAAGCGCGCGCGTAGCAAATCGAGGAGCGACACTTGGGCGAGCTCGGCGAAGCTGCGCTTGCCTTCGCAGGCGTCGATCATGGCCGCGCGGACGTCGTCGTCGCTAGGTGAAGGGACCGCGGCGTCGACGGAGGCGGCGAAGCGGGCGCGGGCGAGCCAGCGATCGAGCTCGCCTTCTGGCGCGAAGGCGCGGGCTCCCTTCGCGAGGGCCTTGTCGGCGAGCGCGCGTGCGACGGCGGCGTCGTCGACCCCCGAGGCGTCCGACTCGGTGAGCACGATGCCGTCGTAGAGCATGCGGCTCTTGGCAAGGACGCGCTCGGCCTGCGCGTTCCAGGTGACCTCGGTGGTCTCGCGGATGCGATCCTCGAAGAGCTCGAGGAGCCACTCGGGCTCGATGCCGCTCGCGACGCGGACGAGCGGCGGGCTGCGGGCGCCGTCGGCGTCGACGCACACCATGAGCTCCGCCTTCCGCACCTGGCTGCGCTCGGCGAGCTCCGCCATGCCGCCCTGCGCGAGGGCGAGATCGCGCGAGCCGAATTTGCGCCGCTTCGCGACGCGATCGGGGTAGCCGGCGAGGACGCACATGCCGAGGGCGGCGTCCACGGAGGGCGGCCCCTTCACGTTCCGGCTCGCGCGTGACACGAGTCGCGTGAGCTGCTTCTGCGCGCGATCGACGGCGTGCACGGCGCCGGCGTCGAGGCCAATCGCACGGAGCGCGTGGTGCGAGAAGCCGCTCGCCTCCGCCTCGCGGAACGCGTCGAGCATCGCGACCACGTCGCTGTCCTCGGTCGGCGTGTCGTCCTTCCGGCCGCGATCGCCGAACGACGTCTTCTGGGAGAGCCGAATTTCCCGCTCGGCGACGAGGGCCGCGACGACGCACGCGTCTTCCGCGATGCCGCGCGCTTCGCCTTCGACGACGAGGCGCGCCTGGCGCGGATGGAGCGGGAAGGTCAGCATCCGCGTGCCGCGCGGCGTGATCTCACCCTTCGCGTCGACGGCGCCGAGGCGGAGCAAGAGCTCTTGGGCGGCGCGCCACGCTTCCTCGGGCGGCGCCTCGAGCCACGACAGATCGCGCGCGTCCGCGGCGGCGAGCTCGAGCGCGGTCTGCGCGAGATCGGCGCGGCGGATCTCGGGCGCGTCGTGCTCGGCGCGCGCGTCGAGATCCGCCTTCGTGTAGAGGCGAAGACACCGTCCCTCACGCGTACGCCCGGCGCGGCCTGCGCGCTGCGTCGCCGAGGCGCGGCTCACCTTCTCGACGCGCAGCTCGGGCAACCCCGACCACGGCGAGTGCCGCGCCACGCGCGCGAGGCCCGAGTCGATCACGGCGGCGACGCCCTCGATCGTGACGCTCGACTCGGCGACGTTCGTGGAGAGCAAGATCTTGCGCTTCTCGCTGGGCCTCACGGCGCGGTCTTGCTCGGCGGGCGGCAAGTCACCGTGGAGGGGCAGAAGCAGCAGATCGTTCTCGGCGGCGAGCTTCTCGAGCGCCTCCTTCGCGCGCCGGATCTCCGCCGCACCTGGCAGGAACACGAGCACGTGCCCATCGAGCCCGTCTTTGATGAGCGCACGCACCGCGGACGCGACGAGCGACTCGAGTGGCCTGTCCTCGGCGGACGGCAGATGCTCGAGGCGCACGTCGAACCGTCGCCCTTCGGCGCGCAGCTGCGGGCAGCCCAGGTACGCGGCGACCGGCGCGGCGTCGAGCGTGGCGCTCATGACGACCAGCGAGAGCGGCCGGCGCGCCTGGAGGCGCTTCAGCCACGCGAGCGCGATGTCGCCGTGGAGGTGCCGCTCGTGGAACTCGTCGACGACGACGCACGCCACGCCGCGCAGCTCCGGATCGGCGACGAGCTTGCGCGTGACGATCCCCTCGGTGACGAAGCGGATGCGCGTGCGTTTGCTCGAGACGTCCTCGAAGCGCACCTGGTAGCCGACGGTGCCGCCGAGCTCCTCGCCCAGCTCCTCTGCTACGCGTCGGGCGGCAAGGCGCGCCGCCAGCCGACGAGGCTCGAGCACGAGAATTTCTCCGTGATCGCCGGCGAGCCCGGCGTCGAGCATCGCGCGCGGCACACGCGTCGTCTTTCCCGCGCCGGGCGGCGCCTCGAGCACGAGGCTCTGGTGCGCGCGCAGGGACGCAATGACCTCGGGAAGCAGCGGATCGATGGGGAGCGCTTGCAATCGGGCGCAGCATCCCATTTAACCGAGGGGAGATGCACGTCGAGCACGATGTCCCCTTGGCGCCGCGGACGACGCTCTGGCTCGGCGGCGCCGCGAAGCGCCTCGTGACGGTCGAAAGCGTCGGCGAGCTCACGGACGCGCTCGATGGCGCGGCGAAGGGTGGCGAGCGCGTCCTCGTGCTCGGGGGCGGTAGCAACCTCGTCGTGAGCGACGCCGGTTGGGACGGCCTCGTCGTGGCGCTCGGCATGCGCGAGGTGAAGATCCGTCGTCACGAGGACCAGGCGATCGTGTCGGCGTTCGCGGGCGCCGTCTGGGACGACTTCGTGGCGCAGATGGTCGGCGAGGGGCTCGTCGGCGTCGAGTGCCTCAGCGGCATCCCTGGGCAGGTCGGCGCGACGCCGATGCAGAACGTCGGCGCGTACGGACAAGAGGTAGGCGACACGCTCGTCCTCGTGCGCGCGTACGATCGCGAGACGCGCGAGGTCGTGACGTTCGATCGCGAAGCCTGCAAGTTTTCGTACCGCGCGAGCGTCTTCAAGGGCAGCGCGCGCCACGTGATCCTCGAAGTGCGGTTCCGCTTTCCGATCGGCAAGGAGAGCGCGCCGATCCGTTATGCCGAGCTCTCTCGCGCCCTCGGCGTCGCAGACGGAGGGCAGGCACCTCTTGTGGAAGTACGCCGCACGGTCATCGCGCTGCGACGCGGCAAGGGAATGGTCGTCGACGCGGACGATCCGGAGAGCAAAAGCGCCGGCTCCTTCTTCACGAACCCGATCCTCGACGACGCGGCGCTCGCGGACCTGCGCGCGCGCGAGGGGGCGTCGGTCGTGCCATGCTTCTCTGCGCCGGAGGGCAAGACCAAGGTGAGCGCCGCGTGGCTCATCGAGCGCGCCGGCTTCGCGAAGGGCACCACGCGGGGCCGCGTCGGCATCTCCAAAAAGCACGCCCTGGCGCTGGTGAACCGCGGCGGCGCCACGTCGGCGGAGCTCATGGACCTGGCGCGCGAGATCCAAGGCGCCGTCCGCGCGCGGTTCGGCGTCGAGCTGTCGCCCGAGCCGATCGTGCTCTGAACGTGGAGCGAAGCGCAGCGGAGCGAAACGACTCCTGACGGAATCGTCAGCTGCGGCGATACGCGCGCACGCGAGGGCATTCGGGATCGGGGCCGTGCACGTCGTCCACGAAGCGTGAGACGACCTTGCAGCCACCCTTGCACACGGGGCGAAGCGTGCAGGATGCACATGGTTCGAGGGGCGCGGCCGCGTAGGCGCGCCAGCGTTCGAGCTCGGCGTCGTCGGCGGGCCCAGCGAAGCTGCACGGCGCGGTCTTCCCGTCGACACGCACGGCGCCGAGGCGATCGCCGGCCTCGCACCCGAAGACGCCGAACCGCGCGAACGCGTCGGGCGCGAGCGACGCGTCGCCGGATAGGAACGGGACGAGCGCACAATCGACGCGCACGTGGAAGCCCCCGTCGTCGCAGCGGTGCTCGGCGACGATCGCGCGGAGGGTCGGGACAAACTCGTCCACCTGCGCGGGCGAGAGGCGTCGCGCCAAGTAGTCGAGCGTCGCGGCGCGTCCGGCGGGCTTGTAGCGGAGCAGCTGGGCCTCGCGCGCCCCGAGCGCGCGTGCGCGGCGCACCGTATCGGCCAGGTGCGGGAAGCTCTGGCGCGTGAGGACGACGTTGACGCCGACCGTGACGCCGGCGCGCGCGAGCCGCTCGATCGCGGCCTCGGCCGCCCGCGCGCCGTCGAAGCCGCGCACGCTCTCGTACGCTTCGCCCGCGCCGTCGTAGCTCACGTTCACCTGCGCGAAGGCGCCGAGGCGAGCGACGCGCGCGTCACTCAGGCCGAGCCCGCTCGTTGTGAGGACGGGCGTGAGGCCACGTGCGCGTGCCGCCTCCGCGATCTCGCCGAGATCGTCGCGCGTGATCGGCTCGCCGCCGCCGAACGCGACCGTGAAGACGCCATCCGCCGCGAGCGCATCGAGGCGCGCGAGGAGCGTGGACTGCGGAGGCTCCTCGCCGTCGGGCCGCGCGTCGAGGTAGCACCCTTCGCACCCTGCCGCGCACTTGCCGGTGACCGCGAGGTGCACCTCCACCGGTGCGCTCGCGGCGATCGCCGCGCGCGACCAGACGTCTCCGCCGTCGAGCCCCGCTGCGCGCGCACCATCATGATCGAGCGCGACGAGCGCCGCCATCTCTTCGAGCTTCACCCAGGCGCCCCACGCCTCGTAGCGGACGATCACGGCTCGCCTCCCGTCGCGTCGTCTTCAGCGGCGCTCGTGCGGTCGCTCGCCTTCGACGTGCCCGAGCCCCGTGAAGGGACGACGACCACGCGCTTCTCGCGGGCGATGGCGGCCGCGATCGCGGTGAGGAGGACGCCCCCGACGACCGCGCTCGCGAAGAGCGTGTCGACGACGCTCCCGATGCTCGAGCAGTTGGCGCCGTGCCCGATGCGGACGACGCGGAGGCCGCGCGCGATCTCGTCTTCCTTCTTCACAGGCTCCGTCATAAGCCGAACCCCTTCAGGTACTCCACGTCGATCCACTCGAGGACGAGGAACGCGGCGGCGACCACCGACGCTCCGCACACCAACGTACGCGCCGCGCGCGCTGCCGGACGCGGGGACCCGACGGCGGCCCACGCGCGCGCGCCGAACGTGATCGGCAACGCGGCGACGCCGAACGCAACAAACGGCGCGCTCGTCCCACGCTCGTAGAACGTCGCGAGGAGCGCCCCAGTGATCGCGACATAAGCAAAAAAGCCTGCGATGAGCTTGTAGGATGCACGTATCGCGTTCGAGGCCGCGCCGATCTCGCCCCTCGTCCGGGCGCGCGCGAGCACGATGGCCACGGCCGCGAAGGTGACGGCGAGGACGCCGAGCGACGTGCGATGCAGCGCGCGCCGCCGAACGAGCGTACGGACGCGCGCGGTCAGCGACGGCTCCGCGATGGCGGCGTGACGCGTCACGGTGTCGCGCGCGTCGTCGAGGCGCCCGAGGTCCAGCTCCACGTCCACGAGCATGTCGAGGGCCAGCCGCGCGGTGAGCGGATCGGCGCTTGGATCCGCCGCGACCTTCTCGAGGAGCGGGACGGCGCGCGCGGGCTGATGAAGGCGTCCCGCGTAGGCCTCCGCCACGAGGAGGCGCGCCTCGCCACGGACCTGCCCCGGCGGGAACCCATCGGCGCGCGCGGCCAGATCGTCCAGCGCCTGCGGATCGTCCGCCGCGGCGCGATCGGCGCGCATCACCTCGAGCGCCGTGAACGGAGCGAAGTCCCCCTCGGCGTGCGACCGCAACGTCCGCGCGCGCGCCTGCGCTCTCGGAACGAACCCCGCCGACGGCGTCGCCTTGACCGCGCGCTCGTACTCGTCGGCCGCCTTCGCGAACGCGCGGCGCTGATCGTCCTCCTCGGCGGCGTGGAACAGCTGCGCGCCATCGTCCGTCTGCGCGTGCGCGCGCGGCACGACGAGCGCGAGCAGGACCGGCACGACGCGCACGACGCGCACGACGCGCACGACGAAGGCGAGGGGAGGGGCCCAGGCACGCGGCACCGCGGGACGTTCACACGCAAGGCCCGCCTTGTCCACGGTCGCGGTCGGGACTTCGGCGCCGGGCGCGCGCGTTCTTCAATCGCGTGGTATGCCCGGAAAGCCGATGAGAGGTGGTCCGTCGCTCCCGCTGCTCGTCTTGCTCGCCTCGTCGACCGGGTGCGCGAAGGCATGCAAGAACGACCACCCATACGTGCCCTATTCGATCGGTGACGGCGACGCGCCGGACGGATGGGAGGACGGCGCGACGACCCAGGTCGTCGAAGACTCCGGCGCGATGGAGATCGCCGCGACCGCCGCGCCGGCCGGGGCGACGCGCTGGACGCTCGAAGGCCTCGATCTCGCCGCGCCGCCGGATCGGGTGTTCGTGCTGGGGCTGGCGCGCGACCTCGACGGTGACGGCGCGAAGGACGCGCTCGCGATCGTCCGCGCGACGAAGGACGAGGCGGCCCCCGACGAGACGATCTTCTTCAAAGGAACCGCGCGCGGCCTCGACGCGCCCGCGAGCGTCGCGACGGGTCCGGGTCCGGCGCCTGCGGTGGACGCCGGCTGCGCACGCGTCGCGCGCCTCGCACAAATTGGCCGGCGGTCTGCGGTCGTCGAGCTCGGCGCGGCGTGCGCGACGCTCGCGACGTCGCGGTGGCTCGGCGTCCTCTCGTTCGATCGCGGCGTGCGAACGCGCTTCGCGACGACGATCGTGGATCCCGCCGAATCACCGCACCTCACGGTCGACGCGGACGGCGCCGATCGCGACGGCGATGGGATCGACGACGTCACCCTCCGCGTCTCGATCGACGCGCCGAACACGCCGTTCGAGCCGATGCCGCGCGCAACCACGAAGATCGTTTGGTTCGATCGGCCCGCCGGCCTGAGCCGCGAGCGCGACGAGCCGGACGCGTCGCTTCGCGCCCTCGCGCAGGCCGCCGCCACGCGCGCGGCGAAGGCGAAGGACGCGCCGCAGGTCCCGGGCGCCGTGCATCAGATCCGCGCGCTTTACGGCGCCGTGTGCGCGGAGGGGGGCGCCGCGCGGCTCGTGAAGATCACTGTCGGCACCGGCGGCGTCGCGTGCGGCCCGAGCCGTGCGCTCGAGGAAGCGGGCTTTGCGCTCGCTCGCGCGCACGCGACGATGGGCGATCCGGCGCGCGCGGTCTGGGCGATCGATCGCGCGCAGCAGCCTCCCGCGTCCAAGACGCCCGCGCGCGTCGCCGAGGCGTACGCGTGGATCGCGCAGGCGGCCCCGATCGCGCTCGCCAAGCAGCTCCGCGCAATCGCGGCGGTGCCGCAGATCGAGCGCGGCGCGGCGCCGTCGTGGGGCGCGCTCGCCTTCGAGCCGAACGGCAAGCTCCTCATCCGAACGGCGGCCGGCGTCGCGCGCGTCGATCCGGTCGCGGGCGACGAGGTGGACGCGCCCGATGCGACGCCGTGGCGCACGCACGTCGTCTCGCCCGACGGGACGCTTCGTTGGCTCTCGGTCACGACCGCGTGCGACGGCGGACCTCTCCGCGCGTCGTTCGCGTCGACCGGTCCGGCGCTCGACGCCGACGCGCGCGATGTCCTTCTCCCCGTGGCGACGCCGCTCGGAACCAAATGCGCCGCGGGCCGTGGCGAGGCCGCGCACGCTGTGCCGCTCGCGTGGGGTCCGCGCGGCCTCGAGGCGCTCGTCGCCGGCGAGCCGGTTCTCTTCACCGCCGATCTGTCGCGCGCGTCGATCGCGGCGGCGGCGCTCGAACAAGCCGTCACGCCCGGCGCGCCGCGCTCCCCATCCGGCAAGGTCACCGTCGTGCCCACCTCGCTCGGCATCGTCGTTCGCTCCCCCAAGGCGCGCATGCTCAAGGCGAAGGAGCTCGACGGCGGCTACGGAGAGCTCCAGAGCTGCACCGTGAGCGACGACGCGACGATGGTGGCGTGCGTCCGCGGCGGCCGCGCGTTCGTCGGGACCTGGGACCCGCCGTGATACGCTCGCGGCTGGCGATGCCGCTCGGGACTCATCGAAGTGCTTCAGGAAGCGCGCGCCTTTCGGTCGCGCTCGTCGGCATCATCGCCTTGCTCGCGATCGCGCCGTCCGTTTCCGCCGCGGCCGACGCGCCGCCCGCCCTCCAAGCGACGCTGGCGTGCACCCCCGCGGGCGAGCCGGGCCGCGTCCGCTGCGAGGTCGAGGCGCAGGTCCCCGGCGCGCAAATCAAGTGGGCGGACGCCGAGATCCTCCAAGTCCCCGAGATGATCACGCCGCTGAAGGGGCGCATCGGGCCGCGCGACGCCGCCGTGAAGGAGCCGCAGCTCTGGCGCCTCTCGCTCGCCCTCGTCGCGAAGCGCACCGGGGAAGGACCGGTGGTCGTTCGCGTTCGCGTCGTCGCGTGCCAGACCGTAGAAGGCAAGGAACGCTGCGTGCCGCTCGCGGTCGAGGCGACCGGTCGCGTGAAGGTCGGCGCCTGACGATCCATAATTGGCCGAGAATTTGGCTGTAATCGCGTCGTCGGGCTTCAATCGGCGGCATGCACCTGCCTGGCCGACTGCGCTCGACGACCCTGGGCGATCTGCTCGGCACGCTCCACCGCGAAGGCGCCACTGGCACGATGGAGCTCGCCGAGTTGCGCGGACGTGTCCATCGCGTGCACATGCTCCGCGGATACGTCGCGGCCGTCGAGCTCGACGGCGCGAGCGCGTCCCTCGCCGAGATGCTCCGCCGCCGCCAGGTCATCGGTGAAGAGACGCTGCGCCGCTCGCTCCTCCGCGCGATGTCGTCGCGTCGTCTCCACGGTGAGGTCCTCGTCCGTGACTTTCGCCTCTCGCCTTCGGTCGTCGACGACGCCCTGCGCGCGCAGCTCCAGAACCGCCTCGAGATCTTGGACCAGCTCACCGACGCGCAGATCTGTTTCCGTGTTGCCGTCCGGGCGCCGCGTGGCGCGCTCACCGACGTCCCCCTTCGCCCGAGCGAGTTCCTCGGCGGGAAGCGACGCGCGCGTGATCGCACCCACGACACACGAGACTCGAGCCAGGCCCGCTCCGCCTCCGCTTCCACCCCGCGTCCTCGCGTCGAGGCGTGCCGTGTGCTCGGCATCGCCGACAGCGCCGACGCCACCGAAGTGAAGCGCGCCTACCGCCGCCTCGTCCACGCGACGCACCCCGATCTCCACCCTGGCGCGACGCCCGACGAGAAGCGCACGCTCGCCGCACGCTTTCAGCAGATCACCGAAGCGTACCGTCACCTCGTGGCGTGACGGTCAGCCGGGGCTGGCGTCCGCCGGTGGCGGGCCGGCATCAGGCACCGTCGCCGCCCCGCATCGCTCCGAGCTCGTCACGCTGCTGGGCTCCACCCAGACTGGGCACCCGTGGGTGTCCTTCCCGATGTGCCAGCCCGGCACGTCGGGACGCGGCATGTAGTCGCACGTCGTGAGGCCGCACGCGCCGCTCTCGATCCATCCGCCGTAGTCCATGCAGCATCCGGGGGACTTCGCGGGCGCGCAGCAGACGCCGAGGTTGATGGTCGGCGCGCCGCTCGTGCTGTTGCCGCCGGGGACCGGTGATCCCGAGGAGCTCGAGGAGCTCGAGGAGCTCGCCCCCGAGGAGCTCGCCCCGCCCGACGACGAGCTCGTCCCCTCCGGACCCGGGGCGACGCCGCCACCGCACGCGATCAAGAGGAGGGAAGCCAGGGCGGGGAAGGGGAGGCGATGGAGCATGCTCACCAGAGAGCATTCGCCATACCACGCCGAAAAAGGGTGGAAATTCCTCGTCACGCGCCATCCGCGGCCGACACCGCAAGGGTCCTTGGCATTCCTTGACACAGCCGACCCCGACCTCGACCCCGACCCCGACCCCGACCGCGACCCCGACCCCGACCGCGACCCCGACCGCGACCCCGACTCCGACTCCGACCCCGACTCCGCTAGTGCATCAAATTCAGCTGGGCGAGCTGGAGCTTTGCTTCCGGCGTGTAGTGGGAGTCCGGGAAACGGCGAATGAGCTGGCGCCACGTGTTCTTCGCGTCGTTCCACGCCTGGCTCTCCATCTCGCAGAACGCTAGCTGGTAGAGCGCGTCGTCCTGCACCTCACGATCCGGTGCGGACTCGCCGAGGAGCTGGAGGATCGGGATCGCCTCCTTCTGTCGCCCGAGGTGACGGTACGCGTCTGCCAGCGCGAGGCGCACGCTCGGGGCGATCGTCGAGTCGTCCTTGTACTTGAGCGACTCCTCGAGAGCTGTCGCGGCTTCTTGCCAACGTTGAACGCGCGCCTTGTCCTGCCCTTGCCAGTACGCCTGCGCAGCGAGCTCGTTCTTCGCGCGCTCGACCGCGTCGGTGAAGAACGCGAGCTCCGCCTTGCTGAGCGGCTCCTTCTTCACCGCCTCGAACTGCTCGACGAGCTCGACGCGCTTGCCCTGTCGCACCAGATCGTAAAACTGCGCCGCCTTCGCCTCGGCGCGGGCGCGATCCTCGTCGCGCTTCTGCGCGTCGCGCGCCTCTTTGCGGAGCCGCTCGTTGTCGGCGGTCTTCTGCTCGGTCTCCGCCTTCACCGCGTCGACGCGCGCGTCCCACGCGAATTTCAGCGCCGTGAAGACGACCAGCACGAACACCACGTACGCGACTGCGCTGTTCCAGGAGATGCGCCGCTCGTAGCTCTGTTGCCGCTTCGCGATCGACTTGATGTCGGCCGAGAGCGCGTTCGTGAGGTTGTTCGTCTTGATGACGAGCCCGCGCGACTCGATGATCTCGCGCTTGATTTCCCCGAGCTCGTCGTCGACCTCACGCATGGCTCTCCTTGGACGCGGGCAAACGACAGAAAGGACTCTCTACGTAGAGGCACATGGCTTACTTGCGAAAGGCCGCGGGTGGCAAGCCCTCCTTGCCGGCCCTCCCGCCGCCGTGCTATCCCCGCGCTCCCGCCATGATGACCACGGACATTCGCAAGGGCCTCCGCATCCAGATCGACGGCGTGCCGTTTCACGTCGTTGAGCACACGTTCGTCAAGCCCGGCAAGGGCCAGGCCTTCACGCGCGCCCGCATCCGCAACCTCACGAACGGCAACGTCGTCGAGCGCACCTGGAAGAGCGGCGAGTCGGTGGAGATCGCGGACGTCGAAGAGCGCAAGATGACCTACTCGTGGGCGGAGTCGGACACGCTCGTCTTCATGGACACGAACACCGGCGACCAGATCCACGTCGAGACGAGCAAGGTCGGCGACGACGCGCGCTGGCTCAACGAAGGCCTCGACGTCAACGTCACCCTCTTCAACGGCAACCCGATCGGCATCGATCTCCCGGCGAGCGTCGTCATGCAGATCGTCGCGAGCGAGCCCGGCATCAAGGGCGACACGGCGAGCGGCGCCACCAAGCCGGCGACGTTGGCGACCGGCGCGACGGTTAACGTCCCCCTCTTCATCAAAGAAGGGGAGTGGATCAAGATCGACACCACGTCGGGGCAGTACCTCGAGCGTGTGAACAAGTAACCTACACGCCCGACCCTTTTCGCGTCTCCGCGCGCGGGTTTGCTTGGCGCAGGTCGCTTCGGCCTTCATGGTTACGGCCATGCGGAAGCCGGATCTCGTCTTCTCCTTCGTCGTCTTCTTTTGCGCGATCCTCGCCGCGTGCAGCGGCGCCACGTCGAGCGTCTCGACGAGCGGCGGACCCGGCGACGCGGACGGCGGTGTGTCGACGGACGGCAGCGGCCCCGGTGACGACGCCGGCGGACCGAGCGGGCCGAGCGGCTTGCCGTGCGACGTCGACAAGATCGTGACCGCCAACTGCCAGAGCTGCCACGCGCGCTCGCCGGTGTACGGCGCGCCGATGCCGCTCGTCACGTGGAGCGATCTCCAGGCGCCTGCGAAGAGCGACGCGTCGAAGAAGGTCTACCAGCTCGTCGGCACGCGCATCCACGACGACGCGAAGCCGATGCCGCAGCCGCCGAACGTCCGCCTCTCCGCCGCCGACACCGCGACGCTCGACGCGTGGATCGCGCAAGGCGCGCCGCAGTCGACGACCGGCTGCACCACGCCTCCGCCGCCCCCGAGCGACGGCGGCATCGTCCCGACGTCGTGCACCCCCGACGAGCACATGCGCCCGACGGCCGCGTGGTCGATGCCGCAAGGCACGAGCGATCAGTACACCTGCTACCTCTTCGACGTCCCGCGCACGACCAAGCGTCACGTCGTGGCCCTCGCGCCGGTCATCGGCAACCCGAAGATCGTTCACCACCTCCTCTTGTTCCAGGCAACGACCGGCGTCACCGGCGTCACGACGTCACCGTCCCCCTGCTCGTCGGGCGGCGGCAGTGGATGGCGCATCGTGTACGGCTGGGCCCCCGGCGGCAAGCCGATGGAGATGCCTCCCGAGGCTGGATTTCCCGAGGATCCGGGCACGACGCATTACGTCGTGCAGGTCCACTACAACAACATCAACCACCTCGCGGGCGAGACCGATACGAGCGGCTTCGATCTGTGCACGACCGACCAGCTCCGCGCGAACGACGCGGATGTGATCGCGTTCGGCACGATGAGCATCAACATCCCGCCGCACGGCACGCTCGACACGACGTGCTCGGTCGACATCCAGGCCACCTTCGAAGGCGCGCACGTCTTCGCGGCCTCGCCGCACATGCACAAGCTCGGCACGAAGATCATCACCACGCTGAACCCCAAGGCCGGTGGCTCGGCGGATCTCGGGAAGAAGGATCCGTTCGACTTCCAGTCGCAGTACTGGGTGCCGGTGAGTCAGATCCTCCACACCGGTGACACGGTGAAGACGCGCTGCGTGTGGAACAACACGACGGACACCGCGGTAACCTTCGGGCAAAATACAGAGAACGAGATGTGTTACTCGTTCACGATGTACTACCCGCGCGTGCAGCTGCCGTCGTGGGCGGCGCCGGCGTACTTGTCGAAGTGCCAGTAGCGGCGTCGGAGTCGGAGTCGGAGTCGGCGTCGGCGTCTTGGTCGCGGTCGTGGTCGCGGTCGCGGTCGCGGTCGTGGTCGTGGTCGCGGTCGCGGTCGTGGTCGTGGTCGCGGTCGTGGTCGCGTGGGCTGTGCGATCCACGCGTGTCTCCGTCGCGCACTGGAAGATTGGCGACCTATAGGAATTTTCAGCCACCCATGTGGGACAGAGACTCTGTAACCGCCTGAATTAAGAACGCTTGGAACTGGGCTACCCAGTGGCCCAGTGGATGCAAATGGCTCTGTCATGCGCATCACCAACCCCCCGGTTCGTCTCCCCCACGTCGCTCACCTCTTCGTCGCGCTCGGCGTGTTCGTTGGCGCGTGCGCGAACGCCGACGGCACGGGCACGCTCGGCGGACAGGGCTCCGACAACGGAGCCTCCGCGGGAACGATCGCCGGCGGGGACGGAGGAAGCGGCGGCGGGGGAGGAGGAGGCGCATCGAGCAGCGGCGGCGGCGGCGGCGCGAGCACCGGCCTTCCGTGCAACGTCAGCGCGATCCTCCAGAAGAACTGCGCGACGTGCCACGGCGCGACGCCCTCGTTCGGCGCGCCGAATCCGCTCGTGACTTACGCAGACCTCACGAAGAGCGGAGCCGACGGCAAGGAGTACGCGACGGTGCAGAAGCGCATGCACGCGACGCAAGGAGTGATGCCGCCGTCCCCGTCGTCGCCGCTCTCGGCCGCCGATCTCAAGACATTCGACGACTGGGTCGCGGCCGGCGCGCCGCCCTCCGACGCCGCGTGCAGTACCGACGGTGCGGACGCAGGCCCGGCGGTGAAGCCGCTGTCATGCACGCCCGATCAGTTCATCCGGTCGACCACCGCGTTCACGATGCCGCCGAACACGCCGGACGTGTACATGTGCTACGGCTTCGACGTCCCGACCACGGCCAAGCGCCACGTCGTCGGCTTCGGCCCGAAGATCGACAACCCGAAGATTGTCCACCATCTCCTGCTATTTCAGGCCGATTCGAGCTACGGCACCACGCCGCAGCAGTGCTCGGCGACGACGAGCGCGCAGTGGCGCCTCGTGACCGGATGGGCGCCGGGCGGGCCGAACATGGAGACGCCGCCCGAGGCCGGCTTCCCGGAGGAGGGGACGACGCACTGGATCCTCCAGGTCCACTACAACAACGCATCGGGCCAGAACGCCGGCCAAGTCGACAAGAGCGGCTACGATCTGTGCACGACCGACAAGCTCCGCCCGAACGACGCCGCGGTGATGGCGCCCGGCACGCTGAAGATGACGCTGCCGCCGCGCGCGACGACCGACATCACGTGCAACTGGAGCCCGATGCTCATCGGCAAGGTGCACTTCTTCGGCGCCACGCCGCACATGCACAAGCTCGGCACCAAGATGAGCACCTACGTGACGCACAACGGCGTGAAGACGAAGGTCGTGGACCAGCAGAACTTCGACTTCAACTACCAGAGCGCGTACCCGGCGAGCGTCGACCTGCAAGACGGCGACACCGTGAGCACGCGCTGCGCCTGGAACAACACGACCGATCAGGCCGTGCAGTGGGGCGAGAATACGGGCGACGAGATGTGCTTCAACTTCATCCCGTACTACCCCAAGATCAACTCGGGCCTCTGGTCGTGGACCACGCCGAGCATCCTCGCGAGCTGCACGCCGACGGCGCCGTGACGATTGCAATGCAGGAAAAATAGGCCTAAAGCCTGACCCATCGATCTCTACGGCAACAAGAGCGGCCTCTCGCCGTCGGCAGTCAAGACGCTCGAGCGGATCTACCGGAGACGGGTGCCGCTCGATGACATCTCGACCCCCGAGCTGACGCGCTCGCTCGTCGACGCGTCGATGGAGACGGGGCGGCAGGTCGGCGCGCTCGTGCACCGCTCGGGGCAGGTCGACTACGTCGTCGTGGGGGACGCAAGGAAGCTGATGCTCCCCGACATCGGGCGCCTCCGCGCTGCCGAGGGGCGCTTCCGAGGTCTGCGTCTCGTCCACACGCACGTGCGCGGCGAGCCGCTGACCAAAGACGATCTCGTCGACCTCGTGCGACTGCGCCTCGATCTCGTCGCGGCGATCCAGATGACGTCGCGGGGCGAGGCGCGCAGCATGGTCTGGGCGCACAACGTGCCGAGCGACGGGAGCGAAGGGCCCGGCGTCATGCCGTACCGGGAGATCGGCCCCGTGCTCATCGGCAACGCGCACGTCGACGTCGGCTCGCTCATGGGCAACCTCGAGGCCGAGTTCCAGCGCGCGCGCCGCGCCCGCGAGGTACGCGCGAAGGACGGGCGCGCGATCTTGGTCCAGGTCCTCGAGAAGTCACGCGCGCACGGAACCGACGGCGGCGACGTGCGCGTGCGGGAGCTTCGCGAGCTCGCGCGGACCGCAGGCGTGGACGTCGTCGATGTGGTCGTGCAATCGCGCGAGGCGATCGATCCGAAGTTCGTCCTCGGGCGCGGCAAGCTCGACGACGTCATCGTCCGCGCGATGCAGATCGACGCCGAGACGCTCATCTTCGATCGCGATCTCAGCCCCGGGCAGGCGTCGGCCATCGCCAAGGTCAGCGATCTGAAGGTGATCGATCGCACGCAGCTGATCCTGGATATCTTCGCGCAGCGCGCCGAGAGCGCCGACGGCAAGCTCCAGGTGGAGCTCGCGCAGCTGAAATACAGCCTCCCCCGCCTGGCATTGAAGGACGACTCGCTCTCGCGCCTCACCGGCGGCATCGGCGGGCGCGGCCCCGGCGAGACGAAGCTCGAGATCGGTCGAAGGCGCGCGAAGGAGAAGGTCTCGCACCTCGAGTCGCAGCTGAAGCAGCTCGTCAAGCGCCGCGAGCAGCGCCGCCGTAAGCGAACGCGCGAGGCAGTGCCGACGATCGCCATCGTCGGATACACGAACGCCGGAAAGAGCACGCTCCTCAACACGCTCACCGGCGCGCACGTCCTCGCGGAGGACAAGCTCTTCGCGACGCTCGACACCCGCTCACGCCACCTCAAGGTCGGCTGGGCGGGGTACGGCGATCGCGAGGTCGTCATCACCGACACGGTCGGCTTCATTCGGGACCTGCCGAAGGATCTCTTCTCCGCCTTCCGCGCGACGTTCGAGGAGGCCGCGGACGCCGACATCCTCGTGCACGTCGTCGACGCGAGCGATCCGGCGAAGGCCGATCACGTGCGGACGACCGAGGAGCTCCTCGAAGAGCTCGGGCTCGACGAGATTCCGAAGATTGTAGTGTACAACAAAACCGATCTGCTCTCCCCGATCGAGAGAAAGGTCCTCGCCAGAGCGCACCCCGACGCGGTGCTCCTCAGCGCGACCGAGCGTGACTCGACGCTCGCGCTGATCGAGCGCGTCGCGCGCGGGCTCAAAGGGCGATGGGAGGAGAGCGCGAAGACGCCGCACCTGGACGTCGCCGGCGCGCCCTCGCCCGAGGATGCGCCGACCGACTCGGACGAGCCGGCGTCGGGCACGCAGGCGACGACGCTCGACGAAATGCTCCGCGCGACGGGACGGCGAACGAAGAAGCGCGTTACGGCGCGGTGACGACCGTTTCCGGCAAGACGCCCTCGGCCTGTCGGACCTCCGGCTCCGCGGCGTGCCTCTCGAACGACCAGTCGACCGAGAAGCGACCGGCGCCGCCCGCGGCGAAGAGCACCAACATGACGAAGACGAGCGAGTCGAGCTCGAGCGTCTGCGCCTGGCTGAAGAGGCCGCTGCTGAGATGAACGAACACGATCGCCCCGAGTAGATTCGGCAGCTGGATGAGGGCGGCGAGCCGCGTGAAGAGGCCGAACGTCAGCGCCAGACCGCCGGCGACATGTGTGGCGGCGATGTACTCCGCGAGAAAGCGCGACGCGAGCGGGACGTGGTGCGCGGTCATGAGCGCGACGAGCTCGTTCGGAGCCGCGAGATACGCGACACCCTTCACGAACAGCGCGAGCCCAAGGTAAATGCGCAGTACGTCCCACGCCAGGTCTCGGTTCTTCTCGATCCAGAGTCGAAGCTCGAGGGTCATCATGGTGCGTCACCTCATGGCGATGATGGAGAGCAAGCGCCGCGCCAGCGCGAGCGGCGTCTCGGCGGGAGTCGGTGTATCGTCGCATGCATCATGCGGTCCCACCTCCCTGCGACCCTCACGATCGGGCTCGTCGTCCTCTCCGCGTGCGGCAGCGCGCTGTCCGACGCGAAGAGCGATTTCAAGAAGGGTCGCTACGGCGAGGCGCGCGAGACGCTCGTGCGCGTGGAGCCCGAGAGCCAGAAGTGGGACGACGCGCGCCGCGCCGAGTACGCCCTCTATCGCGGCCTCACGCACGGCGCCCTCGGCGATCGCCGGAGCGCGGGCGTGTGGCTGAAAGAGGCGAAGGCGCTCGAAGACGCGCACCCGGGCTCTCTCGGCGACGACGATCGCGCGCGCTTGCGGCTCGGTCTCGAGTCGGTCGCGCCGGACGTCGCGGCGCCGAGCCCGTAACGCGCGCGATGGAACGATCCGCCAGGTAGTTCGTTCCCATCGGCGCGCCAGCTGACGTTCGTCTCTGCGCGCGTGAAGTAAAAACCTTGGAGCGGGAGGCTTCATGAGCTCGGCCCTTCAACCCACGCGCCGTGTGGCGCGGTCGTGTCGGCTTGCCCTGGCGCTCGCGCCGGCGGCGCTCTTTATCGCGGCGTCGTGCAGCGCGAGCTGCAGCAGCACGAGCAGTGGCGGGACACCCGCGTCCGGAGACGGGGGTGGTGGCGGTGACGGATCGAGTGCGACCGGCCTTCAGAGGATCGACCACGTCGTCGTGATCGTGCTCGAAAACTGGAGCTTCGACAGCCTCTACGCCGAGTTTCAGGGCGCCGAAGGTCTCGCGAACGCCATGAAGGCGCCGCCGCAGATCGACGCGACGGGCGCCGCCTACGCGACGTTGCCGCAGTCGGAGACGCACCTGCCGCAGACGCTTCCCAACGCGCCGTTCGCGCTCGACGCGCTCATTCCGTCCTCCGCGCAGACGTCGACAGACCTGACCAACAACTTCTACGAGGAGCAGCGCCAGATCCACGGCGGCAAGATGGACCAGTTCGTCCTCTTCGACACCGCGGCGAAGGGGCTCACGATGGGCTTTTACCATACGGCCGGCCTCCCTCTTCAGGCCGAGGCGGCGAGCTACACGCTGTGCGATCACTTCTTCCACGGCGTCTTCGGCGGCTCGATGCAGAACCACATTTTCCTCGTGTCGGCGGCGGTGGCAGCGTTCCCCAACGCGCCTGCGTCGGTGAAGCGCGCGGTGCTCGACGCGAACGGCGTCCCGGTGCCCGACGCGAACGGCAAGCAACAAGACGGACCGCTCACGCCGGACGGCTACCTGGTGGGGACGCTTTATCCGACGGCGACGCCGCATCCACCCAACGTCCCGGCCGAGCAGCTGGTCCCTCCGCAGACCATGCCGACGATCGGAGATCGCCTCACCGCGCAGGGCCTCGACTGGGGTTGGTATTCGGAGGGCTGGACGGAGATCACGTCGAACCCGACGCTCAACGAGGCCGGCATCGATCCGCAGACGCTCTTTCAGTACAACCACCAGCCGTTCGTCTACTTCGCGGCGTACGCCGAGGGCACGCCAGGGCGCGCGCACCTCAGGGACGAGAGCGATTTCGTCGCTGCCGCGAAAGGGGGGACGCTGCCGGCCGTCTCGTTCGTGAAGCCCGATGGGATGGACAACGAGCACCCCAACTACGCGAACGTGACGCGAGGCGAGGCGCACGTGCTCGATCTCGTCAACGCGGTGCGGAGCGGGCCGAACTGGGCGAGCACCGCCATCATCGTCACCTACGACGAGAACGGCGGCTTCTGGGATCACGTGGCGCCGCCGGCCGGCGACAAATGGGGACCGGGGACGCGGGTCCCCACGATGGTCATCTCGCCCTTCGCGAGGAAGGGGTTCGTCGACGCGACGGTGTACGACACGGCGTCGATCCTCGCGCTCATCGAGCATCGCTGGAACCTCGCGCCGCTCGGCACGCGGGACCAGGCCGCGGCCGACATGACGAACGCGTTCGACTTCTCACGCTGAAGTCGACCCTCGGCGCGTCAGACCGGGGGCGGCGGGGCCGACGCGGTGGCGCTGCGCGGCTTGGCCACGGGGAGGAGGACCGAGACGACGGTGCCTTGTCCGACGACCGAGCCGACCCTCACCTCGCCGCTCATGCTCTTCACGATGCCGTGCACCAGCGCGAGACCGAGCCCCGCGCCTTGGCCCAGCGGTTTCGTCGTGAAGAACGGGTCGAAGATGCGGGGCAGCGCGTCCGCGGGGATGCCGCGCCCGGTGTCGCGGATCTCGACGAGGACGCAATCGTCGCCGGCCTTGCTCGTGACGATGCGGATTTCGTGGTGTTCCGGCTCACCCTCCGGCAACGCTTGCACCGCGTTGGACAGAAGGTTCACGAAGACCTGATGGAGGCGCGTCTCGCTGCCTGCGACGTCGGGCACCGTGTCGAGCTGCATCACGAGCCGCGCGCGCGCCTCCAGATCGGTCGACACCATGCGGACCGCGGTCTTCAGCACGTCCGCGACGGCGACCGGGCGCGGGGCGATCTCCTCGCCGAAGGAGAGAGCGCGCATGTCGGCGACGATCCGGCGGACGCGCTCGGCGCCGGTCTGCGCGTCTGCGAGCGCCTCGAGCACCTCTCGCATCGACGCGGCGGCCGCGTGGCCTGCGCGCGGATCGCTCCCGAGCTCCTCTTTGAGCGCGAGGAGTCGTTCGTGCAGGAAGCTCTGGTTGGCGAGGAGGAACGCGAGCGGGTTGTTGATCTCGTGCGCGACGCCCGCCGCCATCATGCCGACCGAGGTCACGCGCTGCGAGAGGGCGAGCGCCTCCTGAGCGCGTTTTCGCTCGGTCAGATCCTGTCCGATGCGGACCGTCGTCCCGCCCGTCAAGCGCACGGTCGCCCACGTGGTCGGCAGGCGCTCGCCGGCCTTCGTCGTGGACTCGACGTCCTTCCACGCGCCGCTCGCCGCGTCCTCCCCCGCGAACGCGAGGGCGCGAACATCGGGGCGCGCGTAGTCGTCGAGCGTCCATCCGAGCCGCTCCTCGATTGCGCGGTTGATGCGCACCACCGCGCCGGCCGCGTCGCAGATCTGGAGCATGACCGGGCTGTGATCGAAGACCTTCTGGAAGAGCTCCTTCTGCGCGGCGAGCTCCGCGGTGCGGGTCTCGACGCGTTGCTCGAGGGTCCCGCGCGCATCGGCGAGCCCATGAGCGAGCGCCTCGTTCTCGAAGCGAAGTCGGGACGACTCGGTCAACGAACGACCCCCCGTGCGCGCGATCGACGTCATCGCGAGGCCGAAGAGGACGAGCATGGCCGCCATGGCCCAGTGCAGGCGATCGCCAGCATCGACGAGGCGCACGACGATCGGCGCGAGCGCCGGTACCGCGAACGCCGGAAACGCGGGCGGGTAGGTGGCGGTCGACGACGCGGCGCCCGCGCACATGCCGCCGAGGACGAAGAGGAGCAGCACTTGCGCGCCGAGCGACGCGGGCGCGTAGAGCGCGTAGCCGCCCGCGCCCCACACGACGCCATTGACGAACGTGCCTAGGGTGAAGGCGCGTCCCCACCCGCCGGCCTCCGCGTCGGGCGGCGCGCGCCTTCCGTAGGCGGCGTGGAGCACCACCCGAGCGAGCGTCACCGCGTAAATTGCGGCGAGCCACGGCCACACGCGCGAATGGTCGACCTCGGACCAGAGGACGACCGAGACGATCGCGCTGTTGACGATGACGGTGAGAAAGGCGACCCGCCCCTTGGAGTAGAGCGCCCGCACCTGCTCGGCGCGCACCCTCGTCTCCAAGGCCAGCGGCGCCTGGCCTGCGTCCGTCGGTCCCACGTCTCCTAGATGCAAAGTATCCGTCCCGACTGCTGGGGTCCACATCGGCGCGCGCGCTGGGGTCTGTGTGGATCTGGCGCGGGGAGGAGTGCTAGGTCACCGTCATGAGCGAACCGCGCGTCCTTCGAGCACCGCGAGGCCCCGAAATCAGCTGCAAAGGCTGGGTCCAGGAGGCTGCCCTCCGAATGCTCCACAACAACCTCGATCCCGAGGTGGCCGAGCGGCCTCAGGATCTCGTCGTGTACGGCGGTATCGGCAAGGCCGCCCGCAACTGGCCGGCGTTCGACGTCATCGTCCGAGAGCTCCGCGCCCTCGAGAACGACGAGACGCTGCTCATCCAGTCCGGCAAGGCGGTCGGCAAGTTCCGCACGACGAAGGACGCGCCGCGCGTGCTCCTCGCGAACTCGAACCTGGTCGGCAAGTGGGCGACGTGGGAGCACTTCCGGAGCCTCGACGCGGCGGGCCTCATCATGTACGGCCAGATGACCGCGGGCTCGTGGATCTACATCGGCACGCAGGGGATCTTGCAGGGGACGTTCGAGACGTTCGTAGCCGCCCGAAAAGCCCGGGCCGCGCGAACGGGAGACACGTCGCAGCCGTGGGTGCTGACCGCTGGCCTCGGCGGGATGGGAGGCGCGCAGCCCCTCGCCGCGACGATGGCCGGTGTGTCGTGCCTCGCCGTCGAGGTCGACCCGTCGCGCATCACGAAGCGCCTCGAGACCAAATACGTCGACGAGCGGATCGACGATATCGATCGCGCGCTCGCGCGGATCGATCGCGCCAAGAAGGAAGGGACGCCGGTGTCGGTCGCCCTCTGCGGCAACGCGGCGGAGATCTACCCCGAGCTCCTGCGCCGCCAGATCGTCCCCGATCTCGTCACCGAGCAGACGAGCGCGCATGATCCGTTGAACGGGTACATCCCCAACGGCTTCACGCTCGAAGAGGCCGCGGACCTGCGGCACGACGATCCCGAGGGCTACATCGAGCGCGCGAAGGCGAGCATGGCCGAGGAGGTCGAGGCGATGGTCGCGTGGAAGGATCGCGGCGCCGAGGTCTTCGACTACGGCAACAACATCCGCGCGTGCGCGCAGGAGGCCGGCTACGCGCGCGCGTTCGACGTGCAGGGCTTCGTGCCTTTGTACATCAGGCCGCTATTTTGCCAAGGGAAGGGGCCGTTCCGCTGGGTCGCCTTGTCCGGCGATCCGAACGACATCGCCGTGACCGACCAGGTGGTGCTCGAGACCGTGCCGAACGATCCGGACCTCGCCGCGTGGATGCGCCTCGCGAGCGAGCGCGTGACGTTCCAGGGTTTGCCGTCGCGCATCTGCTGGCTCGGCTACGGCGATCGCGCGAAGGTGGGGCTGGCGTTCAACGAGCTCGTGCGCACCGGCAAGGTGAAGGCGCCGATCGTGATCGGCCGTGACCACCTCGACTGCGGCTCGGTGGCGTCACCGAACCGCGAGACCGAGGCGATGAAGGACGGCTCCGACGCGATCGCCGACTGGGCGATCCTGAACGCGCTCGTCAACACCGCAGCGGGGGCCAGCTGGGTGAGCTTCCACCATGGCGGCGGCGTCGGTATGGGCATGAGCCTTCACGCGGGGATGGTGGTGGTCGCCGACGGAACGCCCGAAGCCGCGGCGCGTCTGGGCCGCGTCCTGACGAGCGATCCGGGCATGGGCGTCATCCGCCACGCGGACGCGGGATACGAAGACGCGATCGCGTGCGCAAAAGAAAAAAACGTCCACATCCCGCATTCGCTGTAGCGCCCGCGACCACGACCACGACCACGACCACGACGGCGACCGCGAAGGCGCTAGGTGTGTGTCATTCCGAAGGTGGCGCGAGCCACCGAAGAACCCCCAACGCGCCTCGCGCCCCCCTTCTTCTCTTCGTGCTCCAACCGCGGGCCCGGTGCTCTCGCTTTGGTCAAGCCCGCGCCAGGCTTCGCCTGTCACTCGGGCTTGCAGCATCGGTTGGGCGCTCGCGAAGGTGTGCTTGGGTCGTTTCCATGAATTTTCTCCTCCGACGGGGCGGAGGA
>JBBRLQ010000054.1:0-29113 GCA_038231275.1 Polyangiales bacterium
GACGCCACCGGCGTCATCCAGATATTCAACGTGGGTGCAGAGCGAATGCTCGGGTACACGGCGGCCGAGGTGATGAACAAGATCACGCCCGCCGATATCTCCGACCCGGACGAGGTGATCGCGCGCGCCAAGGCCCTCAGCCACGAGCTCGAAACGACGATCACGCCAGGCTTCGAGGCGCTGGTGTTCAAGGCCTCGCGCGGGATCGAGGACATCTACGAGCTGACCTACATCCGCAAAGACGGGACTCGGTTTCCGGCGGTCGTCTCCGTCACGGCGCTGCGAAACGCGCAGCACGTGATCATCGGGTACCTCCTGATCGGGACCGACAACACCGCGCGGCAGCAGGTCGAGGCCGAGCGAAAGAAGCTCGATCAGCGCCTGCGCGACCAGCAATTTTACACGCGGTCTCTGATCGAATCGAACGTCGACGCGCTCATGACCACCGACCCATTCGGCATCATCACCGACGTCAACAAGCAGATGGAAGCGCTGACGGGCTCGACGCGCGACGAGCTGATCGGCGCGCCGTTCAAGGGCTTCTTCACGGATCCGGAGCGGGCCGAGGCGGGAATCAGGCTCGTTCTGAGCGAGAAGAAGGTCACCGATTACGAGCTGACGGCGTGTGCGCGCGACGGGAAGAAGACCGTCGTCTCTTACAACGCCACCACCTTCTACAATCGCGACCGCACTCTGCAAGGCGTCTTCGCCGCGGCCCGCGACGTCACCGAGCGCAAGCGGTTCGAGTCAGAGCTTCAGCAGGCCAAGGCCGTTGCCGAGAGCGCGAACCAGACGAAGAGCGACTTTCTCGCGAGCATGAGCCATGAAATCCGGACGCCGCTCAACGCCATCATGGGCGTCGCGGACCTGCTCGCGAAGACCACGCTCAGCCTGCAGCAAGACAAGTACGTGCAGATCTTCCGTCGCGCCGGCGACAACCTCTTGAACCTCATCAACGACATCCTCGACCTCTCCAAAGTCGAAGCCTCACAGCTCGACCTGGAACATGCCGGGTTCGGCGTGAGGGACTTGATCGAGAAGGTGATGGAGATCGTCGCGATCAGGGCGGAGGGAAAGGGCCTGACCCTGACCTGCGAGATCGCGCCGGACGTGCCCGCCAACCTGGTCGGGGACCCGGCGCGGATTCGGCAAGTGCTGCTCAACTTGCTCGGCAACGCGGTCAAGTTCACCGAGTCGGGCGCTGTGTCGCTCCGCGTCGCGGTCGATCCCGACGCCAGCGTCCCGCACGCATTGCGGTTCGAGGTCACGGACACTGGGGTGGGAATCCCGGCCGACAAGCTGACCCTCGTGTTCGAGCGCTTCACGCAGGCCGACTCGTCCACGACGCGCAAGTTTGGCGGCTCGGGGTTGGGGCTCACGATCTGCAAGCGCCTCGTCGAGGCCATGGGCGGCCGCATCTGGTGCGTGAGCGCTCTCGACTCGGGGAGCGTCTTCACGTTCGTCTTGTCGCTCGAGCCCTGGAGCGGGGGCCCGCTGGAGGCGGCCCCCTCGGGCATCATAGGCTCCGACGAGCCGCTGCGGCCGCTTCGAATCCTCCTGGCGGAGGACTCACCCGACAACTCGGCGATCACGATCGCTTACATGGAGGGCACGCCCTACCGGGTCGAGATCGCCGAGACGGGCGCCGCAGCGTGTGAGCTGTTCGCGGCCGGCCACTACGATCTCGTCCTGATGGACCGGCAGATGCCGGTCATGGACGGCTTGACCGCGACGCGGACCATTCGTTACTGGGAGCGGGCGAACGGCCGCAAGCCCACGCCGATCGTCGCGCTCACCGCGTCCGCGCTGAAGGGGGACCGGGAGATGTGCCTCGAGGCGGGGTGCACCGCGTTCTTGACGAAGCCCATCCGACAAGAGGTGCTGCTGCGCGCGATCAGGGAGCACTCGGTCGCGCCGCCGCCGTTCTCCGATCCTGAGCGCGTCCCGATGGCCCAGAACCTCGCCATCGTGTACCCACAGCTGGCGGCGAGGGTGCCCACGTTCCTGAAGAACCGCAGGCGGGACGTCGTCGCGATGCAGGATGCTCTTGCGCTCGGTGACTTCGAGATCGTCGGGCGCCTGGGTCACTCGATGCGCGGCTCGGGCGCTAGCTATGGCTTTCAGGCCATCACGGACATCGGCGCGGCGCTGGAGCGAGAGGCCGGGAAGGCCGATGCCGACGCATCACGAAAGTGGGTGAGCGAGCTGTCCGCTTACCTGGACGGAGTCGACCGCCAGCGTTCGTCCGGCACCCTCCCCGCGTAGCGAGCGCCGCAGCTTTACCTCCGACCTTCGGGAAGCCGTTCTCGCGGATCGCGGCCCACTCTCCGCTCGACTGGTGATAGGAGGGCGCGATGCGTCGCGCGGGTTTCGTCGTCACGTTCCTCGGCGTCCTCACTTCGTTCGCCTCCGCGCACGCGCAGGACACGCTCCTCCCCACGGAGCCACCCGCTGCCGCGCCCGCGCCCGTGCCCTACGTCGCGCCGCCGCCGGATATGGACACGCCGGTCGTCCGCCCGCCTCCCGAGGCTCCACCGCCCGAGGTCGTCTTCGCACCGGAGCCTCCTGCGCCGGCGTTCGGTGCGCGCGGACAGTTCGTGCTCTCGGGCGGCACGAGCGCAGGGATCACGTCGGCAAGCTTCGACGGCAGCGACGCGTCGAGGTTCTCGGTCACCGTCGGGCCGAGCCTTGACTACTTCGTCCTCAGGAACGTATCGATCGGCCTTACGGCGTCCGTCTCGTATTCGGACGCGAAGGGGTACGGCGCGGACAGTAGCCTCGTCGAGACCACGACGACGAGCGTTTCCGGGGGTGTTCGTTTCGGGCTCAATGTTCCGCTCGCACGCGTCCTCTCGCTCTACCCGCGCGTGACGCTCGGTGTCGAGTCGCTCCATCGTGAGCTCGCGCTGATCTCCGGACGATCGCTCTCCATCGTCGGCAGCGCGATCGGCACGCCTGCCACGACCCAGTCCGGTCCTTGGATCGATCTCTCGGTGCCGCTTCTGCTTCACCCCGTGCCGCATTTCTTCATCGGCGCGGGCCCCGTCTTTTTCCATGCGTTTGGCCGCGCGCAAGAGGGTCCCGACGTCGGCGGTCAACGCACGAACGTCGGGGCCACGCTTATCCTCGGCGGCCATTGGGGAGGTGATCTGCCGGCGACGACTCCAGCCGAGCCCGCCGCCCCTCCGCCGACCGCGCGGGAGCGTCGCTTCGGCGACCGCGGCCAGCTGGCCCTCTCCAACGAGATCGGGGCGTCGCTGCTCTCGCAATCGCATCAGGGAACCAGCTCGAGCTCGTTCTCGGCGAACGTGTCGCCGGCGCTCGACTACTTCGTCGCCAACCACCTCGCGGTCGGCCTCACGGCGGGCGTCTCGTACGTGGACACGTCGGGCATCGACCCGACGAACGGCAGCAAAGTGACGTTCACCCGAACCCGCGGGTACGTCGGACCGCGCCTAGGGTTCGACCTTCCGATCGCGAGATGGCTCTCGTGGTATCCGCGCGCGGCCATCACGCTCGGATGGGGCAGCACCGACGAGGCGTCGGGCCTCCAGCACAACAAGGCCGACGACGCGATCGTCAACGTCTCCCTCTACGCGCCCCTCCTCGTGCACCCCGTGGCGCACCTCTTCGTCGGGTTCGGTCCCTTCGTGGGGCACGACCTCTCGCACTCGTACGGCGCGCCGGGGAGCTCCCGCACTCGACAGCTCCTGGAGACCGACGTTGGCGCGAACCTCGTGGTGGGCGGGTGGCTCTGACCGAAGCGCGCTACTTCTTCAACGCCGCATAAAACGCCGCGTCGCGACGGCGAATGCGCAGGAGGAGCTGCCCGTCCTTCGACGCCTCTTGCAGCTGCTGCGACGTCGGCTCGACTGCGCCATCGACCTCGACGATCACGTCGCCGGCCTTGATTCCTGCGCGATCCGCCGACGAGCCAGGCGCGACGTTGGTCACGACCGGCATTGCCTTCGGCGGCAACCCGAGCTGCTGCGCTTGCTGGGGCGACAGATCGCGCACGCTCATCCCGAGCCCCGCGTGCGGCACGCCCTGCTGCTGCACCGGGAGCGGCGGAATCGGCGGCTCGGGGCGCGCCGTCAGCGTCACGCTCGATGCATAGTGCTTGCCGTCGCGAACGATCTCGAGCGCGATCGTCTGACCAACGTCGTGCTGGAGCACCTCGCGAATGAGCTCGCGCCCGTCGTGCACCGACTTCCCCGCGACCGACGCGATGACATCGCCAGGGCGCACGTTGGCCTTCGCGGCGGGGCCCGCGTCGTTCACGAGGTTCACGAGGGCGCCGGCGCGCGGATCGAGCTTCATCGCCCCCGCGAGCTCCGGCGTCAGATCCTGGATGCCGACGCCGATCCAGGCGCGCTCGACGTGGCCCGTCTTCAAGATTTGCTCGGCGGTGCGGCGCGCGAGGCTCGAGGGCACCGCGAAGCCGATTCCGGAGCCGCGCCCGGCGATCATCGTGTTGATGCCGAGGACGCGCCCCTCGAGATCACAGAGCGGGCCGCCGGAGTTGCCGGGGTTGATGCTCGCGTCGGTCTGGAGATAGTCCTCGATGGCGTTCATGCCGACACCGCGCCCCTTCGCGCTGACGACGCCGGTGGTGACCGTGTAGCCGAGGCCGAACGGCGAGCCGATCGCGACGACCATCTCGCCGACGCGCGCCGCGTCGGAGTCGGCGAACTTCGCGGCGACGAGGCCGGTCGCGTCGACCTTGATGACAGCGAGGTCCGTCCCCGGATCGCGACCCACGAGCTTCGCGGGGAGAAACCGCCCGTCACGGAGGTGCACGTTGATCGTGAGCGCCTCGTCGACGACGTGGTTGTTCGTGAGGATCGCGCCGTCGGGCGTGAAGACCACGCCGGAGCCTGTGCCGCGCGCGATGGGCGAGTCGGTGCCGCTCCCGCCGCGACCGATCCATCGCAGGACGTTGTCGGCGTTCTCGTCACGCGTCGTCACGTCGATCTGGACGACGCTCGGGCTGACGCGCTCCGCCACGCTCGCGAACGCGTCCGAGAGGCGCCGCGCCTCGGCCTGCGACGCCTGAAGCTGCGCGGGTGATGACGTCGGGGACGGCTGAGCGAGCGCGACGGTGCTCGAAAACGCGAGCGCCTGGCCCAGCGCCAGGGCGACGAAGACTCGAACGCAGACGAGAACGGACTTGGACGACGACGGCATGAGCTCGCTCCTCTCCGAGAGGCAAACAGACCGGCTGCACGAAGCATTCCGGTGGGGTGTCACAACCTTCGGTCCCCTTGGTTGGACGCGCAAGGGGCAAAGGCGTTGCAGTCTCGGCGCAAAATCGGTGCGCCCGTCAGCGGGCAGGGATGAGCTTCGTAACGACGCGAGACCACGGGAGCGCCCCCATCGCGCGGGTGGACTCGTAGAGGGGGGTGCCGGGTCCCGTCAGATCGGTCAACTCCATCGTCGTCGCGCCGCGCGCCGCGGCGACCCGTGCGGAAAAAACGATCAGGGCCGGGACGAGGCGCCTGGGATCGGTGGCCGGGTCGAGCGCGAACCGCCCGAGGATGCCGCGCTTGGCGGGCAAGAACGGCGGGTCGAGCGCCATGATCGCGAGGCTCCCGGCGGCGCGCACCGCACCGCGCTCGTCGACCCCGACGATCTCGGTCGGATCCGCACCCGTGGACGCCACGTGCGCGAGGTGTGCGGAGATGGCGCCGACGATCGTCGCGTCGACGGCGCGCGGGCGATCGAAGCGAACGTCCCCCGACGCGCGGCGGCGAGCGGCGAGCGTCGCGTCGAGCAAGGCGACGGCGAGCGCGTCCCGAGGCTCGGCGAGGCGCGCGGTGAAACGCGGTGAGTGATCGGATGGGGCCGGGGCGCGAGCGATCGCGTCCTCGATTTTGATGCGGGTGCTCCACGCGATCGGCGCGTAGCCGATCTTCGTATAGAACGTGTGCGCAGGGTTGGGCTCGAGCACTTCGGCGGCGAGGACCGTCGGTCCGCCGCGCGACAGCGTAGACGCGGAGCGCGCGAGCGTGTCGAGGAGCGCGCGTCCCGAGCCGGCGTTGCGCGCGCCTCGGCTCACGATGAGCGAGCGCACCTCGCACGTGTTCGGCGTCGTCGTATCGACACCGTGCCGCTCGAACCATCCTTCGACCTGACCGGTGAGATCGGAGCCGGCCGCGGCGACGAGGTGGATGTGACGACCCAAGATCGGGTGACCACCGCGCACCCGCGCGTCCTCCTCGAGGCGCGCGGCGAGCTGATCGTAGACGCGAAGGTCTTTCGAGCCGGTGTATCCGCCCCACGCCTCGTGAGCGTCCCAGAGCTCGCGCCACAGCGACGCCACCGCGCGCCCCTCACCCGGCCGGGCGGCGCGCACGACCAGGTCGGCCACGCTCATCCGCGCGGCCATGGCTCCCCTGCTCCCTCGGGAAGCTGGACGTCGACGTGCTCCAGCGTCAGCCCATGCGCGGGCGCGGTGATCCCCGCGTCCTTGCGGGCGTGCGAGGCGAGCGCGCGCGCGATCGTCCCCTCCGCCAAGTGCCCGCGCGCCACGTCCATGAGCGTCCCCACCACGATCCTGACCATGTTGTAGAGAAAGGCGTTCCCCTCGATCACGATGGCGACGACCCGTCCGCCTGCCTCTCGCTCCACGTCGCAGCGGGTCACGCTCCGAACCGTATCGTTTCTGGCGTCATGGGACGAGCGAAACGCCGCGAAGTCATGCGTACCGATCACCGCGCACGCCTCGCGCGAAAGCTTCTCGAGGTCGATGTCCCACCCCAACCGCCACGCGCGATCGCGGAGGAGCGGATCGCGAATTCGATCGAGGAGGACCCGATAGCGGTAGCGCTTTCCCTTCGCGGCGAAGCGAGGGTTGTATCCCTCCGGGACCGCGCGCGCCCAGCGCACGCAGGCGTCGTCGGGCATGTGCTGGTTCAGCGCAAGCACCCAGCCGCGCGGCGGAATGACGAGCGACCCGTCGAACGCGGCGACCTGCCCCTCGGCGTGAACGCCCGCGTCGGTCCGGCTCACCCCGCGCGGCGCGGAGGCCTTGGGGTCGAGCTTGTGGATCGCGCCGTTGAGCGTATCGGCAACCGTTCGGCCTTCGCGCTGCGCGGCCCACCCGCTGAACGCCGTACCGTCGTACGCGACGCCGACGAGGACCCCGAAGCGCTGGCTCTCGGCCACGCCGTCACCCGCCTTCGTCCGCGTCACCCGATTCGGCGTCCGCGGGAAGCGCGTCGTCCGCCCCGTCCGCGGTTCCGTCGGTCGGCGCGCGTTCCGTCGCAGCGTCGCGAACGTTCTCGGGGGAGCCGTCGAGGACCGGGGGCTGCGACGCACACGTGAGCCCGCTGCACACGCCGGAGAGACAGTCGTCGTTCTTCAGGCACGCATCGCCGATGCCGCGGCGCGTCTCCGCGCACGCGAGGATCGCGGCCATCCCGACCACACCGGCGAGGACGAGCAACCACGACGCGGCACCCGCCGCCCTTCGACGCGGGCGCGTGGAGAGCATGGCTCAGCCCGCCTTCGCGTCGCGGACGTCGGCGCCGGTGTCCTTCGGCGCGTCGACCGGCGAGTCCTGAGGAGCGTCGACCGGCGCGTCGATCGGGGGCCCGGCGTCCGCGTCCGCGCCCGTCCCCGCTTCGCCGTCGACGCCCGTGTCGAAGATGGGAACCGAGCCGTCGCCGTCTGGTCCACACCCCGTCGCCGCGTCCGAGCAGTCCGGCGTCTGTCCGTCGACGCAGGCCGCGACGAGCACGCCGAGCCCGCACGCGCACGCCACCGCCGCGAGCGTCACGAGGCGGCGCGACGAGTTCACTTTCCGCCTGGTATGAAGTTCATCGGCACGGTCGCGTCGATGCAGCCACCCTTCGGCGCTGGGAAAAACCCGGTCTGCCGGAATTTGTTCGCGACGCACTGCGCGACCTGCGCCGAGCCCATGTCGTTGCTCGCGACCGACGCGTTGCACACCTGTCCGTTCGACGCGACGCGGACGCTGATCGCGATCTTGCCCTTGAGGGACGAGTCGTTCGCGAGCGCCGAGTCGTAGCAGGCGTGGGCCTGCTTGGCGCGGAACGCCAACGCGCTCTCGAGGTCGCCGGTCGAGGCCCCACCGCACTTCGCGGCGTTGCAGACCGCGCCCGGGTTGCCGTTGTTGGAGAGCATCTTCGTCCCCGTGTCGGGCCCGGCGTCGGGGATGGGCGGCGGCGGCGGCACGTCGTCCTCGATGTTCGTGTGCACCGCGGTCGGCGCGTTCGCGTCGGGGGCGTGGATGACGACCTTGGTCGTATCGCCGCTCGACTTGATCCACCACAGACCGCCGATCCCCAAGAGGAGAAGAACGGCGACGATCGCATACTTGGCATTCCCGCCGCCGGTGGGCGGGGGTGTGATCGAGTTCATCTTCGATTCAACCTCGACGTCGCTTTCCCCTGCAGTTTCGGACCCCAGTATACAGACTGCGGGAGGGCGGATGGCAAGCTCGCGGATCGATCCCCCGAATTTGGGCGATCCTCAGGGGTTAGAGGATGCAGAAGGCCCCGCGAGGTAGAAGCTGAGGCAGCTATCGCCGTAGCGCCGGGTCTCTTCCCGCGTGAGGCCGGGGAGCTCTGGTCCCCTCTCGTCTGCGCCATCTGCCCCATCCCGGCGCCCTCCACGCGCCGCCTCACCACGCGCCGGCGCGTGCTCGAGAACGACCAGGGCTCCCTCCGCGAGGGCGCCGGACGTGACGACGAGTCCGATCGCGGTCAGCCCGGTCCCGTCCTCGACGTCGGCGTAAGGCGGATCGATGAAGACCAGGTCGAAGGCGCCCTTCGAGAGCCCTGCCGCCGCGCGTTCGACGGGCAACGCGACGACCTCGACGACCTCCCCGAGCGCGAGCGCCGCAACGTTCGTCCGCAGGGCGCCGAGAGCATCCCTCCCCTTCTCGACCACGGTGGCGCGCGCGGCACCGCGCGACAGAGCCTCGAGCGCGAGCGCTCCGGTGCCGGCGTAGAGGTCGAGGACGCGCGCGCCCGACAGCGCCCCTCGTCCCTGGAGGATCGAGAACAGCGCCTCGCGAACCCTGTCCGACGTGGGCCGGGTCGCCTGCCCACGCGGCGCGACGAGCGCTCTCGAGCGATGGATGCCCCCGGTGATGCGCATGCGATTTCTCCGCCTACCACATCGTCGCACGCGAGGACCTTTTGATCCGGGACGCCCGGACGGTTACGCTGCCGGCGATATGTCCTGTCCGCGCCTCCTCGGGGTTGCCCTCGCGTTGCTCTCCCTCGTGATGACCCTCTCGGTCGCGCGCGACGCTCGCTGCGATCCTCCGGGGCCGCGCGCCTACCCGGTCTACGTGCTCTCGGTCGACACCGAGGACGCCGACGATCAAGGCGAGGCGCTGACGGGCGCGCTCCGTTCGCGTGTGCGCGGCGCGCAGGGCTTCAGCCTCTCGGAGACGACGGTGACGCTCAGCATGCTGACCGCCGCCCTGAAATGCCCGCGCGTTCCGGACGCCGCGTGCCTCGTGAAGATCGGCGACCAGCTGAAGGCCGATCGCTTCATCTGGGGCACGATGCAGAAGGCCCCGGGCAACATGGTGAAGGTGGACCTCCGCCTCTGGGCGCGCGGCAAGCCCGAGGTCGTGGCCAGCGACGCGTACACCGACAACCTCAAGGATCAGAACGACGAGCGGCTCCAACGCGTCGCGCAGCGCCTCTTCGATCGCCTCAGCGGCGCCTCTTCGGGCGGTTCGCTCGTGATTCACGCAGGCGACGCAGGGGGCCTCGTGATGGTCGACGGCCAGCGACGCGGCACGCTCGACAAGGGCGAGGCGACGGTCGAGGTCCCTTCGGGCGTCCACGCGGTCGAAGTGCGCGTGCCGGGCTATACGTGGGCGAAGGAGTCGGTGACGATCACGGCGGGCAAGGAGGCGCGGCTCAACGTCACGCTCGTCCCCGAGGGCGGCGCCGCAGGTGGACTGGCGACAAGCACCGGGCCGAGCGGGCGCAAGATCGCGGGCTGGGTGGCCGTGGGCATTGGCGCCGCGCTGCTCGTGACGAGCGGCATCGAGGCGATCTCGTGGGCGAACAAGAAGTCGAGCGCCGAGAACGGATTCGATCCGAACCTGTACGGCGGCAAGCCGTGCTTCCCCCTCTTTCGGAACCCGGCGTCGCCGGACCCCAAGGCGGTCGCGGCGGCGGCGGATCTCTGCAAGAAGGACGATGATCTGAAGCAGACGAGCACGCTGGCATACGTCTTCGGCGCGGCGGGCGCAGTGGCGACCGGCGTCGGAATCTACTTGCTGATAACCGATGGCGGCGGGAGCGAGAAGCCGGCGCCGAAGTTCGAGGATCGCGCGGCGCGGAACGCGGGCCCGACGGTGCGTCTGGTGCCGTCGGTGACGCCGACCGTGCAAGGCTTGCTGCTGCAAGGCTCGTTCTGAACCTGGCGTAAGCGCCTTTATTTAGGCGTTTTTCCAAGTTAAGCTTCGTGCTTCACTTGAACGAACGTTCGTTATTGAAACGATCGTTTGACGAACGAACGTTCGTTGTTATCATCACCGCACGATGTTGAACGTCCCGCTTCGCCTCCCCAACGGTTCCGTCCTCCGCCACCGCGTCGCCAAGGCCGCAATGGAGGAGGCCCTCTCGGATCCCGCCGAGAACCCCACGTCGGAGCTCGCGCGTCTCTACGCGCGCTGGGCGGAAGGCGGCGCTTCGCTGCTCATCACCGGACACGTCATCGTGACGCGCGCGGCGCGTGGCCGCCCCCGTGACGTCGTGGTCGAAGACGATCGCGCGCTCGGTCGGCTCACCGCGTGGGCCACGGCGGCGCGCAGCGGCGGCGCCGAGGTGTGGATGCAGCTCAATCACGCGGGACGCCAGACGCCGAGGCACGTAGCCCGCGTGCCCGTCGCGCCATCGGCGGTCCCTGCCGTCAAGATGCTCGCGAGCTTCGGCAAGCCGCGCGCGCTCCGCGAGGACGAGATCGAGGACATCGTCGCCCGCTTCGCGCGTACCGCGGCGATCGCCGAGCGTGCGGGGTTCACCGGCGTGCAGATCCACGCCGCGCATGGCTACCTTGTCAGCCAGTTCCTCTCTCCGCTCACGAACCGCCGCGAGGACCAGTGGGGCGGCTCGATCGAGAACCGCGCGCGCTTCCTCCTCGAGATCGTTCGCGCCGTGCGCAAGGCGATCAAGCCCACGACCGCGGTCTCCGTGAAGCTGAACAGCGCGGATTTCCAGCGCGGCGGCTTCGACGAGCACGACTTCCGCGAGGTCGTGCGGATGCTCGACGGCGAAGGCATCGATCTCCTCGAGATCTCGGGCGGCAACTACGAGTCGCCCGCGCTCTTCAAAGGAACGAGCGCGAGCACGAGCGCGCGTGAGGCCTACTTTCTGGAGTTCGCGCGCGCGGTCCGCGGGCTCACGAAGGTCCCCATCATGGTGACCGGCGGGTTTCGTTCGCGCGACGGGATGGAGCGCGCGCTGGCGGAGGGCGCGGTCGACGTCATCGGCCTCGCGAGGCCGCTCGCGCTCGAGCCGGACCTTCCTCGACGCCTCCTCGACGGGACCGCCGAGCGGTCGCGCGTGACGCCGAAAGAGGTCTTCTTCAAATCGCTCGGCGCGTTGGCCGACGGCGCGTGGTCCTGGATGCAGCTAAGGCGCATGGCCCACGGTGACGCCCCCGATCCGGAGCTGTCGACATGGGGCTCGCTCCTCTACTATCTCTTCTTCGACTTGCTCCTCTCCAAGACCAGCATCATGCGACTCGGGCGCAAATCGTCGGGCCAAAACGCGCAAACGGCGGGAGCCATCCGCGAGAAGGCAGGGGTCGCGTGAAGCGCGCGGTCAAGGCGGCGCCGCGCCGCGATCTGCGGGTCGTTCGCGGCGAAGAGACGCACGCGCGCATCCTGCGCACGGCGATGGATCTCGCGTCGACCGAGGGGCTCGAAGGCCTGACGATCGGACACCTCTCGACCTCCCTCGGCGTCAGCAAGGCCGGGCTCTTCGCGCATTTCGGATCGAAGGAGGCGCTCCAGCTCGCGACGGTGCAGGCCGCGCGCGGCGTCTATTTCGCAGCGATCGTGGAGCCAGCGCTCGACGCGCCCGAGGGGTTGCCGCGCCTCGAGCGCCTGTGCCAGGCGTGGCTCGACTACGTTGAGCAGGAGACGTTCCGGGGCGGGTGCTTCTTCTCGTCGGCGTCGGCGGAGTTCGACTCGCGGCCGGGCAAGGTGCGCGATCTCGTCGCGCAGACGATGCGCGAGTGGCTCGATTTTCTCGAGAGCGCGATCACGGACGCGATCCGCCTCGGCCACGTGAAGAAGTCCGTCGACGCCGCGCAGATCGCGTTCGAGCTCAACGCGCTCGAGATGGGCGGCAACTGGGCGAAGCACCTCTTGCTCGATCCGGCTGCGATCAAGCGCGCGCGCGTCGCCGTGATGAGCCGCCTCGACGCGATCCGCGCGTAGGGGTGCGGCGACTCCTCGTCTGATCCGGCGACGTCGCGGAGCGAGTAGCGGCCGGGGGCCTTGCCGCGGAGGAAGGATGCCGCGACGACGGCGCCGTGCGCGAAGAGATCGCGATTCGAGGCCTTGTGAACGAGCTCGACGCGCTCACCGGCGCCGAAGAGCGAGACCGTGTGGTCGCCGATCACGTCGCCGCCGCGCACGGCGTGCAGGCCAATCTCGGCCGACGGTCGCGGGCCGGGCCGGCCGTGACGCCCGTTCACGAACGTCGCGGCGTCCGCGCGCGCGTCCCTGGCGATTTCTGCGAGGCGCATCGCGGTGCCGCTCGGCGCGTCGGCCTTCTGGCGATGATGCACCTCGACGACCTCGACGTCGTACGACGGACCGAGCATCTCGATCGCGCGACGCAGAAGGACGCCGAGCACGTGAACGCCGAGGCTCATGTTGGGCTCCCACAAAATCGCCGCGCGCTTCGAGGCGTCGTCGAGCGCGAACGTCGCGGGCGCGTCGAGCCCGGTGGTCCCGCTCACGAGCGCGAAGCCGGCGCGCGACGCGGTCTCGGCGGCCAACCGCGTCGCAGCGGGCGTCGAGAAGTCGATGCACACCTCGACGTTCGCGCCAGCGAGCGCGCCGATCGCGTCCGTCACAGCCACGCCGATCCCACCAATCCCCGCGAGATCGCCGACGTCGCGCCCCACGTCGGTGGCCGAGACCGCGCACACGATCTCCATCCCGGCTTCGCGCGCGAGACGAACGACCGCGCGACCCATGCGCCCGCTGGCGCCCACCACGCCGAGGCGCAATCCGGGGCCGCTCATCCTTCGTGCCCTTCGAGGACCGACGCGAGGGCCTTCTTCGTGGCGTCGCTCGCCGGGAAGAGCGGCCCGCGCACCGCGTCGGCCATCTTGCCGCGCATCGCCAGCGCCGCCTTCGCGGGACCCGGGTTCGCCTCGAGGAACATCGCCTCGTGCACCGGCACCAGGTCGAGGTGCGCCTTCAGCGCTTCCGCGTTCTTGCCGTCGAGCGCGAGGCGCGTCGCGCGCGAGACCTCGCGCGGCAGGATGTTCGACGTCACGCTGATGACCCCGCGCGCGCCGACCGCGATCATCGCGAGCGTGAGCGCGTCGTCGCCGCAGAGGACCGAGACGCGCGCCCCCAAGCGCCGCACGATCTCTTGCGCACGCAGCACGTTCCCGGTCGCCTCCTTCATGCCGACGACGTTCGGCGCGTCGTTCACGATCCGCACGAACGTGTCGCACGACAGGTCGACGCTGGTGCGGCCAGGGACGTTGTAGAGGACGACCGGGCACTTCACGCTGCCCGCAATGGCGACGAAGTGGCGGTGGAGCCCGTCTTGCGTCGGCTTGTTGTAGTAGGGGACGACGACCATCACCGCGTCGGCGCCCGCGCGCTCCGCGTCTTGGGAGAGCTCGATCGCGGTCTGCGTGGAGTTCGACCCGGTGCCAGCAACGACCTGCACGCGTCCTGCGGCGCGCTTCACGACGCGGCGGACGATCTCCTTGTGCTCCTCGTGCGTGATCGTCGGGCTCTCGCCGGTGGTTCCGCAGGGAACCAGGCCGGTGATTCCGCCAGCGATCTGCGCGTCGACGAGCGCGTCGAGCGCGGCCCAGTCGACGTCGTACGGCGCGGCCGCCGCGAAGGGGGTGACGAGCGCCGTGTACGTCCCGCTCAGCGTGATGCCTGTGCCCATGCCGGTTTCTTAGCCGAAGAATCGGCGCAAGTCCTCTCCTCGGAGATCCGCCAAGAAGTTGTCCCGCGCGCAGACGTCGTCGAGCCACGCCGCGTCCTCGCCTTCGATCTTTCCGGTCTCCACGAGGTGCCCGAGGTGGCGCAACCGGTGCGTGTGCGCGCGGATCCGCGCGGCGGCGTAGCCCATCGTCGTGCCGGTCTTGAGGATGAAGACCCAGTCGCTCGATTGCAGGAGGAGGAGCTCGCGAATCGTCTGGTCGAGCGCCTTGCCGCGGAGGCCGTCGGCGTTGCGGTGCTGCCGGACGAGCGAGCTCGTGTACCGCGTCGCGTGATGCACATGGCGCCACGACCACCCCGCCTCGGGGCTCACCCACACTTCGCCGTACCCGCCGGCGCCCCACGTCGACGCGCTCGGCGTCGCTTCGACGTTCACGGGGTGGCGATCGAGGTACGCGTTCAGCGTGATCGCTTCGACCTCGCCGTTCGTCCGCATTAGCTGGCGAAAGACCGCCTCGAGGAACATCGGCCCCTCGAACCACCAGTGGCCATACAGCTCCGCGTCGTACGGAGAGACGACGATCGGCGGCGCCGTCATCGTGCCCGCCAGGTGCCGGATCTGCGCAGCGCGGTTGAAGACGAAATTGGCCGCGTGCTCCGTCGCCTTTTCGCGTGCGACGCCGGGTTGGTACGGCTCCTTGTCGATGTCTTTGCCGGTGATTCGGTAGTACTTGAGGCCGGTCATGAGGCGCGTGCCGTCGTCGCCGACCTCCCCCAAGAGCTCGCTCACGGGCAGGTCGAAGCCGATGTCGCGGTAGAAATCGCGGTAAAACGCGTCGCCCGGGTATCCCTCGTCGCGCGACCACACCTGCCGGCTGGACTCGGCGTCGCGCCCGAAGAACGAGACGCCGCTCGGGCTGACGATCGGCGCATGCACGCCGAAGGGAGGGCGCGGCGAGGCGTCGGTGATGCCGTGGGTGTCGACGAGCGTGAAGCGGATGCCGGCGTCGCGAAGATCGCGATCGAAGCTGGGGTGGTACGCGCACTCGGCGAGCCACGCGCCCATCGGACGCCGGCCCACGATGCGCTCGAAGCCGCGCACGCCGAGCTCGAGCTGGGGGCGAATTCCTTCGCGCGCGGGCAGCATCCCGGGCAGATAGCAGTGCGTCGCCGAGCACGTGAGGAGCTCGAGGCGCCCCGCGTCCCAATGCCGCACGAACCCCGCGAGGACATCCCCCTCGTAGCGCTCGTACACGCCGCGCATGCGGGCGAGCTCGTCGACGTAGAAGCGCGCGACCGGTCCAAAACGCGCGTCGTCGGCCAGACGCTTCGCCTCTTTTGCCGCGAGCCGTTCAATGCGCGCGAAGTGATCACGAAGGCGCGCGCGAAGGAGCTCGTCCTTCATCATCGCGGCGAGCGGCGGCGTCACGCTCATCGTCACGGCGAACGGCACGCCGTCCTCCGCCAGCCGATCGAACGCGTCGAGCAGCGGCAGGTAGCACTCGATCATCCCCTCGAAGAACCAGCGCTCCTCGAGGTGCCGCGCGTTCTCGGGGTGGCGCACGAACGGGAGGTGCGCGTGCAGGACGAGCGCGAAGTAGCCGAGGGCCATGCGCGCACGGTGGTCGCCGTTCGACGAGGCGGAGTCAAGGACGCGCGCGCGCTCGCGCTAGCGCCAGGCTCAGCGCTAGGGCCAGCGCTAGGGCCAGCGCTAGGGCCAGCGCTAGGGGTTGTGGACGTCGCCTTGTCCGCCGCCGACGTGGCAACCGTTGGCTCCGCAGCCGCCCGCGGTGGTCGCGGCGACCATTCCGGTGGCCGACGCGCCGTTGCGAACGCCAACCTTGTAGTTGCCGCCGCCGAGCGCCGTGCCGAGGATGTAGAAGTACCCCGCCGCGTTGGTGTACGCCTGCGCGACTTGCGTGCCCGCCCCGTCGACGACGCGCACCTCGACTTGGTTGGCGGGACCTCCGCCGGCGGCCTTGACGTAACCGCCGACGGTCATCTCGTTGCCGGCGCCGCCGTTCTTGTGGCAGCTGAAGCAATCGTGGTTCGGCGGCTCGTTGTCGGCGGTGCCGTGGTTTGCGTTGGTGGTCGCCTGGCCCGGGGTCGCGACGTACTTGGGCGCGCCCTTGAAGGCCGCGGGCACCGGCGGACCCGCGTCGAATCCGGTGTCGACGCCGGCGTCGACGATTCCGCTCGAGCCACTGGAGCCGCTCGAGCCGCTTGTCGTGCCGCTCGAGCCGCTCGTCGTTCCACTCGCACCGCTGCTGGTGCCGCCGCTCGTCGCGCCGCTGCTCGCTCCGGTGTGCGGGGTCTTGTCGGTGATCGAATAGGCCCCTGGATCGGGCGCGCTGCATGCTGCGGCCAGGAGACCGCACCCCATCCCCGCCACCAGGATCTTCCAAAGCGAGTGAAATCGCATGCAGCCTCCGGGACTTACGAGAACCAGCGCGCCGCTCCGGGAACGCGGAGCCGAGGCGTGCTCGGGCACAGTGAAGTCCATCGGAGCAAAGGTCGCGCCGACCAACAAGGGGCGCCGGGCGACCGATCCAATGGACCTCGAGCGATCCGATCGTGCGCGGATCTGCTTTACAATGGCCGCGTCCTCCATATACTCCCGCGTCCCCAGGTCGTAGGAGCTCCCGAAAACCAGGACAATCCTCCGGATTCGTTGCACTTTCCCCGCCGCGTCCCGCTTCTCGCAAGAGGGCGGAGCGGCTCCCAAGAGGGGTTTCCCATGTACGCGGTGATCAAAACGGGCGGCAAACAGTACCGAGTCGCCCAAGGTGACAAGCTCAGGATCGAGAAGCTCCCCGGCAACGTCGGCGACAGCGTGACCTTCGGGGACGTGCTGCTCGTCGGTGAGGGCGACAGCCTCAAGATCGGCGCCCCGATGCTCGCGGGCGCCAAGGTCGAGGCGAAGATCACCGAGCAGGACCGGGCGAAGAAGATCATCATCTTCAAGTTCCGTCGCCGAAAGAACTACCACCGCAAGAGCGGGCATCGTCAGCCCTTCACCGCGGTCGAAATCACCGGCATCAACGGTTAAAGGCGGAGGAGAACAATGGCTCACAAAAAAGGCGCAGGCAGCACGCGCAACGGCCGCAGCTCCAACGCGCAGCGTCGTGGAGTGAAGGTGTACGGCGGCGAAGCAGTTCGCGCCGGCAACATCCTCGTTCGTCAGGTCGGCGGCACCCTCGCGGCCGGCAAGAACGTCGGGCTCGGCAAGGACTTCACGCTCTTCGCCCTCATCGACGGCGTCGTGAAGTACGAATGGCGCACGAAGGACCAGCGCAAGGTCTCGGTCTACCCCGCCGCCAACTGAGCGCGGCGCGGCTCGTGACGTGAGCCTCGCGCGCATCAAGCTACTCGCCGTCGATCTCGACGGGACGCTGCTCGACACGGCCGGGAGGCCGCACGAGAGGGATCTGCGCGCGCTGCGCACTGCGATCGACGCGGGCATCACCGTGACGATCGTGACGGGCCGCCTCTATTCGGGGACGCGCCCGAGCGCCGCGGCGCTGTCGCTGGTGGGTCCCGTCGGGTGCGCGGACGGCAGTCACCTCGTGCGCGCCCACGATCACGAGACGCTCGTTCATCTCGGGATCCGAGGGGACGCCGCGACGGCAGTGCGCGAGAGCCTCGCCGCGCACGGCGCCGCCGGCTTCTTGTTCGTACGCGAGCGGATCATCCACGACCAGGGTGGTGATCCCTTCGTCGACTACGTTCGTCTTTGGTCCAGCGACATTCAACGCACGGCCGATCTCGGATCGCATGAGGCGTGGGAAGGCGCGGAGGCCGACGCGGGGGTCACCGCGATCGTCGCCGTGGGGACCCGCGAGCAAATCGCGCGGACGTGCGAAGGGATGCGCCTCGGCGCGGGCGACGCGGCGCAGGTCGTCTCGTTCCCGCTGAGGCGCTCGCCCGGGATGTGGGGCCTCGTCGCCCGCGGCGCGGGCGGGACGAAGGGAACGGCGCTTCGGTGGATCGCCGATCATCACGGGATCGCGTACGAGGAGACGGCGTGCGTCGGCGACTGGATCAACGACATCCCGATGATGCAGGCGGCCGGACGGTCGTTCGCCATGGGTCAGGCCCCGGACGAGGTGAAGAAGCACGCGACGGTCGTCCTCTCGGAAACGTGCGAAACCGGTGGGGGAATCGCCCGAGTCGTCGAGGAAGCGCTCGGCGTCGAAATCCCGTGACCACACTGTCCGACGCGGCCCCGTGCGCTTGCACGGGCGGCGCGAAGGCGCTACGTTATCTATTGAAAGTGACTTTCACTAACGATGTCGACCAGCGCCTCGTCCTTCCCCGCACCGCCGCTGACTGAAGAGAGCCCCTCTCCGCCCCGCGTGGAGGGAGCCGGTCCGCGCGCGCGTGTCCTCGGTCGCGCCGTCGACGCGAGCGCCGAGACGTCGCTCGATGCGATCGCGTGCGGCGCTCGAGCGCGCGTCGTCCGCGTCGTCCTCGACGCCGATCAGGCCGCGTGGCTCGCGGCGGTGGGAATTCACGACGGCGAGCGCCTCACGGTGCTCCGTCGCGCCGCGTTCGGCGGGCCGATGCACGTGCGCACGCGCGCTGGCGGCGAGTTCGCGATCGCGCGGGCGCTCGCGCGGGCGATCCGCGTCCGCTCCGAAACGCCGTGAGCGGCGCGATCGCCGGCGGCGACGCGGCGAAGACGAACCGCGCGACGGCGGAGGTGCCCGCGCTCGATCCCCGCGCGCAGATCGCGCTCGTCGGCCGCCCGAACTCCGGGAAATCGTCGCTCTACAACGCCGTCACCGGCGGCGACGCGCACGTCGGCAATTTCCCCGGCATCACGGTGGACATCCTCGAGGCGCAGCTGACCTTGCCGAGCGGTCTCGGCGCGACGGTGGCCGATCTGCCGGGCCTCTACTCGATCCGCGCGGTCGTCGATCCATCCACGGACGAAGGCGTCGCGAAGAAATTCATCGAGCAGGCGAAGGCGTCGGGAAGACCGCTGGTCGTCCTTCAGGTTATCGACGCGGCGCAGCTCGCGCTCGGCCTCGGGCTCACCCGGGAGCTCCTCGGCGCGGCCCTCCCGACGGTGGTGGTCGTGAGCCAGCGCGACGTGCTCGAAGCAGAGGGTCGCGTGCTCGACGACGCGGCGCTCTCCGAGGCGATCGGCGCGCCGGTCGTCTACGTGAGCGCCCGCTCGAAGGACGCGCGCGGCAAGGTCCTCTCCGCGATCGACGCGCGGCTCAGGCAAGGCGACGCGTCCAAGGCGTCCACATCGTTCGATCCCGAAGACGTCGCGGAGCGCGTGGTGCGCGAGGCCGCGCACGTGACGGAGGCGGCGCAGCGTCGTCGTACCCTCACTGCGCGCGTCGACGAGGTGCTCCTGCATCCCGTCGTGGGTCCGTTCCTCTTCTTGTCGCTCATGGGGTGCGTCTTCGCGGCGGTCTTCTTGGTCGCCGATCCGGCGACCTCGCTGCTCGACGCCATCAACGGTGCGCTCCGAGCGAGGCTGGAGGCGGCGCTGGGCGGCGGACTCCTCGCGTCGTTCCTGGGAGACGGCGTGCTCGGCGGCGCCGGAACCGTGCTCGCGTTCATGCCGCAGATCGTCATCCTGACGGTGGCGATGGAGGTGCTGGAGGCCACCGGCTACCTCGCGCGCGGCGCGTTCCTCGTCGATCGGCTCCTCCGCGCGCTCGGGATGAGCGGCCGCTCCTTCTTGCCGCTCCTCATGGGCCACGCGTGCGCAGTGCCGGCGATCGCCGCGACGCGAACGATCCGCGATCCGCGCGAACGGCTGACGACGATCCTCGTGTTGCCGCTCATGACGTGCTCGGCGCGCGTTCCGACGTACGCGCTGGTGCTGGGGACGTTCTTCGCGACGAGGGGAGCATTCTTCAAGGCCGGCCTCTTCGTCCTCCTCTACTTCGTGGGCATCCTGAGCGGCCTCCTCGCGTCGCTCGTCTTGCGAAAGAGCGCGACCAAGGGGCGCTCGCTCCCGCTGGTGCTCGAGATGCCGCAGTACCGGATGCCGCAGCCGCGCCTCGTCGCGCGGAAGGCGGGGCAAGCAGCCGTGCGTTTCTTGCGCGACGTCGGCACCACGATCCTCGCCGTCGCGGTGGTTCTGTGGGCGCTCCTTACCGTGCCGCTCCCGGAGAGCCTTCAGCCCGCGCACGTCGACGCTGCCGGGGCCGATACCGCCGTGACGCCCATCCAGAAGAGCATCGCCGCCGGCATCGGTCGCGCGTTCGAGCCGATCACGCGGCCGATCGGCTTCGACTGGCGTATCAACGTCGGTCTCATCGGCTCGTTCGGCGCGCGCGAGGTCATGGTGAGCACGATGGGCGTGATCTTCGGGATCGAGGACGCCGGTGATCATCCCGCGCCGCTCTCCGAGCGCCTGCGCGAGGCGAAAAAGCCCGACGGCACCGCGGCCTACTCGACGGCGACCGCGCTCGCGCTCCTCGCCTTCTTCGTCTTCGCCTGCCAGTGCATGAGCACCGTGGCGGCCATCCGCCGCGAGACGAAGACGTGGCGCTGGCCGGCGCTGGTGCTCGGCTACACGTACGCAGTGGCCTACGCGGCGGCGTTCGTCGTCTACCAGCTCGCCCGCATTTTTTGAGCGTTTGGTGAGGAGGACGCGGATCGTCCTTGCGCGCCGGTTCGTTTTCTGGGAGAAAGTGAATGTGACTTTCAATATCAACATCTCCTCGCGATGGGCCGCGTCGGCCGTCCTTTCGGCGGCAGTCCTCATCGGAAAGAGCGCCTCCGCGAACCCGCGCCCGCTGCCGTTCACCTACCCGTACGAGACGCTCGCCGACGGCGCGCTCGAGGTCGAGCTCTACACCGACACGACGCCGCTCCGCGTTCAGGCCGATCCGGCCGACGCGACCAAGGGGCGCCTCTGGGAGCCGTACTACATGCTCCAGACGGAGATCGAGTACGGCCTCTCCGATCGGTGGGAGCTCGGCTTCTACCAAGTCTTCGAGGCGCAACCGCAGGCCGGCGGCTCGAACTCCTTCATGTTCGACGGCCTCAAGGCGCGCATCCGCACCCGCCTCGCCGAGGCCGGACAGTGGCCGGTCGACGTGGGCCTCTACCTCGAGGTCGCCGATCTCCACGACGAGCTCGAGCTCGAAGAGAAGATCCTCCTCTCGCGTCGCTTCGGGCGCCTCCGCGTGATGGCCAATCTCTGGGTCGAGCAGGAGCTGCGGCGACCGTACGACGGTGACGCGAACCGCGAGCTCGCGTTCGTCATCAACCCGACCCTGGGAGCAACCTACCAGCTCGGCACGCGCGTCCAGCTCGGCGGCGAATACTGGGCGCGCGGCAAGATCGCGGGGAGGTCCGATCCCGACACGATCGGCCTCGACTCCGCGGCGGCAGAGGAGGCGCGCGTCGCCAAGCGCAACGATCAGGTCCACCACTTCCTCGGTCCGACGCTCCACTTCAACTTCGGCCGCGCCTGGTTCTCGATGGGGGTGTACGCACACCTCAACGACTCGAACAAACCGCAGCCTGGCGAGGCGTACGGTCCGGTGTGGATGCGCACGGTCCTCGGCCTGGATCTCTGATTTTTCCCGGGTCTTGGGGCCTCGTGCGATGATGCTCGCGTGTCCTCGAGCCTCCCGCATATCGGCAGCTCGGAGGGGCTGAAGCCGGGGCTGCGCGTGCAGATCGTCCTGGCGCTGGCGGGGCTAATGCTCCTCGCGAACGTGCCGCTGTTCTTCGCGCTGGCGAGCGTGACGCGCGCGACGCTGCTCGGCGCGCGGACCGACTCGGCGCGCGCGCTCGGACGCGCGGTGGCGGCGCACGTGGGCGATGCGATGGATCGCGGAGACCGGCGCGCCCTGGTTCGTACGCTGGAGAGCCACGTCGGCGAGAGCGGCGCCCTCGCGCTCGCGGTGTACGATCGCGACGGAAAGCTCGCGGCCTCGGCCGGCGACGTCGCGGAGCTCGCGGTCATGCACGCGCCGCCGCATCCGTACGGCGAGTCCACGACGACGCTGCGCGCGACGACCGGGCGCGCCCTCGAGGTGACGGTCCCTCACGACGACGCGGTGGTGGTCGCGCGCCTGCGCACCGACGAGGACGCCGATCGCGCGGCGCCGCTGGTTCGGCTCGTCGCGCTCTACATGACGACGTTCGCGCTGGCGCTGCTCGTGTTCGCGTACTTCTCGCTGACGCGCTTGATCGTGCGGCCGGTGGAGGCGCTCGTTCGCGCTGCCGACAAGGTCGCAAGCGGCGCGCGCGTGCTCGTCGTCCCTCGCGCCGGCGCGCGCGAGCTCACCGATCTCGGCGTCAGTGTGAGCGCCATGACCACGCGCCTCATCTCCGACGAGGCGGCGATGCGCGCGAAGGTCGACGAGCTGACGCAGACGACCCTGCGCCTGACCGAGGCGCGCGCGCACCTCGCGAGGAGCGAGCGGCTGGCGAGCGTCGGGCGCCTCGCCGCGGGCATCGGGCACGAGATCGGCAACCCGATCGCCGCGATCATGGGAATGCAGGAGCTGCTCCTCGAAGGGGATCTCCCCAAGGAGACCGAGCGCGATTTCCTCGTGCGGATGAAGAAGGAGACCGAACGCATTCACACGATCCTGCGTGATTTGCTGGATTTTGCGCGACCCGAGCAGCCGCCGTCGCCGAGCGCGCGGCCCGAGCCGTGCGAGGTGGGCGCCGTCCTCGACGACGTCGTCGCGTTGCTGCGACCGCAGAAGTCGTTCCGCGACGTCGTGGTGAGCGTCGAGACCCAGCCGGGCCTCTCGCCCGTCGCTCTCTCTCCGTCTCGCCTCACGCAGGTGCTCCTCAACCTCGCCCTCAATGCCGGCGACGCCATCGTCACGTCCAAGAAGCGCGCGGGCAACGTGCGCGTCCGCGCGAAGAAGGACGACGCCTTCGTGCGCATCGAGGTCGAGGACGACGGCCCGGGCGTCGCCGCCGAGGTGAACGATCGCTTGTTCGAGCCGTTCGTGACGACCAAGGACGTGGGCGCCGGTACCGGCCTGGGCCTCGCCGTCTGCCGCGGCATCGTGGAAGGCGCGGGAGGAGAAATCTTCGTCGACGCCGCCTACGACCAAGGCGCGCGCTTCGTGCTCCGCCTCCCCATGTTCACGCGGTCGGACGACTAGGCGCGATCACACCCACGGCTCGAGCGGCACGACCGGCAAGCCCAGCGCGTCGATGGCCTTCAGGATGTGCGGGAGCGCCTTCACGCCGGCCGGCTCGTGCTCGCCGCGCTCGGGCGCGTCGTGGAGGGCGACGATCGCGCCGTGACGGAGCCCTGCCCGCACGCGCGCCTCGACGAGATCGGGGATCGCCCCCGCGAACCCGTCGATGCCGCTCACCGACCACCCGACGACGCAGAGGTCGAGCTCGTCGGCGACGCGCGCGATGGCCGGCGTCGTGTGGCCGATCGGCGGACGAAACAGGGCGGGCTTGGCGCCGGTGATCTCCTCGAGCACCGCGATGCCACGGACGAGATCCTTCTTGATGCTCGACGGCGACTTCATCGCGAAGAGCCGCGCGTGACCGTACGAGTGGAGGCCCACCGTGTGGCCGTTCGCGAGGATCTCACGCACGATCTCCGGCGTTTTCTCGGCCTTCTTGCCGATGACGAAGAACGTCGCCTTCACGCCGGCCGCGGCGAGGACCTCGAGGACCTTGCGCGTGTGGACGGGGTGCGGTCCGTCGTCGAACGTGAGCGACACGCCGCGCGCGTCGGGAGGGCCGCCCACGACGGCGTCGGTGAACATTCGCAAGCGAATGAAGAAGACGCCGGAGAGGAAGATCCCCGTGTAGAGTACACATACACCGATCGTCGTCGGCAGGGCGGGCGGCGCGACGAGGACCGCGCGGGCGACGAACGCGAGGACGCCGAGGGTCGCGGCGTAGAGGAGGGCGCGCGCGGGCGGCATGCGGTCTCAGCGACGCTGCTTCTTCGCCGCCGCGGACTCCTCTTCGGCGTCGGCCTCTTCCGCGACGCCCGCGACGCGGACGCTCTTCGTCGCGGCGCCTTTGCCCGCGTCCTTCTTGCCGGCGCTCCCGCCGTCCTTCTTGTCGGTGTCCTCGCCGGTGTTGTCGAGCTCGTAGAATCCGCCGAGGAGCATCGCGATGAGCGGGAGCGCGGCGGCGGGCAGGCTGCCGACGAGGCCAGCGCCGGCGTGCAGCGCGCCGAAGTCGACCGAGACGGAGAGCCAGCTCCGGATCGCGAACATGAGTCCGGCGCCGAGGAGCGCGCCGAAGAACGCCTTGAGGCCTGCCTCGATCTGCCCGCCCTTCGCCCAGATGGGCTTGCCGGCGACGAGGCCGACGAGCACGCCGGTGAACGCCGCGAACACGTACGCGAGCGCGGCGCCGCTGGCTCCCACGAACGTCACGAGGCCGAGCCCCTCGATGGCCACGCCCGCGGCGAGCCCGCCGACCACGAGCCCGATCACCACGCCGAGGAGAAGCCTCTTGAACATCGTCCCCCCAGCGTGGCCAGCCTTTCGCCCTCCGTCAACCGTCCTCTTCGCCAGAGCCTTCCTGGAGCCGCGCGACGAGGCGTGTGCGGCGCTCGTCGCGGCGATCGGCGGCCAGGGCGAGCTTTATCGCGCGCGGATCGGCGACGAGGACGACGAGGCGCTTGCCGCGCGTCACCGCCGTGTAAAGAAGGTTCTTCGACAGCATGACGAAGTGGGTGGTGAGGAGCGGGATGACGACGGCGGGGTACTCGCTCCCCTGGGACTTGTGGACGCTGATGGCGTACGCAAGCACGAGCTCGTCAAGTGTAGCGCCGTCGTAAGGCACGTCACGCGCGTCGTCGAAACGTACGACGAGCGACTGTTCTTCCGGATCGATGCTCGCGACGATGCCGAGGTCGCCGTTCGTGACGTTGCGATCGTAGTCGTTCTTGAGCTGCATCACCTTGTCGCCGACGCGAAAGGTGCGTGCGCCACGGACGAGCGCGGGACCGGTCGGGTTCAGCGCGGCCTGGAGCGCCTCGTTCAGCGCGATCGATCCGGCGGGGCCGCGGTGCATCGGCGTGAGGACTTGGACGTCCTTCACGGGATCGAGCCCGAACCGCCGAGGAATGCGCGCGGTGACGAGCTCGAGGATGGTTTTGTTCGCCGACTCGGGATCGCGTCGATCGATCACGAAAAAATCGCTGTCCGCGCCTTGCTCGGGCACGAGCGGCGCCTCTCCGGCGTTGATGCGGTGCGCGTTCTCGACGATGCGCGACCCTTGTCCCTGCCGAAAAATTCGCGTGAGGCGCACGCACGGCACCACGCCCGACACGATGGCATCGCGGAGGACCGCGCCGGGACCGACGCTCGCGAGCTGATCCACGTCGCCGACGAGCACCAAGCGCGTCCCCGGCGCCACCGCCTGGAGGAGCGCGTCGCCCATGAGCACGTCCACCATCGACGTCTCGTCGACGACGACCGCGCCTGCCTCGAGCGGCCGTCGTGCGTCGCGCTTCCACTTCGAGCTCTTGGGGTCGAACTCGAGGAGGCGGTGGAGCGTGAGCGCTTCACGTCCCGTCGCCTCTTGCATGCGCTTGGCGGCGCGGCCGGTGGGCGCGGCGAGGCGGACGTCGAGGTGTGCGCGATCGAAGATGGCCAGGATCGCGCGCACGATCGTCGTTTTCCCGACCCCCGGACCGCCAGTGACGACGAGGAGCGGCGATTGCGCGGCCATCTCGACCGCGCTCCTCTGCTCGGGCGCGAGGTGGACCCCGGAGCGCTCCTCGAATGCGGCGATGGCCTGCGCGGCCCCGTCCAGCGACGGAGCCTGCGCGCGCGCGACCTCCAGGATCCGCTCCGAGAGGCGCGTCTCCGCCGCGTGGAGCTGCGCCGAGAACAAGATGCGTGCACCATGCACATTTTCGACGACCACGTGCCGCCCCTGCACGAGCGCGTCCACAGCGCCATCGAGCTCGGCGCGCGCGGCGTCGAGCTCGACCTCGAGCAACTCCGCCGCGCGTGACTCCACCTCCTCGCGCTCGGCGTACGAGTGACCCGCGTCCGTCACGTCGCGCAGCACCTGGAGCACCCCGGCCTGCATGCGGGCGGGCGACTCCTTCGCGACGCCGAGCTCCTGGGCGAGGCGATCGGCGGTGTGAAAGCCGATGCCCCAGACGTCGATCGCGAGGCGGTACGGATCGCGCGAGACGACGGCGACGGCGTCCTTGCCGTAGCGCTTGTAGATGCGCGCGGCGAGCGCCACGCTCGCCCCGTGCGCTTGGAGGAAGACCATCACGTCACGCAGCGCGCGCTGCTCCTTCCACGCCTCGCCGATCGCGCGCGCGCGCTTTCCGCCGAGACCTTCGACCTCCGCGAGCCGATGCGGCGCCTCGTCGAGGACCTTGAGCGCCTCGAGCCCGAACGCGGCGACGATGCGCGACGCGAAGCCCTGACCGATCCCCTTGATGAGCCCCGAGCCGAGGTACCGCTCGAGACCGACGAGCGTGTTCGGCGACAGCTCGGTGACCCCTTCGGCGCGCAGCTGGTCGCCCCACTTGGGGTCCTTCACGATCTTGCCGCGCACGCGCACGCGCATGCCAGGCCTCACAGTCTGGAAAGATCCGACCACCGCCAGCCGATCGCTGCGCCCCTCGACGGCGAGCTTCATCACCCGGAAGCCGGTCTCGACGTTCTCGAAGGTGATCCGCTCGATCTCCCCCTCGACGACGATGGTACCTTCGCTCTCCCGGGTCATGGCCTCGTTCTGGACCTATACGCTCGTCTGCTTCGGATCGCTCTTCTCGATCGTCGATCCGTTCGCGGCCGTGCCGATCTTCCTGGCGCTCGTCGGGGGACAGGACGTGCGCGCCCAGCAAGGCTCGGCCCTCCGCGCCGCGCTCACGTGCTTCGTGGTGCTGTCGGCGTTCGCGGCGGCGGGGGCGGTGATTTTCTCGTTCTTCGGGATCACGATCCCGGCGTTCAAGATCGCGGGCGGCATCCTCCTCTTCGCCGTGGGGCTGGAGATGATGCGGGCGCGCCAGTCCGACACGCGCTCGACGCGTGAGGAGCGGCACGACGCGGAGACGAAGGAGGACGTCGGCATCATCCCTCTCGGTTTGCCGCTCCTGTCGGGGCCGGGCGCGATCGCGACGGTGATGGTGCTCGTCGGGAAGAGCAAGACGGTGGACCAGCGCTTCGGGGTGCACGTCGCGATCTTCGCGATCAGCGTCGTCACGTTCCTCATCTTGCGCTCGGCGGCGCTCTTCGCGCGCGTCCTCGGCAAGACCGGCATCAACGTGATCGGCCGCATCATGGGCCTGATCCTCGCGGCGTCCTCCGTGCAGTTCGTGGTCGACGGCCTCCGCGAGGCGTTCCCCAAGCTGCTCGGCTGAACGGCGCTGCGGGTGCGCCGAGGGCGCGCGAGCTACTTTGCCTTCACCGCCTTCACGTCGAGCTTCACGACGGCGTTGTCCTTGATCAGATCGTCCGGCTTCCCGGGGTACTTCAGCCCGAAGTCCTGCCTGTTGATCTGAAACTCGCTCGTCGCGTTGATCGCGTCGGGCGTGATGGCGACCTTGGCGGGGAAGCTGATCGTCTTCGTCACGCCGTGGAGATCGAGGTTGCCGGTGATCGTGTGCGTTGCGCCGTTGGGACCGGCAGCCGCCTCGACCTTCGTCGAGGTGAACTTGATCGACGTGAACTTCGCCACGTCGAAGAAGTCGGGCGACTTCAGGTGGCCGACGAGCTTCTCCTGATCGGTGGTGAGCGAGGCCGCGTCGATGTCGATCGCGATCTTCGCTTCCTCCGGCTTGCCGCTCGCCGGCAGATCGATCGTGCCGCTGAACTTCTTGAACGCGCCGTCGTGCTTGCCGGTGATCTTCGCGCCGGTCCATTCGATCTTGGAGGTGTCGCTCGAGATCGCGTACTTCGCGGCGCCTGCGATGGCCGGAGCGGGCTTGCCCTGCGCGGCCGGCATGGCCGTGTCGGTGGTGGGCGTGGCGGCGGTGACCGTAGCCTTGGGCGCGGACGACTTGTCCTCGCAGGCGGCGGCGGCAAGCGACAGGACGATCGAGCTGGTGACGACGAGCAAGCGAATCTTCACGGGGAACCTCCTCAACGGACTTCTTCGGGTGACGTTTCGTGACTCCGATGCTTCAAGAAGGGTGCCCGAGGCAAAAATCGCTAAAGTGGCTTGAAACAAGCCCTCTGCGTCCTTCCTACCGTGGCATTTTGAGAGATCGACGCCTCAATTTGATGCGTACAAAGGGCAAAGGCCCCGGGCACTGCCCGAGGCCTTCGCGCGCTTACGATGCGTGTCGACGATCAGAAATCGCCGTGGCCGTGGCCCGCGTGGCCACCGCCGCCGCCGCCCTTCTCGTCCTTCGGACGCTCGGCGACGAGGCACTCCGTCGTGAGCATGAGGCCCGCGACCGAGGCCGCGTTCTGGAGCGCCGTGCGAACGACCTTCGCCGGGTCGATGACGCCCATGGCGAGGAGGTTGCCGTACTGGTCGGTCTGGGCGTTGTAACCGAAGTCGTCCTTGCCCTCCTTGACCTTGTTCACGACGATCGAGCCCTCGAGACCGGCGTTGCCGACGATCTGGCGGAGGGGCTCCTCGATGGCGCGACGGATGATCGACACGCCGAACTTCTGCTCGTCGGTCACCTTGAGGCCGTCGAGCGCGGACTGCGCGCGGATGAGCGCGACGCCGCCGCCGGCGACGATGCCCTCTTCCACGGCCGCGCGGGTCGCGTGAAGTGCGTCCTCGACGCGGGCCTTCTTCTCCTTCATCTCGGTCTCGGTCGCAGCGCCGACCTTGACGACCGCGACGCCGCCCACGAGCTTCGCGAGACGCTCCTGGAGCTTCTCCTTGTCGTAGTCGCTCGTGGTGGTCTCGATCTGGGCGCGGATCTCGGCGATGCGGCCCTTGATCTTGTCCTTGTCGCCCGCGCCGTCGACGATGGTGGTGTTGTCCTTGTCCATCGTGACGCGCTTGGCCTTGCCGAGGTCACTGATCGTGACGTTCTCGAGCTTGAGGCCGAGCTCC
>JBBRLQ010000055.1:0-28097 GCA_038231275.1 Polyangiales bacterium
CACCGCCCTCAGCAGCTCCACCGCCGCCCCATACGCCCGCAATTTATGATGAGGCAAACTGTACGTCGTCATCAGGAACCTCCATTCACCTCGCCGCCCGAAGGGCGGTGGAGGTTCCTGATGACGACGCACTGTGTATCCATCGCAGCGAGGCACTCATGCGGCGCGCGCCCCCCCGGCTCCCCGAGCATCGCAAGCCCAAGTGCCAGCGCAGCTGGCGCGGGCTTGCCCAACCGCGACCGCGACCGCGACCACGACCCACGACCGCGACCACGACCCACGACCACGACCGCGACCGCGACCGCCTCCGCGAACCGCGAACCGTTCCTTCTTGAACCCGCGCCAGCCCGCGGAGTACGTAAGGTCCCATGCTCCCCATCGATCTCACGGGAAAACGCGCCCTCGTCGCCGGCGTCGCGGACGACGGCGGCTTCGGCTTCGCCATCGCAAAGGCCCTCGCCGAAGCCGGCGCGTCCGTGTGCGTCGGCACCTGGCCGCCCGCGCTCGGCATCTTCGAGACCCTGATCCGCCGCGGCAAGATGGACGAATCCCGCAAGCTCGCGTCCGGCGCGATGTTCGACTTCGAGCGCGTCTACCCGCTCGACGCGTCGTGGGACACGATGGCCGACGTGCCCGAGGACGTGAAGACGAGCAAGCGCTACGCGGAGCGCGGCGACTTCACGATCGACGGCGTCGTCAACCGCATGGTCCAGGACTTCGGCGACAAGTGCGTCGACATCCTCGTCCACTCCCTCGCCAACGGCCCCGAGGTAAAAAAGCAGCTGCTCGACACGAGCCGCGCCGGCTACCTCTCCGCCGTCGGCGTCAGCGCGTACTCGCTCACGTCGATGGTCGCGCGCTTCGGTCCGCATCTGCGCCCCGGCGCGTCCGTCGTCTCGCTCACCTACCTCGCCGGCGAGCGCGTCATCCCCGGCTACGGCGGCGGCATGTCGTCGGCCAAGAGCGCGCTCGAAGGCGACACGCGCACGCTCGCCTTCGAGGCCGGACGCCGATGGGGCGTCCGCGTGAATACGATCTCCGCAGGCCCCTACGCCTCACGCGCCGCCAGCGCGATCGGCATCATCGACGACATGGTGAAGTACTGCGCCGCCAACTCCCCGCTCCCCGAAGAGCTCAAGGCCGAAGAGGTAGGGCACACCGCCGCATTTCTCGCGAGCGCGCTTGGCGCCGGCATCACCGGCGCGACGATCCACGTCGACAAGGGCTACCACGCGATGGGCAAAACGGTCTGAACGCCCGCGCGCGGCTCAGGTACGCTCCGCCGCAACCACCAAGGGGAAACACCATGAGCTCGCTCCTTCGCTCGATCGTCGTCGTCGTCTCTGCCGCCACCTCCGTCACGCTCCTCGCCGCCACGCACGCCGGCGCGGCCGAGGCGACCTCCTGCAAGATGGGCGATCTCGCCGACTGCTCGGCCAAGTGCACGAAGAACGACTTCGACGCGTGCGCCACGCTCGGATGGATGCACGTCGTCGCCAAGGGCGTAGCCAAGGATCCCGCGAAGGCCGTCACGTTCCTCACCAAGGCGTGTACCGGCAAATCGGGGCGCGGCTGCGTCGACCTCGCGTACCTCTACGAATACGGCATCGGCGTCCCGAAGGACGAAGCGAAGGCCCTCACCGACTACACCGCCGCGTGCAACGACAAGAACCTCTACGGCTGCTCGCACCTCGGGCAGATGTACGAGTTCGGCAAGGGTGTCCCGCTCGACTACGCGAAGGCGGCCTCCCTCTTCAAGCAGGCCTGCGACGGCGGCGAGCCGCGCGGCTGCACGCACCTTGGCTGGCTCACCGAGCACGGCAAGGGCGTCACGAAGGACGAGCCGAAGGCCGCCGGCCTCTACAAGGGCGCGTGCGACAAGAAGGAAGGCTACGCATGCGCGAACCTCGGCAAGATGCTCGAAGAAGGACGCGGCGGCCCCAAGGACGAAGCGAAGGCCGTCGTCTTCTACAAGGACGCGTGCGACGACCGCGTGATGCTCGCCTGCGTGCACCTCGGGTACACGTACGAGAAGGGCATCGGCGGCACGCCGAAGGATCCGACCAAGGCCTTCACCCTCTACAAAGAGGCGTGCGAGCACCACGAGATGATGGGATGCAATAACCTCGGCGTCCTCTACGCGAACGGCATCGGCGTCGCGAAGGACGAAGCGAAGGCCGTCTCCCTCTACAAGCAGGGCTGCGAGCACCACAACGTCATCTCGTGCGCGAACTACGGCTGGCACGTGTACAGCGGCGTCGGCGTCGCGAAGGACACCGCGAAGGGCGCCGATCTCCTCACCAAGGCGTGCGCCGCGAAGAACGCGTGGGCATGCGAGAAGGTGAAGGGGATGTCGAAGGTCGACGCAGGAAAGTAAGCGCCGGCTTCGTCACCCGAACGGGGGCGGTGCGACGTTTGTCCACTGAGGGCGATCGCCCCCTCACTGTCGGGGGGAAACCTCCCCGCCCCCCACGTGTGCTCCTACGGCACGTTTCCCGCGTGTCTTGAAAAGAGACGGGTTCTGGACGCCGCACCTACCCCGCCGGACCTGGCACGACGCCTGCTCGTTAACTAGACGAGGCGTGATTTCTTGCGCCCGACTTTTTCCCCGAAAGGCGGCTTCATGACGGTGGCAGCGGTCGAGATGGCGAAAACCCGCGCGTGCTTCCAGAGTGGCATCTACCCCAAGTTTGAGCAGGAGAATCTGGACTTCGAAAACGACGAGGTCCTCGTGGCCGCGATGCTGGCCGATCTTCCCAAGGCGTGGTGCGCGTTCCGCGCGCGCTTCGACCGGCTCGTCATTCGTAGCATCACCAAGGTCACCCACCGCTTCCCGCACCTCGTGAGCGGCGACGACGTGGGCGATATTTACGCGACCTTTTACATGTCGCTCGTCGTGAACGACAAGCACAAGCTCCGCGCGTTCGATCCCGAGCGTGGCAGCCGCTTCTCGAGCTGGATCGCGCTCCTGGCCAGCAACCGCGCGTACGACTACCTCCGCTCGCTGCGTCGTGAGCCGGAGAAAGAGGACCTCTCGAAGGCCGACGACACGGCGTGCGAGAAGCCCGATCCGTTCGAGAGCGCCGCCGATGGTGAGCGCGCGACGATCACGGCCGACGCGCTCGAGGGAATGAGTGAGAAGGACCGCGCCTTCGCGGCCCTCTACTTCGGGGAGGGGCTCGAGCCCCCGGAGGTCGCGCGCAAGCTTCAGATCAGCGTGAAGACCGTCTACTCGAAGCGACACAAGATCCAGACGCGCCTCGAGAGCCTCCTCGGTCGCACCGCGGCCTGAGACGTCTCTTCGAGGCTACGGACCGCCGGTCGCCGTGATCGGGATCGCCGCCGGGAGCGCCGCGCAGAGGACCTCTGACGCGCTCACGGCGAGCGTTTGTCCGGTGACCGCCCCGGTCGCGGTCGGCCCGAACGTCGCGGTGACATTCAGCGGCGTGCCTCCGACCACCGGACCGCTCGGCGAGACGGTGAACGGCGGCGTCGTGAAGCCGGAGAAGGTCACGTTCGCCGTGAGGTTGCCGGAGTTGGTGAGCACGAGAGGCAGCGGCGAAGAAGAGCCTACGGCCACCGTCCCGAAGTCGAGCGTCGCCACGTCCCACGCGAGGCGCGCTCCTTGCGCGGTCTCGTGGAGCGAAATGGTGTGCGCCGAGTCGCCCGGCGACGTCGTGGTGATCGTGAGCTGCCCTGCGTAGAGATCCGCAGTGGTCGCAGACGTCGTGGGGATCGCGACCGGCGTGACGACGACGTCGAACGAGGCACCCGCGGCGATCGTCCCGCCCGCGGAGTTGAGGCCGTAGAAGGCCGCGCCCGAGGTCAGCGACGCGGTGTACGTCATCTGCGCCGTCCCGGTGTTCTGGATCGTGACCGCCTGCGCGGGCGCGGTGGCTCCGCACGCGACCCGCGAGAAATCGAGGTTCGTCGGCGAGACGCTGACGGTCGGCGGCGTGCCGGTGCCCTCGAGGGTGATCGCGGCAGGGAGAGGCGCACAAAGCGGGGTCCCGGCGGCCACCGTGAGGGTCGCCGCATCGGAGTAGGGCACCTGCGCCGCGGGACGGAACGTGGCGGTGAACGTCGTCGAGGTCGAAGCTACGACCGTCCCCGGCGCCGGCGTCACGGCGAACACCGCGTTCGCGTTCGCGAAGGTCACCGACGCGTTCGCGTTTCCGGAGTTCGTCACCGAGAACTGCTGCGTGGCCGACGTGGTCGCGACGACGCCGCCGAACGGGAGGTCCGCGACCGACGCGCCGAGGATGGCGCCGCGCGCGGTCATCGTGATCGCCAGCGGATGCGGCGTGTCTCCTACGATGTTCGTCGTGACGGTGAGCGTGTCGCCGTAGAGATTCGCCGTGATCGCGGACGTGCCGGGGATCGCGATCGGCGTCACCGTGATCGTCCCGGTGTCGCCGGGCTGACCGGCGGGCTGAAGCGTCGTGTTCGCGAGCGTCAGTGCGTGGCTCGTGCCGGTCGTCAGCGCAGCGCCCCACGTGAAGACGTTGGTCCCGGTGTTGCGCACGGTGACGACCTGCGCGGACGCGCGCGCGCCGCAGTCCACGGCGCCGAAATCGACGCTCGACGCGCTGAGCGAGATCGCGCCGTTCGTCCCGCGCCCCGACGCCGCGCGCGGCGACGGCAACGGCGCGCACAGCACGTCCCCCGCGGCCGCCGAAAGAGACAGCTGCGCGTTCTGGATGCCCGTCGCCGCGGGCGTGAATGTCACCGAGTCATTCGTGACGGTCCCCGCGGCCACGGCGCCGAGCGCGGCGCTGGTGACGGCGAACACCGGCCCGCCCGTGATCGCAGCGGTCAGCGTCGCCGCCGCGTTCCCGTCGTTCTGCACGGAGAAGGGCGCGGTGCCGGTGCTCGTCAGGGGCGTGTCGCCGAACGCGAGCGGCGCGACGCTCGTGAAGCGGATCACCGCCCCGCGCGCGGTCTGCACGAGATCGACCTGATGCGTCGGCTCGTTGGGGATGCCGGAGACGACGTCGATCGTGATCGTGTCGCCGAAGCCGTTGGTCGCCGTCGAGGCTGCGCTTGGGATGGCCTTTGGGGTCACCGTGATCGTCCCGGTGCCGCCGAGCGCAGCGACCGTGGTGTTCGTCAGCGTCAGCGCGAACGGCGATGCGGCGCCTTGGCCAAGCGTCGCCGTCCACGTGAACGTCTGGTTGCCCGTGTTGGTGATCGTGACGGTCTTCGCGCCCGCCATAGCGCCGCAGTCGGTGCTCCCGAAGTCGAGGTTGGACGGCGCGTAGCCGAACGCGCCGATCGTCCCCGAGCCCGTGAGCGCGATCGCGAGGGCCGAGCCGCCTCCGCACACCGCGCCCGTCGCCACGATCGGCGCGTTGCCCGCGGCGCTCGTCGTCGACGTCGGCGCGTAGCTCGCCGTGAGGCCGGGCATCACCGCGCCGGGCACGACCGAGACGTCGGCCGGCGCGCCTTGCCACGTGACCTTGAACTGCGGGTCCGTCGGCGCGCCGACGTGAAGCGCGGCGGGCCTGTTTCCCGTGTTGGTCAGCGTCAAACCCAAGACGCCGCTCGTGCCCAACGACACGAGGCCGAAGCCGGCGGAGGACGGGACAAGCTTGAACGCGGCGCCCGCCGCGGTCGCCGTCAGCGGCACCGACGCTTTGGGCAGCGCCGGATCGTCGGTGGTGATCGTCAGCGCGCCCTTCGCGACCGCCGCGGCTTGCGCGTTCGCGTCCACCTTCGCGCGAACGGTGACCGTCGCCGAGTCTCCCGCCGCGATCGTGCCCGACGACGGCTGGACGACGCTGAACGTCGCGCTGGATCCGATCGCCGCCTTCCACGAAAACGGCGCGGTCCCACCGTTCTTAATCGTCACCGTCTGGTCGACGAACGCGCCGCCGCAGTCGACGAGGCCGAAATCGACCGCCGAAGTCGCGACGACCGCAGCGGGCGCGCCCGAGTCCGGGAGCGTCGTGTCCGTCGGCGCGTCGGGCGGAGGGAGCGCGGCGTCAGCGTCCACGCCTCCGTCGACGGCAGGCTGCTCGATCCTCACGCCGTCCGATCCGCCGCACGCGACGAGCAGGATGAGCGCGACGAGCAGCGCGAGGAGCGGAGCGGACGCGAACGCGCGGAGGCCCATTGTGGCCCGAGTATAGAGCGGACCTCCGCCACTGGACCCAAAGAGAAAAGCCCCGAAGCGCATCGCACCTCGGGGCTTCCTTGAGTCGCGCCGTCCTACGACGGTCGCGCCTGTTGGCCTACGATTACCGCGTGAGCGTGTAGGACTGCGCCGCGCGGCTGGCCGACTGGACCACCGTGACGTAGGTGCCGCCCGAAGACGACTTGTGGCTCACTTCGGTCGGCGTCGTGTTCTGGACTCGGTTCAGCTTCCCGGTCGCCCCAACGTGGTAGAGCTTCAGGGTGGCGTCGCCGCCCGGCGTGAGGATCACGTCGTACCGCGCGTTCTTCGCGACGCTGAAGGTCGCGAGGTCGCGATCACCGGCGGTGAGGGTCCCGCAGATGCCGGTGCCGAGCGCGTCGGCCGTGCTCACGTCGTCGTTCGGCTCGTTCTCGTTGTCGCCGACGTCGCAGGTGCCGCCGCCGTCGGTGCCGCCGTCGGTCCCGCCATCGGTGCCGCCGTCGCCCGAGCTGGTGCCCGTCACGATGCACGCGCCCGCCTTGTTCGACCACTCCTCTTGGACGAGGTAGCCGTTGATGCGGCCGCCGGGGCCCTTCCACGCGCAGATGTCGCCGATTTCGCCGTTGGAGTCGTTGTACCAGGACAGCACGTTGATGCCGACCTGGGGATCCGTCGTCGCCTCGATCCACTCGTGGGTCATCACGAGCGTCGTGTTGTCGAACTGGCTGTTGGGGCCGCAGCCGCCGCCGCCGCACGCGCCGCTGAGGTCCGGCTGGACGCTGTACATGACGCTCTGGCCGTTCGAGCGCGTGTACGTGTAGTGGTACGCGCAGAACTGCGAGCAGCTGGTCGCCTGGCCGTCGAGGTCGATGCTGACTCCCGGCGGGAACAAGAAGGCGTAGAGCGAGTCGTTGTCGGGCGTCGGGACGCTCCCGGCCACGATGAGGCGCTCGAGCTCCGCCGCGATCTGCTTGTTGGTGACCGTCGAGCCCGCCGCGCCCGGCTGGTTGTCGACGAACGCGCCGGCGTAGCCCGCGCGGCCGATCGACTGGCCGTTCGCGTTGTACTCGCTCAGCCAATCGAAGTACGCGCTGTTGCCGACCTGGCGGAAGAAGTCCGGCCACTGGCTCTGGAACGGGACGCTCGAGTTCCAGAAGACCGCCGTGACCTTGCCGTTCTGGATCAAGTTGCCGCCGCGGTACGTGAGGTCACGCGCATCGGCCGTGACCTGCGGAGCGCCCTGCTCGGCGCGCTGCGCGGCGACCTTGGCGAGCTTCGCCCGGTAGCCCGGACGATTCATCGGCATGTAGCCACGCGAGATGAGGACGTCGTTTTTCTGGATGCCCTCGGCTTGCTCGTCGGCAGAGAGCTCGTCGTTCTGCGACGGAGCCGGGCTCGAGCAGCTGATGGTGACGGCGAGACCCGCGACGATGGCGGACGCAAGACCAATACGAACGGCGGTAAGTTTCATCATTGCCTCATCAGGAGCGCCGCACCGAGCGGCGAGAAAGAACGCGCGACCGACTCACGCGTTTACTTCGGTGCTGTTCACGGAAAGAGCGCTGATTCCCCTTCGCTCTCCGTGCTCACACTTCGAATGCTTCGAGGGTCGAAGAACCAAGTGGGGCTCGCGGGTCCGACGTCCGCAAGGCCGTGAGCCGCGCTAACCTACGGTGGGGCGATGTAACGCCTTCCCCTCGATCAGCGTGACGGCGGCAGTTGGTACTACATGCCGCGTCGAGTGCACGGACGAACGTGCTTTCGTCGCTCGTTTTGTGTGCACATGTGGTCAGCGTCAGCAGATGGACGCAGAGCGATACACGTAGTGCGTGCCGCAGCGCGTCGACGTTCAGAACGTCTGCGTGTCGAAGTGAAACACGAAGCCGTGCGCCTTCGCGGAGAGCGGCTCGATGAAGACGGCTCCATCGCGCCCGCCGCCCTGCCGATGCACCAAATGAGCTCCGCCAGGCCCGTAGCCCGTCGCGAAGACCGAGATGTGATTCACGTTCGCGAGCGACGCGATCAGGTGCTGCTGAATCGTATCGACGGTGCCCGCGGTGAAGGCCGCGGCATGAAGTCCCAGGTTCGACACGTAGTCGAGCGTCATCGTGTCGTGCCAGCCTTCGCTCCACGCGCCGTCCGGAAGGGGCGCGTCGATCTCGTCGGTCAGCGCGTCCAGGTTCACCGCGACGTCGTACGTGCCCCCGTTCATCGCGATCTGAAGATGCAGGTGCGTCGTGTCGCTGTTGCACGAGTGCTGGTTGGTCGGCACGAGCGCGACGAGACGGCCGTCGATCCGGCCGTGCGCCGTCGACAGCGCGCTGCCGAATGTGCTCGTGCACGAGAGGCGCTGCGGCGTCCCGTCCGTGGACGTGCCGGGTCCCGTGTCGGTCGACGCGTCCGGCGTCGGCGTGGGCCCGCCGTCCGATCCGCTCGGACCGCCGTCGTTCGTCCCACCGCCTCCGTCGACATCCTGCCCCGGCCCCGCTTCGGACTGCGCCGGCCCCGTCAGCCCCGTCGACGCCGAGCTCCCTCCGCAAGCCGCACACGCGAAGCTGGCGACGAGCAGCAGCGGCACCCGGACTGACGACGCGACGCGGAGGCGCATTGGCGAACCGATGTCCGGCGTCATTGGGTTTGATCGAAGAAAGCATGGCAAGAAGGATGGTGGCGGGGTCATCTGGCGTCGTGTTTACGCTGTAAACTGCGCGCACCTTCCCACGGATCGAGCGGAAATCAAGGCGAGCCAGGCGATAGAATCGGCCACACGGCGGGCAGAGGACGTCTGCTAGGCTCGGCGCTGGAGGAAGACGCCATGTCGATGGGGGCACTCGCCGTAACGGCGATGGAGGCCGCTTCTGGGGAAGTGAAGCGCGCCAACCAGCTCTGGGAGGCCTTCGCGCGCGGCGCGGGCCGGGGCTACACGATGCGACCCGGTCACATCGGCTGGTCGCACGCGCTGAACCCGCGCATCGATGGCGTGGTCGACGACGTCAAGGTGACGCTCGAGTACGTCATCACCGATCTGCAAGGGCGAACGGTGGCGATGGCGACGCCCTCCAAGCCGCTCCTCGGGCACGTCGAGATCACGCCCGAAGGGATCGGCTCGCGCCTCGCCAAGCTGTTCGGCGCGCAAGATCTCGTGATGGGCCACGACGCGTTCGACAAGAAGTACATCGTGAAGGGGACGGTTGAAGCGACCGCAAAGGCGCTCCTCGACCAAGAGGCGTGTGGCCTCCTCTTCGGCATCGATGCGTCGCGCTTCACGTACGACGACGGCGCGCGCGGCGCAGGCGGCGGCATGGTCACGATCGAGCGACCGAAGGTGGAGAGCCGCGAGGACGTGCTCGACACGATGATGAAGCTCGCCGCGCGCATGGCGAAGGTCGAAGGCTGATCTTTCCAGCACGGACGGTACCTTCCGACGGGAACGGACCGGGCCCGCGTGCGTCTCTTCTGCCGAAAGCGCCGAAATAACCACATTGCGCCCGCGCAATCGTCTCTCCAGTATGTGCGGCCAAGATCAAGGCCGTCCGCCTCGGGATCCTCGCGTCCCTCCTCCTCCTGGTCACCGTCGTCGCCGCGTGCAGCAGCGCCAAGAACGGCAACGGCTTCGGGAATGACGGACCCGGCGGTGCGGGAGACGCGAGCGCCGACGGGACGATCGGACCGGGCGGCGACGGCCCTCTCTTCGGCGGCGACGCCGGTGAAGCGGCGCCCGCGTGCGTCAACCTCCAGTGCAAGCGCCAGACGTGCTCCGGCGGCGTCACGACCACGATCACCGGCAAGGTCTACGATCCCGCCGGCAAAAGCCCGCTCTACAACGCGATCGTCTACATCCCGAACGCCAAGCTCGATCCGATCTCGGATGGCGCGTCGTGCGACAAGTGCGCGGGCTCGGCGTCGGGCGCGCCGGTGGCGACCGCGCTCAGCGACACGACCGGCGCCTTCACGCTGAAGGACGTGCCGATCGGCAGCGACATTCCGATCGTCATCCAGATCGGAAAGTGGCGTCGTCAGATCACGATCCCGACGGTCACCGCCTGCACCGAGAACAAGCTCGTCGCCGCGCAGACGCGCCTGCCGGCGAACCAGACCGAAGGGGACATGCCGCTCATCGCGCTGACTGCGGGCTGCGATCCGGTGCACACGCTCATCCAGAAGATCGGCATCGCGAGCAACGAGCTCACCGACGAGAACGGCAAAGGCACGGTGCACGTCTTCGCGGGGCACGAGGCCAACCAGAACGGCGGCGTCAATTCGGCGACCGACGCCTACGCGTTCTGGGGCGATCTCAATCGGATGATGAAATACGACATCATCATCAACGAATGCGAGTGCGACCACTACCCGCGTGACACCAAGGGGCCGGCGTACACGAACATGGCGGCGTACCTGAACGCCGGCGGGCGCTCGTTCAACTCGCACTTTCACCTGAACTTCTTCGGCGGCGAAGGCGGCAAGAACGATCCCGGCCTCCTCTCGGTCGCCGACTGGACGCTGTGGGGCGGCAGCAGCCCGTCGTACCCGAACACGATCGACGTGAGCTTCCCGAAGGGCAAGGCGCTTGCCGACTGGCTCCAGAACCTGCAGAAGGTGAGCGCGTGGGGACCTGGCATCAAGGTCTCCAGCTACGGTCAGCTCAACGCGGGCCTCGACGGCGACATCCGCGCGACCAAGTCCGGCATCTCCCAGTCGTGGATCATCAGCGGCAACTCGATCGGGTACATGAGCGTCAATTTCCCGCTCGCGTCGAAGCCCGAGGATCGGTGCGGTCGAGCGGTCCTCACCGATTTGCACGTCGGGTCCGGCGGCGGCTCCATGATCGAGCAAGAGGCCGCGCTCGAGTTCATCCTGTTCGATCTGTCGTCGTGTGTGCAGGACGACAACCAGCCGCCCGCGCCGCCGCCGCCCGTCAAGTAAGCGCGGTCGCGGTCTAGGACGCGGCTCGCGCGGAGCGTTCGAGCTCCGGGTACGTCATGTCGACGAGCGTCCCCTCGCCCGGGCGCGAGCGGATGTGGAGCACGCCCGACGCGCCCTCGACGATGCGCCGCGTCGTCGCGAGGCCGAGACCGGTGCCGTTCGGCTTGGTCGTGAAGAGCGGCTCGGTCGCGCGGCGCAGCGTCTCTTCGCTCATGCCCGCGCCGGTGTCGGCGACGCCGATGACGATCCGCGCCGGGGAGCTCGCGCGCTTCACGTACGACGAGAGCACGACCTTTCCGGGACCCGACACGGCGTCGCGCGCGTTGAGGAGGAGGTTAAGGAGCGCTTGCTCGAGCTGGCCGCGATCGATGAAGATCGCGGCGCCGTGCGCGGCGAGCTCGAGGTCGAGCGCCACGTGCGGTGGGAGGAGCGCACGGACGTGGCGGGCACCTGCGCGGAGGGCTTCGTCGACATCGACCGCCTCGGGGCGCGCATTGCTCTTGCCGGCGATGGTGAGGAGCTGGCGCGCGAGGCGCTCGCCGGAGGTCACGGCGTCGAGCGCCGCCTCGAGGTCGCGCTTGATCGCCGCCGACGCCTGCTCGGACGCGAGGACGCACTCGGCGCGAACGACGAGGAGGATGTTGTTTAGATCGTGCGCGATGCCCCCGGCGAGCTGGCCGATGGTCTCCATGCGCTTGGCTTGATCGAGGCGCTCGGCGAGGCGGTTGCGCTCGGTGACGTCGGTGAGGGCGGCCATCGACCGGACGAACTTCCCGTTCGCGTCGCGCTCGGCGGTCGCCGAGAGGAGGACGTCGACCTTCTCGCCGCTCTTCGCCACCATCTGGTACCGCACGTCCTTGCACTCGCCGGTCTGGTAGTAGGCCGGCAAGATGACCTCTCGCGCGTAGCGAGCCGACTCCTCGGTGAGGAAATCGGTCGACGGGCGGCCGAGCACTTCTTCGCGCGTGTAGCCGAGGCGCGTGAGCCACGCGGCGCTGACGCCGACGAGCCGCCCCTCGTCGTCGATGCTGTGGAGCATCGCGGGCGTCCGCTCGTACAGCGCGCGGAAATAGTCCTCCGCGTCGTTCCCCTCCCGAGTCTTCACGGAGTGGAGGCTAACTCGGACCCTCCGTCCCTGCCACTCGCCCGCTGCCCGCCGTCGAGAATGAACATCCCGCTGTAGCGCGATCCGTGCCGACCCGCCTACTCGGCGATGTAGACGGAGTCGAGCCACGTCGCGGTCGGGCCGGTCGAGCGGAGCTCCAGCACGTCGCCCTCGGGTCTCGCCGCCGCGGTGCGGTGTAGCGTGACGTGGAGTGTCTGCCCGGCGCTGGCCGACGCGGCGTCGAGGGTGGCCGTAACGCTCGCCGTGGAGACGAACGCGTACACGCTCCACGGCGCGAGCGGGCGATCGGCACGAAGGGCCACTTCGATAATCTTCGTTTGTCCGAGCGGCACGCGCACGCCACGACCGTGGAATGTGCGCCCCACGAACAGGTCCTTCACCGCGACGTCGTCGGTGGGTACTGGCGCGGCGTCGAAGTACGGGAGCCCCAGGTCCGGCGCGCACGGATCGATGCCGCGGCCGGCGCGCGCGTTCGAGAAGTACCGCTCCACGGTCGTCCCGAACATCGCAACGCCGACGGTGGGATCGGGCATCGGTCCGCCGAAGTCGCAAACGTCGCCGATCTCCATGCGATCGCCGACGTGGTCGGGATCCGTACCCACCCACGCGGGATTGGTGGCGGGAAACGGATCGGTCGAGGCCTCGATGAGCTCGTGCGTCGTCACCGCCATGAACTGATCGGCCGTCTCCGACGGGCAGCGCGGCATCACCGCGTAGGCGAAGTCGGTGAGGCCGGCGCCCGGGGAAGGCGCGCTGTCGTGGTAGCCGCCGCCGAACGCGCACAGCGGCTGGCCGTCGGGCTCGAGGAAGACGGTTCTGCTCGCGCCGAAGAGCGCGTAGATCTGAGTTCCGTTCGGCTTCGGCGCGCGCCCGCTCGCGATGGCCTGGGTGACGAGCCCGGGGATGTCGCCGACGGTGATGGTGGCCGGCGCCTTCGCCGCGAGCACCACCGAGGCGGCGATCGTGATGCTGTCGACCCCGTACTCCTCGAGCCCCTTCCAGTAGGCGGAGCCGGGCAGCTGCGCAAGGACCTGCTCGACGGTCGCGCGCGCGGTGTCGTCGCCGTAGAAGAGCGGCACCACCACCGGGTGCGGCAGCACGGGGCCGCCGAGGTTGGTCACGCGTCGTCCACGCGCCGGCCCGGCGTCCGCAATCGCGGCGGCGTCGGCGGCGTCGGCGGCGTCGGCGGCATCGGGCGCGCCCTCGGTACTGGCGTCAGCGCCCACGGCGGCGTCTGGGCTGGCGGCCCCCGCGTCTCGCTCACCACCGACGGTCCCCGCCTCCGGCACGCCGACCCCGTCCACGCCGCCACCGCTCGAGCAGCCCAACGACACGCAAGCGACGGCGAGAGCGAGTAACCCACGTCGATCCATCTCACCTCCGCGGAGCAGCTGCATCCAGCAGACTCCGAGGTCGAGTACGACCGCTTCCCTCCATCCCTACCCACGGCGCGAAGAGAGTTGGCGGTGCGCGTGCGCCAGCTCACACGATGAGGCGCGCACGCGGGGCTTCTTCAGCTCGAGGAGGTTCGCATCGGAAAAGTAGGATTCCGAGAGGCGCGGATCGGATTCGAACCGACGTATGACGGTTTTGCAAACCGTTGCCTAACCACTTGGCTACCGCGCCGAACGAGGAGAGAACTTCTACTTCGTCTTCTGCGGTTTGCCTAGCCCCTCGCGCGACACGTCGCAGCGGGTCGCGACGCGATCAGCGGCTGACGACGGCGAGCGGGCGGATGGAGATGGCGGGGATGTCGAGGCCGCTCGGGCCGAGGCGCGACGAGGCGGGCGAGAGCTCGAACGCGCCGCTCTCGCGGTTCGACGGCTCGTTCGCCATCAAAAGGCCGCGCTCGGCGACTTGAATGATCGGGAGGAGATCGACGAGCGGGATGTGCGTCGCGAGGATGTCGGGCGTCGCGATGAGCATCTCGTGGCGCGCCTGGTACGGCTCGCGGGGGCGCGATTTCTCGTGCTTCATGCGCGCGTCGTCGACGGCGGCGCGGATCTCTGCGGGGACGCGCTCCTGCCAGACGCGCGCGTCGATGGCGGTGCGGACGTCCCACGCGGACAAGATCGGGCGGCGGTTCATCTCGCCGTCGAAGGTGCAGCGCTCGCTCGTGAGCACGCGGAGGAGCCACCCGACGAGCTTCTGGTTCACCGTGGAGTCGTCCTCCCACGGCATGCGCGTGCGGAACTGCGTCCACATCTCGGCGACGGGTCCATAGACGACCATCTCCTGGGCGGTGAACGCGTCCTCGAAGTCGGTGTCGGTCGCGTCGCCGTGCTCGAGCACCGCGTCGATGAGCGACGCCTGGAACTCCGGCGGCTTGCTGCGCGCCGCGTTCTTGGGCAGGCCCGTGAGCTGGCTCGTCACGCGCTGGCGGACGTCGGCGCGCTGGCCGAGCCACTGCATGCGCGACGCGGGGCGCCACTGCTCGCGCGTGAACGCGGTCGTCCACCACGGTACGTTGATCTGGCGGAGCTTGATCCACATCTCCGCCAGCACCTGGAGGTGCGGCCACTTCGCCACGTGTGCGCGCGCGTCGCGCTTCAACGTGTCGTCGTCGGTGTTCTCTGCGTCGTGGTGCTGTAGCGGCTTGAACGAGTCGACCATCATGTCCTCCGGCGTGCGCGGGGGGTCCATTGCAAAGCGTTCGCCAAGCGCGATCGCCCGCTGTTTTCGAGGGTTCCGTGAAATGCAGAGCGCCAGAAAGGTGCCGCTGCGGCCTCGTGGACGCGTCAAGGCGCTGGCGCCGCCCGCTTCATGCGACAGCCGCGACTCGCGGTGAGAGGATGGCTGGATGCTCCTTCGCGCCGCCGTCCTCCGGGGGACGCTCGCCGTCGCCCTCGCCTCGACGGTGGCGGCCTTCTCCTCGTGCTCGCGCTCCCGCGTCGAGCACGGCGACGTCGCGGCGGCCGCCTCCAGATCGTCGCCGAGCCCCTCGCCGGAGTTCGCGGCCAAGCTCGCCGCGGCCCTTCGCGCGAAAGGCCCCTCGTACACACCGAACACTCGTCACAAGAACCCCGACGGCACCCCGAAGTACACCAACCGGCTCATCCTCGAGACCAGCCCGTACCTCCTGCAGCACGCGCACAACCCCGTGAATTGGTACCCCTGGGGCGACGAGGCGTTCGACACCGCGCGGCGGCTCGGGCGCCCCGTCTTTCTGTCCGTCGGCTACTCGACGTGCCACTGGTGCCACGTGATGGAGGAGGAGTCCTTCGAAGACGACGAGATCGCGAAAGCTCTGAACGACGATTACATCGCCATCAAGGTCGATCGCGAAGAGAGGCCGGACATCGACGCCGTGTACATGAGCGCCGTGCAGTCGCTCACGGGGAGCGGCGGCTGGCCGATGACGGTCTGGCTGACGCCCGACCGAAAGCCCTTCTACGGCGGCACGTATTTCCCACCGCGCGACGGCGACCGGGGCGCGCGGATCGGCATCTTCTCCCTCTTGCGGAAGCTGAAGGCGACCTACGACCAGAGTCCCGCGGACACCGAGCGATCCGCGCAGAAGATCGTCGACGAGATAAGGCGGCAGATGGCCCCCGAGCCGGCGAGCTCTTCGCCGACGGCCGCCACCCTCGATGCCGCCGCCTCGTTCTACGCCAGCCGCTTCGATTCTGCGTACGGCGGCCTCCGCGGCGCGCCGAAGTTTCCGAGCAGCCTCCCCGTGCGCTTTCTCCTGCGCGAGCATCGGCGGACCGCGAATCCCGAGCTCCTCCGGATGGCGACGCTGACGCTCGAGAAGATGGCGAACGGAGGCATCCACGATCAGATCGGCGGGGGGTTTCACCGCTACTCGACCGACGAGCGATGGCTCGTGCCCCATTTCGAGAAGATGCTCTATGACAATGCGCTCCTGACCCTCGCGTATGTCGAGGGCAACCAGGCGACGCGCTCGGCCGATCTCGCGGACGTCGCCCGCAGAGTCCTCCTGTATGTCGACCGCGAGATGACCGCTCCCGAGGGGGCGTTCTACTCGGCGAGCGACGCCGACAGCCGCGACCCCAGCGGCCGCCTGGAGGAGGGCTGGTTCTTTACCTGGGACCCCGCCGAGATCGAAGCGGCGCTCGGGGCCGATCTCGCGCGCCTCGCGGAGGGTTACTACGGGGTCACTGCGGGCGGCAACTTCGATCGACGCAGCGTTCTCAACGTCCCTCACACGCTCGCCGACGCCGCGCGGGCGCTGCGCGTGCCGGAGCAAACGCTCGGAGCGTCCCTTCGGGACGGGCGCGAGCGGCTCTACGCGACGCGCGCCAAACGCCCGCCGCCCCGGCGCGACGACAAGATCCTGGCCGCGTGGAACGGCCTCATGATCTCGGCGCTCGCGAAGTCCGCGCTGGCCCTCGGGGACGCGACCTATGCGGATCGCGCCGCCCGCGCCGCCGCCTTCGTCCTCGGTCACATGAGAAAGGATGGTCGTCTCCTCCGCAGCTTCAAGGACGGCGCAGCCGTTGGCGACGCGTACCTCGACGACTACGCGTTCTTCGTCGCCGGGCTCCTCGATCTCTACGAGGCGACCGGCGCCGTTCGCTGGCTCGAGGAGGCGATCGCCCTGGAGGCGACGCTGGAAGGGCACTACGCGGACGAGGCAGGCGGGTTCTTCCAGACGAGCGACGACCACGAGAAGCTCCTCGCCCGCGAGAAGCCGGCCTACGACGGCGCGGAGCCCTCGGGCAACTCCGTCGCGGCGCTGGACCTGCTGCGGCTGTACGAGCTGACCACGAAGGACGGCTATCGCCAGCGTGCGGAGCGACTGCTCGGCGCCTTCGGCGGGGTGCTGGCGCGCGCGCCAAGCGCCCTGTCGGAGATGCTGCTCGCCGTTGACTTTCTGCGCGACGTTCCGAAGGAGATCGTCATCGTCACCCGCGGCGCGCGCGCGGAGGCCGAGCCTCTCCTCGCGAAGCTCCGCGACGTTTACCTCCCGAACCGCGTGCTCGTGGTCGTCTCCGAAGGGGCCGACCTCGCCGCACTCGCGCGGATCGTACCCCTCGCCGACGGTAAGGCCGCGCGCGGCGGTCGGCCGACCGCCTACGTCTGCGAGAGGACGGCGTGCGAGCTCCCGACCACCGATCCAGAGGTCTTCGCGAACCAGCTGCGCGCAGGCAAGGGCGCCCCGCCGCGAAAGGCGCTATCGCGATAGGCCCAGAGTCGTTTCGCAGCGTCAGCGACGACGGTGCTGACGCGCGGGGAGCCGGCGTCAGGCGTCCTTCGGCTTCAAGACTTCGTCGCCGTTCATGTACGGCACGAGCGCCTTCGGGAGCGTGATCGATCCGTCCTCGTTCTGATGGTTCTCGAGGAGCGGGATCAAGATGCGGGGGCTCGCGATCGCGGTGTTGTTGAGGGTGAACGGCCACGCGAGCGAACCGTCCGGCATGCGCAGGCGGATGTTGCTGCGGCGCGCCTGGAAATCGCCGAGCGTCGAGCACGAGTGCGTCTCGCTGTACGCGTCGCGCCCCGGCATCCACGACTCGACCTCGTGCTTGCGCGTTTGGCCGAGGCCGATCTCGCCGGTGCACGCGATGGCGACGCGGTACGGGATCTCGAGCTTCGCGAGGATCTCCTCGGCGTTGCCGAGGAGCGTGTAGTGCTCCTTCTCGGCGACCTCTTCGTCGGGCAAGCAGAAGACGACCTGCTCGATTTTGGTGAACTGGTGCACGCGGTAGAGGCCGCGCGTGTCTTTGCCGTGGGCGCCGGCCTCGCGACGGAAGCACGGGCTCATGCCGGCGTAGCGGACGGGGAGGTGCGCGGCGTCGAGCGTCTCGTCGGCGTGGAGCGAGACGAGCGGGACCTCGCTCGTGCCGACGAGGTAGAGCTCGTCGGCGGTGATCGCGTACGCCTCCTCGCGGCCGAGCGGGAAGAAGCCGGTGCCCGTCATCGCCTTCTCTTTCACGATGACCGGCGGGATGACGAGCGTGAGGCCGCGCGACACGAGGATGTCGATCGCGAGGCGCGTCACGGCGACCTCGAGGAGCGCGCCGGTGCCGGTGAGCGCGTACGAGCGGCCGCCGGCGAACTTGCGCGGCCCGTCCCAATTGACCATTCCGTGCATCGTCATCAGGTCGACGTGGTCCTTCGCCTTGAACGAGAACTCGCGCTTCGTGCCGACCTTGCGGATCTCGACGTTGTCCTCTTCGCCTTTGCCGATCGGCACCTCGGGGCGCGGGATGCTCGGGACGCGGAGCATCAGATCGTCGAACTTGAGCGTCGCCTCTTTGAGCTCGGGCTCCAGGCGCTCGATGTCCCCCTTGACCTGCTTGCCCTCTTCGATGAGCGCCGGCCGCTCCTCTTTCGTCGCCTTGGGGATGAGCGCGGCGATCTGATTTTTGCGCGCGCGCTTCACGTCGAGGGCCTGGATGGCCTCGCGGCGGATCTTGTCGGCGCCGAGGAGCTCGTCGAGATCGAGCGAGAGGCGCTTGTTGACGATGGCCTGGCGGACCGTGTCCGCGTTCTGGCGAATGAAGGCGATTTCGAGCATGACGGCCCCACCGTGCCCAATCGGGCGCGCTTTTTCAAGACGAGGCGCGTCTTTTCAAGCGGTTACCGGCGTGTTTGGACGCCGCATCGCATGTGCGCTACTCCAAAGAGCGATGGCGGACGGAAAGCGCTGCGGGGTCCATACGGAGCTTTCCACGAGTCCTGCCGCGAAGATCACCCGCTGCGGGTGCGGCACCGTGCACGTGCACATCGTGCGGTCCGGCCTGACCTTCCAGCTCTCCTCCGAGCAGTTCGCGGAGGTGTCGGCGACCGTGGCAGGGGCCCACGACGCGCTGAAGTCGTTCCACGCCGGCGGAAGGCCGCCGTCCGACGAGAATCCCACGATCAACTGATCACCTGACGTCCTAATCTGCCCCATGGCCGGATGGCCTTTTCTTTCGGAGCCCCCGCCGATGCGTCGTCCCTCCTTCGCCGTCCGTCTCGCCGCCGTCGCCGCCCCCTTCGCCCTCGCGGCGACCGCGTGCTCTTCTTCGCCGACTTCGCCGACCGACCTCGAAGAGAGCGGGCAAGGCTCGAGCGCGATCATCAAGGGGACGCCGTCGGACGCGACGCAGGACGCGGTGGTCCTCCTCGTCTATCCGGTCGGCGGCTCGGCGTTCGAGTGCACCGGCTCGCTCCTCGCGCCGAACCTCGTCTTGACCGCGCGCCACTGCGTGAGCGCCACAGCCGATCAGCCGTTCGAGTGTTCGCAGGCCGGCGTAGGGACCGCCGGCGCCGCGACGATGAGCGATTTCACGCCGTCCAACTTCTACGTCGTCACCGGCATCAAGCGCCCGGGCGATCCGACGGCGAAGGGCGTCGCGGCGGCGAACGGCGCGAAGATCATCCACGACGGCGCGAAGAACCTCTGCGATCACGACATCGCGTTCCTCGTCCTCGATCGTGCGATCCCGAACGCGAAGATCCTCCCGGTGCGCGTGGACTCACCGGCGAAGGCGGGCGAAAAATTCACCGCGATCGGCTGGGGCGTGACGACGACGACGCCGGAGCCATCCGTCCGCCAGCAGCGCACGGGCGTGGCCATCAAGAACATCGGCCCGACCACGGACTCCACCACTGGCCTACCGGTGCCGGATCGCGAGTTCATCATCGGCGAGGCCATCTGCCAAGGCGACAGCGGCGGCCCCGCGCTGAGCGAGTCGACCGGCGCGATCCTCGGCGTCGTCTCGCGCGGCGGCAACGGCGTCGCGCCCACGCAAGCCGATCCGTCCGCCGGCTGCACGAACGCGGTGAACATCTACTCGATGGCGTCCGGGTACAAAGACCTTTTCGTCCAGGCCTACGCCGCCGCGGGTCAGGATCCGTGGTGGGAGGGCGGCGTCGATCCGCGCCTCGCGAAGTTCGGCGAGACGTGCAGCGGCAACGACGGGTGCCGCTCGGGGCTATGCCTGACGGACGACAAAGGTGCGTCGACCACCTGCACGCAGGCGTGCGACAAGGCGAACGCGTGCCCCGGCGGCTACGTGTGCAACGCGGACCAAACCGGCGCCGGCAACTGCGGCGTCGCGCCTCCACCCGTGGCGACGACGACAACGACCAAGTCGTGTGGCTGCGGGATCGGCAACGTCGCCACGTCCGCCGCGGCCGCGTGGTGCTTTGGCGCCGGCGCGCTCGTGATGGGCGCGCGCCGGCGTCGGAAGCGTCTCTGATCGTCGCCGCGTCTCGAGGCCTGACCGGAAAAGCCGGTCAGGCCTTTCCCGTCAGGAGTCGTTTCGCTCGGCTGCGCTTCGCTCCACTCAGCGAAGCGTGCTGCCGAGGAGCACGCCGTTGGCCCAATAGCAGCCGGTGTCGCCCGCGGGCAGGAGATCGTACGTGTCGCCGCCGGTGTAGGGCGTGCGCTCCGACGTCGAGACGAGCGCGCGATCGAAGCTCTGGCCCTTTGCGAGATCGGCGACGGTCGCCGCGCCAGGCTTGGCGGCGGCGCACGTCGGGTGACGCGGCGATGCGGAGACCGAGCGCCCATCGCTCATCACGACGTGCACCATCGTATGCGACGGCGGCGCGGGAACGTGTCCGACCGTGGTGACCGGCGCCGCGACGCGATCGCCGTTGGCGTCGAGCGTCCAGACGGAGGTGCCGGGGACGAGATCGCGAACCTTCACCTCGCCGTTCGGCGTCGCGATGCGTGTATCCGACGCGAGGCAGATCGGCTCGGGCGACCCATTTTTCCAGCATCGCCCGTTGAGCGGCATCCCCATCGCGCAGTGCTGCCCCGCGGGGCAGTCGGCGTCGGCGGAGCATTTTCCGGAAGCGGTTCCGCCGGCGCCGGGCTTGGGGGTCCCGGCGTCAGGCTTCGACGGAGGCGCGGTGGGGCCGGTCGCGGTGCCAGTGGGGAACGGCGGCGAGGACGTCCCGGTCGCGGTGGCCGTCGGGGTCGGCGTCGGCGTCGGCATCGGAGTCGGAGTCGGAGTCGGCGTCGGAGTCGGAGTCGGCGTCGGAGTCGGCGTTCCCGTAGGAGCGGTCGGCGGTGTGGTTCCCTCCTCGATCTTGCAGCTCGAGGCGAGAAGGAGAACTGCGGCGGCGGGGGCGAGGGTTCGGAGGAGCTTGCTCATCGGTACCCATGGTGGCACGAACGCCCCGACCGTAGGGGTGGTTTCACCTTGTGATCGCGCCCGAGCCGCGCCAAGTTGCATCCGTGCGCAAGCCGACCGCCTACTGGGACTACATCAAGGTCGAGGAGCTGCTCGCCCTCCAAGGTGGCCTCGAGCCGAACGACGAGGGGCTCGCGAACGACGAGGTCCTCTTCATCACGATCCACCAGATCGACGAGCTCTGGTTCAAGCTCGTCCTGCGCGAGCTCGTGAGCGTACGAAACCTCTTCGCGAGCGCGCAAGTCCCCGAGCAGGCGCTGGCGTCGGCGGTCCGCGGCATCCAGAGGATGGCGCTCCTCTTCCACCACGTCGCGGCGCACTTCGGCGTGATGGAGACGATGACGACGCGCGACTACCTCGCGTTCCGCGACAAGCTGAACCCCGCCAGCGGCTTCCAGTCGGCGCAGCTCCGCGAGATCGAGCTCCTGCTGGGCCTGTCCGACGCCGAGCGCATCCCGCTCGGGCACGAGCACAGTTACAAGCAGGCGCTCCGCAACCACGACGGCACGTCCTCGTCCGCGAGCACTCGTGTCGAGGCGCGCGTCGCCGACACGCCGACCCTGAAGGACGCGATCGCGGAGTGGCTGTACCGAACGCCAATCCAGGGATCAGTGCCCGGGCAAACCGGCGACGCGGCGAAGGTCGGCGCGTTCATCGACGCGTACTGCGCGGCGCACGCGCAGAGCGCGCGAGAGGCGCTCGACCTCGGCAAGCCCGTCGCGCTGACTCCGGCCGACGCGAAGCGCCTCGAAGATCGCTACGCGCGAGAGATCGAAGGCGCGCGCGCGTTCCTCCACGCGGAGGAGGTCCCCGAACCCGAGCGCGCGAAGGTGTCCCGTGTCCGCGCGGCGCTCGTCTTCATCGAGAGCTACCGCGAGCTCCCGCTCCTGTCGTGGCCGCGCGCGATCATCGACGCGATCGTGAGCTTCGAGCAGTCGTTCGTCATCTTCCGCCAGCGCCATGCGCGCATGGTCGAGCGCGTCATCGGACGGCGCACCGGCACCGGCGGCTCGGCGGGCGTCGAGTACCTCGACCAGACGGCGCTCCGCTACCGCATCTTCCGCGACGTGTGGGCGGTGCGGACGATCCTCGTGCGCGAGGCGGTCCTCCCCAAGCTCGAAAACGCGGAATTTTACGGCTTCGTGACGAGCGGCTCGCGACCGCCCATCTAGACCCGCTCACGAGAAGGGTCACCGGAAGACCACGACGACCTCGCTCGGGGGCGACACGTTGCCCGCCCAATCGACGGCGCGAACACCAAACCGCGCGCGCGGTCGGCCCTTGGGCGGCGTGAACGTGCTCTCCACCTCCGACCCGCCGAGCTCGACGACGAAGCCGCGCGACGATTTCTGGCCGCGCTCGTAGACGATCGGCGGCGACGCGTAGTCGATGGGTCCGTGACCGTCGTCCATCCAGATGGCAAAGCGGAGCGATGCGAAGGGGGTCGCTTCGTCGCTGGGATCGGCACCGTAGAAGCGGACGCTGGGCGTCGTGCACTCGGCGTAGAGCGTGATGACACCGCGAGGGCCGCTCGGCAGGGTGATGCCCGAGTACGACGCGCGCGTCACGCCGGTCCATACGGGCGGCGTGTCGTCGCGTGCGTCGCCGGTCACGAAGGTGCCGAGAGTGCGCGGAGGGTTCGCGCCACCGCGATCGACGTGGACGACCTCGTACCGTGTCCGCGGCTCGAGCGGCTGCGCGGGCACGAGCTCGGCGGTCGCGACCTCGTGGGCGAGCGAGTCGCGCCTCGTCGCCGGCACCTCGCCGTTCGAGACGCCGGGACCGGGCGCGCGAACGAGCGCGAGGTCGAATTTTCCCGGCGCGCAGCGCTCCGCGCCGTTCTCGTCGGGCGGACAGAACGCGTTCTTTCGCCACCCGTCGGGCAAACGCACGCGGACGTGCGTGTTGAGCGGCGCCGGAGTTCCGGGCTCGGGGGACACATACGCGGCCGGCGGGCGTCCACAGATCGCGCGCGCGTGCGTCGCGAGGAGGCTCGGCACGGCGACGAGCGCAGCGGCGAGCGCGACGCGTCCACGCATCCCTCGATCCTACGCTATCTTCGTCGCATGACGAGGCTCGCCGCCGCCGCGATCCTCGCCGCGCTCGTCGTCACTCCGGCCTCGTGTGCGCGCGAGGGCGCCCCGTCGCCCGCGCAGATCCGCGTGCCCGCAAAGGCGCCACGCGACGCCGGTCCCTCTCCCCCGCCCACGCCCCCTCCCAGCGTCGACGTCCGCGTGAGCTTTTTCGGCGACGAAGGCGCCTTCCTCGGCCCCTTCTACGATCCGGTCCCCGACGCCGCGGCGCTCGTTCGCCCTTGTTTTCAGCGCGCACGCGAGGTCGACGCCTCCGTCGCGGGGTGGCTCCTCTTCGAGGTCACGCTGGTGCGCGAGTCGCCCGCGCGCATCACGCTACGCGACGCGTCGCCGCTCCCTGAAGGTCTCGTCTCGTGCGCCACCGCGGCGCTCGCGGCGCTTCGATCGCGCGATCCGCTCTTCTTGCCACCGCCAAGGGCGGCGTACGTCAGCCTGCGGTAGCCGTCACGGCTGCGCGGCGTTGACGATCGCCATCGCGTCGAGATCGAACCCGTCGGTGTTGGGGTGCGGAGGATTGACGGGGCACGTCTGCGTCGACGTGTCGCGGACGCGCACGAAGCGGGCGCGCGCGAGGCCGACGTCGGCGAGATCGAACGGATCGCCGCCAGCGACAATCGGATCGAGCGGACTGATCCCGTTGCCCGGATTCGAATAGACCGGATGCCACCCCGCGCACGCGCCGTACGGAGGTGCCGTGGCGGTGCATGGGAACGTCGCCCACGTGACGCCGTCGTCGCTCACGCTCACTTCGGCGAGATCCGCGAAGACGGGGTTGGTGGGGTTGCCGCCGGGATAAAACGCGTTCTCGAAGACGAGCAAATCCACGCCCGGCCCGTCGACGATCGCGTTCGGCGCAAACGAGACGACGATCTCGCCGCCGACGCCGAGCGACACGACGTCGAGGCCCCCCTCGGTGTCGCCCGCTCCGACCGGCGGCCCGAAGATCACGTCGGGCATCTTGCCGGCGCCGAACCCCGCGCATGGGCCGGGGGCGAACGAGACCTTCGACGTGATGAAGCGATTTGCGGAGAGGACGGCCCCGTCGGCCGTCGCGTAGCCGCCGTCGACGAGCGGCGGATGCTGCGCTTGGCCCGCGTCCACGTCGCCGGGCGGTACCGCGCCGAGATCGACGAGCCCCGCGTCCGTCGGCGCGGCGCCCGGCGAGGTCGACCCGCACGCCCCGGCGCACAGCGCGAACGCCACGCACGCGATCCGTGCAGATTGCACGCAAACGAGCCTCATTTCTCACGGGACTTACACGCCCGATCGGGCGCGCGCAAGCGCTGGACGCCGAGGCGAGGCCGGCGCAGTCTTTCCGCGATGCCGACCACGCTCTTCGTCGAGACCCACGCGCACGTCGCCCATGTCCTCTTGCGCACCGGCGCGAAGGGCAACCCGCTCGGCCCGGACTTCTGGCGCGAGCTGCCGGAGACGTTCGACGCGCTGTCGATCGACCCGAGCGTGCGCGCGATCGTCCTCTCGGGCGATGGACCGCACTTCACGTACGGCCTCGACCTCCCGAAGATGATGGGCGACCTCGGGCCGATGCTCCAAGGCGGCCTCGCCGACACGCGCGCGCAACTTCAGCAGACGATCTTCCGGCTTCAGCGCTCCGTCACGTCAATCGCGACGTGCCGCAAGCCCGTCATCGCCGCCGTCCACGGCCTCTGCCTCGGCGGCGGGATCGACGTCCTCACCGCGTGCGACGTCCGTGTAGCGAGCCGCGACGCGAAGCTCGGCGTGCGCGAGGTGAAGGTCGCGATGGTGGCCGATCTCGGCACGCTCCAGCGCCTCTCGCGCATCGTGGGCGAAGGACACGCCCGCGAGCTCGCGCTCACCGGCAAGGACATCGACGCCGAGCGCGCGCTCCGGATCGGCCTCGTGAACGACGTCTTCGACACCAAGGACGCCGCCGTCGCCGCCGCGCGCGCGATGGCCGCCGAGATCGCCGAAAATCCGCCGATCGTCGTCGAGGGGATCAAGGACGTCATGAACGAGCGCGTCCGTGCGGACGACGACGCGGGCCTACGCTACGTCGCGCTCCACAACAGCGCCTTCTTGCCGTCGGTCGATCTCGGTGAGGCGTTCGGCGCCTTCGCGCAGAAGCGAAAGCCTACGTTCGTCGGGAAATAGTCAGGCGCCGGCGAGCGGGCCGCCCGGCGTCTTCGCGGGGACCTCGGCGCGGACGCGGTCGGCGCGCTGCGAGCGCTCGATCCCTTCGAGGCGCTTCTGCGTCTCGGCGCGGAACGCCGCCAGCTCGGACAGCGCCTTCTCGATGTTGAGCTCGTTCTTCAGGTTCACGCGGTAGTCGTTCTCGGCCTGCGCGCGATCCTTCATCGTCTGGCGGTTCTGGCTCATGACGATGAGCGGCCCTTGGAGCGACACGAGGATGGCGAGGAGCAGGTTGAAGAAGACGAACGGGTACTCGTCGAAGGGGTGCGGCAGGAATTTGTTGGTCCCGGCCCACGCGAGGGAGAGCGCGATCAAGAAGAGGATGAACGCCCAGCTGCCGTTCAGATCGGCCACTTTGTCGGCGAGCCTCTGCCCGAAGGTGAGGTTCTCTTCGATCTCTTTGACGACGTTGGCGGTCGCGCGCTGCGACAAGAGCGAGTTCGTCTCGCGCAGGCGCTCGGCCATCTCGCTCAAGATGGCGATCGCCGCGGTCTTGCTGCGCCCGAGGTGCTCGCCCAGCTCTTCGCGCGTGAGCTCGAGGAGGACGGTCTCGGTCAGCGAGTCGACGCTCGCGGAGCGCGGCTTGTCGTCGAAGAGCGACAGCTCGCCGAAATACTCACCGGTGCGCACGTCCTTCAGAACGACGCGCTCGCCGCTTTTTTCCTCCGGCGGCAGGAAGATCTGCACCGAGCCAGAGAGGACCACGTACATCGACGAGCCGGCGTCCCCTTGCTTGAAGACGCTGGCGCCGGCCGCAAACTTTCGCTCGGCGAGGCGCTTGGCGAGCGCCTCCCGATCCTCGTCGGACAACCCCTCGAAGAGCGGGATTTGGGCCAGGAGATCCGCGTGCTGCATGCCGGGCGCCCATGGTCGCCGCAACCGCACGTGGAGGCAAGGGCCTCAGCCGTGGTCGGCCAGAGAGACGTCGTCCCCCACTACCAAAAGGCCCGTTTCGTGCGCATAGTAGGGAGGTGACGCCGCAGTCTTCCGAGAGCTTCCGCGAGCACGGCCCATGGGCGATTCGCCCGCCGGGCACCGTCTTCGAGGCGCCGCGCGTCGATCCGGAGTCGCTCGAGGCCCCGCCGCCGCCGTCGAGCAACGGTCCCGCCGCCCTCCGCGGCGCCGCGCTCGCCGCTGCGCTGGCCAAGCTCGGCTAGCCTCGCCCACGGCCCCGCTCTGCTGCTAGCGTGCGGCCGTCCATGCTCGTCGACACGAAAGACCCGGCGTTCCAGCAGCGGCGCACGCAGAACTGGGTCTTTCTCGGCCTCATGTACGCCATGTTCTACATGGGCCGGTACAACTTCTCGGCCGTCAACGCCCTCCTCGCCGACCGCTTCGGGTGGAGCAACACGGATCTCGGCAACATCATCTCCGCCGGCAAGATTTGCTACGGCGTCTCGGTCTTCCTGAACGGCCCAATCGCCGACCGCATCGGCGGCAAGCGCGCCATCCTCATCGGCGCGGGCGGCGCAGCGGTCTTCAATTTCCTCTTCGGCCTCGGGTCGCTCTTCCTCGTACAAGACGCGACGTGGTCGGCCGATCACAAGACGGTGCTGACGCCGGCGGTGCTCGAAGGCGGCATGCCGATGGGCACAGTGATCGCGAGCTTCGCGATCGTGTGGGCGCTCAATCACTACTTCCAGTCGTTCGGCGCGCTCTCGATCGTGAAGATCAACGCGGCGTGGTTCCCGGTGAACGAGCGCGGATCCTTCGCCGGGATCTTCGGCATTATGATCCAGTCGGGTCGTACGCTCGCCTTCGCGGTGGGGCCGCTCATCGCCGGAGCGTTGCCGTGGCGATGGGTCTTCTGGGTGCCGGCGCTCTTCCTCGTCGTCCTCATCTTCGTCGACAGCAAGATGGTCGCCGACTCGCCGGCCGACGCAGGCTTCGGCGAGCTCGAGACCGGCGACGAGGCTCCCGGCGAAGAGACCGGCGGCCTCGGCTACGTGCTCCGTCGCGTCTTCGCACGCCGCGAGATGTGGCTCATCGCCGCGTCGTCGATGATGATCGGCTTCGTCCGCAACGGCACCGACGACTGGTTTCCCAAGTTTTTCGCGAACGTCTACCACGCGAAGCAGGCGGCCAGGAGCGTCAAGATGATCGCGATCAACGTCTCGGCGCTCGTCGCCAGCGTGCTCGTCATCGTCGCGCTCTTGCAGCTGAAGAAGCGCATCGATCGCATCTCCACGTGGAGCGTCGAGAAGCGCTTCGCCGCGACGTTCTCGCTCGTCGGCGTCTTCTTCGGGCTCATCGGAATAGGCCTCTACTTCGCGCTCGGCGACATGAGCGACGACGTCCAGCGCGCCACCATCTGCCTCACGTTCGCGTCGGTGGCGATGCCGATCGCGAGCGTCTTCGGCGGGCTCGTCTCGGGCAACATGAGCGACGTGCTCTTCGACAACCGGCGCGCGCCCGTCGTCTTCTTCGCGTTCGTGGGGATGGCGGCGACGCAGGTGCTCTTCCGCGTCGTGGGCGGCGGGCCGCTCTTCGCGGCGTGGATGATGGTGCTCCTCTCCTTCTTCATCCAGTCGGCGCACTCGATGGTGGGCGGGGCGGCGTCGATGGACTTCGGC
>JBBRLQ010000056.1:0-28010 GCA_038231275.1 Polyangiales bacterium
AAGGGGAGCGAGTTCGACGAGCTCGAGTTCTTCCGTGCGCTGGAGCGTGCGGGCGTGCGCTATGTCCTCATCGGGCGTCGCGCCCTCATCGTCCTCGGCCTGCCAGTCATGACCGTCGACTACGATCTCTGGATCGAGCTGGACGACGCCGCGCTGTTGAATGCGGCGGCCGCGCCGTTCGATCTCTCCCCGAACCGGACGCCGGAGGAGGCGCGCGCGAGCGGTCGTTATGTCCTCGAGAACGACGAGCGCGTAGACGTGCTGGTTTCACGAAGCCGGACGACGGTGGATGGCCGCAGTGTCACATTCTCGGAGGTGCACGGCCGCCGAATCGACGTCGCGATCGCTGAGGGCGTCGCAATCAGTCTGCCGTGCCTGGACGATTTGATCGCGACGAAGCGCTTCGCGGCGCGCCCCAAGGACGTGGAGGACGTGCGCGCGCTAGAGGCGCTGAAGGGCAGACGCCTGCCGTGACCGCGAAGGCCGATCCGCTCGCCGAGCGCATCCTGTCGCCCGAGGAATGGACCGCGTACCTCGCGGCCCCGATGAGCGACGAGGAGCGCGAAGAGATCGAGTCGCTCTTCGACTGGTTCACGCGGCGCTACCCCACGCCGCTCGAGCGCCTGCGCTACATCCGTCGGGTCATGAAGCGTCCGCTTTCGCGTCCACTGCCCTGACGCGTGAGCCGAATCCGACTCGGATCTATTTTTTCGCCGGGATCGGGAGCTTCAGCTCCTTCATCACCGTCTGCAAATCTTCCCACGCGTGCTTCTTCGCCTGCGCTTGGTCCTTGCTCGGGCGGATCAGGTAGGACGGGTGGTACGTCGGCATCACGAGCGTCGTGCCCTTGTACAATTTCCACTGGCCGCGCAGCTTCGTGATGCCGAGCTTGGTGCCGAGCAGCGTCCCGACCGCGGTGTTGCCTAGTGCGACGATGACCTTCGGCTTCAGGACGGCGAGCTGCTCGTGCAGGTACGGGATGCATTCGGCGACTTCTTCGGGCTCGGGGCGGCGGTTCTCCGGCGGGCGGCACTTGATGATGTTGCAGACGTAGACGTCGTTCTCTGGCGAGAGCCCCATCGCGGCGATCATCTTGTCGAGCAGCTGGCCCGCGCGTCCAACGAACGGCATCCCCTGCGCGTCCTCGTCGGCGCCGGGCGCTTCGCCGATGAAGCAGAGCTGCGCCTTCGGGTTGCCGCGCGAAAAGACGGTGTTCGTGCGCGTCTTCGACAGGACGCACTTGGTGCACGACGCGACCTCGGTCTGGATGACGTCGAGCGGACGCGTGGGCGTGGACACGGCGACGGCGGCGGCCTCCCGCGCGACGGCGACGGGCTCGGTGTCCCAGTCGGGGGTCGGAGGGGTGAACGGAGTCGCCTTCGGAGTCGGAGTCGGAGTCGGAGTCGGAGTCGGAGTCGGGGCCGGAGTCGGAGTCGGGGTCGGAGTCGGGGTCGGAGTCGGAGTCGGGGTCGCGTTCGCCGCGCCGTGGCGTCGTCGCGGGATGCCTGTCGCGCCCGACTCGCGCTGTTGCTCGAGGTACGCGCGCAGCGACGCCGCGACATCGGCCAGCTCGGCGCGAAGCTCGCTTTGGTTCCCGCTGCTCATGCCCGCGGGCTTAGCTGGTCTACCGCTCGAAGTGAATACGGAACGCCTTCGTCTGCCCGGCGATCGCGGTCCCGTCCTTGTCGAGCGCGGTCGTGTAGGTCTCGCGCATCGCGCAGAGGCGCGCTTCGCGGCCGAAGCCGTGACCCGGATCTGCCATCACCGAGACCGTCTTCGCGCGGCCGTCGGGGCCGACCGAGACTTGGACGGTGACGTAGGCTTCGTCGATTTGCTCGGCGTCGGCCTCGCTCGGCCACGGGCACTTCCATTCGCTCGAGCCACGCAGCCCGGCCGCGCGCGATTTGTCGACCGCGGGAGGCGGCGGGGCGGGTGCTGCGCCGGTGCCACCAGGAACCCCGTCAGGGCGCGCGGCGACGTTTCGCACGGCCGCCGTCGACGTCCCCTGCGCGTGCGTGACGCCGCCCGCGTAGGTGGCGGCGGTGCCCTGCGTGAAGCCTTGTCCCGTGAAGTCGAGCGGCTCGTCCGGCGCGGTCAACACTTGACCCGCTTGCGCGGGCGTCGGAGCCGGCGGCGGCTCGTCCTTTGGTGCGTCCTTCGGCAGCGCGACCGGCGGCGGCGGCTTCTCGGCCTCCTTCTCGGGCTCGGGCTCCGGCGGCGGCGCCTTGTCCTCCGGCGCCTTGAACATGTCTACGTCGTACGTGGACCAAAGCTTCTCGCTCACCAGCGCGCCGATGTTGTGCGTCCAGTGAATCAAATCGATCGACATCATCGCCGCCCGCGCGGCGACCGCGCCGTGCAGCACGTACGCGATGAACCCCGCGACGAACATGATCATCGCCCGCTTCTTGTCCAAGTCCATCACCCGCGCCATCGGGTCGCGCGTCGGCACCACGACGCCGATGGGCGGCGGGGGGCGCGAGCTGATCCTGGCGCGTGCGCTGTGCGGGGACGAGGTCGTCATCTCACTTCTTGGGTTGGACCGGAATGACCGGGGGAACGGGCGTCACCCCGAAGGCAATTTTGGCCACGCCGGCCTGCTTGAGCAAGTCGAGCACGTGAATGACGCGGCCGTGGGGCACCGCGCTGTCGGCCTTGATGACCGCGCGGAGCTCGTTGTTCTTCGCGTGCGCCTCGCGCGCCGGCATGAGGATCGCGTCGTCGTTGGGCACCGTCCTGCTGTCCACCTGCGTCGTGCCGTCGGCGGCGAGGATGACGCTGAACACGACCTGCACCTCGGTGCCGCTCGCCGCCTTGGGCAAATCGAGGGGGACCGACTGCGAGACGATGATCTTCGCCGTCACCATGAAGATGATGAGGAGGACGAGGGTGATGTCGACGAGCGGGGTGACGTTGATCCCCGTGATCGCCTCGTCCGCTTCGCTTTGCGCGCCGCCGGCCATTAGTCGCCCTTGGCTTTCTCGGCGCCTTCGCTGCCGTCTCCCGTCGCCTTGAGGTGCGCGAGCAGGACGTGGCCGAGTGCGTCGGTGTTCGACAGCGTCGTCTTCACGATGCGCTGGAAGAAGTTGAACGCGGCGACCGCGGGGATGGCGACGAGGAGGCCGACCGCGGTGGCGACGAGCGCCTCGGCGATGTTCGTCATGACGGCCTGCGGCGCGATCTGGCTCGCGACGGTTCCGGGCGCGCCGGGCACCGACGACATGTTCGCCTTGCCGAGCTCCTCGAACGCGCCGACGATTCCGATGACGGTGCCGAGGAGGCCGATGAACGGTGCGTTATTGCCGAGCGTGCCGAGGAAGGCGAGGCGCTTCTCCAGCTTCAAACGCTGGAGCGCGCTCGCGCCGGCCATCGCCTCTTCTGCCGACGCCGCGCCGAGGTCGGCCTCGACGATGCCCGCGACCACGACCGCCGCCTCCGCGCTCGGCGACGCCTCGAGTCGCTTGCGCGCGCCCTCGAGGTCTCCGCCGCGCAAGAGCTTGCCGAGATCGCGCATCAACGTCGTCGTGTCGTCCCTGAGGGACCAGAACAACCACGCGCGCTCGAGCATGATCGCGAGCGAGATGACGCTGAGGAACAGCATGAGCCAGAGCACCCAACCGGCGCCCGCTCCGACCATCGCGCTCTTCACTCGCTCAATCATCTGTCGTCCGCGGCTCCCTCTTTTTACTTCTGCTTACGTCTGTTGTGGGTCTTGGAGTGTCGTTGGGGTCACGTCGAAATGGTAAAACGTACGTTTTACGCCTCGGGGGTCTCCCCAGGGTCCGATTCTGTGGTTTCTTGGGCAGTTTCGACGGCAGTTTCTACGGAAAGCGCGGCCGCGAGGACCGTCGTGGCGAATGACCCTTTCGGTAGCACAAAGTAAACCCCGATGCCCCCGTCTTGTTCCCGTAACTCTGCCTTCATGGCTTCGATGCGCAGGCGCAAGACGCGTCGCGTTCCTTCACCGAGGGCCTTGGTCGCCGCCAGGTCGAAGCCGTCGCCCAGGACCCGCGCGGCGACGTCGCGCTCGATTTCCGCGGGCCTCCCCGTGGGCGCGCGCATCTTCACGCCAACCATGGGTCCGGTCGGGGTCACCTCGCCCCGCAGGGCGCGCTCGGCGTCGGTCTGAACGTCCGTACAGACGAACAGCCCGCCGTTGGTCGTCTTGAGGAGGTCCCCTTCAAGCGGAGCGTTCCACGTCCCGTCGGCCACGCGCGCGTCCAAGACGGCATTGAAGACCGCGCTCTGCAGCGCCGACCACAAGAAGCGGCGCTGCCGAGGATCGCGCGGCCCTCGCTCTTTCCCTGACAGCCACGCGCGCGCGCGATCGGCGTTGTCGCCTTCGCGCCCGAAGCGCTGCGTCCCGAACGCGTTCGGCAGACCCTCCTCGCCGAGCCGCGCGAGCGTGGCGAGGACGCCCGCGACGTTTTCTCGCGCGACGTCACGGACGACGATCGCGAAGCGGTTGCCCGCGAGGTGACCGGTCTTCAGCTTGTTGCCGTGGCGCTTCACCTCGCGCACCGTGACGCCGTCGATCGCGAGGTCTCTCGCGCGCGCGTCGAGCGCCGGATCCTTCGCGTGCACGCTAATCCACTGCGAGGTGACGGCGACCTTGTCCTTCATGCCGGCGACGCCGCAGTCGCGCGGGTGCACGCCGAGCGCGTTCGCGATGGAGCGCAGGGCGCCGTCGGTCGTCAGGTTCCGCTTCGTGAAGTGGATATAGAGGTGCTCGCCCTCGCCGCTCGGCAAATACGCCGGGATCTCGTCGACGACGAAATCCTCGGGCGTGGCCTTGATGCGGCCGCGGGGAAGGCGCTCCTGTTGCTCCATGGGTCGGGGCGGCGACGATACCAGGGCTCGCGTCGCGGCTACTCGCCGATCTCGTGCGCCATCACGTCGCGCGGGCTGCGGAAGTACTGCTGCGGCGAATACGACAAGAGGTTCGATACGCGCGACGTGTACACGCACGCGTACTCCTCGACCTGCGCGCCGAAGCTCGATTGCTCGTTGCCTTCCTTCAGGAGCGAGCCCCAATACTTGTGGAAGCGCTCGTCGGTGCGGTCCTCGAGCGTGGTCAGCTCGGCGTCGACGAGGCGCATGCGGCCGCGGATCCGCTCGACCGCGCGCTTCACCCGTCCGCGCTCGGCCTCCTGCTCGGAGACCGCGGTGCTGCCCGAGTGCTTGCCCTCGTGTTTGCTGTCGAGGTGACGCGACAGCTCCTTGAAACGCGCCTGGTAGAAGCGCAGCTCGTCCTCCAGGCGCTCGCGTCCTTCTTCGAGCTGCTCGGTCCGCGCCAGATCCTCTTTGATCGACTCGTACGCAAGGACCTCGGTCTCGAGCTCCTGCATGATCATCGCGGTGCGCCAGGCGCTCTCCTTCTTGCTGCGGAGGATGTCGCCGTAGATGTGGTCGCCGACGTAGAGGACCTGATCGCCGGTCACGCCCAGCGCGCGCTCGAGATCGGGGAGGTTGCCGCCTTCGTACGCCTTGCCGCGTTCGAGCGGCAACGTCGCGGGCTTCACCGTGTCGCCGTCACGCTCGAGAAGGGGCCGGCGCTCTTGGAAGAAGGCGGGCTTGGTCGCCGCGCAGATCACGATGTCGAAAAAATTCTTCCAGCTCGGGTACTCGCTCATCGCGCCGCCGAGGAGGTAGTTCATCATCACGTCGGTGTAGGGCCAGCGCGAGTTGGTGAGCAGGAACATGCGCTTTCCGGCGCTCCGCATCTTGTGGAGCGTGGGCGCGAGGTGCGGATCGCGGATGACGTACTTCGGCAAATTGCCCATGACGGCGTTCAAGATGGTTCCGTCGCGGTGCGCCTCGTCGATGCTCTCGCGGATGTCCGTGAAGAGGCGGGCGTAGTCGACGGCGTAGCCCTTCTTCTCGAGCGCCTCGACCGCGGCCGCGTAGACCGCCGCTTCACTCAGCGCGTAGAGGGTGTCGATCCAGTGGTAGCGGGGCGTCGCCGGCCGGATCTTCTTCGAGTGGTAGAGCGCGTGGAGCTCGTCCTTCGAGAGCTTGCGGAAGCCGTGGTAGCCCTTCGCGACGTGCTTGTAGCGGTCCATCTTGAGGATGTGGCCGAAGCGCTTGTCGATGAGGATGCCGCGCACCGGAAAATCCGTGGCCTGCGGCATGTTCTTGATGAAGTCGGGGTACCCGCGGAGGATCAGCTTGTCGATCGTCGCTTCGATCGAGAGCTGGTCCATCGCCGCCTGATCGTAGATGGCGAGCGTGTAGTCCATGTCGAACCCCACCCACGCGATGGTGCTCATCTTGAGGTTGCGGTTCGTGAAGACCCGGCGCGGGCGCGGGATGCCGTGCGCTTGGAGGCTGAACTCGTCGAGCGGCAGCGCGAGCTGGCGAGGGCTCGACTCCAGCGCTTGTTGCTGCTGCTGGTGGATGCGCCTCGACACCGGAGAGCTGGCGGGGTCTTCCTGATCGGGATCGGGTAGCAGAGGTTGGGTGGCCAAAGGGCTCTCTTGACGGCGCGCTCGAGGTGGAAGCTTGGATTTTCCCACGACGCGACCGCGCAGGCAAACGGGCTAGGAGATCGTGCCCCACGCGGACGGGTTCTTCTTCAGGAATCGCCAGGTCTTCAGGTTGGCTACGACGTAGGCGGCGTGCTCCACGGGGTTTTTCCGCGGCGGCGGGAACATGCGGCGCGCGATCGAGCGGAGGCCGTAGAATTTCGAGTAGGCGCGATCGAAGCCGCTCCGCAGCTCTTCCTTCGTCATCCCCTCGGGGCGGACCAGGAGCGAGCCGTAGTCGTAGCGGCTCCAGTCCTCGGTCAGGAGGCGGCCGCTCGCGCGCATGTCGTCGTAGTAGCGGGTGCCGGGGTAGGGGGCCGGTGTGAAGAATTTTACGAGCGAGACGTGGCTGCTCGTCAAAAACGAGAGCGTGCGTTCGAAGACCTCGGGCGTCTGGCCGTCCATCCCCATCATCATGAGCGCGATGACCTGGATGCCGCGCGAGCGCAGGAGCGCGAGGTCCTCGGCGTAGCGCGTGGGGCGGTTGAAGCGCTTCTTGAGGCCGCCGAGCACCTCTTCGTCGGTGGACTCGAGGCCGATCGACAAGGCGACGCAGCCGCTCCGCGCCGCGAGATCGACCATCTCCCGATCGCGCGCGATCTCGATCGTGCACTGGCTCGTCCAGGTGATCTTCTCGGGGATGAGGCGCCGCATCAGCTCTTTGGCGGCGTCGGGATCGGCGATCGGGTTGTCGTCGAGGAAAAGCAGATTCTTGCCGCCGAGCGCCTTGATGCGCCGGACGTCGTCGATCACGTTGTCGATGGGGCGCGTGCGGTAGCTGCGCTTGTAGAAGGCCTGCACCGCGCAGTAGGTGCACGGGTGCGGGCAGCCGCGCGAGAAGACGAGCGGCCAGTGGAAGTAGACGCGGTAGAGCGGGCTGCGCTTCCAGCGATCCCAGCGAACGAGCTGCAAATCGCGGTAGTCGACCTTCGAGAAGACGTCGACGTCGGGGTGCGCGGGCGGAGGCGTGGAGGCGGGGCGCGGCTTGCCGAGGCGCGTGCCGCCGAGGTCGACGAAGTCCTGCGCCTTGTAGACACCGAGGCTGCGGCCCGCCGCGAGATCTTCGAGGCACTGGGCCCACACGCGCTCCGCTTCGCCGACGACGATCGCGTCCGCGTGCTTGAGCGACGCCTCTTGCGGCGCCAGCGAGACCCAGGGTCCGCCGAGGACCACCTTGCGGCCGCGCGCGCGGAAGGCGTCGGCGAGATCGTACGCGCGGGCAATCTGCGGACCCATCGCGCCGATGCCGACGACGTCGCACGGGTGATCGAGATCGACGTCCGACATCAGCTCGTCGGTGATGCGCACCGTCCAGCCGGCGGGCGTCAGGGCTTTGAGCGACGGCATCGTGAGGCCGCTCGTCCAGTAGCGCGTCGTCTTCACGAGACGGCCGTCGTGGGCGTGATGGGAAGGGGAGACGAGGTAGAGCGAAGGCACGGAAGGGGAGCAGCTTACTCGATCGCGGGAACTTCGCGCGGGGCGAGCACGTAGGTGGTGCCACGGCCGTGCTTCGTCTCGGCGCGGACCGTGTACCCGCAGGTGGCCAGCTCTTCGCGGACGGCGTCGAGCCCAACGCCGCGCCCCGCCAATTCCCCGGGACGAATGCTCGTCGTGAGGCCTGCTTCGAACATCGCCTCGCGGGCCGGTCCGTCCACGCCGAGCTCCTTTGCGCGCGCGAGGATTTGGTCCTCGTCGAGCCCGCGGCCGTCGTCCTCCACTGTGATGACGGGCCCGCCTTCGCCCGCGGCGGCCGCGACGCGCACCGTGCCGACCGGCTCTTTTCCTTCGCGCGTGCGCTCGAGCGGGGTCTCGACGCCGTGCGCGACGGCGTTCTTCACGAGGTGCACGAGCACGCCGCCGAGGACGCGCGCGAGGGCAGGGGGGACTTTGACGTCACGGCCGCCGACGTCGAGCGTCACTTGCTTCTTCTCTTTTTCGGCCCAAGCGGGCGTCATGTCTAGGAGCGTGGCGGTGCTCTCACCGAAGCGCCGCGCACCGAGGCGCTGCACAGCGCGGCCGAGGGCGTCGTCGCGGTCCGCGGCGAGGGACAGGGCCTCCTCGACCTCGCTCCGCTGGACGGTCATTTGATCGAGCGCGGCGCGGCCGACGGGGGACACGGCCACGAAGTCCTCGCGCGCGACGAGCACCGCGTCGTCCGCGCGCTGGAGGGCGGCGAGGAGTCGGTCATGCACGCCGCCGGTGAACGCCACGCCGACGTCGCGCGCGCGATCCCGAAGCGTGGCGAGGAGATCTTCGACGGCGCCGAGCTCGGTCTCGAGCTCGCGCAAGTCGAACGCGCGTGCCTCGCTGCGCATCGTGTGGGCGCGGCGGAAGAGCGCGTCGAGATCGGCGCGCGGGAGCTCGCGCGGCGCGGCGCCCAAGGTCGCGATGCAGACGGCGAGCTCCTCCCGCGATTTCTCGGTGAACGTCACGAACAGGTGCGCGCCGCCGGCGACGAGGCGCCGCATCGCCGCCATGCGCCGCGCGTGCTCCTCGACCTGTGCCTCCACGGTCTGCTCGAGGCGTCGCACGTCGCTCATGTCGGTCGCGAGGAGCATGACGCGGTCGATCTTCCCGTCCTTCTCGATCGGGCGGAACTCCGCCTCGAGGGGCAGCGTCGTACCGTCGGGCCTGGTGACCGCGAGCTCCTTGGGCGCGAGCTTCGCGACGTCGGGCCAGTCCGCGAGCGCGACGTCGAACGCGACCGACAGCCACTCGGCGAACGCCTGCGCGTCGACGTCGTGCGACGGAACGCCGCCGTAGAGGAGCTCCTGGATCTTTGCCCCCTCCAGGTGCTCGCCGAAGAACGCGCGCGCCTCGGCCGACGCTTCCCCCACCACGCGCCCGTCGCGATCGAACGCGAGGATGGCCTGGTGCATGTGATCGAGCAGATCGCGGATGCGACGCGTCGCGAGCGCCAGGTCCCTCTCGCGATCGGCGAGCGCCGCGCTCATTCCGTTGAACGCGCGCCCTAGCTGCCCGATCTCGTCGGTGGACGTCACCTCCACGCGCGCGGCGAGATCGCCCCGGCCCACGCGGCCGGCCGCGTCGACGAGGCGCGCGAGCGGCACGACGATCTGGCGCCTCGCGACGCCAACGAGCACCGCCGCGGTCCCCGCCGAGAGGAGCACCGCGAGCCAGAAAATGCGGCTGCGCGTCTCGGTGAACGCCGCGTTCTCGCGGGCGAGCGAGAAGACGATCCGCGTCTTGCCGACCGCCTTTCCACGCGCACGGACGACGCGCGACACCTCGACGCGATCCGTATGGACGACGGGCGCGCCGGCGAGCTCGGCGGCGGTCGGGAGGGTCGTCGCGTCGCACGCCTCCTCGATTTTCGCGGCCGGCGCCGTTGCATCTCCCGCCCACACCGCGGCGCAGCTCACTTCGGGGTTTGCGTCGAGGTGCGAGAGCTCCGCGCCGATCGCCTCGGCGTCGCCGAAATCGAGCGGTGCCCCCAGCGACTCGGCGAACAGATCCGCGACCATCGACGCGGCGATGGTCTTGGCGGCGACCACGGCGGCCAGCTCTCGGCGCGAGACTTCGCGGTACACCAGCGCCGAGACGATCGCGAGGACAGCGACGGTCGCGAGCGCGAGGCGCGCCCCGATCGACAGCGCGCGGCCTGTCGCGCCGTTCGCGCCGCCCGCATTGTCCTCCCCTGTCCGCGCGGCGGCCATGCTATTCCGGGCCTCAGGATACCGGATGGGAAGGGCGCTCGCGCGGCTGATCCTCCTCGCGACCGTGCTCGTCGCGTGGCCGACGTTCGCCGAGGAGGTCGGCGTCCCCATCGGATTGCAAGCGGAGCTGGTCGCCAAGGTCGCCGCGTACGACAAGAATTTCGTGGCGCGCGCCGGCGATCGCGTCCACGTCCTCCTCGTCACGCGCATTGGCGACTCCGAGTCGGTGCGGACGGCGGCCCACATGGAGAGCGCGCTCCGTGACGTGAAGGAGATCGGCGGCCTTCCCCACGACGAGGTCACCGTCGGCTTCGCGGGCCCGAAGGCGCTCGCCGAGGCCGTGCGCGCGCGTCACGTCGCCATCGTGTACCTCACGCCGGGCCTCGGCACCGAGGTCGAGGCGATCCGAGACGCGCTGGCGGGCGTCAGCGTGCTCAGCGTCGGCGCCATCTCCGATTTCGTCCCCAAGGGCGCCGTCCTCGGGTTCGACGTCGTCAGCGGCAAGCCAAAGCTGGTCGTGAACCTCACCCAGGCGAAGAAGCAAGACGTGGCGTTCAAGGCGGAGGTTCTCAAGCTGATGCGGGTGATCGAATGACGCCGCGCGCGCTCTCTCGTTGCGTCGCGCTCGCAGCGGGCCTCGTCGGCCTCGCCGGCCTCGCGACGACCACGGTCGCGCGCGCCGACGACGCGAGCGATCTGGCCGGCCTCCTGAACGAGACGGTCGTGACGACGGCCTCCAAGTCCGCCGAAACCGGCGCGACCGCCCCCGCCACGTCGACGACGATCACCGCCGAGGATCTGCGCCGCTACGGTGTCCACTCCCTCGACGAGGCGATCGATTTTCTCTCGCTCGGCGTCGTGACGCAAAATCCGCTCAAGGCCGTCGACGTCGGCGCGCGCGGGGTCCTCCTCCCCAGCGATCACGGCGATCACCTTCTCCTCCTCGTGAACGGCCACGCGGTGAACGACGGGCTCTTCGGCGGCGCCGACTACGGGCGCGGTCTCGGCATCCCGCTCGAGATGATCGATCACATCGAGGTCGTCCTCGGCCCCGGCTCGGTCCTCTACGGCTCGAACGCGATGCTCGGCGTCATCAACGTCATCACCAAGCGCGCGAAGGACTGGAAGGGCGTCCACCTCGCGCTCGAGAGCGAGCTCGCGAAGAGCTACCGCGTCGCAGGCGGCGGCGGCGCGCAGTTCACGCTCTTCGGAAAGGCGGGCGAGGCGACGCTCGGCCTCGAGTACTTCACGCAGTCCGGTCCTCCCCTCCTCTACAACCTCGAGTACGGCGGCATCGACCCGGTCAGCTCGCGCGGCGTCCGTTACTCACGCGGCGGCCCCGAGAACGGCTACTGGGGCGGCGTCGCGCGAAACGGCTACTACGCGCGCGTCCCCTCCGGCTTCCTGCGCCTCGAGTGGGGCGACTTCGAGCTCAACGTCCACGCGAAGGCGTACACGCGCGCAGCCCCTTATCGCGCGCGCTACGACAGCGATTTTTTCGACTTCGACGATCCCGATTCGTACGAGGTCGATCGGCACGTCTGGGCCGACTTGCGGCACCGCGCGCGCCTCTCGCCGATCGTCGAATTGACGTCCCGCGTCTACGCGGACACGTGGGATTTCCAGAGTCGCCGCAACTCGAGCGAGGCCAGCGCGTGCTTGTCGGCGGGCGACGCGAGCGTGGCGACGTGCCAGTTCTACACGCCGGGCATCTCGCGCTGGGCCGGCGCGGAGGTGCGTGCGTCGTTCGACTGGCTCGAGAACGAGCGCTTCGTCACGCTCATCGGCGTCGACGGGCGGCTGCGCACCGCGGGCCTCAAGATCGACCCGCGCGATTTTGCGACGGGCCGCCCGCTCTCGTCGAGCCTCGGCGTCATCGATCGGCAGGACTCGGTCGCGTCGGCGTACGCGCAGCAGACGTGGTCCCCGACGGCGTGGTTCGGCCTCAACGCCGGCGCGCGCGTCGACAAGCAGACGCGGTACGACGGCGTCTTCTCCCCGCGCCTCGCCGCCAACGCGCGCCCGTGGAACGGCGGCACACTGCGCGCCGTCTACGCCGAGGCCTTCCGCGCGCCCTCGATCGTCGAGAGCGATTTGCAAAACCCCATCCAGATCCACGCCGGCGATCTTCGCCCCGAGCGCGTGCGTTCCGTGGAGGGCTCGATCGAGCAGCGCTTCGGGACGCAGCGCATCTTCTTCGGCGCGTTCCGCTCGTGGTGGAGCGATCTCGTCGAGCTCCACGTCTTGAACGAGCAAGAGCGTCGCGACGCGGTCGCCGCCGGGCAGCTTTCGATTTTCTCGTTCGGCGCGGCGCAGTTCAAGAACGTCGCGGCGATCGACAACTACGGCATGAACGCCGGCTACGAGGGCTCGCTCGGCGACGGACAGGCCTTCAGGTACGGCGTCAACGCGACCGCCGCGATCGCGCGGCGCAGCGAGGCGGGGCTGGCGACCGAGCCGCTCGCGGTCGCGCCGTCGATCTTCGGCAACGCGCGCGTCGCGTACGATCTGCCGGGCGCCTTGCCGACGCTCGCGCTCGCCGCTCACTACGTCAACAAGCGCCCCGCCGATCGCGCGTACGACGGAGGCTGGCCTGTCGTGCCGTACGCGCGTCCTCAGCTCACCGGCCGCTTTACGGTCTCCGGCCCGTTCCCCTTCATCAAGGGTCTGTCGTACCGCGGCAGCGTCGACGCGTCCGTCGAGGATCGCGGCGCCTACGTCGTCGGGCCCATCCAGACCGCCGATCCGAAGAACCCCTCACCGCAGCTCGTCCCCGTCGATACGCTCCGCGCGACGATCGGGCTGCAGTACGATCTCATTCCATGAGTCGCGCGCGCAAAAGGGCACTCGCCGTCGCCGCGCTGGCCTTCGCGTGCTTCGCGCCGCTCACGCTCGTCGCGTCCGCGTGCCTCGACGTGACGCCGGTGGTCCTTCCGCCGAAGGACGCCGCGTTCGCGGGCGATGGAAGCTGCACCGCGTGCCTCGAGCTTCCGGCGGCGCAGCACGGCTGCGACGATCAGCTCAGCGCCTGCCGTCAGGACCCGGGCTGCGCTCCGGTGCTGACGTGCATCCAGACGCTCGACTGCTTCGACCGACCGTCGATCGACGAGAAGCTCACGTGCGGCGCGCCGTGCATCCAGGAAGCCGGCATCACGGCCGTCGATGACCCGCGCGTCGTCGCCCTGCTCAACGTCGTCAAATGTGGCCAAAGGCAGTGTGGAGTCGCCTGTAACTTGGGCGACGGGGGCCTCGGCTTCGACGCCCTCTGATATATTTTGAACGATGAGGGGATCTTTCGCGATGCGCCTGGGGCTGGCGATCGGCGCCGTCCTCGCCGTGCTCGCGGCGTGCAGCACGCCCGCCGATCCGGTCGTCCCCGCCGTCCCCGAAGATGACGCGGGGACACTCCCTGACGGTCCCGCTCCCGATGTCTCCGTCGCCACGTGCATCGGCGCTGCCGACGGAACCCCGTGCGGCGGCGGCAAGATCTGCGTGAGCGCGGCCTGCCTCGATCCGGCGTGCGGCGATGGCATCACGACGCCGCCCGAGGAGTGCGATCGCGGGGCCGGCAACGCGGCCGGCAGCGGCTGCGAGGCCGCGTGCGTCTTCACGTGCAAGAACGGCGACGCCGCGCGCGGCTGCAAGTCCGCCGACGCATGCATCGCCGACGGCACCTGCGACGCGACGCTCCACACCTGCACGCCCGGCACGCCGCTCCCCGCGGGCGGAACGTGTGGAAACTACAAGCTCTGCGCCGGCGGAAAATGCATCGACGGCGTGTGCGGCGACGGCATCGTCACCTCACCCGAGCAGTGCGACAACGGCTTGGCCAACGGCGTCGGCAAAGGATGCGAGACGTCGTGCAAGTTCACGTGCTCAACGCCGGCCGTCGACTGCCCCGCGGTGGCGTGCAACCTCCCCGCGTGCTCGGCGCAGCACACCTGCTCGACGACGCCCGATCCCTCGAAGAACGGCCAAGCGTGCGGCGCCGGCCTCGTCTGCAACAACGGCGCGTGCATCGCGCCCGGCGCGGTGTGCGGCAACGGTATCAAGGAGGGCGGCGAGGACTGCGACTTCGGCGCACAGAACGGCCCAGGCACCGGCTGCGAGGCGACGTGCAAGTTCTCGTGCGCGACGGCGGCGGCGTGTGTCGACCCCAACGCGTGCGATCAGGCGCCGACGTGCAACCCCGTCACCGTAAACGGCAGCACCGGCCAAAAATGCGTCCTCGGCGGTACCAAGCCCGATGGATCTGCGTGCGGCGCCGGAAGCATCTGCGTCGCCGACATCTGCACGCCGAGCGTGTGCGGCGACGGCATCCGCGACGCCGCCAAGGGCGAGCAGTGCGACGACGGCAACACCAAGAACCTCGACGCGTGCGACGGCTCGTGCAAATTCGAGGAGGATCAGCGCGTCATCGCGATGCCCATGCAGTTCGGCACCGACGGGTACTGTACGAAGAACGCGATGGGCGGCGCGATCAGCGGCATCGCCCAAGGCAACATGCAGTCGTCGATCACCTCGTCGATCGCCGACGGCTCGCTCTCTGCGATGTTCAAGCTCGCCGGCGATCCGACGGGCGCGAGCGGGGCCGTGACCGTGGGCAGCCTCTCGGGCACGCCGGTCGCCGGCGCCAGCTACAGCGGCACGAAGGACACGGACTGGTGGTACACGGTCGACGCGAACGCGATCGACGGTTCGCGCAACGCGTTGGCCATGCTGACCGGCGCCTACGCAGGCGGCGCCGTCGACATGACCGGCACGCTCAACCTCATCATGACGATCGGCGGCTCACTCGCGGTCCTCCACGTCTCGAGCGGGAAGATTCACGCCACGATCGGCGCGCCGCCCACGACGCCGCTCACCTCGGCCGGCGCGACGCCCGGGCACCTCACCTCCGAGCATCTCTCGCCGACGCTCACGAGCTTCCCGACGATGGGCGGCACCAGCGGTTCTCCGACCGCCGAAATGTGCGGCAACGTCAGCGCGAACTCGCTCGCGACGACGGCGGTCCCCGCGGCGCTCCAGCCCGGCGGCAACACGCCGTGCACCGAGGGGTACAACTCGAGCAACCGCGTCCTCGACGTCTTCGTCCACGGGTGCCACGTCAGCGTCATCGGCATCAAGGTGCAGGTCATCAAGCCGACGCAGCCCGACCAGTCCGATCCCGCGGCGCCCATCGCAGGCGCAGGCGCGCCGTACTCCTTCACCACCGACGCCGCGAACCGCGTCACCCAGTGCACGGACAAGAACGCCGCCGTCGTTCCGCTGACGACCTGCCTCAACTCCGCGGCCTACTCGAGCTTCTTCAAGTTCGCGACCGATAGGGTCATCATCAAGTAGCTCATGACGTTCGTGCCCAAGACCGTCGGCCGCTACACCATCTACGGCGAGATCGCCGCGGGCGGCATGGCGACGGTCCACCTCGGGCGCGTGCAGGGGCACGGCAACTTCGCGCGCACCGTCGCGATCAAGCGCCTCCACCCGCAGTACGCCGCCGATCCCGACTTCGTCGCGATGTTCCTCGACGAGGCGTGGCTCGCCGCCAAGATTCACCACCCCCACGTCGTCCAGACGCTCGACGTCGTGAGCGAAGGCACCGAGCTCTTCCTCGTCATGGACTTCGTGCAGGGCGAGAGCCTCTCGCGCATCTGGCGCGTGATCCGCGAAGAGGGCAAGCAAGCACCGCTGTCCGTGACGGCGAGCATCGTCTGTGGCGTCCTCCACGGCCTCCACGCCGCGCACGAGGCGAAGGACGAGACGGGCGCGCCGCTCAACATCGTGCACCGCGACGTGTCGCCGCAGAACGTGATGGTCGGCGTCGACGGCATCGCGCGCCTCGTCGACTTCGGCGTCGCGAAGGCCGCGGTTCGACTCCAGTCGACGCACGACGGCCAGGTGAAGGGAAAGATCGCGTACATGGCGCCCGAGCAGCTCGAGCACCACGAGGTGTCGCGGCTCTCCGACGTGTACGCGGCGTCGGTGCTCTTGTGGGAAGGCCTCGTCGGGCGGCGCCTCTTCGACGCGATGACCGAAGGGCAGCTCGTGTCGAAGGTCGTGCAAGGCGTGATCGAGCCGCCGAGCGTCGCGTTGCCCGGCCTGTCGGCGGACCTGGACGCGGTCGTGATGCGCGGCCTCGCGAGCGATCCGAAAAAGCGCTTCGCCACTGCGCGCGAAATGGCGTTGGCGATGGAGCGCTCCGTCGAGATCGCGCGCGCGTCGCAGGTCGGTGAGTGGATCGAAGAGGTCGCGGCGCCGCTCCTCGCAAAGCGCACCGAGCGCATCGCGGAGCTCCTCGGCACGCCGTCGGTCCGCTCGATCCCCGCGGCGTCGGTGCGACCGATCGGGGAGGGGACTGGCACCGGAGTCCGGACGCTCGTCGAAGGGGCCCCGTCGTCACTGCCGCCGCGGACGTCGTCGTCGGTCTCACGTCCCGCCGCTTCGGTCGATGGAACGCCCAGCGGACGCACCGCGAGCAGCCCGTCGAGACCCGCGGTCCGCCGCCGCGTGCTCGTCATCGACGACAGCGAGATCATCCTCGGCAAAGTGAAGCGCGCGCTCGAGGAGGACGGCTTCGACGTCATCGCCACCACACAAACCGTGGGCAACGCCCGGCACCTCGTAGGCACCGACCTCGTCATCATCGACTACCACATGCCCGGCCTCGACGGCGGCACGGTCATCGCGTCGCTCCGCTCGGCGGCGTCGTCGAGCGGCCGCCCGACCCTCTTTTATCTCTACACGCAGGATCCGGGCATCGCGAAGGACTACGCGAAGCTAGGCTTCGACGGCTGCTTCACCGGCAAGGGTGACGACAAGACCCTCGTCCGCCAGGTGCGCTCGGCGTTCCGCGTCGTCCAGATGCGCGCGCTGCGAAAGAGCTGAGGGCCCGTCACGAACTCCTCCCCTCGCGCGACGAGCGGGGGAAGGAGTCTGCATGCACGCGCACCGTTCCATCGCCGCGGTCCTCGGCGTCGCCGCCGTCACCGCCTCGCTCGCCGTCACCGCATTGTGGCCGCGCGCCACGTTCGCCGACGGCGATCCGACGACCGACGGAGTCACCCTCGACGGCACCAAGGTGGATGACGTCATCGTGATCGGCGAGCTCGTGAAAGAGCCGAAGTCGAAGACGGGGTGGGTCGTGGAGATCGAGGCCGAGAACCGCGGCACAGCCGAGGCGACCGCCGACGTCGAGACCGACATCACGCGTCAGGTCATGAACATCGGCGCCCGCGTTGGCCCGCTGCCGACGGCGGTGTGGAAGAAGAAGGAGAAGCTCACCGTCGGCGCCGGCGCGAAGGTCGTTCGCCGCTACGAAGTCCCTGCGCCGCTCGCTCAAAAGATCGCCGCGTCGGCGAAGGCGATCGAGAACATCGAGCAGCTCTACGCAAGGGCCTCGGCGAAGACCCCGCCGCGCATCACCAACTACGCCGTCGAGTTCCGCGGTCGGTGGGCGAACGAGGCCTGGCGGAACCCCGAGAACTTCTCCAAGAACCCGTTCGGTGACTCGATGGAGATGATGATGCCGCCCTCGCCCGTGCCACCCCCGGGTGGGAAGACCGCGGCGGTCGATTCGTTCGTGTTCTAGGCGCGCGCGCGCGGTGCTATAGCCGCGCGACGATGAAGCCGTGGGAGGTCCTTGGAAAGGCGAAGACGCCGGAGGGCGCGGAGATCTCGCTCACGCGTCGCGGCGACGAGTACCTGATCCTCCGCGACGGGAAAGACCTCATGGGGAGCCGCATGAAGGGCTCCGAGGAGGCGCTCGCGACGCTCGGATGCGATCGCGCGCGGACGATGGATCGCCCCACGGTGCTCATCGGAGGTCTCGGAATGGGCTTCACGCTCCGCGCGGCGATCGATCTGCTCCCGCCGGGCGCCACCGCCGTCGTGTCGGAGCTGATGCCCGTCGTCGTCGAGTGGAACCGCGCCTACCTCGGCCACTTCACGCAGCACGTCCTCCACGATCCGCGCGTGAAGGTCGAGGTCGAGGACGTCGCCGACGTGCTCCGAAAGGGCAAAGGCCGCTTCGACGCGATCATGCTCGACGTCGACAACGGGCCCGCCGCCTTCTCGCAAGCCGCCAACGTCCACCTCTATGACGACGGCGGCATCGCGCGGGCGAAAGCCGCGCTGCGCCCGAAGGGGGTGTTCGCGATCTGGTCGGCCGGCGACGAGCGCAAATTCGAGGCGCGCCTCCGCGACCACGGCTTCGAGGCGGAGACGCACCACGTCCGGGCGCGGGGCAAGCAAGGCGGCCGCCGTCACACGATCTTCATCGGGCGCCTCTAGCGCGCAACCTCTAGCGCCCGCCGCCCCGCGATCTATGCTTGAGGGGATGAAGCCGATCGTGGTCGTGCGCTGCGGGGACGCCGTGAAGGAGGTCGCGGCGCGGCGCGGCGAGTTCTCGTCCTGGATCCAGGCCGGCGTCGGTGACGCGTGGAAGGGCGAGTGGCTCGAGCACGATCTCCGAACCGACACGACGCGCCCTGCACCGACGTCGGCGAGCGCGTTCATCCTCACCGGCTCGAGCAGCAACGTTACCGAGCGCGCCGCGTGGATGATCGGCGCCGAGCCGTGGCTTCGCGACCTGTGCGCGAGCGGCACGCCGGTCCTCGGCATCTGCTTCGGCCATCAAATCCTCGCGCACGCGCTGGGCGGCAAGGTCACGAAGAACCCGCGCGGACGCGAGATCGGCACCGTCGCCGTCGCCAAGGTCGCCGACGACCCGCTGTGGAGCGGTATCGGCGATCCATTCGCCGCGAACGCTACGCACGTCGAGAGCGTCGTCGAACTCCCACCGGGCGCGAAGCTCCTCGCTACGACGTCGCTCGATCCCAACGCCGCCTACGCGCTCGGCGATCACGTCCGCTGCGTGCAGTTCCACCCCGAGATCGACGGCGACGCGATGCGCGGCTACATCGGCGCGCGCGCCCACTTCATGCGCGACGAGGGGCTTGATCCCGAGGCCGCCCTCACGCGCGCCCACGACGCCGACGGAGCGACGATCCTCAAGTCGTTCGTCAGGGGCTTCGTTCGCTAAGAATTGGTGCGAGCCCCGCTCCTTCGCCGTCATCCCCAGCGCACGGCCAACCTTGCGCCATTGGCGACTGCGCCCTTCGCTTCGCTCCACTCATCAGTGCCGCGGCGCGGGGAGCCGCAGCACGCGGCCGCGCGACGGGTCCCCCTTCGGCTCCACCGTGACGAGCAGATCGACGCCGAGGCGGCCGACCCACATGCCCGAAGGAACCGGCGGACGAAGGACGACGCCGCGGAGCGCCGTGCGATCGAACTGCAGGACGGCGTCCGCGTCGCCGGTGTCGCGATCCTCACCGTCGACGAGGATGCGGTCGCCGAGGACGACGCCGCTGTAGGCCGAGACGAAATCGTCGGCGAGCTCCACCGACGAGAGCTCCACGAGACCCGGCCACGCGTGCGTGCGAAGCTCGTCCGCCTCGGCGAGGTGCACGCGCGCGCCGTCCGCAGAGAACCCGACGAACCCCGCCGAGATCGCGCCGCCGTCGATGGCGGTCGGGATCGCGATCGGCGGGCCGTCCGTGAACCCGGCGACGCGCGCGAACGTACCGTCTTGCCCGCACGCTGCGAGGAGCAGCACGGCGTCGTCCGTCGGATGCACGTGGAGCTCGTGGGCCGCAGGCGGCGGGAGGCGCGCGCTGCGTAGCACGCCGAGGACCTGGTGCGTCCGCGCAGCGACGAGGCAGAGCGCCGTCTCCGCGCCGCTCTCGGCAGAGAGCCAGAGCCGCGTCCCGCTGCGATCGAACGAGACCGCGTGCGCGATGAAGTCGCCGCCCGCCAGCGCGTCGACGCGCGTGCGCGCCACCTCTCCGCCGTCCGCCCCCAGCGTGACGAGGAAGCTCGCGCCGCCGGCGGTACCGGTCACCGCGAGCGAGCTGCCCGCGGCGTCGATCGCGAAGCCGTGCACCCCGTCGGGCGGCCCGCCGTGCCCCGTCGCCGGCGCGGGCTCCGTCGGGAGCGGCAGATCCTGGGGGAGCGTGAACGATGGGCCGTCTTCGATCCGTCCGTTCGCGACGACGCGCGACGCGACGTCCAGACGCGACGTCGCGAAGGCGATGCGCGTCCGCGTGGGATCGATCGCGACCCACGGCCACGGGAGCTTCGCGTGCGCGACGAAAAATTCGGCTACGACCTGGTGTTCCAAGGGGCTCGCCAGGTCATACACGAGAGGCGTAGGTCCGTGGTCGTGCGGTAGCGGACCGCGGGGCGGCACGTTCTAGCATTCCGCTCGCATCTCACCATCCCGGGCGCTGCGGCGATGCTCGGTCGTCGCCCGGCGGCGAGCGTGCCGCCTCCGCCGCCGCGGGGTCGCGCGAGCAGGCTGCCGCGAGCACGACGAAGGGGAACAGCGCCACGGCCGCATGGGTAGGTTGGGGGTCATCTCGGAGGAGAGCCATCCGCCACGCGAAAGGGTTCGCGTCTTCGGCGTCGACCCGCGCCAGGTCGATCCTCCCCCGGTCTCGTGGACGGCTTGACGTGGGCACTCTTGTCACGCGCCGAGCGGCTCATGACAGCCGGGCCGACCTCGTGGTACGGGTCGACCCTCGGTTCGATGGAGCTCCTACAGTCCGAGGCTCCTCGACGAAACCACCTGGAGGATGAGGATGCGCGCGTCGTGGCTTGCCCACTTGGGCGTCGCCGTTGTGGCGTCGAGCGTAGCTGTCGCGGCTTGCGGGGCAAGCGGCAACCCCGCGGTCCTCGTCACCGAGGCCGGGGTCGACGGCAGCAGCTCCGAGGGCCCGAAGGACGACGGCGGCGGCCGCACATTCGTAGACGACGGCGGCAATGACGGCAGCAGCGGCGACTCGTGCATCCCGACTACGTGCGCGCAGCTCGGTGCGAGCTGCGGGAGCCGGTTCGACGGCTGCGGCAACGGTATCGATTGCGGCAACTGCGCTGCGCCCGAGACGTGCGGCGGCGGAGGCACGCCGAGCCAGTGCGGCCGTGCCTGCACACCGAAGACGTGCGCGCAGATCGGCGCGACATGCGGCGCGCAGGGAGACGGCTGCGGCGGTGTCATCCAGTGCGGCCCGTGCACGGCGCCGCAGTATTGCGGCGGCGGCGGACCCAACACGTGCGGCCCTACCGTCGACGCCGGCTCCTCCGACACCGGCTCCTCCGACGCCGGCGCGGAGTGACGAACGCGCGCGCTATGCCTGATGCCCGTTTCAGGGGGCAACGCGAAGCGCCCGCCTCGTTGATCGGCCGAGGCGCAGTTCGGCGTTCGTCGTGACGCGTCAGTCGTCCTCATCGCGGATGGCCTGGGCGTCCGCGGTCGCCGGCGGAGCCTGCGGCCGCACAGGGCTGCGACGAAGGTGAACGCGAGCCCGCCAAGTAGCCCGGGGGACGGCGGCGCGCTCGCCGAGACGGCGCGACAGCCACAGCCGGCGTCGCCGCCGGAGCCACCGGGCACGCCGCTGTCCGTGGACGCGTCGCCCGGAGGCGAGCCCGAGCCGCTCGAGGATCCGGGTGTCCCCGACGTACCTGACGACCCGGTGCCCGGCGAACCCGTGCCGGACGAGCCGGAGGATCCGCCGTCGAGCGCGTCTCCCTCGCATCGGTGCCCTACGCAAACGGTGCCCGCTTCACATGCTCCGCAGTCCAGCGTTCCGCCACAAGCATCCCCGATGCGTCCGCAGCGCGCGTTCTGGACTGCGCAGGTCGTCTTCGTGCAGCCGCATTGTGCGACCCCACCGTCGATGCCGCCATCGAGCCCGCCGCCGCCGCAGGTTTCAGGCGCCGTGCAAGATCCGCATTGGATTAGCAACCCGCAGCCATCCGGCGCCATCCCGCAGTTCTGGCCCGCTGGGCACGTTGTCGCGCAAGCGGTGCAGTGACCCCCAAATGCAGGAGGGACGTTGATGCATTGCTTCGGAAGCGCGCACTCTCCGCAACCGACGGACCCACCGCAGCCATCAGGGATGGCTCCGCAGTCGGTACCGGTCGGACAGGCCGTAAGGGGGGTGCAGCAGTTGTTTGCGGCGCATATTTGGGGCGCCGAGCACGTGTTGGTGCACGCGATGGTCCCGCCGCAGCCATCCGAAGCCGTGCCGCATTTCTGGCCAGCGGGGCATGCCGTCGCTGGCGTGCAGCACTGGGATCCGGCACAAATCTCAGGAGCGGTGCACCCGCCGCACGTGATCGTGCCGCCGCACCCATCCGGCCCCTGACCGCACTGCCCAGAGGAACATTTGGGCGTGCAGCACTGGCTCGGGGTACCTACGCAGGTCTGCGGCGGGGCACAGGTTCCGCAGGTGATCGTGCCGCCGCAGCCGTTGGGACCGAAGCCGCACGTCTGTCCGCCACTGCATTGTGTGAGCGGGGTGCATGAGCACGCAACGTCCGAACAAAAGCAGCTCCGACACCCTGGCGGCGTGTTCGGTGCCGTGCACGGCGGGATCGCCGCGCCCGCGACGATGCAGCCCTGTTTCTTGTTGCTCCACGCCTTTTGAACGGTCCACGTGCGGCCGTTCACCGCGACGGTTCCCGCGGAGGTCGCTTGACCGGCGCAGATATCGCTGAGCTCGGTGTTCTGCGCGGTATACCAGGCGAGCGGCGGGAAGTAGCCGGTGGCAAGCCCGATCTGCGGATCGGTCATCGTCTCGATGAGCTCGTGGGAGTGGACCTCGGTCACGTTGTCGAGGTAGCTCACCGCGCCACCGGCGCCGCACGAGCCCTCGCAGCCGCTCCCTGCGCCGATGAAGGGGTGGACGCCGTACAGAAGATGTACCGCGCTCCCGTTCACGGCGATCGTGGCGGTCGTCGTCGAATGGTACGCGCAAAAGAACGTGCAGGATGCATGAGTTCCGTCGGGCGCAATGATCGTGACGCCCGCCGGAAAGTCGAGCATGTAAATGGTGTCGGTGAATCCATCGCAACCGAGCGTCGGCTTCGGCAGCTTGCCTGCAGTGATTTGGGCGAAGAGCTCGGCCTGGATCTGCACGTCGGTGACGGTCGTGCCGCTCGTGCCCGGGGTGATCGTGAAGGTCCCGCCGTACAGGAGGCCGCGCGCGATGCCCTGGTTCGTCGTCGGTGGGGGCTGCGCGTAGGTGTTGTACTCGGCGAGCCAGTCCACGTAGGTGCTGTTCACGATGTCGCTGTAGAAGGTCGGCAAGCTCGCGGTGCGCGTGGCGTCGATCGCGCCCCAATACACTGCAACGATCTTGGGATTCTGAACCACCGGGCCGCCGAAGTACTGCGGGTCGAAGGGGCCGAGCGCGCGTGCAGGTACGGCCGCCCGCGCCGCGTCACGGACGGGGCGCGTCGGCAACACGCCCGGCGGCAGCCCCTTGCCCCACGGGAGCGGCGGATCGACGGTCGCAAGAGGCTGACCGACCGTGGCCGTCTGAAGCGGGGCCACGCCCCGGGTGCCCGCCGGCACCGGCGCCTCCGTGCTGCACGCGACGAACGTCGCAGCGGCCGCGACGACGGACCACAGATTGCGCATCTTCATTCCTGGATCCGTTCGGTTGGAAACCCGTGGAGATGGCGACACACGCGTCGCGAAGGCGCCGGCCCGTGACCGCCGAGGATCGCACAACCGCCCGCGTCATCAAGTGGGGCCGTACCGGGGCCCACGCCGATGAGTGCCCTCGACCTCTCCACACCTTCGTCGAACGACTATGAGGTTGCCCTGACGTCAAGGCTTCATCCGAGGTGGTTCGTTTCCTTGCTCTCCCGAGGGTCATGCCGCGCCGGCCACGAGCCCGCGGAGGAGCGCGGAGAGGCCGCGCTCGAACTCCTTCTCTGCGTCGTAACCGTGGACGAGGTCCGCGGCAGCGGCGCGGACGTTGTCGAAGCGCAGCGGATCGAGCGTCGCGTACGCCGGCGCCCCGCTTGTTCGGAGAGAAGTCGTAGACATCTCGGCGCGAGACAGGGGCCAGTTTACGTAACGCCCAGAACACGCGGTCTGGACGTTGGCTCACGGGCAGAGCGTCTTGAAGCCGCCGTAGTACGTGTTGCAGGTAGAGTCGTTGCCGGCCGCGCCGTCGTGGGACTGCTGGCACGCGTCCTTGATCGAGGCGTCCGCGATCTTGTCGCAGCACGTCTGCAGGTCCGCGCAGGTCGCGCCAGTCGCGCCGCTGCTGCCGCTCGAGCCGCTGCTGCCCGGGGGAGGCGGCGGCGGGGGAGCCGCCATGCACGCCGGCTTGGTGCAGCTCGCGTTGGTGGTGCACGCGCTCAGCTTCTGCATGCACGCCGTGCACGCCGCGTCGGGCATGCCACACGCCATGATGCACGCGGTGTCGCCGCATGCGCACTTCGACTCGCAGGCCATGTACGTCCCGCAGGCGCCGCTGAAGGTGCCCGTCTTGAAGCCCGCGCCCATGCACTCCTGGTAGGTCGCGTCGCACGCGGACTCCATGCACCTGCCGTAGGTCTCGACGTCCGCCTGCGAGCAGCTGGACTGCCCGGACGACGGGCACTGCTTGAATCCGCTCCCCGACGGCGCACCGGAGGTGCCCGACGATCCGCCCGACGACGCGCCCGACGCCGCACCGCTGGAGCTCGACGCCCCCGAGGTCCCCGATGACGCACCGCTGGAGCCCGACGTCGACGACGAGCTCGGGCTGGTGGAGCTGCTGCACGCGACGACAAAGCTGAAGCCGAGGGCGGCGACGCTGAGAACGGTCTTGCGGGTCGAGATCATGAAATCCTCCTGAGTGACGGGGAACCTGCCGAGCACGTCGGCGCGCGGAAGGGTTGACGCGACGAGGCCCCTTCCGATGCAGCTCGACCGCCCCCCCAAACGGATGACACCCGGGAAAATCCTGGACTCTCGCCACTTCGGCCTCGAGGGGCGTCCCGAAATGTTCGCGGGCGAAGCCTCGGCTACACTTGCTGCGTGCCTTCGCCGGACACTGGAGAACTCGATGCGGCCGACGCGCGCGGGCAGCTGCTCGGCGGGCGGTACGAGCTGCTCGGCCTCCTCGGCGTCGGCGGAATGGGCTCGGTGTACCGCGCGCACGACCGCGAGCTCGACGAGATCGTCGCGCTCAAGATGCTCAGGCGCGAGCTCGTCGCCGACGACGCCGCGCTCGTGCGATTTCGCCAGGAGGTGAAGCTCGCGCGACGGGTGACGCACAAGAACGTCGCGCGCACCTTCGACATCGGCCAGCACGAGGGGGAAAAATTCCTGACGATGGAGCTCATCGAAGGGGAGACGCTGGGCGCGCTCCTCGCGCGCGAACGGCGACTCACGTTGGCGCGGGTGACCGAGATCGCGGACGCCGTCTGCGGTGGCCTCTCGGCGGCGCACGCTGCCGGGGTCGTGCATCGCGACCTGAAACCGGACAACGTGCTCCTCGCGAAGGACGGGCGGATCGTCATCACCGATTTCGGCGTGGCGCGCGCCGTCGCCGGGATCGGCGCGAAGCGCACGAGCGGCTTGCCGGTCGGCACGCCGGCGTACATGGCCCCTGAGCAGGTCGAGGGCGCGGCCGACGTCGACGCGCGCGCCGATATCTACGCACTCGGCGCGATGCTCTTCGAGCTCGTCACCGGCGCGGCGCCGTGGGAGGGTTCTTCGGTCATCGCGGTCGCGACGATGCGCCTCACATCGCCGCCGCCCGATCCGCGCGCCAGAGTCGTGGACCTGCCCGACGCGTTCGCGAACCTGATTCTCCGGTGCATGGCCCGGCACGCGGCCGATCGCTACGCGAGCGCCGCAGACGTCGCGGCAGCGCTCGCGTGCCTCACGCTCCCCGCGGTAGGGAGCACCCCGTCGCTCCCCGCGCACATGCGATCGGCGTCGGCACCGCCAGCGCGACCGTCGTCCACCCCGTTCGCCAAGACCGTCGCCGTGCTTCCGTTTCGGAACGGCGGCGGCATCGAGGACGACTACCTTGCGGACGGGTTGACGGAAGACCTCATCGACACGCTGTCCATGGGCAAGGGCCTGCGCGTGCGCGCGCGCGGCGCGGTGATCCGGTTCAAGGGCGTGGAGCGCGACGCCCGCGAGCTCGGACGTGACCTCGAAGTGCAGGTCGTCGTCGAGGGCTCGCTGCGCAGGGTCGCCACGGGCGTGCGGGTGAGCGTGCGCCTCATCAGCGTGGCCGACGGATTCCAGCTATGGGCAAAGCGCTTCGACTGCTCACCCGCCGAGGTGCTCGCCGTCGGCGACGACGCGGCCAACGCGATCGCCGACGCCCTCACACTCTCGTGGCACGCGCCCGCGCGCGAAATGCCGACCGATCCGCGGGCGATCGATCTCTATCTCCGCGCCCGGCACGAGCAGCACAAAGGCTGGCGCACCAGCACGGAGATCGCCGCGGGGCTGTTGCGGCAAGCCCTCACCCACGCGCCCTCCGATCCGCGGATCCTCTCCGCCCTCGCGGCCGCGCTCGCGCGCCAATTTGCGTTCGATCCGGAGGCCGACAACTACCTCGACGAGGCGCTCGCGTGCGCCGAGCGTGCGCTCGCGGTCGCGCCGCATCTCGGCGAGGCGCACGCAGCGCTCGCGTCGCTTCGCCTCGGCCTCGGCGACAACGCGCTCGCCGCGGCGGAGGCGAAGAGCGCGCTCGCGTCGGCGCCGGGGCTGGCAGAGGCCCATGAGCTCATCGGACGAATGCTCATCGAAGCCGGTCGCCCGCGCGACGGCATGGAGCGAATGAGGCGGGCGATGGCGCTCGAGCCGATGCTCGTCCTTCCGCGATGGGACATCGTTCGTGTCCACGAGCTCCAAGGGGAGCACGAGACGAGCGACGCGATGTTCGCGGTCCCCCCGACCGACGAGCAGGAGCTGAACAGCTTCTGGCTAAACCGCTGGCGCATTACCCTGTGGCGGCGCGACGTAGCGTCCGCCAAGGCGTTCCTGGAGCGTCTCGACGACGTTCCGGTCGGAATGCGCATGCCGGCGGGCATGATCTTCCACTTGATCGTCAGCGGAACGCTCAGCGACTTCGGACGGCACGAGCTCAACGCGCGCGCGGCGCAAGGCCGCTCGCAGCGCCGCAGGGCGTTCTTCCGCCAGCACCTGGCCGAGTGCCTCGCCTACGCCAACGACCCCGACGGTGCCCTGGAGGCGCTTGAAGATGCCGATCGCGCCGCGAGCTTCGACGTGTTCTGGCTCGATGGATGTCCGCTCTTCGAGCAGCTGCGCGCGCACCCGCGCTTCACGGCGGTCCGCGCGACCTTCGCGCGCCGTGCCGACGAGGTGCTCTCGGCGCTCGCGCACGTGCCGCCGTGACCGCGCTTCAGTCCGAGAAGTCGTTCGTCATATAGAGCCGCCCCTCCGAGTACACGAGCCCGATCCCCACGCGCCGGAACTCCGGCTTCATCATGTTCTCGTAGTGTCCCCCGCCGGGCCCCTCGGCGAACATGAGGTCGAGCATCACGTCGATCTGCTTTTTCCCGCTTCGAAGAGCGTCGGCATCCAAGGAGGGCACACCGCTCGGATCGCCCTGGTTTTCGGCGCTCTTCGACCCGAACCCCGGCGCGCCCTGCTGGTGTTCGGCGAAGTTGGCGTGCGCCACGTGGTCGCGCGCGAGGCGCTCCGAGCCCACCCGCGCGAACGCGCTGATCTTCGCGTCGTAGAGCAGCGGAGTGAGGCCGCTCTTCGCGCGGTACGCGTTGATGCGCTCGACGTTGTAACGGATCTTGGGGTCGGACGGGTACGGATCGGCCGGGCGCGCCGGCGGCGGTGGAGCATCGACGACGCGACGCGTGACCGTGATCGTCGTCGTTCGCGTCGTGCCGTCGGGAAGGCGCTCGACCACCGTGCGCTTCTCGACGTCCGGCGAGCCCGCGCCATGCGGGCCACGAGACGCGCACGCCGCGA
>JBBRLQ010000057.1:0-27817 GCA_038231275.1 Polyangiales bacterium
GATGCGCGAGCGCATCAACTCCCAGATCAAGGAGGAGATGGGGAAGAACCAGCGCGAGTACGTCCTCCGCCAGCAGCTCAAGGCGATCAAGGAGGAGCTCGGCGAGGACGACGGCGATCAGGGCGATCTCGACGGCCTCGAGGATCGCATTGCGAAGGCAACGCTCCCCACGGAAGCGGAGCAGGTCGCCAAGAAGCAGATCAAGCGCCTTCGCAACATGCAGGTCGGCTCGGCGGAGTACACCGTCGTCCGCACGTACCTCGACTGGATCTTGGATCTGCCGTGGCACGTCCAGACGCCCGACAACCTCGACATCGCGCAGGTGCGCAAGGTGTTGGACGAGGATCACTACGGCCTCGAAAAGGTGAAGAAGCGCATCCTCGAGTACCTCGCCGTCCGGAAGCTGAAGAAGGACAAGAAGGGACCGATCCTTTGCCTCCTCGGACCGCCCGGCGTCGGCAAGACGTCGCTCGGCCGCAGCATCGCGCGGTCGCTCGGGCGTAAATTCCACCGCATCTCCCTCGGCGGCGTGCACGACGAGGCGGCCATTCGCGGTCACCGGCGCACGTACGTCGGCGCGCTGCCCGGCCAGATCATCCAGGGAATGAAGAAGGCGGCGACGATCAACCCCGTCTTCATGATGGACGAGGTCGACAAGATCGGTCACGACTTCCGCGGCGATCCCGCGGCGGCGCTGCTCGAGGTTCTCGATCCCGAGCAAAACAACACGTTCGCGGATCACTACCTCGAGATCCCGTACGACCTGTCGAACGTCATGTTCGTCGCGACGGCCAACGTCGCCGATCCCATCCCGGCCCCGCTCCGCGACCGCATGGAGATCCTCGAGATCCCCGGCTACACACGGCGCGAGAAGCTCGCGATCGCTCGCCAGCACCTCATCGTCAAGCAGATCGAGGAGCACGGCATCACCACCGCGATGCTCGACATCACCGACGCCGCCGTCGAGATCATCATCGACAGCTACACCCGTGAAGCCGGCGTGCGCTCTCTCGAACGTCAGATCGCCAGCGTCATCCGCGGCGTCGCCGTCAAGATCGCCGAGGGCGACCTCACCCCGCGAAAGATCGAGACCGAGGACCAGCTGCGCGAGTTCCTCGGCGCCGGCCGCTACACGAGCGACGTCGCGGAGCGCACCGAAGAGGCGGGCGTGGCCACTGGCCTCGCGTGGACGAGCGTGGGCGGCGAGATCCTGTTCATCGAGGCGACGCGCATGTTCGGCGCCGGCAAGATGCAGCTCACCGGCCAGCTCGGCGACGTCATGAAAGAGAGCGCGCAAGCCGCTCTCAGCTACGTCCGGACGAACGCCGAGAAGTACGGCATTGCGAAGGACTTCCTCGAGAAGAGCGACATCCACATCCACATCCCCGCCGGATCGATGCCGAAGGACGGTCCGTCCGCCGGCGTCACGATGTTCACCGCGCTCGTCTCGATGCTCACCGGCGTCCGCGTCCGCCACGACGTCGCGATGACCGGGGAAATCACGCTGCGCGGGCGCGTGCTGCCGATCGGCGGCCTCAAGGAGAAGGTCCTCGCGGCGCACCGCGCGGGCATCAAGCGCGTCATCGTCCCCGAGCGCAACAAACCGGACCTCGACGAGGTGCCGGCCGAGGTCAAAAACGATCTCGAGTTCGTCTTCGTCGCGAAGATGGATCAGGTGCTCGATGCGGCGCTCGAAGAGAAGCTCGCCCCGAAGCCGGCGGAAGAGAAGAAGGAAGCCGTTCCGCCCACGAACTAAAACTCCCCAATCACCATCACGCCGCCGGGCGCCGGAACGAGGCGCGCCGACGGCGTGGTCGTTTTCGGCGCCTTCAGCACGAGGTACAGCCCCGCGCCCACCGTGACGGCGGCGGCCGCCCCGAACCCGATCGCGAGCCCTTGATCCCGCTTCGCCGAGCTCTGGAGCGGGTCGAGATCGTTCCGCGCGTTCTCCGGGCACCGCCCCCCGGGCAGCGTGCACTCCAGCGTCTTCTGCTTGTCGAGATCGCCCGCAGCCTGGTTGTGTAGCAGCAGAAACACGAACGACGTCACCCCCAGCGCGCCACCGACCCCAAGGAGAATATAGCCCGGAAGCCGATTCGGCCCTGGAGTCGGAGTCGGAGTCGGAGTCGGAGTCGGAGTCGGAGTCGGAGTCGGAGTCGGAGTCGGCGTCGGCGTCGGCGTCGGGGTCGCGTCCGGAAGATCGACCGCGATGGTCGCCGCCTGCCCCTCCGCCAACGTCACGTCCTTGGTGAACGTCGCGGCACCGCTCGTCGCGTCGACTTTGTGCGCGCCAGGATCGACAGGCAGCGGCACGCCGAGCGCCCCGACGGGCTGCCGCTCGCCGTCGAGCCGCACGACGAGATCGCTCGACGGATTGCGCGGTGGCGTGATCGTCAGGCGCGGGACTCGGGGACGGATCCCCGTCGCCCGCTCCTGCGCCATACGCGCGATGTCGGCGGCCTTCGCGTCGCCTGTCCCCTCGCGCGCGGCGAGCTCGTAGTCGCCGAGTGCGGCGCCGAGCTTGCCTAGCTGCTCCTCGCAGCGACCGATGTTGAAGCGAACCGCCGCGGTCTCTCTGACCGCCGCGACGCGCCGAAATTTTCCGAGCGCCGCTTCGAACCGCCCTGCGTCGACGTCACCCGTCGCCTCGCGAAAGAGCTCACGCGCGGCGACGAGGGCCTGCGGGCTCGCCTCCGGGGCCTGCGCGCGCGCCATCCCAGGGCCTCCGAGGGTGGTCCCCGTCACGAGGACCGCCGACATCATCCACGCGAAAAAACGGCGCGGAATCCGAGGCTGCAAGGACGGGTGGACGTCGGGGGTTAAACCGTTCACGATCACGAAGGTAGCAAAGAGGGTCCCTCAGGTGGCAAACGAACCCGCCAAGAATGCGCTGGCCAGCGTTCGGCCAGAGCCTTTCCTCGAGACGTCCGGCGAGAAGCTCGTCGCCGACGTCGTCGTGGGCGGGAAATATCGCCTCGTTCGGCCCGCAGGGTTCGGCGGGATGGGGGTGGTTTGGGTGGCAAAGAACCTTGCCACCGACGCCGAGGTGGCGGTGAAGGTGCTCCTTGCCGAGGACGCGGGCTCGGGAGAGGCGTCCACGCGCTTCCGGCGTGAGGCGCACGCAGCGGCGCGTCTCGCGCATCGCGGGATCGTGCGCATCTTCGATCTCGTCGAGCTCGACGGTGTGCACGATGGCGCGCTCCTGATGGTCATGGAGCTCCTCCGTGGGCAGACCCTCGCGGACGCGTTCGATCAGAAGCACAAGCTCGAGGTCCCCGAAGCGCTCGACCTCACGATCGCGCTGCTTTCGGCCCTCGGGCACGCGCACGAAGCGGGGATCGTGCATCGGGACCTGAAGCCCGAGAACGTGTTTCTTTCCGCCGATCCCGACGGGCACGTGACACCAAAGATCCTCGACTTCGGCATCTCCAAGCTCGAGAGCCCGGGCGCGCCGCGCATCACGGGGGACGGCGCGCTGCTTGGAACGCCGAGCTACATGTCCCCCGAGCAGGCGCGCGGCTCCGGCGACGCCGACGCGCGCAGCGATCTCTTCACGATGGGCATTTTGCTCTACGAGATGCTCGCGGGGAGAAACCCCTTTGCCGAGGGCAGCTACCACTCCGTCGTTGCCGCCATCCTCGAGCGTGAGCCTCAACCTCTGGCGGACGTGCCGATCGCGCTTTGGTTGGTGATCGAGAAAGCGCTGCGAAAGCGTCCCGCCGAGCGTTACCAGACGGCGGAGTCGCTCGCCGACGCGCTCATCGCCGTGCGCGACGGCCGGCCGGCGCCGGTCTCGCTGCCCCCCACCGATCTGGAGGACGACTTCAGCCCCTCGCAGCCTCCGCGCCGCCCGTCGCGACGTCCGGCGCCGACCGTCCTCAACGCGCGCGGCGCCGCGACGGCGCGCACCCGAGGCCGCGGCGCGCTGATCGCATCCTTCATCGTCGCGCTCACGCTCGCCGTCGGCGCGTTCTTCTGGCTCGGCTGGAAGGGGACCACCCCCGCGCGCCCAGCACCGATGGCCTCGCCAACACCGATTCCGGAGGTCGCCATCGACGCCCTCCCGGTTGCCGCCGCCCCGACTCCGACTCCGACTCCGAGTCCGACTCCGACTCCGAGTCCGACTCCGACTCCGACTCCGACTCTGACTCCGAGTCCGACTCTGACTCCGAGTCCGACTCCGACTCTGACTCTAACTCCGGCCGCGACCCCCACCCACCGACGCGTCCGGCCTCCGCGTGGCGTCCCGCGGCCGCCTCCGGATCCGGCGCCCCCCAGCACGGTGGCGCGCGACCCCGGTTTCTAGCCGTTTGCCGTTCCGCGCAATCGACTTCCGCTCTACGTTCGCGGGCGATGAAGACCGTCAGGCTTGGCCTCCTCGGATGCGGCACCGTGGGCGGTGGCGTCGTGCAGCTGCTCAGCCAGAACGCGAAGTACCTCGCCGAGCGGGTCGGTGCGCCGCTCGAGGTCGCGCGCGTGCTCGTGCGCGATCCGGAGAAGGAGCGCGTCCCCGAGCTCTCGCGCGATCGCCTCACGACCGATCCCGAAGCCGTGCTCGGCGACGCGTCGATCGACGTGATGGTCGAGGTGATGGGCGGTGAGGAGCCGGCGCGCGGGTACGTTCTGCGCGCGCTGGACTCGGGGCGCGGCGTCGTCACGGCGAACAAAATGCTCCTCGCGCTCCACGGCCCCGCGCTCGTCGATCGGGCGATCGCGCGCAAGGTGGATCTCGCGTTCGAGGGCTCGGTCGGCGGAGGGATCCCCGTCATCCGCGTCTTGCGCGAGGCGCTCGCCAGCGACTGGGTGACGAGCCTGCGCGGCATCGTCAACGGCACGTGCAACTTCGTCCTCACGCGGATGCAGAAGGACGGAAAGAGCTTCGACGAGGCCCTCCGCGAGGCGCAAGCAAAGGGCTACGCGGAGGCGGATCCCACGCTCGACGTCGACGGCCACGACGCGGCGCACAAACTCGTCGTCCTCGCGATGCTCGCGTTCGGCGCGCGCGTCGATCACGCGCGCGTCCCCACCGAGGGCATTCGCGCGATCGAGGCGGTCGACCACGATTTCGCGCGGCGCTTCGGCTACGTCATCAAGCACCTCGCCATCGGCCACGATCGCGGCGACGCCGTCGAGCTGCGTGTTCACCCCGCGCTCGTTCCCGAGGACCAGGCCATCGCCAACGTCAACGGCGTCCTCAACGCCATCGCGCTCGAAGGGCGCGCCCTCGGTCCGTGCCTTCTCTCCGGCCGCGGCGCCGGCGACATGCCGACCGCGGTGAGCGTCGTGGCCGACGTGCTCGACGTCGCCCGCGCGAAGATCAACGGCGCCGCCGGCCTGATGACCCGTGGCATACAGCTCTCTGAGCGCGCCGTGGCGCCCCTCGGCGACATCGAGACCGCGTTCTACCTTCGCTTCGAGGTCTACGATCGCCCCGGCGTCCTCGCGCGCATCACCGGCGCGCTGGGGGAGGCACGCGTGTCGATTCAGGAGATGGTGCAGAAGGGCGGGGGAGACGCGAGCGGCGCACCGGTGCAGGTCGTCATCATGACCCACGTGGCGAAGGAGAAGGATCTGCGCACCGCGCTGGGGGCGATCGCGGGCGCGGAGTTCATTGCGCGTCCGACGCACGTGATTCGGGTGGTGGAGTAGGCTCCGACTCCGACTCCGACTCCGACTCCGACTCCGACTCCGACTCCGACTCCGACTCCGACTCCGACTCCGACTCCGACTCCGACTCCGACTCCGACTCCGACTCCGATTCCGATTCCTAAGCCGCCGTCAGCAGCTCCAGCACCGCCGCCCGCACCGCGACGCCGGCCTCCACCTGCTCCAGCACCACGCTCCGCGCACCATCCGCGAGCATCGTATCGAGCTCCACCCCGCGGTTGATCGGCCCAGGGTGCATGATGATCGCGTCCGGCTTCGCGCGGGCGAGCACGCGCGCGTTGAGGCCGAAGGTGCGGCTGTACTCGCGCGTCGTCGCCATCATCGCGCCGCTGAGTCGCTCGTTCTGGATGCGGAGCATCATCATCACGTCCGCGCCCTCGGCGGCCTCGTCGATCGTCCCCGCGATTTGTACGTCGGCGATCGCGCGCGGGTCGCGCGGCAGCATCGTGCGCGGCGCGCAGAAGCGCACCGTCGCGCCGAGCTTGGTCAACAGGATCGCGTTGGAGCGGGCGACGCGCGAGTGGAGGATGTCCCCGCAAATCGCGACGACCACGCCTTTCAGCCGCCCTTTCTTCCTGCGAATCGTCAGCGCGTCGAGCAGCGCCTGAGTGGGGTGCTCGTGCGTGCCGTCTCCCGCGTTGACGATCGCCGCGCGCGTGCGCTCCGCGACGAAGTGCGGCGCGCCGCTCGCCGGGTGACGAATGACCATCACCTCGGCCTTCATCGCTTCGATATTGCGCACGGTGTCGAGGAGCGTCTCCCCCTTCGTCACGCTCGACACCGACGCGTTGACGTTCACCACGTCGGCGCCGAGGCGCTTGCCCGCGATCTCGAACGACGTTCGCGTCCGCGTCGAGGCCTCGAAGAACAGGTTCACGATCGTGCGACCGCGAAGGCTCGCGCCCTTCCGCGCGTCCGGCGCGCCCGACCATTTTTTCAGGATGGCGTCAGCGTGGTCGAGGATCTGCGTCGCGTCGTCCGCCGAGAGAGCGTCCGTTCCGAGGAGATGGCGCGCCGTCCACATCGGCTCGACGAACTAGCACGGAAGCCCGTCAATCGGCGCCGTTTGCTGCGCTGCAGCGCGGTTCCGTGGTCACTGGAAATTGTGAATACCAGCGAAATCGTTTGATAATTTGTGGATTCCGGAACAAAGAACGGGGCGCGCACTGGCCCAGACGCCGCGTCGGCGGCCGGCCCTGACACAGCCCAGACAGGAGTGACGACGATGCCGTTTGCCCCGCGTTTCGCGAAGCTCGTTCGGCCCGCGGCCCTCGCCGCACTCGCGCTCACGGCGCTCGCCCCCGCCACTGCGCGCGCGGACGAAGAGGCGGACCTCTCCGTCGAGCCGGGAGGTCACCCGCGCGGCATCATCCCGATTCATCGCTTTACCCCGATGGTGAACCAGTCGCTGCCGGATCTGCCGACGACCTGCAAGCTCACCTACAACGGCGGGCCGGTCCTCTCCGAAGCGCAGGTCGTCGTCGTCTACTGGGGGGCCGGCGTCGACGCCAACCTCCAAGCGTACGCGCCGGGCTTCTTCCAGGCGGTCCTGAAGAGCACGTACATGGACTGGCTCCAGGAGTACAACACGCCCACGCAGACGATCTGCCGCGGCAGCTACGTCAGCGCGACGACCATCACGCCGCTGAGCGCGACGAAGACCGTGCAGGACTCGGCGATCGGCCCGGAGCTCGTTCGCCAGATGGGTCTCGGCAAGATCCCCGCGCCGACGCTCGACAAGGCCGGCAAGCCGAAGACGCTCTACTTCGTTTACTTCCCGCCGGGCACGTCGATCACGATGCAGGGCGGATCGTCGTGCGTGCAGTTCTGCGGCTACCACAGCGACGGCGTCTACAACGGAGCCTTCTTCCCGTACGCGGTCATCCCCGATCTCGGCGGCGCGTGCGCGGGCGGCTGCGGCGCCGGAACGAAGAACGACAACTTCGGCGTCGTCAGCTCGCACGAGCTCATCGAGGCCATCACCGACGTCGACGTCGGCGACAGTGACATCGGCTGGTACCAGCAGGGCTCGGGCGCCTGCAACGGCGAGATCGGCGACATCTGCGCGGCTGCATCGGGCGACACCGCCACGGTCGCCGGCTACCAAGTGCAGCTCGAGTGGTCGAACAAGCAAAAGAAGTGCGTCGCGTCCGGCGCCGGCTACACGCCGTGCGGCGGTTGCACGACCAACGCCCAGTGCGCGGCCCCGACCCCGCTGTGTAAAACGGCCACCGGAGACTGCGTCACCTGCATCGCGAACACCGACTGCTCGGGCGCGACGCCGGTGTGCGACACCGCGACGAACAAATGCAAGGCGTGCGCGGGCGACACCGACTGCCCCGGCGGCCACTGCGCGACGTCGGGCGGCAACGCCGGCAAGTGCGTCGCGTGCACCACCAACGCCCAATGCAGTAACCCCAAGCCCGTGTGCGACGCGACGGCGGGCACGTGCGGCGGCTGCAAGGCCGACGCCGACTGCGCGGGCAACTCCGCCGGCACCACCTGCAACACGTCCACCGGCGCGTGCGGTCCTGCGGGCGGCTCGTCCGGTTCGTCGGGCGGCACGTCCGGCAGCTCGGGCGGGACGTCGGGCGGGACGTCCGGCAGCTCGGGCGGGACGTCGGGCGGCACGTCCGGCGGAAGCTCGGGCGGCGCGGACGGAGGCTCTGGCCCGAACGGAGACTCGCCGACCAGCAGCGACGGCACCACGACGACCAGCGGCTGCTCGGCAAATGGCAGCGGCACGAACGGCGGCCCCGGTGGCGCGGCGCTCGCCCTCGTCGCGGGTCTCGCCCTCCTCGCTCGCGGCCGCCGCAAGAAGGCGTGAGCGACCGCTACCTCAAGGACAGCACAGCGCCCGGGTGTACGGCGCGTACGGCTTGACGGCGTTGCCGAGGCAGTCGGGGCCGGGCGTCGCCGTTCCGCCGTCCGCGCCGCAGAAGCACATGTGCGGGCGGTCCTGCGCGCAGATGCCCAGGACGCTCGTGTCCTCGGCGCACCCGGCGCCGGCCTCGCAGCCGATGTGGACGTGACCGCTGGAGCCATCGGTCGCGTCCGAGTTGCATCCCAGCGCCCCGACGACCGCAGCGAGCGCCCCGATGAGGAGCGCCGCGCCCGCGTGAAGAGACCACCCGCCCGCAATGCCCATGAAGCTGCCTCCTGGAAATGAGCGCGCTGCTTAGTTGAGGTACCGCTTGTCCTTCGGCGGCTTGCGCTTTTTGAGCTCGTCCTCGAGGCCGCCGTACACCACGCGAAGGGGAGGCCCACCGCCGCGCGTCGTCCGCGACGGACGCGGCGAGCTCGGACGATCGGGCGGCGACGCCTTCTTGCGCAGGACGGCCAGCTTCGCGCGGAGGTAGAGCGTACGCGCGACCGACGGGGTTCCGCCGAGGATTAGGCCGGTGATGATTCCACCGAAGGGAGCGACGACACCCGCGTCGTGCTGGCGATCCCAATAGACCACGCCGAGCACCGCGTAGACGACCGCCAGCCAGAAGAACCAGCTCCCCTTCACCGGCAGTACGAAAAACAGCCGCACGACCGAGTCCGCGTTCTGACGTGACCACGCGACCATGGTGGCGGTGATCGCCGCGCCCGCTCCGAACATCATGTGCGGGTGGAAGATCTCGAGGTGTGGAGGCGCGAGCAGATCGATCGTGAAGCCCAGGAGAAACCCGACGAAGATGCTCGTCCCGATGAACCGCAAGAAACGCTTCGGGCCCCAACGCTTCTCGAGATCCGGCGAGAAGAAGTAGAGGCCGATGAGCGTGTAGAGGAGATCCTGAACCGCGCCGTCGCCGCTCGGCCTCGTGAAGAGCCCCGCGGTGAGCAGCGTCCAGACCCTGGGAATGCCGCCGGTGAGGCCGTCACGCGAGCACGCGACCCAGTAGAACACCTCGACGCCGCTGCGCCCGCCGGGGGCCCAGTTGACGACGATTGCCGCGAGGATCGACAGCGCCGCGATCGTGACGAGCAGAATCTTCAGCGCCTTGCCCGGGCGGGGAAACATCCCGCTCATGTCCTGAAAGGGGCGCTGATCCATGTCTATCAACTCTAGGGGTGCGACCGAGGCCCCGCAAGGCGCCTCCGTCACTCGTGCACCGGATGAGCCAGGCCCGCGTCGCGTCGGAGGACGCTACGGTACGGCCGGCGTGCAACTCGCCGTTGATTCCAGGCCTGGAATCGTGGACGCGGTGCAGCGAACGGTCCCGACGACCCGCACGCCGGTGGGATCGACGAGCTGCAAGTCGAGCGTGTAGGTGGCGGGCGCCGCGGCCGGCGTCACGACCAGCGCGTCGGGACAGTCGACCTGCGAGAGCTCCCCGGCGACGCCGCCCACCGAGTAGAACGCCTGCACCTTGGTGTAGTCCTTCGGCTTGCCTTGCGCGTCCTTGCACGCGAGCGTGGTGCCGATCGTGGTCGAGAACTGCGTCGTGGGGATGCGTATGGACGCGGGACCGCCGGAGCGGAGCGGATTGCATACCGCGAGGACCTCGACGTCCTGCTGCTGCGTCGCGCGGCACGAGGTGCGGTAGGTCGGCTGGAATTTCTGGAGCTGCGTCCAGTCGGTGACCGCCAGATCGAGCCCCCTCGCGCGCTGCGCGAGGTACGACTCCTGGCTGAACGCGAAGATCTCCACCGTGAACGAGAGCGTGCCGTCGGGACCGGCGACGAGGTTCGCGAACTTCGCGTCGGCGTAGCACTCCGAGAGCGTGCCGACACCGGTGGCGCCGACCGTGAGCGTCTGGTTGCCTTGCGTGACGACCGCGGCGTACTTGAAGACCTGGTCGCCGCGCGTGCCGCACCCAATCCCGCTGACCAGCGCGTCGGAGCGTACGAGGACGCCCGTGATTGGCGTGTACGCGGTCGTCGTCGCCGCCGTGCCGGCGCACGCGGCCAGCACCGCGACCGTGATCGCCAGCGCGAGCCGAGCCAAGACCGCCACCTTCCGACGCTTCACGCGCGGGACAATTGCCGATTTCGCGAGGCCGCACAAGTCCTCAATAGGGGCCCTCAATCGGGCCGCCGTGGCGCCGATCCCTGCCATGAGCTTTGACATCGCGGCCGGGTAGGGGGGATAAGGCGGGCCGGGAGATCCCTCGCATGTCGCTCGCCCTTTTCCAGGCCGCCGTTGGCGCGACCGATCCGCCGCGCCTCGACCCCGTGCAGCTCGTCCTCGGGGCGTCGCTGCCGGTAAAAATCGTCATCATCCTCCTCGTCGCATTCTCGCTGATGTGTTGGCTGGTCATCGGCCTCAAGGCGCTCCACCTCTCGCGCGCGAACGCGGAGAGCACGCGCTTCGTGAAGGCGTTCGACGGTGCCGACGACTTCGAGCACCTCGCGAAGGATCTCGCGGCCTACCGCGGGTCGCCATTCGCGCGCATCTTCGCGACCGGGTACGACGAGATGGTCCGCGTCTCGCGCGGCGCTCGAAAAGAGCTGACCGACGCGCAAGGCACGCACGTCGAAACCGCCACGCGCCGCGCCGCCGCCGAAGAGATCACCCACCTCGAGTCGTGGATGAACCTGCTCGGCACGATCGGCTCGACGGCGCCGTTCATCGGCCTCTTCGGCACCGTCTACGGGATCATGGACGCGTTCCTCAGCATCGGAAACCAGCAGAGCGCAAACCTCCCGGTCGTCGCGCCGAAGATCGCCGAGGCCCTCATCGCCACCGCCATCGGCCTCGTCGCCGCGATCCCGGCGGTCATGGCGTACAACTATTTCGCGCGCAAGGTCGGCATCCTCGCCGACACCATGGACGGCTTCGCGTCCGACGTCGCCGCGCGCGCCAAGCTCGGGGGCCTCTGACATGGGCATGAGCGCGGCCGCGGGCGGGGGCCGTCATGGTCGCCGTCGCCTCGGCGGGATGAACGACATCAACGTGACGCCGCTCATCGACGTCATGCTCGTGCTCCTCGTCATCTTCATGGTGACGGCTCCACTCCTCACGACCGGCGTCCACGTCGACCTGCCGAAGGTGAAGAGCGCCCCGATGCAGACGGACGATTCGAAGCTTTTGGTGATCGTGACGAGCGACGAGCACGTCTATCTTGGGAAAGACGAGATCACCGGCGCCGTGGACGACCGCCTCAAGAACAACACGCGCCTCCAGACCGAGAAGGAGCTGTACATTCAAGCGGACGAGAACGTGAAATACGGCGCAGTCTTACGCGTGATGGCCGCGGCCCGCGGGGCCGGGGTCGAGAAGCTGGGCATGGTGACCGACCCCCTGGTGGTTAAGTAGGCGTGAGCTGAACCGCGGACGACGGATTCGACGGCAGAGCTTTGACGGACGAAGGGCTTAGGAATGGCGACGGCGTGGCGACCCAAATACGAGGGGGACGAGATCGCGCTGGGCGTGTCGCTCGCGATCGCGCTGCACGGCATTCCGATCGCCGTCATCATCCTCTATTCGATCGGCGTCTTCACGCGCGCGCCGCAGACAGATGAACAACCGTTCGTCGCGAAGCCGGTCATCGCCGCGACGCTGCTGAAGCTCGGCAAGCCGATCGATCCGAGCAAGCTCCCCGATCGCATCGTCCCGCGCGCGCGCACGGCGCCCAAGCAGGATCTCCTCGCGTCGACTGACGATCCGATGAAGAAGCACGACGCCGGCGCGCCTCCTCCGCTCGCGCAGGACTCGGACATCTCGCGCCTCATCGCCAAGAGCGATCCGTTCGCCGAGGACGCGGGCAAGGATCGCCCCGACGAAGGCCACGCGGCCGGCATCGACGGCGGCACCGAGACCGATCCGAACAAGGTGAAGGCGGGAGACATGTACGCCGCGCTTCTCCGCAAGTTCCTGCAGGACCGCTGGCAGATCCCGACGCTCATCTCCCAAGGTGAAGCGTCGCGCCTCTGCGTGTCGTACAAGATCACGCTGGATCAGCGCATGCGGATCTTCCACATCCAGACGACGCCCGTGAAGGGGAGCGGAAACGACTTGTTCGACGAGTCGGCTCGAACGATGCTCCAGAAGCTCATGGACGACAACACTTCGCTCCCGCAGCCACCCCCCGAGGTGGCCGAGAGCTGGCTCAGGCGCGCGGTCAACTTGAAGCTCGGAGATGGATGCCGATGAAGAAGGCTCTTTCGCTTGTGGGCTTCGGTGTCGCAGGGGTGCTCGTCGCGTCGTTTCCAGCGACCGCGCAGACGCCGGCGCCGACGGGCAGCGCGCTCCCGACGGCGGCAGGTCCCACCGGAGGCGAGGTGACGACGATCACCGTCCCGGGCGGCAGCCGCTCGCTCTTCAAGGTCGCGGTCGTGCCGCCGGTCGGCGATCCCGGCGTCGGCCAGACCGTGACCGACACCGCCGGCCGCGACCTCACGCTCTCGTCGCTCTTTCAGGTCCTCGATCCGAAGAGCTTCACCGCGAACACCGCGGCCGAGGGCAACACGATCGATCCGGCAAGCTGGCGCAACGTCGGTGCCGAGGGCGTCATCAAGGGCGTCACGTCGATGCGCGGCGCCAACGTGCACCTCGAGATGAAGCTCTTCGTCGTCTCGCGCGGCGCCGCCGAGGTGCTCAAGAAGGAGTACGACGTCCCCGCGACCGGCGTACGCGGCGCCGTGCACCAGTTCGACAACGAAGTCGTGAAGTGGTTCACCGGCACGCTGGGCTCGTTCGGGACGCGCATGGTGTTCTCCGCCACGACCGGGCGCGGGCAGAAGGGCATCTTCTCGATCGAGAGCGACGGGCAGGGCGTCTCGCGCCTCCCCGCGGTGTCGAACGTCGCCCTCGCGCCGGCGGTCGGCCCCGGCGGCGTGTACTACGCGGGCGGCCTCGCCGACGGAAGCTACGCGCTCTTCCGCGTCGGCAACCCCGCGGCGGTCCTTCGCCACGCGGGCCTCATCTTCGGCGTCGCGTTCGGCGGCGGCAAGATGGCGCTCGTCATCTCGCAGAACGGCGTGAGCGACATCTGGACCGGCCAACCCGATGGCAGCGGCCTCACCAGGGTGACGAACGGCGGCCTCAACACGCACCCTGCGTTCGGCGGCGGCGGGCAGCTCGCCTACGTGTCGAACAGCGGCGGCAACCCGCAGATCCACGTCGACGGAAAGCGCGTCTCGTGGCGAGGCTCGTACAACATGTCGCCTGTATGGTGCAACGATCCGGAGGGGACCAAGCTGCTCTTCATGGGCCGTGACGGCGGCACGTGGGACATCTTCAGCGTCGATCCCAGCGGAAGCGCCGCCAGCATGAAGCGCCTCACGCAGGACCAGGGATCGAACACGTATCCCGCGTGCGCGCCCGATGGCCGCATGGTCGCGTTCTTCTCGACGCGCGGCGGCCTCTTCACCTCGAACGTCGCCGGCATGAACCAGCAGAAGATCGCCAGCGTCACCGGCGAGAGCCTCCGCTGGGAAGGCAACTGACGGGCGCGATGCCTCGCGCGGCGCGGGTCAGCGCAATCCTGATGCTCGTCGCGCTCGCGGCGTGCAAGACGCCAGGGCCCCCCGCCGACGAGTGCAGCGGCGCCGCTCCGGTGTGCTTCGATCTCCTCGCGGCGAACGTCGGCTGCTGCGCGGAGGCCGGCGTCCCCGCGGAGTGCGGCCCCAAGGACGCGCCGCAGGGCACGCACCTCAAGTGGGTCTGCCCCGGCAAGAGCGTCCGCGCCTCGGACTGCTCGGCGTACGGCGCGGTGTGCGCCACGCACGTCGATCAGGTCGCGCCCTCGCTCGCGACGCCTCACGCGGTGCCCTTGCCCGGCGATCCGGGCGCGCCGCTTCCCGCCGGCTGGCTCGACGCGTCGGCCGGCAGCGTGCTCGCCGACGACAGCCAACCCCTCAGCCAGTTCTACACGCTGCGTCGCTACACGACGCGCATCAGCGGGCCTGACGCGGTGAAGGAGCACGCCGACGTCTACTTCGGCAAAGACCGGCTGACGGAGCGGCGCTACCTCCTCGCGCCGGCGGGCGACTTCCTCCTGTTCGAGGACGGAGCGAACCGCCTCGCGGTGCATGGCGCGGTGTCCGGCAAGAAGCGCGACGCGACGCCGAAACCTTACGAGCCCTTCACGACCGCCACGTTCGACGTTCAGAAGAAGACCGTCGTCGTGACCTTCGCGAAGCGCGGGCCGTTGACGGTCCGGCTCCCTTGAGCGCCGGCGGTTTTTAGAGTAATTGCTCTACCCGCGCTCGAAGCGCAGCAGTTGCGTTCGGGCACCGCCTGATGGGGCGGATCGCTACAGATCGCGCGTGCGTTCGTGTACTCGCGGTCCGCCGCCGCCACGACAGGACCCCACCGAAGCTTGCCCCTATTCCAATTTGGTAGTGCGTTTCCTGTAGAAATCCGGAAACCTGGAACGGGGGTTTCTCCACAGAAAACATGAACGTAACCGAAGCGAGCCTTTCATGATCCCTTCCCTTCCATCCGCGCCAGCTTCGTCCCCACGAACCATTTCGCGCGCGCGCACCGCGCGGCTCGGCGCAGGTCTCGTCACGCTGGTCGCCGGCTTCAGCAGCTGCTCGCCGACGTTCCAGCCGAAGGCCTGCGCGACCGACGGCGACTGCGGGAGCGCGCTCGTCTGCGTGCAGCAGACCGGACCCGGCGTGTGCAAGTCTCCCGCGGACGCGCCGATCCGCATCGGCATGAGCGCGCCCGTCTCGGGGCCGAGCCAGGATCTCGGCACGGAGATGAAGAAGGGCGTGACGCTCGCGTTCGACGCGCAGAACGCCGCCGGCGGCATCCGCGGGCGCCAGCTTCAATTGAACTTCCGCGACGATCAATACGTCCCGTCCGCGGCGGAGCAGGCCGCTCGCGATCTGCTCGACGTTCAACCGCAGCCCGGCGTCACCGCGAAGTGCCCGACCACGACGAACTCGCTCGTCGCCGGCACCGATCCGGTCGGGTCCTCGGCCCTCACGCGCGGACCGAACGGCGTCATCGCGCTCTTGGGAAACGTCGGCACGCCGACCATGGTGCGCACCGCGCCGCTCGCCGTCGAGACGCAGAGCCTCTTCTTCGGCGCGTTCACCGGCTCGGCCAAGATGCTGCGCGATGGCGCATCGGGCCCGTGCGGGAAATACATCTTCAACGTGCGCGCGAGCTACGGGCAGGAGGCGCGCGCGACGCTCGAGTTCTTCCTGAAGAGCGGTGGTGTGCCCGACTCGGCGCACCTCGTCAGCTTCGATCAGAACGACACGTTCGGGCAGGCCGGCTACGACGGCCTCGTCAACGCCTGGACCGCGCTGAAGACGGCGCCGCCCCCGAACACCTCCGGCGACCCGACCAACCCGATCAAGCGATTTCGCTACACGCGTGACGACCAGACGAGCGTGCCCTCGCAGGTCGCGGCGGCGACGGCGTACCTGGCGTCGCTCGTCGCGTCGGACAGCGCACCTTCGGTCAACGTCGGCATCTTCATGACGGACACGTACGGGCCCGCGACGACCTTCATCAAGGGCGTGCGCGACTGGCAATACGCCCTCACCTCGGACGGGGTCACGTACGTGAGCCCCGACGCCGCCAACCGCCTGAAGCTCACGATCAGCAACGTGTCGTTCTCCGGCGCCAACTCTCTCGCGCAGCGCCTCAAGGACCTGGGGCAGGTGAAGACGCCGACCGGACCGAAGGCCTACAGCGACAGCGTGTTCGTGTCGCAGGTCGTGCCCAACTACCAGAGCGACAGCAGCGACGCCGTGCGCGATTACAAGAAGGCGCTCGAGGACGCGCGCCTGACGCCGAGCTTCACGTCGCTCGAGGGATACCTGGCCGCGCGCGTCTTCATCGCTGGGCTCCTCGCTCATCAGGGGCCGTACACGGCGGAGGCGCTCATCAACACGTTCGAGCACCTGCCGAACCTGGCGCTCGGCCTCGGCGCGAACGCCGGATTTTCTGCGTGCGGCAACGACGTTTGCAAGACGCAGCACAACTACTCGAAGTCTGTGTGGGGCACGGCGCTGTCGCCGGACGGGACGTTCACCAATCGCTACTTCTGGACGGACGGAACACCCCTGCAGCTCTTCGAGTAATTCCTCATGAGTGAATCTTCCAGTAAAAGCTCCGGCTCTGCCGAGGGCACCGACGCGAAGACCGAGACGTTCGGGCGGTATGTGCTCTACGCCCCCATCGCGCGCGGGGGCATGGCGACCGTGCACATCGCGCGGCTCGTCGGCGCCGAGGGCTTCAGCCGGATCGTCGCCGCGAAGCGCTTGCATGAGCAGTACACCGAGGATCCGGACTTCGTGACGATGTTCCTCGACGAGGCTCGCATCTCGTCGAAGCTCCATCACCCGAACGTCGTCAGCGTGCTCGACGTCGTCCTGTCTGGGAAGGACATCGTGCTCGTCCAGGAGTACGTGCACGGCGTGCCGCTCGACAAGCTCGTGAAGGCGAGCCAGACGCGTGGGCTGCAGCTGCCGGTGCCCATCGCCGTGGCCATCGTGGCCGGCACGCTCCTGGGCCTCCACTCCGCGCACGAGACGAAGGACGAGCTCGGCGAGCCTCTCAACATCGTTCACCGCGACGTGTCGCCGCAGAACGTCATCGTCAGCGCCGATGGCATCCCGCGCCTCCTCGACTTCGGCATCGCGAAGGCGCGGTCGAGCGCGCATGTGACCCAAGAGGGCTTCTTCAAGGGGAAGATCACGTACATTCCGCCGGAGCAGCTGCGCGGCGAGCCGCCGGCCCGCACGACCGACATCTACGCGGCGGGCGTCGTGCTCTGGGAGCTCCTCGTGGGACGCCGCATGCACGCGGGCCGCGGCGAGAGCGAGCTCTTCTCGGCGGTGCTGAGCGGCTCGCTGCCGACACTCGAAGAAGCGGTCGCCGATCAGCGCGAGACGATGCCACCCGAGCGCTGGGACGCGCTGGCGAAGCTGAGCCCCCTCGTGATGAAGGCGCTGGCGAAGACCGCGGACCAGCGCTTTCAGACCGCTGAGGCGATGGCGGACGCGCTCCGGGCGACGTTCCCGCCGGCGGCGCCCAATGATTTGGCGGCGTGGGTGAGGGATCTCGGCGCCGATTTTCTCGAGGCGCGTCAGCGGGTCATCACCGCCAACGAGGAGAGCTGGCGGACGATGCGGCGCCTAGGGTCGGGGCCGACCAGCGTGCCCAGCGTCTCGAGCGGCGTCACCTCCGGCATCCAGCCCCTCGCCGGCCTCCGCGACGCGACCCCTTCGCGCGGCGCCGCGCCGACGATCCCTGACGCCTCCTATCCTCGAGAGGAGCCGCGACCGATGAAGCGAAGTTGGCCTCTCATCTTGCTGCTGCTCCTCTTCGTGTCTGGAGTCTCGGCGTTCGTCGTGCTGCGCTTTGGGCCCAAGCAGGTGGGACCGACCCCCGAGCCTCCCGTGGGTGCGACCACGGCCGCGGCGCTGCCGCCGATCTCGCCGCCGGTTCCGCAGCCCGATCCATCCGCGCCCATCGCCGCCGCGGTGCCGAGCACGCCCGACCCGCCGACGCCAAAGCCCGTGCAGGTCGTCGTGCACCCGCCCTCGCGGCCTCCTCCTCCTCCGCCGCGCCCTGTCGCGCACCCGCCCTCGCCGCCTCCGACGCCGCCTCCGGCGACGCCCACCCCGTCCAACTGCAACCCGCCGTACTACTTCGAGGGCACGAAGAAGGTCTTCAAGCCCGGCTGCATCTGAAGAGGATCCCATGAACCACTGCATCCGAAGCTTCGCGAGCGGGCTGGTGGCCACGAGCCTCCTCATGACGACCGCCGGTCCCGCGCTCGCGGCGCCGACCAAGGACGAGTGCGTCGAGGCGCACGGGCGCGGCCAGGACCTGCGCGAGGAGGGGCGCCTCACCCGCGCGCGTCAGGCCTTTCTCACGTGCAGCCAGCCGACGTGCCCTTCGCTCGTCCAGTCGGATTGCTCGCGCTTCGTCGAAGAGCTGGGGCGAATCCTGCCGAGCGTCACGTTCGTCGCGCGCGACACGAAGGCGACCGATCTCCCGAACACCGCGGTCTACCTCGACGAACAGCTCGTCGCGTCGCGCCTCGACGACGGCAAGAGCTACGACGTCGATCCCGGCAAGCACGCCGTGCGCTTCGTCCACGACGGCAAAGAAGTATCGATGCGCGTGGTCGTGACGCAGGGCGAGAAGGGGCGCAATGTCATCGCGACCTTCGCCGACGCAGCGGGAGGCGAGCCCGCGCAGACCGGTAGCGGCACGCGTCCCTCCTCGGCCGGTGAGCCGCCGTCTGCGCCGCCCGAGCCGAGCCGCCCGGTCTTTCCGCTCGTCCTCGCGGGCGCAGGCGCGGTCACCCTGGGCATCGGCGTCGTCTTGCTCGCGGTAGGCCTCGGCAAGGTGCCCAGCAACTGCAACAACTCCACGAAAGAGTGCGCGGCGCCGCCCTTCGACAAAGCGTTCGACGACGCGCACAGCGGCGTGGCGATGGCCAACGCCGGCGTCGTGCTGGGCATCGCGGGCGGCGCCATCGCCGCGACGGGGCTCATCTGGTACTTCGCGCAGGCCCCGCAAGCGAAGATCCGCACCGGCAAGGGCTTCAGCCCCTGGGTCGCGCCCGGCACCGGCGGCGTCAGCTTCTCCGGCGCGTTCTAGCCTCGGCCTTTCCTTCGGGAGCGTTTCGCTCCGCTGCGCTTCGCTCCACGTTCCTTCAGGAGCGTTTCGCTCCGCTGCGCTTCGCTCCACTCAGCCGTCGGCGAGCAATCGCTCGATCGTGCGCGTCGTCATCGCGCCGCGCACGACCTCGTCGTCCCGAAGCAGGCGCTTGTGCAGCTCGATGTTGGTCTTGATGCCGCCGACGATGAACTCGTCCAGCGCGCGGCGCATGCGTAAGATCGCCTCGAATCGCGTCGGCGCGTGGACGATGACCTTCGCGAGGAGCGAATCGTAGTCGGGCGGCACGCGCCACCCGCCGTACACGCCGGAGTCGACGCGCACGCCGGTGCCGCCGGGCGGACAATACTCGGTGATGAGGCCCGGCGACGGCGCGAACGTCTTCGGATCCTCGGCGTTCACGCGGCACTCGATGGCGTGGCCGCGGAAGCTCCAGGGGCGCGTGTCCGGAAGCTCCAGCTTCTCACCGGCGGCGGCGCGGATCTGGAGCGACACGAGATCGAGGCCGGTCACCATCTCGGTCACGGGGTGCTCGACCTGCACGCGCGTGTTCATCTCCAGGAAGAAGAGCTTGCCGTCCTCGTCCATGATGAACTCGAGGGTGCCGAGCGTCGTGTAGCCGGTCTCCAAGATGGCGCGGCGGATGACCTCCGCCATCTCCTGGCGGCGCTCCGGCGTCATCGCGGGGCTGGGCGCCTCCTCGATGACCTTTTGGTGGCGGCGCTGGAGCGAGCACTCGCGCTCGCCGAGCGTCCATACGCCGCCGTGCTGGTCGGCGAGCACCTGGAACTCGATGTGGCGCGGGCGCTCGACGTATTTTTCGCAGTAGACGTCGGGGTTCTTGAAGCCCGCGTCGGCCTCGCGCGTCGCGGAGAGGAAGTTGCTCTCGACCTCGGCCTCGGTCCGCACGATGCGCATGCCGCGCCCGCCGCCGCCGCCCGATGCCTTCAGGATGACGGGGAAGCCGATGCGCGTGGCCTCCGCGCGCGCGTGAGCGGCATCCTTCAGGACGCCGCTGCCGGGGAGGAGAGGGAGGCCGTATTTTTTCGCGTTCTCGCGGGAGGTGACCTTGTCGCCCCACGCGCGCATCGCTTCGGGCGTCGGGCCGATGAAGGTGACCCCGCACTTGGCGCAGAGGCGCGCGAACTCGGCGTTCTCGGACAGGAAGCCGTAGCCGGGGTGGACCGCCTCGGCGCCGGTGATCTCCGCCGCGCTGATGATCGCGGGAATGTGGAGGTAGCTCTTGCTCGCCGCGGCGGGGCCGATGCACACGCTCTCGTCGGCGAAGCGCACGTGGAGCGCGCGCGTGTCGGCCTCCGAGTGGACGGTGACCGTCTTGATCCCCATCTCGCGGCATGCGCGGAGCACGCGCAGTGCGATCTCTCCGCGGTTGGCGATCAGGATTTTTTTGAACATCGAAGGTCCGCGCTCAGGCTTTTTTGATCCGGAACAGCTTCTGCCCGAACTCGACCGGCTTGCCGGTCTGCGCGAGCACCTCGACGACCGTGCCGGAGTGCTCGGCCTCGATCTCGTTCATGAGCTTCATCGCTTCGATGATGCAGAGGGTTTGGCCCTGGCGGACGACCGAGCCGACCTCGACGAAGGACGGCGCGTCGGGGCTCGGCGAGCGGTAGAAGGTGCCGACGAAGGGGCTCGTGACGTCGACGCTGTCCGGATCGACGACCTCGACGGCAGCTGCGGCCGCGGGGCGGGGCGCGCCGGCGTTGCCTGCGTTGCCTGCGGCCTGGGCGGCGTGGGGGACGGCATGCTGCAAAACGTGCCCGCGCACGATGCGGATGCGCTCGCCCTCGTCCTCGTGCTCGAACTCGGCGATCTCCTGCTCGGCGAGGAGCGCGATGAGGGAGCGCAGCTTGTCCAAATCGATGCCGCTCATGTGGCGGCACGATAGATCCCCTGGGGGGCCGCTGCAAAGCCCGTTCGAGCGCGCACGCGTCTACGCAGCTAGGCTTTTGGCCGCGCCGCGAGCCACCGAACGAGCCCCTCGAGCCCGAGGAGGTAGCTGTCGGCGCCGAAGCCGGCCACCTTCGCGACGCACGCGGCGGCGACCTTCGACTCGCGCCGGTACGCCTCGCGCGCCTCGGGGTTCGAGATGTGGATCTCGACGCACGGAATCTTCGTCGCGGCGAGCGCGTCGAAGATCGCGAGCGACGTGTGCGTGTAGGCCGCGGCGTTGAGGAGCAGGCCATCGACCTTGCCCATCGCCGAGCCGATCCAGTCGCAAATCTCCCCCTCGTGGTTCGTCTGGCGCGCGTCGACGGTCGCGCCCAGCTCTTTGCCGCGCGCCTTCAGCCGCGCGTGGATCTTGGCGAGCGTCTCGGCCCCGTAGACGGCGGGCTCGCGTTTCCCCAGGAGCTGGAGGTTGGGCCCCGAGATGCAGAGGATCTTGATCGGCATCGACCGGGAGCCCGAAGGCCTTCAGAACTCGGCCATGAGCTTCGGCGCCGCGGTGCGCATCAAGTAGCGCCCCTTGCCGAAGTTGCCGCCGGGCAGCATCGTGAGCGCGAGGAAGTACGTGTCGCCGAGGAGGCGGATGATCGTCACCAGCTTGTCCGTGTTGATCGCGATCTCCTGCGTGCCGCCCGCCTCGAGCATCTCCGCGGCCTTGCGGATCGAGCCGATCACCACGCCGAACTCGACCGCGACGTTGTTGATGTCGAACGGGGCCTCCTCCTTGGCGTACGTCTCCAGGGCGATGCCGCTCGAGTCCATGATGATCCCGGCGAGCGCGCCCTCGGTCTTGTCGACGATCTCGCGAAGGGTTTCTTTGAACATGAGGTTACCCGCGAGACTAAACGAGGAGGGCCTCCAATGGAACATTCAAAGGTGCGGGCGGTTCTGTCTTGATGGAAGCACCGGGCAGGGTTTAAGTTCCACGCCCCTATGCGAGCGCGAGCCGGGGATCCGCCCCGCACGATGGCCCAGAAGATCCTTGCCGGAAGGTGCGCTGACCCGCTCCTCGCCGGGGATCTCGTCGAGGTCAAGGTCGACCAGATCGTCCTTGCCCGCGCTCCCGCGCGCGCGTTCGCCGAAGGACTCGGCGCCGGCCTGCGGAGGACGACCGCGGAGGTCGCCATCGCGTACGACGGCGCGTGCGTGACCGGCCCGGGGCATCTCGGCGAGCTGGTGCCGGAGATGGGCGCAGCCGGCATCGCGATCGGCCGGCCCGGCGTCGGCTACCCCGCCCCCGTCCACCTCGAACGCTACGCCGCGCCTGCGCGCCTCTGCGTGACCGACGAACCGCGCCTCGCCGGGGTCGGCGGCGTCGGCATGCTCACGCTCGTCGTCGCGCCCGGACAGCTCGGTCAGGCGCTCGCGACGGGCAGCGTCTGGCTAAGGCCTCCGCGCAGCCTCCAGGTCCTCCTCGGCGGAAAGATGCGCCCGTTCGTCTGCGCGCGCGACGTCGCGCTGGAGCTGATTCGCCGCGGCATCGGCGAGGCGGTGCGCAAGGTCGAGGAGCAGCACCAGGCGCCCGTGGTCCTCGAGTTCGCGGGTCCCTCCGCTCGGCTCCTGTCCGTGCAAGAGCGCAGCGTCCTTTGCGGCCTCGCGCCTCAGCTCGGCGCCGCGGCGGCGATCTTCGTCGGCGACGAGCGCACCGAGGTGTTTCTCCGCGATCAGCGCCGCTCGAAGGCTCACCGCGCGCTCGCCCCCGACAACGGCGCACCGTGCGCCGAGGTGATGAACGTCGATCTCGCCGCCGTCGATCCGCTCGTCCTCGACGAAACCGGTCAGGTCCGTGCGGTGCGCGATCTCGCCGGCAGGCCGGTCACGCAGGTCGTCCTCGGCGGCGACGGCGGCGTCACGCTGCGCGATCTGTTCGCGGCGGCCGCGCTGCTCAAATCCAAGCGCGTCCCGGCGGATCTCGATTTCTTGGTGCCGGTGCCGTCGCGGCAGACGCTGGAGGTCCTCGCCTCGAGCGGCGCGCTCGCCGATCTCATCGCCACCGGCGCGCGCATCGTCGAGCCGGACGCGCGCGTCGTCACCGGGGAACTCTACCCGCCGCGCGCGGGCGGCCTCAGCCTCCGCACCCACGAGCCGGAGCCGCGTTCGCCGTCGCCGTTCGTCGTGGCCTCGGCGGAGACGCTCGCGTGGGCGGTGGCCAGCGGAGAGGTGGGGGATCCGCGCTCGTTCAAGCGCCCCGTGCGCGTCACGGTTCCGCGCACGCTCCCGACGGACGACGTGCTCGTCGTCCGTGGCAAGCCGCAAGATGCGAGCAAGAAGGGGAGCCTCCCTCCTCCGATCGCCGCGGGCACGCCATGGAAGGGGCCTCAGACGCTCGAGATCGTCGAGGCCGCGGGCGGGCTCGTGCTGAACGGCAAGGCCGTCGCCGTCGTGTGCACGACGCTCGACGAGGTGCGTGAGCTCGCCGTCCGCGCCGCCGACCTCGCGCCCACCGTGCGAGCGGTCCTCGCGCCGTTCATCCCGAGCGGGCTCGTTGCGGTCTTCAGCGGCCTCGGTATCGCGGCGATCCAGTACGATCCGTCGACCGCGAAGGGCATCACGAAGGGCAGCCTCGCGTTGCCCGCCCCGGCGCAGTGGGGAGAAAAATCAGCGACCTCCATCACGCACGGCGGCGTGCGGATCCCGATGCGCTGGCTGGCGCTCGGTGCCGAGCGCGCGTGGGCCGGCGCCGGCACCGCGCGCCCGGCGATCCCCAAGCGCTGACCCGATTTGCGCGCTTAGACGTACGGGTTCTTGTCCGCGCCGCGAACGCGCGCGCCGGCGTCCGCGATCACGACGTCGTCGCCGTGCACCGTGACCGCGAGCGCACGCGTCTCGCGGACGGCCTCGTGCGTTCCAAGCATCACGATCGTCCCGCGTCCGTCGACGTCGCGGAGATCGAGGCCGACGAGAAATCCGTTCGCGTCGAAGAGGCCAAGGCCGCCCGAGCCGGTCGCTCCAGGCGCCCTCACGCGCGCGCTGTCGGTGGACGCGTCGTACGAAAACCCTTCGGCAACCATTTCGCGGAGCATGTCGCCAAAGGTAAGGCGTGTTTTCGAACTTGGAGTGACGCAAGGCAGAAAAATCGTGGCATTCTACCGTCGTGTCGACAAAGGGACGACTGACCCGGCAAGAGCTGGGCTGGCTGCTGACGCAAGAGGCCGCCAACGCCGCCGATCGATTGCGCTCCGGCGTGCAGGTGCTCCGGACCAACGCGCCGCCGCCCTCCGACGAGGTGCCGGTCCTCCCCGACATCCCTGTCGAGGCGTCCCTCGACGCACTCGACGACGTGATGAAGATGCTCACGTCGCTGCACGCGAAGCCCTCGAGCGGTCGCGGGCGACGCGGCCGAATCGACCTCGCGTCGCTGCTCTGGGAGGTCGCCCCCGACGCGCGCGTCGCCATGGAGCCGGGCAGCGGCACCGAGGTGAACGGCGACGAAGGGGAGCTGCGGCGAATGCTCCACGTGGTGCTCGGTCACGGGACCGGCGCCGGCTCGCACGTCGCGATCAAGCGTGAAGGGGAGGAGGTGCGGGTCTCCGTCACCCTCGGCCCCGACAGCTCCGCGATGGCCGACACCGAGCGCGCGTGGCTGCACCGCATGGCCATCCGCTACGGCGGCCGGCACGAGCTCGAAGGCGGCACGGAGTCGCTCGTCTTCCCAGCCGACGGCGCGTACGAAAAGAAGGAGCGTGAGGCGCTCCAGAAAGAGCTCGACGAGGCGCGCAAGCAGGGTGAGGCCTACGCGCGCGAGCTCGCGCAGGCGTTCGCCGCCGGCGAGGACACGGCGTCGACCTCGACGTTTCCGCCATCGCCAGGACGCGATCGTTTCCCGATCGTGGCGCAGCTCGCCGGCGCGATGGCGTCCGAGATGCGGACGCTCCTCTTCCCGATCGTGCGCGATCTGAAGGGCTCGCGCCCCACCGACGAGACGCTGGACGGCGTGCGTCGCCGCCTGACGCAGGTGCAGGACTTCCTCATCGGCCTCGCGGGCATCGGCGAGCTCGATCCGAACGAGCTGCCGATCGAGGTCGATTTCTGCGACGTGTCTCGCCACGCGACGCGCGCGCTCGTCCCGCGCGCCGAGCGCGGCGGCATCACCCTCAAGCTCGTCACGCTCCCCGACGCCCCGGACCTCCGCGCCTACGGACGCTGCGCGCCGCGCGCCGCGATCGCCCTCATCCGCGAGCTGGTCGCGCAAGCCCTGTCGGCCACGCCCCAAGGAGGCGCCGTCACGGTCACCGTCACCGCCGCCGGTCACGGCGCGGGAGAGAACCTCGGCACCCGCGTGACCGTCGACGACGGCGGCGCGCCGCTCCCCGCCACCTCGCGCCGTGCCTTTCTCGCGCTCGAGCTCGACCCCGGCACCTACGGACGCCCTAGCAGCCTTCCCCTCTATATTTGCAGTGAGATCGCGTCGGCGCAGGGGGCCCTCTTGGAGCTCGCGGATGGCCCGACCGGTGGCCTCCGAATCACCGTGACGTTCCCCCGGGGCAGCGGCTCTTGAAGGGGACCCGTTGAGATTCCGCTCAAAAGACCTTCGCTCTGCGTAGAGTCTCGCGGTACCCTCATCCCACGCATGAGGATTCTCATCGTCGAGGACTCTGACTCCATCCGAAAGATGATCGAGGCGCTGGTCAGCGCGCGGGGTCACATCGTCAAGGCCGTGTCGAACGGCGCGAAGGGCTTGGAAGAGGCGTTCGACTCCACGCCGGACGTGATCCTCCTCGACCTGAACCTGCCCGGCTCGTACGACGGCTTTCAGGTCTGCGAGCAGATCCGCGCGAACGCGGTCACGCGCTCCGTCCCGATCCTCATCATCAGCGCGACGAGCGACGACGACGCCAAGCAGCGCGCCCTCGCCGCCGGCGCCACCGCCTACTACACGAAACCGTTCAGCCCGATGGCGCTGCTCAAAGAGATCGAGTCGATCCGCGTGAAGCAGCGATCGACGCCCGACGCGTAGCCGTTCAGAGCAGCTTCAAAAGCCGCTTTGCTCTCTCGGCGGCCGAGAAGATCATCTCCTTCGCCTCTTGGGCGGGGATCTTCAGCTTGCCGGCGAGGTCGGTGAGGAACTTCTGTTCGTCGTCGGAGAAATCGTTGTCGACGAAGCAGAGGAGGACGGCGTGCTGGAGGAGCACGCGGCGATCGTCGGCCGAGAGATCCTGGAGGTTGATGTCCTCGAGGGTCTTCTTCTCGGCGGCGTACTCGTGGATCGATTTGCGCTCGTCCGGGGTCGCGCTGTAGGCGTCGAGGAGGGCCTCGATCGTCTCCTTCTCTTTGTCCGCGAAGACGCCGTCCGCCCACGCCACGGGGACGAGAGCTCGGACGATGGCCATGTCCTGGTCATGCATCATGGTGTCTCCTGTACGGGTCGAGGATCGGACAGTCGTGCCACAAGGTCAACACCGGGATCGCACACCGGCGCTCGGCGTCCCACGTTGCATGCTTCGTAAGAACTTCGCCCCACATCAAAGACTACGCGGTCGGGAGGCTCGCTCTCCCCTCGGCGAAAAATTCTGATGCGATAACGGCTATTTGGCGGAGAGCCGAACCGCGTGCGCGCCGGTCTGTCCGAGCGGCGCCTTGCCCACGTCCGCGGCGGTCACCTTGAGGCGCCGGCGGAACGTCGTCGGTCCCGCGACGAGGATCTCGGAGTCTTGATCGCACCTTATCGGATCGATCGTCGCCTCGGGGCCTGCGCCGACGAGGAGCCACATCTCGGCGCCGCGCGGGGTCGAGACGACGTGCACGGTCCCCGGCGCGCCCTTGCCGCCGACGACGGTTCCAGGTTGGCCAGCAGGCCACGGATCGGTCGCGCCGGGCTTGGCGCGGCTCGGCTCGAGCTGCACCGCGAGCTCGAAGCGCGGCCTTCCGTCGGCGCCCGAATCCCACGTCGCGCCGGCCGGGACGATCGAGCGCTTGGGCGCGAAGCCTTCGGCGGTCGCCACGAACTCGAGCCGCGCGCCGACCGGCATGCGATCGATGTCGACCGGCGCCTGGCCGAGCCGGAGCAGCACCTCGGCGGCCTGCGGAACGTCGGCGATCGTGAGGGCGCCGCGGCACTTGACCACTTGCTGCTGCGCGAGCGCCTGCTGGCTCGCGAGCGCCGCCGCCTTCCGCTCCTGCTCCAGCTTCTCGGGCGTGCGTCCCGTGAAAAATCCGGGCTTGAGCAACCATACGGCGAGCGCCCCGCCCGCCATCACGAGGAGCGTGAGAAGCGCGAGGAGCGTGTTGAGCCGCCGCGCGCGCTGGCGAACGAACTCGCGGGGGAGGACGATGGTCTTGGCGTGACGCGACCCCGGCCGCGGGGCCATGCCGCGCGACATCTGTCGCGGAGGCACCGAGCCAGAGCCGGTGCCGGCATCTGTCGGCGGCGGCACGGAGGGCATCGACGCGGACCTCGGCGGCGCCGAAGGCATCGGCGCTTGCGGCGCACGCATCGCTGACGGAGGCGCGTGGTGGGGCGGGATCGACGGCGGCGGCATCTGCTGCTGCGGCGGCGGCGCTTGAAGATGCGCCGGCGGGGGCGGAGGCGGAAGGTACTGCGGTGGCTGCGGCGGCATCAGGTGCTGGGGCGGCGTCTGCTGGTGCTGTTGCTGCTGCTGCATCTGCTGCTGCATCTGCTGCTGCATCTGCTGCTGCTGCATCTGCTGTTGCTGC
>JBBRLQ010000058.1:0-26838 GCA_038231275.1 Polyangiales bacterium
AACTGCATGCCCTCGACGACCTCGAGGATCGTCTCGGCCGTCTTCGACTCCTCGACGGTGATGACGCCCTCTTTGCCGACCTTCTCCATGGCCTGCGCGAGCTTGTCGCCGATCTCCTTGTCGCCGTTGGCGCTGATCATGCCGACCTGAGCGATCTCTTTCGGATCCTTGGTCTGCTTCGCCATCTTCTTGAGCTGCTCGCAGATCGCGGTCACGGCGAAGTCGATGCCGCGCTTGATCTCCATCGGGTTGTGCCCGGCGGCGACGAGCTTGCTGCCCTCGCGGTAGATCGCCTGCGCGAGGACGGTCGCCGTCGTGGTGCCGTCACCGGCGACGTCCGACGTCTTCGAGGCCACTTCGCGCACCATCTGCGCGCCCATGTTCTCGAAGCGGTTCTCGAGCTCGATCTCCTTGGCGACGGTGACGCCGTCCTTGGTGACCGTCGGCGAGCCGAAGCTCTTCTCGATGACGACGTTGCGGCCCTTGGGGCCGAGCGTCACCTTGACGGCGTCCGCCAACGCGTTGACGCCCGCGAGGATCATGTTGCGGGCTTGCTCGGTGTAGACAATCTCTTTAGCTGACATGGTGCTTACTCTCTCTTTTTGAAAATTCTTTTAGGGCGGGGCGCCTTCGTGAGGCGCGCTCCGAAGTCACTTCTCGAGGACACCCAGGATGTCGTCCTCGCGGACGATGAGGTGCTCTTCGCCGTCGATCTTGACCTCGGTGCCGCTGTACTTGCCGAAGAGGACGCGGTCGCCGACCTTCACGTCGAGCTTGCGGACGGTGCCGTCCTCGAGGACCTTGCCGGAGCCAACCGCGAGAACCTCACCCTCGATGGGCTTCTCTTTGGCCGAGTCCGGGATGATGATCCCGCCCTTGCTCTTCTCTTCTTCCTTCACACGCTTGAGAATGACGCGGTCCTGCAGGGGGCGAATCTTGGTCGACATGGTCGTGCTCCTGAATTCTTTTGGGCTCCGCCTGCCTATGCCTCGATCGAGGCGACGGACGGGGCCGGTTGTTAGCACTCACCTGTGGCGAGTGCTAACGGTGCCGCGCAAGATAACCGCGCCCTTGGGCACGTCAAGGGTCGCCGGCGAGATTCATAACCTGCTGGAATCGCTAGCGTAGTCGCCGCGCGCTCGAGGTTTGGCACACTCGACGCGCGAGTGCTTGTCGGCGTTTGTCTAACTAGCCGAATTTCAAGGTATTTGCGCGCGCTCCCCGATCCCGTTACATCCTTAAGAGAACTCTGGGCCTCCTCTGGTCCGCGCATTGCTCTTATCTGGAGGAGGTCATCGAGGGAGGCGCGCACATGTCGATTCTGACCAGCGGGAGCGTCACCGAGTTTTTTCACGAGGTCGTGGAGGACGCGATCAAGTCGCGGAGAGTGGAGGCGACCGATGGGGCGACCACCTACCTCGTCTCGCTCCTCTCGGACTACGCGAAGCCCGACGCGCGGACCGAGCAGGCGCTCGAGCGGCCGCTCGCGTTCCTCCTCGACGAGGCACTCCACACCGTCCCGCCCGCCGAGCGCTTCGATCGGCTGAGGGTCCTCGGCGACTGCGTCCTCTACTCGTGCGGCTTCTTCGGCGATCACTTCGAGGCACGCGGCGTCGATCAAAAGTACCTCGTCGGCATCGGCACGACGGCGTACGGGAGCGCGAGCGCGATGCTCCTCACGCGCTCGCACGACACGGGCACCAAGACGATCGACGTTTTTGGTGAGCTCGCGAACAAATTCGCCACGTTCGTGGAGGTCATCGCCGAGGTTGCCGACACGACGGTCGCGAAGTCCGTCGCATCGCCGACGGGCCTCCTCCGCGTCTACGAGCGCTGGCAGAAGACGAAGAGCGGGACCTTGGCGCAGGCGCTCACGTCGCACGGCCTCGTGCCGATGAACGTCCCGAAGGGAATGGCTTCGTGAGCCGAGCGCGCGACGGCGCGGAGCTCCTCGCCGGCAACGGCGCGATGTTGGTCCGCGAGCGCGCGCTCGCCACGCGGGTACAAGGAGGGCTCGAGCGGCTCTACCAGCTCGAGCGGATCGCCGAGGTTCATGACTTCGTCGCGCCCGCGCGCGAAGGCGAGCGCGAGGCGTTGCTCGTGCGCGAGGCCGAGGACGGAACGCTCGAGATGCGCCTCAACCTGCCGCAGCTCGGCGAGGGCACGGGCGTCGGGCTCGATCCGCTCTGCCAGATCGTCGAGGGTGTGAGCCACTTCGTCTACCTCGCGAACCGCGCCGCCGAAGGGCGCGAGGCGACGCAGCTCGAGATGGAGATGCAGGCGGAGGTCGACAAATACGTGGTCCTCGCGTCGTCGCTCCGCGCGTCGACCGTGGAGAGCAGCGCACGCCTCCGAGAGCGCCTCTACGAACGCGTGCATTATACACACGACGCCGCGAGCGAGCTCGGCGAGCGATACCGCGTGGCCAACGACGTCGCCCATGCCTTCGTGCGAAAGCTCGAAGGGCGCTTCGTGTCGGCGGGGAACTGGCCGGCCTTGCGTGGCGAGCTCCGGCGCTTCTTCCGCATGGGGCAAGCGGACAAGGTCCGACTCGGACGCGCCGCGTAAGGTGACGTAGAGTACCGATTCCTCACGTGGACGGTCTCAAGGGCACCCTCGATTTCGTCGTGCGCCTCGCCTTCTTCGCGGCGGCGCCGTTCCTGCTCGTCATCGCCGCGCTGCTCTTCCCGGTCACCGGCGCGCTCGTGCAGATCTCGCTCGCCATGGTGGTGTTCTTCGTCGGCGAGGCCGTGCGCGATCTGGCGACGAAATCACGCATCGCGCGCATTCTGCTGGGTCCCCAGCTGGCGTTCGAGGAGCACTACCGCGAGCACCCGCCGCGGCCCTTCCTCTACTACGTCTTCTACCCGCTCCTCTTTCCGTACTGGCTCGCGGTGAAGCCGGCGCGGCGCGAGTTCCTCCTCTACAAGGGCTACACGATCGCGAGCTTCGTCTTCCTCGTGGGGTCGATGGCCTTTGGGTACTACCGGAGCTTTCCCCCAGAGCTCGGCCTCAAGCAGTTCGCGCCGATCGCGATCGGGACGCTGGTCGCCGAAGCGGTCGTCGTCTTGATGTTCCTCATGCCGATCACGACGACGGTCGTGCACTTCCACCTCCTTCACGCGCCGCGTCGGCTGGCGGCACTTCTCCTCGTGGGCCTGCTCTCGATGTCCTTCGCCGTCTACCGACTCGAGCGGCGGCGAGATCCGATCGTCTCGTATGCGACGCGCACGCGCGTGGGACTTCGCACCGTCGCGCGGCCGCACGAGGCAGACAGGGCGCTCACGGCGGCGCTTCGTTCGGCGTGGGGCGTGCTACCTGCCGCGAAGGGGGACGTGGACAGCGACGGCAAGGTCGAGGGGCGCGTGCTCGATGCCGCGCACGACGGCCTCTCCGGCTTCTTCCGCCCCGACGAGGCGAACGCGTTCGACCTTTGGTACACGAGGCGCGGAAAGACGGCGATCCTCGTCGTCTACTTCGAGGCGCGACGCGGTCATCGGCCGATTTGGCTCGCGATGGATCATGCCCACGCGGTCACGCACGACGCGGCCAAGCTCCCGAGGGGCGCGTTCGCGGCGATGGAGAAGGCGACCGAATAGCGGCCGCATGGATCGCGTCCGCGACTACTCGTCGTCGGTGCCGACGGCTCCCTCTCGGATCCACTGCTCGACCGCCTCGATGTCCTCGTCGGCCCAGTAGGGCGGCCCGTCCTTCGGCATGCGCTCGCCTGTGTGGAAGGTGCCCTTGAGCTTTTTCACGAGGCCCGACTCCCCAGGGTTGGCCGTGAGGATGATGTCGGTGCCGGTATTTTCGCCGCCGCGGCGGAGCGCGCCGAGGGTCGCGAGGTCGAGCCCCGTCGCGTCGAGGCCTACGTGAGAGCCGCGCGTCGAGTAGTGGCACGCCGCACAGCCGTGGCCATCCTCGTCAGTGCTCGAGTGGTCCATGTAGGGCCGAATGTCGCGGCGGAAGCTCACGCGCGGCGGCCCCTCCCATGCGTCAGGCGCGCCTGCGTCGTCGGCGACCAGTTGGGAGCTCGCGCTCGGCGCGCACGCATCCCCCACCATCAGGAGCACGAAGGAAGCCGTCGTGCTCCAGCTCAAGACACCCTTGCCGACCCCCGTCATTCAGACGGTAATACGAATGGGAGCCGCGCATCGATCCCGATCGAATCGAAGCGTCTTCTTCGCTCGATCGGCAATACGGCCAGTCGCCCTATTCGATCAGTCCGTCGCAGGTGTCGCGCAGCAGCGGAATCCGGTCGAGTAGTCGTGGTACGTGTACTCGTGCGCGATCGTCCGGTACGCGCAGCCGTCGCCGTGCTGCGACGTGTCGAGCCAGTAGCCGCCCTGGAACGTGCCGTTGGGATCGGCCGTCCACTCGTGCAGGTTGCCGACCATGTCGTAGACGCCCAGATCGCTCACGCAGCCGTCGTACTCGCCGGTCTTGGCGACGGTGCCCTCGAGCTGATTGAGGCGCGGATCGTTGAGCTCCGCCCGACCCCACCCCTTCTTCATCGTCGACGCGAAGAAGACGACCATCGGCGCCGCGCCGGTGTCGTGGCATTTACCAGCGACGCGCGTGGGCCCGTACGGGTATGCCAAGGCCTGGCTGCCGCCGCACGCCGCGCGCCACTCCACCGCTTGGCAAAGCCGCTTGCCCGACGCGGCGCACGCCGCCTGCGCCTGCGATGCACTGATGTACGCCTGCGGGATGACACCGCGGACACTGCGTGCATAATACACCTGTCCGTCGGCGGGCGGCTGGTAGTGCGGGTACGGCGTCTCCTTCGTGCCCTCGCGCGTGACGAGCGAGCCCTCGAACTTGTCGACGCAGAAGCGGCCGAACGCCAGAGCCATGTCATCGGGGCAGCGCGCGCTCGAGAGGATCGGCGGGAGCACGCCTTCTACGACGGGGTGGTACTTGAGCGGCGCGTACGCGGACATGACGCTCTCGAGCGTCCCTGGGCGGCCGAAGACACGACCGGGTTTTCTCAGCACGGGCCCGAGCGCACGGAGCGCGTTCTCCACCTGATCGCGCGACTCTTGCGGCGCGTCCTCGGGCTTCGCAGCCTGCGCGAACGCGCCGAGCGTGGCGGCCCCAACGAAGAGGGCGAGCGCGAAGACGCGGGCGCGATGCATCCGCCTCAAGTGTGGCTCAACGCGCGCGCGAAGCCAAGGCCGAGCGCCGGCGCCGCGCCGTGATCGCCGCGAGACCGACGAGGAGCGCGAAGCTTCCGACGTCGCCCGTGCCCGCGCCGGTCGCCGAGCATCCCTTTTTCGCGGCGCCGCCGGTGCCGTCGCCTGCGTCGTCTCCGTCGGCGCTCGCCGGATCGGCCGGATAATCGCCGGACGGGTTGCCCGTGCCGCCGGTGCCCGCGCTCGGCGTCTTGTGGCCGGAGCCGTCGTCACCCTCATCTGTCGGATCGGGCGTCGCCGCGTCCTTCTTGCCGGCGTCCTTGCCGCTGCCGCTCGGCCCCGCGTCGGACGGAGGAGGGGGATCCTCGCCGGCGTCGACGTCGCCGGCGTCGATCACGCGGCCGCCGTCGTGCGTCGCCGCATCGTGCGTGCCCGCGTCGAGCTCGCCTGCGTCGATGTCGCTCGCGTCGGGATCGCCCGCGTCGATGTCGACCGCGCCACCGTCGTCGCTCGCGCTGCCGCCGTCGTCGTCCGTCGCGCATCCGCTGGCGTCGGCGGGGCAGGTCGCGCCTTTGTACTTGAGCGCCTTCGCGAAGACGTTCCACAGGCCCATGTGACCGGCCGCGCCGGCGACGCCCTTCGTCCCGCCAGCGGCCTCGCCGATGTATGGCGTGTACACGTAAATCGCCGCAGTCGCCGCGTTGACGGGCGTGACGGTGATCTTGTCTTGCGTCTTCAGCGCCGCGCCGCGCTTCCAGCCGCCGTTCGCCTCTTGTCCCCCTTCGAGGAGCATCATCGCGCGGGCGACGGCGCGCGTCGCGCAGCCGGCCTGCGCGTCGAGGCCGAGAATTCGCCCGCAGTTGAACGCACTCTGGATCTTCGTCTCGACGCCCGTGGACGTCGGCGTCTCGAGGCCGGAGTCTGCGGACGCATCACCGTCGACGGCCGGGCCGGCAGGCGCGCTGATGAGGCCGTTCTCCATCTCGATGCGCACGAGGAGCGTGATCGGATTGACGCCGTACGACACGGCCGCGTCGTGGAGGAGCTCGGCCGCCGGCGCGCCGTTCTCGTCGCGGTAGTTGGCGAGCGGCGACTGCGTCCCGTACGGCGTGCGATCGAGGAACGTCTGGATCTGCTGCGCCGTCACGGCCTTGTCGTCCATGAGGACGTCGTCATCGATCAGGTGGTTCTTGTCGAACTTCGACCCCGTGATCGCGTTCTGGGTCCCCGCGCTGGACGGTGCCGCAAGCGAGCACCCAACAACGGCGCCGAAGCTCGCCGACGCCAAGACGACCGCCATCGCAACGCCAAGTCTGGTCCACATGCACCCACATGGTGCTACTTTTATGCCGCGCCAAATGGTAACTCAAGTGCATGATTTTATGAGTCTCAAGTGGATCGGACCGCCTCCAGACTGGATCCACCCCCACCTGGACGCGCATACCTGGGACAAGTTGTATTACAAATTTGTATTACAACTTTGATGTTCGTTGCGAGCAAGCGCGTGACAGCGCCTCGCCTCGCCCTGTGCGACACCGCGGGCATGCGGATCGAATCGACGCGTTCGACGACTTATCTCCTTCTTCTTCTCGCGTTGCCGGCGGGAACGCTGGGGTGCGGGGCGCCGTCGACGGCGTCCGCGAGCGCTCCGTTCGTCGCGTCGCACGGGTGCAGCGAGACGGAGTACCGCCGGCTCGATTTCTGGCTCGGCGAGTGGGAGGTGACGACGCCGGACGGAAAGGTCGACGGGACCAACCGCATCACGAAGGTCGCCGGTCGCTGCGCGCTCGAGGAGGACTGGCGCGATCACGACGGGAGCCGCGGCCGCAGCGTCTTCTTCTTCGATCGCGGCGAGAAGGCGTGGAAGCAAATCTGGGTGACGTCGGACGGCGCCTGGAAGGAGAAGCGCGAGGTGTCCGGCGCGCCTCCCGGTGGCCTGCGCTTCGAGGGGCGTGTCCCGCTTCCCGGCGGCGGCGCGGCGCTCGATCGCACGACGCTGACGCCCCTGCCCGACGGTCGCGTTCGCCAGGTCATCGCACAGTCGACCGACGACGGCGCGACGTGGCGCACGTGGGAGGGCCTCTACTCCCGGCCGAAAGCGCGTCCGTCGTGCGAGGCGAAGGAGCACCGGCAATTCGATTTCTGGATCGGCACGTGGGACCTCGTCGTCCGCGCGCGCAAGTCTCCCGGGAGCGAGGCGTGGGACGAGGCGAAGGCGACGAACGATATCCGCGCGACCCACGGCGGCTGCGTCATCGAAGAGTCGTTCCACGCCGACGGCCCCGGCAATCCATGGGCCGGCCACAGTGTGTCGACCTTCACCAAAGGGAAATGGCGCCAGACTTGGGTCGACGATCAGGCGTCGTACTTGCCGTTCGTCGGTGAGTGGAAGGACGGCGCGATGACGCTCACCGGGGAGCCTCAATCGGCGAACGGCAAGCCCTTCCAGATGCGCATGGTCTTCTCGGAGATCACCAAGAACGCCATCCACTGGACCTGGGAACGCACGACCGACGAAGGCGCCACATGGACGCCTTCAATGACCATCGACTACCACCGCCGCCCTTAATCCAGCGTTCGGGTCCGCCGTCGTGCACCGCACGACCGCGACGCCCTCGCGGCCGTCACAACCCCATCAATTTCGCCACGTAGTACCGCATGGTCTCGGTCGTGCCGCCGCCGATGCGGAACAGGCGCTGATCCCGCCACGCGCGCGCGATGTGCATCTCCTCCATGTACCCGGCGCCGCCGTGGAACTGGAGGCACTGGTCGGCGATCTCCGTCATCATCTCACCGACGAAGATCTTGGCGAGCGAGATGTACTTCACCGTGTCCATCGAGACGTTGTCCTTCTTGATGTACTTGTCCTCGTTGTACATCTCGGCGCCGCGGTAGGAGAGCGCCTTGCCGGCCTCGAGCTTCGACGTCAAGTCGACGAACTTGTGCTGCCAATACTCGCGCTTGATGATCGGCTTGCCGAACGCCTTGCGGTCGCGACCATAGGCGATCGACTCGTCCATCATGAGCTGCCCGCCGGCGCACGCGCTCGTGCACGCGATGATGCGCTCCGACTGGAAGTTCTGCATGAGGTACATGAACCCCATGTTCTCTTCGCCGAGGAGGTACCGCTTGGGGACGCGCATGTCTTCGAAGTGGAGCTCCGCGGTGTCGCTCGAGTGGTTGCCGATCTTCTTCAGCTTCTTGGAGACGTTGAAGCCCTTCGTCTTCGTCGGCACGAGGAAGAACGAGCAGCCGTGCGCGCCGTGCTCGGGGTTCGTCTTCACGAGCAGCGTGACGAAATCCGCGCGGGTCCCGTTGGTGATGTAGGTCTTGGAGCCGTTGATGATGTAGTCGTCGCCGTCCTTCTTCGCCCACGTTTGGATGCCGGCGACGTCGCTGCCTGCGTTCGGTTCGCTGACGCCGAGGGCCGCGATCTTCTCGCCGCGGATGGCGGGCGTGAGAAATTCGGCGATCTGCTCTTTGGTGCCGATGTCCTTGATGACCGGCGTGGCCATGTCGGCCTGAACCAAGAGGCCCATCGAGACGCCCGCCATCATGCAGCGCGGGAGCTCTTCGCTCTTCGCGACGGAGAACCAGTAGTCGCCGCCGGCGCCGCCGACCTCTTCGGGATAGTGCGCGCCCAAGATGCCGAGCTCGCCCGCGCGCTTGAAGACCCAGTTCGGGAAGATCTCGTCCTTCTCCCACTCGTCGGTGTGGGGCGCGAGCTCCTTCTCGCAGAACTGGCGGACGGTCTTCCGGAATTGCTGGTGCTCTTCGGTGAACGGGCTGGCCATGGGAAAATTCTCCTGAATCGCGATTCAGTTTCAAGATGATTCGTACACGAAACATCGCCCGATGCAACCCCGAACGGGCGTATTCTGCCGGGCCATGAGCGATGTAGCGGCGGTGACGGGGGCGACGGGCTTCATCGGCAGTGCGGTCGTGCGGAAGCTCCTCGCGCAGGGGCGCGCAGTGCGGGCGCTGGTCGAGCCCGGCGCGAACGCGAAGAACCTGGAGGGTCTGAACGTCGAGCGCATCGCGTGCGACGTGACGGACGCGCCGCGCCTGAAGATCGCGCTCGCCGGGTGCGCGTCGCTCTATCACCTCGCGGCGATCTACAAGACGTGGCTACCCGATCCCGAGATCATTTACCGCGTGAACGTCGAAGGGACGGCGAGCGTGCTCCTCGCGGCGATGGACGCGAAGGTGAAGCGCGTCGTCTACACGAGCTCGATCGCGGCGATCGGCGTCAACCCGGACGGAGGGGAGGCGGATGAATCGACGCGCTTCAACCTCTTCGACGTCGCGATGCCGTACATCATGACCAAGTGGCAGAGCGAGCGGATCGCGATGCGCTTCGCGGCGGGCGGCGCGCCGGTCGTCGTCGTGAACCCCGCGTTCCCGTTCGGTCCAGGTGACATCGCGCCGACGCCCACCGGCGGAATCATCCGCTCTCTCCTCGACGGCAAGATGCCCGGCGTAAGCCCGGGAGGATTTTGCGTCATCGACGTCGACGATTGCGCAGAAGGACACCTGCTCGCCGAGGAGAAGGGGCGCGTCGGCGAGCGGTACATCCTCGGCAACCACAACGTCACGTGGAAGGAGTTCTTCGCCACGGTCGGGCGCGTCGCGGGCGTGCAGGTGCCCAAGCTGACCTTGCCGAAGGGCGTGAGCGCGACGCTCGCCGCGGGAATGGAGTGGTGGAGCGACAACGTCAGCCACGCCGAGCCACTCGCGACGTACAAGAGCGTGCGCTACGCGCAGAAGGATTCGTTCTTCTCGAACGCGAAGGCGCGACGCGAGCTCGGCCTACCCACCCGTCCGCTCGACGACACTGTCCGGCGGGCCGTCGACTGGTTCCGCGATCACGACGTCGCGCGAGGATAGGCGCTCGGGGCTCCAGATCCCCTTTGCGTCGGGCACGTAGATGCAGCGCTCCGTCGAAGGGATCGGCTCGGGATCGCTCTTCGGCGGGGCTTCGGTGTCGTTGCGGTCCATCGTCAAAGGGATCTACGCGCAGGAGGTGCGAACGGTTCCCCTGTTCAGCGCTTCTTCTTGATGGCTTTCTTGATGGCCTTCTTGACGGCCTTCTTGATGACCTTCTTCGGCGCCGTCTTCTTCGCGGGCTTGGCGGCCTTCTTCGGGGCGGCCTTGGCGACCTTTGCCGGCTTCTTGGCCGCCTTTTTGGGCGACGCCTTCGCGACCTTCTTCGCAGGCTTTTTCGCGGCTGTCGCCGTGAGAACGGCAGCCTTGACCGCCTTCGCGACCTTGGCGGCGGCCTTCGCGACCTTGGCGACCGCCTTCGCGACCTTCTTGACGCCCTTCGGGCCCTTCGCGGCCTTGGCCGCGCCGCCGACGCCGTTCATCACGGGCCGGGAGATCCCCTCGCGCTGCGCCGCGCGTGACTCGAGCGCGGTCTTGACCTTTGCGTCGAGCTCGTCAAATTCGAAGGGCTTGTCGATGTACGCGTCCGCGCCGTAGAGCGGGCTCGTCATCATGTTCAGGTTCTCGCCAATGCCCGTGAGCATGACGACGCCGGTGTGGGCGAGCGCCACGTCCTCGCGGATCTTGCGGCAGACTTCCCAGCCGCTCATCCCCGGCATCATGACGTCGAGGACGACGAGATCGGGCAGGTGCTCACGCGCGAGCCGCCATGCCGCCTCGCCGTCCGAGGCCTCGATGACCTCGAGCTTCGGGTCTTCCATCGTCTTGAGGTGGCGCGCCACGAGCTCGAGCATCGAGGGCTCATCGTCGGCGACGAGGACGAGAGGCGTTTGGCTGATCGGCATGGGCGCAATCTTTGAGGAACCCGGCTCCCGGGGTCAAGGACTCAGATTTTCGCGCGGGCGAAATCTGAGCAAAACGACCGAGCGGCGTCATTCGTCCTTGAATTTTGTGGGCACCCGCGTCGAAAAAGACGATCACGTCGCCTCTCAGCGACCGCCGTGCGCCGCGGGCTTGAACGGCGGAGCCTCGACGCGCGACGGGCGCTCGGCGGCGCGCTCGGTGCGGCTGGCGCTCTCCACGCCGAAGCCGACGAGAGCGCGGGCCCCCTGGGGACCGGTCGAAGCGCAGCCGCCGAGGGCGCAGGCAACGAGGGACGAGAGGACGACGACGACGAGCTTGGTGTTGTTGTTCATTGGGGTTTCTCCTGTAAGGGCGGCGTCAATTCGCCGCGTTCACCCCCCAATCGGCATCGGCGAGTAGACGTTGCTACGAAAGTGCTGGGGCCTAGTCGATTTGCGCGAACGCCCAATAGGGCCTCGAATTTGTGCCTCGGTGTGCCGTCGGACCGTCGCGAGGCCGCGTAGTTTCGTAAGGTTGCGTCCGGCACGAGACTTGGATGAGTCTGGTCCGGATGACCAAGACGAAGCGCGTCAAGCTCCGAGCCCCATTCGTGACGACCTTCGCCGCCGCCGCCGCCGTCGTGGCGTGTGGCGGGCACGTCGCAGGCTCGTCGTCGGGGAGCACCTCGTCGTCGGGGAGCGGTCCGACGCAGGATTGTCCGGCCGTGGCGCCCGCAGCCGGCGACGTGTGCAATGTGGCCGCCGACAAGTTCTGCTCCTTCGGCGGCACGGGATGCGCGACGACGGCATATCAATGCGTCCAAGGACGCTTCGTCGAGCTCCAGAGCAGCTGCAATCCTCCTCCGTCCGGGTGTCCGACGACGGAGCCGCTCAGCGGAAGCGCCTGCTTCGGCAGCGGTTCGGTTTGTTCCTACCCCGACGCGTGCACCGGGATGGAGCGGGACACCGCCACCTGCTCCGGCGGAACGTGGAGCATCGCCTCAGCGAGCTACGTGGCCGCGTGCCCCGCGGTGATGCCGCAGGAGGGCACTTCATGTGCGGCGTGCGCGACTCATTATCCGAGCTCGTGCGGGTATAACGCCACGTGCGTCGGCTCGCCCGCTTCGTTCACCGCGCGGTGCGACGTCACGACGGGGCTCTGGCAGATCTCGAGCTGGTCCTGCAACCCGCCGCCGGACGCGGGCCCGATCCTCAACGATGGTGGCACCGAAGGCGGTGCCACGGACGCGTCCACCAACGGCTGAAGCCGCGGCGACCTCTTGGCGCTACGCTCGGCACGACGGAACGCGGGATGACGAAGCGGAGAACGAAAAAGACGAACGCCTCGCCGCTCGTCCAGCGCGAGTGGCTGCGTCGCGTCGAGGCCGAGTACCGCTCGGCGGCGATCGCCCACCACGTGACGCACTGGCTGATGCAGATCGGAGCGTCGCCGGATCTCGTTCGCGCGGGCCTGCGCGTCGTCGGCGACGAGATCGCGCACGCGGAGCTGTCGCATCGCGCGTTCGTCGCCGCGGGGGGTGCGGGCGGCCCCGCCCTCGCGCGCGAGACGTTGGAGCTGAGGCGAACGCCGAACGAGCCGCTCGAGCACGACGTCGCGCGCGCCGCGGCCGACGTGTTCTGCCTCGGCGAGACGGTGGCGGTGCCGCTCTTCAAGCAGCTCCGCGACGGTTGCACGGTGCCCGCCGCGCGACGCGTTCTCGATCGCGTCTTGCGTGACGAGGTGCGCCACCGCGACTTCGGGTGGACGCTGCTCGGGTGGATGCTGGAGGAGCTCCCGATGCGGACGGCGCTCCTTGCGCTCATCACCCGGGAGCTCCCTCGCTATTTTCGCCGCATGCGAAATGCCTACGGGGCCACGCCCGCCCGCGAAGAACTGGACGACGCAGACCGCGCCTGGGGGCTCATGCCGGGCGCGTCGTACGCGCGTGTTCTCGAGCGTACGGTCGCGCGCGATTGGGCGCCGCGCTTCGCGCGTTTGGGGATCGACGCGCAGAGCGCCTGGGCTCTTTCCGAGTCCCTCTAAAGCTTGGTCGCCGTCGGGAGAGGCGCTCTCGAGACCGGCCCGCTCACGCGGCACATAAGTGGCACAACGCCGGACGCCACGGCCACCCTCGACAGGCCGACCGCGACTTAACCGCACGGATCAGGCGTACGGCACGGCGTTCGCTTTAGGGCATGTTCATGGTCCTCACGCCGCTCATGAGTCCTCTCGTCGTCGCCTTCGTCGCCTTCACGGCCATGCATTGTGGTGGCAAGAGCATCGGCGATCCCGGTACGGGGGAAGGGTCGAATCCAAACGATTCGGCGGGATCGAGCGGCGCCGGGACGGGATCGAGCGGCACGGGAACCGGCACCGGTGGAACGGGCAGGCCGAAGGGGGTGCCGCTGAAGCACCGCGCGACTGCGCAAGAGTGCCCGCGCGACCGAGCGCCGGGCGGCTCGCCGTTTGATTCAGGGGTGGGCGGGCCGCCAGGCGGCTGCCAAAAAGACTCCGAGTGCACGGCCGGCGAAAACGCGCGGTGCGATTACCCGGCGGAGAATCTCCACTCGGGGTTCCGGTGCAGTGCCGACGCGTGCTTCACGGACTCCGAATGCCCCGGAAGCGCAGCGTGCATCTGCGGCGGACAAGGGGGTGTCACGCGCGCGGCGCACGCGTGCGTGCCGGGCAACTGCCGCGTGGACGCCGACTGCGGATCGGGCGGCTACTGCTCACCCTCCGGAGGCATCTGTCCGGGTGAGGCCGCCTCGTACCGCTGCCACACCGCGAACGACGAATGCACCAACGACTCGGACTGCAACGCGGACGCAAGAGGAAAAGGATCCTGCGAATGGCAGGCGACGGTCGGGCACTGGATGTGCTCGTACAGTCACTCCTGTCCCGTCGGCTGAGGCCGTCTACGGCGCCGGTTCGTCCTTGAACTTCGTGGCTACTTGCGACGTCGTCTCGACGAGCGCGCGCGACGACTGCACGTACTTTACGATCGTGGGCATGTGTCCTTTGGTGAGCTTGAGCTTGCCCTGCATCATGCCCTTGATGGGATCGAGCTCCTTCTTGATGACGCTCTTCCAGCGGGCATAGTCGGCGACGATGATGAACGCCGCCTCCTGCGCCTGGGCCGCGGGCATCAAGGTACAGCTGCGGCATTCGCCGGCGTTCACGTCGAGCCAGAGGGCCGTGTCCTCGGCGATGCCCAGGGTGGGCTCGGCCTTGACGACCATCGCAACGACGCCGTGCGTCCAGTCTTTTCCAGCCGTCTTGTAAGCGGGGTTGGCGTTGAGCGCGTCTTTGTACGCGGTGGCCCACTCCGGCGATGGAAAGAGGAACGACATCTGGAATTTCTCCTTTGCGCAAAGACCCATTAGCACGGAAACTCGAGGAACCGTGCCCAAGCCGAGAGTCCATGCCCGTGGGAACAAGCGCCTCGACGGCGTCCTCGACTTCGTGGCGTTCGCGGCCCGGCCGATGCCGCTGGTCACGTTGCTCGACGAAGCGCCGCGTCGCATCGCGGCGATCTTCGACGCGGACGTGTGCTCGCTCTACCTCCTCGAGGGGGAAGGGAACGAGCTCGTCATGCGCGGCAACGTCGGCTTCCCGCACAAGGCGATCGGGCAGGTCCGGCTCCAGGTCGGGCACGGCATCACCGGTGAGGCGGTCGAGTACTTGCGCCCCGTGTCGGTCGATCAAGCGGAGACGCACGAGGCGTACAAGCACTTCGACGGGCTCGGGGAGGAGAAGTACCCAGTCTTCCTCGCGGTGCCGATCCGCGGGAAATCCGGGCCGCTCGGCGCGCTCGTCATCCAGCGCGCGAAGGATGCGTTCGAGGATCGCGACGTCGAGCTGCTCGCGTCCCTGGGCGCGCTCATCGCCGCGGGCATTCGTCATGCGGAGCTGATCGACGCAAAACGCGAGCGTGGCGATCAGAGACGCGCCGGCGGGGGAACACGAAAGGTCACGCTGCCGGGCACCCCGCTCGTCGTGGGCCGTTCGCTCGGCGCGCTCGCGGCGATCCGCAGACCGTCGGCGCGACCGAGCGAGCGCGCGATGGCACCCGGCGGTCCGACCGAAGGCGAGGCGCGCCTCCTCAAGGGCGCGTTCGACGTCGCGGACAAAGCGATACGCGGCATCGCGGCGCGCGCGCAGAAGCTGGAGCTGGGACGCGAAGCGGCGTTCTTGTCGACCTACGTGGAGATCCTCGGCGATCAACGCTTCCGAGAGCGCGCGATGGCACTCGTGGGCGAGGGGGGCGGCGTCGCGCAGGCGCTTGGTCGAGTCGCCCGTGAGGTGACGCGCACCGCCGCGTCGATCACGCGTGACGCGTTCCTCGAAGAGCGCGCGCGCGACGTGGAGGATCTCTGCGACGCGCTCACGATGCTCGCCGCCGCCGACAAGCGCGCGGAGCTTCCCCAGAAGGCGATCCTCGTCGGGGACGGCCTCAGCGTCTTCGATCTCCTGATCTCGGCGCGGGCGCACCCTGTAGGTGTCGCCCTCAGCGATCGCGCGACGGGTCCTCGCACGCGGACGCTCCTGCACCTCCTCGCCGTACCGTCGATCGTCGGCGTCCAGGGGCTTTTTCGCTGGGCGGCCGACGGAGACATCGCGCTGCTCGACGCCGATCACGGCCTCCTCGTCATCAACCCCACGAAGAGCGAGATCGCGAGCATGCGCGAATACAAGAAGACGCGCTCCGAGGACTCGCAGGGCGAAGAAGAATGAGCCCGTCACCCAAGCTCGTGCATCGCGAGGGTGTCTCCATCGTGTGCTCCCCATGACCGCCTCGAAGGACCCGGCGCCCGAAGGTCTCCACGATCTCGGCGCGGACGCGGACGGCGACCGGATCTCGATCACCGACGTGAACGGCACCGTCGCACGCTTCGAGATGGCGTACACGCCGGCGATCGGCGAGCGGATTTTCTTCGGGCCGCCGACGAGCGCCAAGATCCCCGGCTTCGTCTTCCTCGCGTTCGCGCTGGTGCTGGTGATGCTCGAGGTGCTGGCCTATTCGGGCTCGAGCAACTCGCGCCTCTACGTATGGCTGGTCGAAGGAGATCGCGGCCGCCCGTTGCCGTCGGTCGTGCTCGCCATCATCGTGCTCGTCAGCGCGCTCGGCACCGTCGTGCGCGCGCACCTTCGCGGCGTCGTCGTGCGCGCGGAGGGGCTCGAGGCGCGGTACCTCATCGCGCTCGCGTTCCCGCGGATTCGCACGTGGGCGTGGGCGCAAGTGCACCGCGTCATCGTGGACGAGAAGACCGTGATGCTCGAGCTCTGGGACGGTTCGTACGAGAAGCTCCCGCCGGTCGCCGCGCCGGTCAAGATGCGCGATATGCTGATCGCCGTGTGCGCCGGCCGAAAAATCCCGGTGACGCAGCTCGGCGCTGTACGCGCTACGTGAGCGCTGCTCCGCTAAGGGTTCAGCGCGCAGCCCACTCCGTGCGCACCGCCTGACGAAGGTCCGGCGAGCCGAGCAGCTCGATCGCCGTCTTCGCCATCGCCTTCGCGGCGGCGAGCGCGGTGGTCGTGCCCTGATCGCTCCCCGCCGCGGCGGCGAACCGATGCTCGTGGCAGAGCGCCTCCCCCTCTCCGACGATGGCGAGGTACGGATGAATCGACGGGACGACGTGCGAGACGTCGCCCATGTCGGTGCTTCCAGCGCCCGCGCGCGCGTCGGTCTCCTTCGCCTGGCGGCCGCCGGCGGCGAGGTGCACGCCGAAGACGCGAGCGAGCGTGAGGTTATTTCGCATGTCCTTGTAGCCCTGGCGTGCGCTGATCGAGACCTCGACGCCGCTCGCCATCGCGGCCGCGCGACCGCATCGCTCCACGATGGCGCGAACGCGCGCGAGCTCGTCGACGTCGCGCGCGCGGACGCTGATCTCGCACCCGGCGGACTCGGGGATGATGTTCACCGCTTGTCCGCCGTTGGTGATGAAGCCGTGCACGCGCACGCCGTCCTTGAAGTGGACGCGCTGGCCGTCGACGAGGCGGAACGTGTCCATGCACGCCGTGAGCGCGCTCGCGCCGATGTGCGGCGCGGCGGCGGCGTGCGACGGGGTGCCCTTGAAGTCGAAGAGCAGCCACGTGTTCGCGAGCGCCGGGTGCGCAAGGATGTCGCGATCGAACGGGTGGAACATGATCGCCGCGTCGAGCCCCTCGAACGCGCCGGCCTCGATCAGCTTGATTTTCCCGCCTCCGCCCTCTTCGGCGGGCGTCCCGAGGAGCACGACCTCTCCACCCGTGCGCTCGGCGACGCGCGCCGCCGCGAGGAAGGCTCCGACCGCGCCGGTCGCGATCAAATTGTGCCCGCACGCGTGCCCGATCTCCGGGAGCGCGTCGTACTCCGCGAGGATCGCGACGCGCGGACCACCTGCCTTGCCGGCGCGCGCGCGAAACGACGTAGGCATCCCGGCGAGCCCCTTCTCGACGGTGATCTTGCGCGACGCGACGAGCTCGCAGATCCACGCGGCGGCCTTCGTCTCCTCGAAGCGCAGCTCGGGGTTCTGGTGGATGTTCGTGGAGAGGGTGACGAGGTCTTTGGCGTCGGCGACCACGGCCTCGTCGATCGCCGCGCTGAGCTCTTTCGGGAGGGACATACGACCACCTTCGACCATGGGCGGCGCCTCGTCAACGCGCGTAAGTCTCGGGCAGCGCCGCCGTGGTAGGCTTTCGCCGACATGCTCTCGCGCTCCCGGTGCGCCGCGTTCGCCCTCCTCGCCGTCGGACTCTTCGGCTGCCGCGATCGCATCCCTGGATCCGGCGCGTCGGAGTCGCCGGGGACCGCGGAGCCTCCGGCAACCTCGGCTCCCCTTCCCGCGACGCCAGTGACCGCTGCGTCGGCGCCCGTTCCGGCATCGGGCGCCCGATTCGTTCCGGAGCGCGTCGCGCACGAGGGGCAGGCGATGGGCACGCACCTCGCGTTCACAGCGTTCACGACGCCAAACGTCGACGCAGGCAAAGCGAGGAAGCTCTTCGAGGACGCCGTCGTCGAGATCAAGCGCATCGAAGCGCTGATGACGACGTGGCGCCCCGACAGCGAGGTCTCCGCGATCAACACAGCCGCCGGCAAGGCGCCCGTCAAGGTCGGCGCCGAGACCTTCGCCGTCATCAAAGAGGCGATCCACACGAGCGAGATCAGCGAGGGCACCTTCGACATCACGTTCGAGGTCCTGCACGGACTGTGGAAGTTCGACGAGGACCTCGATCCGCACCCGCCCACCGACGCCCAGATCAAATCGAAGCTGGGCCTCCTCGGGTACAAGCACGTCAAGCTCGACGCCGCCGCGTCGACGGTGTTCTTGGACAAGGAGGGCGTGAAGATCTCGCTCGGCGGAATCGCGAAGGGGTACGCCGTCGATCGCGCGGCGAAGGTGCTCGAGGCCGGCGGGCTCGACGCCTATTTCGTCCAGGCCGGCGGCGACCTCTACACGCACGGTAAGAAGCCCGACGGCACCGACTGGCAGGCCGGAATCCGCGATCCGCGCGGCAAAGACGGCTCGTATTTCGCGATGCTGCCGGTGACCGACCACTCCTTCAGCACGGCCGGCGACTACGAGCGCAGCTACGTGCTGGACGGCAAGCGCTACCACCACATCATCGATCCTAGGACGGGCAAGCCTGCGACGGCGAGCCGCAGCGTCACCATCTGGGCCCCCACCGCGCTGCAAGCCGACGCCATCGACGACGCGGTCTTCATCCTCGGCCCCGAGAAGGGACTCAAGCTCGTCGAGTCGATCGACGGCGTCGGCGCGGTGATCGTCGACGCGAAGAACAACCTCTACGTGAGCCAGCGTCTCTACGGGAAGCTGCGCATCACCGCGGTGCCGACCGACGGACCGTGACGCTGCGCGCGTCGATGCAACTCAGCGGCGCTGGAGGATCGCGCGCGCGGCCGCCTCGAGATCGCGCGCGTTCCTGACCTCGAGGACCTGCGTGCAGCGGGGGGCGTAGCGGGCCATCGCGCTGTCTCCCGTCGCGTAGTCGCCGGTGCTCTCGGGGCACAGCCACAAGAGGGCACGCGCGCGCGCGCGGATGCGATCCAAGACGTCGGCGGAGTCCTCGTGGTAGTTCGTGCGGCCATCGCCGAGGACGACCACGGTCGTGCGGCGATCGACCTCGTTCAAGTGACGCGCCTCGAACGTGCGGAGGACGCGCCCATAGTTGGAGTTGTCGGCGATCGAGACGATGCCTCCACCGTACGCGACGCCGAGCGCAACGCCGAGCGGTTTGCGCGCGAAGAGCGCCGTCGTCTCGCCGAGCTCGCTGACGAAGACGAAGCTGCGCGTGCGCTCGAAGAGCTCTTGCGCGCTGTAGGTGAGCTCCAACGTGAAGCGCGCCACCGCGCGCACGGAGTCGCTGACGTCGCAGAGCAGCATGAGGCGGGCCTTGTCGCGGCGGCGGTCTTTGCGCGCGGGCGCGAACGGCACGCCGCCAGTGCGGAGGGCGCGGCGGAGGGTGCGGTGCACGTCGATGCGCCCGCGCCTCGCCCGCCGCGCGCGCACGTGCTCGCTCCCGCGGAGTCGCTCGACGAAGACCCGGACGGCGCGGCGCACCTCTTCGACCTCGGCGTCGGTGAGCGTCGCGAAGTCTTTTGTCTCGACGTTGCGCGCCCCGGCGAGCTCCGAGAGCTCGCGTTCGCGACGGGCGAAGGTGGCGCGGACGTGGGCGCGGACCTCTTCGGCGGCCCGGTCGAGCTCTGCGCGAAGGGCGTCGGCGAGCGCCTCACCGCGCGCGCCGAGCGCATCGACGAGCGCCGCACGAACCGCCGCCAGGGCGTGGTAGCTCTTCGGCACCCCGAGCTGATCGAGGACGCGGTGCGTGTAGAAGCCGGCCTGGAGCTGGCTCCTCATCCCGTCGAGCGTGCGCACGACGCCGGCGAGCTGAAGCATCCGATCGAGCTCCGCGCCGCGATCGAGCAGCGTGGCGAACGCGCCGCCGCCGTCCACCGCACCACGCGCCATCTCCGTCAGCAGCGCGCGCAAATGCGTGAGCTCGTCCTCCGCGAAGCCCTGGGCAGCGAGGCGCTCCCACAACGTCGCGCGCGACGCGCCTGGGCCGAAGAACGCGTCGAACGCCGCCTCGAAGCGCCCGCGCTCCTTCGCGTCATGGACGACGACGCAGGCGATCGCCTCCCGCACCGCCCACCGATCCTCGAGCCCCACCGCCACGACGGCGCGCGCCACGTCGATCGCCTGCGACGTCGCGATGGAGAGCCCCGCGCGTCGGAGCGACCAGACGAGCTCGTCGAGGACGCGCGTGATCGCCCGCGGATCGGCCACGGCGCGAGCAGCCTACGGCGCCGGCTCGGCGAGGAGCGTCTTCACGAGCTGCTCGACAGCCGCGTCGTGCGAGGGATCGAAGCCGACCGAGACGTCGCGCACGACGCCGCGCTTGTCGAGGACGAAGAGCGTCGGCAGATTCGCGATGCCGTACGTGCGCGACGTGTCCCCCTGACCATCGACGACGCTCGGGTACTTCATGTCGGAGCGCTGCGCGAACGCCGCCGCCACCTCGGCCTCGTCCGTGGTGATGCCGACGACCGTGAGCCCCTGCGCGCCGAAGCGCGCCTGCATCGCCGACAGCCGCGGCGCGACGAGGCGGCACGGGCCGCACCACGTGGCCCAGAAATCGAGCACGACGACGCGCCCACGAAGCTCCGCGAGCGACTTGGGAGCAGCGCCGAGCGGCGCGACGTTCTTCCACGCCGGCGCGATGGCCCCGAGGTGATCCATGCGCAGCATCTCGTCGGCGGTCGGGCGCGGCTCGAGCGTGACAGTGAGCTTCATCTCCTTGTCACCGCGCTGCACGGCCACCGCCACCGTCTCGCCCGCGACGTGCGCGGCGACTGCGCGCGTGACGTCGACGGCGCGCAGGACGCCGCCGCCGTCAATCTTCACGATCTTGTCCCCCTCCTTCAGCCCTGCCTTCTCCGCAGGCGACGACCGCACGACGTGCCGGACGCCAACGCCCGCGAGACCGCCAGGGTCCATCGCGACACCGAGCCACCCCGGTGCTGCACCCCCGCCGCCCCGCGCCGTGTCCGCGGCATCGGCCGAGGTCGTCAGGGTCGCGGCGAGGGCCAGAAGCGCGAGTGCAAGCGTGGGCGCGAGAGCGCGTCTCATCCTCTTCACCGTAGCATCAGACCCACAAAAGCATCGTGGCGCGCTCGCTCCGCCCCGCGTTCAAGCTGGGGAGGAAGACGATGCGCGCCACGCGAAAGCTCGGAACGATCGGGAAGAGCCGTGAAGCCGAGAAAAGAAGAGAAAGAAGGCACGCGAAGAACGTGAAGCAGGAACAAGAGCCGGAACAAAGAGAAGAGGTAAGCGGTCGATCGAAGCGAGCAGCGAAGCCAAAAAGTCGAAGCTACTAAGGATCAAGCAAGGACAAGCGAGTCTGAAAGCGCGTTTCCGATCCCGAAGGGAGGTGGGATCGGGCAAAGGGCCGCAGCCCACAGTCCTCTGCGTCGCTGCACTGCCTTGAGCACCTCACGTGCCAGGCCAAGGAGCACGCGGGAATTCATATATTTTGTCGTTGTTTAGGACAGTTACCACGGTGTGGAAAACCTGCGCGCGGAGCGAAGGAGCGGACGCGGCGAGGCAGAGGGGTCGCGATCGGCGCGGTGGCCCGCACGTTTTGCGATGTAGGCAAATAGGCGCACCGGCGCGTGATTTTCACGGAGTCCAAGAGGCGCCGACAAGAGCGTTGACCTTATCCATGGCGCGAGTATGGTGCCGCGCGCTTCGCCCCTTTTCTTGGGGCGCGCGAGACGTAACGCGCCCGTAGCTCAGCTGGATAGAGCATTGGTCTACGGAACCAAGGGTCGGAAGTTCGAATCTTCCCGGGCGCGCCAGCGATGACCCACGAGGAGTGGATGCGCGCGGCGCTCGCGGAGGCCGACGCGGCCGCGGTGATGGGAGAGGTGCCGGTCGGCTGCGTCCTCGTCGGCGCGGACGGGGCGGAGCTCGCGCGCGGACACAACCTCCGCGAGGCGACGCAAGACCCCACGGCGCACGCCGAGATGATCGCCGTGCGCGCGGCGGCGGCGAAGCTCGGCAGCTTCCGCCTCGAGGGCGTGACGGCGTACGTGACGCTCGAGCCGTGCCCGATGTGCGCCGGCGCGCTCGTCCACGCGCGGGTCGCCCACCTCGTGTACGGCTGCGACGATCCCAAAGGCGGCGCCGTGACGAGCCTCTACTCGGTGGGCGTCGACGGAAAGATGAACCACTCCTTCGCGCTCACGCGCGGCGTCTTGGCCGACGAATCGGCGGCGCGCTTGCGATCGTTCTTCGCGGGGCTGCGGGCACTCGGCAAGAAGTGAACGGAGGCCTTGCCGAGGGATTCAGTTCTGCTGCCACTGCGCTTCGTCGTCGCTCGTGACGTGAATGACGCCAACCGGCGGGCGCGGCGGCGGCGACGGGGCGCCCCCGTGGTGGAACGAGATCGTCTCGGTGAGCGCTTCGGCGAGCTCCGCCTTCGTGATCTTGCCCGTCCGTTCGGCGATCTCCATCAATTGACGCACGTGCCTCATCCACGACTCGGGGACCTCTCCCTTCTCGTAGATGCGATAATTTTTGATGGGGGACGGCATGATTGACGATAGATAAAGGCACTCAGCGAGGTTCAGCTCCTCGGGCTTTCGGCCGAAATAGTGCTCTGCTGCGCGCGTCACGCCGTAGAGATTGGGGCCGAACTCGATGATGTTCAAATACAGTTCCATCATGTCGTCTTTGCGAAAAATCTGTTCGAGATAATCCGTCAAGATCACCTCCTCGAGCTTGCGCGAGAGGGTCTTGTCACGCAGCAGAAACAGGTTCTTCGCGAGCTGCATCGTGATGGTGCTGGCGCCGCGCTGGAATTTGCGTGCCTTCAGGTTGGCCACCAGCGAGCTGCGGATGGCGGCGTGGTTGAATCCCTTGTGGTGCGGGAACGCGCCGTCCTCGGTCGTGAGCACGGCGACCTGCATGAACGGGCTGATGTGGTCGAGATCGGTCCACGCCGTGGTGCCGGGGCCGGTCTGCTCTTCCTCGATCTTCCCGTCCGGCGTGTAGACGTGGTGCGAGAACGGCTGCGTGAAGCGATCGCGCGACAGATCGCCGGGGACCGCGATCATCCGGCACTCGTCGGCGATCGAGTAGTCGAGCGCGAGATCGTCGAGCTTGCGGCTGTCGAAGGCCAGCCGGCCTCGCGCGCCGAAGGTCCCCGCCATTCGCGTGCCGCGCAGCGTGGGGAGTAGCGCGCTGGGGACGCTGTCGAAGAGCTGCTGGCACGCCGCGCCGGGCACGTCGAAGCTGAGCGCCGCCGAGACGTGATCGGGCGTCTCTTCCAATGCCCCGCGGCCGTGCAGGTGCAGCGCACCCATCGAGATCTCTCCGTCGTCGAGCCGGAGCTGCCCCTTGTCGTCGAGGAGGCCGCGCGCGGCGACGCCGAAATCGAGCCCGCGCAGCGTGTCGGACGCGAGCTTGGCGTGACGGATCGCGACACCGCGCACCTTGACGTCGACGTCGAAGGTCATCGCGTCGCCCGCCGCCGCGATCACCACGCGCCCCTTGCCGGCCAAGGTCGCGCGATCGACGTCCGTGAGGCCCATCGCGCCGTTTTTCACGCCGAGGAGCGAGAGCGCCACGGGGCCGCCGGAGAGATCGACCACGACGTCCCCCCCCGCGAGCGGCAGCGTGCCCTCGAGAGAGAGGCGGGTGGCGGCGTTGGCCGACGCGGCGTCGCCGGTGGCGAAGGACACGCGTACGTCGTCGTGCGTTCGCTCGAATCGGAAAGGGCCGGGGCCGAGCGCGATGCGGTCGCCGCGAACTCCGAGAGACAGCTCGAGGCCGTCCACTTCCACCAGCGCCCCTTCGGGGATGCGCGACGCGAGCAGCGCCGCGATCGTCCCCGCCTTGTGGCGAAGCGCGTGCAGATCGGGGAGCGGCAAGAGGGGCGGTGCGCTCGACGGCGTCGCCGCGACCGGTGAGGGAGCCGCCGGGCGCGCACCGCGGCGCTTGGAGGGGAGAACGACCGGCAGCGGAGGCGGCGCCGGATCGAGCGGGCTCACCGCGGGCGCCGCAGAAGGATCGGGGCCGAGCGCGAGATCGTACGAGAGCTGCACACGCCCGACCTTCGCGCTCTTCAATGCGCCGCTCGGCTCGAGCTGAACGCTCAGCGTCGCGAGCTCCGCGTGAGCATCCCCGTCGCTCGCCTTGGCCCCCTCCAGCGCGATGCGGTACCCGTCGTCGCTCCGCTCGACCGAAACGCCTTGGCTCGTGAGGCTCGGCGGTGCGCCGGCGGTCGGGCTCCACGTGATCGCGATCCCTTCGGCGCGCCAAGGCGTCGAGCCGCCTCCGCCGCCGCCCGCCGTTCCCTCGCCACGCCAGGCGCGAATCGCGTCACGGAGCTCTTCGGGGCTCCCCTCGAGCGAAACCGTTCCCCCCTGCGCGACGAGCTCGCGCGGCTTGAGAGATGCGCTCAATTCGACGCGGATCTCCGGAAGGCGAACGTCGACGCCGCGCACGTTTTGCAAGCGCACATGTACGTCGCGGAGGGTCAGCGAGAAGAATCCGGGGCGCACGGTGCCGACCTCGACGTCGAGCTTGCGGCGGGCAGCTTCCGCGGCGATCTTCGCCCGAACGAGCGGGGAGAAGCTCAACGCGGCAGCGAGCGCGAGCACCGCGAGGGCGCCCGACACGATCCACGTCCGCCGCGAAAGACGCATGCTCCACGAGAGTAACGCTCGACGGGCCTGACGTAACCGCCAAAGCCGCGTCGGACGGCCTGCGCCGGACCGACCGTTTTTTGACGCACCTTCGAAATCCGCGTCGCGGCGTCGTCGAGACGCGGCAGCGCGGTGAAGATGGCCGAGACGACGAACACCACGATCTCGCGCCTCGGCGAGAGCAGCGCGGACATCGGCAAGGTGATCAAGGTCATCACGTCGATTGCCCAGCAGACCAACCTCCTCGCGCTCAACGCGACGATCGAAGCGGCGCGCGCAGGCGACGCCGGTAGGGGCTTCGCGGTCGTGGCGAACGAGGTGAAGGAGCTCGCGCGCGAGACCGCCAAGGCCTCCGACGACAGTCAGCGGATCGAGGCTATCCAGGCCGACGCCCGCGGCGCGATCGGAGCGATCGGACAGATCACCGCCATCATCAACCAGATCAACGATCTTCAGACCACGATCGCGAGCGCCGTCGAAGAGCAAACGGCGACGACGAACGAGATCAGCCGCAACGTGCTCGAGGCCGCGCAGGGCAGCGAGGAGATCGCGAGGAACATCGGCTCGGTCGCGCGCACCGCGGCGGAGACGACCCGAGGCGCGACCGACGCGCGCGGCGCCGCACAGGAGCTCGCGCGGCTCGCGACCGAGCTCGCGACGATCGCGAGCTCGAGCTAGTCCCGCGGGCAGGGACCTCCGAGCGCGACCCTAGAGAAGGATTCGTCCCATGAGCCGCGTTCGTGTCCTGATTATCGACGACTCGGTGCTTGCCCGGCGCTTGCTCGGGCAAGCGCTCGAGGGCATCCCGGAAGTGGAGGTCGTCGGGGTCGCCGCCAGCGGAAAGATCGCGCTCCAGCGCGTGCCGCAGGTGAACCCCGACGTCGTCGTCCTCGACGTGGAGATGCCCGAGATGGACGGTTCTTGCGACGTTGGGCGCCCTGCGAAGAACCCATCCCAATCTCCGCGTCATCATGTTCAGCGCCACGCCGGAGACGGAGGCGCTCGCGATCGACGCGCTCACGCAGGGCGCGAGCGACTACGTCGGCCAATCGCTCTTAGGTCCGGCGACGGAGGTGATCGCCCGGCTACACGCGGACTTGGCGCGTCGATTGAGGGGGATCACGGCGGGCTCGGCGCGGCCTCCCAAGGCAGCGGCCCCGCCGGCGCCCCGTGTGAGCGCGCTCGTGGTGCCGCCACGCGCGATGCCCTCGTCGCGCGTGACGATCGTCGCGATCGGCGCATCCACTAGAGGTCCCAACGCGGTGACCGACGTGCACCGGCCAGTAGTACTTGAGGCCAACGATCGGTCCGACGGATATCTGTTCCTCGGTGGCGCGGAAACCCCTCAGCAGACCGACGCTGCGCTAGTCGTCGAGACCGGCTGCGACGGCGGCTGCTACCGGCTGAAGGCGAGCTGACACGAGCAGGCCCGACCTCACGCGAGCCGGACAAAAGCAAAAAGCCCGCAACGCGTTGGCGTCACGGGCATTTTGGGGATTTTCGCGTCCTCGAGGGGCGCATAAAAAATCCCGGCGGCGTCCTACTCTCCCACACGGCTTCCCGTGCAGTACCATCGGCTCCGAAGAGCTTAACTTCCGAGTTCGGGATGGGATCGGGTGTGGCCTCTTCGAAATCACCACCGGAAACTGTTGGGTTCCGACGATCTCTCAGTCTTTTGTGCTGATCGTTTCGTCCTAACTCAGCTCCGACTCATCTGATTGAGTCGAGCGAGGACTTCGCAACCCGAATCCTGGGTGCGAGGTCTCGATACTTACCTTAGAGACATGATCAAGCCGCACGACCTATTAGTACCCGTCAGCTCAGTGTCTTGCGACACGTCCACACCGGGCCTATCAACCTTGTAGTCTTCAAGGGGTCTTTAGAGGCTTGCGCCTGGGATACCTTGTCTTGAGGCCGGCTTCCCGCTTAGATGCTTTCAGCGGTTATCCGTTCCGCGCATAGCTACCCAGCTGTGCCACTGGCGTGACAACTGGATCACTAGAGGCGCGTCCAACCAGGTCCTCTCGTACTATGGTCAGCTCCTCTCAAGTATCCTTCGCCCACGGCAGATAGGGACCAAACTGTCTCACGACGTTTTAAACCCAGCTCGCGTACCGCTTTAATCGGCGAACAGCCGAACCCTTGGGACCTGCTCCAGCCCCAGGATGCGATGGGCCGACATCGAGGTGCCAAACCGCGCCGCCG
>JBBRLQ010000059.1:0-20663 GCA_038231275.1 Polyangiales bacterium
GGCGCGTGGCACCTCCCGAGGTTGCTGCCGAGGACATCCGGAGTATTCTTCTGGGGGTCGCAGGACCCCAGGGAGCCGAGGACGTCGTGAACGCCGCCGAACAATTGATCGAGCAAGGACGCGAGCAAGGACGCGACGGATTGCGTACCGCCATCGTGCGCGTCCTCGGGGCGCGCTCGTTGCCTCTGAGCGAGGTCGGATGCGCCCGTCTCGCTTCGTGCTCCGAGTTCGCGACGCTGACGCGGTGGCTCGAACGTGCCGCGACCGCGGCTTCGGAGGCCGAGGTCTTCGCCAGCGAGAGCGCACTCTGAATCGGGAGCCGAACCGGCCGGCCGGCGGCATCGCTACCGGCTTCACGCCCAGCGTGGAGTAAGGCGACAACCATCGCGAGCTCGTAGGAAGCACAATCGTGCGTTCGACCCCGGGAGATGGCGGTCGCTGCGGGCATCAAGCGGCCCGTGAGCCCGCACTGATTGCGCCACAGCCACGCCTCGCACGCCCTCGACCGCGGCGCCCCCGTCCACCTCGTCCAGGCGACCCTAGGCCACGCCTCTAGCCACCACGTCGCGTCACGCGCGCCCGACCGACTCGAGCGCCTGTTACGTGAGTGCCTAGGGCCCGAGGCGATCCGGCGATCTCGGCATGCTCTTCGAGCGCTTTCCTCGAGCGCACGTCGCACGTCGCGTAGTCGGTAGCGCTTCTCGGGAGCCGCTACGCGCGCATAGAAGAACGGGCGAGCACCACGACGTTGCGCTGCGCCATCGGCGCATACGCTTCGCCTGGATCGAGCACGGGAACGAGTCGTACGTCGTCGAACTCAGCGCGCATCGCGCGCTCCACCTCTTGGAGGATGCCAGCTCCGCCGAGCACCCCGATGACGTTGATCGCGAAGCCTCCGCCCGGGCGAAGCGCGCGACGGACGTCGGCGAAGAACGCGCGACTGGCGAAGGGCGCAGCGAGCTCTCGGCCGTCGAAGGCGTCTACAACGATCGCATCCCACGTGGCCGCGGGTGCTTGACGGATAAACGCCGCGCCATCGTCGATGGTGATGGATAGGTTCGGGATGTCCCCCAGGCCGAACCAGCGCCTCGCAAGGTCGATCACCAGCGGATCGGACTCGACGAGATCGAGCGCGACGCCCGGACATACGCTCGCCAGTTGTCGAACGCCGACCCCGCCCCCACTGCCGACGCAGAGCACCCTGCGCCGCCTTTGCGCGCGCGTCGCGGCGAGGAGAAGCAGGTCGATGTAGAACCATCCCGATCGGTCGGGTTGCAGGATGGAAGCGCGCGACCAGACGATCTCGCCGGACGTGTCCTCGAAGACCATCTCCCGATGCCCGCCACGATCACGAACGACAATGGTGCGCTCGCCATCGGAGACGCGCTCGAGAACGCGTTCCCCACGGATCAAATCGGCGACGCGTGCGATGCCGCGCGAAGCGGACTTGGGCAGCTGGCCGCCTGACCATGTCTGCGCGCGAACGCCGAAGGACGCCCGCGCAATCGCCAGCCGGGGTAGCAGCCTCTCGACGGCCGCGATGTGATTGTCCGAGAACGCACCCCCGCAGCGACCGAGCATGAGCCCGCCGATGGGGCTTCCTCGAACGGCGAGGAAGGCGAGCATCGAGTGGCGTCCTCCGATCGGAGCGGCGAAGTCGCGATGGTAGGCGAACTCACGAACCGCTAGCTCACCGAGAACGCGCGTGTCCACGGCGACGCCGCGCGCGGCGATGGCAGTGGCCTTCGTCGGCGCGATCTCGCTCTGGTAGTCGATGCGCAGGATCGCTGCGTCGAGCCTCGCGGCGTCGACGTTGATGGTCGTCGTAGGTGCGCCCTTCGTGGCGAAAAACGCGGCGTCAAAACCAACGGACGACCGAAGCGCTTCGAGCACGACGCGCTCGAACGTCCCCGCGTCGGGGACCTCTTGTGCCAGTGCGACAGGATCGAAATCGTAGCCAGACACGCTCACGGCACCAAGGGTACGTGGTTCTCGTGAACTGTCCGCCGGCGATCCCGTCGTCGCTGCCTCTTCTCCATCCCCGCTCCCGTTGTCTTCGATCAAGCAGCCGGGACGACGACGGCTCGGATGACTGCGTTCCTTCGCCAGGCGCTCAAGTGGCGCCTTAGGACTGCGCCGGGAAGCTCGCTGTAGCCGCACGCATCTCGGTCATGTCATGCACGCAAGCGTCTCGAGCGGGCGCGTCTGAGCAAACGCCCGCGCCGAATGCGTGGGCGCAGGAATGGCCGGCCTTGAGGATGCACCGCACGAGCGCGCCGTCGGCTAGGCGCCGGAAGGACACACCGCACGGTGGGTCGGCGTCGGCGAAGTTCACGAAATAGCCAAAGGAGTTTGTGAGGTCACTACTACGACGAACGGCGCGTACGCGCGAAATCAGGCAGCAAGGCCATCAGATCGGCGAAGTGGCGCTCACCGGTCGGCGACGGCTCGCGAGCCGAAGACGCGGGGTGGGTGACGACGCTGCGCGTGATGGCTTCGTTGCGCTTTCGTTGCTCCTCCTCCCACGCCCGCTGCTCTCTGTCGTGCTGCGCCTGCGCGTGGAGCGCGGCGTCGGCCTGCTCTTGTTGCCATTGGTCCACGTCTTGGCCCGCGTAGACCTCGGCGTCCACGACGCCTTCTGACGCGGCCGCCCGCTTCGGGCGCGCGACGGGCGGAGGGCGCTTGTCCTGGTCGAGAAACTGCGCGTGGAGCGTGCGCACGACCTCAACGGGCTGGGCGTGTCGGGGATCTTGACCCAGTGCGATCACCACTTCCTGCCAAGTTTTGCCTTGGGCGAAGAGCGCGAACGCCTTGGCGACGACCGGTCCGGGGGCGACGCCGATGATGCGTCCCTTCGCTTGCGCCATCTCTTCGACTTCCTTGCGCGGAAAGTGAGCGACTCCTCGCTCGTCGCACACGAACGGCAAATCCCCCGCCGCTTTCATCCTCCGCACTTTGCTCCGATCGATTCCAAGAAGGCGCTCGACGCCTTTGCTCTTAAGCCAGAAGGTCTTTGCAAACGACATGTGACTCCGACGGTAAGGAGCGCCCCGCGGTCTAGGACCGACGCGCGTCGCATCAAGTGTTGCTGCTCCTCACCTAACGCCTGTCGGCCCCTCGCCATGACAGTTGCGTACGATCGGCCGGCCGGAAAAGCGGTCGCGGCTCCCTCGAGAATTGCCGAGCCGTTCTTCACGAGGCGGTCGAAAAGCGGTCGAAGGGCGTGCCTCAATCGGCGGGACATGGATTGCGCAGCGCGTTCCGCACGTCCATTACAGGAAGACAACGGAAGCGCGCCGCACCGAGCGCGCGCTAGCCCGCCCATCACCCACCAGGAGGCGCTGACATGGCGTTTACGATGACGAACGTCTCGCACGCACGCGAGATGCTGGAACAGGCTCACAACAAGGTCGAACGTGCCCAGCTCACCATGGCGAAGATCCGCGAGAAGGCGGAGAGCGCGATCGCGACGGGCATTCAGATCGCCGAGGTGAGCGGCACCTCGTTCGCATTCGGGTACGCGAACGGTCGCTGGGGCGAAAACGGCGAGCTGGCGTTCGGCGGCGTCCCTGTGGACCTTGGCGCGGCGGTCGTCCTGCATGGCGTCGCCTTCCTTGGCGGCCTCGGCAAGTACGCCGAGCACGGGCACAATCTTGGAACGGGCGCGCTCGCCGCGTGCGGCTACCGCACGGGCGCGCAGATTGGAGCCGCCGCCGCGAGCAAGCAGCACGCGCGGGCCCCAGGGCAGTTCGGCGGACAGGCGCCGCCGTGGCTCTTCGCCAACCCGGCGCAGCCGGTGTTCCCGCACGCGGCCCCGGCGGCGCCGGCGGCCCCGCAGCAACCCTTTGTTCCTCAGAATTTCGCGCCGCCGCAACGCTGACGTGAACGCCCCCCAACCAAGAAGGACGGACCACCATGGACGGACGACAGATGATCGTGGGCGCGGAGCCTGACTACGACAAGTTGATGGTGGGAGGCGAGCCCTCGCCCCATCCCCACCAGCCCTACGGGCCTCCTCCCCACCCGTACGGGCCGCCGCCGCAGGCTTACTACCCGCCGCCGCAGCATCACGGGCACCATCCGCAGCACCACCCGCACGCGCATTACGCGCCTCCGCCTCCGCCGCACTACGCGCCCGCGCATGCGCCCGGCCCTCCGCCTCCGCCTCGGCACATCGTGAGCGAGCCCCTGACGAAGTCGCGCGACTTTCCTATCGGTTTCTCCGCGTTCGGGATTCCGCCGGGGCCACCGATCGAAATCGAGGTGAAGCCGCAGGTGCTCTTCAAGGGCAAGCGGCTCGCCGTGGCGAACTCCATCTGCAAGGACTTCGTGATCGTCGACATCAAAGTAGGGACGGCCGCGCAGCTCGCAGCAACCGGAGAGATGAGCGCCGAAGCGTTCAGCGCGCTCGCGGTCGACACCAAGATGGAGTTCGACACGGCGGCGCCAGGGACGACGATCACGATTCGCGTGCGCAACATCTCGGCCGCGCCCTCGAACTTTCTCGCGGTGCTCTACGGCGCCGTCATGACCTGAAGGAGCCCGCTCCTCGTGTACTCGCCGCGCTTTTGCTTGCGATCGTTCGAGACCGCCGCCCGGGCGGAGCGCGAGAACGTGCTGATGCTCCTCTTCGAGGCGCTCATCGCTACCAACGTCGCGTACTTGCGCGCGCGTCCGCAGACGCCGGGACTCTACGCGAGCGGCATTCGCTACGTCGAAGAGCCTCCCGGCGAGGAAGACTGGCAAGACATCCCCGAGACGCTCGCCCGCGGAACCGGCGATTGCGAGGACCTTGCGTGCTGGCGCATCGCCGAGCTCCGCGTGCGCGCCGGAGAGCATGCGCATCCCTTTCTGAAGTGCGCCGCCAGAGACGACGGCGTCCTCTATCACGTCGCCGTTCGGCGCCTCGACGGCAGTCTCGAAGATCCTTCGCGTGTGCTCGGAATGCACTGAACCAGGAGAATACCGATGCCCTTTGTGCTGCTTCTCATGGGGGCGGTGACGTTGGCTCTCGTCGCCTCGAACGGGTCGGCGAAGACGCCGAAGCCCGCCCGCTCTCCGTACAACCTCGATCCCGATCTCAACCCGCTGCTTCGCGCGCAGATCGAAGCGGCCCTCCACGGTGAGAATGATCCGTCGCATCTCGAAGCCTTCGCGAGCGGGCTCGAGAGCCGTTATCCCTACGCCGCGGGGTACCTGCGCACGAAGGCCGCCGTCCTTCGTCGCATGGGGACGGGAGCGCCTGCGCCCGCGGCCCTTCCTCCGGCTTCCGTCCCGATGGGTATCCCTCACCCGTCGTCGCCCGCGGCGGCGCTGCCCGTCGACGGGCTCGACGCGAACCTTCCCGACAACGTCCGCTTCAACGTCGTGGAGCTGCTCACGAGCGGGAGCGATCCGGCCGTGATCGAGACGTTCGCCGCGCAGCTTGGCAGCTTCCCGCTTGCCCAAGCCGCGCTCCGCATGCGTGCCGCGTTTCTTCGCAGCCTCACGCCGCAACAACCCGGGCGGCCAGCCTCGATGGGACTCCCGAGCGTGCCCTCCCCTGCCCCTGCGCCTGCCCCCGCGCCTGGGCCCGCGCCTTCGCTGCGCATCCCCGGCCTCGATCCGAACATGCCGCCGGAGCTTGCGATGCAAGTGGCGCAAGCGCTCATGACGGAAAACGATCCCAGCAGGCTGCGGGAGTTCGGAAACGCGCTGCAAGCGTCGTTTCCGTCCGCGGCCACGCTGCTGCTTGCGAAGGCGAACGTGATGCCGGCGCCGCGGGCGCAGCCGAGTCCGGAGCCTGCGCCCAGCGCCCCTCTGCCTCCCTCCTTGCCCGTTCCGTCCTTCCCCGTGCCTTCGTTCCCCCTCCCCTCGGGACCCGGCCTGCTCGACGCCGGCATGACGCCCGAGGATCAAGCGCGCATCGTGACGGCCCTCAGCAGCGAGACCGACCCCGACAAGCTCCGTCAACTCGCCCACGCCGTCGCCGCTCGCTACCCGAAAGCCGCACTCCTTCTCACCACCAAGGCGGACGCGATCGCGACCCTCCTTCTTGGCCCTCGGCCGCCCGCGATTCCAGCTCCGGCGCCGGCCCCCGCAATCCCCGCAAGCCCGGCGTTCCCGGTGCCCTTCTCTCCGCCGCTTCCCTCCTCGCTCCCGCCGCCGGCCTCCGGGAAGCGCACGTACAAGGTGCAGAGCGGGGACTTCCCGATCAAGATCGCAAAGAAATACGGGCAGCCCGAAAGCGCGTGGAAGGAGCTCGTCGCCGCGAACCCGAACAAGCGGCGGGCGGCCGACGGAAACTTCAAGAGCCTCCTGCCGGGCGAAGAGCTCGTCATCCCTTCTTCGTGGCCCGATCGCGAGCTCGTCTTGGCCCCGGCCAAGGCGCCGAACCCTCCACCGACTTCGCCCGCGCCGACTCCGTCGGCGGCTCCTGCCGGAGCTCTCGTTCCGCCGGGCGCCGCGGCTCTCGACCCAGGCATGCCCGCCAACGTCGCGCAGGCGGTGCTGACGGCACTCGCGACCGAAAGCGATCCAGCCACGCTTCGAGGCTTCGCCGCCTCCATCATGGCGACGTATCCGATCGCAGCAGGCGTTCTCCTCGCCAAAGCCAATGCCGTCGGCATCCTGGTGGTGGCGGCGCCTGGCGCCGCGTCGAAGCCCGCAGCGCCGCCGCGCGGCGCGCCGACGAGCGGCGGATCCACCTACCGCGTCGTGGCGGGGGACTCGCCGAGCCGCATCGCCAAGCGGCTCACCGGCACGGAGTCCCGATGGCCCGAGCTCGTCGCCGCCAACCCGCAAAAACCCAAAGCGCCCAACGGCAACTTCAAAAGTCTGCAACCCGGCGACGTCCTCCAGCTCCCGCCGTCCTGGAGCACCGCCACCACCCCTACCAACGGAGCGCCCACCGCGGCGCGCGCGTGACCCTCATGACCGCGATTCGACAGCACGATGTGACCCTCACGGAGGGGACGTTCAGCGTCGTCCTCACCCGTCAAAAGCGCGTCCTTGCCACCATCACGGCGCCGCTATCGCCCCTCGGCCCGCTTCATCTCGTGTTTGAGATGGACCGCGGCCTTCACCCGGACATCCTCCGCCGCGAGGCGCTCGCGAAGCGCGGACTGCACCCGTCGCAGATCATGGTCGGCGGCATCTTCGGCGACATCGGAAACTTCGTCAGCAAGGCCGCCGACACCACGTTCAACACCGCTTCGAAGGCCGTCACCACCGTGGCGCGCCCCGCTCTGCACCTCACGCGCGATGCGGTCTCGCACGCGATGAATGGCATCTCGCAGATCACGCCCTTTCTCCCGGCGCATCTCAGAAACGACATCAGCAACGCCGCGCGCGTCGTCGCGCGCGCACGCCTCGGCGACCTGACCGCCAAGCAGTTCATTCACACGATCGGCCAAGCCGCCAAATCCGGCGTCGGCGCCGCGCGCCACATCGGAGACGCCCTGCTCGACGGCTCGCGGCTCGTCGCGAGAGTCGTCGATGTGCCCATGCACGTGCTGAAAAACGTGCCCGGGGTCGGCAACGTCGTCGCGACGATTTCGCCGTTCCAGAAGTTTGACCACATGATCGCCGCGGTCCAGCGCGGCGATCTCCACGCGCTGAAAGAGATGGTCGCGAGCGATCTGCACACCTTCCAAGGCGTAGCGTCGCTCATTCCCGGCATTGGCACCGGCATCAGCGCGGGGCTCGAAGCAGGGCTCGCCGCGCTCGACGGCGGAAGTCCTCTCGAGATCGCCATCCACGCGGCCTACGGAGCGATCCCCATCCCCATCGGCATCCGCTCGGTGACCGACGCGATCGTCGGCGCAGTCATGGAGCTGGCGAAGTCCGGCAACGTGACCGACGCCGCGCTTGCGGCGGCGCGCAGCCGCGCGCCCGCCGGCTTTCCGCGCGACGTGTTTGACACCCTCGCCCGCATTGTCGCCAAGAAGGTGTCGATTCAAAACGCCGGCGCCGCGCTCGCGAGCCACTACGTCGATCGCTTTGCAGGACAGGCGGGCTCGCATCTTCTCGGCGAAGCGCAGCGTCTGGTCGGCAGTGGCGCGCGACTTTCCGGTCCGCTCGCTCCGAAGCTCGGCGAGATGGCGGGCCGGGCGCTCGGCGTCGGAGGAGAGTGGTCGGGCGACGACATGCGCGCGTGGGGCCTTCCAGGTCGGCACGTCACCCTCGGCGGGGAGGAGCCCGTCGCGTACGCGGTCGGCGGCGAACAGCCCACGGCGTACGTGGTCGGAGGTGAGGAGCCCTTCGCGCTCGCCGTGGGCGGCGACTACGAAGTCGGCGGCGAAGAGCCGCCGGCCTACGCGGTGGGCGGGGAGGAGCACTTCGAGGTGGGCGCCGCGCCCGAGCTCGGTGGGATTTCGCCGGAGCTTCTGGCGATGCTCCCCCATCCGTCCGAGTGGCTCTCGGGCCGCGGCCACCACGGAGGTTGACCCGTGCACGCCTCGCAGACCCATCGCCAGCAGGACATCAACTTCGGCGATCGGACGAAGTTGACCGGCTCGACGACGAAGACGCTCGCGTGGATGAACCTCGACGAGTCGGCGTCGTTCACCGTGTACGCCGACGCCCGCTTCACCGCCGGGCCGCCGGCGGCGCTGCCGCACCTCGCGGCCATCGTCACGATCGAATGGGGCGCGGGCGCGGCGACGGTCTCCGCGGAGTACCGCATCGTGGGGCGGCTCCGCGTCCCGCTCGCCGCAAGCGCGATCCGCGTGGAAGGCCACCTCGAGGACGTCCGAGGATTGCCCGTCCCCGGCGACGTCGTCGCCGAGGTGGCCGCCTTCATCGCCCGCGGCACGGACGGCGAGACGATACCCAACGCGCAGACGCGGGTGCAGTCCGGCGCGCAGGGCATCCTCAGCACGCGATCCGAGCGCGTCCTCGCCGTCGAGGGGTTCAACGCAGGGGCAGGCTCCCTCTGGGTGATGCTCTTCGAGGGGCCAGCGTTGCCAGCCGCGGGCGCCGCGCCGCGCATGGCGGCGCCCGCCCCTGCCGGAGCGCCCTTCCGCATGCGACCGGCGAGCGCGCGAGAATTTCTAGGAGGCGTCGTCTGGGCGGCCAGCGCCGCGCCGCTCACCTTCACGCCGGTGCCGGGAGCCGCCCTCTACCTCGAAGCGGAGATGGTGCCATGACCGCGCGGGCGGACGAGATCGCGCGCTACGCGCGCAAGGCGCACGTCGTCGTCGAGGCGTGGAGCTCGCTGTTTGGGCTGCCGCCCACGATGCGCTCGCTCGTCCGGGTGATGGCTGTCGCCGAGTTTGAGACGCATCTGGGCGACGCGCGCGGATGGACGGGCGAGCACAACTGGGGAGCGATCGTGAAGCGGACGCTCTCCGCGCTCGAACGCGCCACGCTCGCCGGACAGGGCATCACCGCCGAGGGAGGCAGCACAGCGCTCGCCGCCGCGCGCGCCCTCTTGCCCGCGGCGTCCAATGAAGCGCTCCACATCGATCGCTCTCCAGGGCGGGGACACCACTTCGCCTGGTTTTGGGCTTTCCCTTCGGATGCCGAAGCCGCTCGGAAGTTTCTCCAGGTGCTCGTCGTGCAGAGGCCCGGCGTGCGCGCCGTGCTCGAGCACGACGACGTCACGGACGTGGCGCGCGCCATGTACGACGCGCACTATTACGAGGGCGACAGCGTGAACGATCCGGAGGCGAACGTGCGCGCCTACGCGCGACGCCTCCGTGAGCTCGAGCCGCGCATCGCGGATGCGATCCTCGCCCCGCTGCCCCCTACCCCGCCCGCGCCGGGCAACCCGACCGCGCCGGGCAACCAAGCCGTCGACACGCCGCCGAGGTTCGCGCCGCGTTCCGTCACCGCCGGCGTCCATGTCTTCCTCGGCGCCATCGTTCTGCTCTTCGGATCGATCCTCGCGCGCGGCGGCCATCGATGAGCGGCCTTTTCCCCACCGTGGTGGTCGCCAGCGATTTGCGATCGCTCAAAGATCGCATCAACCCGCAGGTCTCCCTCGTCGACGCGATCGTGCAGCGGACGGCGTCTCTCGATGCCGCGACGCGCGGCGAGTGGCAGGCCTTCGCCGCGCAATGGCGTGAGTTTTTTGGCAGCGATGGCTTTCTGACGTCGTCGCAGATGGACGCGGGCCAAGCGCTCGAAAGGAAGCTCCGCGATCTGAAGTCGGTCCTCTCCTCGCAATGCCCAGGGGTCCCCTCCCCGGCTCCGAAACGCGACGTCCCGTTTCTTCCCACGTGGGTGACGCCAAACCTTGTGCGCGAGCAGAAGACGCGCATCGGGCCGCGCGTCCGAGACGTGGGGCGGAAGGCGGCTCAGGCTCCCGGGCTTGAGGAGGGCGTCCGCCGCGCGTGGGCAGAGTTCCATCACGCGTGGTCGGCGTTTGAGAGCGAGGCCGAAGAGTGGACCCATGGCGCCGCGCAATGGATGAATGCCCTCGCCTTCGAGGACGTCCTTCCCGAGTGGGAGGACGCGATCGCGATGGCGAGCGCCGGGTTCGCCGCGCCGGCGCCCGCGCCCGCGGAGACCTGGTTTCCACCCGCGCGCGGCGTCGCGCCAGGACTGCCGGTGCCTGCCGCGTCGGCGGGAACATCCACATCCGCGGGGAGCGGAGCCGCGGTCCTCGCCATCGGCGCGGCCGTCCTTGTGGTCGGCGTGGTCCTCCTCAAAGGCAGCCATCCCTCATGAGCGGCCTCCTCCCCACGGTGGTCACGCCCGACGACGTGCGCGCGAGCAAGGCCCGCCTCGATGCGTTTGCCCGCGCCTTCGATCGCAGCGTCACCGCGTGCCCGCGGCTTGCTCCGTCTATCCACCAGAGCTGGTCCGATTTCTATCGCGGATGGCGGCGCTTTGCCGATGCGGATCCTTCGTGGTTTCACGCCGCGGCCGAGTTCGACGCCGCCCAGCAGTACGAGGAGCACTTGATCGCCTGGCAGGCGCAGCTCGGCCCTCTCTGTCCGATCGCCGGTCCTTCTCTCACAAGGCCCCCGGGTGCGTCGTCGACAGGAACGGTCGAAACCACCATCAAGACGGTGGCCATCGCGGCAGCGGTCGTGGCCGTCGCGCTCGCCGTACGGGAGATCACGCGATGAACGAGTCTCACGCAAGCACCTCTCGGATCGCCAAGCGGTCGCCAAGCGATCGCCACGGCTTCGACGCCCAGGACGATGGGCCATTCGTCCCCGACGACCTCGTCCAGTGGGTGCACGAGCAGATCGCACGCGGCTGCTCGCTCCTCACGCTTCGGCAGCGCGCCGACGAGGGCGAGACGCTTGTCTGCAACGCGCCCCTGCCCGGCGACGGCGCGCAGAGCGTCGCGGCCTCGATTCACCTGCGCGCCGCGGCAGAGGGCCGCTTTCTCCGCGGTCCGACGCTCTTCGTCCTCTACGCCTTCAAGGACATCGCGCGGGAGCACTGCGACCGCAAATCGTTCCGCGTCGAGGGCGAAACGTTCTCGCGAAGTGGGGAGACCGAGCCTCCGACGGTCAGCGGGATCAACGCGATGCTGATGCGCCACGCCGAAGGCGCCACCAAGATCGCGCTCGGCCACACCTCGCACATCATCGAGCAGTACAAGGTGCTCCTCCAGCAGCGGGACCGGCGCATCACCGAGCTCGAGACGTCGCTCCGCGAGGCGTCCGCCATGCGCGAATCGCTCGTCATGCTCGAGCACGAGCGCGCCCTCGCGCTCCACCGGGCGAAGGACGACGAAAAGCGCAGCGACTTCATGCGCGACAAGCTCGATCTCCTCATCCCCGTCGTCGCCGGGAAAATGCTCGGGGCAGGCGGCTCCCCCGTGCCGCCGATCGTGAACGACGAGATGCTGCGCCAGCTTCTCGGTTCGCTGTCGCCCGACCAGCTCACGAAGCTCCAGAGCATTCTCGGTCCGGACCAGCAGGCCGTCGTGGGCGATCTCTACATGAGGTACGCGCAGCGCTCGCGCGATCCCAACGTGGCGGCCGCGGCGAAGCGCGAAGCGGCGCAGTCGCGCGGCGCCCCCGACGAAGCACGAGGGAATGACTGAAGGGACGTCCACGCAGCCGCACGCGAAAGGTTCAGGGAGCAGGCATGAACGAAGCAAAAACAATCTTGAGCAAAAGAGGCGACCAGGCGGTCAAAGCCGGGCGTCTGTTCCTGGACGCGATCTGCGGCGACGACCGCGATCACGTCGAAAGCGAAACACCTTACGCGACCCACGCCGTAACCCCGGAACGGTCGCTCCTCATCATCGACGCCGAGCTCGAGGACGAAGGAAGGAAACCATGAGTGAAAATCATCATCGACCGCCGCATCACCCGCAAACGCTGACGCGCTTCCGAGGGCTACGCGGGGAATACGGAAATCTCGAGGTGCGAGCCGAGTCGGCGCATGCCGTCCGCTTTCAGCTCACAGGGGAGTTTCTGGATCTGAATCGGAACGACGCGCAGGAGATCATCCGGGTCCTCGCGGCATGGCTCGCCGAGCCGGTAAGCCGCATCGTCATCGACAACGATGGCGGCTCCACCACCGTGGTGGTCGACAACGACGCCGCTCCGCACGCTCGCCGGACGGAGGTCGTCGTGGTGGAGAACGAGGCGAGCGAACGTTCCCACGTCGAAGGAGGAAATCACCCACGACGCCCTTCCTGACGCGGATTGACGCCCCTGTAAGGGCGACGTCCGCGACACCGTTTGTCCAATCGGGCGAGAGATTGCCGCCCACCCGTGAGGGTCTGCTCCTCCGGCGCCTCGCGCGCCAAATAGTAAAGCGCCTGTGGCGCTTCCTTCGAGCGCGAACGAGTCTCTGAGTGCCGCCGCGCACGCGCTCTGTGCGCGGCAATTTCCGAGTCCGCGGATCGATCGAGAGAGCGAGACATGAACATCGCGCGCAAAAGCGCTGAGAACGCGAAGAGAAGCGCCCATGATCGTGACGCGCGACGCGCGCATCGCCGCCTCGCGCGCGTGCGGATCGCGTCGCTGCGCGCGAAGATGAAGGCGGCCATCGCCGCGCGCAACGCGAAGATGAAGGAGATCGTCGCCACGTGCCGCGAGCAGCGGCGAGCGGTGCGCGTGCAGATCAAGACGATGTGGAACGACGGCCGGCGCGCGATCCGTGAACGCGCCGAGGCGGAGCGTCAACGCGTCCGCGACGAATGCGACGTGGAAAAGGACCGCGCGAAGCAGGCGTGCGACTCCGCGATCGATCTCGTGCGCGCCGAGCTAGCCGCGGAGAAGAAGCGCGCCGCCGAGGAGCGTCGCATCGGGCGTGAAGAGCGGACGCGCCATCAGGCGCTCACGCGCTCGCACGTCACGGGCGCGGCGCACACGTTCGTCGTGCGCGCGGCCATGCTCGGGGCCCTCGGCCCGCTCTTCGAGCGCGTGCGACCCGCACCGGGCCAGTCCCGTCCCGAAGCGATCCTGCACTATGCGGAGACGCACCCCGAGCAGGTGCATGCGGTTCTGCACCCCGGCGCAGACCGCGCCATCGCGGAGACGAAGGCGGAGATGGCCGCCGCGGTGCGGGCGATGGGCGCGCCGACGACGCGGGATCTCGAGCGCGCGCTCCGATCACGCAAACGCAGCGCGACGACCGAGGTGTCGAGACCGAAAGCGTCCGAGCCGAAGGCGACACGCGCGGCGGGCCGCGTGGAGCCCCCCGCCGCGGCATCGTGGACGGGTGACGGCTACGACGACCGGATCCTCTGCTCGCGTTGTGGCTGCAAGGGCGGGCAACATCGCGGCTCCGATGGCAAGTGCCCGAAGACGGCCGCATGGGGACGCCCTGCGCCCGATCCGATGTCGAACCATGCGCTCGACAAAACGGCGCTCGACGCCGCCCTTGCGGCGTACTGGTCCGCCAACGCCACGTTCTACCGGCCTGTGACGGCCCGCGGGAAGGACGATGCGGCGGTGCCAGCCGAGCGTCCGCCGAACGCGTACGAGCAGAAGAAGGCCGCACGCGTCGACCGCATGCGCGCGCGCGCGGACAAGAAGAAGGCCGAAGCAGCGGGGGCGTTCATGCGCGCGGACAGCATCGCGTCAGTGATCCCGGCGGGTCAGCCGATCCTTGTCGGACACCACTCCGAGAAACGCCACAGGCGCGATATCGCGCGCATCGACCAAGGTTTCCGCAAGTCGTTCGAGCTGACGCGTGAAGCGGAGCAGCTTGCGCGTCGCGCCGACTTCGCCGAGCGAAACGATGCGATCTCGAGCGACGATCCGAACGCTGTCGACAAGCTTCTCGCAAAGCTCGCAGAGCTGAACACGAAGCGCGCCCGCTGGAAGCTCGTCAACGAAGCCGTCCGTGCCGCGAAGAACGAGGGCGACCTTCGCGCGTCGCTCGCGCGCCTCGGCGTTAACGAAAACCTCGCTTGCGATCTCCTCACGCCCGACTTCGCCGGCCGCATGGGCATCGCCGACTATCAGTTCAAGAATGCTGGCTCCGAAGCGCGTCGTCTTGAGCAGCGCATCAAGCAGCTCGAGACCGCGGCGAAGGCGCCGGAGAAGCCGGCCGAGACGATCGGGCACGCGCGCATCTACGAGGCCGACAGCCGCGTGCGCGTGGAGTTCCCGACGATACCCCCGGAGGGCGTGCGCAAGAAGTTGAAGGGCGCCGGCTTCCATTGGTCGCCGACCGTGGGCGCATGGCAGCGGCACGCGAGTAGCGGCGCTTGGTACCACGCGCGCGAAATCGCCGCGGCGATGACGTGAAGGAGAAGGAACGTGCTCACCCGAAAACAAGCGAAGGAGCAACGGCGAGGGATCCAGCGCGACATCAACCGCGACTTGAAGATGAAGGAGCGCGCGAAGCTGCTCGCGACCCGGCAGAAGCTCCGCGATGCGCACGCCCACAAAAAGGAGCGCATGAAGGAGCTGGTCGAGCGATGCCGCTCCGAAAGGCTCACCATCCGCGCGCGGCTCAAGGAGATGCGCGCGCGTATCCTGCAGGAGCTGCACGACACGGCGCGGCTAGAGCGCCAAGCCGCGCGCGACGCGTGCCTTCTTCGCAAGGGCGACGGAAAGACGACGTGCGCGACGGCGATCGCGTGCGCGCGCCGCGACTACCTTGCCGAGAAAACCTACCAGCAAGACATGCGACGCATCGAGCGCGCTAACCGCGAGCGCCATCGTGCCGCGCGCGTCCATAGGTCGCGCGCCGAGCGTCGCAGCGAGTCGGACGATGAAGTGCGCCAGAACATCAGCGCCGAGCTCGTCGCGCTCTTCGAGCGCGTGAAGCGGTCCATCAAGGCGATGCCCCGCATGTCGCGGACGGAGGTGTTCCTGAAGTACGCGGAGGAGAACCCGCACGAAGTGTTCGCGGTGATCGAGGACAAGACCGAGCGGCTGATTCGCGACCTCGAGCGAAAACACGCAGAGGCCGTGAGACAAGCGCGCCCTCGCAAGGCGTCAGCCTCGCGCTCTCGTTACACCGCGTCGGAGCTCTCCTCGGCGGTCCCCTTCTGATGCTTGAGGCGTCGACCACCGACAAACACCGCGAAGACCTGCACGCGTGCGGCGATGGAGCGCGCAAATTCCTAGGAACCATCACTGAACGTCCATCACCCGTGCTTGCATGCGCAGGAAAGATGGACATCGGCCCTGGAAAATGGGCTATCGCTCGATCCCGAGAACCGTGGGGAAGAACATGTAAGCAGCGCTGAACAAAACGCGAATCGCCGAGTCTGTCACCGTTGGAAGCGGTGGCTGGCTTGGCCAGCAGGACTCGGCGAATCGTCTTACCCGGACGTGAAGCCAGAGTAGGGGACCTCCATGTCTCGCGCAACCCAAAAAGGAAGCGCCGGCTACAAGGTTCCGAGGTGGCAAGCGTCGAGCGGAAACCCGCTCCGTAAGCCGATTCGAGCTGCGCATGAGCGGCCAATCCTCTGACTTTGGGCTGCGGGTGCACCGGGCGGGTCCTGGTGCGTGACCGCGAGAAACGAGAGCGACGATGTGGACGACGTGGAATCCGGCCGCGGCGATGACGTTGGATACGAGCGATGACCCGGGCCTAAAGAAGCGCCTCCGTTTCCAGGAGCGACTACGAGAACGCTTCGTGATGTCGGAGCTGCGCGAGCACTCCACCTTCAGTTCAATGAGGCGCGGGCCTTGGGCCGTCTTCCGCGTGATCCTCGACCATCTCGGGGACCGCCCTGAGGCCTGGCCTGGCATGCGGCGGATCGGCCGCCAAGCCGGTTACACGAGCCTGCGCTCTGTCGCGGCGTTCGTCCACGCGCTCGAGGCAGGCGGGTTCCTGTGCTTGCGTCGTGAGCACCTGTCCGACGGTACCGAGAGGATCTTCTACTCGCTTGGCCCCTCGGCGTTCGAGGCGCTCGAGGCCTTCGAGACGCGCTGGCCGCGAGGGAACGGACCGACGGTCGCCCCCGCAAAGCCACGTCCGGCCCTGGAAACCGTTGCCCCCCCCCCCGCAATGGTTTCTCCGCCCCCCCCCGCAGGGGTTGCGGGGAAACTAAGATCTCCAGATCTAAGAGAACCTTCTTCTTCTTCGGAAGACCTCCCGATCTGGAACGGCACCGCCGAAAAAGAAGAAATGGATCAAACTCCAGTGGTCGAGACGGCGGAAACCAAAGAGGCGGTCGTGCGCGAAGCGTCGACAACAGCCAACACGCCTGTGGAAGACGCTGGCGTCACTGCCGCCCTTCACGCCATCCTCCGTACGCTCAACCCCACGTGGCTGCTCGCGACGGCACCCTCGCTTGCGACCTACGACGCGGACGTCGTTGTGAAGGCGCGGGCGATCCTTCAGAGCCTGCCGCCCGAGGGCGACGCTACGGCGCTGTTCGGCGAAGCCGCCGCCGGCGCAATGCTCAAGTCGAAGGGACAAACGACCCTTCGTTACGTGTGCAAGACGTCCGAGCACTTCATCGCGCACGTCGATCGCAAGCGCGCTCACGACGCAACCGAGGCGAAGAAGGCCACCCGCGCCGCTCAGCAGGCCCGTGACGAGGTTTTCGGAGTATCCACGCGCATCCCCCCCGCTTCAGCTTCTCGGGCTTCGGAGAGGCGTGTAGAAGCGTCGGTTGATGCTATGCGGGCAGCGATGCAAGCGGCCGCGCGGGAGAGATCGAAGACTGGGGAGTTGTTCCCTGGGGCAATCGAAAGGAAAGCGTCATGAACACGGCAGAGGCCGCGAAGGTACCCCTGCCCTCCTGGCTTACCCACCATGTCTTCGGGATGGTGTCGCTGCGGAGACGCGCAACGCTGGCACTGCTGTTTGCGGCGAGGACGCCGAGCAAAGCCCTCGCCGCGCGGATCCATGACCTTCCCCGGATAGGCCTACAGGCCGTCGCGAGAGAGGCGATCAAGAGAGCGCGCCTCGGGCTTCCCGAGCTGACCGGGGCGGAGATCGACGCGATTCACGCGGAGGCCGAAAGGCCTGAGCGCGACGAGCAAGAACGTTGGGAGCAAGAACAGCGACAGCGCGACGAGGACCGGGCCACTGAGGATGCCGTGCGGCTTGCGGCGAGGATGACGAGGGAGCAACTCTACGAGCTTGTTGCCGGTCTCGATCACGGTCGCCGCACCATCCTGCGGATGGCATTGCTCTTGGCCGCAGCGCCCACGCCAACAAACGTCATCCCAATCGGCCGCGTTCGGGACGCCGTGCTGTAGATCTCGACCCGGCCCTCCCCGGCCCTCCCCGGCTGACCTCGGGCGAAGGCCGCTGGTTCGTGCTTCCCGAGCGTGCTGGGGAGCAGACATTTCTAAGTCACCGGAATTCAGGTCTCTGGGGACTTAAAATTCTCGCGCGGGTCGTTGTCGAGGATGAGGCGCGCATCCGTGATGCGCTCCTCCGCCCAGGATGGCGCCCGCTTACCCGCAGCCCCGCTTACCCGCAGCCCGGAGTCCCGCAGCCCCGGCATCCCGCAGCCCCGGCATCCCGCAGCCCCGGCATCCCGCAGCCCCGGCATTCCCCGCTTACCCGCAGCCCGGAGTCCCGCAGCCCCGGCATCCCGCAGCCCCGGCATCATGGCCCCGGCATCCCCCGCTTACCCGCAGCCCCGGAGTCCCGCAGCCCCGGAGTCCCGCAGCCCCGGCATCATGGCCGCGGCATTCCCCGCTTACCCGCAGCCCCGGAGTCCCGCAGCCCCGGAGTCCCGCAGCCCCGGCACCCTGCAGTACCGCCCACAACTTGGCCCGGGGTCGGGCGGGCGGGTAGGGTTCGCGCATGTTTGTTATGGCGTTTGTTTCGATGAAAGGCGGGAGCGGGAAGACAACGCTCTGCACCAATGTCGCTGCCGCGGTTCATGGCACCGGCCAGCGCGTCCTTATTCTCGACGCGGACCCGCAGGGAAGCGCCCTGGCATTTTGCGCCCGAGGCGCCGAGATGAATCACGACACTCCCTCTTGCTTCGCCGTTGACGGCAGCGCGCTTCGCCGCGACGTCGATCGGCTCCGCCCATCGTGGGATCTGATCTGTATCGACTCGCCGGCCCGGCTGGGCAAGGAGACGCGAAACGCTATCCTCGCCGCGGACATGACGGTGCTGCCGGTCACCCCGGGTCCTTACGACTTGTGGGCAGCCAGGGAGACAGCCGAAATCATCGAAGAGGCACGCGCGTCGAAAGATGTGATCGCGAGGTCGGTGCTCAACCGAACGTCGCGCACAAAGCTCGCGCAAAAAACAGAGCGTGCACTCTCCGAGCTTGGAATCGATTCGCTCGACACCACGGTCGGATCGAGAACGGTGTTCGGCGAGGCGGCTCTTGTTGGCCGCGGCGTCGTTAGCCACGCACCAACGAGCGATGCCGCTCGCGACGTGCGGCGGCTCGTGTCAGCCATCTTTGCCGCCCACGAGGGCGTGGAGCGAGTCGCCTGATGAAAGAGCCTCTGTTTTCTGTTCCGCGCGTAATGCCGAAGCCTGTCGATGAAGCCGCCGCTTCGGCGTTCCTTGCAGACGAGCGGCCCGCGAAGCACGTGGTGGACGCGAGGGAAGGGGAACTGCGAGCGTCACCGAAGAAGTCGTCGAAGCCGGCGCCCGAACCGGCAATCGCGTCGACGGCATCTTGCCACCTCACGGTTGCTGTCCCTCCCGGCGCCCTGCGGAAGCTCCGCCAGCGCGCGCTAGACGAAAACACAACGGTGCGCGAGCTCGTCGTCGGGACGCTCGTGCGCGAAGGACTGATCTAGGCACGTGAAGCTCGCGAGGCTCTCGGAGCGAGCCCTCCGGAGTCGGGATCGAGCCGCTCGTGGTCACGGTCGGATCGCGCGGCGCGTTCGGTGAAGCGATGCACGGCGGAGCGCACGCGGTCTGGAAACATTCACGGTTCATCGGGCGCCGGCCGGCACGCTCAAGAAGCTCCGTCAGCGCGCCTCGACGAGAACACCACGGTGCGGCATCTCGTCCTCGCGCTGCTCACCAGCGCCGGGCTATAGCCCGATGGGCACGCCGTGGCGCACAGGCCAAGCCCGATGAAGAAGCCTGGTCCCAAGGGATCCATGCAGATCGGCGTAGCCAAGTGGCAACTGCCCGCGGGCGGGCGTATATATTCACTAGTACGAGTTTCCCAAATGACCGCGAAGCCCAACTACTCCGAGCCGACCAGCGACCCGCGCCTCACCGAGGATGCGACGCCGGCCAAAGTGCGCGAGGCGAAGGACGCGGCGCGCCGTGCGCGCATCGCGCTAGCGGTCGAGCACTCGCTCTCGGACAATGCCCTTCTGCTCGCTCGTCTCTCGAAGTGAAGATCGACGACGTCGTCTTTCTCGACGAGAGCGACGTGGTTGACATGCACGCGCGTGCTCTCGCAGCCCATGGCGGGCTCGATGGCGTCCGCGAACCGGCAACGCTCGCCGCGACGACGGGCGCTCCTGAGACGGCGGCGCGCAACGGGTACATGACAACGATCGCCGAAGTCGCCGCGACCTACGCCTTCGGCTTCGCGCGCACGCAAGTTTTCGTCGACGGGAACAAGCGCACGGCGGTCCTCACGATGACCGGCTTTCTCGGAGCAAACGGCTACCGTCTCGTGCTCGATCCCGACAAGTGGGAGGCGATCATCCTCGGCGTATCGACGAAGCAGATCGATCGCGACCAGCTTGCCGTCGTGGTCGCCGAGGAAATGGGTCGCGCTGCGGGCGCGAAGGATTCGGATGGAAGGCCCGTTGCGGTGTGGGGCTCGATCGAGCCATAAATTTCCACCTCGGCGACGGTCACCGTCGGCGCTCGCAGCGGAGGGGAAAGCGCCGTCGACGATCGCGCGTGCTCGCGCCAGCATGGCAGAGCAGGGGATTGAAAATCCCCGTGTCCACGGTTCGATTCTGGTCTCGCCGCAGCGTGCTCCCCGCATTGGGGACTCGGTGATGGACGACAATTACTTCTGCAGGTCGACGACAACTACTTCTGCAGGTTGATCGCCGTTCTGACGGCGCGTGCGAGGCTCCGGCCCGGAGTTCCGGGCCGGCCCCGGGGCTCCCGGAGCCCCGATGGTCACGGACGCGCAGGTCAAGTTGCTGAGGAAGAAGATGGCAGAAGGAAAGACGATCGCGACGGCTGCTGCGGCGGCCGGCATGAGCGAGCGCAGCGCGTATGCCTGGAAGCAGGGAGCGCTGCCTAGCGCAACGAAGACGGGACGGCCATGGCGCACGCGGCCCGATCCGTTCGACGAGGTCTGGGACACCGAGCTGATACCCGTGCTCAAGGCCGACGAGCACGGCGTGCTCGAGGCCACGACGCTCATCGCCGACCTCCAGAAGCGTCAC
>JBBRLQ010000060.1:0-19541 GCA_038231275.1 Polyangiales bacterium
AGTGATTCGCTGAGCGACGCGCGCGACCTGCTGCGACAGGTGACGTGCGGGCCCCGAAGTGGTGGTACCGGCGCGGGACCCCTCGTCCTCGCGTCCAGCTTCTATTGGTGTGATTGGCCGAGTCAGTGCCGGTCTGTGACGAAAAGTGCCGTCCGTCGTCGGTGTTCCCTATTTCTAGGGAAAATCTCTTTGAATACCGCCACCTGGAGTGGTGCACGCATTCTGGACACGGGCGATTTGGGGCGAAGCAGGGTGGTCTTGTAGAAACCGCCCTCGCGCGGCGATGCCCTCCGAGTGCCGCCCCGCGCCACAGAGTGCCAAAACGCGCGCGGCGTCGCGCTCCTCGCCGAGGGCGCCGCGAGGATAGAGACGACGGTGCTCGTCGAGGAGGGCAAGCGCGCGCGACGCATGGCCCGCGGTGAGCTCCGCGTTCGCCTGCTTCAGCAGCGTGACCTCGGCGGCGAGCGTGGCGGAAGACGCGGGCGCCGGCAGCACGGGAGGCGTCGGAATCAGCGGCACCGTGGAAGGCGCAACGCGCACGACGGGGGTCGGATCGGCGACCGGGGTCGGGTCCGGAAGCGCCGCAGGATCGTCCGCGGCCGCGAGCGGAGCGCCGTTCGAGCGCGCGCGCGCGACGGTCGGCGCGGGCGCAGAGGTGGCCGCCGTCGTCGCCACCGTCGCCGCCACGACGATCGGGCGAGGCTCCGCCTTCTTCGTCTGAGTATACGTGATCGTGCCGACGCTGACCGCGCTGACGACAGCGAGGGAGGCAATGACCTTCGACGTGATACCCATCGTGACCGCGGCGCCCGCGACGCCCGCACCCGCGCTCGCGCCAGCAGCCACCGCGCTCGCGCCAGCAGCACCCGCGCCCACCGCGCTCGCCGTCGCCGCCGTCGCGCCACCTGCGCTCGCGGCCACCGTCGCCGCCGTGGCGCCAGCCGTGGATTTGGAGGCCGCCGCCACCGCCGCGCCCGCCGCCAAGCTCACCGCCACGCGCGCGGCGATCTTGGTACGAATGCGCGATCGGGCGTCGTCGTCGGGCTCGAGGCCCGGCATCGCGCTGTCGAGCAGCGCCCTCGCCTCGCGGGAAATGTCGCTCATCGTGTCCTCCAGCCGTCTTTGGCGCGGTGCCGCTGCACGGCCTCTTCGAAGTCTTTTCGCGCGGCCCTGAGGCGCGCATACGCGGTGTTCACGTTGATGTCGATCGCCTGCGCGAGCTCCGGCACGCTCATCTGCTCGAGCTCGGCGAGCACGAAGACCTCGCGCTTGTCGTCGTCGAGCGAGTCGAGGAGGCCTTCGAGCACGCGCACGGCTTCGGCGCGGGCGGCCGACTCGTGCGGCCCCATTCGCGTTCGGTCGGTGAGCGTCTCCACTTCGGCGTCTCCTTCCTGCGTCCCGAACTGCGCGGGCTTGCGCCGGCGCGTGCGCCGATGATCGGCGACGGTGCGCCGCAAGATCCCGAAGAGCCAGGTGCGGATCGAGGCGCGCGATCCGTCGAACTCCGCGAGGCGCCTGTGAACGACGACGAAGACGTCCTGAACCGCGTCCTCGACCGAGCTCGGCGGAATGCCGAGGCTCCTCACGTTCCTCCAGACGAACGAGAAATGCTCCTCGTAGACCTGGTCGAACGTGTACGCCCGCACTTCGCCCGACGCCGGAGGATCCGACGCAGGAGCGAGAGCGGTCCCGCCCGTGACGGAGCCCGCAGGAGCTGCCGCCGCGAACGTGCCTGTAGCGGGGGTCACCGGCACAACCTCTATTCAATCGTGTTTTTGGCCGGTCTGGGCCCGATCCATGTCTAAAAACGCAGCTCGACGCCAAACCCTGCTCGCGCGCTCAGGGGGGAGGGCCTGTGCACTTGTCCCACAAAGCCGATCTGGAACGACGGCCGCGTCAGCGGCGCGAGCCCTTCGAGCGTCGCACGCAGCGCGAACGGCCCGAACGGGAGGACCGCAAGCCCGCCGAGGCGAAGCGATGGAAAGAGCGCCGACCCATTGCCGCTCTCGCTCACACCGAACGCCGTCGCCGACAGGGGCCCGAGCTCTCCGCCGAAGCAGGGCGAGACCTCGATGGTCGACCGCACGACCGCGTAGCAGCCCAAGAGGCCAAGCGTCATCAAATCGATCTTCGCACCGCGCGGCGAGTTGGGCGGCGGCGCCCCGAGCGTGATCGTCTGCGTCAGCCAGTAGGCGCCATCGAGCTCGAAGCGGAGGGGGGCGGGCGTCCACGCGACATGGGCCGCCACGCCGAAGTTGGGGCGATCGAAGGTGCCGACGTCGCCCCGCGCGGAGGCGCCGAACGCGATGACCGGACCGCGCGCGGACGGAGACGGAGTCGGGGTCGGAGTCGGAGTCGGAGTCGGGGTCGGAGTCGGAGTCGGAGTCGGAGTCGGGGTCGGGGTCGGAGTCGGGGTCGGAGTCGGGGTCGGGGTCGGGGTCGGGGTCGGAGTCGGAGTCGGGGTCGGGGTCGGGGTCGCTGACGTCGTGGTCGTCCCGCTCGCCGTCGGGACCAGCACGAACACCGGCTCCGCGGTCAGCACCTTCGTCGGATCTACCGCCATCGCGACGATCAGCGCCGTCGCGTCGGCGGCGGCCTTGCACGTCTCCGCGACCAGCGTCCGCTCGCCGTGCTTGTCGCCGCTGTCGACCCCCAGCGCGAGCCGCCATTTCGTGCCGTCACGCCGCACGTCGGCCCGCGCTTTCACCTTGCGCTCCGGCGAGGCGGTCGAGCCCGAGAGCTGCCGCGCCACCTCGCCCATCACGTAGTTGGAATCAGGGCACTCCGCCGGCGCGCGCCATTCCAGGGAGACCGCGCGCTCGGCCTGACCGAACGAGATTGCCGGCACCGCCGCGACGACGACCGCGAGCGTGACGATGCCGACGAGCCTTGCCCTGCGCATGGGTTGGCTCCGGCGCGTACCGTGAAACGGTGCGGGCCGTCAAACGCGTCACGCCCCCTTGGGCTTTGCCCATACCCCGAATACGTAGTGGCCGGTCCCGACCCCATCGACCTCGATGTGGAAGTCGTATTCGGTGTCCTCGTCCATGCACCAGCTCTTGTCGAACTCGATGATCGCGACGGGATGCGAGGTCTTGTCGTCGGCGACGAGCGCGCCGTTCGGCTTGGTAACGAGGATGTCGAGATCCTTCACGCCGGCATCGGCGACCGCGAAGTAGCGGTAACACATGCCGCCGGCCAGCTTCAGCTTGTAGGTGTCGCGCTTGTCATGCTCGTGGTGGAGCTTGCCCATCACCGGGTGCACGTACTCGGCGAGGCCGGTCGGCGCGCCGCATTTCTTGATGAGGGCGTCGAAGTCCTTCTGCGCGTCCCCTTCGAGCGCCGTCCCCTGCCAGCACTCCTTGTCGCCCACGGTCCTCTTCGGGAACGAGGCTTTCGGGGGATTTTTCTGGAGCAGCGGCGCCATCGTAATGGTGTCGCCGTGCTTCGCCTCGATCGGATCGTCGTAGCCGGACTTCGGAGTCGGAGTCGGAGTCGGAGTCGCTGACGCGATCGGGGTCGCCGTCGGAGTCGGAGTCGAAGTCGGGGTCGCCGTTGCGGTCGTGGTCGACGGAGGCTCGGGCGGCTTCGGAGCGCCCCCACACGCGAGCGCCGTCGTTCCGAGGACCACAAAAACAGCGAGGGGATGCAGGTTGGGCATCCCCTCACGGTATCGGGCCAATTCGCCCCAGGTCAACTCACCAATGGCGCAATTTGCCCCACACGCGTACGAATCAGCGACCGATTGCCTCGGCGCGGTTCACGATCCTCGGCGTGAGGAAGATAACGAGCTCGTTGCGGGTGTCGTTCGCACGGCGGCGCTGGAAGAGGATGCCGAGGATCGGGATGTCCCCGAAGAAGGGCACCTGGTCGAGGTTTCGACCCGTGTTGCGGGTGAAGATTCCGCCGATGACCGCGGTGTGGCCGTCCATGACGAGGAGATCGGTCTCGGCCTCGCGCTTCAGGATGGTCGGATCGCCGCGGGCCGAGGTCTGGTTGAAGTCGGGCTCGTCGCGGTTGATCTTCACGTGCATCGCCACGCTGCCGTCGGCGGTGACGTGCGGGCGAACCAAGAGCTGCAACTTGGCCTCTTGGAACGTCGTCTGAACACCTTGCGCGCTGACCTGGGAGAACGGGATGAGCGTTCCTTGGTTGATGCGCGCTTCGCGGTTGTCGAGGGTCAAGATGCGCGGCGAGCTGACGATGCGGACGAGGCCGCTCGTCTCTGCGGCCGAGAGGCGCAGGCCGAGGTTCAGGTTGTTGTCGATCGCCCCGAAGGAGAAGCCGAGCGCACCGCCCTGTCCGGTACCGACGGCGGCCGGGAGGTTGACGGCGAAGTTCGGCGTCTGCACCTGGCGCTGGAACGGCGAGATGCCGGCGGTCGGGGTGTTGTTGTCGTAGTTACCGCCGGCCACGGTGGCGCGGGACGGGAACGCGACGCCGGTGGGATTGCCGGTGGCCTCGCTGAAGGTCGCGTCGCCACCCCACTGGATGCCGACGTCGCGGAGGTAGCGGCTCGTGGCCTCGACGATTCGCGCTTCGACGAGGACCTGCGGGGTCTGCGTGTCGAGGGTTCGAACGAGCTCCTCGATGTAGTTGATGTTGCCGCTGATGTCGCGGACGATCATCGTGTTGGTGCGGTCGTCGACGGCGAGGGAGCCGCGCGGCGAGAGCAAATCCTTCGCGCGGGCCTGGAGCTCCTCGGCTTGCGCGTAGCTGACCGGGATGAGGCGTGTCTCGAGCGGCGTGAGCTCGTACTCTTGCTTGGCTGCGGCGAGGCGCAATTCCCGCTCTTTTTGAAGCTGCGCGAGCGGCGCGACGCGGATCAGGTTGCCCGAGCGGACCATGCCGAGGCCCTTGGCCTGGAGCACGACGTCGAGCGCCTGGTCCCACGGGACGTTGCGCATGCGGATCGTGATGTTGCCCTGCACGTCGTCGGCGGTGACGATGTTCACGCGCCCGACGTCGGCGAGGAGGCGCAGGATATTGTGGATGTCCGCGTCCTTGAGATCGAGGTCGATGCGCTTGCCGGTGTAGCGACCGGCGCCTTGCTGCGCGTTGATCGTCGCCGCGAAGCCTGCCTCGCCGCCCGCCGTCGTCGTCTCGACCTTCGGTTCGGGCTGATCGCCGCCGCGGATCGACGTCTCGATCTTCGGTCCGGCGTCGGCCACGATCTCGCGCGCGACCGTCACGGTTTTGCGCGTGGACTTGGCGATGGGCGCCGTGACCTGCGTGCCCTTCGGCACGTCGAAGCTCCAGATCAGGTTCTTGCCGTCGACCAGCACCGAGCCCTGTGCGTCATTCGTGCGTTCGAGCTCGACGACCGTAACTCCGGTGGTTCCGTCGAAGAACGTTCCGATGTTCTTGAGGAAGCCCTTGTACGCGCCGACGTCGAGCGTGCGACCGAGGTTCTCGGGGAGCTTGCACGACTTCAGCTCGAGGCGAAGTCGCCCGGCCGCGGTAGTGCTGAGCGCGTACGACGGGACCGCCGTGAGGGCGACGACGACGCGATCCTTGGCGGCCGTGTTCGGCGTCGCCGGGACGCGCTCGAACTTCACGTCGCTGACCTCGCTCAGGACGACCTCGACCTTCGGCTCGTCCTTCGCGGGAGCGGCCGGACCTCTGGTGGGGACGAGTCCATCCGACGGGCCCGTCTTGTCGGCGGGCGCGAGCGAGATGCGGAGGGTCGTGCCGTCGGCGCGCACGCGGTAGCTCGCGCTCTTCGTGAGGGAGATGGACACGCGCGTCAGCGTCCCCGCATCCGTCTTGAAGCTCTGCGTGAGCACTCCGCCAACGACGCCGGCGCCGTTCGTGATCGCCTCCGGCGCGCCCGCGACGTCTGCGCCCATCACGTCGACGATGAGGCGCTTGCCCCCTTCGGCGACGCGCGCGTTGAACGTCGGCGCGGCGGTGGCCACGACCTCGATCTCGGTGCCACCCGGCACCCCTTCGGCGGCGTGCACCGCCACGTTCTTCACGTGGTTGACGGTGACGTCCGCCCAGCATAGCGAGGTCGTCAAAATGACGACGTTGGCGCTGAGCAGCGCGGCGACGACCTTGCTTCGTCGCGAGGCACTATGGCGGGTTTTTGCCCTGAACATGCCGTGGCTCCTGGAGCGAGCTCCCATGAAAATGGGCTCGCACTGCCAACGCTAGACCGTGTGATCTCGATAGGACCAATTTCTGGCTTGGATTTCGCCGTCCCGTCGCGCGCACAAAACGAAACGGGGCCCGGCAGCGGCGCCGAGCCCCGTGTCTTTCCGCCGCGCGCGAGCGGCGATCCGATCAGAGACGAGCTTCTTTGTCCTTCTGCGTCGCCTCGGGGTGAAGCGGGATCACGCGCGTGGCCGGCGCGATGCCCGGCTGCGCGGGATCTTCTCGGATCAAGACCACGTCGCCGTCGCGCACGCGATCGACGCGCCAGTTCAGCTGGTAGTCGGTTCCGTTGGTGCCGCCGGTGTGCACGACGTCGGGCCGACCGAGGAAGTCGCCACGCTTGATGACCCAACCCTTGCTGGTCGGGTCGACGAGCATCGCGCGCGGGTACTCGCCGCCGGTGACGATGGCCACGAGCTTCAGCTCGTCGATCGAATACTGCTCGAGGACGACGTACCGCTGGATCTTCTGCGGCGTGGTGTTCTTCTCGACGAAGAGCGTCACGTACGAGCGAAACGGATCGCGGTTGTGATCGTTCTCGACGAAATCGTTCTCGGTGTACTCGACCGGCTTCGCGACTGGCGCGAGCCCCGCGTCGCCGGCTTGGTTGGCGCCGCGAGCGGCGGGAGGGGGCGGACCGCCGGTCATGACCTTGTCGCCGCACCCGACGAGCAGGGCGGAGGTCGTCGCGGCGACCGCGAACGCGAAGAGGACGTGCTTCTTCATTTCGTACCCCCTGGCGGCGCCGGCGCGGGCGCGACCTTGGGCTTGATGGTGTGGAACGTGGTCGCGAGGCACTTCGCGCGGATCATCACGTCGTCGCCTTGGATCTTCGAGTCGTAGAGCTCGATGTTCTCCATGTTGATGATGCGGTCCAATTTGCCGACCTCGTAGACGAACTTGGCGAGCTGGTGGAAGCGACCGCTGATCTCGAGCCGCATCGGCACCTTCGCGAAGTAGGCCTGAATTTGCTCTTCTTGCGGCTGCCACGCCTTGAGATCGATGCCCGAGACGTTGGACACCTGCTGGAGGCTCGAGAGGAACGCCGCCGCCTCGGTCTCGGCGGGGAGGACCTTGTTCAGCTCCCGCTGGCGCTGCTGGCGCATGACGAGCTCGTCGCGATCCTGGAAGTAGCTCGCCTGCGATTGGCGCGCGGTGGCGAGCGCGCTCTCGAGCTCTCCCTTGCGGCGCTTCGCAGCGTCGATCTTGGTGCCGACCTCGGTGTGGAGGAAGACGTAGTAGACGAGTCCGACGATGATGACGCTCATCACGCCGAAGCCGATCTTGATCGGCATCGTCGCGCGCGCGAGCGACAGGGCTTGGGTGGCGGATGCCATGGGTCAGTACCTCGCCTTCGCGCTCAGCTCGAACCGTACGAGCTCGAGATGGGTCTTGTCGTCGATCGTCTTGGACGCCGGGAGCAGCTTCAGCTCGTAGAAATAGTCGCTGAGCGAGAGGCGACGGAGGAACTCGCTGACGTCCTCGCCGTCGCGCGCGAGGCCCTGGAGCTTCACGGTGCGATCGGCCTCGTTGTAGCCGGTGAGCCAGAGGCGGCGCGGATCCCAGTTCGGGTTGGGCACCGCTCCTGGATTGTCGCGTTTGAGCTGCTCGAGCTTGTCGCGATCGACCGTCGGGCCGCGCCCGGCGGTGAGCACGTGCGACAGCTCGAGGAGCGTCGAGGTCGGACCGGTGCGCGCCGCCTGGAGCTTCTGGATCGCCTGCTCGCGATCGCGGAGATCCTTGAGCTGCGCCTTGATCTCCTCGTGGTTGGAGATCTGCGTCTTGATGCTCGCGATGTTGGCCTCGACCTCCTGGTTCGCCTTCATGGCGTCGGCCAGGACGTTCTGCTTCGATCGGTACCAAAAAAGCAGGCCGACGGCTTCGAGCAGGACCAGCCCGCCCACCACCGCTAGCCAAAGGTTGCTGGTCTCGCCGACGTCGCCCCCGCCGCGGCGCGCCTCTTTTTTCTGCGGGAGTAGGTTGATGCGGATCATGACGACCTGCGCTCCTTGTCGGTCCTGAGGCTGAGTCCGAGCGCGACGACGAGCTGCGCCGCTCGGCTCCGCATCTCCGGCTCGTTCACGAATTTCGTGTCCACCGTCAGGTTCGCCATCGGATCGAACATCATGACCGGCACGCGCGCGCGCCTCTCGATCGACTTGCAGAGCGGCGCCAAGTACGCGCTGCCGCCCGAGACGAAGATCTTGCTGATCTCGCTCTCGCCGCTCGTGGCGAGGTAAAAGTCGAGCGAGCGCTGAATTTCACCGGCGAGCGTGTCGCACGCGCTGGTGATGATCTGGTGGACCTCTTGCGGCACGATCTGCGTGGGACCGCCGCCGCATTTGTACGCCTCGGCCTGTTCGTAAGGCACCGAGCACTGCTTCTGGATTTCTTCCGTGATCGCGTTGCCGGCGTTGGTGATCTCGCGGGTAAATGCGCTGATCCCGTGCGACACGATGTTGAGCGAGCTCACCGCCGCGCCGACGTTCAAGAGCGCGATCGTGCCGTCCTGCGGCAGCCCCATCTGCTGCTCGAAGATGTTCTGGATGGTGAACGCGTTGATGTCGACGATGAGCGGCTTCAGGCGCGCTTCACGAAGGATCGCGGCGTAGTCGTTGATCTCGTCTTTCTTGGCGGCGACGAGGAGGAGATCCATCTGGCCGGCCTCGGGGCGCTTTCGGAGCACCTCGTAGTCGATCGACATGACCTTGATGTCGAAGGGGATGTGCTGCTCCGCCTCCCAGTTGATCTGCTCTTCGAGCTCCTCCGACGTCATCATCGGGACGGTGATCTTTCGGACGATGACCGACTGTCCGTAGACGCCGACCGCGACGTCCTTCGTCTGGATCTTGTTGTCGGTGAAGATCTTGAGGAGGGCCTCGGTGACTGCCCCGGAGCTCATGATGTGGCCGTCGATGATCGTCTGCGGAGGAAGGGGCGCGTAGCCGTAGCGAACGACGGAGATGCTCTTCCGGCTCGTCTTCAGCTGCACGACCTTGATCGAGCTCGCTCCGATGTCGACGCCGACCAGGTTTTTCCCTTCGGCCATGAGGACTCCTGTGAGGATGCAAAGAGGTGGAGGAGAGGCTGCCGGGAAATTGTGGCACCCCCGCAAGCGCGGGGTCCAAAAAAGAGCGTGAAAAAGCGAAACGAGAGGAGAAGTTGGTAGGGGATGGAGGACAGCCGTTGAGCGATAGGGTATGAGGAGCGCGACATGTCGTATGGGGTGCGTTTCGGCTTCATTTCCGCGGCGCTGGGGGCGATCGTGCTGGGATTTCCGGCCGGCGCGGGGGCCGACGTGACGCATGTGGTCGGGCGGGGGCATACGGTCGAGGCGATCGCGCACCGCTACCACGTGACGACCAAGTCGATCCTCGAGGCCAACCACCTCAAGGACCCCAGGCACCTCAAGATCGGCGACACGCTGACGATCCCGGGAGCCGTCCCGCAGGAAAAGGCACAGCTCAAGGGCAAGGACGGCAAGGACGGCAAGAATGGCAAGGGCGCGAAGACGCCGCCGACCTACGCGATGAAGGCGAAGACGCCGGGCGTCATCCACGCGACCCGCCTCGCCACGAGCGAGGATTTCACGGTCCGCGTCGCCGATCGGCGTGGGAAATCGTCGCCGGTCGCGCTGAAGACGTTCGAGAAGATGCTCCGCTCGGCGAGCAGCCAGACGCACCCGATCGACGCGCGCCTCGTCGCGCTGATCGCGCTCGTGTCGAACCACTTCGGGAGCCGCAAGCTCGAGATCGTGAGCGGCTTCCGGCCTTTCACGCCGACGCAGCACACCGCGCACTCGAACCACAACATCGGAAAGGCCCTCGATTTCCGCGTATCGGGCGTGCCGAACGAAGTGCTGCGGGACTACTGCCGCACGCTGAAGAACGTGGGGGTCGGCTACTACCCGAACAGCACGTTCGTTCACCTCGATGTGCGCACGACGTCGGCGTTCTGGATCGATTTCTCGAAACCGGGGGAGGCCCCGCGGTACAACACGCCGGACGTCGAGGCCGACGAGGGGACGAGCGACGTGGCGGAGGAGTCGCACCTGCCGGACCCGACGATGGCCACCGACGCGGGAACACCGGCGATGGACCCGACCGCGACGCCGACCACGACCGCGACGCCGACCACGACCGCGACGCCGACCACGACCGCGACGCCGACCACGACCGCGACGCCGACCGCGACGCCGACGCCGAGCGCGACCGCGACGCCGACGCCGACGCCGACTCCGATTCCGACTCCGACTCCCGCGGACCCCAAGCCCTCGGACATGCAGTAGGAAACTCGGCGGCGTCAACGCGCCGACGGTCGGTTCTTTGGCGCTCGACGCGAGAAGCGCAGAAATCGGGCGAGAATCTCGGCGCGCCCGGGGTGGCACGCTGCGCGCAAGAGCGTGTGTCCGAAGAGGACGCACGAGATGAACTCCGCCCAATCGACATGTGACGCTGCCCTTGCATCGCAGAACCTCGGCGCGCCCGGGTCCTGCACGACCTCCAACGCGATGAACGACACGACGGTGGAAGCCCCCTCGTCCGCGCGTCGCCCGATCACCGACATTCGCGCCATCGCGCCCCCGCATCTGCCGACGACGCTCGAGATCAAGCGCTACATGCCGCTCGTTCACCAGGCGGTCGCGCGGTTCTTGCGCAAGCTTCCGCCGAACGTGCTGCGCGACGATCTGATCGCGGCGGGCACGTACGGGCTCATCGACTCGCTCCGCAAGAACGGCGGCGACGAGGGAGCCACGTTCGAGTGGTACGCGCGCATCCGCATCCGCGGGGCGATCGTCGACGAGCTTCGTACGCAAGACTGGCTCACGCGCCGCGCGCGCAATCAGGTGACGGCGCAAGCAGGCGAAGAGGGCACAGCAGCCTCGCGCGCGTGCGTCGTCGGGTTCGACGATCTGCCGGGACGCGTGTCGTCCACGGGCTTCGCCGACCAGGACGCACAGAGCCCGCTCGACGCGGTCGCCGAGAAGATGGACCACGCGGCGCTCGCCGACGCGGTCGCCGGTCTCCCCGAGCGCGAGCGCTACATCGTGCGCGCGCACTACTTCGAAGGCGTCCAGTTCAAGGCGATCGCCGCAGTGCTCGGCGTCAGCGAGCCACGCATCAGCCAGCTGCATGCGCGTGCGGTCGGACGTCTGCGCGGCAAGCTCGCCTGCTCCGACGCGGCGTAGCACCCAACGTAGATCGTCTGCGCGGGTCGTACGTAGCACGACCATGCGACGATCCCTCCTCCGCGCGATGGCGCTCGTGACCGCAGTGACCGGACTTGGCCTCGTGGTGGCGCACGCGGGGCTGACCGTGGGCTGTACCCGCGGAAATGCTCCCGAATCGCAGGCGCCGCCGTCGCTCGACAACGCGTCGACGACGCCCGTGAACGCGGGGCCGAGCAACGCCGGAGCGCCGTCCAAGCCCGCGGGCGGCTCGTCCAAGGCGAAGGACCGCATGCGCTACATGCCGGCCACGAAGGCCGCGCCGGTCTTCCTGCCGAACGACGACGCGTTCCAGGACGACCAAATTCTACCGCAGCCCGCGCAGCAAAACGCGGCGCCTCCCCAGCAGCAGAGACCGAAGGGCGGACGGTGATCTCGGCGATCGCGGCCTCGCTGGTCGCGGCGGTGGCGAGCTTCGTCGTGCTGGCGATCATGTTCGTGCCGCTCGAGCGGCTCTTCCCCGCGCGCGACGGACAGCCGATCCTGCGGAAGGATCTGGCGATCGACGCGCTGTTCTTCACCGGGCAGTACGTGGTGTGGAACGCGGCGTCCCTCGCCATCCTCGCGGGCGTCGACGGCCTCGTCGCGTCCCGTGCGCAGAGCCTGCAGGGGCTGCACGAGCTGGGGCAGCTTCACGCGTGGCTCGCGGCGCGACCGCTCTGGCTCGTGGGGTTCGTCTCCGTCGTCCTTGGCGACACGCTCGTCTATTGGTTCCATCGCGCGTGTCACGCGTCGGAGTTCTTGTGGCGCTTTCATGCGGTGCATCACTCGAGCGAGCGACTCGACTGGCTCGCCGCGCACCGCGAGCACCCGCTCGACGGGATCCTGACGCAGCTCTGTCAGAATTTGCCGGCGTTCCTGCTGGGATTTCCCGTGGAGGTGCTCGCCGCCTTCATCGCGTTCCGCGGAATGTGGGCGATCTTCATCCACTCGAACGTGCGCGTGCCGCTCGGACCGCTGCGCTGGATCTTCGGCGCGCCGGAGCTTCACCACTGGCACCACGCGAAGGTGGCCCAGACCAAGCACAACTTCGCGAACGTCGCGCCGTGGCTCGACGTGGTTTTCGGAACACACCATCTGCCCGAAAAAGAGGACTACGAGCTTGGGCTGGGCGAGGAGTGGCCGCGCGGGTACCTCTCGCAGCTCGCGCAGCCGTTCGTGCTCACCGCGGCGCGGTGGCTTGGGCGACCTTCGCCTCCGGCTCGAAGCGGAAGCCCCGCGGCTTGAGAGGGACCGCCATCGCCGAGAGCGTCGTCTCGTCGTAGCGCGCGCGAGGCGGCTCGCTCGTTCCCGCGCGTCGAAGGCTCGGCGTCGCGGCGCCTCCGCGATCGAGCGCGACCGCGAGGACGCATCCGGCGCGTTTCAACGTTTCGCCGAGCGACGCGAAGGACGCTGCGCCTCGCGCGACGAGCACGCGCCCGCCGGCCGTCATCCCGAGCGCCGCGCGCAAAGGCGCGTGGCCTTCGTGCGCGAGCGGGAGGACCGCGCCCTGGTCGATCAGGAGCGGGAGCTCGACCGCGTCGGAGTGACCGGCGATCGGCCCAAGCTCCGGCGCGCGCAGGATCGTGAGCGTTCCATCGGCCGCGGCCACAAGGACCCCGGTGGCCGACGCGCTCATCGGCAACAGCAGCCGCCCGTCGGTGGCGAGACCGCGCGGGTGCTTCTCGTGCGAAACACCGAGGCCCAGCGCGAGGATGACCTTGTGCGCATCGTCGTCGGACAGCTCGCGCGCGGGTGACGCGCCGGTCTTCGCGTCGGGCTCGTGAACGCCTGCGCGAATCCTCCATGACGCGCGCCCGGGCTCGACGTCCAGAAGCTCGACCCCGCCGTCGGCCGTCGCCGCGAACACGCCCGGCATCCACGTCGGCGCAGGTTGCGACCCTCCATCCGGCGTCCACGCACTGACCCCCGCGAGGGGTTGCGGCGTCGCGTCGTGGACCATCACGTAGAAAAAATCCTTCGACGCGTATTCGATGTAACGGTCCGGAGAAATCTCCATCTTGGGCGCGAGGAGCTCGCTCTTGTACGATCGCGACTTGAGGTCGTGGATGGTCGAGAAGAGAAATCCTGTGTGGTGCGGGTTCATGTCGAGGTGCATCCCGTAGACGCACCCCGCCATCTTCATCGCCTTCGCCAGCGTCGTCGCGCTCACATCCTCGCCCCATGCGTACGCGAGGTGACCGGCTTCAGTGACGCAGACGCCGCTGCGCTCGGTCTGCGTGCCGCTCCCCGGCAGCGTGTACCCCCAGAGCGCGCGCTTGGTCGGGTTGATCTCCCCGTTGTCGAGGAGCGCGTCCAGGTTCTGGCGGAACGACACGATGTCGGCGTCGGCGACACCGCGAATGCCCGCGACTTCCTTCGTCGCGCCCCACGAGCCGAGGCCGACGCGCTGGTCCTTGGTGACGACGACAGTCGCGGCGCCCGGCTGCGGCGGCAGGAGCACGCGGCGGTTCACCATCATGCCGTAGTTGCCGTGCTCGCTCTTGAAGGCGCCGTTGAACGCGGCAACGACGCGCGACGAGATCTGCGGATCGCGCGGAATTCTGCCGCTTCCATGCGGTCCTGCGAGCGGCTTCGGATCCTCGACCCCCGCTTCCATGCCGAGCTCGAGCTGCCGCATGTCCATCGCGACAAGCAAGACCTTCGCGTAGGGACGCTCTTCGTCGGGGCGAACGAAGGTGCGATAAAACGGCGACGGCGCAGTCGCGTCGACACCGGGCACCTTGCGCATCCACGAGAGGCGCGGCGTCTGCCACTCGCCTTCGCCGGGCTCGGGCGTCTTCCAGATCGTACGGATCTGAGGAGGAGGCCAGTGCGCGGCGTCGGCGCTGGTCTGCGACGCGTCGAGGATGCTCGGGGGCGGCGGCGCGGTCTCGGGGGCGGCGAGGGTCTGCGTGGCGTCGGCTTCGTGGAAGCGGAACGAGAGCTGCCGCGAGGCGTCGCGAAGCGCGAAGGTCTTGTCCTCGAGCCACGCGATCGGCGCGGGGCCGATCCACGGAACCGCGCGCACCGTGTCGACCGCCCAGAACACGAGCCGCTTCGGCAGGTGCCGTGCGCCGTCAGCGTGGAGCCCGGCGGCGGGCGTGACCAGCTCGCCCTTCGCGACGTCGAGGCGCGCGCGACGCGTTCGTCCGTCGTCGTCCACGAGATCGATCGTGACGAGATCGCCGGCGCGCGCGAGGGTCACGGTGCGCGAAGGCTCGTCGAGCGTCACGTCGACGCGCCCGACTCCGTCTCCCGAGCCCGTCGCCTGAAAATTCGAGACCCACGCCATCGCGCGATCCGACGCGCGCGTCGTCGTGTTCTGGCTTCCCTCGGACGCGACGTCGAGGACGGTGACGCTCTGCTCTTGCCCGAACGCGTGCGTCGCGAACATCGCGTGGTGGCCGCGGAGGACGAGGCCGTGATCGTCACCGAGCGGCGTGCCGGTGAGATCGTGGACGTCGTCGATCGATATCGGGTGCCCTTCCGGGCTCACGCGGACGCGCGCGCGCCAGACGTCGCGAGGACCGCCCTTCGTGTCGCTGCCGAGGAAGAGGACGAACCTGCCGACGAGCGCGTCCGCGACGACACCGCCCGACGGCTCCCACGCGAGCCCCTCGGCCTCCACGGTCTGGTGGGACGCGTCGCCGAGAGCCTGCGTGAGGAGCGCGACGTCGTTCCCCGGCGCGGCGACGCGCGAGACGCCGATGCCGCCCGCGGTCACGGCGACGAGTGCGAGGACGCGCCCGCGCGACGACAGGTAGGTTTTTGCGCGTCCGGCCATCTCCGGCGTCGTCCTTATCGCATGGTCGAGAGGTTTGCCACCGACCTTGGCCAGTACCGACGGAACGGGCAAACTTTTGGCCGCGCGGATGGCGAATGCGGCCGAGGGTCGCTAGATTCGGAACGCTCGGGCTCAAGACGAGCTTCCGGGCGCCGTTCGAAGTCGTGAGGGGACCGTGACGATGCGCAGGGGAGTCGAGGGGCGATGATCGCGTTCGGGAGCGCCGTCGCTGGCGGGCCGCACGGCGCCACGGCTGCGGAGACCGCGGCGCGCGACGCGTCGGCGCAGCTCGGCGGCGCGCGCGCGGCGATCGCGATCGTCTTCGCCAGCGCCAGCTACGAAGATCTCGACGGAGTCCCTCGCGCCATTGCGCGCGTGCTCGGCGACGTGCCCATCATCGGCGGAACCGCGGGCGGCTGCCTCATCGGACCGAGCGGAACACTGCCGCGCGGCGTGAGCGTCGTGCTCCTCGGCGGCGAAGGGATCGAGGCCCTCTGCTTGGGCGGTAGGGCGCGGTCCGACGAGCTCCACGAGGTCGTGCCCGTCGCGGCGCGCCTCGCGGCCGCAGCCGACGTCGCGGCGAGCCGCGGGCTGGTGGAGCTCACGTGCCTCGCGTTCGCGCCCGACGTCGCGGTCGACGGCGGCGCGTTGACCTCCGCCGTTCGCAAAGGAGCGGGCGCGCGTGCGCAGCTCGCCGGGGGTCTCACCGGCGACGACTTCACGTTCGATCGCTCGCGTGTCTTCGCGGACGGCGGCGCCCACGGCGATCGCTTCGTCCTCGCGGGCCTCTTCAGCCGCGCCCCGCTCGGGGTCGCCGCGCGTCATGGGTGGCGCCCCGTCGGACCGGAGCGCACCATCACACGCGCCGACGGTGTCTGGCTCGTGACCCTCGACGGACGGCCCGCCGCCGACGTCCTCACCGAGGACGCGATCGCCGCCGGAGCGACGCCGCCGAGCGGACGCGGCGCTGACGTCTCCTTGTACCTCGCCAATCACTACCCCCTCGGCGTCTTCGTGTCGTCCGGACGCGAACCGCTCGTGCGCGCGCCGTTCGGCTTTCGCTCGGACGGCGCCGTTCTCCTCGCGACCGGTGTCCCCGAGCGATCCATCGCGCGCGTCGTCCACGCGACCTCGGGAGAGCTCCTCGCCGCGTCGCGCGACGCCGCACGCATCGCCCGCGACGCGACCCACGGCGGCCTCGCCGGCGCCGTCGTCCTCGCGTGCACCGGCCGCCTCGCCGCGCTCGGCGACGCGTTCGCCGAGGAGCCGCGCGCCATCTCCTCGGAGGTCGGCGCGCCCGTCGGCGGAACGTGCGTGTTCGGCGAGATCGCCCGCTCGCGGCGCGACGTCGAGGCGTTCCACAACACGACCGCCGTCGTGATCGCGATCCCGGCGGTCTGAGAGTGGAGCGAAGCGCAGCGGAGCGAAACGCTCCTGGGGAAAGGCGAGATCAGTCCGCGGCGGTGACCAGGGCCGCCATCTCCGCGGGGAGCGGCGACTCGACGTCGAACGCGAGCGCGGGATCTCCCGCGTACTTCACGCGGGCGGCGTGGAGCGCGTGACGACCGAGGTGGCGGATCTCTGCGCCGCCATACAGAACGTCGCCGGCCAGCGGGTGATCGAGCGCTGCGAAGTGCGAACGGATCTGATGGCGAAGCGCGCGCTTGGCCTCTGCGCGAACGAGCGCCCAAGTCCCCACGCGCTTCTCGACGTGGTAGCGCGTCGCGGCGGGGCGGGGCGCGTACCGCATGACGTCGCGCGGGTGCACGCACGGGTAGACGCGCCGCTGGTCCTTGGGATGATTCGCGATCGGAAACTCGATCGAGCCGTCGTCGGGGAGCCCCTCCCCGGTGCACACGAGGAGGTAGTCCTTCTCGATCTCCTCCGCCCTGAGCGCGGCGCGCAGCGCGTCGAACGCCTCCTTCGTGCGCGCGACCACGACGAGACCGGTCGTGTCCGTGTCGAGGCGATGAAGGAGCCCCGGCTCGCGCGGCGAATATCCGATGCCGGCGAGCTCCGGGTAGTGGCCCACCAGGGCGTTGGCGAGCGTTCCGACCTCGCCCGGCCGCAGCGGCGCGCACGGCTGACCCGCGGGCTTGTCGACGACGAGCACCGCAGGCGACTCGAAGCGCACGACGAGCGGCGCGTCCGGCGTCGGAATGGCGGGACCGTCGCTGGTCTCGAGCTGCTCCATGTCGATCGAGATCACGTCGTCCTTCACGACGAGCGCGCCCTTCGGCGAGCGGCGTCCGTTGACGCGCACGGCCCCCACCTCGATCGCACGCTTCACCTTCGCGCGCGACGTCCCCTTCGCGAGCTCGCACGTCGCCTTGTCGAGGCGCACTCCCGCGAGCGACTCCGGTACGGTGTATTGCACCTTGCGATCGGCCTCTTGGCCCTCGCGACTGCCGTTCGTCATGCCGGTATGGTAGTGGTCCTGTGGCAGGTTCGGGTCACAATCGCCGTTTTTGCATGCCGAACATCGACAACCAAGACATCGCGCGCGCGTTCGACGAGCTCGCAGATTTGCTGGAGCTGGACGGTGAAAATCCGTTCAAGCTGCGGGCGTACCGCAATTTTGCGGAGACGACGCGCGAGCTCGTGGAGCCTCTCGCTGCGATCGCGGCGCGCGGGGCGCTCGTCGACATGGATGGGGTCGGCAAGGCGATCTCCGCCAAGGTCGAACAGCTCCTCGCGACCGGCACGTTCGACGCGCTCGATCGTGCGCGCGCGCGAGTGCCGTCGACGCTCCTCGATCTCATGAAGCTGCCGGGGTTCGGCGCGAAGACCGTGCGGACGCTGTGGCAAGTGGCCAAGGTGACGACACTCGAAGAGCTCGTCCTTGCGTGCGAGAAGGGGGAGCTCGCGGCGCTGCCCGGCATCGGCAAGAAGAAGGAGGCCCGAGCGCACCGCGCGGCGCAGGAGCTCCTCGAAGGAGCCGGCACCACGCTGCTCGTCTACGCCTACGAGGCGCGCGCGATCGTGGCGCAGTACATCGTCCCGGCGATCGCGCGCGAGGTCTCGCTGACCGGCGAGGCGAGGCGTGGGAAAGCCCTCCTTCACGACGTCGTTCTCCTCGCGCGCGGCGCCGAACGCGACGGCCTGCTCGCAACCCTCGCCGCCGCCGAGCCGGATCTGTCGATGCTTCCGCCCGAACAAGGGGACGTCGTCGTCGTGACCAGAAGCGGCGCCCGCGCCCGTGTCCGCGCGGTGCCCGAGCACGAGTGGGTCCACACGCTCCTCACGACGACCGGGAGCGAGACCTTCGTGCACGCGCTCGAGGAGAGTGCGTCGCCGCTCGGCGGGCTCGTGGAGGCGTGCGCACGCGCGAGCGACGAGACGGGCCTGATCGCAGCCCTGGGCCTCCCGTTCACGCCGCCGGAGCTGCGCGATCAACCCGCCGCTCCCGTGCCGCTCGATCTCGTCGAGCGGCTCCACGGGGTCTTCCACGTCCACACGGGCTGGAGCGACGGCAAAGCGACGATCGAAGCGATGGCGCGCGCCGCCGCGGAACTCGGCTTCGCGTTCATCGGAATCAGCGAGCACTCGAAGGCGGCGTCGTACGCCAACGGGCTCGACGCGTCGCGACTCACCGAGCAAAAGAGCGCGATCGCACAGGCCCGCGCCGCCGTCCCGGAGATCACGATCCTCCACGGCGTCGAGGTGGACATCCTCGCCGACGGCGCGCTCGATCTGGACGACGCGGCGCTCGGCGAGCTCGATTTCGTCATCGCGAGCGTCCACGCCCGGATGGACATGCCGGCCGACGAGATGACCCGGCGCATCGTGCGCGCGGTGGGACACCCGCTCGTCACCATCCTCGGGCACCCGACGGGGCGGCTCCTGCGCGCGCGTCGTGGCTTCACGTTCGACGTCGCCGCCGTCGCGCGCGCGGCGGCCGCGAATGACACGTACCTCGAGATCAACGGCAACGGGCACCGCCTCGATCTGTCCGACACGCTCGCGCGCGAGGCGGCGGCGCAGGGCGCAAAATTCGTGGTGAACCCCGACGCGCACTCGCCGGACGCGATGTGCGACGCGTTCCTCGGCCTCGCGGTCGCGCGGCGCGCGGGCCTCTCGCGCGGGCAGGTGCTGAACGCGATGCCGCGAGACGAGCTCCTCCGCGCGTTGATCGCGCGGCGCGACGTCGGACGCGCCCGCCTGGCCTGAGCGTCACGGCTGGCTTCACGCAGGGGCGTCGGGCGAAGGTTCCCAACCGCCCCACGCGCGCAGCGTCTCGAGATCGCGATCCATGAGGAACGGCGCGACCTCGTCGAGCGAGCCGATGCGCGCGGTGGCGACGCCGAGCTTGCGCGCCGCGCTCTTCGCGACCCCCGACAGGATCGGGTGTGGGCTCTGCACGAGCGAGACGATGTCGTCGGCGAGCTCGCC
>JBBRLQ010000061.1:0-17970 GCA_038231275.1 Polyangiales bacterium
GACGCGTTCTCGCGGAAACTGCCCGCGGTGAGTTCACCAACGGGTCAGGCGCGCCTGCGCATTTGCAGATGTGGCTCCGACTGCTGGACTCGAACCAGCGACCCGGCGGTTAACAGCCGCCTGCTCTACCAACTGAGCTAAGTCGGAATGGGGACAAGGTTTCTAGACGCCGCCAGCCCGTCCGTCAAGCTCGCTCCGCGGCGCCGCGGGGGGCTACTCTGACCCCGTGAGGCGCGTTCGTCGTCCCGTCGGCTTCGGTCTGCTCGCGTTCGCGGCGTGGCTCGTGGCGTGCGGCGGTCGAACGGCCGGGCCTCAGGCGGAGACGGCGGCGCCCCTGGTCGACACGTGTCGCGTTTCGCTCGGCCCCGCGCCCGCGATGCCCGACGCGCCGCCGCCGAATCCGTCGCCGCCGGCGATCGCGCGGTCCTCGATCATCGTCACCGCCGAGCTGCCGCTCGCGACGGTGACACGAAACCTCGAAGCCAAGGTCCCCACGCGCGTCGCCGAGGAGCGCGATCACGACATCGGCATCGCGGGACGCCTCGAGTACACGGTCGACCGCGGCGCCTTCACCGCGAGCGCGCAGGGTGACGCGATCGTCGTCGAGGCGCCGCTCGTCGCGCACGTGCGCGCGTGCGCGAAGGGATCGTGTTACGCGGGGTGCGATCCGGAGATCCACGTCGCGGCGCGCGTGCCGCTCCGCCTCACGCCGGAGTACAAGCTGCGTGGCTCGCACGTGACCCTCACGGTCACGCGCGGCTGCGAGCTCCGCGTCATGGGAGGGCTCGTGCGCGTGGACGTGACGCCGATCGTCCAAGAGCGCTTGTCGCACGAGACCCGCCGCATCGAGTCGTCGATCGATCGCGAGCTGCCCGATCTCCGTCCCGAGGCCGATCGCATCTGGGGCGAGCTCGGAAAGGCGCGGCCGCTGGCGCTCGGCGCGTGCGTCGTCCTCGCGCCCGAGGGGCTCGTGCAAGGGCCTGCGACCGGGGCCGGACAGACGGCGCGCCTTCGCTTCGGCCTGCTCGCGCGCCCGGAGATGCGCATGCGGTGTGGAGATGCGCCGCGCGCGATACCGCTGCCTCCGCTCGCGGACGATCCGAAGCTGCCGGTAGAAGGGGAGATTGACCTCGCGATCGTCCTTCCGCCCGAAGCGCCGGCGATCGCGCTCGGCGGCGGCGCACCGTTCGATCTCGACCTCGATGGCACGCGTGCGCGCATCGATGGGGCCACCGGCACGATGCGCGCGCTGGGCGTCGCGCTGCGCGGAGACGTGTGCGGCGGGGTGAACCTCAGGGCGTCGGACGTGGCGTGGAGCGACGACGGTCGCGCGCTGCGCCTCCTCGGCGTGGCCGCGTTGCCGGGCGAAGCGGAACGACTCGCGGCCGCGCACGTCGACGTGGCGAAGGTGATCGCCGCGGTCGGGCGCGCGCCGATCGTGCTCCCTCTCTCTCCCGATCAGCTCCCCGCGTCGCTCCCCGAGCTCGCGCGCGGTCTCTCCGACGATCAGGTCACGATCGCCGCGACGGTGCGGGATGCGCGACCGGTCGGTGCGGGCCTTCGCGGCGAGGACGTCCTCGCGATCATGCGCGTGCACGGCACGGTGACGCTCACGGCGCGGTGAACGTCCCGCCCTTGCTCTCGCACGCGCGCTTGCTGTCGAAGACGAGGCCTCGCGTCTCACGCCCGGTCTTCGCGCGGTAGACGTGCTGCTTCACCGTCATGGTCGGTCGCGACGCGGTGCACGTGCCGACGATCTTGTCGGCGGGACACGCATCGAGCGCCTCGCCCCCCTCGGTGGCGCAGCGTTGCCGCAGCTGAGCCGCCTCGTCCGACGGGATCCCTTGGTACTCCGCGCACACGTGAAGCCGCGCCTTGCACGCGACGCTCACGAGCACGGGCGGAAGAGGAGCCGACGCCGGCGCGCTCGCGACGGGTGGAGTCGGCGCGGGCTCGGCAGGGCGCGGGGGCGCGCCGCACGCGGCGAGAAGCACGAGGAGAGGAAGGAGACCGAACGACGCCGAGGCACGGCACAGGCCCATGCCTCTTCAACGCTCGCCGCGCGGTCGCGCTTCCGGAGATGACTCTCCTCTACTCTCCTCTAGTACTCGTCCTCGAGCTTCGGCTGCGGTCCCGGGATGATCCCCGCAATATCGGGGTCTTCCCCCCCGGGACGGGGCGCCTGGTTGGCGCGCTCGTGACGCTTCTGATCGCGTCGCGCGTCCTTGTCCTTCTGGCGGTCCTGGCGGTTTCGTTCCTTCTGTCGCTTTGCAGGCGTCGTCGGCATCGTGCAATGACTCCACGTGATCCACACGCCGAAGGGCGGCGCGCGGCGGGACAACTTACCACGAAGGCTCGCGCGGCCGTAGCAGCTTTGGGTCGTCGTGATGGCACGGGGGTGCTAGGGTCGGCCCCAATGAAAGATCAGCGGCTCAAAGTTTTCAAGACGGCCCTCGATGCCCTCGTCGAGTCGCTCGATGCGCAAGTGCGCGTCGCGCGCTGGAGCGACACGGCCGAGCCGCCGCCGGAGCCGCTGCGCATCGCCGCGTCCAAGCTCACCGAGCGTCTAGGCGCGGCCGATCGCCTCGCCTCGGGCACGTTCGTCGGCTCGCCGGTCGACACCACACGCGTCAACGCAATTTGCGCGACGATGAAGCGCCTCGACGTCGCCTACGTCGCGTACCGCAAGCGCCTGGAAGGAAAGCCGGAGCAGCTCGGCGACGCCGCGTCCGCGCTCGAGCTGGACATCGCCGAGGCCACCGCGCCGCCGCCGGCGTAGCGCGTGCATGGTTCTTGCGGCGTGCGGGTTGCGCCCGCGGCCTAGCCGCGGTATGACATCTGCACTCGCGACTCGGCAACGGATGTTGGAGCGTGATTGACGAGGCCATCAAGCGTCTCGTCTCGCCCTTCTGGAGCCCGCGGCATCGAGGACGGCAATGATGAAGCACCCTCCCTATTATCGGGGAACGGCGCTGCCGCGAGAGAGTGTGTTTTCATTTTGAGTTTCAATCGTTCCCGCCGCCGGCATCGCCGGAGCGGTCCAGTCCGTCCTTCGTCCTCGAACGCCGCCTCCGGCTCTACCCACGCGCCGCCGGCACCGAAGCCGCGCGCGCCCGTCGCCCCGATGACGCCCGAGCTCGAGCAGGCCATTCAGCTTTCGAGCTTCTCCCCGCTCGGCCTCACGCCGACGCTCGTTCGCGCCCTCCTCGACGAGGGGTATACCGAGCCCTCGCCCGTGCAGAAGGAGGTCGTTCCTCCGGCCCTCGCGGGTCGCGACGTCCTCGCCGGCGCGCAGACCGGCACCGGCAAGACCGCCGCGTTCGTCCTCCCTATTCTGCAGCGTCTCACCGCGTCGACCGACGCGTCTCCGGCGCCCAAGCGCATCCGCGCGCTCATCCTCGCGCCGACGCGTGAGCTTGCCTCGCAGATCGCCGAGCGTATCGACGTGTACGGCCAACACTTGCGCCTCAAGCACACGGTCATCTACGGCGGCGTGAGCCAGCACCGCCAGGAGATCGCGCTCCAGGGCCGTCCCGACATCGTCGTCGCGACGCCGGGGCGCCTCCTCGATCTCGTCCAGCAGCGCCTCATCGACCTCGGCGGCGTCACCTACTTCGTCCTCGACGAAGCGGATCGCATGCTCGACATGGGCTTCGTCCGCGACGTCCGCAAGATCGTCGCGCTCCTGCCCACCAAGCGGCAGACGCTGTTCTTCTCGGCCACGATCGCGCCGGCCGTCGAGACGCTCGCGCGCAGCATGCTGATCGATCCGGCGCGCGTCTCCATCGCGCCGGCCACGACGACGGCGCCGCTCGTGCACCAGTCGGTCGTCTTCGTCGCGCAGCCCGACAAGCGCGCGCTCCTCGAGGGCGTGCTCCGCGATCCGACGGTCGCGCGGGCGCTCGTCTTCACGCGCACCAAGCGCGGCGCCAACCGACTCGCCGGAGAGCTCGAGCTCGCGGGCATCGGCTCGGCGGCGATCCACGGCAACAAAACGCAGGGCGCCCGTGAGCGCGCGCTCGAAGCGTTTCGCAGCGGCACCACGCGCGTCCTCGTCGCCACCGACGTCGCCGCGCGCGGCATCGACGTGGACGACGTCTCGCTGGTCGTGAACTTCGATCTCCCGAACGTCGCAGAGAGCTACGTCCACCGCATCGGCCGCACCGGGCGCGCCGGAGCGACGGGCCGCGCCATCTCGTTCTGCGCCCGCGATGAGCGGCCGCTGCTCCAGGACATCGAACGCCTCATTCGCCGGCGACTTCCGCCGACGCCCGGGCACGAAGGCGCGACGACGAGCGCTACGAGGGGGTCACCGTGACAGAGGGAAGCGGCGGCGGGCGACGTGGCGCGGACGCGGCGGCGAAGGCCGACGCGCTCAAGATCACGAACCAGTACCGATCGAAGACGGGGTTCGTTTACGACCTGAAATGCAACGGGGTTCGCCTGACGGTGGGCATCGCCCCGCGCCAAGGGCCGTCGGATCCCGGCGAGTGGTGCGTCGAGGGGCACGCCGGATCAGCGTCCGATGCGCCGCTCGTCTCTGCGTGGGGCCCGACCAAGAGCGAGGCGCTGAGCGAGGTCGGTCGGCTCTGGGCCGGCAAGACGGCGGAGCTCGGTCTCCCCGAGTTCGATTGGGCCGCGGTGGCCGTGGTGCTCTCCGGCGTCCGCGCCATCTAGGAGGCCGTCGTGGACAAGAAGAAGAAGCTCCTGCTCTCGAAGATCGCGACCTCCAAGAGTGAGGTCGCCGACGCCGAGAAGCAGCTCACCAAAGTGCTGAGCGAGACGCAGAACGGTCCACGCGCCGAGAAGACGCAGGTGACCGAGACCTTGAAGGACGCGCTCGCGAAGCTGCGCGCGGCCCGAATCGATCTCGAAGACCTCGATCGCTTGATCTCCGAGAAGGACTAGTCCAGCTTCTTGGCGGTGCTCGGCGACTCCGCTCTCGAGCCACCGGCGGCTTCCAGCGGCGTCCCCGCCTCGACCCCCGCTGCGCGCGCATCCACCGCACGGAGTAGGTGCTCGGCTGCGCTCGCGCCAACCAACCCGTGTCGGTGTTCTTCGAGGACCGTCGCCTTCTCGACCGCCAAGAGAGCCCGGCGCATCGCCAGCATCTCCTCGCGGAGCAATTCTCCGGCTTCGATGTGTAGCTCGCGGATTGCGTCGTCGGCTGCGGTGACTGCCCCCTCGTACTCGACACGCAGCGCTGTCGCCACCTGGTCGTGCACGCGGCCCTGCCGCGTCATCTCGTTTAGAGCCTGGAGCGCCGCAGCCGCTGCGCGCCGGCTCCCGCGATGGCGCTCGTAGACTTCGCGGTCCGCACTCGACCCAACGACTCCGAGCCACCGGAGGAGCGGGCCCATCGTGAGCCCCTGTAAAACAAGCGAGAGGAGCACGACGCCGAACGTCAGCGTCACCAGCGTGCGTCGATGCGGAAAGTCCTCGGGCAACGCGAGAACGAGGACCATAGAAAGCACCCCGCGCAACCCTCCCCACGTCATGACGATTCCCCATCGCCAGGGGATCCGCTCCGACGACCGCGACAAGGCGGCGGTGGTGAACGCGACGACGACTGCGCGCGCCGCCATCACGCATACGTACGCAACGAGCACCGCCTTCCAAGAAGCCACGAGCTCGTCGAGGTGGACCTGGAAGCCGATGAGCAGGAACACTACCGAGTTGAGGGCGAAGGCGACGTACTCCCAGAACGACTCCACCGCCACACGCGTCGTCGGGCTCATGCCCGTGTGCCGGCCGTAGTTGCCGACGATCATGCCCGCGACCACGGTCGCGATGACGCCGGAGAAGTGGAAGTGCTCGGCCGCCGCGAAGGAGCCGTAGGCCGCGATCGTCGTGAGGGTGATCTCGATCATCGCGTCGTCGACACGCTGGATCACCATCGACACCGCGAGCGCGATGGCCACACCGATGAGCGCGCCCATTCCGACCACCTTCACGAAGTCGACGGTCGCGCCTGCGACGGAGACCGGACTGCCGTCCAGGTACGCGAGGACCATCGAGAAGAACACGACCGCGGTTCCGTCGTTGAGGAGGCTCTCGCCCTCCACGAGGACCCCGAGGCGCTTGGGCGCGCCGAGGCTTTTGAACATGGCGACCACCGCGATGGGATCCGTCGCGGCGATGAGCGCGGCGAACACCAGCGCGTGCACGAACCCAAAGCCGGGCGCGAGGCCGAGGGCACGGATCGCCGGAGCGAGCACGCCCGCCATCAAGGCCATCGCGGCGACAACCCCTGGCACGGCGAGGGAAACGATCGCGAGCTTGTTTCGCCGGAACCGCTCTATCTCCAGGTGAAACGCGGCCTCGAAGAGGAGGCCGGGGAGGAAGATCGCGTAGAGGAGCTCCTTCGTCAAATGAGGCGGCTCGAACGCGCGCACCGATCCCAGGACCACGCCGGCGACGACGAGGGCGACCGTGTACGGGGCCTTGATGCGTCGCGCGACGAGCGCAACGGCAGCGGCGATCGCGAAAAGAACGACGATGAGGTTCTCGAACGTCATTGCGTGCGATAGGTTAGCAGCGCCCGCCGTTGGCGATGCGTACTGCCGACCTCGGGCAACTTTGGCGCGCGCGGGGAGTGCCGCAGAGAGGTTCTACCAGCACGCCCCATGATCTCGTCGAGCCCTCCCCTTACTTCGGTCGACGCGACGGCGGTGACCGTCGGCCCCGATCGCGTTCGGCTCCTTCGCGATGGCACCGAGGCGTTCCCGGCGATGCTCGCGGCGATCGCGGCCGCGAGGCACGAAATCCTGCTCGAGATGTACTGGTTCGGCGCGGACCGCATCGGCGAGCAGTTTCGCGGAGCCCTCATCGAACGCGCCCGCGCGGGCGTTCGTACCCGCATCCTGTTCGACGGCTTCGGTAGCCTCGAGATGCCCAACAGCTGGTGGCGGCCGCTCCTCGACGCGGGCGCCGAGGTCCAAGAGTTCTCGCCGATCTCCCCGCTCAAGCGCCAGTTCCGCGCGGGGCGCGTCGCAAACCGAGACCATCGCAAGGTGCTCGTCGTAGACGGGGTTACCGGCTTCGCCGGGGGCATCAACATCGGCGAGCTTTGGGCGCCGCCCGACGCTCCGGAGTCCGCGTGGCGGGACGATGGCATCGAAATTTCGGGCCCCACCGCCCAAGTGCTCCGCGTCGCGTTCTACGACGTTTGGCGCCGATGCGGACGGGCTGTCGACGCCGACATGAGCGAGCCTTTGCCCGGCAACCCGCTCCTTCGCATCCTCACCAATCGCATCGAGCGTCGTCCAACCCGCTCGATTCGTCGCGTGTACCTCGCAGGGCTCCGGCGCGCAACCAAGTCGGTCGACATCGCGAGCGCCTATTTTCTGCCGGGGCCGCGCTTTCTGCACGCGATGCGAGGCGCAGCGCGCCGAGGCGTGCGCGTTCGCCTCCTCGTGCCCGGGCGGTCCGACGTTCCAATCGTGTCTCTGGCGATGAGCTCTCTCTACGGCCGCCTCCTGTCGGACGGCGTCGAGGTGTACGCGTACACGCCGCGCGTTCTGCACGCCAAGACGGGCGTGTTCGACGAGCGCTTCACGATGATCGGCAGCCACAACCTCGACGCCCGGTCGTGGCGATTCAACCTCGAGTGCAATGTCCTCGTCGACTCGCCCGAGTTCGCGCGCGTGGTCGGTCGGTCGTTCGAGCGGGACCTCACCGACGCGAGGCGCCTTGATCTTGGAGAGTGGCGCGGGCGCCCGGTCTCGTTGCGAATGCTCGCCTGGCTGGCGGCGCTCTTTCGCAAAGTGCTCTGACTCTAGCTCGCGCGATCCCTGCGGGCTTGGCTCGGAAGCTGCACAGTGACCTATCCATGGCACGTGCACTCGACGACCCCTTCCCGTTACCCGGCGAACTCGTCAGGCGCATGCGAGGGCGTCGGAGACAGGGGATGGCAGTCTCATTCTCGGTTTGCTCGATCGGAGCGCTGACGGCGGGAGCGCTGGTCATGTCCCTCGCCGGCGGTTGCGGCAGGAGCCTGGAGAAGGTGCCGAAGGCTCCGGAGGCGGACGACGAAAGGGACCTCGTCGCCATCGAGGAAGAAATGACGGTGGACGAAGCAGCGGAACCTGGCGCGCCCGATCCTCCGGCCTACACGCCGCCTCGTCCGAAGGTTTATCCGGACTACTACGCGGCTGCGGTGAAGAACGCGGGCGATGTGTTTCGATCGATGCGGCCCGACTTCCGCGAATGCTACAAAGAGAAGCTGGCCGCGAACCCCGAGGCGCACGCGTCGATCGTCTTCAACGTGCTCATTGGCCCGATGGGCGCGGTGCGGTCTGTGGAGATGACGGGCGGCGCGCTGCTCGGCGACGACGGCCGCGAGTGCCTTGCAGCGCGCGTCCGCAAGGCGACGTTCACCCCGGTGCACGGCGGCGGCACGTTGCGCATCAAGTTGCCGATGGAGTTCAGGGCGGTGCTCGCCGCACGTGACGCGGGCGCGGACCGCTGAGCGGGTACGAGGGACACGGTGTGTCGAAATGACCCTCGCCCACGGACAGGGAGACCGCGCACCGCGCCGGCTCCATCACCTCAACGCACGACCGCGGGCGTCGCCTCCGCGGGTCGCTCGTGCTCGCGCTGGCGGCGTCCCCGGGCGACCGGCTCACGGGAGCGCCTCTTCAGAGCGCGACGAACTGCACGCTCGGCGTGGTCGAGCGCTCCGTCTACGGCCGCGCGAGGATCGAGGTCGCGATAGTCGAGGATCACGCTCGGCAGGCCGAGAAGCGCCACCTTCACGCGACACGCCTTCTCGACCGGGCCACGATGCGCGGCACTCTCTTCGAGTCGAACCGTGACGCGCTCGATACGAGAGACAAACTTCCCGAATTTCTGCTCCAGCCGTCGGGCGAGGTACAGACGTAACTCAGGGTGAAGGTCGAGACCGTGAAGATCGAAGCTCAGTGACGGGGGCGGCGCGTGAGGGTTCGAAGTGTCGTTCATGGCCAGGTGGGCTCCTTCCGAATGCAGTTGGTCGACAGGAGACCAAGGTGCAAATCGCGCGCCCCGCATCGAAACCGCCCAATGCAGCTCAGGCGGTTCGACGAACGCAAGGCGAGGGAAAGGTTTGGCTCATCGATACCAGCGTCGGGGCCGGGAGCCGGTAGGGGGACCGCGCCTGCAGCGTGCGCGCGACCGTCATGAGGCGGCCGGTGGCGCTTCCATGCGCACGTTGAACACGGGCGCCTCGACCAGTTGGAACGTCGCCGAGGCGAAGCCCACGAGGCCCTTCGTCTCGTCGAAGGCCGGTAAGATCCGCGTGAAGAGCTGATCCTTCGTCATGCGGCGCTCGCGGAAATGCGTGACATAACGAACGGTGAACTCGACCCAGTTGTCGTTCGCCACGACGGTCACCACCGGCTCGAGCCGCGCGTCCTCCACGCGGTACTTGCGCACGGTGGTCAGCCAAGGCTCCTTGGCCCCGGCGACCCTCTCGGCGGTGACCTCGTCGGCGATGCCCTGGAGGATCTTCCGCGCCAACGCGTAGTCGGAGCCGTACTTCACCGGCACGGTGAACTCGTCCCAGACGTACGGAAAGTCCGCGGAGTAGTTGTAGACCGGCTCTTTGAAGACGGAGCTGTTGGCGACGCGCACGATGCGGCCGTTGTAGAGGTCGGCCTTCACCCACCCGCCGCACTCCATCATCGTCGTCCGCAGCATGCCGATGTCGATGACGTCGCCCACGATGCCCCCGAGCTGGATGCGGTCGCCCACCCGAAAAAAGCTGCCGAAAGAAAGGGCGACCCAACCGGCGATGCTCGCGATCAGCTCCTTGAGCGAGAACGCGATGCCCGCGCTGGCGGCGCCCAGCGCGACGGTCAGGCCGCTCATTTTTCCGCTGAGCGAGCCGACGACCACGAGGACGGCGACGACATACCCCGCCGAAGCGATCGCCTTGCGCACGCGGTAGCGAACGTCCTTGTCGTCGATGTACCGGGAAGACACACGGCGGAGCACCCGCGCGAGGACGAGCACGACGACCACGGCCGCGATCGTCCACGCGATCTCACGCACCGACGGGCTCTCCCAGAGCGCGATCAGCCGTTCCATCAGCTCACCTCCCTGCCTTCGCGCCCGGCGAGCGGCGGTCCGTACTCGTGCCCCTCGACGACGGCGCGCCGCAACAGAACCGCCGGAGGCCGGATCCCGTGCGTGCGGAACGCCTTGGCCACGCGGAAGTGCACGTCGGTCTCGAAGGGCTTCTCGTACTTGCAGTCGAAGACGTACGGCCGCACCTTGAGGTGCATCGCGACGTAATCGCCGAGGATGACCTGCTTGGCGAGCACGGGGACCGGGCGCTCCAAGAAGACATACGGGCTCGTGAGGCACGCCTCGCGAATGAGCTCGGCGGCGAGCTCGGCGTCCTGATCGATGCCGATGTAGAAGTCGAACGGCGTCTGCATCTCGAGCGCGCCCCAGTTGCCGCTCGAGGTGACGTCGGTGAGCACCTTGTTGTTGGGGATCGTGATGATGTTGTGATCGAGTGTGTTCATGCGCACGCTGCGGAGGCCGATCTTGATGATGTCGCCGTACTCCCCGGCGAAGGCGACGCGGTCGCCCACCTGGAAGGGCCGGTCGAACATGATCGTGATCCCGGCGATGAACGCGGCGACGAGATCGCGCATCGCGAAGCCCACCGCGAACGCGAGCGTGCCGCCGATGACGGTGAGCGTGGTCGAGTCGAGCTTCACGCTGAGCGTGAGCGAGAGCGTGAGCGCAACGATGTAGACCGTGAAGCGCGCGACCGACTCGTACTTCTGGATCGTGGGCCTGCGGTTGGCGAACCGACGCCCCAGCCGATCCGCGACGTCGCTGATGATCCGAAGGGTGATGGCCGCCCCGACGATGACGATGAGCGAGAAGAAGAGCCCGCTCCACCGAATGAAGCCGGCGAGCTTGGTCACGTCGGGCGTGTCCTGCGCGTGGGCAGCGCCGGTGAGGAGGGCCGTGGTCGTCAGTGCCGAGAGGAACGCGAGCTTGGGCATGCGCTTCATGGGGTCACCAAGAGGTGTCGTCGTTGCAAAAAGAGGGTCATCGCGCGGAACCATGTCCAGGTGACCCGGTAGTGCCCTTGCTCTTCCTTGAGGTAGCCGCGCGCCACCGCATATCTGAGCGCGTCCGCCACGTCTGCTGCGTTCAGCATCGTCGCGCGACCAACCTCCTCCGCGCGGACCGGTGCGAGCTGTAGGACCGCGCGAAGCACGAACACGGCGGGATCGGGCAGGCGCTCGAAGTCGGTCGAGTCCATCGCCTGGAAGAAGCGAACGTGGGTAGCGCCGTCTTCGCCGGTGCCGAGCGAGCGCCTCCACATGTGAAGCGCCACGCCGGGGTTGCCGCTCGCGTGGTCCCACAAGAGGCCGTAGTAGCTGGCGGCGCGGCGTGCGAGCGCCTCCTGTTTATCGATCTCGTCGGCGTTTGCCGGCAACTTCTCGAGCAGGCGCTCGAACGTGGGCTTGAGGCCGACCGCCTCCGTTCGCGCCTCGAGGAGGGCGACGATCTGCTCCGGTCTCCATGCGTTCAAGCGGATCACGTCGTCGAACAGCGGGCGGGCGCCGCGCGCGCGCTGAAGGAAGAGCCAGATGACCTCGTCGACGGCGAACACCCACGTCGTGCGGGCCGAGTGCTGACTCGCGGTCGCGAGCAGCGCGTCGAACGCGGCAAGCCCCCCCATCACCGGCCGAATGAACCGATGGGCTTCGTCGAGCAGGACACCTCGTGCGCCCGCGGCGATCGCGGCGCCGACCTGGTCCAGGGACGCCTCCGGGGCGAGTTGCAGCCCCTTCGCGAGCGCGCCACGCAGAGCCTCCACATCTCCATCCGCCGGCGCGTCCGTCAGCAACGTGTCCGCGAACATGTCGTGCAAGCGCCCAATCATCAGGCTCTTGCCCATCCCGCGGGCGCCGACGACGGCGATTACGCCGCCTCTCCGCTCGCGCAGGCGCTTCGTGAGCGCGTCGAGCTGGAGGTCAACGTCGGTCGCGATCCATTCGGCGGACGGCGTCTCCGGCCCCAGCGCATCGAAGGCCGCGTCGGGGATCGGCTGCGTCTCGAGCTGCGCGCGCTCGGCGCCGAGCTTGTCGAGCTCGCGTCGAAACAGGTACGCGAGCACCCGGCGCGTGACGTCGAAGCGGCCGACCCAGCTGCGCGTCGCGCGCGCCGCCCCTCGCCCGAACAGGTAGGCACCTCCCGCGGTCGCGGCGAAGAAGCTCTTCCACCCTTTGCGGTTGGCGAGCAGCCACGCCTCGAACGGCGATTTTTTGCGCGCGTGCTCGACGCGCCTGAAGACGGTGTCGCGCCACCAGCGAACCAGGACCAGAAGGACCGGGATCGACGCGAACCAGCACGTGGAGAGGACCCACTGGTAGATCGTTCCGCGACCCACGAGCCTCGCGCTCAAGACGAGGATGAGGCCGAACGTCACGACGACGCGACCGACGAGGCGGAGCGAGCGAAGACGAAGCGCGGCCGTGTCGATCTCGGCGCGATCCCGCGCATCGTGCCCGCTTCCTGCAAGCGCGTTCACGACATCGACGACGAGCGCCCCGCCGATGATCCAATGCACGATCACGGTCACGAGCTGGACCTCGAGCACGCTCTCGGCGGCCGCGGGGAGCAGCCATGCGATCGCGAACGCCAGCGCGAGCCACTCGAGGGGCGAGTGGACTTGCAACGCGAACGCGAGCATCCGCGTCGCCGGCCCGGGTGACGCGCGGCGGTCGCGACGGTCGGTGTCCATCGAGCGCTTGTGAAGGTCCCTCAACATCGGCGGAATGCGCTTGCGCGCCAGAAGGAACGCGGCGACCGCGAACGCCCACTCCACGAGGAGCACGATGTTTCGCCACGCCTCCTGCCGCAGACCCTGACCTGGATCGCGCAGGCTCGCCTGCCAGCGAGCGGTCGCGTGGCGGTGGTAGCGCGCGATGAGCGTGAGCTGACGGAGCTCCGATGCCGCCTGATCGACGCCGGCGCCGCCGAAGCTCGTGACGGCGGCGCGCTTGGCCGACGACAGGAACGGCAAGAGCGCGAGGCGCTCGCCGTTGAGGCTGTCGATCTCGTCGAGCAGCTGGGAGGCGTCCTCTTCTCGGCCGATCCGCTCCGACTCGCGAAGGCGGCCGGCCGTCGCCTCGACGCGCGCGCGCGTCTCCTTCGCGGCCCGCATGTCCACGCCCGTGGCGAGATCCGCGAGCGCGTTGGGGCCCGGCTCCGGCACGCCGCTCACGCCGTCCGCCAGGCCGTCGAGCGCCTTGTCCAGCTCGTCGCGGGCGGACCGCAGCGCTTGCCGAAGCTCGTCGTACGTCGGATCGACGGCGTCCGCGGCCTTGGCTCGGGCCTCGCGGGCTCGCCGTTGCCAGCCGAGTGTGACCTCGCGCCGGTCGGTGATCTCCGCGTTCCGTTTGGTGAGCTCCTTCTCGAACGCCGCCTGGGTGCGCTCGACGCCGAGAAGGCGCGCGTACTCCTCCGACACGACGCGCTCCGCTTCGGAGCGTGCGTCCCTCGCCGCGGCGAGGGCCTTTTGCCGCAGCGCCTCCGCGTCACGCGCGCGAAGCTCGTCGTCCGTTGGCGGGGGCGTCGCCGCCGCCTGGCGCTTCGCGTGCGCGGCGAGCAGCTCGTGCCGGCGCGCCGACGGCAGCGAATAGAACGCGTAGCGCGCGCGGTCGAGGTCGACGCGCGCGTTCCACGACGCGGGATCGATCTCACGTTCACCGCCGTCCATGCCCGCGTCGCGCGCCCGAGGCTTCTTGTTCGGCGCGCCGGCCGTCGCGGCTTTTGCCTCGCGGTCGACCTCGCGAAGCAGCGCGGCGAGCCGGCCGGCCTCGAGCTCGACCGCCGTGTCCTCGGCGACGGGAACGTCGAAGAGCGTCTCGGGCCGGACTTCGACGGCGAGCTTCTCCTCCAGCAGAGCGCGAACCGCGGAGGCGGTCCGGCGCATCTCGGCGAGCGAAGCGTCCTCCGCGGCCGCGTCCTCGGCGCGGGCGTCCACGACGGCGGCGTCTGCGCCCGCATCGCGAGCGGCCTGAGCGCGACCGTGGGGCGCGAGCGCGACGACCGCGGCGGCGATGGCGAAGAGGGCGGCGGGCACGCGTCTCATGGGAGGACCTTCAGGCAGATTGGAGACTACTACACGCGCCTTCGATCCGTCGCTCCGCCCCCATGCCGGAGATCTACACCGAGATCGGTTTCGTGACGCCCGCTCAAAATGCCGCGCGCACGCCGGCGTAGTAGGTCTGCGTCGCCGGCGGATCGTAGCCGAACAACTTCTGGACGTACCCGAGCTCCACCGCAAAGTGGTCGGTCACCCGGGCGTACGCGAGAAACGCGACGGCGAACTTGAGCGCGCGGATCCTATCGTGCCGGTCAGGAAAGCCCGCGGTGTACGCCGCGTCGTAGCGTTCGTCGAATCGTTCGGTGAGGTCTCCCTCGAAGTACGGCCCCACCTTCACCCCCGCGGGCCAGCGGAGGAGCCAGCGCTTGGCTTCGACCCCGAAGAGGACCGTCTGCGCGACGGCGCCGTTCTGCTTTCCAGGCACGCCCGCCCCCACGTACGTGTTCGTCTCGAGCGACGCCCAGTCCGTGAGGTGCGCGCCGAACGTGAGACCTCCAGCCACGACGTCGATGCGCGGGACGACGAAGCCGCGCAAGTTCACGTCGAAGGGAGCCGTGCCCTGAAGATACGCGCCGAACGACAGACGCGCGTCGTGGAGGAAGTTCGCCGACAGGCGCGGGGTGAGCAGGAAGCCGTTGTTCGCGATGTGGAACTGGCAAAGCCCCTCGCCCACCACCGTTCCCGCGCACTTGGAAGCCGGGACTGGCGGCCCGAGCGTGAGGTCGTTCACCTCCGCTGGCGAGGAGAAGTACGCCGCGTCGAGTCCGAAGCGAACGTCCTCGAGCGGCCCGACCTTGCCCAGCGTGTAGCCGGCGCCGACCTGGAGCACGGTCCACCGCGCGCTCTGCTTGGAGTCGGGGTTCTCGTTGGGCTCGACTTTGCCGCGTTCGAGCGTTACCCGTGCGCTGGCGTCGACCTCGCCGGGGTGACCTCCGACGGGGCTCGGAACGAAGGCCCGCGCGTCGCGTGCGCTGCCTAGACGGGCGAGCACCAAACACGCGAGGCATAGGCGCTGGTACGCGTCGCTCATTCGTGGACGGTACGCGCCCACACGCCGGAAGTTTCGCGAGTCAGTCGAAAGTCCCGCCCTGGAGCGACCCATCAGAAGCACGGAGCAACCCTTCTAGGCCGAGAGGCGCGCGACCTCCGCCTCGAGGTCCGCGATGCGGCGGTCTCGTGCAGCGAGCGCGGCCTCGACGTCCGCCGCCTCGAAGCGCCGGGGGATGTGCTGGGGGCAGTTCACGTCCCACGCGGTGACGTCGATCACGAACGCTCGCTCCGCGCGCCCCTTCTGCCCGGGCGCGAGCAGCTTTTTGACGAGCTCCGGATCGTCCTCGACGACGCGCGCCACGCCCCAGATTTTTACGCGGCGCTGGTGCTCGTAGTCGATCAAGAAGAGCTGCACCCTCGGGTTCTCCGCGAGGTTTCCGATCGAGACATATTGCCGGTTCCCGCGCAGGTCGGCGAACGCCAACGTCCGATCGCCGAGGACGCGCAAGAATCCCTTGGGGCCGCCGCGGTGCTGGATGTACGGCTGCCCTTCGGCGCTCGCGGTGGCGAGGAAGATGCTCGTCTGCTCGCCGATGAACGCCGCGAGATCCGGCGTGAGGTCCGTCTCCCATCCGCCGCCTTGCTCCATCTTCGCGTAGGCGTCTCGCGAGCCGAGCCGCCGCTGCGCCGCCTTCACGGACGGCGTGAAGGCGACATCGCTCGCGGGCGCGCTCATCGGCGTGCGACCTGCGGGAAGTCGATCTCGGTCGCGAGCGCCGAGTTGACGTAGTTGGTGAGCGTGTTCAGCGCGACGTGGGCGACGATCTCGACGATCTGCGCGTCGTCATGGCCCGCGTCCTTCACCGCGCGGACGTCCTCGGCCGTCACGTGGCCGCGCTCGCGGACGAGCTTCGTCGCGAAGCGGAGCGCCGCGTTGGCCTTGGGATCGCTGGACGCGCCGTCACGGTTCGCCGCGATCTCTGCGTCGTCGAGCTTGGCGACGTTCTTCCCGAGGTACGCGTGCGCGGAGAGGCAGTAGTCGCAGCCGTTGCTCTCGGCGACCGCGAGGGCGATGCGCTCGCGGGTCCGCGCGTCGATGCGTCCCTTGGCGAGCGCGCCGTTCAGGCTCAGGTACCCCTCGAGCGCCGCCGGACTATTGCCGACGATGCGGAACAGGTTGGGGACGCTGCCGAGCTGCTTCTTCACGGCCTCGAGGAGGGGCTGCGCGGCGGCGGGGGAGGCTTCGATCGAGGCGGGGGTCGGGATGCGGGACATGGTCTCTTCCTTTTCGAGCGACGCGGTCCATTCCGCCGTCGCCCCACGAAGATGCGACCTCCCGATGGAATCAACAATAGAGCCAATTGACAGGAGACCATTGCGTGTAGTGCAATAATCAAGATGGACCGCTTCGAGGCAATGGGTGTCTTCGTGGCCGTGGCGGAGCTCCGCGGGTTCGCGCCGGCTGCGCGGCGGCTGGGCGTTTCCCCATCGGCGGCGACCCGCCAGGTCGCGGGGCTGGAGGAGCACCTCGGCACGCGCCTCCTCCAGCGCACGACGCGGTCGGTGACGTTGACCGACGCGGGCGCGCGCTTCCTCGAGCGCGCGCGGCGGATCCTCGCCGACGTCGCCGAGGCGGAGGAGGCGGCGCAGGCCGAGCGCACCACGCCGACGGGGCGCTTCGTCGTGGCGGCGCCGAACGTCTTCGGACGGCTCCACGCCGCGCCGGCGATGGGAACGTACCTCGCGAAATACCCCGCGGTCCGCGGTGAGCTGATCCTCGGCGATCGGATGGTGAACCTCGTCGACGAGGGCATCGACGCGGCGGTTCGGATCGGCGTGCTCGAGGACTCGAGCCTCGTCGCGCGGCACGTCGGCGCGACGCGGCGCGTGATCGTCGCCTCGCCGAAGTACCTGGCGCGCAAAAAGGCGCCGCGCACTTCGGCAGACCTCGCCGGTCACGACGTCATCCAGTGCACGGCGATCTCCGCGGCGCCCGAGTGGCGCCTCGGACCCAAGGAGCACGCACGCGTCGTGATCTCTCCGCGCTACGTAACCAACAGCGTCGACGCCGCCGTCGGCCAGGCAGAGCTCGGCGGGGGTCTCACGATGGTGCTCGGGTACCAGGTCACCGACGCCGTACGCGACGGTCGTCTCGCGATCGTCCTCGCGGAGCTGGAGCCGCCGCCGCTCCCGATCCACGTCGTGTACCCGACCTCACGCCTCCTCTCCGCGAAGGTGCGTGCGTTCGTGGACCTCATCGTGCGCACGTGCGATTGGGAGTTCGTCGAGATGGGCCGGGTCAAGGCGCGTCGGAGATGACGAGCGCGATTCCGCCGAGCACCGCGGCGCTCGAGACGACCAAGCGCGCGGTCGCCGGCTCGTGCAAGAAAACGACGCCGCCGAGCGTGGCGAGGACCGGCACGCAGAGCTGCACGGTCGCGGCCGTCGTGGCCTTCAGGCTCTTCAGCGCTGCGTACCACACGACGTAGCCGCATCCGGACGTCAGCGCGCCGCTCGCGAGAGCCCACATCGCACCCTCGCGGTCGAGCGAGAGCCACGGTGCCGTCGCGGCGCTGAGCGCCAGCGCCGGCACGACCGCGCGCGCGAAATTTCCGGCGGTGACGCGCGCAGGATCGCCGGCGCCACGTCCGCGTAGGGAGTACACGCCCCACGCGACACCCGCCGCGAGCATCAGGAGCGCACTTTGCCACGGCGGCGCCGCAAGCCCCGGAAGCAAGACCGCGACGAGCCCGATCGCCGCGATCGCCAGCCCCGCGCCCTTGCGCAGGCCGAGCCGTTCGCCGCGCGCGAGCCCGACGCCGAACATCGTGACCTGCACCGCGCCGAAGAGGAGAAGC
>JBBRLQ010000062.1:0-17217 GCA_038231275.1 Polyangiales bacterium
GGTTGGGGCGGCGGCGGCGGTGGTTGGGGCGGCGGCGGCGGCAGCTGCGAAGATCAATGGTGGGACGATCCGAACTTTGACGTCTTCGCATGCGAAGAAGCCGCCTACTGAGGTCCGCCGCGTTCGGTACCGTCGTCGCGCTCTCGTGCGCGTGCAGCGGTGCCGACGCACCGACGGAATCGATCGGCGAGTCCCAGTCGCCGATCGAGCACCCCGAGGCGGAGAACCGCTCGACGGCGACGGTCGCGCTGTCCTGGCAAGGACGAATCGGATGCAGCGGGACGTTGCTCGGTCCCGATACCGTGCTGACCGCGGGCCACTGCATCCATCGCTCTCTGCCCGATGCCGTCCAACGAGTCGACGGCACGACATGGAGCGTCGCGCGGGCGACCGTGCACCCGGCGTTCGACGCGACGACGCTGGCGCACGACGTCGCGATCGTTCGACTGACGGCGCACGCCCCGCCGCCGTACGCCACGTTGAGCCCGTCGCGAGACCTCACAGCGGGAACCCTCCTGACCGTGGCGGGCGTCGCTGCGCCGCGCGCGCGGGGCACGTACGGAAACTATGAGGGTACCGCGGAGGTGCGTTCGCTCGACGACGCTCGCCTCACACTTTCTCCAGCACCGACCACCCCGTGCGGCGGCGATTCTGGTGGGAGCGTCTTCTTGCGCGATGATGCGCCGTGGCGCCTCGTCGCGGTGATCTCGGCGGGCGACGTCGACTGCAGTCGCGTCTCCTTCGCTACGCGCGTCGACGCAGAGACGCCGTTCATAGAGGGTGCTCGCGCCGATTTGCGCCCGGTCGGAGGCTGCATCGCAGCGGGAACGAACGGGTCGAGCTCGGTTCCGAGTGCGACCATCTTCCTCGCGCTTGCGACGCTACTCGTCGCGGTGAGAATCTGCCGGCGTCTACGGCACGAGGATGCGGCCCGGGGCGCCCTTATCGCCGTTCTGCGAGTGGCATGCGTTGCAGTCGCCGTTCGTCTGCGGCGCGACCATCACGCGATCCTTGCCGTTGCGCGTCACCTTCGCGGTGTACGGCGTCGGGATCGCGCCGAAGCCGAATAGCGAGTTGTGCGAGAAGTTGCCGGAGGCCGTCGTCGTGAAGGTGACGTCCTTGCCGTCCTTGCCGGTGATCGTCACGACGACGCCGGCGAGGCCGTCGCAACGGTCGGGCTCGTGCCCCGTCGGGTACACGGTGCCGCCGATGTCGAAGTCGCCGTCGCCGCGCCGCCGACCTTGTGGCACGTGAGGCAGGACTTGCCAGGCTCCATGTCGGCGTTGTTGCCGGTCGTGTAATTCGTTCCGCTCGTGCAGACGGGCGGTCCGTTGAAGTCACCGCCCGCGTCGACCCGAACGCCGCCGTCGGTGCCGCCGCTCGTGCTTCCGGACGAGCCCGAGGACGTCCCGCCGGTGGAGCCCGACGACACGCCGCCGCCCGACGTGCCCGACGACGCCCCGCTGCCCGACGTGCCCGAGCTCCCACTGCCCGCGTCGCCACCCGCGAAATCCGGCGCGTTGCCGCCAGAGGACGAGTCGACGCCAGTGCCGCAGCCCAAGCCGCAGAAGAGGACGACGCCGAGAACGACGTGATGCCTCAATGTCCTTGTTCCCTCGAGAGGCCCGGATGCGTCGGATCGCCCGGCTCGTGGCGAGGGTTGGCGGTGGCGAACGTGCCGTCGCGTCCCGGGAACGAGATGAGCAGATCCTTCTCGTAGATGAACTGGTCGCGCGTATCGTACGGCGCCGCGTGCGCGCCGGTGTCCATGCGAATCGCGTCGCATGGGCACGCTTCTACGCAATAGCCGCAGAAGATGCAGCGCAGCTCGTCGATGACGAACTTCACCGGGTAGCGCTCGTAGCCGCGGTGCTCGTCCCCCTCCGGGTACTCGCCCGCCTCGATATGGATGCACTGGGCCGGGCAGGCCGTCGAGCAGCAGAGGCACGCCACGCAGCGCACGCTCTTGTCCTCGCGCTGCGTCAGGCGATGGATGCCGCGGAAGCGATCGGGGTACGGGCGCTTCTGCTCGGGGTACGAGATCGTCGTCACGCCCTCGTCGAGGCGCTCGGTCACCGGATCGGGACGGTCGCCGCGCATCATCTCGCGCGTGTTGTGGAAGAAGTGCTTCATCGACACGCCGAGGCCCTTGATGATCTCGGGCAAGAACGACTGCGTCGACATGTTGCGCTCGGCGTAGAGCACCGGGCGAACCGTCGCCGCCGCGCTGACGGGCTTCTTCGGAAATGCGTTTCCCATGGTGCTCTCCTACGCCCCCATCTCGCCGGTCTTGGCGCCACCTGCAGCGGACGCGATTCGCGCGCTCGTTCCGACGATCCACGGCGCCCGCTTCTTCGTCGAGAAGAACCCGATGATGCCGCGCGCGACGAGGACCGTGATGACGATCGCGACGAACGCCTGCGACACGTCGGCCGCGATCTTGAGCCCGCTCTGGATGGTCGCGCCGGCCTGATCGGCGGCGAGGTACAGGATGCCGGTCGCGAAGATGTTCGCGAGCGAGGCGGGCAAGAGCACGCGCCAGCCGAGCTTCATCAGCTGGTCGTAGCGGAAGCGCGGCAGGCTCCAGCGAATGAACGCTTGGAGCACGCAGATCGCGAGCGTCTTTCCGAAGAAGGTCACGACCCCGAGGATCGTCATCCAGATGTGCGGCACCCACGTGTGGAACAGCGTGGCCTCGCCGAACGCGATCGTGATGCCGTCGCGGTGGAAGAACGGCAGCTGCCACCCGCCGAGGAAGATCGTGACGAGGAGCATCGAAGAGGTGACGACCTCCATGTACTCCGCGAAATAGAACATCCCGAACTTCATGCCCGAGTACTCCGTGAAGTACCCGCTCACGAGCTCGCTCTCGGCCTCCGGCAAATCGAAGGGGATGCGCTTGCTCTCGGCGATCGCCGACGTGAAAAAGAGGAAGAACGCGAGCGGCTGCACGAAGATGCCCCACGCGTGATCGCCCTGCCAGCGGACCATGTCGTCGAGGCGCACGGTGCCGTAGATCATCATCGCGCCGATGAGCGACAGGCCCATCGCGACCTCGTAGCTGACCATCTGGCTCGCGGCGCGGAGGGCGCCCATGAGGCTGAACTTGTTGTCGCTCGCCCAGCCGGCGATCGCCGCGCCGACGATCCCCTGCCCCGCGATCGCGAACACGTAGAGGAGGCCGACGTTGAGCGGCGCGACCATCAGGTCGATCGGGAAGATGCCGTTGCGCACGTCGATGCCGCACACGCCGAGGCGGTTCACGGGCGGCCAGATCGTCGTCGGGGTGACGCCGGCGATGGCCTGACCCGCCAGGTTCACGCACGTCTCGCCGACCATCTTGAGCCGCTCGCCGTCGGCCGTCATCGCGCATCCCTTGTGGAGGATGTCGGGGCCGAGGCACAAAGTGTCGCCGAACGGGATGACGGCGGAGAGCGCGAGCACCGGCGCGAGGCAGAGCATCGGGGCGAGCGCGAAGAGGAGCTTGTCCGCCTTCGGGGGGATGAAGTCCTCCTTGAAGAAGAACTTCAGCCCGTCGGCCGCCGTGTGGAGGAGGCCTGCGACACGCAGCTCGAATTTCCCGATTTTGAGGACCGCGCGGTTGGGGCCGACGCGGTCTTGGATCATCCCGCCGCCGCGACGGTCGAACCACGTGAGGAGGGCCGCCACGTTGATGAGGAACCCCACCATGATGAGGATCTTGACGAAGGTAGAGCCGATGAGCATTCCCATGGTCGTTTATTCCGCCTGCGCAGAGACGTCGGGTTGGGACGGCATTTCGACCGCCAGCAGCCTCGCGCGGATGTCCTTCAGCTTCGACCACGACGGGACGACGCCGAGCGTCTTGCCGAGCTCGGCGAGGAACTTCCACGCCGGTTGGCTCGAGCCGGCCGGCTCGATCGCCTTCTCGGAGATCTGACGGAGGCCCTTCGCGTTGGTGTACGTGCCGCCCGCCTCCGCCCACGACGCGGCGGGGAGGACGACGGCGGCCGCCTTGGTGAGCGGACCGTCGTGCGCGGAGATCGTGACGAGCCCCTTGAGGTTCCGGAGCTCCGCGAGATCCGTCTCCGGCTCGCCGGGCGTCGCGCCGCCGAGGGCGATCGCGTGGGTGACGGCGCCCTTCTTGATGTCGGCGAGCAGATCCGCGAACGGGCGCGCGCTCGGCGCGAGCTGGTTCACGCCGGCCGTGTTCGAGTTCTTGTCGGCGTTGATGAGGATGTCGTCCCCGGTGCCGGGCGCGCCGCCGGAGCGGTAGAACATGCGCGTCCCGAGCAGCGTGAGCGCGAGCTCCTTCAAGGCCCAGTTGTCCTCGTTGGAGTAGCGCGCATGGAAGACGATCGCGATCGCTTCACGGGGCACGCCCTCGAAGTGCTGCTTCGCGCTCTCGAGCGCTTTGGCCACCGTCGTCGTCTTGCCGGCGATGCGCGGCTCGGTGATGCGACCCTCGTGCGCCCGCTTGTACGAGAGCATCCCGGGATCGCACATCCAGAACTTGTTCACCTCCGCGTTCTCTCGCGGGCGGTACCGGTAGACGGCGTTGTTGCGCGGATCGTAGTCAAGCCAGGCGTTGCAGGCGGTCGCGCAGCCCTGGCAGACGCTCTTCACGCTGCGGAGGAACCACACGCGCGCCTTGAAGCGGAAATCGGTGGCGGTGAGCGCGCCGACCGGACACACGTGCTCGGTCATGAGCGTGTAGTTGCCGTCGAGCTGGCGGCCCGGCGCGACCATGATCTCGTTCAGGTTGCCGCGCTCGCGCATGTCGAGGACGGGATCCTTCGCGACCTCCTCCATGAAGCGGATGCAGCGCGTGCACATGACGCAGCGCTCGGCGTCGTAGACGATGGTGGGCCCGAAGACGACCGCCTTCGGCTTGTGGATCGGCTCGTCGCGCATGCGCTTCTGCGTCTTCTGGTGCTCGAGCCAGTAGTCCTGGAGCTTGCACTCGCCGGACTGATCGCAGATCGGGCAGTCGACCGGGTGATTCAGGAGCAGGAGCTCTTGGACCGCTTTGCGCGCGTCGCCGACGTGGCTGCTCGAGTCGCTCAAGACCTCCTGGCCGTCGACCGCCGGGTACTGGCAGGCGGGCTGGAGCTTGGGCTTCGGCTGATACGTGTACTCTCCACTCTTTGGATCCAGCGACAGTACGTCCAGCTGAATGGGGCGCTGGCCGGCCGGCGGCTTGATCTCGACGAGGCACATGCGGCAGTTCGCCGGCGCTGACAGGCCCGGGTGCCAGCAGTAGTGCGGGATCTCGACGCCGGCCTTGCGCGCGGCGGCGATGATCGACTCTCCGGGCTCGAACGGGATGGGCTTTCCATCAAGCTTGAACGAAGGCATCAGTGGTCGCACTCCCCGCCAATCATGTTCAGAGAACCGAAGGTCGGAATGATGTCGCTGAGCATCCTGCCGGTGATGAGCTTTTGCAGGCCGCCGACGATGGGGTAACAAGGAGGACGGATGCGGACGCGGTACGGCGTGCCGGAGCCGTCGCTCACGAGGTAGAAGCCGAGCTCGCCGTTGCCGCCCTCGGTGTACGAGTAGACCTCGCCCTTGGGGACCTTCGCCCCTTCCATGACCAGCTTGAAGTGCTGAATCGTGGCCTCGATCGTGGTGTAGACGTCGTGCTTCTCGGGGAGCATGACGCCGGGCGCGTACGCGTTGATCGGGCCGTCGTCCGCCATCTTCTCGATGACCTGCTCGATGATGCGCCGGCTCTGGCGGATCTCCTGCAGGCGCACGAGGAAGCGATCGAGGTTGTCGCCGTTGGTGCCGACCGGGACGTCGAACTCGACCTCGTCGTACTTGAGGTAGGGGTAGGCGCGGCGCACGTCGTAGGGGACGCCGCTCGCGCGGAGACACGGACCGGTCCACGAGAGCGCGACGGCTTCTTCCCCGCTGATCTGTCCGATGCCCTCGAGGCGGTCGAGGAAGATGCGGTTCTTGAGGAGCATCGACTCCCCTTCTTCCATGAGCGTCACGACGCGCTCGAGCGAGCCCTTGCAGAGCTCCTTGAACGCGTCGGTGGGCGGCGCGGCCATTCCGCCGATGCGGCCGAACGAGTGCGTGAGGCGCGCGCCGGTCTCCTCCTCGAGGATGTCCCAAATCATGTCGCGCGCTTTGACGAACCACAGAAACGGGGTGAACGCCCCGAGCTCCATCGCCATCGCGCCGGTGCACGTCAGGTGATCGGAGATGCGCGCGAGCTCGCCGAGCGCCATCCGGTACCACTGGCAGCGCTCGGGGACCTCGATGCCGCACAGCTTCTCGACCGCGAGCGCGTAGCCCACGTTGTTCAGCATCGGCGACACGTAGTTGAGGCGATCGGCGTACGGGAAGACCTGCGCCCACGTGCCGCGCTCGCACATCTTCTCGAAGCCGCGGTGCAGATAACCGATCTGCACGTCGGCCTTCATGATGGTCTCGCCGGACAGCTCGAGGACGCAGCGGACGGTGCCGTGCATCGCCGGGTGCGCCGGGCCCATGTTGAGGTGCATCGGCTCCGACGGGAGCTCGAGCTCTCCTTCTTCCAGCTCTAGATCGAGGGGCTCCATCAGATCGCTTCCGTCTTGTGCGGGTTCAGCTTGGTGCGCGGGTCTTCCACGTCGCGGTCGTAGTCTTCACGCGGGAAGCTCATGCCCTCGTCGTCGCCGAACGGGGCTTGCTTCTCGAGCGGGACGCCGGCCTCTTCTTCGGTGCGGTACTCGATGAGCGGCTGCGCGCGCTGCGCCGGGTACGTCTTCAGGAGCGGGTGGCCGACGAACTCCGGGTAGAGGAGGATGCGGCGCATGTCGGGGTGGCCGCGGAAGGTCACGCCGAACATGTCGTACGTCTCGCGCTCGAACCAGTTCGCGCCCGCCCAGATCGACGTGACGCTGTCGATCTCCGCGCCTTCCAGCTCCTCTTCTTCGCCGCTGCCGACGCGCGCCTTGAGGCGGAGGCGGTGGCGCTTCGAGATCGAGCAGAGGTGGAGGACGATCTCGATGCGCTGCTTCTGCGCGGCGCGCTCGGGATAGTCCACGCCGCACAAGTCGACGAGGTAGTCGAAGTCGAGCTGCGGGTCTTTGCGGAGGTACTCGCAGATCTCCTTCCACGACTCGGCCTTCACGAGCGCGGTGTCGTCCCCGCAGTCGCTGTGCGTCTCCAGCACGGCGTCGCCGAATTTGGCTTGGAGCTTCTCGAGGGCGGCCTTGCTCATGCGCTCTCCTTCGACGCGCGCGCGCGCTTGCCACCCGTGGAGACCACGTCTTGAAGCACGTCGAGGCGACGGCCGGCAGGGAGGAGATCCACCGGATCTTCGCGCGGCTTCACGCTGCGCGGCGTTCGATCGCCGCTCGCGATCTTGTCCTGGAGGAGCATCAGCCCATCGAGCACGGCCTCGGGCCGCGGCGGGCAGCCGGGCACGTAGACGTCGCACTTGATGATTTTGTCGATGCCGGGGACGGTCGTGTAGTTGTCGTAAAATCCGCCGCAGCTCGCGCACGTGCCGAACGCCAGGACCCACTTCGGATCCATCATCTGCTCGTAGATGCGGCGCAGGACCGGCGCCTGCCGCTGGCTGATCGTGCCGACCACCCAGAGAAGGTCCGACTGGCGCGGCGAAAAGCGCGGGGCCTCGGCGCCGAAGCGCGAGAGGTCGAAGCGCGGGCCGGTGAGCGACATGAACTCCATGCCGCAGCACGCGGTCACGAAGGGGTACATGAAGAGCGAGTATTTGCGCGCCCAGCCGAGCAGATCGTCGAGCCGCGTGGTCGCGAACCCTTGCTCGCTTCCCTCCAAGATGACTTCGCTCATGACTCCCACTCCAGCGCGCCCTTTTTCCACACGTAGACGAGCGCGACGATGACCACGGCCAAGAACCCGAACATCTCCATCAGGCCGAACCAGCCGAGCGAGCGGAACTGAACCGCCCACGGGTAGATGAAGACCGCCTCGATGTCGAAGACGACGAAGAGGATCGCCGTCAGGTAAAACTTCACGCTCAGCTTCACATGCCGGCCGCCGGAGGACTCGCTGCCGCACTCGAAGGGGAGCATCTTCTCGGGCGTCGGGTTCTTCTTCCCGAGCAGGCTGGCGCCCGTGAAAAAGAGGAGGGCGACGAGAGCCGCCACCACGAGCATGATGAACACCGGCGCGTAGATCGCGATCTGTGCATTCGACGATGCGGGCATGTGGCCTCGGGGAGATTGCGCCGCGGGTCCCAATGGGATTTTCCCACGGCTTTTCGCGGCCTTCGTATCTAGTGCCCTTGCCCGGGAGTGTCAACGGAAGCGCACACGCCGACGCTCCTGGCAACTTCCGGGAAGGTGCTTCCCCGCGCCGGCTTTCACGCGAGCATTCGGGCTTTCCAGGCGGTCAGCCCGGGTCCCAACGCCGTCTCGACCTCGCGTAGCTCATCGGCGAGATCGCGCTCGCCGACGCCGGCGTCGAGGGCGTCACGGAGGCACGCGAAGGCCGCGACGTAGCGCTTTCGCTTCAGGAAGGCGCGCGCGAGGGGCGGCATCACGTCGGCCGCCGAGCCGCCGAACGCGATGGCGCGCCGGAGCGGACCGATGGCCTCGCCCGCGCGATCGTTCAAGAGGAGCGCCTCGCCGAGACGACGGAAGAGCTCCGCCGCGGCGAGTCCCTCTTGCGCGTACTGGATGCCGATGCGGAAGACCTCCTCCGCCTGCTCGACGTCGCCGAGGTGAACGCACGCCGATCCGAGGAGGCCGAGGCCCTTCGCGATGAGCGCGCGCGCTTCGGGGGCGAGCATCTGCCCTTCGGGCGTTCGCAGGAAGATCGCGAGCGGCGCCGGCCACGCGCCGAGGAGGGCGATGACCTTCGGCCACTCCTTGCGGAGCGCGGCGGACTCGGCCTCGGCGACCTTGGACAGATCGATCGCGCTTCGTGCCCCGGCCGCGACGCGCTCCAGCTCCTCGCGGATGTGCGCGCGGAGGCGAAGTCGGAACGACTCGAGCTCGAAGCGCTCTTCGGAGCCATCGTGGTTCACGATGAGCTCGGCGGTCTTCGCGTCCTTCAGCTCCACCGCGAGCTCGAGGAGCGAGTAGCCGTAGAGCGGCGCGAGCAGGAGGTACCGGACACCGATGAAGAGCTGGATGGCCTCGACGTCGCTCTCGCGGAGCGGGACGGGCGCCTCTTTGTCCTCTTCGACCAGGAGCGCACCGACGAGGCGGCGGCGGAAATCGGCGAGGGTGAGGCGCTGCGGCTCCAGATCCTGATCGGCGTCCCCTACCCCGACGACGAAATCGACGAGCGTCTGATCGGGGCTGCGGCGATCGACGGTCAGCGCCGTGATTCGCGCGCCGACGATGATCGAGAACGCGAAGAAGCGCTCTCCCACGATCTCGCACAGCGCTTGAAAGCTACCGATGCCCTCGCCGATGCGCTCGAACCACCCGTCCGTTCGGAGAGCGTCGAGCGAGAAGTGTTTTTTCTTGTCGGCCATGAGCTCGCGATAGAGGGAAAATCGCCCTCTACGGTCGCACGAACCCGTTCGAGATGTCGACCGATTTTCCGCGTTTGGCCGCGGCCGGTCACTTCCCGAGGCCGCCCTTGGCCGGGCCTCCTCCTTGCACGGCGATCCCCACGAGATCCGCGAGGTCGGACGTCCGCGGGAGCTTCGTCGGGGGGCCTGTAGGTCCGACGACGGTGACCGTGCCGTCGACCCTCGACCAGACGCGCCCCAAATCGTCGACGGCGAAGACCTCGCCGACGAGCGCGTCGGGTGTCGCGATCTCGCCGGTGGGGGCGACGATCGTGAGCTTGCCGGAAGGGTCGCGGATCGCAGCGACGCCGGAGACGGACGCGCGAAGGCGCGAGCCTTTCACGGCGGTCAGCGGCGCGACCAACGCGCCAGGATCGGACCGCCCGGGGATACGGTAGAGCCCCTCCTCACGGAGGACGTACACGCCGCTCGCGGCGGGGGCTATGGCGAGGACGGCGTTCTTGGCGAGGAGCCCAGCCTCGAAGCCGTTGACGAGATCCCACGCGTCGCCGTTCTGCAGACGAAGGCCGCCGTCGGCGTCGATCCCCCACGCGTTAGGCGCGGCGTCGGCGTCGGCCATGCGATCGCGCGCGACGGCGACGACCGCACTCCTCCCGGTGCCTTTCCAGCCGGGTTTTCCGCCGAGCCAGAAGCGCTTTTCGCCGAGCACGGAGATGGCGCCCTCGGGGCCGGGCAAGACGGTGGCGCCGCCCTCGACGTCGGCGGCCATGCGCTCACCGAACGCGTGGACCTTGACCGCGCTCTTTCCTACGATCTTGCGGAGACCCTTCGACTCCACGACGTACACCTGACCGTCCGTGAGCATCGCGACGTCGAGCACGCGCGCGTCGGGCATCGCGATTTGCGTTCGCTTTCCCACGACGTCGATGACGAGGAGCCCTCGCGACGACGAGAGCAGCAGCGCAGGACCAGGAGCCGCGCCCGGCACCGGCACGAACGGCGCGGTCTTCGCGGAGGCCGCCGGGGCAGCGTCTTTTCCCGCGTCGCGTAGGGCGCCGGCGTCCGGCGTCGCCGATTTCGTCTCGCACGCGAGGGTCAGCGCTGCAAAAGCGCCCAGCGCGGCGATGAGCGCGCGTCGGACGATCACCCGCGCGGCGACCAGTGTCGGCACACCGGCTTCACGCCGCAGCCTTCGCACCGCTTCGCGTCCTTTCGCGAGGGGCAGCGCTGGAGCATTCCCATGTGGCACAACGAGAAATCGTATTTCACCGGATCGGCGGGGTCGAGCTTCCGGAGATGGACGGTGATTTCCTGGCTCGTCTTCAGCGACAGGTCCTTGCGCGTCGAAAGGCCGAGGTTGCGCGTCAGCTTGTGGATGTGAGTGTCGACGGGGATGAGGAGGACGCTGGGATCGACCTGCGGCCAGAGCCCGAGATCGACGCCGTCGGCCGGACGGATCATCCAACGCAAGAAGAGGAAGAGGCGCTTGTTGGCGCTGCCGGCGCGCGGATCGGGCAAGAGGTGACCCGGGCCGCGTCGCTCCATTTGCGTGATAGCGCCGCGGGCGAAGCCACCTGCTTCGCGGACCGCGTCGCAGAAGCGCGCGAGGCCTTCTTGCAGATCGCCGCCGCTCGCCGTGAGGTCCGCGGCGAAGCGCTCCCCGAGCGATCCGCTCGCGCGCTGGACTCGGCGGGCCCCGATCATGAGGCGCGCGACGTCCTCGCCGCGGTACACACGGTGGAACCAGCCGTGCATCGCGGCGAAGGTGCCGAGCTGATCGTCGGCAGCGCGCGACGGGCTGGGGCCGAGACGGGCCAGCGCGTCCTCGAGCTTAGCGAGGATGGATTTGACATTGCCGAACGCGACCGACGACGCGAGCAGGGCGACGAGCTCGCGATCGTGCAGCGTGCGGTACCGATGGACGAAGCTGACCGGATCGCTCGCGCGCCGGGCATCGCGATCGCAGTCTTCGCGCACGCGATCCAGTGCGCGCTTGATGGCGCGTGTGCGCGTGGGCGTCATGGCCTTCACGACTCGTCGACGATCTGCGGGACGATCGCGCCCTCGTCGAGCCGCGCAGCGATCCGAGCGCGGACCTGCTCCTCACCGCCGCGCGCCTCGAGGCCCGCCTCGCCGTGCCGCTTCACGAACGCGCGCAGGCCCAATGCGATCGCGCCGTCGCGTCGCCTGCGCGCGAGCGGCTCACCGGCGAGCGCGGAAGCGTGGGATGCGAGTGCATCGACAAGGGCGTCGATCCCGGTGCCGTCGCGCGCGCTGGTCGCGAGGATCGGGACCTCCCCGGCGAGCGCACCGGCCGCGCGGAGCGACGCCAGCGCGGACGTCAGATCCGACGTCGCGCGCAACGCCAGCTCCCTTTGATCGGCCTTGTTCACGACGAGCACGTCCGGCACCTCCATGATGCCTGCCTTCAAGAACTGGAGCGCGTCGCCGGACCCCGGCTGGACGACGAAGACGACCGTGTCGGTCACGCTTCGTACGTCGGTCTCCGATTGGCCGACACCGACCGTCTCCAAGATGGCGACGTCGTAGGCCGATGCCAGCACCGCCAGGGCCATCGGCGCGCTCCGCGCGAGCCCTCCTAGATCGCCCGCGGTGGCGAGGGAGCGAACGAAGAGCCCATGATCGGCGGGATCCGGCGCGATCCGCGCGCGGTCGCCGAGGAGCGCGCCGCCGGAGCGGAGGCTCGACGGATCGACCGCCACGACCCCTACCGTCCGCCCACGCGATCGCAGCGTCCGCGAGAGGGACGAGACGAGCGTGCTCTTCCCGACGCCGGGCGGCCCGGTGATCCCGACCCGATGCGCGCGCAGATCGGCGCGCGACGCATGCAGCGACCGAAGCAGTGCGATCGCGCGCGCGTGCGCCTCTGGTCTACGGTCCTCGGTGAGGTTGAGCGCCTCGGCGACGGCGGCACGCTCGGCGGCCGTCACGCGCTGCGCGAGCGCGTCCACGTCGTTCGTCACGCGTTCGCCTCACGGACCAGCGCGACCAGATCCTTCATGATCGCGCCGAGCGCGAAGTGTTTCGGCGTGTACACGCGCGACACGCCGGCGCCTCGAAGTCGGCGCGCGTCCTCGTCCGGGATGATCCCGCCGACCACGACCGGGATACGCGCGAGCCCGGCGGCGCGGAGGCCGAGGAGAATCTCCGGCACGAGCTCGAGGTGCGAGCCGCTCAAAATCGAGAGGCCGACGAGGTGCACCCCCTCCTCCACGGCGCTCGCGACGATCTGCGCGGGCGTGACGCGGATGCCTTCGTAGACGACCTCGAAGCCCGCGTCGCTCGCCTTCAATGCGATCTGCTCGGCGCCGTTCGAGTGGCCGTCGAGCCCCGGCTTGCCGACGAGCATCTTCGCGTTGCGCCCAAGCATGACCCCGAGCTCGCGCACGCTCTTGCGGATCGCGTCGAGCTCCGCGGCGTCGGTCGCGCTGCCCCCCTGCCCGCTCGACACGCCCCCGATGCCGGTCGGCGCGCGGTATTCGCCGAAGATCGCGCGCAGCGCGCCCGCCCACTCGCCCGTCGTGACCCCCGCCTTCGCGCACGCGATGGAGGCCGGCATCACGTTCGCTCCGTCTTTCGCCGCAATTTTGAGGGCCTCCAGCGATGCGTGCACTTTCCCTGCATCTCGCGCCGCCCGCCACGCCGCGAGCCGCTCGGTCGCCTCCTCCTCGACGCGCGGGTCGACCGTGAAGATCGCGTCGCTGCCGCGCGCAGTCAGCGGCGATTCCTCGGTCTGGGCGAACTGGTTCACGCCCACCTTGATCTGCTCGCCGCGCTCGATGCGCCCGAGGCGCGCGGCGTTCGACGCGACGAGGCGCTCCTTGATGTAGCCCGACTCCACGGCGCCGACGACGCCGCCGGCGCCAGCCAGGACCGCCTGCACCTCGCGCCACGCCGCGTCGCGGAGCTCCTTCACCTTCGCCTCGATCACGCGCGAGCCGTCGAAGATGTCGTCCACCTCGAGCAGATCCGTCTCGAACGCCATGATCTGCTGCGTGCGCAGCGCGAGCTGCTGGTCCCACGGTCGCGGGAGTCCGAGCGCCTCGTTCCACGCCGGCAGCTGCACCGCCCGCGCCCGCGCGCGCTTCGAGAGGACGACCGCGAGCATCTCCAGCGCGATGCGTACGATGTTGTTCTCTGGCTGCGCCGCCGTCAGCTCGAGAGAGTTGACTTGAACGCCGTAGCGGAAGCGACGCAGCTTCTCGTCGGTCACGCCGTACCGCGTCCTCCCGAGCTCGTCCCATAGCTCGGTGAACGCGCGCATCTTGCAGGTCTCTTCGACGAACCGGAGCCCCGCGTTCACGAAGAACGAGATGCGCCCGAAGACGCTCGCCATCGCCGACGGATCGTCCATGCGCGCCTTCACCGTGTCGAGCACGCAGATCGCCGTCGTCAGCGCGTACGCGAGCTCCTGCACCGGCGTCGCTCCGGCCTCTTGGAGGTGGTAGCTACAGATGTTGATCGGGTTCCACTCCGGCACATGATCGACCGCGTACGTGACGACGTCGCTCGTGAGCCGCAGCGACTGCGCGGGCGGGAAAATGAAGGTCCCCCGCGAGAGGTACTCCTTCACGATGTCGTTCTGGAGCGTGCCGGCGAGCTTCTTCGGATCGACCCCGCGCTCCTCGGCGAGCGAGACGTACAGCGCAAAGAGCCACGCCGCCGTCGCGTTGATCGTCATCGACGTGTTCATCGTGTCGAGCGGGATCCCCTCGAACAGATCGCGCATGTCGCCCAGGTGCGCGATCGGCACGCCGACCTTGCCGACCTCGCCGCGCGCGAGCTCGTGGTCGGGGTCGTACCCGGTCTGCGTCGGCAGGTCGAAGGCGACCGAGAGCCCCGTCTGCCCCTTCGCCAAGTTTTGGCGGTAGAGCGCGTTGGACGCCTTCGGCGTCGAATGCCCGGAGTACGTCCTCATGATCCACGGGCGGTCTCGACTTGCCATGCTGCGTCTGTAATTATCGCATCAACGATGACCGAAGCCAGCACGCACGCTTCTCCGAAGATCCCTCCGCTTGGCGAGGTGCCGAAGGAGATGGACGCGTGGGTGATTCGAAAGGAGCGCCTCGGCGAGCCGCTCACGTCGTTCCAGCTCGAGAAGATGCCGACGCCCGAGCCAGGTCCCGGTGAGGCGCTCGTCCTCGTGATGGCGGCCGGGGTCAACTACAACGGCATCTGGGCCGGTCTCGGCAAGCCGGTCAGCATCCTCGACGTCACGAAGAAGGACTTCCACATCGCCGGCAGCGACGCGAGCGGTATCGTGTGGAAGGTCGGCCCGGGCGTGACGCGCTACAAAGTCGGCGACGAGGTGGTCCTCCACTGCAACGTCACCTGCGGCCAGTGCCCTGCGTGCAACGGCTTCGATCCGATGGCGTGCGAGGACCAGAAAATCTGGGGCTACGAGACGCCGTACGGGAGCTTCGCGCAGTTCTGCCTCGTGCAGTCGCAGCAGCTCCTGAAGAAGCCCAAGCAGCTCACGTGGGAGGTCGCGGCGAGCTATGGACTCGTCTACTTCACCGCCTACCGAATGCTCGTCGACCGCGCGCGCGTGCGGCCCGGCGAGCTCGTGCTCATCTGGGGCGCGAGCGGCGGCCTCGGTATCTTCGCGGTGCAGATCACGAAGCTCCTCGGCGCGACGGCGATCGGCATCGTGTCGTCGAAGGCCAAGGGCCAGCTCGCGAAGGACGCGGGGTGTGATCACGTCCTCGACCGCAACGATTTTCCCGGCCTCGCCTTCAAGCCCAACGAGACCGACGAGCAGCTGAAGGCGCGTATGAGCGCGACCAAGAAGATGGGCAAGGCCATCTGGGACTGCGTCGGCGAGAAGAAGGGACCCGACGTCGTCTTCGAGCACGTCGGGCAGGAGACGTTCCCCACGAGCGTGTTCCTCGCGGGCCGCATGAGCCGCATCGTCATCTGCGGCGCGACGACGGGCTTCAACCTCACGTTCGACGTGCGTCACCTGTGGATGCGCCAGAAGTCGATCATCGGCAGCCACTTCGCGAACGCCGAGCAATGCCAGCGCGCGAACGAGCTCGTCCATCAGGGGAAGATCAAGCCGGTCCTGACCGAGACGTTCGACTTCGCGAAGATCCCCGAGGCACACGACGTCATGTTCCGCAACAAGCACATGGGCACGATCGCGTGCTTGGTCTCGTCGCCCAAACCTGGGCTCACCACGATCGACGAGGCGCGAGCCGCGGGGGCGTGAGCGCTACTTCGCCGTGACGGTGGGCACGCAGGTGCTCCACAGGCCGCTCTGCCGATCGCACGTGCGCTCGCCGCCGCAGAATTCGAAGTTGCCGAGCACCAGCTTCGTCGCGCTGCACGTGATCTTCTCGCCGAGGTTGGTGCACGGGCACCCGTCGTTGGGCGACGCGCATTTGTCGGTGGCCGGACCGGTGCCCACCGGAACCGTGTAACCGGAGCTCCCACTGCTGCTGCCGCTGCTGCCCGTGTGATCCGTATTGCCGCTGCAGCCGAACGCGATCAGCGCGACCGCCGCGGTGGGCAGCGCAAGACCGAATCCCAGGGCCGACAGGATCTTGCGGGCTCCGCTCATGGGCACCTTGAACGGCATGCGATCATCCATCTTTAGCTTTACCCCCTGACGTTGCCGCCCGCTTGGCTCATTTTCGCGTCTCCCTGTTTTTACCCATTCATGCCGCATTTTACCCATTCACGCCGTAAAGGACGACTGTGAGGGAGCTCGGGTCGGGAGATGTCGGCAAGGCGCTCGCGAAGGGATTTTTGGCGAGTGAGAGAAGCACGGCCCGGGATCAGTCGTCGATGATCACGAGCGGGGCCGCCGTCTTCGGCAGCGCCCCTACCCGCTTCTGCGCGGCCGCGAGCTCCTTCTTCGCGGCGATCAGATGGGCGCGCGCGAGCGGGAGCCACTTGTCCTGGGGATCGGAGCGCTCGGCGGCCTGGACGTAGCCCGTCCAGCGATCGACGGCGGAGCGCCAGACACGGAGCGCGGCGCGGGCGTCTGTGGCGGCGCGCGCTTCGGCCTGCGCGCCGAGCGCCGTGTACCAGAGTCGCTCGTGGCGCGGCTCGAAGAAGACGGTGCCGCTGAGGGTGTCGCCGATGACGCGCTGGCCGGGATCGAGCTGGTCCGCGAGCTTCGCTTCCCTCGCCGACGACGCCGGATCGCCGGAGCGATCGAGCGCGACCGCGAGGCCCCAGTACCCGAGGACCGCGGTGAGGTTGCCGCCGGGACCGGCCACGCGCGTCGAGACGTCGATCGCGTCGCGGTAGCCGGCGATGGCGTCGGCGAGGTTGCCGATGCGCATCTCTGCTTCGGCGAGGTTGAGCGTCGCGGTCGCGCGGGCGCCGTCCGTGGTCGCGCGCGCGAGGTAGCGCTTGTAGGCCTCGCGCTCGCCCTTCGGCTGATCGGTCTTCGCGTAGGCGTAGGCGAGATCGATGAGGGCGTCGGACGCGCCGGGATGCTCGGGGGCCTCGTCGACCGCGAGCTGGAGCACGTCGATGGCGCGCTGATGGCGATCGAGGCGCTCGTAGACCCGCCCGAGATCGAAGCGAAGGCGAACGTCGGGGCTGTGCTCCGCGCCGCCGGCCTCGAGGAGGGCGCGGGCTTGCTCGGCCGGTAAGCTGCGAAGGCGCGGGCTCTGCTCGCGTGGGGTGACGAGGAGCTGCGAGACGCGAACGTGCAGCTCCCAGCGCGCGCGTGCGCCGGGATCTTTCGCGAGATCCCACGCCGACGGCGGCGTATCGGCGCGCGCCGCGGAGGTACA
>JBBRLQ010000063.1:0-15463 GCA_038231275.1 Polyangiales bacterium
CCTTGCAGAGCCGGACCGCTTCGGCCTTGAACTCCGCGGTGAACGACCGTCGCCCTCGTCGTGCTTCTCGTTTCGCCATCGAACACTCCTGGCGCATCTTCGCGCCTTTCGGGGTGTCCACGGAAGCGGGTGAAGATCACAGCTGAGCGTCCGCGCTTCGGTTACCGTCGCCTTCACGCGCTCCTGAAACGCGAGGGCCGCCTCGTCAACCGCAAGGCAGTCTATCGACTCTACAAGGCCGCCGGCCTCTCGGTCCGTCGTCGTACGCGGCGCAAGCTTCGCGTCGCGCGGCCGTTGCCGCCGATGGCTGTGACGCGCCCTAACGAGCGCTGGTCGATGGACTTCGTGCACGACTACCTCGAAGACGGCCGCCGCCTGCGCACGCTCAACATCGTCGACGCGTTCACCCGCGAGTGCCACGCCATCGAGGTCGATACGTCGCTGCCGTCGGCGCGGGTCGTGCGGGTGCTCGACCGCCTCGTCTGGCTCCATGGCCTCCCTGAGTCTCTTCGCGTCGACAACGGACCGGAGTTCATTTCGATGAACCTCGACACGTGGGCCACGCGGCACGGCGTGAGGGTCGATTTCATTCAGCCCGGAAAGCCCGTGCAGAATGCACGTATCCGCTGCACCGTCCCCGTCTTCCGGACGTAGCCGCCGCGGAGCAGAGTTTCGCGCATGGCGGATGCGGCGACGTGGGCGCGACGGGTGGATGAGTGGCGAGCGAGCGGCCTGACGTCGCACGCGTTTTGCGCGGGTCGGGAGTTCACGGCGGGCGGGCTGCGGCATTGGTCACACCGGCTGGGCAGGACGCGCGGGCGAAAGGACCAGGCAGCGACGCCGTCGGTTCGCATGGCGCGTGTGCTTCGTGTCTCCGCACCCACCGCGCCATCGGCCGACGTCGGGCTGGTGGTAGAAGTCGGCACCGCGCGCGTCACCGTGCGCGCCGGATTCGATCGCGCCACGCTCGATGCGCTGCTCGACGTGCTGTCGGCGCGAGGCGTGCGATGATCCCGCACGGCGTCGAGGTGTTCTTCGGGCTCGAGCCCATCGACCTGCGCTGGGGTTTCGATCGCCTCGCCGGTGCTGTCGCCGAGCGCGTGGGCCGCGAGGCGCGAAGCGGCGCGCTCTTCGTCTTCTTCGGGCGTCGTCGCGACGCCATCAAAGTGCTGTTCTTCGACGGCACGGGCATGTGCCTCTTCTACAAGCGGCTCGACCGAGGCACCTTCCGCCTACCCGAGGCCACCGACACGAAGGCCACGAGCATCACGCTCGACGAGCGAAGCCTCGACGATCTTCTCGACGGCATCGACATCGAAGCGAAGCCTCGCCGCGCGCCTCGGCCGAAAATTCACTGAGCCGCGGACGAATTCGAGCGAGGAGGAATCGACAGGAGAGCGACGCAGACTTAGAAGAAGACCTCGCGATGCCGTCCGTGACGACCACGCCGAGCACGAGCCCCGAAGAGCGCATCGTCGCGCTCGAAGCCGCCCTCGCGACGGTCACCGCCGAGCGCGACAAGCTCCGCGCGTCCCACGAGCGTCTGCGTCTCGAGCTCGAGCTCCTGCGCCGCCGGATCTTCGTCGCGACGGCGGAGCGCGTCGACACCGCGCAGCTCCAGATGGAGTTCGCAGCGAAGCTCGCCGAGCTGGACAGGCTCGGTGGCGCGGCGCCCGCAGACGACGGTGACCCGACGGGCAAAAAGAAGAAGCCCAACTCGACCGGCCGTCGCGACCTACTCAAGATGATGCTCGAGGAGGAGCGCGTCGAGATCGCCGACCCCTTGTTCGAGGAGCTCGTCGCGAGCGGGAAGGCCGAGCGCATCGGGCACGAAGAGAGCGCGAAGCTTGCATACAAGCGTGGCGGGCTGCGCCGTCTCGTCATCGCTCGGGTCAAGTACCGGACGACGGACGGGCGTGGCGAGGCGCACATCGAGACCGCACCGATGCCTCCCGAGTGCTTCCCGCGCTCGATGGCGGCGCCGTCGCTCATCGCGAAGATCGTCACCGACAAGTACTGCGACGGCCTGCCGCTCAACCGCATCGAGGACCGGTTCGCACGCGACGGCGCCCGCATCGATCGTGGCACCATGTGCCGGTGGGTCGAGGACGCGGGGGCGACCGTAGGCGCGACGGTGATTGCAGCGGCGCGTGACGAGGCCATTTCTACGGCGTTCTGCATCGCCACCGACGCCACCGGCGTCGCCGTGCAGCCCATTCGCTCGCACGAGAAGACGCGCCAGGCTTGCCGCCGTGGGCACTACTTCGTGCTCATCGCCGATCGCGATCACGTCTTCTTCGAGTACACGCCGAAGGAAACCAGCCGCGTCGTCGCCGAGATGTTCCGCGGATACGACGGTTACGTGCAGGCCGACGCGAAGAGCGTCTACGACGTGCTCTTCCGCGAGCCCGAGGACGAGCCGCCCGACGACGCCGTCCGCACCGAGGTCGGATGTTGGTCCCATTGCCGACGAAAATTCTGGGAGGCCACGGTCACCAAGAGCGCCGTCGGGCGCGAAGGGCTCGCGCGCGCCGGGCGCATCTTCGAGCTCGACGCGAGTTGGAGGGGCAAGTCGCCGTCGGAGATCCATCGGCTGCGCCAGACCCAACTTCGTCCGCATCTCGAAGCGTTCTTCGCGTGGGCCGAAGGGGAGTACGCCCGCGTGAAGGACCAGCGCGGCATCCTCCGCTCCGCCCTCGGCTACGCCGTCCGCCAGAAAGACGCGCTCATGCGCGTGCTCGAAGATGGGCGGCTCGTCTTGGAGAACAACCGCAGTGAGCGCGAGCTGCGTCGCATCGCGACCGGCAGAAATGCGTGGCTCTTCGTCGGCAGCGACGACCACGCGCAAGCCGCCGGGCACATCTTCTCGCTCATCGCCTCCGCGCGGCTCCATCGGCTGGATCCCGAAGCGTACTTGCGCGACTTGTTCCGAGTCCTCGCGCACTGGCCGAGGGATCGCTACCTCGAGCTGGCGCCGAAGTACTGGGCCGCCACCCGCGCGCGCCTCGACGAGACCGAGCTCGCGCGAGAGCTCGGCGTCCTCACCGTCCCGCCGCCGGCGGCCAAAGAGCAGGCGCCCGCGCGCTGAGCGCGTTCTCGGTTCCACGCGCTCATCCTGCGGCTCTCATGCGCGCCGCGCCAGACGGGGTTCGCGCAGCAGATACGAATGCACACGTTGAAAGCTTCAACGGCCACTTCCGCGACGAGTGCCTCGCGCAGGAGCGCTTCCCGACCGTCGCGAGGGCGCGGGTCGAGGTGGAGGCCTGGCGCCTCGACTACAACTGCGAGCGCCCCCACAGCTCGCTCGGCTACGAGACGCCGCGATCGTTCGGCGATAAGGCTCGCAGCACGATGCCGCCTTCGGCGGGGGCTGCCGCCGCCATGGTTCGCTGCGCGAAGGAGCGAGTGGCTGGCTCTCCCGAGCACGGCGGAGTAGAAATGGAATTTTCGGTCAACTAACTCGGAATCGATGGACCCAAAACGGGGTCAGGTCAATCGTCGCGGCAATGGGCGTTTGTCCTACGCAGGGCGCGTCTCGTGACCTCGTGCAAAAGCATGTAGAATCCACACCAGGGGGTCGTCGACGCCTCCGCCCCCATCGTGCAGAGCGCCCCGACCCACACCGGTTCGCCGAACTTCGCCTTCCTGGCGCACCACGACGCGCGGCTTGTCGCGCTCGGCACGCAGGCCGAGCAGCACTTCGCCGCGGACCCGACCGTCAGCCTCTTCAAGCTCCGCCAGTTCGGCGAAGTCCTCGCGCAGCGCGCCGCCGCGAAGGTCGGCCTATTCACCGGCGCCGAGGAGGCGCAGCAGCAGCTCATCGATCGCCTCTTCGAGCGCAACGTCATCGGGGCCACGCAGCGGTCGCTCCTGCACGATCTCCGGCGCGTCGGCAACGCCGCCGTCCACGAGGGGAGGGGAGACCATCGCGAGGCGCTGCACCAGCTCCGGATGGCGCGCGAGCTCGGGGTCTGGTTCCAGAGGAGCTTCGGGAACAACCGGAAGTTCGACCCGGGCCCGTTCGTCCCGCCCGCTGAGCCCGGCAAGGTCGACGCGACACTCCATGCCGAGCTCGAACGGCTCCGCACCGACGTCGCCGCGCGCGCGCAGGAGCTGAAAGCCGCGCAGGACGCGATCGAGGAAGCGCGGAAGGAAGCGGAGCGCGAGGCGTCCCAGCGACTGGGCGCCGAGCAGCTCGCGGCGAAGGCGCGCGCGGACGGCGCTATCTGGGAGGCGCTCGCGCAGGAGCAGATCGCCGCGTACCAAGCCGAGGCGACGCTCGGCGCGTCGCGCGTGTCCCGTAGCAAGGAGCTTGAGGAGCAGAACAAGAAGCTCGCCGCTGAGCTCGCTGCCCTCCAAGCCGCAGCGCAGGCGATGCCGCCGAAGCAGCTCGAGCTCGCCGTCGAGCGCGCCGCCACGGCGAGCGACGAGATCCAGCTCGACGAGGCGGCAACGCGGAAGATCATCGACAATCAGCTCCGCAAGGCAGGCTGGGAGGTCGACTCCGAGCGCATCACCTTCGAACGTGGCGTGCGGCCCGCGAAGGGAAAGAACCTCGCGATCGCCGAGTGGCCGACCTTCGCGGACGGCAAGGAGGGCTGGGCGGACTACGTCCTCTTCGCGGGCCTCACGCCCGTCGGCGTCGTCGAGGCCAAGCGCAAGCACAAGGACGTCGCAGGCGTTCTCCAACAAGCGAAGCGGTACTCGGTCGGCTACGTCATCAAGGGCGACGAGGTGCTGCCCGAGAAGAGCCCGTGGGGCACGTACAAGGTCCCGTTCCTCTTCGCGACAAACGGTCGCCCGTACCTCCGGCAGCTCCGCACGAAGAGTGGCATCTGGTTCCTCGATGCGCGACGCCCGTCGAACATCGCAGCCGCGCTCGAGGATTGCTACACGCCGCAGGGCCTCGTCGACCTCCTGAAGCAGGACATGGACGCGGCGTTCGCGATGCTCAAGAGCGAGCCGATGCCGTACATCGACCGGCCGTACCAGAAGGACGCCATCCTCGCGGTCGAGAAGTCTCTCGAGGTCGGCCAACGCGAGCTGCTCGTCGCGATGGCGACGGGCACCGGCAAGACGCGGACGTGCATCGGCATCTGCTACCGGCTCCTCAAGAGTCGCAGGTTCCGGCGCGTCCTCTTCCTGGTCGACCGCAACGCCCTCGGCCGCCAGACCGCCGACGCGTTCAAGGACTTGCGACTCGAGAACCTCCAAACCTTCACCGACATCTTCGAGGTGAAGGAGCTCGCCGACCTGAAGCCGAACCGCGAGACCAAGCTGCACATCGCGACCATCCAGGCGATGGTCGGCCGCGTCCTCGGACCGCACACCGATGCGGGCGAGGCCGACATCCCGCCCGTCGACCAGTACGACTGCATCGTCGTCGACGAGTGCCACCGTGGCTACCTGCTCGATCGCGAGATGAGCGATCGCGACTTCGCCTTCCGCGACGAAGCCGACTACATCTCGAAGTACCGGCGCGTCCTCGACCACTTCGACGCCGTCAAGATCGGTCTCACCGCGACGCCGGCGCTTCACACCCGGGAGATCTTCGGCAAGCCGGTCTTCTCGTACTCGTACCGCGAGGCGGTGGTCGACGGCTTCCTCGTCGATCACGAGCCGCCCATCCGCGTCGTGACGAAGCTCGCGCAGGACGGCATCCACTACGACGCGCACGAGGAGGTCCTCGTCCTCGACCGCGCGACGATGAAGGTCAACAAGGAGGAGCTCCCCGACGAGGTGCAATTCGAGGTCGACGCGTTCAACCGCCGCGTCATCACCGAGGACTTCAACCGCGTGGTCCTCGCCGAGCTCGTGAACCACATCGATCCCGAGCAGGACGAGAAGACGCTCATCTTCTGTGCCACCGACGAGCACGCGGATCTCGTCGTCAATCTCCTGAAGGAGGCGCTCACGAAGAAATACGGGAGCGTCGACGACGACGCGGTCGCCAAGATTACGGGCGCGACCGATCGCCCCTTGGAAGCCATCCGCCGCTACCGCAACGAGCGGCACCCCAGCATCGCCGTCACCGTCGATCTCCTGACGACCGGTATCGACATCCCGCGCATCGCAAACCTCGTCTTCCTTCGGCGGGTGCGCAGCCGAATCCTGTACGAGCAGATGATCGGACGCGCGACCCGCCTCTGCCCTGAGATCGGCAAGGAGCGCTTCCGCATCTTCGACGCCGTCGATCTGTACTCGGCGCTGAAGGACGTGACCGACATGAAGCCGGTCGTCGTCGATCCGCTAGTGACGTTCGAGCAGCTCGTGCGCGAGATCGTGGAGGGCAAGGAAGAGGAGCAGCGTCGCGCCTCGCTCGACGAGCTGCTCGCGAAGCTCCAGCGAAAGAAGCACCTCTTTCGCAGCGGCGACCGAGCGGATCGCTTCGACTCCGCCGCCGGTATGACGCCGAAGGATCTCGCCGCGATGCTCAAGGCGAGCGGCGTCGGCGCAGTGGCCGCGTACTTCACCGCGCACGGCGCGCTGGCGCCGCTGCTCGATCGTGAGACTGGCGGAGGCGCGTACAAGACCCTCGTGTCCGAGAAGCTCGACTCGCTCCACGAGGTCACGCGCGGCTACGGCAAGCACGGCAGCCGACCGCCGGGCGATTACCTCCAGGCGTTCCGCGCGTTCGTCGAGACGAACCTGAACAAGGTCCCCGCGCTGCTCGTCGTGACGCAGCGCCCGCGCGACCTCACGCGCGATGACCTGCGCGCGCTGAAGCTCGCGCTCGACCTGGAGGGCTTCAACGAGGCGTCGGTGCAGACGGCGTGGCGCGAACAGAAGAACGAGGACATCGCCGCCACCATCGTCGGCTACATCCGCCAGCTCGCGCTCGGCTCGCCGCTCATGCCATACGCCGAGCGCGTCGACCGCGCGGTGCAGCGGCTACGTAAGGCGCACAAGCTCACGGAGCCGCAGTCGAAGTGGCTCGACCGCATCGCCAAGCAGGTGAAGCTCGAGACGGTCGTCGACCGCGCCTCGTTCGACACGGGGCAGTTCAAGGCCGACGGCGGGTTTGCGCGGCTGAACAGGGTGTTCGACGGAACGCTAGAGGCACTGCTCGGAGAGCTGGCCGACGAGGTGTGGAAGGACGCGGGGTGAGGCGATGGATTCTCTCGAGCGGTCCCTGAATTGGCTGACCGATATGGACTGGGGCTGGTGGCCCTTTCTACGGCTGCGACCGGCGAAGCACGAGCCATTGACGACCGCGCGCGTCGCCTTGATGTCGCTCTCGTTCGGGATGTTCTACGGCATCGCCGTCGGCGTCATTATGGCGGGGCGGGGCAGGCTCCCGTGGACCAATGTGCCGGTGATCCCATTTACGTTGGCGGCCTTCTTCTTCGTTGGCTACAGGTTCACGTTCGCCGTCGCGTGGAACGCGCGCGCGGAGCGCTTGGCGAAGTCGAAGGCCACTGCGTGAGTGGTTCCTAGTCGGAGTACTTCGCCGGCACGGCTGTTTCCGTCGGCCCCTCGTCTTCTGAGGTCAGGTCGGTCTGCGCGGCTGCGGGCGTCGCGACACGTGCCGATCTTGCGCCGAGCCGTTCCCGCAGGCCTGGCGCGACGGACTCGAGCCAGCCACGCAGCTGCGCATCATCGCGGAGGTCCGCTTCGAGCCGGCCGACTTCGTCCTCGGAGGCGCCTTCGGCTACGGCGAGGACGACGTCGGCGAGCATCTCGTCGCGTAGCGAGAGAGGAAGATCGAGCGTGCGCGTCCGGGCGAGCCGTACAGCGGCGGTAAGATCGCTTGCGCGCGCCGCGGCGACCAGGCCGGCGCGGAAGGTCGCCCGCGCAGCGAATGCGTAGGTCGGGTGGTCTCGCCCGAGTAGCGCGAGCTCCGCGTCCGACTCTGCCGGTCTGTCGAGGGCGGCAAGCGCGAGGGCTCGGATCTCCACGAGCTCCGGAATGAGCAGATCGGAGAGCGACGCGCGCACAGCTCCTTTGCGGGTCGCCCGTGCCATGCCGGTGTCGCAGTGACGGATCGTGGTGTCCCACTGCGCTCGTCGCTCGGCCAGCCGTGCCAATGAAAGCTCCGCCGTCGCAGCGAGCGCGTCGAGTTGGCTTGCCGCCGTGCTCGCAAGCTCTACGGCCGCGAGCGTCTCGTCGCCGCGTGCGATGGCGACCTCCGCTCTCAGGATCCGTCGCGACCCGCGTCGATTGCGCCGAACCAGCGTCGCGAAGAGGGCCACGCCGATGAGGAGCCCACCGCCGAGCAGGGGGACAAATGGCTCCACGGTCAGCTCCGTTTGTTGCGCGGGCCTCGCGGTGCGAACCGGCGCAGCTCGGGGCAACACCAATTGCCCGATCCCAACGAACCCTACGAGGAGCACTGCCAGGATCGCGAGTTGCGGGCGCGAGGCGCCCATCGGATCCCGACCCTTCCGCGCATCGCGCGCGCGCTCGAGGTCGCGCATGACGTTGGCGGCGGGAGCTGGGGCCTCATGGGCCTCTGCGACCGCCGCGTATCGCTCCGCCATGACGAAGCCGGCGGCGCCTGGAGCGAGCTTCGCGACCCACGCGACGACTCGGCCTTCTTCTGTCGTCTCATCGGGGCGGGCGGCTTCGCGATACACGCTCTTCGGGCGCGCGCGCGCCATTTGGCGAAGCGCGCGGAATAGTGTCCGCTCGCGCGGGGTAAGCCAGTCGAGCACGCGTCCGCCGGTTTTTGCGACGTGGTCGGCAAGGGCCGATGTGTCCGTTCTGGCGAGGAGCATCGCGCGCGTGAGCGCCACGCGTGCGTGGACGGCGGGGCCAGCCGCGTCGCTGGACTCGGCGGCATCCGCATCGCCCGTTGCTTCATCGTCCCTGCCGAGCGACGCGCACGCAAGCGCACGGAACGAACGCGCGGCGGCGATCTGGCGGTCTTCGAAGTCACGCGTCAGCAGACGAGTTGCGCCGTCGATGGCAAGTGTAGCGTGCACCACCGCGCCCTCTGCGTCCCCGCGGTAGAGGGCGATCATCGAGCGCTGCATCTCGATAAAACGTGACACATAGGTGCGCTTCGCGCGCTCGGGGATCTTGTCGAGCAGGGACTCCGCCTCGTCGACATGCCCACGCGTCAGGCGTTCGTAGGCCAGGTTGTTCAGTTGAACGCTGGGCCCGAGAGTCATGCTCTGGCGGCCGCTCCACGCGAACAGCGCAGCGAACGCCCCAAGCGGGAGTGCCAGCCACGGCGCAACCGCGAAGCCTGCGACGACAGCGAGGACAGCCAGTACCGCCGCGAGCACATTGTGCCGCCGCGCAAATCTCTGGACCGGGTGTACGGGAAGGGTGGGTGCAGGCGCTTGCTCGCGTTGCATGTCGTCAACCCCAGCGTATCGCCCTCTTCAGTTGGTCGAGCCCATGAAAGCACCTCGCGGGAAACCGCCAAAGAGGCAACGTGATCACGAGCGACGTGTACGTCACCGCAGACGGCGCATCAGTCTTTGCCTGACTTCGCAGACGTCCCGGCGAGACCGCGTGCGCTCGCCAGTTGCGTTAGACTCGCTCCATGCGACTGCGCGTGTTGCCGCTGGTGCTGGTCGCGGTGACGGTGATCGGCCTCGTGTCCACGCTCCACCGTGCGAGCGGTGAGAGTGCTCGGCGCTCGTGGGTGTCGGTGGGAGCCCCATCGGTCTCCCCCGAGCATGCCGTCGACGCTCCGGCGCTGGGCGGAGCGATTGTTGCGGAAGACGATCTCCTGGCGTGCGCGTCGACGACATGTCTCGCGGTTTGGAACGAGCTGAACGTCGCCACGTTCGCGATTCGAATTGGCGCTGACGGAGTTCCGTTGGACCCGCAGCCGACGATGCTCACAACGGCGTCGATCAATGATCTTCGGGTCGCGTCGGACGGCTCGAATTTTCTCGTCGCGTGGGGCAGCCAAAGCGGACACTTTGCCCTCCGCGTCAGTGCTGCGACGGGTGCCGCGCTCGATTCGGCTCCGATCCAAGTGACGGATCGAATGCAGTTCGGGTTCGACCTCGCGTCGGACGGGATCAACTATCTTCTTGTCTGGTCCGATCCGGTGCCAAACGAGTGGATCCGCGGCGCGCGAATTGCCGCGGCGAATGGAGCGCTCCTCGATGGGCCGCCCACCGGGGGAGGTTTCCTGATTTCGAGCGCGGGCTCCAATCAGGAGTTTCCGAGCCTTGCGTTCGACGGCACGAATTACGTCACGGCCTGGAGGGACTCACGCGGCGCGACGTACTCGATTTACGCGGCCCGAGTGCGCCCCGATGGGTCTCTCGTCGACGGGAATGCAGCGACCGGTGGCGTGCAGGTCGCGCCCCAGCCCGCCCCGCCCGAGTCCGTCGAGCAAGCCAAGCTCGCAACCGGAGTAGGCCGCGACTTGGTCTGCTGGCTGCACCTGTACGGCGGCCCGCCGCCGACCAAGAACGCGCCTGTCGAGTGCCGAAGGCTTCAGCAGGCGAACCTCACGCCTCTCGATCCAATTGCACTCGTGGTGTCACCCCCAACGCGGGTCGGCGGGTACATCGTGGCGTCGGATGGTGCCGACTTCCTCGTCGCGCACAACGATACGCTGGACGGATTCGTCGGTCCGGTCGTGGCCCGTCGCCTTCGCGGCGCGGACGGTGTGCTGCTCGACCCCTTGAATTCCGCTCCGCGAATCCTCGACCCGGTCGGAGTGCCAGGCGGAGCCGTATTCGTCGGGGGGAACTACCTCGTCGCGTACGGGAGCCAGATCTACCAGCCGGCGTTCGAGGAATTCACCGCTCGCGTGCGACCCGCCGACGGAGTGATCTTGAATCCGGGAGGCGTGCTCGTTTCCCGTGGCAAGAACGCCGAGTCCTATCGAAGCTCGTGGAACACTCAAGCCGCAGGCTCCGACGGGGCGAACTTCTTCGTCGCCTGGAACGACACCCGCGTGCCGGGCCTCGACGGGGATCTTCTCGGCGAGCGTATCGATGGCAAGACGCTGCTTGCGATCGACGCGACGCCCGTGGCGATAGGAACGGGCACACGCTCTCAGGACGCACCGGCCGTCGCGTTCGACGGCAAAGACTATCTGGTCGCCTGGCAAACGTACCGGACCTACCCGCCCGGCGCTCCGAGCTTTGTCTTCGCGTCACGCGTCTCTGCAACAACGGGCGCGGTCCTCGACGGCCCCGCCGGTCTCGCGCTCGGATCCGGGTACACGCCGACGGCGGCGTGCGACCTGGGCAACTGCCTCGTGAGCTTCATCGACGGCAACGGCACCGGGTCCGCGATCGTCGGCAAGCGAATTCGCGCCCAGGACGGCGTCATTCTGGACAGCGCTGTCATCGCGATCGCCAGCGACACCACTAGCAACTTCGGCAGCGCGTCCGACGGAGCCAATTTCATGGTCGTCTCCGCGTTAGGTACGTCCGTCCGTGCCCGCCGCGTCCGATCGGCGGATGGCGCGGTGCTCGACCCGAACGGGATTCTCATCGCAGACGGCGGCAGCCCTTCGTGTCCGTCGGCGAGCTTCGACGGCACGAACTTCTTCGTGACCTGGGGGGACTACGGATCGGGCGCGGTGCGCGCCGCTCGCGTGGCACGCGATGGAACGCTGCTCGACGGTCCTCCCACGGCGCTTGGAATACGAATCGCGACCGGTCAGTGCCCCATTTCGACCTCGTTCGACGGCAAGAGTCACGTCATCGCATGGGTCACGGAACCGACCGTCCGTGGCGGCCGCGTCACGAAGGAAGGCGTTCTTCTCGACCCCGCACCGGACGGCGGTGTCGGCGGCTTTCCGATCGCCGCGCCGACGGGGGCCCCAGTGAGTCTCGGTGGGACCGCAGGCAACGCGGCCGGTCGCGCCCTCATCGCCTACTCGTACTCGGTTGCGACGCCGCTCCCCGCCAAGGATCGCGTCTTCGTTCGCGCCGTCGACGACGATCTCGGTGTCACGTGCGGGGCGGTCGCGAGCTGCAGCAGCGGATTTTGCGTCGACGGTGTCTGCTGCGACTCGACGTGCGGAGGAGGCAGCGCAACGGATTGCATCGCGTGCAGCGTGGCCACTGGAGCGGCGGCCGACGGCGTATGTGGCCCCGTCGCGTCGTCGCGCGTGTGTCGCCCGTCCGTCGTCACGTGCGTGCTCGACGCAAAGTGCGACGGCGTCTCGAGCGTCTGCCCTGCGAACTCGCCCGCACCGCCAGGCTCCCCGTGCCCCGGCGGCGCCTGCATAGGGGGCAGTTGCGTTGCCGACGCAGGTGTCGGGGATGCTGCACCGAATGATGCCGCCAGCGGCGGGGGAGATGACGACGCGTCGCTGAACGACGCCGCCGGCGACAGCTCCGACGCACCCAACGACGGCGGAGGCGGATCCGGTGAACAAGGTGGCTGCGGTTGTAGGCTTGCGCCGCTCGCAACGGCGCAGACTCACGGCGGGCTCGCCGGGCTTCTGGTGGCGATGGGTCTCGCGGTCCGTCGCCGCCGTTGCTACCGTCGCCGCTAGCTCATGCCGACGACGTCCGACATCGTTCAGAAGCTCTGGAACCTGTGCAACGTCCTCCGCGACGACGGGATCACGTACCACGAGTACGTCACCGAGCTGACCTACCTCCTCTTCCTCAAGATGGCGAAGGAGACGGACCGCGAGAAGGAGCTCCCGAAGGGCTACCGCTGGGACGACGTCAGCAAGCTCGAAGGCCAGGAGCTCCTCGTCTTCTACAAGGCGCTCCTCCTGCACCTCGGCAGCCACGGGTCGCCCCGCGTGCAGGCGATCTTCGCGGACGCGCAGACGTCGTTCCGGCATGCGCGGCACCTGCACACGGTCGTCACGTCGATCGACGCGCTCGAGTGGTACGTCGCGAAGGAGGACGGGCTCGGCGATCTGTACGAGGGCCTCCTCCAGAAGAACGCCGAGGAGACCAAGAGCGGCGCGGGCCAGTACTTCACGCCGCGCGCGCTCATCGACGCCATGGTCGCGCTCGTGAAGCCGGCCGTCGGCGAGCGCGTGCAGGATCCGGCGGCGGGCACCGGCGGCTTCCTCGTCAACGCCGACCGCTACGTGCGCGCGCAGACCGACCACTACGATTTGAAGACCGCGCAGCAGGAGTTCCAGCGGCGCGAGGCGTTCACCGGCATGGAGCTCGTCCCCGACGTGCAGCGCCTCGCGCTCATGAACGCGATGCTCCACGGCATGGAGGGCGACATCGCGCTCGGCGACACGCTCGGCCCGAGCGGCGCGCGCCTCGGCAAGGTCGACGTCATCCTCACGAACCCGCCGTTCGGCACGAAGAAGGGCGGGGGAGGCCCGACGCGCGACGACATCACGTACCCGACGAGCAACAAGCAGCTCGTCTTCCTCCAGCACATCTACCGCGGCCTCGTCACCACCGGGCGCGGCCGCGCCGCGGTGGTGCTACCGGACAACGTGCTCTTCGAGGAGGGCGTCGGCCAGAAGGTCCGCGCGGACCTGATGGATAAGTGCGATCTGCACACGATTTTGAGGCTCCCGACCGGGATTTTCTACGCGCAGGGCGTGAAGACGAACGTGCTCTTCTTCACGCGCGGCGCGAAGGACAAGGCGAACACGAAGGCCGTCTGGTTCTTCGACATGCGCACGAACATGCCGTCGTTCGGCAAGCGGACGCCGTTCACGCGCGCGCACTTCGCGGAGTTCGAGAAGGCGTTCGGCGACGACCCGCTGGGGAAGAGTAAACGAAAGGACGGTGGCGAGACGGGCCGCTTCCGCAAGTTCACGCGCGAGGAGATCGCGAAGCGGGGCGACAACCTGGACATCAGTTGGCTGAAGGACGACAGCGTGACGGACCACGCGGATTTGCCGGAGCCGGGGGAGATCGCGGCGGAGATCGTGGCGCAGCTTCAGACGGCGATGGAGGAGATGCAAGGACTCCAGAAGGAACTCGGGAGCAGCACGTGAGCGATCAGCTTCCTCGTGGGTGGACGAAGGTCGGGCTCCGTGACCTTGTCGGCGATGGGGTGTTCGCCGACGGCGACTGGGTTGAGTCAAAGGACCAGGACCCCAGCGGCGCGATCCGTCTGATTCAGCTGGCTGACGTCGGTGTTGGGAGGTTCGTGGACAAGTCTTCGCGCTTTCTTACGGAGGAGAAGGCCGAAAAGCTCGGCTGTACGTACCTCGCGCCCGGCGACGTCCTCGTTTCTCGCATGGCAGACCCGATCGGGAGGGCGTGCGTGTTCCCAGGAACGTCCCGGCGCTGCGTGACCGTCGTCGACGTCTGCATCGTTCGACCCGGTAGGGCGCGTGCCGACCCAAAGTGGCTCACCGGCGCGATCAATTCTCCGCAGTTTCGCCGCGGCGTGGAACTCGCGGCGAGTGGAACAACACGCAGTCGCGTCTCGCGTAGCAACCTAGGTGCTCTGGAACTGCCGGTTCCTCCCATCAACGAACAGCGCCGCATCGTCGCCAAGCTCGAAGCCCTCCAGTCCCGCAGCCGGCGCGCGCGCGAGGCGCTCGAGGCCGTGCCGACGCTGCTCGAGAAGCTGCGTCAGTCGATCCTCGCGGCGGCCTTCCGCGGCGACCTCACGAAGGACTGGCGCGCGAAGCACAAGGACGTCGAGCCCGCGAGCGTGCTGCTCGCGCGCATCCGGGCGGAGCGGCGGAAGAAGTGGGAGGAGGCGGAGTTCGCGAAGATGCGGGCGAAGGGGAAGGCGCCGGGGGATGACCGGTGGAAGGGGAAGTACAGGGAGCCGGAGGCGGTGGATGCGAGCGGTCTCCCGGAACTGCCGAAGGGGTGGTGTTGGGCGAGCGTTGACGATCTGTCCGAGCTTCAGCTCGGACAACAACGCGCTCCGGTACACGCGGCCGCCAAAGAGACCCACCCGTACGTTCGGACCGCGAATATCACGTGGCGCGGGCTCGACCTGTCAGACGTCAAGCGAATGGGCTTTCCCGACCTCGAACGCTACCTCCTTCGGCCCGGTGACGTCCTCTTGAGTGAGGCGTCGGGAAGCCCCACAGAAGTGGGCAAGCCGGCGATCTGGCGCGGCGAGATACCGGGCTGCTGCTACCAGAAGACTCTCCTTCGTGCCCGGCCTGTTTCGGGCAGCGTATCGAGCGAATGGCTCTACCTCTCCTTCCTCGCCGACGCACTCCTGGGTCGGTTCGCACGCATGGCGCCCGGTGTCGGGATCCTGCACCTTACCGCAGACCGCATGCTGTCCTGGCCAGTCGCCATCGCGCCGAACGAGGAACAGCCGCGCTTGCTCGAGGTCACAGTGGCCGCGCTCGCTGCCGCGGACCAGCAAGAGGGGCCGATGAATGAGGTACTGGCACGAGTTGACGGGTTGGAGCGAGCGATTCTCGCCAAATCCTTCCGTGGAAAACTCGTTCTTCAGGATCCCGCGGACGAGCCCGCAGAGGCGATGTGATCTTCACCCGCTTCCGTGGACACCCCGAAAGGCGCGAAGATGCGCCAGGAGTGTTCGATGGCGAAACGAGAAGCACGACGAGGGCGACGGTCGTTCACCGCGGAGTTCAAGGCCGAAGCGGTCCGGCTCTGCAAGG
>JBBRLQ010000064.1:0-15031 GCA_038231275.1 Polyangiales bacterium
GCCTGCACGAACGGACGTTTACATCCAGGGCCCGCTGGTCACGGGCGTCCGGCACGTGCTCGGAAGCGCCAGGCTCCTGGCCCGCGTCGTCCGCGAGGCCGTGACCTTCGGCGTCGCCTACAACATTCTGGCGGTCGGCGCGGCCTGCGCCGGCCTCATGTCGCCGCTGCTCGCGGCTATCTTGATGCCGCTCAGCTCGCTCGGGGTCGTGGGCTGGGTGGTCTACCGGCTGCGCGCGTCAGCCGCGCCAGCCGCGTCAGCCGCGTCAGCCGCGTCAGCCGCGTCAGCCGCACGCCAATCCGCCGTATGCCCCGTCCCCGCCCAGGCGCGGCAAACCCCTGCCGTGGGAGTTTCCTGATGGAAGTAATATTTCTACTGGTGTTCATCAGCTCGGTCCTCGTGGCCTGCTCGATTGGAGCCTTCGTGTACACGATAAAACAGAACGATCACGATCACGTCGATCGCCTCGCCATCGCGCCGCTGCGCGACGACGATGGGGCGCGGGCGGTTGGGGGGGCGTCGTGAGCGAGCCCCGCAGGCTCGAGGAGCAGACGATCGTCTACAACGACGCCATCGCCCGCCGCTTCCTCTTTGCCTCTGTGGGCTGGGGAATCGTCGGGATGCTCGTCGGCGTCATCGTCGCCGCGCAGCTCATCTGGTTCCAGGGGAACGTCGCCCCGCAGCTGTCGTTCGGCCGGCTGCGCCCGCTGCACACCAACGCGGTCATCTTCGCCTTCGTCGGCAACATGATGTTCGCCGGCGTCTACTACTCGACGCAGCGCCTGCTCAAGGCGCGCATGGCCAGCGACCTCCTGGGCAAGATTCATTTCTGGGGCTGGCAGGCCATCATCGTCGCCGCCGCCATCACGCTGCCGTTGGGCTTCACGCAGGGCAAGGAGTACGCAGAGCTGGAGTGGCCCATCGATATCGCCATAGCGGTCATCTGGGTCGTGTTCGCTATCAACTTCTTCTGGACGCTGAAGAAGCGTAACGAGAAGCACCTGTACGTGGCGATCTGGTTCTATATCGCCACGATCGTCACGGTGGCGGTGCTCCACATCGTCAACTCGCTCTCGCTGCCCTGGTCGCCGCTCAAGAGCTACCCGATCTACTCGGGCGTGCAGGACGCGCTCGTGCAGTGGTGGTACGGCCACAACGCCGTCGCGTTCTTCCTGACGACGCCGATCCTCGGCATCATGTACTACTTCGTCCCGAAGGCGGCAGAGCGGCCGGTCTACAGCTACCGGCTCTCGATCATCCACTTCTGGGCGCTGGTGTTCCTCTACATCTGGGCCGGCCCGCACCACCTGCTCTTCACGGCGCTGCCGGACTGGGCGCAGACGCTCGGCATGGTCTTCAGCGTGATGCTCTGGGCGCCGTCGTGGGGCGGCATGCTCAACGGCCTTCTCACGCTCCGCGGCGCGTGGGACAAAGTCCGCACCGATCCGGCGCTCAAGTTCTTCGCGGCGGCGATTACGTTTTACGGCATGGCGACGTTCGAGGGGCCGCTCCTCTCGATCAAGAGCGTCAACGGCCTCGCCCACTACACCGATTGGATCATCGGTCACGTCCACGCGGGCGCGCTCGGCTGGAACGGCTTCATGGCTGCGGGAATGTTCTATTGGATGGTCCCGCGTCTCTACGGCACGAAGCTCCACTCCAAGACGCTCGCGGAGACGCACTTCTACCTCGGGACCGTCGGCATCATCCTCTACGTCGTCTCGATGTGGGTGAGCGGCGTGACGCAGGGCATGATGTGGCGTGCGCTCGATCCGAAGGGCGTCCTGCTCTATCCGTCGTTCGTCGAGACGTTGATCGCGATCCGGCCGATGTACTGGGTCCGCCTCGCCGGCGGCACGATGTACCTCAGCGGAATGGTGATGATGGCCTACAACCTCGTCCGCACCGCGCGCTCCGGCAAGGCGGTCGACGGCGAGGCGCTCGTCACGGTGGAGTCGATCGCGCCGGAGGTGCCGTGGAAGAACGTCGTCTTCGGCGGGCCCGTCGTTCTCGTCGCCGTCGTCAGCGTTCTCGTCGGCGCGCTGGCGGTCGTCGGGATCAACGCGAGCGTCGCGATCGTCGCGCTGGCCACCGCGGTCGCGATCGGCGGGACCCTCGCGCTCCAGCTCTCGCGCACGGAGGGCCAAAAGGCCTGGCACCGCCTGCTCGAAGGGCGCGCGCTCATCTTCACCGCGTTCGTCGTCCTGGCGGTGCTCGTCGGCGGAGTGGCGGAGATCATCCCGACGATCATCACGACCCGCACCGACCCCGGCATGAGCGGCGCCGCGACGTACTCGGCCCTCGAGCTCGAGGGGCGTGACGTGTACCTGCGCGAGGGTTGCTACACGTGCCACTCGCAGATGATCCGGGCGATGCCGTTCGAGTCGGCACGCTACGGCGACATCTCGCGCATCGACGACTCGCGGCACGATCACCCGTTCCAGTGGGGCAGCAAGCGCACCGGCCCCGATCTGGCGCGCGTGGGCGGCAAATACCCGAGCCTCTGGCACTACAGCCACATGCGCGATCCGCGCGCGACCTCGCCGGGCTCGAACATGCCGCCGTACGGGTTCCTCGTCGATGCGAAGGTGGATCTGACGCGAACGCACGAGAAGCTGCAGGCGCACAAGACCATCGGCGTTCCGTACACCGACGCGCAAATCGCGAACGCCGCGGCCGACGCGCGCGGGCAAGGCGAGGGGATCGCCAAAGAGCTCCACGAGCAAGGGGCGGACGTCGCGCCCGACAGCGAGCTCGTCGCGCTCGTCTCGTACCTGCAGCACCTCGGCAGGCCGCCGACAGTGCTCGAGCCCAAGGTCCCCGCCGTCGCCGCGGCGGGGCACTGAAAGGAGGAGGCGATGTACCACGAATTTTTTACCAAGAGCCCGCTCCTCGCGTTCCCGATCGTCGCGCTCGTCATCTTCGTCGCGGTGTTCGGGCTCATCGTCCTGCGGACGCTGAGCAAGCGGGAGCGAGAGTCGGCGGGCGTCGCCAGTCTTCTCCCGCTCGAAGACGACGCGGCGCCACCGGCCGCGCCGGCGCGAATCGGTTCCACCCGTTCGGAGGGTCGTCATGAGTAGTGATCCGGGCACGGAGCAGAAGGTCGTCCACGTCACCGGCGACGGCATCGAGGAGTTCGACAGCCACCTGCCCAACTGGTGGCTCGTGACCTTCTTCGGCGCGATCGTCTTCAGCATCGGGTACTGGTTCTATTTCCAGGTCTTCCAGATCGGCGAGACGAACCAAGCGGCCTGGCGCCGCGAGGTCGCCGAGATCGCGGAGCGCTCCGGGCAGAACGTGCCGGTCACCGCGCAGCAACTCGCCGAGCTCTCGAAGGATCCAGCGGTGCTCGCCGAGGGGAAGCAGATCTTCGTGTCGACGTGCGTGGCGTGCCACGCGCTGAACGGCGGCGGCGTGGTCGGGCCCAACTTGACCGACGAGTATTGGATCCACGGCGGCGGTCCCGAGCAAATCTACGCGACGGTCAAGGACGGTGTCCCGGTGAAGGGAATGCCGGCGTGGGGGCCTCAGCTCGGGGCGACGCGCGCGCAGGCAGTGACGGCCTACGTGCTCACGCTCCGCAACACGCACGCGCCCGGTGGAAAGCCGCCGCAAGGAGACAAATTCGCGCAAGCGAATTGACGATGACATGACCACGCACCTCCCCGTCATCCCTCCGAAGAGCTCGCTTCGGATCGACGGAACGCGCAACTTCGTGTACCCGGCGGACGTGAAGGGGAGGTTCACGATCGCGCGTAACGCTCTATTTTATGCCCTGATTGGCGTCTACGCGGCGCTCCCGTGGATCCAAATCCGTGGGAATCCGGCGGTCTATCTGGACATCGCCGAGCGAAAGTTCTTCCTCTTCGGGGCGACGTTCAACGCGCAGGACATCTGGATGACGGTGTTCCTGCTCACCGGCGCCGCGTTCGGCCTCGTTTTCGCGACGGCGTTGCTCGGTCGCGCGTGGTGCGGCTGGGCGTGCCCGCAGACGGTCTTCCTCGAAGCCGTGTACCGACGCATCGAGCGCTTCGTGGAGGGCCCCCGCGAGAAGCGGATGCGCCGCGACGAGGGGCCGTGGACGATGAACAAGCTCGCGCGCAAGCTCGTCGTGCACACGCTGTGGATCGTCGTGTCCCTCGTCCTCGCGCACGTGTTCCTCAGCTACTTCGTGTCGCTGCGGCAGCTGTTCGACATGATGCGCCATCGCCCGGCCGAGCACCCCGAGGCGTTCCTCGTCGTGATGGCGCTCGCCGGCCTGTTCTATTTCGACTTCGCCTGGTTCCGCGAGCAGTTCTGCGTCGTGATGTGCCCGTACGGACGCCTCCAGTCCGTGCTACTCGACCCCGACTCGCTGGTCGTCGGATACGACGCCGGCCGCGGCGAGCCGCGCGGAAAGGTGAAGGATCCTTCGCGCGGCGCGTGCGTCGACTGTAACCGCTGCGTGGTCGTGTGCCCGACCGGCATCGACATCCGCAACGGCCTGCAGATGGACTGCATCGCCTGTACGCAGTGCATCGACGCGTGCGACGAGGTGATGGACAAGGTCGAGCAGCCGCGGGGGCTCATTCGCTACGACTCCCAGAACGGCCTCGCCGGCAAGCCGCGCCGCGTCGTGCGGTCTCGCGTGCTCGTTTACACGGGTCTCGGCGCCCTCGGCCTGCTCGTCGCGACGTTGTCGCTCTCGCGTCACGAGCGCTTCGAGTCCAACGTGCTGCGCGTGCAGGGAGCGCCGTATGTGCTCGACGGCGACGACGTCCGGAACGCGTACCGTTTGCACCTGATCAACAAGGACGGCCGCGCGACGACGTTCCACGTAATGCCCGAAGCGACGCCGGGCGTGTCGTTCATCGTGCCGCTCCCTGACGTGAAGCTGGAGTCGCTCGCCAGCGCCGACGTGCCGCTCTTCGCGACCATGCCGCGCAGCGCGTTTCACCCGCCGCGGACGCTGCGGATCGTCGTGACCAGCGATCTGGGCGATACGCGGACGATGATGGCGCCGTTCCTCGGGCCCGAGGGCGGCGCGACGCCGCACGCGACGCTCGGAGCCACGCCGTGAACGCGCTGCCGCTCGCGACGTTCGCGCTCGGGCTCGTGGGCTCCACGCATTGCGTCGTCATGTGCGGAGGCATCGTCGGACTCGGCGCTGCTGCACGCGGACCGCGGTTGCCGCTCGCGCCGGGCGTCGGGCTCGCGCGCCGGACGATCGCGAGCTCGGCGGCGCAGCACGTCGGTCGCATCGGCACCTACGCGGTCGCAGGCGCGCTCGCAGGGGGTGCGGGTCGCCTGGCGGCGTCATCGTGGCAGCTTGGCCTCGAGATCGTCGCTGGCGCGCTCATGATCGGTCTTGGCCTCTTCTTGTGCGGGCTCTTGCCGAGCTTCGCGCGCGTCGAGTCGGTGGGCGCTCCGCTCTTTCGTCGCCTCCGGCCCCTCGGCCAGCGGCTCCTGCCGCTGCGTACGCCATGGCACGCGCTGGCGTTCGGCGCGGTGTGGGGACTCTTGCCGTGCGGCCTCGTTTACTCGGCGCTCTCGCTGGCAGTCCTCGCCGGTTCCGCGTCGAACGGCGCGCTGGCGATGGTGGCGTTCGGCGCAGGCACGGTGCCGGCCCTGGTCGCGGTCTCTGCGCTGCTGGGGTCGATGCGGCGCTTCTTCGCGGGCGCACGGCTGCGCGTGGCGGGCGGCGCGTTGGTCGCGCTGCTCGGCGCGGTCCACATGACTATGGCGATCGATCGACTCCACGACCCGCGCGCGACGTGCCACGCGGCGGCGCCGTGAGCAGGCTTCGATTGCCCTGACGCGCGCGGTGGTCTAGCACCAGCGTATGGCCGATCCCATCAGGCTCACGAAGATCGCGAAGCGCGCCGGTTGCGCGGCGAAGCACCCGCCCGGGTACCTCCTTCCTCTCCTCGCGGGGCTGCCGAAGGTCCAGGATCCGAACGTGCTCATCGGGAGCGCGTCATCGGACGACGCGGCGATTTACAGGCTCTCGGCCGACACGGCGCTCGTCCTCACGACCGATTTCTTTACGCCGGTCGTCGACGATCCGTACGACTTTGGCGCCGTCGCGGCGGCGAACGCCCTGAGCGACGTGTACGCGATGGGCGGGAGGCCGATTTCGGCGCTGAACATCGTGGGGTTCCCCGACGAGACGCTCGACGGTGCGGTCCTCGCCGAGATCTTGCGCGGCGGCGCGGAGAAGGCGCGCGAGGCGGGGATCGACATCGTCGGCGGCCACACGATCAAGACCGACGAGCCGATCTACGGCCTCTCGGTGACCGGCCTCGTGCACCCCGATCGCGTCCTGTCGAACGCAGGAGCGCGCCCCGGCGACCTCCTCGTGCTGACGAAGCCGCTCGGCATCGGGATCCTGACGACGGCGGCGAAGCAAGACGTGGACACGCGCGGCGCGATAGGCGACGCGATCGCGCTCATGAAGACGCTGAACCGCGCGGGCGCCGAGGCGGCGGAGGGATTGCCCATCCACGCGGCGACCGACGTGACGGGGTTCGGGCTGCTCGGGCACCTGCGCAACGTGCTCGCGGCGAGCGGCTGCGCGGCGACGGTGTGGCTCGACGCGGTGCCGGTGTTGCCGGCGGCGTGGGAGTACGTGCGCGCGGGCGTCGCGCCAGGCGGCACGCACGCGAATCGCCGGTTTTTCACGGCCGGCGAGTGGGTGGCGTACGAGAACATCGACGACCCGGAGCAGCTCGTCTTGTGCGACGCGCAGACGTCGGGCGGCCTCCTCTTCGCGTTGCCCGAAGCGGACGCGCCCGCGCTCGTTCGCGCGCTCGAAGCACGTGGTACTCCGTGCGCGGCGATCGTCGGACGCGTCGAAGCGGGCGCACCGGGCAAGGCGCGCGTCGTTCGTTCGCGTCGCTGACCTCGCGTCGCCGGGCGCGGCTACGGCCCTTTTCCGTATCCCTGCAGACGGTAAACGTAGCGCCCGAAGACCTCGCGGAGCACGCTGGAGCTCTGGGTGAGGAGCCCCGCGCGTGGGAGCCACGTCGACGAGAACCGCCCGCTGTCGAAGCTCCGGTAGTCGACGGGCTCTGCGTCGACGTCGAGGCCGACCGCGCGAAAGCAGTCGAGCGCGCGCGGCATGTGCATCGCGCTCGTGACGACGAGGAGGCGGGTCATGCCCCGGTCGCGCGCGATCTTGGCGACGTAGACGGCGTTCTCCCGCGTGTTGCGCGCCTGATCCTCGACGACGACGCGGTCCGCTGCGATGCCCCAGTCACTCAGCTGCTTCGCGATGACGCGCGCCTCGACCACGTCGGCGCGCGACGCGTCGAGAGCGCCGCTCGAGACGACGACCTGCTTCGCGCGGCCTGCGCGCAGGAGATCGAACGTCACCAGCATGCGCTCGACACCCTCGTTGTATTGCGGCGCGCCGAAGGTGGCGGTCGCCCGATCGTCCACGACCCCGCCGAGGAGCACGACGGCGTCGTACACGACGTCCGGCTTGGCGGTCTGGGTCGACGGCGTCTCGAGCGCGCGCGCCAACGCGTTCGCCGTCGGCTCAATCGAGAAGACGTACAGGATGCTGGCCGCCGCGAGCGCCGCCCATTTCTGCCCGCGGCGCGGCTTCTTCTTCGGCACCGCGTACAGGCAAAGGAGAATCGCCCACGCCAGCGGGCTCAGCAGGATGTCGAGGATCTTCGAGAGGACGTAAAACAAGACGGCCGCGCGAGTCGCGCTAGAACCTGAGCCCGCCCGTGGCGAAGATGCCGAACGCGGGACCGCCGTGGTAGCCGACCGTGCCGGGCACGAAGACGAGGCGCGCGTCGCCGCCGATCATGAAGCGCGAGTTGGGGATGTCGTAGAGCGCCGTCACGCCGGGCCAGAAGATGAGGCGCGACTCCGACTGGCTCGAGTTGCCGCCGAGCGTGGGGTTGCTGAAGCTCACCGACGCGTTGAACGACCCGAAGCCGAGGCCGCCGTACGGACGCAGCGTGAAATTCGGGGCGAGCACGAACTCCCACCCGACCTCGGGGCCGATGTAGAAGGCCGACGTCGAGATGTTCTCGGTGCCGGCGACGGTGCCGATCGTGTACGACGTGCCGAAGTTGTAGACGAGCGAGCCGCCGACGTAGAGGTGCGCGGTCACGACCTTGCCGCCACGCACGCCGATGCCGACGTTGACGTTGTCGCTCGTGTATCCGAGGAGCGCATCGATGCGGATCGGCTCTTTTACCGGTTCTTCCGGGCCGTCTGCCGACGGGGGGGCGTCGGTTCGCGCGGTAGCCTTTGCGCCGCCCCCGCGCGGCGTCCCCATTCCGCCAGTGTCGGTTGGCGTCGCATTCGGGCTCGCGTTGCCGCTGCCCGAGCTTCCGCCTCCTCCTGCGCCGCTGCTGCCACCCGAGGTTCCGCCGCCTGCGTTGCCGCCGCCGGAGGTTCCGCCTCCGCCTCCACCTCCGCCTCCGCCAGCTGCCGGGTTCGCGGTCGGCGCCGATCCGCCGCCGGTACCACCGCTCGCGCGACGCGCTTCGGCGAGTCCCTTCTCGGCCTCGGCGCGCTTGGCGGGCGTTCCGTCCTTCGAGTCGCGCAGGTAGCTGTTGAACGCCTCTTCGGCCTCTTGCGGGTGGCCGCTCTTCAGGCTGCTCCAGCCGAGGTTCAGGAGCACGTCAGGGTGCTGCTTCAGCGCGTACGCCTGCTTGAATTTGGCGCGCGCGGCCTCGTTCTTCCCCTCGTCGTAGAGCGTGACACCTTCGCGGAACCGCGCGCGCGCTTCGGCGGTCGACGAATCGTCGCCCTGGGCGAAGGCCGACGTAGGAGCCAGCAGCGTGGCGGCACCGATCGCAGCAGGCGCGAGCGCGCAGGCGCCGAGCGCGGCGCGAAGGATCAGGGAAATCGTGGGGTGTGAAAGGCCTGACATGCTGTGGAAGTGACGCTGGACGGGGACGTGGCTACCTATCCGAGCCCTGCGGGTCCGGACTGTCGCAAAAGATCGTGTGCCCGTCCACCCCGGCGCTGGAAAATTACGCTCGGGCCGTGTCGGCGGCGATGACGGCGAGCAGCCCGTCGCCGTATTGCTCGATGCGACTGGGGCCGAGGCCGAAGATCGCCCCGAGCTCCCCGGGCGACCGCGGCCGTGCCACGGCCAGCTCGACCAGCGTGCGATCGTGGGCGACGACGTACGGCGGCACCCCACGCCCGCGCGCGATCTCCGCCCGATGCGCGCGCAGCTTTTCGAAGAGCGGACGGTGCTCCTCGCCGATCTCCGGCCTGTCCGCGCGCTTCGCACGGCGATTTCCGTCACTGCTCGAAGAAGACGCCGTGCGGGCGCGCGGCTCGAGGGGGAGCACCAGCCGCGCCGGGCCGCGCCCGGTCATGACTTCTCCACCTGCGCGCGTCACGTACGGCACGGGGTGATCGGTGGGCGTGAGATCGATCCACCCCGCGGCCAGGAGCGCGCGCAAGAGCGCCATCAGCCACTCGTGCGAGCGGTCGCGGAGGAGCCCGAACGTCGTCAGACCCGTGAACCCGAACTTGCGCGTCCGCTCCGTCTCCGCGCCGCGCAGCATCTCCGCGATCGCGATGAGGCCTGCGCGCCCCTTCGCCCGCGCCACGCCCGAGAGCGCCATGCGCACGACCTTCTCCGCGCGCGCGCGCTCCTCGCTCGCGCCGTCGGCCGACTCCGGCACTTCGTCGAGGGCCATGCAGACGTCGCAGTGTCCGCAGCCGCCGAGGGTCTCTTGCTCGTCGCCGAAATACCGAAGGACAAAGTCATGGCGGCAGCTCCGCGCGTCGAGGTAGCGCAAGAGCTCGCGGAAGAGGCCCCACGCGCGCGCCGTCGCCACGGGATCGGCCGGCCCGTCCATCGACGACTCACACATCCGGCGCCGCAGCGCGATGTCCACGCCCGAGCACAAGAGGAGGCCGTGCGCCTCTTGCCCGTCACGCCCCGCGCGCCCGACCTCCTGGTAATACGCCTCGATCGACGCCGGTGGCTGCACGTGCACGACGGCGCGGATGTCCGAGCGATCGATGCCCATGCCGAACGCGTTGGTGGCCACGACGACGTCGACCTGGCCGCCGGCGAACCGGCTCGCCACGCGCGTGCGCTCCTCGGCGCTGGCGCCTGCGTGGTAGTGCGCCGCTTTGTAGCCGCGGTCACGGAGGAGCGCCGCGTTCTCTTCCGCGCTCTTGCGGGTCGCCGCGTACACGATGGCGCCGCCGCGCTCGCCCTTGCCGATCGCCTTCTGCAGCGCTGTGAGAACCGAGCTTCGTGCCTCGCGCGGCCCGTCCACGAAGCGCGCCTCGAGGTGCAAGTTGGGCCTCGCGAAGCCGCGAAGCACCTCCTTGTGAGGCACGCGATCGAAGCCGAGCTGCGCCAGGATCTCGCGCCGCACCTCTGGCGTGGCCGTGGCGGTGCACGCGAGGACGCGCGGCGGCTGCAGTCGCGAGAGGAGAGCGCCGATCCTCAGGTAGTCGGGCCGAAAATCGTGCCCCCACTGCGCGATGCAGTGCGCCTCGTCGATCGCGACCAGCGGCACGTTGCACGACGCCACGAACGCGACGAACGCGTCCGAGGCCAGCCGCTCGGGCGCGACGTACACGAGCTTGTACTCGCCGCGCCGCATGCGTTGCTCGCGCTCGCGCCGCGTGTCCAAATCGAGCGTCGACGCGAGGAACGTCGCCGGCACGCCGCGCGCGTCGAGGCTGCGCACTTGGTCTTCCATGAGCGCGATGAGCGGCGAGACGACGAGCGTGGTTCCAGGCAAGACGGCCGCCGGCAGCTGGTAGGTCAGCGACTTTCCGCCGCCGGTCGGCGCGACGACGAGGACGCGCCCCGGTCCCTCGAGCAGCGCATCGATCGCGTCCCGCTGCCAGGGGCGAAACGCGTCGAGGCCAAAGCGCTCGCGCAGGACGTCGTCGAGGTCCAGGGGTGCGGGCTCGAGGTTCAACGCGGGCATGCTCATGGCCGCACGGGGATGGCAATCGTCATGCCCAGCAGCGCAGCACGGATATAGCGCGTTTTTCGATCACGCGGGTGTCCCGGACGGCGGTCCCGGCGTCCTGGGACACTCGCTCTGCGCGGGCCGCTCCTCCTCTAGTTACACGGCGGTGCAGAATTCGGTTGAAGGACCGGCCTGAGCCGCCTCGATGAAGCGGCGCCGGGTCGGACGCTCGATTTCGCGTCGGGGGCGGTCAGGCGGTGTGGCGGGCGATGGCGACCAGGTTGTTCGAAATCCCCGCCCAATAGGCGCTGCGCTCGATGCCGTGAGCGCCGCGGTAGCGCGTGCGGTGCATGTCGAAGGTGTGTTTGAGGCGCGCGATGCGCGCTTCTCCGCCTGCACGCCATGCACGTGCACGGCGGAACGGACGACGACGCTCGCGTTCGAGCCACGCGACGGAGCGGTGACCGGGTTTTGGAATCGCGACGCACGCGACGCCCATCGCTTCCGGGGCGCGCACGTTTTCGAGCGAAAAAAAGCCTCGATCCGTTGCGAGCACGCGCGGTGGTCGCTTGAAGACGCTGCGGTGATGCTCAACCGAAGGTACGAGCAGTGCGGTGTCGTGCTCGGTCACGACAGCGATGTCGGTGACGATGCCGCCTTCGGCTTCCTGCGGTCAATTTGGTCCACCGACATCCACTCGACCCGAGCTCCCGCCTTGTCGCGTGTAACGCGTTTTAGGAAAACCGCGCCGTTACCGCCCGCATGGCTTTGCATTTCCAACCCCCTCGATGCAGCGTTCGAGCGGACTCTCGGCGATGTACAGGCGAAGGAGCGGGTAGCCCATCCACTTGCGCAGGCGCCGGCTACTTCTCGGTCGCTCGCGCCGCCTCCACCGGCGCGGGGGACGGTACGCTCGGAACCCGGCTGGCTCGCGCGGGCAGCGTGAAGTAGAACGTCGCGCCGGCACCGAGGGTGCTCTTGGCCCCGATTCTCCCGCCGTGCGCTTCGACGATCCCCTTGGCGATGTACAGCCCCAGCCCCGCCCCGGCGCTGCGCACCCGGCGCGCCTGCCAATAGCGGTCGAAGATGTGCGCCAGCTCGAGGCCGTCGATCCCGGGCCCGGTGTCCTCGACGGAGAAGCAGACCGTTTCCGCCTCGGCGCGGATGGCGATCGTGACGGCGCCGCCCTGCGGGGTGAACTTGATCGCGTTGCCGATGAGGTTGGAGAAGATCTGGAAGGCACGCTCCACGTCTACGTCCACCAACGCGTCGCTCTCGCCGCAAGAGAGGCGCACCCCCTTCGACTCCGCGATCGGCGCGAGGATCACGAACGCGTCGGAGACGAGCCGGCTCGCCTCATAGGGCTGGGGCGAGACGTCGAAGCGGCCGGCCTCGATCTTCGCGAGATCGAGCAGATCGAGGACGAGCCGGTTCATCCGGTCCACCGCGCGCTGAACGCGTCCAAGCGTGCTCTCGGCGCCGGCGTCTCCCCCGACGTGCCCGCGGAGCACCGCTGCCGAGAGCTGAAGGACGTTGAGAGGATTCTTCAGGTCGTGCGACAGCACCGCGACCATCTCGTCGCGGAGGCGCACCGCCTGCTCGGCGCGCGCGATTTGCTTGCCGAGATCGAGCTCGATCGCCCGCCGTCGGAGGTCCTCTGCGGCCTCGATTTCGGCGGGCCGCCAGGGGCGCGCGCGCGCACGCACGACCTGCTTCCAGGCATTGAACGAGTGCCGCGGGTGGTAGCGCGCACCGCCGTCGCTCACCTCCAGGGTCTTGGTCGGATCGCCCGCCCAGGTGACCGTCCGAACGAGCTCCGGACGAAACCACAGCACGTGGGAGAGCGCGACCCCAGGGAGGGCCAACGCGAGCAGCCCGCTCGCGACGTGAGTGTAGTCGGCCGCCGGCGGGTGCCGCTCCGCGAGCGCGTCGGTGTGCAGGATACCCGACGACCCTTCCTTGGCGAGCCACGCGACGAGCGCCGAGATCTGCGCCGTCGAAGGGGTCGCGCCCACCGTTCGCACGCTGCCGGCAGCACACACCGCAGCGCCCGTCGCGCCGACGAGCGCGAGCAGGGCGTCCCCTCGCTGCACGAGACCGCTCGCCGGGTCTTCTTGCGCGTCGCGCATCGCATCGACGAGCGTCGCCTCGTAGCCTTTCAGCGCACTGCGCAAAGTCCGCGCCTCGATCTCTTCGAGCGCCGCGATCTGCAGCGACACCACGCGCCCGATGACCTCGCACGCCGCGCGCGCCGCGAAGCTGACGTGTCGCGGGTGCCGGTGATGGCAGGCGACGAGCCCCCAGAGCGTCTCCGCACGCACCAGCGAAATGCTCATCGACGCGCGAACGCCCATGTTTTGCAGGTACTCGAGGTGCACCGGTGAGACGCTGCGCAGCGTGGAGAACGACATGTCGAGCGGCGCGCCCGTGTCCGGGCGCAGCTCGGGGACGAGCGGGATCGGCGTATAGCCGGCGTCGGGGATCAGACGCAGCCAGTTGAGTAGGTACATCTCGCGCGCCTGCCGCGGGATATCCGAGGCGGGGAAGCGCAGTCCTCGGTAGCTGTCCACGTCGACCGCGCGTGCCTCTTCGATCACGTCGCCGTGTCCGTCGGCGTCGAACCGGTAGAGCAGGACCCGGTCAAAGCCGGTGATCTTCCGGATCTCATCGACGGCGATGCTGCACACCTCCGCCACGCTGCTCGGCCGCTGGAGACGCGCGAGGGCGCTCCGCAGGGCCGCGTCGCTCGCGGAGGCGGCGGGGTCGTGCCGCTCGAACTCGAGGATGGCGACGCCCTGATGGTAGTGCGCGCGCACGTCGAACAGCGACCCGCTCACGTGCGCGAGGAGGGGCTCGCCGAGCGTCGACCCCGCCGCGCGCACCGTCGAGAGCAGCGCTTCCGCGGTGACACCGACGAGCGCGGAGAGCGGCCGGCGGAGCGCGTCCGCCGGGGCAACGCCGAAGTAGGTCGCCGAGTTCGCGCTGACCTGCTGGACCTCGAAGCGATGCGTGTCGAGGACGACGAGCACACCGTGCGGCTGGACGGCACCGGGGACGTGGATTGGCTCCACGTCGCAGGCGCGCGCTTCGTCCTGGTTGGTCACGAGCCTGCCAGCGCTGCGTCGAGCCAGACGGTGAGCGTCTCGAAGGTCTCGATGGCCGCGGCGATCGCGACGTCGGTGTCGATCGCGGAGGCTGCATCGACGTGGCGCGAGAAGCGCGTCCACATCGCCCCGGTCGCGTCGCCGTAGCCGCTGAAGAACGCCGCGCCCCCGGCGGCGTCGAGGCCGAGCGCGGCGTCGACGTGGCGAAGGATGATCCGTCCGCCGAGCGTCGCGCCCTCCAGCACGTAGAGCACCCCGATCGCCTGCGAGGCGGACGTGACGCGAGGCAGGTCGGCGCAGCGCGGGAGCGCCTGAACCTCGGCGACGGATTTCCCGAGCGCGGCGAGGTCGGCGACGAGCAGCGCCACCTTGCCGCGATCCCCGAGCGCGAGCGCGACCCCGTGCTCCGCCGCTGCTCGCGAGAGCCGTGGCTCGAGCTGCGCATAGACTCCATGAAACGCCTCGAGCACGCGCACATAAGTGGCAAGGGTCAGCGACGGAGACATCAGCGGGAGCGACGCCTCGACGCGCGCGTGCGCGAGCCGGGTGGCCTCGCGCAGCCTGTGCATCGGGCTCTGCGTCGCGGGCATCGTCGGCGCGTGGAAGAGGAGCTGGCTCGGTGCGGCGTTCACGCTCACCTCTTTCCCGCAAGACGTCATCGGCGTTTGCATTTGCGTCGTGCGTGCCCGAAGGGACGACGACCATAGCACTCTGCAGACTTGCCGCCGCAAGCCGCTCGAACGCGCAGCGCTAGCGCACCGCGCTTAGCTAATCTAGGTCATCCGTTGAGCGTAGCGCCTACTCAATGTCCACCGACATCCACTCGACCCGAGCTCCCGCCTTGTCGCGTGTAACGCGTTTTAGGTAAACCGCCCACGAGCCGACGGGGCCGCATCGCCGACGACGAGGCTCACCGAAACGCCCAGCCCACCCAGAAACGCGCACGCGGACGCAAGCCCGGGCCCTGCGAGATCGCCCAGCCATAGGGCATCCCGCCGTCGTCGATCCTCCCGATGATGGGCGCCC
>JBBRLQ010000065.1:0-13162 GCA_038231275.1 Polyangiales bacterium
CTCAGGTCCGCGCGGTGTTGATGCCGTGGAACTCGAGCGACGAACTGTTCGCCTCGCCGACGCTGGTGCCGAGGCCCGCCTTGCGCAGGTCGCCGGTGCACGTGTACGTCTTGCGCGCGAGCACGAAGTCGATCGTGATCTCGCCCTGCGCGTCGCAGATGCCGATCCAGTCGACCTCGAGGCCGGCGAGCGGAACGGCGCTCTCGATGCTGACCGTGACCTTCTTCGGTCCGACCGAGTGGCCCGCGCGCCCGAGCAGCGACGTGTTGACGTCGTTGTTCTGCGAGTCGAAGTCGAAGTCGATCTTCTTCGACTGCAGGATGTTGCGGCCGTTGTACCGGATGAAGCCGGGGCCTGAATAGAGCGCCATCAGCCGCCTCCCTGCTGCATGACCAGGCCGCCGATGATCGCGAGATCCGGCGTGGGCTGGCACGGGATGAAGCAGTCGACGCGGCCCGGCGTGACGGACGCCGAGACCGTGAGCGACGCCGCATCGTTGATGTCGACGTTGGTGACGAAGCCGCCCGCCTCGTAGGTTTTGTTGCGCGAATGGATCGCGGCCTCGATCGCGGACGGCGTGGTCACGCCGGCCTGCCGCGGCGGCGTGCCGTCCGCCTGATCGGCGCCGAGCTTCTGGTTCGCGAAGAGCGAGCCGAGGTAGCTGCGCTGGTCGTCCGCGACGAAGTCGGGGACCGTGACGTTGAAGGTCGACAGCACCGAGTAGTTCGGCGCGCTGCTGATCGTGAACAGCGACGTGATCGAGCGGACGCAGGCGACCTTCGGGCCGTTGCCGACCCAGTCGAGCGGCGTGATCCCGCTGTTGAGGAGCGTCTCGATCGCGCCCTGCGTGAGCCGGTCGGTGACGTTCGCCTGCGCGACCGAGCCGACGTGGCGCAGGCCGATGAGGTTCGCACCGGGGTTGCTCGCCTCGCCGACCACGACGCCGCCCGCGGCGTTGTCGCCGAAGATGCGGCCCGCGGCCTGCTGCGCCGCGAGCTCCTCGGCGGGCGTCGGGCTGACGGGCGCGAACACGATCTGCAACCGCGCGGCGTTCTGCGCGGCGGCGAGCGTGACGCAGTTGGCCTGCGTGCCGACGAAGCCGCAGATGGCCTGCTGGCGCAGCTGCGTCGTGATGCCCGCCGTGCTGTTGAGTTGCGTGACGAGCGCGGTGAGCTGCGTCGCCGAGCTGACGCGCTGCGCGCACGCCTGCACGTGGAACTGCGTCGACGCGACGGCCGCGAGCGCGGCGACGAGCGAGTCGTCGGTCGCGCCGTTGGCGAGCGAGAAGACGTTGCCGCTCGCGCCGAGCGACGCGACGCCGGTGCCGCCGAGCTGCGCGGTCGTGGCCGTCGCGGGCATCGGCGCGGCGATGGCCGCGAGCGTGACGAACGTCGCGGCGTTCGTGGTCGAGAGCCAGATCGCCTGGACCTGCAGGTCGTTGCCGCGGGTGCCGCCGTGCTTCGCCGGGAGCGTCACGACGCCCGCGGTGAACTGCGCGGTCATCGGCAGGTCGGGCAGGTTGAGGACGTTCTGCGCGACGGCCGCGGCGATCGTCGCGATGGCGTCGCCGGTGTTGACCGTCGTGTCGACGATCGTGCCGGCGAGCACGAGGCGCAGCGTGCACGCGCCGGTCGCGGCGTTCACGAACGTCAGCGTCGCGGCGGCCTTGGTGCCGGCCTCGGCGGTCGTGCAGACGCTGACCGAGGTGCCGGGCGCCTGCGCGAGGAACGCCTTGACCATGCGGTGCGCCTCGGACCCGCGCCCGAAGAGCGACGCCGCGGTGTCGCTGTCGAACACCTCGACCGGGTTGGCGTCCGGCTGCGTGCCGGCGGCGACGGTGAACGACGGCGACGCGCCCGTCAGCGCGGCCGTGATCTTGTTGGCGTAGATCAGGCCGCGGCGGCGCGCGTCGCTGGCGCCGCTCGGCGAGGTGCCGAGCGAGACGCCGATGTACACGCCGGGCGTCTTGCGCGACGTCGGGAGGCCGGGGATCGCGAGCGGCATCAGCGCACCTCGCGGTCGGCAAGGTTGGTGCGCGGGTGCTCGAGCACGAGCCCGTCGGCGACGACGAACTCCGCGGACGCGAGCGCGGTGGCGTTCTGCGCGCGCGCCTCGGCGGGCGCCGCGGGCGCCGCGGGCGCCGCGGGCAGCGCGTAGCCGTCCGGGTGCTCCGCGACGAGCGCGAGGTCGCCCACGATGATCGCGCGGCGCGTCTCGGCGACGTCGTCGACGAGCTCGCCCTCGGGCAGCGGCGCGAAGTCGGGCGCGCGCGCGCGGCCGGCGTACGCGCCGGGCGGCGCGGTCCCGGACGCGTCGTAGCGTGGGAAGCGACCGTCCCCGACGGCCTTCACGTGGAGCAGCATGGGTGGTGTCCTCTGGGTGCGAGCGGAGAGCGGAGCGGCGGCCGGACGCGGTGCGCGGGATCGCGCGGGCGTCAGCCGGTCGAGAACTGGTCGACGGGATTGATCGGCGTCGGGTCGGCGGTCGGGTCGCCGGTGCGCAGGTTCACGTTGCCGACGATCGGGCCGATGGTCGGGAGGCCGTCGGCGGGGTCGGTCGCCTGCTCGACGACGCGCAGCGCCTCGAACGACACGGCGAGCACGTAGACCTTGCCGCGCGCGATCAGCTCGTTGCGCGTCGCGACGTAGCGCACGCGGCGGCGGAGCCACGCATCGGCGTTCGAGAGGTACAGCGCGTTGAGCGCCGACAGCACCGCGCCCTGCAGCGTGTACAGGCCCGGCGCGCCGGTCGCCCCGACGAGCGCGTCGTCGAGCTCGCGCGGGTCCTCGAGCGCGAGCAGCACGTCGAAGTGCACCGCCGCGCGGTCCTCGACGTCGGTGCCCGCGGTGTCGACGTCGCGCGTGGACACCTCGTCGGCGAGGCGCAGGAGCGCGCACGGGTACTGCGCGACGACGGACGACAGGCCCTCGGCCGGGTCGACCGGGCCGGCCCAGCGGCCGACGAACGCGAACGGGTGCGCGTCGTCGGGCGGCCCGGCCTGCAGCGGCACGAGCGCCGCGTACAGCGCCGCGTCGACGTCGAAGAGCGTGGCGAGGGACATGGGTCAGGTGGGGGCGTCGGGCCAGCGCCACGTGCCGGGCGCGCCGTCCGCGTCGAAGCGGACGCGAATCTCGCTCACGACGGGCGGGGACACGCTGGGCACGATGACGCCAACGTCGACGCACGAGGCGTCGTGCACGTGGCCGACGATCGCGGCGCGCGCCTCGGTGGTGCCCCACAGCGACAACTGCCAACCGCGCGGCGCGAAGAGAACTACGGCACCGACGTACGGCGTGCGCATCAGCGGATCCCCTGGAACGCCGCGTCGAGCGCGGCCTGCATCGCGGCGCTGGCGCGGTCCTCGGCGAAGACCCACGCCGGCTCGAGGAACTCGTAGCCGGGCGCCTCGTCGACGTACTGCGCGTAGTTGGTGTCGGCGATGACGCCGCCGATCAGGTTGCCGGCGCGCGCCGTCCCGACGACGCCCAGCGCGCGCGTCGCGCGCTGTAGGTCGCCGCTGCGATTCTGGTAGGTGTGGCGCGCCCGCGCTTCCGCGGCGACGGCGGCGGAGGCCGCGCGCATCCCGCGTTCGGCGCCGCGGTCGAGCGCGCGCGCCATGCGCTCGAGCTCGGCCTCGAGCCCGGTGAAGCGCGCGGAGATCATCAGAAGCCCGAGCTGCCCTGGCGGTCGGCGAGGTCGCCGTAGACGCGCGTGCTGTTGCCCGCGTCGTCGGTGTCCTCGGCGAGCAGGGCGCCCGGCTGCGCGCGCCCGCCGGCGGCCGTCACGGGCCGCGCGTCGTCGTCGCGCGTGAGGCTGTGGAAGAAGGTGCGCGCCTCGGCGTAGGCCTTGGCGTACGCGCCGACGGTCGGGTCGCTCGAGGCGTGGCGGCTCGCGGCGATGCCGTTGCAGACGTCGACGGTGAGCCCGACGATGCCCGCGTCGACGACGCCGCCGACCGCGTCGAGCCCGCCGGGAAACGACGCCCGCGTCCACATCTGGACGCGGGAGTTGGCGTCGGCGACGCAGAGGGCGAGGAACGCGGGGTCGACCACGGCGCCGCCGCTCTTGGCGTACAGGCGCTTGAGCGCCTGGTCGCTCAGGGCGGCGACGACGTCGGTGGTCGCGATGATGGCCACGGGAGCGCGCTCCTCGCTCGGCGGCTCAGGCCGCGACGGTCTGGAAGTGGACGCCCTCGCGCCAGCCCTCGGCCTCGGGATGCAGCGGGTGCCCCTTGTCGTCGACGCGCGGCTCCCAGAGCGCGGCCGGCAACTCCTCGCCGGGCCGGTAGTAGTTGACGAGCGCGTCACCGCCCATCGCGTACGGCTTGCCGAGCTTGATCCTGGCGATGCGCCTGGTGAGCGCGCCCTTCTTCGGCTCCGCGCTCACGTGATCACGGTCGTGAGCAGGTAGCCCGTCGATCCTGCGCCGACGACCTTCTCGTCGTCCGCGTGCACGCCGATCTCGTACTCGCCGCCGAGGCCGCCGGCGAGGTCGTCACGGACGCTGCGGAACTCGATCGGGGGCACGCCCTGCGTGCGCGCCGCCGAGACCAGCGCGCCGCCGCCCTCCACGCCCGCGAACCGGAAGGTGTACATGAAGGTCGCCGTCTCCATGATGTTCGGCTGCTCCTCGACCTTGAGCAGCGCGACGGCGTCGCGCGTCCAGATCGGCTGCAGGTTCTCGGCGCCGCCGTCGGGGCCGTTGTCGACGAGGCCCTTGAACACGACGACCTCGTCGAGCTCGAAGATCGACGCGAGCAGCGCCGCGTTCATGCGCGCGGGCGAGACCGTCGACATGCCGGCGTTCGTCGACAGGTCGCTCTGGATCATCAGCGCCGCGCGGCCCTGGATCAGCTCCTTGATGCGCGGGTGGCGGATCAGCGCGAGGAAGGCCTCGTGCCCGATCGCCATGCGGTTGGGCAGGATGCGCATCTGGCGGCGCGCGTCATCGATGACCTTGACCGGGTCGCTGGTCGGGTCGTCGAAGCGCGACGAGGCCGGTAGCGACAGCGTGCTGGTGCCGTAGTTCGCCGCCGTCGTCGCGACGGCCGCGACGCGGATCTCGCGGTTGAGCAGCAGCGCGTTCTTGACCTTCTTGGCGACCTGCGCGCGCGGGTTCAGCGGCGCGTCGGCGTTGCGCAGCGTCGCGCCGGGGAGGAACCCCATGAGGCTGTAGTACCGGCAGTTGTAGTTGTCGGTGCTGAGCGCGGAGCCGACCGAGTTCGGGTTCGCCTCGGGCGAGACGAGCGACGGGTTCGGCGCCTGGAACATCTGCTTCTGGGGGATCACCCAGTACAGGTCCGAGAGCGCGTCGACGCGCACGAGCGGCGCGATGCGGTCCGCCATGTACTCGCGGTTGGGGTACGCCGCGACCATGTTGGTCAGCGGCCGGTTGATGTGCACCGTCTCGGGCGAGAGGGCCGAGGCCGCCGCGCCGGCGCCGTCGAACAGGCGCGCAGGGGTCCGCTGCACCCCGCCCGCCGCGTCGCCGCGCGTGAGGATCAATTCACTCATTTGGGTTGTCCTTGAGGGGGTGGGCGATCAGCCCTGGAACATGAACGGACCGACCATCACGAGGCCCTGCGCGGGCGCGACGGTGGCCTGCATCGAGGTGCCGACGCAGTGCGTGTTGGTGCCGGCAACGGGCGCCGCGACCTTGCCGCTGCCCGCGACGCCGAACACCGCGACGTTGGCGCCGCGCGTGAGGTTGCCGCCGGAGATGAGCGAGGCCGGGCCGCGCGTGCAGACGAGGATCGGCGACGCGGCGCCCGCGGCGGCCGTGAGCGAGACGCCCAGCACGCCGAGCACCGGGTCCGCGCCGGCCGGGAGGTTGACGCGCAGGTCGACCGCGGGGTCCGCGACGACGATGAGGTTCGCGCCGATCGCCGCGTTGGCGACCATCGGGACGACCTGCACCGTGTTGCTCGCCTCCGGGATCAGCAGCGCGAGGACGACCGTGCCGCTCACGGCGGCGGTCGCCGCCGTGAGCGCGATGCCGACGATCGCGGACTGCGCGAGCGCGAGCGAGATCGTCGCGACCTCGCCGAGCACGGACGCGACGACGAGCGTGTCGCCGATCGCGATCGACGCGCCGGGCAGCACGCGGACGCGGTGGGTGCCCGTGAACGCGACGCTCGCGGCGCGGCCCGCGGCGGCCGTCGCGGCCGTGCCGTCGAGGCGCGTGACCACGCCGACGACGGCCTCGCGGAAGCCGGCCTGCGGCAGGCGGCAGCGGCCCGCGCCGGTGATCGAGCCGATGACGCACTGGCCGCCCAGGACGTCGACCTCGGGGATGAGCGGGACGCCCGACGTCGGGTTGGAAGCTACTTCGCCCATGGGATCAGCCCGTCCTTCCGTGCTGCTTCAGGATCCGGCTCGCGTCGCCGTACGAGGTCGCGAGGTCGAGGTCCTTGTTGTCGGCGCGGAGCTTCGTCGCGACGAGCTCGATGGCCTCGTCGTACGGCAGCACCGTGGTGTCGATCGGGCCGTCGCTCGGCTTGCCCGCGGGCGGCGCGGCGACGTGGCTCTTGAGCAGCGCGCGGACCTCGTCGCTCGCGCGCGGCGGCGCGGTCAGGGCCGCGAGGCCGGGGAAGCGCGCGGAGAGCGCGGCGCCCTTGCCCGCGGGGGCGCGGAGCGCGGCGATCTGCGCGCCGTAGAGCTTGCCGAACGTCTTGCGCGACGTCAGGAACAGCTCGACGGCGGCCTCGATCGCGTCGTCGCCCTCGATCGCGCCGGCGGCGCTGAGCGCCGCGACGGTCTCGAGCGCCTCGTTCTTGAGCGACGCGGCCTGCGCCGTCTCGAGCGCGGCGTGCGCGCTCTTGAGCGCGGCGTGCTCGGTCGCGAGCTTGTCGCGCTCCGCCTTGACCGCCGCGAGCTCACTGGCGAGCGCGGAGTCGGCGGGCGCAGCGGTCTGCGGTTCAGCCATGGGTGAGTCCTCTTCGGTGGGGGCGTGGGCGGTCGCTGCGAGCGGCTGCATGCCGAGCAGAAACGGGTTGTTCGTGATCGCCACGGACGACAGCGCGGCGCCGATCGGCTTGCCGGTCACGCGGTCGCGGGCGTTGAAAACGAGGGCGGGCGAGAGGTAGCGGTAGCGGCCGGCGCGGACGTACTCGACGGCCTGCGCGTCGACCCACTCGAACAGGCCCCACAGCTCGCGCCCGTCGGCGCGGACCTCGAGCGCGGTGACCCACGCGACCGCGGGCGCGCCGCCCTGCGCGACGCCGCCCTCCATCGTCTCGCTGGTGTGCTCGTAGTCGACCGCGACGGCGCCGTTGGCGGCGCGCGCGAGGTTCGTCATGAGCTCGGCGAAGACCTGCGCGGTGAACTCGAACGCGCCGCCGCGGTGGCCCTTGAACGCCCCCGCGACGGCGACCTGGTTCCAGGTCTTCGACGCAGGCCGGAGCCCCTCGTCGGCGGCGCAGGTGATCGCGCACGATGGCGCGCGCAGCGTCGCCGGCGCCGGGCCTGCGTCGCGCTTCGTCGTATTGGTCATGTCGGGTGCCTCGGTCGGTCGGTCAGGCGGGCTGCGCGTCCGTCGGCGGCGCGCCGTTCGGGTCGTTGGGGTCGGGCGCGTTCGGGTCGGCGGGCGGCGCCGCGCCGGGCATCACGACGAGGTCGGTGCTTTCGTCGTCGTCGATCGGCTCGCCGTCGTCGGTCGCGTCGCCGGGCACCGGGTCGGGCACGCCGAGGGCGTTGCGGTACTCGCGCTGCGTGACGTGGCCGCCGTGCTCGAGGAACGAGCCGAACACCCGCGACTGCTTCTCGGTGTCGGGTGGCTCCTCGATCTGCGGCACCCACTCGGGCACCCAGCGGCGCGCGCTCTCGCCGAACGTGAGCACGACGAGCGGCGTGAGCAGGTCGCGCTTGAGCGTCGACGCGCAGCTCGCCGCGTCCATGCGCGTGTAGATCGTCTGGTCCTTCTTCTGCGTGTCGCCGAGGCTGCGCGCGCCCTTCTGCCCGCTCTCGGTCGAGAGGTCGCCGCCCAGGGCGGCCTTGCTCATCTCGGCGTTGCACAGGCGCACGAGGCGCTCGCTGATGGTGTTCTCCGAGCCCGCGTCGGTGACGTCGATGCTCGTCGTGTCCGGGATCGACACGGCCATCGCGCTCGAGAGCACGCGCAGCGCGCGGTCGAGCACGGCCTTGTCCTCCGGGTTGGGCTGCGAGGGCCGGTCCTTCGTCGTGCCGCTCGAGTACGTGCCGATGCGCAGGCCGCGCGACGCCCACTCGCACAGGCCGAGGAACTCGCGCAGGCCGAACTTCTTGAAGCACGCGAACCAGACCAGCACGCGGCCGAGGCCGTTCTTGGTCGGGTACGCGCCCGGCACGGTGCGCGGGCGGTGGACGATGAACTTGCCGACGGGGAAGTCGCCGAGCGCGACGCCCGGGTACTCCTGGAACGGCGACTCGCCGGCGCGCCCGTCGCTCGAGAGCGCGCCCCCGGCCGCGTCCCAGATGCGCAGGCGCCAGTCGACGGGCATCGCGAGCCGGCGCGGGTGCACCGGGACGAACGCGGCGGGGTACCACCAGCGGCCGTCCTGCGCCCAGCGCGTCTCGACGACGGCGCGGCCGTAGTAGACGCCCGCCTGCAGCTCGGCGAGCAGGTCCACGAAGTCGATCGCGAGGTCGCAGTCGCCCTGGACCGAGCGGAGCACCTCGGTGCAGTACGCCGCGATGGAATCGCCGCGCTTGCCCGCGCCCGGCGGCGGCCGCAGCTCCCACGCGGCGGCGGCGACGGCGGACTCGCGCTTGGAGAGCACCGTCTGCAGGTGCGTGTCGGTGCCGCGGACCTCGCCGAGCAGGTCGGCGAGCGCGTCGAAGTACCCCTGGTCGGCGCGCGTGAGGCAGGCCGAGATGTAGCCGGGGTCGAGACGCGAGCCGACGACGCGCTGGAAGCGATCGGCGAACGGCGCCTGCGTCACGCCCTCGGCGAGCGCGCCCGTGGTCCCGGTGGTGTCGGTGATCACGGGTGCGGGGTGCTCAGTACGAGAAGCGCGGCGGCACGGGGATCGGGGCGTCGTCGCGCGCGCCGGCGGGCGGCGCGTGCGCCGCGGCCCAGAGCGCGAGCACGAACGCCGACACGAGGTCGCCGTGCGAGCCGTCCGCCTTCTTCGGCGAGGTGATGGTCAGGCCGCCGCCGGGCTGCGGTTTGCTCACGACGTCGCGCAACTGGCGCTCGAAGCGCGGGTGCCGGGGCAGATCGACGCGGCCCTCGTGCAGCGTCTTGCGCGCGAAGATGTAGCTCTCGACCTTGTTCGGGTCGTGCGCCGCGTCGAGCGCGTACCGCGCGAGCTCGAGCGCGACGTCGGCGCGCTCGTGCGAGTCGACCGTCAGCGCCGCGACGCCGAACGACACGATCACGGGGGCGAAGTGGTCGACGACGGCGGAGGGCTTGAGCGCGAGGCCGGGCGTCGGCTTGATCTCCTCGAGCGCGGCGAGGCGGAACCGCCCGTCGCGCGCCTCCACGACCGCGAGCGCGGAGCTGTTGCGCTTGAACGCGCAGTCGCCGCCGGCGCCGTACAGGGCGCGCGGGTCGCGCTCGAGCCGCTGCGGCTGGTGCTCTTTGACCGCGGCCTTGACCGCCTCGGGCGAGAAGAAGAGCTGCGAGCCGGCCGCGAGCGGGATCGCGTCGATCTCGCGCTCCGCGGCGTCGCGGTCCTGCGCGCGCAGGTCGTCCTCGATCGCGTGGTCGGGGTCCCAGTTCGGGTTCAGGGCCCGCGTGCCGGCCGTGACGCAGAGCGCGTGCACGTGCGTGCCGAAGTCGCGGCCGAGGAACTCCTCGAGGATGCCGACGCCGGCGAGCCACGGCGTCGACGCGAGCCACGCCTGCGCGCCCGGCACCAGGCGCTGCAGCACGGCGCGGTACAGCTCCGCGTCGTTGACGACGCCCGTGGCCTCGTCGCGGAAGAACGCGACCTCGTCGAAGCCCGCGAAGAGCAGCGTCTTGGCGCGGAACGCCGCGCCGCCGCGCCCCGCCGCGAAGGCCTCGATGCGGACCCGCACGCCGTCGGGGCGCGCGAGCTCGATGTGGTCGGACGAGCCGCCGACGACGGCGCGCGACAGGACGGGCGAGGCGTCGACGTAGCCGCGGCAGAAGCTGAGCGTCTGCCGCGCGAGCTTGCGGCTCGGCGCGCCGATCGTGGCGTACGCGGCCTCGCCCTTGCCGAGCAGGGGGACCGGGACCGTCCAGGCCGCGTGCAGCGCCTTGGGCGCCAATAGTCGCGAGGTCTTGCCGCCCCGACCGCCGGCCCGGACCGCGACGGTGCGCGGCGGGGCGGGCGGCAGCTCCGCGAGCGGGCAGCCGAAGTGCGCGGCGGCCGTCGCGTCGTCGATCGTGTCGGGCCGCCGCCCCTCGCTCGCGTCCATCACTGCCGCGATCAGCGGCGAGAGGTCGGCCAGCCCGCAGAACGCGGGCGACGCGGCGAACTCGCGGAAGCTACGCGGCGGGGTCGCCGCGAGCAACTTCGCCCGCGTCTCCGCCAGGAACAGGACTTCCGCCCGCTGGTCGGGGCGCAGCCGGCTGAACGCCGCCGGCGAGAAGCTCGGCGAGACGCTCCTCGATGGCCCCGAGGTTGGTGACATCAACGTTGGTGAACGCGCGGACGTCGTGCTTCGCCGCGGGGAGGGTGCCGGCGATGCGGCCGCGCAGCAGCTCGATCTCGACGCGGGTCTTCTCGCGGGTCAGCCGCGCCTGGCTGCGACGCCCCGTCCGCTCGTCGAGCGCGAGCAGCGCGTCGGTGGCGCGCGCGATCGCGTTGACCACGGCGCCGTACTCGCGGCCGTCGGCGGCCTTCTCGAGGCGCGGCAGCGCGTGCTCGAGCGCGGTGGCGAGGCATCGGCGACCGATGCGGATGCCTCGCCCGATCGCGCGCGCGTGGAGCTGAACTCTGTTGAACCTCGACGCCCCGCCGCGAAGGATCGCCCGGCGCGCGGCCTGGGGCGTCGCGCCAATGGCGCGTGCAGCGTCGGAGTAGCTACCGGTGCGTTCGAAGACCTCGGCGGCCGTCGCGATCTGCGCCGGGGTGAGGGGTACGCCGCGAGCCATGATCGTCTGACACCGGTCCGAATCTGGAATCTGCGCGGGGCGTCGTGTCCCAACTCGGGGCTTGACACCAGGTCTGGAAACCCTCCAGATCGCTCGCGCGCAGGCGGGACGTCGCTCGCGGGCTACGCCGCCACGGCGACGATGCCCGCGGCGCGGCGCCAGTCCGCGACGTCGAGCAGGTAGCGCGCGCGGGGCGGCGCGGTCCCGGTCGCGGCGATCGTCTCGCGCACGACGCGCACGGCGCCGGTGCGGTGCCAGCGCGCGAGTCGCTTCTGGATCGCGCGCAGCGTCAGCGGGTAGCCGACCTGCGCGCGGTACTCGTCCGCGGTCCAGTACATCGGGGTGCGGAAGCGGCTGGCGCGGCGTGCTGCGGACGCACGTATCGCGCTGTTAGCCAGTCCGGGTGTTCGCAGGGTGGCGCGATTCGGCGCACTGGTCAAGTCACCCCCGGGATGCCCCATTCCGTCGCCGCCGCGAGCACCAGGGTGCGGCCCAGGTGGTGCGCCCCGTCGCGGCGGGCGGTGAGATCGCGCGCCCAGCACTCGGCCTGCGCGGCGTCGGCGAACGCGCTCCCGACGTCGACGAACAGCCCGCGGAGCGTGAGGTACACGGCGTGGTCGCGCAGCCAGCGGCACACCGCGCGCGCGTCCTCGGGCATCTCGCGCAGCCGCGCGAGCACGTCGGACGCCTTCGCCGCGCGCTCGTCGCAGAAGCCCCCGGGCGGCGCGGCGAGCGCGGCCGGTGTCCCGCCCCAGCCGCTCATCGGGTCGCGGATGCGGACCGACGGCACAGCGGTGACGGGCGGCGGGGGCGGGCGCAGCGGGTCGATGCAGTCGGGGCGCAGCGCGTAGAGCAGCGTGCGCACGCGCGCCTCCTCGCGGTTCTCGGCCGAGAGCACCGTGCGCCCGCGGCGCGGCGCGGTGTCGGGCGGCGCGCTCGGCTCGGCGCGGAACACGCGTGACGCGGGCGGCGCTTCCGGCGGCTCGACGTAGCGCACCACGACGCGCGCGACGACGGGCGGCGCCAGCACGATCACCGGCGGTGCGGGCGCGCGGACCCACGCGAGGCACAGCGCACACTCGACCTCGGCGCCGTCGCGGGCGCGCGAGGTGTCGAGCGCCGTGAAGCAGGGGCACGTCTGCGGGTCGATGGTCATCGCGTCGTTCCTTCCCCCGCGAGCGCGGGACAGAGCAGCACGACGGCGCGCTCGTCGTCGTCGGCGAGCCCCTGAAGCGCGTATCCGATGCCGACGAGCGCGCGCCGCGTGGCGTCGAGCTCCTCGGCGAGCGTCGCGTGCGCGTCCCACCGCGCGCGCGCGGTCACCGACGCCCCGAGCGGTGGGAGGTCTTCGAACCGCGGGTCGTCCGGCATCGCGAGGCGCCACACGATGACGTGGCGCCCCACGAACGCCTCCCGCGCGATGGCCTCCGCCGCCAGCACGCCCGCGGCATCGCTGGCGAACGCGACGGCGTCGGCGACCGTCGCGGGGTACGACCGGTCGACCGGCTCGATGGTCGCCCCCGGCGGCGCGCTCCACTTACCGCGTCCGCCCACGCTGGTGTACGTCACCGCGGACAGCACGCCGCTCGTGATGGTGCTGGTGACGCGCACCGCGAGCGGGTCCACGAACCGCCGCCGCGGGTCGTCGCACCACCCCGCGAGGTCGAGCCGCGTGCAGAGTGCCTCCCACGCCTCGCGCGGGTCGGTGATCGCGAGCGGCGCCGCTCGGTCGCCCGGTGTCCTGAGCGCGATGACCAGCCGCGCGTAGTCGCCATACTCGTCGTGCCATCTGTTGACAGCATCGAGCGGCCACCCGCTCACGCACGCGAGCGCCTCCGCGAGCCGCGGGCGCTGCGGGGTCTGTGGGTCGGTCTTCACGACGCGAATCCTCCGGGCGGCAGCGGGCAGAGCGGTCTCACGGTGTCGGTGTTGACGGCGCCCAGCGCGTACCCCGTGGCGTAGAACGCCTCGGCGAGCACGCGCGCCGCACCGCTCACCGCGCACCGCCCGGCGCGCACTCGGCCCACGGCCGCAGCCGCGTCGCGGTCGGGTCGCTGTACGCACCCTGCATGTCGTCCGCGGCGAGCAGCAGCTCCACGAGCGACTGCGCCGCGGCGAGGTC
>JBBRLQ010000066.1:0-12029 GCA_038231275.1 Polyangiales bacterium
GCTCGCGGCCGACGACGCGACGCTTGCGGCGACGGTCGCCGCCCTCGGCTCGCGCCTCCAGAACAGCCGCGGCGGGGCGTACACCGTCGCGCCGGGCGCGTCGGACTACGGCGTGTGGTGGATCCGGACGTCGCTCGGCACCCCGATTTTCCAGCTCGCCGGCAACCTTCCCGGCGGCGTGACCCTCTTCAAGGCGGCGCTCGTCGTGACGAACGCGTTCGGCGTGGCCCAGGCCGGGAACCTCTTCCGCGTCGACAATCCCGGGCTGGGCGGCGTCTGGACCCTCACGTGAGCGAAGGAGGGATCCACCATGCCTAGCGCCGTCGCCGGAAGTACCTACGTACCGGGCACCATCAAACCGAACGCCGGGCAAGAGTCCGTCCCGACGCACGCCGCGCAGACGGGCAAGGGGGGGCACCGCTCGAATTTCTCGGCGGCGGAATGGCTCGCGCGTGCGACGACAATCCCGGTCGGCTTGCGCGAGCTCGGCATGACGGTCGCCGTAGAGAACGGCGACGGCACGCGAACGAAGTACGAACTGGACGCGATGCCCGACGCGTGGATCGTCGCGACCTCCGGATCGGGCGGCGGCTCGGCGGCCGTCACGTCGACGACGGCGAGCTTCGTTCAGCCGAACAGCGGCAACCTCGTCACGATCCCCGTGCTGAGCTCCGCGGCGGCCGGCGTCGGGCAATGGCTCCATGTGGAGGGGGGCGGCGAGTATCTCGTCGCCGCGATCGTCGACTGGACGCACGTCCAGATCCAGAACAGCGCGCTCCTCGGCAACGCCGTCTTTGGGACGACGATCCCGACCGGGCGCCGCGTGACGACAAGCGGATCGCCCGGCGTCGCCGGAGATCCGGGCGCCACGGGTCCGGCCGGCGCCACGGGTCCGGCCGGCGTCGCCGGGGGCGCCGGGCCGACCGGCGCCGCAGGGCCGACTGGCGCCACGGGTCCGGCCGGGCCGACCGGAAACACCGGAGCGGCGGGAGCGGCCGGCGTCGCCGGAGCGGCCGGCGCAACGGGCCCGGTCGGCGCCGTCGGCGCGACGGGTCCCGCCGGAGCGGCGGGAGCGGCCGGCGTCGCTGGAGCGGCGGGCGCGGTCGGCGCCACGGGCCCGGCCGGGCAGGCGGCCTATACGACGCTCGGCGCCGCGTTCACACAGCCGGCGCCGGGCGCGACGGTCAACGCCACGGTCGGATCGTCGGCATGGCTCGCCGTCGGCTCGCCGGTCTTCGTCGCCGGCGGCGGGCTCTATACCGTGACGGCGCTCCCGGACGCTACGCACGCGACGATCCGAAACGAAGGGGCGGCGCTGAACGCGGCGACGGGGGCGACCGTCGCAAGCGGCGCGAAGATGATCGTCAGCGGCTCGCCGAGCGGCACGATCACGCTCGCGCAGTCTTTCACGATCCTGGGCACGACGACGGCGCCACAGACGCTCGCGACCTCCGTAGCGCTCCCGACGCCGGGCATGGCCGACGTGCTCGCCACGGTTCGGATCCGGGACACGAATGACGCGACCGGCGGACCGTCCGTCTACCGGATCGATCTCGTAGGCACGTACCGGCGCAGCACTCCCGACGGCGTCGTCAGCGTGATCGGGCCGACGCCGAACGGCCAAGGGGGGCCGCTCCTTAACGTGACCGCGCAGCTCTCGCCGGTCGCCGGCGCCGTCGCCGTCATCGTCACCAACTCCACCGGCGTCGACCTGGTCGTACACGTGACGCTGGAAGCTGTGGTGATCTGATGGCCACGGCGGCCAGCGAGCGCCGGCGGCTCTTCACGGTGCCGGATCCGTCGACGGCGCCCGACCTCCTCGGCTGGTGGCAAGTCGAGCGCGGCACGATCACGGCGTCGGGCGCCGTGACTGGGCTCACGGATCTGAAAGGGAACGCCGCCCACAACGCTCAACTTATCAGCGGCGTCGACGCGCCGGCGCGCGTGGCGAGCGCCGCGCTCGGCGGGAAAGCGGCGCTCCGGTACTCGCGATCGACCGCGGGCTGTGGTCTCTACTTTCCGCTGCCGTGGACGCTGCCGTTCACGTGCTACATCGCGATGGCCTTCGCGGCGAACGTCGGGATCTACCAGATATTTTTCGACACGCCGACGCAGCGCCCACGGCTCTACACCTATCCCGGCGGGCCGCCCGATGGCCTGGTGATCAATGGCGGAAATCAGGTAGTTCCCGGCGTGAACATGGGGACGAGCGGGCTCGCGCTCGCGCAAGTCTGGCGCGCGACCGGCCAGCTCACGAACGTTGCCAAGTCGAGCGAGACGCCAGACTACGAAGGCGACCTCGGAGCGACGACGACGAGCGGCGTCGGCTTCAACTTCGGGATCAACGGCGGCAACACGCCTGTGTACGCGTTCGCGGGAGACATGGCCGAGATCCTGTGGTTCGGCGTGGCGCACGCGAAGGAAGAGCGGCGGCGCTGGCTGAACTACCTAAACTCGCGCTACTTCATGCCGATCGACAGCGATCCGCCGGGCTCGATCTATCGCGTGAAGATGAATCGCAGCGTATACGCGGACAACGTCGCGGCGACCGTCCCGGTAAGCGCATGCCTCACGGCAACGGGCGCGCTTCGATTGCAGATGCGCGGAACGGTCGCGGGCGCGTCGTACAATACCCGCCTCGAGTCGCTGATCGGCCAGTGGAACGCCGGCGCCGGGCCGGCGGCGTACCGTCGCGGCTCGCCGGCCGGCGTCGCCGCCGTCGTCGGCTCGGTCGAGAACCTCGCCGCCGCGAACATGGCTAGCGTGTCGGGCGAAGAGGCTGAGCTCTTCGTGGCGCTCGGCGGCGGCATGGCGCCGGAGGTGGCGCACCGCGACGGGTCCGGGCTCGGCTGGCTACGGGCCGCCATGACAAGCGCGGCGACGTCTCCCGCCATCGTGGGCGCGACCGGAAATCTCCTCGTAGGTGCCGACGGCGTGCACAACTCGCTTAACCGAATCCTGCGCGAAGTCGTGGCGTACCGCGACGCCGCGTATCCCCCCGGGCTCCCGGACTACGCGGCGCCGCAAAATACCATCGTATCCGGGACGCTCGCTCTTTTTGGCAACACCTACTTCGGCAACGAGCTCGACGGCGGTCTCGCGCTCTACACGTCAGGGCGCATCGCGAAGGATCACGCACTGCCGCGCACGTACGCCGTCGTCGCGGCTCTGATCTCCGCGATTGACGCGACGGCGCTCGACGCCACGCCCGTATCGGGCGGCGTCAATACCCTGTGCGTCTACCTCGGCCAACATGACATCGTCGTCGGCTCGACTCCGGCGACGGCGTATGCCGCGCTCAAAACGTTTCTCACGGCGAGACGCGCGAACGGATGGGGCAAAATCATCGTGGGCACCTTGATCTCGGACGCCGTGTTAACGCGCGCGAACGCGGACGCGTTCAACGCACTCTTGCGTCAGTCTGAGTTCGTACCGGCGTACGCCGACGCGCTCGCAGACTTCGCGGCCGACGCGACGATCGGCGCCGTCAACTACTCGAGCACCGCGGCTAATTTCCCGACGACGACGTCGCTCTCCGGGCTCGGCGCGCGCCTCTTTTCTGCGGTGCTTGCGCCGGTCGTTAGCGGGTTGCTCGCATGACGGCGGCGGCGCTTTGCTTCTGGCCGCCGCCGGCCGGCGCCGGGTGTACGCGGCCCGCGGTGCGCTTGCGCGCCGACCGCGCCGGGCGCGCGTGGCTCCCGGCGTGCGCCGAGCATTGCGCCGACGCCGCACCATCGGATCTGATGCCAGAAGGCGCTTGGCTACTGCCGCCGGAGGACCCCGCACCATGACAAACCGCCGCGAAGTGAAGATCGGATTTTCGGAGGTCCCGGCCGGGCGCGGTCAGCTCGGCGTCGCGACGTTCGACGTCGGCGGCGATGCCGCGAAGGCGCTCACCGTGGGGATCTCCGGGCGCGTGCGGCCCTGGTCGACCGACGGCGGCGGGCACTTCGAGACGAGCTCGACGCCGAACCGGCGGATCCGGGCGTGGCTCGAGTATGGCGGCGGCGCGTCGACCAACCGGCGCGAAGTTCCGGTCGGGAAGCGTTTCGGCGTCGTCGCTTCAGGCGTGCGCGTCTTCGTCGAGGTCTGGACGAACGAGCGCGGCGCGTCGACGCCGGCCGCCGCCGGCGACTCGCTCGGCGAAGTTGAGGTCTACATCGGCGAGGGGGTCGCCAACGCCGCCTACCCGTCGCTGTGGTTCGACGCCGAGACGAACACGAGCGGCGACGCGCGCGACGGGAAGACGCTGAACGACGGCGGGCTCTGGTCGGTCGATCCGCTCGTGCTCCTCAGTGTCGTCGGGGTGAACGGCGGAACGGACAAACGCTATCTCCAAGTCTTCGACAGCTCGACGGTCGGAAACAATCTCGTCTTCTCTGTCCCCGTCGCCGCGGGTGATCCCTTCGCGATCGATCTCTCCAACTCCGGCGGCCGGGCGTTCGCGCACGGCATCTCGTGGGCCGTATCGTCGACGCCTGGGAGCTACACCGCGGACTACTCCGCGGCGTTCCAGGTCGCCGCAGAGGTCCTGTTCCTATGATCGCGCCGCCGCCGCGCCCGCCGCCGCGTCCCGCGCCGTACCTCGAGCCCGACGCGACGGCCCTCGTCGAAGTGCCGCCCGTGATCGCGAGCGTCCCGCCGCCGCCGGGCGTTCCGACGATGAGCGTCCGCGTCCCGTCGCTCACGCCGGGCGGCGCGCCGGGTCTGCTCACCGGACCGCCCGGAACACAGCTCACGATCCCGGGCCTGCCGCCGTCGCTCGCGCGATGGGGACGCGCGCACGCGTTCCCCCTTCTGGTGCTCGCCGTCGTGGCGGGCCTGACGTGGTTCGACCGCCTGCCCGCGGGCGTGCTCACGGCGCTCTTCTCGCTCCTCGTCGGCGTGCAGATCGAGCGGCCGCGCGTCGCGGGCGAGGGGCCGATCGTCCTCGCGACGGTGCCGCCGATCTCCTCGAGCTCCTCGAGCTCCTCGAGCTCGCCGCCCGGCGCGGGACCGCCGGCACCGGGGGTCCTCGCATGAATCCGATCACGCCGCGCGCGTTCCAGATCCTCACAAACGACGCCGTTGCCCTCGGCGTGAACCCGCACGACTGGGCGCTGCTCATCTACAGCGAGAGCACGTGGAACCCGCGCGCGAAGAACGCCGCCGGCTACTACGGGCTCAATCAGATCGGCCCCAACGAGCTCCGCGCCGTCGGGTGGACGGGCGGCGTCGACGCGTGGCTCGCAACGTCAATCGAGGGGCAGCTTCCCTACGTGACGAGGTTCTTCCGCTCGAAAATAACCGGCATCCCTGGCGCCATCGCGGGCGCGAGCGCCGGGCACATGTACGCGGCGAATTTCCTCCCGGCGCGCGTGCGTCCCCTGCCCGGATCCTCGATCGCGTCGGGGCGCACGACGGCGACGGCCGACGACATCGATTACCCGCTCACCGTCCGTGGGGAGGGGCACAACTTCTACGAGCAAAACGCCGTCTTCGACGCGGACGGCAAGGGCACGATCACGATCCGGGACATGGGCAACACGCTCCGCCGTCGCATGGCCCAAAATCCGAACGACACGCGCACCTTGATCGCCGGCGTCAACGCGGCGCTGGCGACGCTCCGGATCAACTCACCGGAGCGCCGCGGGCCGACGCTCCCCGACGAGCGCGCGCACACGGTCACGATCGGAGAGGTGACGATCCGCGCCGGCGAGGGCGATCCGACCGCGGGCGGCAACGCGGGCAAGATCGTCGTCGGCGTGGTGCTTGCGGTCGCCGGGGGGATCGCCGCGAAGATGCTGTGGAAGGGGTGACGCGATGCCGATGCGCCGGAAGGAGGAAACACAGGCGCTCAACCGGATGCGCGCAAAGCTCATGGCGCCCGACGATCCAGACGCCGGCGACCTCTTGAACGAGATCAACAACCTCGCGCAGCGGATCGCGCTGCAACCCGCCGACGAGCTCGAGTCCGATCCGGACGTCGCGCGCCGGCTCACGCTCCTTACGGTCCGCTTTGAACACTGGCGCCGCACGCAGCAGATGCGCGTGACGCCGCTCCCCCGACGAAAGGACGCCGCGAAATGAAGCTGTGGATCGCTGTGATGGTGCTCGCCGCGCTCCCCGCGTGCGCGAGCGCGCCGACGCCAGCGCAGGAGTCGGCGGTGCGCGACGAGGGCAAGGAGCAAGCGGCGTGCGTCGCGAAGTACGAGACGAAGGAAGCGATCGACGCGTGCCGAAACCGCGTGCGCGCCTCGTTTGGAAGGATGCCGCGATGAGCGTCTCAGAAGACCTCCAGAAGATGGCGGCGGCGATCGCGCCGACCGTCGCGCCGATCATTCGCACCGTCGCCCTCGAGCTCCTCGGCATCGTGGCGAAGCTCATCACGAGCCGCGACACCGCGCGCGCGCTCCTCGATGCGCAGTACGTCGCGATGGAGGCGGCGGTAGACGAACTCGAGGCGGCGAAGCTCGCCGCGCGCGCCGCCCTCAAGGCGCCGTGAACCGCGGCGCGCTCGGCTCGTCGGCGCTCGGCTCCGCGGTCGCCGCGGCCGTGACGCCCGACCCGTTTGGGCAAGGCATCCTCGCGGCGCTGGCGCTCGTCGGCGCGTTCCTGTTCCTCCGCGCCGCATGGCGCACGGCTCGCGCCCCCACCGAAGGAGATCAAAACCATGGCTAAGAAGAAGAACGCCGCGATCGAGATGCTCACCAACCCCTTGACGCTGTTCATGGGGGCGCTCGTCGGCGGCGGCGTGCTCCTCGCCAAAGCGAACGCGAAGAAGGCGCCGCCGGCGCCGCCGGCGCCGCCGGGACGGTGACCTGTGCTCTCCGTCTCCGAGGGGAAGAAGCAGCGCCGCGCACTTCTGCGGGACGCTGACCGAGCACAGCGCGCCGACCTCAAGAGAAAGCACGACGCGATCCGATCCGAAATCCGGCGCGTGAAGGGCCAGCACAAAGAGACCCTTCGGGCCGTCGCCGGCGCATGCCGCGCCGCGCGCCTCGAGCTCGTCGCGAAGGCGAAGGAGCTCCGCGCGCGTGCGCTCGCGGAGCTTCGCGAGGCAACGAAGGCGAAGAAGCTCGAGGCGCGGCACCACTGCCGGGCGCGCAAGGCGGACCATCGAACGAGGACGACAAGCGAGGTGGATCGCCAGCGGGCGCAGATCCGCGCGGATCGGGAGTTCCGCGCCGAGCTTCAGCGGATCGAAGCGTGGAACAGGAAGAAGGCGCCGAAAGTCGCGAGCGCCGCGGTCCGGCGTCTCGAGTCCGACGACGCGGTGCGCTCGAACATCCCGCCGGAGCTCGTGCCGCTCTTTGAACGCGTGCGCACGCGGATCAAGGGCACGCCGCGCAAGACGCGCACCGAAGCATTCCTAGAGTACGCGCAAGAGAACGAGCGCGAGGTGCTCGAGGTGCTCGAGGAAGGCGGGGAACGTCTCGTGCGCGAGCTCGAGGCGCGCGAGCGCAAGGTTGCCAGGGCGCGCGCCTCGACGCCGCCGCCGCGGCGCCGCTTCACCGCCGCCGAGCTCGCGGCGACGCCGTTCTAACCGCCATGACGCCCGACGATCTCCGAGACGTGCTCGTCTATCAGTGCGTGAACGACCGGCCGACGATCACCGCCAGCGGGATCGCGCGCGTGCTCCCCGGCTTCACGGTCGCGCAGGTGGAAGCGTCGATCGCGCGCCTCCAGGTCGACGAGCTCGTCGCGGAAGACGGCGGCGCCGGGCGATGGGCGATCACGCCGCCGAAGTGAACCGCGCGAGACGCGATGGAGATCCGCGGCACGCGTGAAAGCGCGTGCGCCGCGGGATCGCGGCGACTACGACGCGCGGCATGCCGTCGTTTTCCCAAGGAGTGGGCGCGCGCGTGCGCGCCCTGATCGCGCGGCTCATCGCCGCCGACATCGCACGCCTTGAACGCCCCGCGCTCGAGGCGAAGCGCGCGCGCGCCGCGGCGCGGGCGGAGCGTGACGCCGGGCGGCGTCCGTGAACGCGCCGCCGTTCCGGTACTCGAAGGCGCTCGAGCGTCACGCGATTTGCTCGGCGTGCTGGCGTGCGCGCGCGGCGCGCCAGCGGCAACCGCTCCGCGAGCCTGTGCGCGTGAACGGCGCCGGGATCGATGCGTGTTGCTTCTGCGGCGTGTTCTCCACGTCGGGGATCTACGTGCGCGAGTGCAGCGACCCGACGAAGCTCGACGCGGCGACGATGTGCCGGGGACACGCGTGAAGACGGAGTCTGTGCGTCGGCTCCTCGAGCGGCTCGGGTATCTCGGCGGACTGTTTCGCTCCGAGACGTCGCTCGGCGAGAGGGCCGCGCTCACGCGCGCGAGCGCGCACGGGCTTGTCCTAACCGAGCCGTGCCCCGTCCACGGGTGGGTAGCGACGCTCACGGGCGCGGGGCCGCGCCAGGCTCGCCTGGCGCCTGGGCAAGCTCCCCGCCTTCCGTGCGTTGCTGCGTGGAATGAGGCCGCGGCCGAAACCGAGCGGTCGCGGCCACGCGGATCGGCGATCACGCGACCCTGAAAAAACGCGTGCGGCGCGATCGCCGTTTGAGTAGGGCTTCCGGCCAATGGGGAAGTACCACGGGCGCGACGTCGTGATTGAACAGTGCGGCGACATGATTTCGCCGGAAGCTCGCGAGCGACTCGAGCGTCTCGAGACGCGCGATCGCGCGGGCGAGCTCCTTCGCGCTCGCTTCCGCAGGTGAGTCCCCGCCGAGCTCCTCGAGCGGCGATCTATGTCCGCTATTCCACGCGCGACCAGAATCCGCGCGCGCAGCTCCGCGCCGTGCGCGAGCTCGTCGCCCGCCGCGGATGGGAGCTCGTCGAGACGTACCAGGAGGCGAAGCACTACAGCGGGCGCGACGATCGCCGGCCCGAGCTTCTTCGCATGCTCGCCGACGCGAAGCGCCGCCGCTTCGACGTGCTCGCCTTCTACTCGCTCTCGCGCCTCGCCCGATCGCTGAAGCTGAGTCTCTTCGTGTTCGAGGATCTCGCGACGTTCGGCGTCGACGTCGTGAGCGTCACGGAGGCGATCGACCTCACGACGGCGAGCGGCCGGATGATGCGCGACATGCTCGCGGTGCTCGCGTCGTTCGAGCGCGAGCTCATCGTCGAAAGGACGCTGAACGGAATGCAAGAGGCTCGAGCGCGCGGCGTAAAATTCGGGCGTCCGCGAACAAAGTTCGACCTCGCGCGCGCCCTCGAGCTTCGCGCGGAGGGCGTTTCTGCCGTGGAAATCGCAAGTCAACTGAAAGTCGCGCGAACGACGCTGCGACGAGCTCTTGACGAGGGCGATGCAGCGGCGGGAGGCTCCCCGGTTGCGTCGCCCACAAAAAAGAGGCGGCGTCCCCCCGTGAAGAAGAACGCCGCCAACCGAGCGAAAGGCCACCGACTAAAGTGAATTTCGCCGCGGCAAAGCCGAACGTAGACGCGACGCCATGCGCGCACAATCGGTTCCGCGCGACGAGTCGCGCCGGCGTCGTCGCGCGGTGGACGTGCGAATGCGGCGCGGTGACGTTCACCGGGGAGCACGCGCCGGATCCTGCGGACCTCCGCCCGCGCCGGCGCAAGGTCGCCGCATGACGCGCGATGATGAGGGGGTCTTTGCGCCGTCGCCGCCGGGGCCGCGCGACGAGGCGCTCGCCGCGGGCGAGTCACTCGGGCGCCTGATCGAAATCCTCGAGCCCATCGCGCCGCGCTACCGCCGCCGCGTGCTCGCCGCCGCGGCGGCATGGTTCGGCGACGGGGCCGGGGGGACGACATGACATCGCCGCTCGATGCGCTCGCGAGCTCGCCCGCGCCCCCGACGCGCCGCCATTGCGTGCTCACGCTCGCGTGCGTGACCGGCGCCCGCTGCGCGTGCGCGTGCGACGCGTGCGCGGCCGTTCGCGCGGAGCTCCTCAGTGTTCCGCCGCCGTCGGCGCGCGACCCGTGGGTCACGAGCGCGCCGGAGAACGACGTTCCCGCGCAGGTCGCCAGCATCGCGCACCGCCTCGAGGCGCTCGAGCGCGCGGTCGCTCTGGCGCGTGGTCAGGTGTTGGGCGCGCTTGGCGCCGAACTCGCCGACGTCGCCGAGCTCGCCGCCGCGATCCGGGTCGACCTGGCGGAGCTCGCGCGCCTCGCGACGCTCGGTCACCAGCTCGAGGCGATGCGACCGTGACGGCGCGAACGTCCTCCCCGCAGCGGTCGGAGCACGCAATCTGTGAGTGCGCGCACGCGTTCGGAAACCATCGGGCGCGTGAGCCGCACGCGTGCATGTCGACGAAGTGCGGGTGAACGTGCCGCTCAAGCCGATGGCTGCGCCTCCTGCGTCCGGCACGTGCGACGTGTGCGGGAAGGAGTCGCGCTCGTGGTGCCAGGCGTGCCGCGCATTCGTCTGCTGGACGCACCCAATGCTGCTCGACCGGCGCCACGTTCGCGGGGAGCACGCGAAGCGATGACGGCGCGAACGTCCCCGCCGCTCCGCCGCTGCGCGAAGTGCCACGCGTGGCGCGCGCCCGACGAGCTCGTCGACGTGCCGGTCGGCCCGGGGCCGGACCCCGCGGCGCGCGAACGGTGCCGCCGCGGCGAAGCGTACCTGTCGACGTCGGTCGCCATCTGCCGCGCGTGCGCCTTCGGCGACGAGCTCGAGGAAGAGTCACGGACCACGCAACCCGCCGGAGGGGATCCCCCCGGCGCCACATCAAGAGAGCCGATGAAATGACATCGCAAAAGAACGGTGCGCCGACCCTGCCAGGGGCCGACGACACCAACGGCCGAAGCCGCACCACGACAGGTACGCAAGGCGTAGGACGCGGATCGCGGGCGCGCAAGGACTCAAACGACACGCGCTCACCTGCACGTGCATGGGGGCAAAGTTGAACGCCGGCGCCCCGCTGGTGGACGCCTACCGGGACCGCTTCGACGGCGTTCCCCTGCCCGACGGCGTCGAGCTCGACGAGCTCCTCGCGCTCGCGCGCGCGGAACGCCGGCGCACCGTCGCTGCCGCGCGGCTCGAGGCGCTCGGCGGCGAGCCGCGCCGCCAGCGGGCGCCGCGTCGACCGGTCGATCTGAAGCTCTGGAAGCTCACGCGCGTGAAGATCGCGCCCGTCGTCGAGCGCTACGCGCGGAAGGGCAACGGCAAGGGCGGCCGCGGCCTCCCCGCGATCCTCTCACCGCGCTGCGCGCACCTGTTCCAGTACGTCATCGCGAACGTCGACCTCCTGACAGGCGAGTACCACTCGACGCGGGAGAAGACGGCGGAGGGCATGAACGTCGCGGAGCGGACTGCGCAGCGGGCGGCGGCCGACGTCGTCGTCCAGGCGGGGGGCCTCCTCGAGCGCATCGACTGCCCGGCGTCGACGTTCTCGTTCCGGGTGCCGGACCACCTACGGTCGCTCGACGCGATCGGCGAGCACCTCTACCAGGCCGCGCGCGAGGCGGCGCTGCCCGGCAGGGGGGGAGACATCCAAGCTCGGAACGGGGCGGCGACGGCACCGTCGGAAGTGATGGTTTCGGTCTGGGATGTCTCCCCTACTCCTCTTGATCCGATCCCTGAGTCCCCGGCGTCTGCGCCGCCGGGGACTCTCTCGCCACCTGCCACGCCGTCCGAGCCTGGGAAGCGCGTTCCGCGGCGGGAGGAAAAGTGTCTGGACGTCGCAAGCTCCGTCGGCGCTGCGACGTCGCCCGACCTGAACCGCCGCCCCGTCGTGGATCGCGGTGCGACCGCGCCAGTGGAAAACCCGACGGATTCAATTCCCGTTGGGGTCGCCAGCAGCAGCCGCGCAGCGGCGCGGGACGAGCGGGAGTCGGCGGTGCCGGCTCCGCCGGCGAGACTCCCGACGGCTCCGCCGGGAATCGGACGGGAGTCACGAGGGGGCGAGAGCACGCGGGATGGCGCGCCTCAGCGCCCCGTGGCGGGCTCGGCGCGCAAGGAACGGACCGGAGGGACCCCCCAGACCGCCGGACGCGTCCAGGCGCCGCCTAGCGCCGCCCAGGGCGGGCCGCGCCCGGTCTTCGCGCGCGCCGCCGGCTTCGACCGGGACACGTTCGCCATCGCCTGGGCGTTCAGCC
>JBBRLQ010000067.1:0-10855 GCA_038231275.1 Polyangiales bacterium
CCCGGCGGCGCCCGCCCGGATCGCGGGCGCCATGAACGCGGCGTTCAGCGCCCCCGAGCTCGTCGCGACGACGCGCGTGACGTCGAGGCACGGGAGCTCGTTGAAGAGGACGGCGCACGCGCCCGCGCCAAAGGCGCCCTTTGCGACGCCGCCCGCCAAAACCAATGCATCGGACATGGACCACTCCTGTGACCGCGCGCGCTCGCGCGCGGGGCCTTCTCACGTGTCGTTGGTGTTGCGGCCGGCGACCGGCGGCGCCGAGGGGCGTGCTCTCCCTCCGCGCGTGCGCCTCAGCGCGAGGAGGACGAATAGACGCGGGCAAAGAAGTAGCTGTCGACCATCGGATCGCTCGTCGCGGCGTTCGTGCCGGCCGAGACCTTCACCACGTACTCGTCGCATCCCGTCGCGCCCCTGAGCGTGATCGGCTGATCGACCGCGGTGATGGGCGCACGCGCGAGCTCCACCTCGCTGCCCGGCGTACGCCCCATCAGGCGCACGGTGCCGCCGAGGAGGTTCGGCGCCTTCCGTGGGTCGAACGTCACGTCGATGCGCGGGCCCCAGGGAAGGGCGAGGACTTCGCGCTCCATCTTCTCGCGGATGGCGCGGAACGCTTCGCTTCGGACGCTCGTCCAGAAGCGATCGGAGATCCCTCGCATCGAGGGGTCGACGTTGGGGCCGCGGCTGTTGTTGTCGCAGGGCATCGGGGTCGGATCGAGTTCCATGGTTCGGCTGACTTTCTCGTGAAGGTTGGTGACGTAGGCAAAGAGGCGAAGCACGACGGCCTGGCCGGTCATCGTTTCGCGTAGGCGAAGAGGAGCACCGGCGTGATGGTCGCCGGGCCGGCCGCCCCCTCGTAGGTGAAGGTGATCGACCACTTCTGAAGCGCGCTGACGGGGTAGCCCTCGTCCTCGCCGTTCGGTCCCTTGAGGCGGAACCACGCGTGCGTGCCCGGTGCGAACGCGATCATCGGAACCGACGCCGGGGCTTGGCCCGTCGTGAAGAGGTCTTCGCTCCCGTTGATCGTGATGCGCACCGAGACGCGCGAGAGGCTCGCCGGATCGCCGTCGAGCGTGGTCGCGTAGATGGCGGAGGCGAAGCCCTCGCCGCCCGGCCACTCGACCTTGAGTTGCAGCGAGCTCTCGCCCGGGACGAGCGCGGGCGCGTTTTCGACGCGCACGATCTTCGACGCGCCGAGCGCGGCGAGCGGTCGGGCGAGCGGCGAGACGACGCGCTCGAGGCGGTCCAAGACCGCCGCGAGACGGTCGCCGGCCGCGCCGCCAGGTGAGCTCACGTCGCCCATCGCCGTGGCTTGCTGCTGCTCAGCGCGCGCGCGCCGAAGGAGGCTCACCACCTTGTCCTGGTTCCGCATCGCGACGACCGGATCGGTCCCGGCCTCCGCGAGCTGGAGAGCGCGATCGAGGTAGGCGGAGTTCATCGCCGCCCTCACTGCTGCTTCGAGCGCGGGGTGATCTCGCGCGTGTGGAGGTACACCACGATGTCGACAAAGGTCCCGATCGCACCGTCCTGCGTGGGGGGCGCGTACTCGGTGACACCCGGCGCCGCGGCGCGCGAGGTCACGTCGAAGAAGACGTCGCGCTTGATCTCGAAGCGCACCTGAAACTTCGAGTCGACCATGCTCGAGGGGTTCCAGCGGATCTTGTCGCTCAACTTGTAGAAGTTGTTCGCGTGCGGCATGCCGTTCGTCATCGAGCCGACGTGCGCGACGGACTCGCCCACGCCGGGCACGACCGCCCGCGACTCGCCCGAGCCGTAGAGACCGCCCGGGGAGCTGATGCGCCCGAGGCGCCCGAGGAGCGCGTAGCGCGTGCTCCCGTCGAGCGTGATGTCGGCGAAGCACTCCGACCAGATCAACTTCGCGAGGAAGGCATCGCTCGTTTCGGAGAGGTGGAGCGAGATGCCGTGGATGTCGACGACCGAGCCGCCGGTGTCGTGCCGGCTGACGAGGTTCGTGTCGGCGTCGTTCGAGCGGTAGCCGGCCGGGAAGCCGGCGGCCGTCATGTCCTCGCCGCCCGTGCCGTACGAGAAGGCCACGAGCGACTTCTTCGCCAGCGTGTAGCGGAAGGTGGCGGGCGCGTTGGGGCCCGAGCTGACCTGCGTGACCGTGAAGGGGAAGCGAACCGCCGAGTAGTAGTTCTTCTGCTTCTTCATCACCTGCGAGCCGAGCGACTGGCGCGCGATGAATTTGCGGATGTGCGGGGGCACGAGGCGCGCCTGCTCGAGCATCTGCTGCCTCTGAAGGGCGTTCATCGCCGGCGACTGCCGCACTGCGCTTGCGACCTGACCCGCTCCGTTGTTCGTTCCAGCCATGACCGTCTCTCTTTCTTCTATATTTGATGTGTCGTTGTTTTGGTGTTTGTCGGGCGCGCGTCAGTCGTCGTCGCCGAACGCCCCGAAGGGATCGTCGAAGCCGTCCATCTCGTCGCCGAAGTCGTCCGCGTCGCCGAGCGTGTCGGCGACCACGACGCCATTGATCGGCTCGAACCCGTTGATCGGCTCGAAGCCGTCCATCTCGGTGTCGCCGAGCGTGTCGGCCATGACCACGCCCTCCATCTCCGCGTCGCCGAGGGTGTCGGCCATCACGACGCCCTCGATGTCGTCCATGCCGCGCATGGCCCGAGCTCCGACCGCCATCATGCGGTTGGGCGCCGCGATGCCGCTGCCCATCCGCGCCGTCGCGGTCTGACGCTGAAGCGCGTTCGCGGCCTGGCCGCGCGTCGCGCCCGGCGCGAGCGCCCACTGGCCCGCGGCCACCGCGTAGTTGTGCGCGATGAGGGTGCCCGCCGTCTGGTCGAACATTCCCACCAGCCCGCCGATCACGCTGCCGGCGAGGTTGGCGGCGATGTTCGCTACCTTGCTGTCGGGGCTCAGGTGCGCGATGGCCGCGCCTCCCGCGAGGCCGGCGACCGCCGCCACGGTGCCGAAGGCCATCGCCTTCATGCCGCGGTGGAGATCCATCGTCTTGTGCTCCTCGGGCGGAGGGTTCTGCTTGTGCGGGTGATGGCCGGTGTGGGGGTGGTGGCGGCGCTTCTTGCGCGGCTTCTTGGCCGGGTTCGAGGCGTGGCCCAGGTCCGAGGCACGGACGAGCACCATGCCCGCGGGCACCGGCCCGCGGCGCTTCGTGCGCTTCTTCCGCGGCTTGGTCGTCCTCGCGGCCCCCGCGTGGTGGGTCGTGGTCGCGCGTCGCTTCGAGGTCTTCTTCTTCGCCATGACGGGTTCCTGTGCCTTCTTCTTGGGTGCAGCCTTTGGGGCCTTCGCCTTCCGGGTCTTTCCGTGTTTCGGGCCCACGTGCGCGGGCGCTGGATTCGCCACAGTCGCCTTAACGGCCCCGCGTCTAATCAATGATGCCGCGCTCGTTGACATGATAAATTCCGCCTGTGATCACGAGGAGGCTCGTGTTTTTCTCGAAGGTGAGGAGCGGCAGGCCCCTCGTGCTGAACGTGTGGTGGTAGTCCGTGGGCATGTGGTCCTTTCCCTTCCGCGTCCGGTAGACGACCTCGACGAGCTGCCCGAGCTCGACGAGCGGAAGGAGCGGGTTCGCCGCCACCGTGTGCAGAACACGGCCGTTTCCTTCGCGGCCCCAATGCACGCGCCGAAACTCCTTCTTCGCCTCTGAATCAGTCATCCTTCGCGGTGCCATCGCTCGGCCCTCCTTTCGGGTGCTTCTTTCGCCAGTACGCCCACGCCGCTGCGCCGCCGCCCGCCAGGACGACGCCGCCCACCGCCCACGGAATCCACGTTTGTTGCGTCTCCGACTCGGCGATTGATTTGAAGACGCCCCAAACCTCCGGGTCGATCTGTCCGTTCCGCGCGAGCTGCTCGCGCGCGAGGTTCGCCACCTCGGAGGCGATCGCCGTCGTCCGAACGTTCCGGCCCTCGACCTGGATGGTCTCGCGCCGCGTGAAGTACCAGGCGGTCCCCACCACCGCGGCGATCGCGATGACGGTGAGCGCGACGATGAGTCCCCCGGTCGGATCGCCGAGGGCGAGCGCGGCACTCCGCTGCGCGCCGAGGCCGTTCAGTCGCGGGAGGGCGCCGTCCCACGGCTTCGCTTGCGCGTGGGTCGAGCGCACGAGCGCGTGCGTCGCGAGGTAGATCGTGCGGACGTCCTCGGGGGCGTGCGCGATGCTCTCGCGCGCGGCGCCCACGGTGACGAGGCCACGTTCCCCGGTGGGAAGCGTGATCCAGGGAACCACACCCGCCTCGGCGGCGAGAAACTCCGCATCCAGGAGCGCCGCCATGGCGCCCTGCGTCCAGTCCTCGCCGTCGATGGCGAGCGCGCCGTCCCCGGCGCGCGCCATGCGGGCGAGCGCGGCCCGCCCCTTCGCGTTGTCGTATTCAAACGTGGCCGCCATGGCGACCGATCTCCTTTCGTGCGGCGACTCTCATCGCCGGCTCCGCGCGCGCTCTTGCTCGAGCTCCTGTGCGCTGTGGACGGCCCAGACGACCGCGCCGACCGCGACGACGCCGAGCGCGCCCGCCACCCACGGGAGCGCGGAGGAGGCTTGGCTCATCGCCGCGCCCGGCGTGAAGCTCATCGGGAAGTAGTCGCCGTCGTCGCTCGAGGGCGGCGAGCTCGCGCCGCTACTCGACGTACGGACGCCGCCGCCCGGGGCGCGCGGGCGGTCCGCGACGATGGGCGTCCCCCGCTGCGGCAGGGAAGGCGGCTTTGTCTTGAGGATGTAGGGCTTGGTGATCGGGGTGTCGTGCTCGATGAAGCGCGTTTGCTCGCCGAGGTCCCCGATGGTGGTCACGCGCTTCATCGGTGGCCTTCTTTCTTCGCGGCGTTCCGCCGGTAGACGTAGACGCCGCCCGCGACCGCACCGACCAGGAGCCCGCCCGCGATGAAGGTGCCGACGCCGCGCGCGGTGTCGTTCATCGCGTTCTTCACGCCCGCCTCCACGCGCTTCTGCGCGATGCCCGCGGCGCGCTGCGCCTTCTCGTCGACGTACTGGTTGATCTTCGTGTCGACCTTCGAAGGGATCTTCCGGATCCCGAACGGGTCGATGAAGTCGGCGAGGTCGCCGAGGGGTTCGTAGCCAATGCCGTAGAGCGGTGCGTTCATCGTCGTCCTCCATGCGCGCCGTCGGGCTCGTGCTCTTGCTGTTGCTTCCACCACCAGAACGCACCCCCTCCGGCCGCTGCTGCGGCGGCGACGCTAAGGAGAACGGCCGCCGTGTGGCCGCCCTGGGCGGGCGCAGGCGTGCCCGCAGGGGGCCGCTGGACCATCAGGGCCATCCGCGGATGCGGAGCCGCGTACTGCGGCGCGGACGCGCGGCGCACGCCCGGTGCGGGGGGCCGAGCTCCGCCGGGCCTCCCTTGCGGCGCCATCCGCGCGACCGCTGCGGCGGTCGCGCCTTCGAGGGGCTTGCCCGCGAGCGCGCGCTTGGTCATCTCGAACGCCCCCTGAGCGAGGGGGTTGTTGGGCACGAAGTGGCTCGCTGCGGCGAGCCCCACGTCTTGCAGCTTCTTCCCCTGCGCGAGTGCGAGCCCCGTGTCGAAGGCGATCTTGCCGGCCTCGCCGCCGGGCAGGCGGCTCCGCACGGCGTTGAGGGCGATCTCGTCCCAGCGCTTGCCGGACGCGACGTCCACCGCCGCCTTCATTCCAAGGTCGACCGCTTGGGCCACGAGCGGTCCGCCGGGGATCGCCCCCTTCACGCCTGCGATGAGCGCCTCGGTGATGGGCTTGCCGTTCGCGAGGGCGAGGCCGGCACCGATGGCGGCGCTGATCCCCTGCCCTACGCCTGGAATGAACGAGAGGCCGATCTGTGCAAACGGCGCCGCGGTCTTGAAGATGTCGACCTGGTTCTTGCCCGCGTCGAGGAGCGCCCGATCGATGCGCTGCCCGTGGGCGATGTTGTCGGCCGCGTCCCACGCCATTTTCGCCGGACCGACCGCGGCGCCCATGGCCTTTCGGAACCAATGCGGCGTCGCGCTCACGTAGGCCTTGTCGAGCGACTCGACGGCCTTGCCCACGAAGTCGAAGAAGCCGTCGACGTCCCCGAGTCCTTCGAGCTCGTCGAAGCCGTCGAGGCTGTCCGCCTGCGGTCCGAGGACCGCGACGACGTACGCGTTTTTCATGACGCCACCCGACGCGCGGTCGCCGTGGCGATCGCGGTGAGGCTGTACGCCGCCGCGGCGGCGCCGAAGACGAGGGCGGCGAGCGCCGCGAGCCATCCGAGCGCGGGCGACCGCTCCGTCGCCGGCAGCGTGTCGGGCGCGTCGTCGACGCCGCACGCGCCCATGCGGATGCACGCGTCGTCGTTCCAGAACGCGACGAAGCGCAGCGGCACGCGGTCGTCGTAGACAGGCGCGAGACCCCACGCGTTCGCGGTCGATGGATGCGCAATCGCGGCGCCGTAGTGAAACCGGCACGCGAGCGGATCGGCGAGGACCTCGCGGGCGAAGTGCGCGAGATGCGCGATGCCGCAGGCGAGCGAGTTCTCAGGCACCCACAACACGGCGCGGTAGAGCGAGGGATCGACCCCCGCGAACAGATCCGGCCGTACCATCGTCGCGACGCCGACAAGCGTCTGCATGAGGCCGTGCGAGGAGTGCATGCCGCGGCTCGCGCGCCAGTCCTCGGCGTCGCGGGCGAAGTCGCCCGGATCACTCTCGCCCGTCCGACGGGGGTAGCCGCGCTCGGTGCGCGGCGCGCGCACGTAGCCGTCCCGGTCGGGGGCGACGTCGCCGGCTTCGCATGCGAGCGTGGCCAGGACGAAGCGCTCGTCGATGCCGAGCGGATCGGCCACGGCGCGCACGGTCTCGCTCCAGCGCGCGGCGAGGTGAATCATCGTCCGCGGCGCCTTCTCGGTGCGGAGGATCCATCCGTCGCCGTCGCCGGCACGCGACCAGGTGAGGCCGATGCGCGCGAGGGGGAGCTCGACGAAGCCCGCGCCGGTGTTCACGCGCGCCGTCGCGAGCGGCGGCGCGGCGGGATCGGCGCCACGCAGGCGGAGCGCGCCTGTCTCGTCGAGGCGGTGCTCGAGCACGGAGCTCGGCGAGAGGCGGCGCCAAGCGAAGGGTTCAAGGGACAACATCGGCAAAATCTCCAAACGGGTACGCGACCCCAAAGACGTGGACGACGCCGGCGATCCGCGTCGGTGCGGCGTACGCCGGGGCATACGGGTGAAGAGGCACGAGCTCCGGTGCGGTGGCTTCCGGCTCGAGGTCGGCCGACCAGGCGTCGGCGATGCGGACGTCTTCGGTGAGGGCGCGCGTGAGCGACGCGGAGCGCGTCGGCGTCGCCGCGACCCACAGGAGCCATTCGAGATCCGCGGGCTTCGGCACGTCACCGCCGCGGAGCCATCCGGCGGGCGGCAGTGGCCACGCCCGGACGTCGCGGAAGCCGACGTCCTCGAGCGCGTGGGTGAGGTGAGCGATTCCGCCCGCCGCGAGCACGCTCACGACGGACGGATGCACGACGAGAACGGCGTGCAGGCGTTCGCCCTCGCTCACCTCCAGGCGGTCAGCCGACAGATGCACGGCTCTCCGCCTCACGGCGCGTACGCTCGCGCCCCTCGAGCGTGTCTTTCAGATCGGGGAACTCGCGCGCGAGGTCCGCCATCGCCGCGGCGAACGCATCTTCTTCCGCCTTCGTTTTATCGGCGGTGCCGATGAGTCGGGCGACCAGGGCCGGGATCAGAGCTTCCGCGAGCCCGCCCAGCCTCATCATGAGTGCCTCGCGCACGTAGCGCGACGCGATCACCTCCGCTTGCTGCGCCACGAAACAAGCGGCTTCTTGGTCGAGCCGCTTCGCTTTGAGCCTGAGCTCCTGGGCCTCGGCCTCGGCGTCCGACTCCTGGAGTCGTAGTCGACGACGCTCGAAGCCGAGGAGGGTCCTGACCGTGCGGTGCTCGAAGGTCAGCGGCTCTCCCAGCCGGATGATCGTCGGCTCTTCGTCGAAGACGAAGCCACTGCTGTCGTCGGTGTTCTCGTTCGCAGGCAACACGTCGCCTGCCGACTGCGTATGCGTCGTTCCCATCACGATTGGTCCTTTCGGGTTTCGGTGGCTTCGTTACGGGGCGCTCGTGCCCCTCACGTTTCTTCGGTCGGCCCAGATGTCCGGGCGCTCGCGTACAAGTCCAAGTCGTTGCGCGGCGGCGCGCGGGTGCTCGCCGAAGCGGGCGTCCACGGTTGTCTCGGCCCAATGCCAGGCGCGCCCGTCATGGATGAGCGGCGCGACGTGCGAGACGGCGCCGCGGGCGTTCTTCACGCCGCGCACGCTCGCGCGGAGGCCTCCGGCGCGGGCCAGCGCCACGACGGCGCGCGCGTGGTCGTCGCAGTCCCCTGCCCTGTGCTTCAGCGTGTAGAGCGCGTGCTGGAAGGTCTCGCGCACCTCACGTACGAACCGCACCACGGCCTTCACGAACGCTTGCACGGCCTGCGCGTAGTCGAGCGGCGCGCCGTGGGCGCGGCGGATCCAGAGCGCGAGCGCGCGGAGGTTCGGGTGTCCCGCGTCGAGCGACGCGGCGCGGTTCAAGAAGTCGATGGCCTGCGCGTTGTCGGCGCACTCGAGCTCGAGGACGGGCCAACTTGCGCCGCCGTCGTTGTGCACGCCGCGGGCAAGCACGCGGCACCCCGCGCTCTCGGCCGCCCGGGCGAGCTCGTCTCCGGCAAGTTGTAGGGCCTGGGCGTTCATGGTCGCGACTTCAGTTCGGCTTGTTCGAGGGGTCTTTTTTGGGCGAGCGGATGTCGGGGATCGAGAGCGGGCCCTTTCCATCCATCAGCTTCGCGGCGAAGAATTGCGCGATACCGCCGAGGTGCGGCATGACCTGGACGATCGCCTCCCGAATGGGATCGGGCGGGGCGGCAGGCGCCAGGGGCGCGCTCGGTGCCACGCTCCCCTCGGGCACCATGACGTACTCGTCGTCGTCGTCCTCTTCGTCTGCCTCGTCCTGGCGTTCGACGAGCTTGGTCACGAGCGCGCGGAGTTCGGCCATCTCGGGATCCGGACCCCGCCCACCCCGCCCGATCGCCTTCGCCTGGAGCTCCATCTGCACGATGCGCTCCTTGGACGCGAGGCGCTCGCGCTCCATCTGAAGGTCCATCTCCGCGCGGTAGCGCGCTTCGCGCTCCTTGGTCTCGCCGCTGATGCGCTGGAGCTCCTGATGGGACAGCGCCCGCGCCTCGGCGTGGGCGCGCGCCTCGGCGTCGCGCATGTACGTAATCACGGCCCACGGGTCCATCAGCGTTCCTAGGGCCGTCTGGGGCGCAGGAACGGGCATCGACGGAGGGGGTGGGGGTGCGGGCATCGGTACCGCCGCCGGCAACGGAGCCTCGTCCGGGAGCGGCGGGCCGGCGGCGATGGCGGAGCGTCCTTGCACGAGAAGCGCGCGCGACCGACCTACGGGGCGCCGCTTGCCGTCCTCGACCATGATGTACTGGACGACGTACTGACCATCGCCCCAGCGGTCGGCGATGAGGTCCGCCGAGCACGTTCGGATCGGCCACTCGTTCGCGAAGATGCCGTCCCCCTTCGCGTCGAAGGTCAGAAGCTTTCGGTATCCCGAGGGCTCCAGGCGAAAGCATCGCCAGTCCGTCGCCTTCTCCGATCGCTGCCCGAGCCGCTGATCCTTCGCCATCGCCCTACCTCGCTCCTTTGGGGTCTCCTCCCGCGCACCGCCGTCCGAGCACTCCTCGACGACGGCGGTCGGCGCCGCCGGTTCGGCCTCCCCTTCGTCTTCCTCGTCGCCTTCGTCTTCCTCGTCGTCCGTCTCGTCCTCCTCCTCGTCGTCTTCGTCACTGAGGGCGGTGGCGGCGCCGCTCGCGGCGTCCGCGGCCACCTCCCACAGCTCGACGTCGTCGCCGTCCGCGCGCGCCTTCGCCTCGTCGGCGCAGAGCGCGGCCACCGTGCTGAGTACCGAGGCCGGCCCGTGCGCCACGAGCAGGGCTCGAAGCTCTCCAAGCTGTCGCGTTGAATCGTCCATCGCTACTTCCGAGACGTCGCGCGTCTCGCTCCCATGAAAAGCCAACTCAGGAAACTGAAGAACTGTTCCGAACGATGGGGGTGCAAGCGCAAGTCCATGCGCGCGCCCCACGTGCACGGTGCGGAGAGTCACGTGCGAGCCACGCAGACCGAGCGCGTGGCTCACGCGAACGGAGCGCGTGAACCACGCGGAAGGCACGCGCGATTCACGCAAAATCCACGCGAATCACCGAGCCATTCACGTGAGGCGTGCGTGCCCGAAGACGTGATTTTTGCGTGGCTCACGCGTGGTTTCCGCGCTCCCTCCGCGTGGCTCGCGCGTGCCCTCGACGTGATTTCGGAGAGGCCCCCCGTACCTTCCACGCTCCGTCCACGTGCCTCGCGCGTGAAGCGCGCGCGGTGCGACGTGCCCCGCGCGTGAATTCGGACGGAGGCTGCGCACCTCGCGCGTGAATCCCGAACCTCGCTGCGCTCCGCACGCGTGACTTCGCGCGCGCACTGCGTGACCCCCGCAACGTCGCTCCGCACTTTCGCGACGGCGTTCCGCACACTTCGCGTGGCGCTTCGAAATGTGCACGTGGCGATCGCTTTTCGCGCAACATTTTTCTCCAAGGCGCCGCTGTCGTGGCCGTGCCGAACGGCACACCCCACGTGCCCCGCCCGCTCTCTCCTGTCGTCGTTCCGTGCCCCGCTCTTCATGAGGAGGAATCTACGGGCCCCACGCGACAGAACTTGTCAGGTTGGACGCCCGTGAATTGCAGGCCCAATCATGCGTGACGATGCCTCGACCCCGAAGAGCCGCTTCTTTCTCGCGCAAACCTTGGTGCGCCGTCCTGGCGGCGTGACGTTGCGCGCCCTGACGGAACGACTCGGCGTCTGCGAGCGCACCGCGCTCCGCTACCTCCGGGA
>JBBRLQ010000068.1:0-8901 GCA_038231275.1 Polyangiales bacterium
GCTCCCTGCGGTATGCGAACGGCGGAGCACGACGACGCCGTCATCCCAGAGCACGTCGGGCGTAGGCCCCTTTCGTCGAAGCGGTCGCATGGTCGATGGACGCGCACCGATGACGAAGCCGAGCAGCGTCATGGCGAAGTGATGCGGGTAGTCCGCCTTCATCTTCGCGAGGAACGCTGCCGTCTGCGTGGCCGTCAGCGAATTCGGCTCCTCGCGCGTATAGGTGCGCGGCGTCGGGAAGTTTTGCAGGTTCGCGGCCGGATTCCGGGGAAGATCGAAGTGCCGGGTCATCGCCTTGCAAATAACCTTCAGGATTGCGATCCACCCGTTCGCCGTCGCCGCGGAGAGGCGCACCAGTTTTAGTGTGCCCGCATCGCGCTTGCGGACGGACGGCATCCCGTTCGACATCCAACCGGCGACCTTGTCTCGCCAGACGGCGATATCGGCGTACTCGAGCTCGTCGACATACAGGTCGCCAAGCGAGCCGAGCTCCGTATGGAAGATGCGCGCGAACGCGTCCAGCCAGTGCGCGCGGTTCTTCGCCGACTGAATTGTGCCGTCCCTAAGCTTTGCCTCGAAGTGCCAGCTCGCGAACACGCTCAATTGCTTCGGCAGTTGCTTGCGCCCGCTCACGAGGTCGCGCGCGTCGGATGCCAGGCGACGGCGCTCGCTCTCGGCCTCCGCCAGCGTCGCGTCGCGGAGGGCTCGCTGGATCTCGTGCACCTTGCCCGACCGCGGGTCGGCGATGCGCGTCCTCACGAAGAACCCGCCGCCCTTCAGCGCCCAGACGAGGTACCCGCTCGTGCGCTACCACGGCGTCTTGGCGCCCCGCTCCTCGTGGCGAAGAACTGTCGTGCCGCGCCCGCCGGATGCGACGGTGAAGCGGCACACGCACGAGGAGAAGCCGAAGCGCGCGGAGCACGACGGACGCCCGGCCAACGCGAGGGGAGGCGACGACGCGACGCGCTCACCCCACGCGAAGAGAGATGGCGAAGGACTACGGTTCGTGAACACGACCTCGGCGGCTTCGCCACGAGCGCGACCGGGTCCAGAGCAACCCGGCACGGAGCTCGTCGCCCCCAACGTGATCGCCGTGCCTCACTGGGAGCGACTGCACGGCGGCCTGCTCCTCGCGCCGAGTCCGCGTGTCCCGTGGTCGATTCTTCTGCGGCGAACCTTCGACGTGGACGTTCTCGAGTGCCCCAAGTGCCACGGCCGCCTGCGCCTGCTCGGCACCGTCGAGGACCCCGCCGCCGCGCGCGCGATTCTCGAGCGGCTCGGCTTTCCGACCGATGCCCCCGCCCAAGTCCGCGCGCGCGATCCATCGCTGCTCGAGGGCGACGGCCACGTCGAGGAGATGGCCGGATAGCTCCGAGCGCGGTATGCGGCGCGAGACGCGCGCGGCGGTGTGGTTTGGACGGGCTCAAATTGGTCCGCATTCCGCCCGCATCGAAACGCGCGGTCTGGGCGTTACGTAAACTGGCCCCTGTCTCGCGCCGAGATGCCTACGAGTTCCTTTTCTCCTAGCCTCGCGACGCACGTCTTGTCCACGGCCCAGAAGCCGCTGTGCGGCATCCCAGTACAGCTCGTGCGGGAGCCGGACGGGCGATCGCGGTGGGATACGCTCACGCTGCCGAACGACCATCCTGCGGCCGAGGCCGCGAGGTGCTTGCGCGCCACTGCGCTCACGGGCGAGTACGCAACGCAGAAGCGGTTGCTCGATGTGCTGAACGAACGGGAGGGCCGAGACATCTCCGTTGCGAAATTCGAAGGCAGACAGACGCCAGCGGGGAAGACCGTTTCGATGTGCTCCTGGGCTTCGGCTAGGGCACTCCTTCCGGTCACGGACTGGATTGTCCTCGTGAAGGTCGCAGTCGGGCCCGACGGACCGCGCCAGGCGCGCTCCCCGATCATGACGACACGCGCGGCGGTAGAGAGTGTGCTGGGGGAGCGAAAGGTTTTTCAGGGACTCACGCCCCGGCGCCTGCCGGTGGAGTCCTTTCTGACCGACGCGCAAGGCAATGGACGCAAAGACACCGTTTCGGAACACGGCGATGCTACGCGCGAGCGGACGGATCGCTCTCGAAGATGAACGTGCGGGCGTCAACGCCGGTCTACCGTCCGGCGCGCTGACGACCCGTGCGTGACGACGACGGGCGAGTGGCCTAGCGTGCGCCGGTGCACATCGAGCTCGTGACCATCATCGTTGCCGAGTACGACGCGGCGATCCGCTTCTTCGTAGATGCGCTCGGGCTCGATCTCGTCGAGGACTCGCCGTCGACGACGAATGACGGCCGAACGAAGCGCTGGGTCGTGGTCCGGCCGCCTGGCGCCGATACCGGCATTCTCCTGGCCCGCGCCGACGGCGAACGCCAGATGGCCGCCGTTGGACAGCAGATGGCCGGGCGCGTGGGCTTCTTCCTCCGCGTCGCGGACTTCGACGCGGCGCACCAGCGGATGGTGGCCGCGGGCGTCGAGTTCGTCACCGAGCCGCGAACGGAGCCGTACGGGCAGATCGCCGTGTTCCTCGACATCGCTGGCAACCGGTGGGACCTCCTCGGCCCTCCCTGCGAAACTGCATGATTCCTGGGCGTGGTCATCGAGGAGGAACGCTCGAAGACCCCTTCATTCGTTCCGCCACTTGCCCGTCGCGAAGGCGGACGGCGCCCGCTTCTGCCTGAACCCCGACAGCGACCTGCCTCAAGTACGCCGGGCCCGTCGACGGCGGGCGCTCGGTCGACCCCTTTTGCGCGGACTACACGCCTCGGAACTCGTCTTCGCCGCCACCGCCGCCGCGTTTCCCGCCGCCCCAGGCGCGCCGGTGCCGGTCCTCCTGCGGTACCACTTGCCCGACTCCAATCGGGCGAGCCCGCGACGGAGAGCCGCTCCGGCGCGTCAGTTCTCGATCGGTCGCTTGTTCACCTCGTCGAAAATAACGGCGAGCTGGTCGAGGCGCTCGGCGAGCTCCTTATATTTCGCGGGTTTGTCGGCGTCTTTCGCCGCGGCCGCCTCGATGGCGAGGGTCTGCGCCCGCCCGATGAGTCCCGCAAACGTGCCCGCCGAAGAGTCCGTCGAGACCGGGTCGGCTCCGTGAGCGAGGGCACAAAACCCGAACGCGCTCTGTATCTGGAGAAGACCACTGCCCTGGGTCGAGAGCCCCGGATTGCCGGTACGGTATGAGTCGGCGTCGTTCTCGAGCGAGGCCGCCGCCACCGCGCAAAACGACTGGACGCGGCCCGGCAGCTTGCCCGCCTTCGCACCGCAAGACGAAAGAGCGACGAGCAATGCCAGGAGGCCGATGAGCTTACGCACGAGCGGGAGCGTGCCATTTTTTCGCGGTCATGGTCACGCGCTTGCGCTCGGGCGGCCGGCGGGCTTTCTTGGCCCCAGCGGACTACACGCCTCTGGAAAAATCATGATTTCTGTCTCCGAACACGATGAATTTGATCTCACTGAGCCCGCTCGCGCCTTCAGCGTAAAGCTTCGGGAGAGCGGTATCTCGCACGAGTTCGACGTAACCGAGCCCGGACACATGGCGGGCGGATCCGCTCGCACGGAGAGAGTGCTAGGATTCGTCATCTCTAAGATTGCGCCGGCCTCTCCGTAGCATTGCTTCGCCGCAGCCCACCGGGAGGCAGCTCGATCGCTTCGTGCGATGGGCCTTGGTTCCACTCCGGCGGCGACCGACGACAATTCTCAGGGCCTCGTCGCTACTGGGAAGGTGACCGCTCCTCCGGCCGACAACGGACCGCCGTTTCCGCAGTAAGCGTCGCCGCCTCGCCGAGCGGTGACGCTGCGCCTACGACCGCTCGGCCGACCGGCTAATCTTCATCGCCATGCGACGCCTCGCCTTCGCCGTGCTCGTGTCCGCTTCGTCATTCGCGTGCGGCGCCGCGCCGCCGCCGCGCGCCCCGACGCTTCCGTCGCCGCCGCCGCCGCCGGCGCCGTGCCCGACCGTGGCGCAGGCTCCTCCCCCGGTGATGGCGCCCCCGCGCGCCGTCGCCGACGTCTACTTGCCCGCCGCGAAGGCGGACGGCGCCCGCTTCTGCCTGAACCCCGACAGCGACGCCTTGCGCGCCGACCTCGCGCGCGGGCCGTTCGCAGAGACGGACACGTTCGACGCCACCGCCCTCGCCGAGGACGTGCACGAGCTGCACGACGCGATGAAGAAGCACTACGCGGGCTACCCGGTGCTCCTCCAGGACCCGACGTTCGACGTCGAGGCGTTCTTCGCCGACTGGGAGCGCGCCCTCCGCGGCGCGGGCCCCTTCGTGACCTTCGCGAAGGGGATCCTCGAGCCGCTCGTCCTCTTGCGTCACCACATTCGCGACAACCACCTCTCGGTGCGGGGATGGGGCGGCAAGCTCCTCCGCCGGTCGGACCTCGCGTACTCGGAGTACCAGGCGCCCGGGCGCGTCCAGGACGTCGACCAAGGACGCTGCGACTTCGGCGGGCTCACCCCGATCGGCGGCACGCTGCGCGTCGTACCGCTCCTCGGGCCCGCGGGCGTCTCCGAGATCACGACCTTCTCGGCGCAGTCCACGGCCAACGGCGCGCGCGTGACCTGCGGCGGCCGCACGACGCCGTTCGAGCGACGCGAGGCGAAGCGAAGCGCGATGGACGACAAGGCGCCCGCGTACGAGACGCGCGCGGCGGGCGGCGCGACGGTCATCGTCGTCCGCCGCCTCTCCGGCTCGCCGCAGGATCTGGCGCTGCTCGACAAGCTGCCGGCCGAGTACGACGCGCACCGCGCGCGCCCGGTCATCGTCTTCGACTTTCGCGGCAACGGGGGCGGCAACGACGGCTACGTGTACCGATGGATCGACAAAGCGAAGCGCGGCACGTGGCCGAGCCCGTACGTCGAGCGGCAGGTCGCCGGCGGGCACACGCGCTGCGCAGACTGGAACGCGCGCGTCGTCGATCAGATCACCTACGGTCGCGTCGACACCGCCGAGGCGAAGGCCGAGCGCGCCGCGCTCTGGGTGAAGCTAGGCGCCGAGGCGGGCGCGCCTCCCAAGGGCGGCGGGCCGAAGGACGCGACCGAGACCTCCGCCGGCAAGACGCCGTACGACGGGCGCATCTTCGTGCTGGTCGACGCCGGCGCCGGCTCGTCGGGGGAGAGCGGGCCGGAGGCGCTCAAATTCGCGCTCGGCGCGACGATCGTCGGCCAGCGCACGGCGGGCTACATGGAGTTCGGAAACCAGCGCCCGCACGTCATGGCGCGCACCGGCATCGTCTGGCAGATGGGCTCGAAGCAAAACCATTTCGACGCCCCGCACGACGGCGTGGGGATCCCCGTCGACGTGTATCTGTCGCCGGAGCTGCTGAGCGCGCCGGCGGAGGAGCTCGTGCCGCGCCTCCAGAAATTGCCGCGAAGCAAGGGCCAAATTGGTCCGCATTCCGCCCGCATCGAAACGCGCGGTCTGGGCGTTACGTAAACTGGCCCCTGTCTCGCGCCGAGATGCCTACGAGTTCCTTTTCTCCCGAACCGCCGCCGCGGCGGCGCAAGAAGGCGCGCGCTGTGACCTGAGGCAAGTCGTACGGGCGTACGGAGGTACCCATGTCCAAGCGGGCACAGGCCGCGATGGCGCGGCGGGAGGATCGGAGGGCAGCGCGCGAGCGACTCGCGGCCGTGCGGGCGGAACTCCGCGAAGCGCGCGTGAGGCGCAAACGGGCGCTGTTCGACGCCAGGGAGCAGTGCCGCGCCGAGCGCATCGCGACGCGCGAGCGGGTGCGCGCGGAGCAGCGCGAGAGGCTCGCGGCTCTGCGGGAGGCAGGCCGTGCGGCGCGTGCCGAGGCGCGGGCTACATGCTCAAAGCGCCTGGCGCAGGCGCGGGCCATTCGGGACGACGGCGCGCGCGCTCGCGAGCGGGTACGAGCAGAGAAGGCTCTCCAGGGGGATCTGCGCCGCGCTTCGCGCGACGAGGAGCACGCGTGCGCCCGCCAGACCGGTCCCAGGGAGACCGACGACGACGTCCGCGCGAACTTGCCGTCGAACCGCGCGCCGCTCTTCGACCGGGTGAGGCGATTGATCAAGGCGGCGCCGCGCACCGAGAGCTTTCTCCGCTAGGCGGAGGCGCGACCCGAGGGGGTGCTCGCAGCGTCCGCCGACGCCGCCGACGCGCGAGCGCACGCCCTCGAAGACGAGCAAAGACAAGAAGCGACACGCCCGGGGCCGGTCTCCCGAGCCGATGAACTCGCGAGCCGTCCAGGCAGGGTCGACGAATCGTCTGACGACGGGAGGCCAGAGCACGCTCATCGGCAGGTAGGGTAACGAGACGCCGTCCTTCAAGTGATCGCATCTGATCGAGCCCCCCGCGTCGCCGATGTACGCTGCTCTCCTCGCGCTCGCCCGCGGTTTGCGTCCGGGTTTGTCCTACGAAAGAGACCCCGCGGGAAACTCGGAGGACTGTCAATTCGACAGCTATCCTCATCCACAAGGTTCGGTCCGTGTTCGCTGGATTTGCTCGAATTTCGGGCGGCTATCGGGGAACGCCCGACGAAAACAACCCTTTACATTTCCCCCCTTTACCGTGTCTGCCTTTCGCACGCACTGCCGTGATCGATCTCCGATCCGCGCGCGCATGATCGGGTGAGGCACATGGAGATTCGGCGCGCGAAGAGGGTTTGGCCGGCGATCGCGTTGATGGTGGCGGTCGCGGTCGCGTGCGGAGGCGATCAAGCTCCGAGCGATGGCGCCGGTAACACGTCGTCGCAGCAGTCGCAGCTTGCGACCGGCGCGACGGCCGATGCCGGCGCGCTGGAGGCTTCCCCGGCAGATGCGGGGGCCGTCGCCGAGTCGAGTGACGCGCTCAACGCGCTCAACACGGAGCGCGCGCGCTGCACCTCTGCGAATACTTCGACGCTTCTGCCTCCCCGCGAGGCAGACGGGTTCACGCTCGACGCGACGGGTGCGCTGACGCCTACTCTCTCGGACGCGGTCCTTCGACGCACGCGCCACAAGGGAAAGGTGCGCCTACCGACGCAGCTCGACGGCGCGACGGCGCTCACGAACGGTACCTCGAACGCGCAGGTGGCGATCGTCCTGCGGGGCGCGACCAAGACGCGCGCGGATGTCGCGAGTGGCTACGTCGTGCACCTCGACGCGAGAGGAGCGGGCGGCCACGCCTTTCGACGGCCGAGCGCGGAGGGGTTCGAGGATTTCTTCCTCGTTCCAGTGGCTCCGGCGAAAGCGCAGATCGACTATCAGATCCAGCTTGGCGCGGGTATCGCGGGGCTCCGGCTGATCGCCAACACGCTGGAGCTGCTCGACGCGACGGGCCTTCCGCAGCTTCGCGTGAACCCGCCGCGCGTGCAGGGTGGCGACTGCTCGGTCGCCGAGGCGAAGCTCGCTCTCTCGGGATGCGACGTCGATACGAACCCCCAGGTTCCTTGGGGCCGCACGATCACGTCACCGGGCGCGTCGACATGCACCGTGTCGATCACCTGGGACGAAAAGGCGGTCACCTATCCGGCGCTCGTGGATCCCAATTGGATCACTCCCGGGAACATGGCCTCGTCGCGGGCGACGTTTACCGCGACCGCGCTCACGAACGGCAACGTCCTCGCGGCAGGAGGATATGGGGCGTTCTTCGCGAACGCATCGGCCGAAGTCCTCAACGTCACCGCCGGCACTTGGGCTGCGACGGCAAGCATGAGCGTCGGGCGCCAAGGGCACACCGCGACGTCGCTCCTGTCTGGCAAAGTGCTGGTGGCCGGCGGGAGTGCCGCGAGCGCAGAGACATGGGATCCCTCCACGGGAACTTGGACCCTCACGTCGAATTCGATGGCGAGCACGCGATCGAACCACGCCGCGACGAAGCTCAGTGACGGCACAGTCCTCGTGACCGGCGGCACCGACACGAACGGCACGGTCATCGGCGGCGTGGAGCTCTACACGCCGAGCACGAACGCATGGACGACGAAGGCCAGCATGGCGCTCGGCCGCAGCGGCCACTACGCGGCGTTCTTGCCGTCGAGCGGAAAGGTGCTCGTTGTCGCGGGCGACTCGCTCTCGAAGAAATGCGAGCTCTTCACGCCGGCAGGTACCGGGTCCGGTAGTTGGCAGCCGACAGCGGACCTCCTGACCCCACGCGGGAGCTTCGCGGGGGCGCAGTTCGCGAGCGGCGACGTGTTGATCAGCGGAGGCTCGACTGCCGGCGGCAATTCGGCGGTGACCGAGCTCTACAGCGCCACGGGGGGGACCTGGGCAACAAAGGGCAGCCTGACGACGGCCCGCTCCAATGCGGCGGCGGTCCTTCTTCCGAGCGCCGACGGTGCCGTCCTGATCGCGGGGGGGTCCGCGTCGAGCGGTGCCTCGACCTCTGTGGAGGTCTTCAACCTTGGCACTGGCGCGTGGGCGCCGACGGGTCCGCCGCCTCACACGCCGTTGTCGGTGGGGCGAATTTTTCACGCGGCGGTGATGCCCCAGAACGGATACGTCCTGGAGCTCGGCGGATGGACCTTCATCGGGACGCCTCTTGCGAGTGGCGACCGGATGGACGCGTGCGAGTCCGTCGCGATTGACGACGGCAACACGTGCACGACCGACGCGTGCGACACCGTGACTCACACCGGCGCCGTTACCCACACGCTCTCCGCCGCCGTGGGCGCCTCGTGCAACAACAGCACGGTCTGCAATCCGAAGACGTGCAAGGCCGACAAATCGTGCAGCGCGGACGCTGTTCCCGTCATCGACGATCACAACGTGTGCACGACTGACGCCTGCTCGAACACGCTCGGCATCACGCACGTGCTCGGGGGGCGACGTCCCGGTCTCTGCTGAAATTTGAAGGTGGCGGTTCCACCGGCCCCGATCGAAAGATCGAGGTGCTTAACCCGAAAGGAACCGCCAATGAAAGACACTGCCAGGAAGAAGGACCGGCGCCAAGCGGCGTCGCC
>JBBRLQ010000069.1:0-8192 GCA_038231275.1 Polyangiales bacterium
CCCTGACACGGCCAGCGCCGTGATGGGCGCCGACGCCCCCGTGTACTTCGCTTGCGCCGCGCTCACCAGGAAGTGCTGGGTCGTGCTGTTGGTAACGAGCTGCGAGCCGGCGAACGTCTCCGTGTCGACGGCCTTGTCGAACGATTTTTCGAAGTCGGCGAACTGCGTCGCGTCGATCTGCGCGGCCAGGCGATAGCCGGCGATTCCGAGCATGACCTGTTGCAGCTGATCGCCCTTCTCGTTCACCAGGTTCTGGATCTTCGATTGGTCGCTGTGCGATCGGATGATGTCGATCAGGCTCTGCGCGTACTGCTGACGCCCCGCCAGGTACTGCGTGACCCCCGTCTGCAGCGCGACCTCGTTGGCCAGGATGTTCTGCGCGATCTCCTGGCTGTGCGAATCCTGCAGACCCTTGCGCACGGAGCTGAGCGAGGTCGGGTCGAAGAGTTGGTAGGTGTCGTAGTTGTGAATCGCCGCGGAGGCTGCGCGCATGACGCGAGCAAGCTCCACCGCGGGCGGCGGGAGGGTGCCGTCCGCAGCCGCGGTGAGCGGCCCCGCGCTGTAGGTCGCCCCTTGCGCGAACGCGTCGCGCACAGCCGCTTCCAACACGTCGTGGTTCTGCGCGATGGCGTTGAACGTCGAGTGCCAGCCCGCGTCCTGGGTCTGCGTGTTGGAGCTCGCGAGCTGAGTCTTGTCTCCTATGTTCGCGATCGAGCGCCAGAGCGACGCCACCGTCGACTTGCCGAGCAAGGTGGCTTGGCACCCGCCGAAGCGGCAGACCAGATCGTGCATCCGGTTCACGTCCTGCAACCGGTCGGTGAGCGTGTGGAGCGTGTCGCCGAGGACGTAGAGGAGCGGCGCGCCGGTGAGCGGCGCCGTGCTCGCATTCCCCGAGAAGAGCGTCGCCAGCACCTTTTGATCGACGACCGTCATGGTGGCCGGGATCCGATCGACGAGCCCCAGATTCACGGTGACTGTCTTCGTCGGATCGTTCGGGTCCGGAACGAACGCCGCGTTGAGCGTCGGCTTGTACGCCGAGTCCCAGTAGGCGCCGGCGATCTGGCTGGTGGCCGCCCACTTCGAGGTCACGTCGCTGCCGTACAGGTTGGGAGCATTGCCGTACCAGCGCGCGAGCCAGCCGAGCTGCTTCTTGATGTTCGCGGAGTCATCGACGTTCGGGTCGGAGCTCACGACGACGCTGCCGAACGACTTGCTGAGGGCGGCGCGCGCCGCTTGCTCGGCGATCGGCCGGTACTTGTCGAGCGCGAGGCACGCTTGGTTCTTGTCGACGACGTCGATGCAGCGCTCGATGTTGGCCGCCACCGACGACGCGGGGACGTGAGGAAGCGCCAGTCGCTGGCAGAGGGCGACCGTCCGATCGAGCGCCTGATCGGTGCAGTCGTGGCCGACGTTGGTCGAGCTCGGCGGCGCCGGCGGTGGTGCGCCGCCGCAGTCGGGCTCGGCCGCATCGGCGACGTTGAGGTTCAAGAAGAACGAGACCTGCTCGGGCGTCAGGGCCGCGCTCCAGAGCTCGTAGAGGAGCTTCATGCTCGTGACCATCGCCTCGCGCGTGTCGAGGTCGGCGAGCGCGAAGGTGGTCTTCACGTTGTCCGGCACAAGGCTCTGCGCGGGCGTGAGGAGCACCGTCGCGGGGCCGACCTCGTACATGATCGTATTCACGTTGATCCTGAACGCGCGCTCGAGGCCCTTGCCGTTGACCTTCGTCCAGTCGAGGGTCTCGATCGTGGTCCAGGTCAGGCCGTCGCCCGAGACGAAGAACGTGATCGCGTTCCCCACGCGCTTCACCTTCACCCACTGCGAATTCGTCGTCGTCGGCGCCGCCGGGAAGCTGCGATCGCCGTTCACGTTGTCGGGGTTCGTGAAGAAGCCGGAGGCGACCATGGCGCCGTTCTGCGGCGCGACGTACGTCCAGAAGCCGACGCCGGTGCCATCGTCGACGTAGAGCTGCGACAGGATCGGATACGCCGACACCTGCGTCGGCATCGCGAGACGAAACGAGAGCTCGCCGTCGCCGATCACGGGCAAGGTCATGGCGCTAATGATGCGCGCGGCGTGGTTGCGATCCTGGGTGACGAGCGTGCTGCCGTCCGCGGCCTTGGTGTAGATGTTCCGCGTCGTCGAGGCGTCGTACCTCGCGAGGTTGGCGCGTAGGCAGTCGAACTTGGCTTGCGCGTAGGTCTTGTGGTCCGTGGTGACGGCTTCGGTGGTCGCCGGCGGCTCCGGCAAGGCGTACGCGAGGCAGTTTCCCTGAGCGTCCTTCTTCGTGCACGGGACGTCGTCGCAGGTGGAGCAGGTCGGGTTCTGGTTGGTGCCGAACGGCCCGTAGGCGGACGTGAAGGCGACGCTGGTCAGCTTCGACTCGGAGACCCGCAGCGGCGCCGCCCCTGGCTGCAGGATCTCTCCCCCGCCGGCGAGCCAACCACCCGTGCACTGCCCGGGCGCGCTTCCCGCCCAGCCGAGCGACGCCGACTTGCACGAGCGCGCGATGGACAGCCCGTTGTTTGCCGGCTCCGCGCAGGCGACGCCGAGTGGCTGGAACACTTTGCGAACGATGTGATTGGTCGCGTCGAGGACATAGACCTCGACCTCATTGACGAGGCTGGCGATGGCAGAAGGATCGCCGGAAAATGATCCGCCGAGGTTCTGTTCCTTGGACCAGCCGAAGTGCCCGGTCTGATCCTCGTACGCCTTGTGAGCGAGGCTTCCGTCGGTGTTCCTCCAGAAGACGTCGAGCCGATTCGGGCCCCACGACGCGACGGTCGGGTTCGACGCCAGGCTTCCGCCGAGCGACTCCGGCCCGTGCCACCCGTTGTCCCACCACTGATGGTAGAGCGCGTTGTCCTGACCGCGCATGAACATGTCGATGCGATTGGACCCCCACGAGACCGCCGCCGGATCGCCCTGCCAGTTCCCGCCGAGGTTCTCGTCCGCGTTCGAGAAACCACTGCCGCCCCAGTAGCGATGCTTCAGCGCGTGGTCGGTGCCGTAGAAGAAGATGTCGAGGCGATTCTGATCCCACGCCGTGACCGCCGGCGCCGACGTCATCTGCGTGCCGAGCGTCTCCCAGTTCTGCCATTTGCCATTGGACCAGTTGTGCCAGAGCCCGTGGTCCAGCCCCTGCGCGAACACGTCGAGGCGCAGCATGCCCGGTTGCCGCAGTCCCCAGGAGACCGCCGCGGGTCGGCCGATGATGCCGCCAGCCACGTCCTCCTCGGCGTTCCACATGCCGGCCTGCATGTTCATGCGATGGCGCACGGTCTTGGTGGAGTCCGCGCTCGTATAGAAGAGGCTGGTGACTCCAGGCTGCATGGCCGCGGCCACGGGGCTCGAGCCCGGCGCGATGTCCGCGATGGTGGTGTCGGCGACGCAGCGGCTGGTGATCGAATCGGCGGTGCTGGTCGTGGCCGTCGTCTCTCTCTGCTCGGAGTGGACGGGATCAGGCGCAGAGCCGCAAGCCGATGAGGCCGCGAGAGCGGTAAGCGAAAAAAGAGGAATCAGTCGCAAGCGCATTCGGTTTCTCCAGAGAAGGGCGCGGACCGCTACCGAGCGGGCGCTCCGTTGCCGCGAGCGTTCGCAACCGTCGTGCCGACATCCCTCGTCGCGAATGCCCGGGTTGCTCGCCGAAGAACGGCGACGATGCGCGCGCATGCGCGCGCGAATGCGCGCGGGTTGCGCGCGAGGACGCGGCAGACCTCGACGAAGCGGGGTGTCGGCTCACGCTGTCATCGGAATCGGCGTCGGCTGATCCGGCGCACGGCGTCGCCCCAATGCATGACGCGCGGCCCGCGCTCTCCACGATTTCTGCGCTCCGCTCGCGCGCGCAGGGCCTCCCACGAATCTTCGTCGCTTGCTCTCTCTCGCTCCGTCGTCCAAAGAACGTGCGACCCGACACGACGATGCGCGACCCTCTCGGCGGTGACGAACACGAAGACGACTGGCGTCGCGCGGCGCGCGCGCGCGTCGGCTCGAGGCTGGCCGGCTTCGCGCTCGAGGCGTTGCTCGGCGTCGGCGGATCCTCCGCCGTCTACGCGGCGCGACGGCCCGGCGGCGAGCGCGTCGCGCTCAAGGTCATGCGGCCAGAGCTCGCGAACACCTTGTCGCGCGCGCGGCTCGCGCGCGAAGCCCTGGCCGCCAACGCGCTCGCCGACCACGGCGGCGTGCGCGTGCTCGAGCACGGCGACGACGGAGATCTCGCGTTCCTGGTCATGGACCTGCTCGAGGGGGAGACGCTCCACGTGCGCGCGCAGCGCGGTGGCGGACGCGTCTCGTTCGAAGAAGCACGGCGGATCGGCGCCGCGCTGCTCGACACGCTCGCGCGCGCGCACGCGCTCGGCATCGTGCATCGCGACGTCAAGCCGGAGAACGTGTTCATCACGCGGGACGGCGGCACGCGCGTCCTCGACTTCGGGATCGCCCGAATGGATCGGGAGGACATGCGCTTGACCCAAAGCGGCGCGGCGCTCGGGACGCCCGCGTTCATGGCCCCCGAGCAGGCGCGCGGGCGCGCACATGATGCAGACGCGCGCACGGACGTTTGGGGCGTGGGCGCGACCCTCTTCACGATCGTCGCCGGGCGTTTCGTGCACGCGGCGAATGGGGCCGGCGAAATGCTCTTCATGGCCGGAACCGCGACGGCTCCGCGTCTGGCCTCCGTTTGCCCGGAGGCACCGCGGTCACTCTGCGTCGCTGTCGACCGTGCGCTCCGCTTCCATCCAGAGGAGCGGTGGGCGAGCGCCGCCGCCATGCGGGCGGCTCTCTTGGCGCCGGACGACGCGCACGACGAGGTCGGGGCCGTCGGCGAGACGCTTCCCGAAGAGACACCGGGCATCTCGCGCACGACGCCACCGCCGCGATCGCGACCGCGACCGCGAAAGCTGGGCAGAGGTCTCCTCACGATCAGCCTGGGAGCGGTGGCGCTCATCACCCTCGGTGTCGCGCGCACCGCGCTCACCTCGCCGCCGTTGCCGCCGCTCTCGCCAGCGACGGCTCCTCGAGCGACCTGCGACGACGCCGAGGCGAGCGAGTTCGAGGTGAGCCTCACTGGGCGCGATCGCTGCAGCTTCGTCTCGATCACCGCCGCGCTGCGCGCCGCCGCGCGCTCGCACGCCTCCCCGAAAACGATCCACGTCGCCCGCGGCATCTACAGCGCGACGAACAGCGGCGAAGTTTTCCCGCTCGAGCTGCGCGGCGACGTCTCGCTCGTCGGCGAAGGCGCCGACCGCACGTTCATCCAAGGGATCGGCGAAGTGAACCACCGCGGCGTCGGCGGCGCGATCACCGACGACGCGCTCGGCGCGACCATCGTCACCGGCGAAGCGCTCGGCACCACGCGCATCTCCGGGGTCACGATCCAAAGCGGTGAGAAGAGCCCGCGCTTCCACACCTTCGGCGTGTTCTGCGATCGCGGGCGAGCGGCGCCCGGCGCGGCGCAGCCCGAGCCGAACCTCGTCGTCGATCATGCGCGGTTCGGCGCCGCGTACGACACGGGCCTCGTGATTACGACCAGCGTCGAGCCCGTCGCCAGCGGCTGCAGCGCGCGCGTCACCGCCTCGAGCTTCCAAGGGAGCTGGAACGGCGTGTTCGCGCTGGGCTGCGGCGCGGGTACGGGTGAGGTGCCGACCGCGGTGACGATCGGCGACGACGATCCGGCGAGCGGATCGACGTTCGAGGGCCACCGCCGCGCCGATGGCGCCGGCGTGCTCCTTTGGGGATGCGTCGCGCGCGCGACCATCCGTCACGCGACGTTCACGCATGGCGACATCGGTGTGCAAATCGATCAGCGCGAGCCGCCGCCGGCGTTCGCCGCGGGCTATGCCACGACGATCGAAGACTCGCGCTTCTCCGATCTGACGACGGCGGGCGTGCGCATGTGGCGCGCCCCCGTGGTGCAGCGCCTCGCGGGGAACCATTTCGAGCGCATCGAGGGCTCGGCGATCTGGCTCGACGATCACGAGACGCCGGGCTCGCCGCGCATCGCGTGGGCGCACCGCAACACCATGCTCGGCAACGGCGTCGCGCTCCGCATCGACGGCACGCACGCGCGCGAGACGGTCAGCGATTTCGGGCGGCCCGATGATCCCGGAGACAACGTGTTCGCTTGCAACCCTGGAGGTGCGGTGCGGCAGTCGGTCGCGGGACCACTGTCGCTGGCAGGGAACGCCTGGGACCGCGCGACGCCGCGCTGGGCGTCGAGTGGAGGCGCGGCGGTCGATGTGCGGACGGCGGGCGACGCGCGCCCCGACCTGCGCGCATCGCGTGCCGCCGGCGTCGCCTGCCCGCGTTGAGCGATCACCGAAGGCGGCGGCGGACCACGAGCGAATGACGCTTGATGTACCGCGCGAGCACGTGGCGGCTCGACAGACCGAGCGCACGCCAAGTCTCCTCGATGGCGCCGTTGTGCTCGTCGAGACAAGCCTGGATACGCGCGGGCGAGAGCGCGCCGCCCTCCGACGGAAGCGACTTGCTCGCGGCGGGAGCGGCGGGAGCGGCGCCGAGCTCGTCCTCCGGCGCGAGCGAGATCGCGTCGCCGGTGCTGGCGGCGATCGCGCGCCAGAGGACCGCTTCGAGCTCGCGCGCGTGCGTGGTGTACGGGCGTCGCAGGAGCGCGAGGATCAGTTGCGGCGTGACGCGAACCTCGAGTGCGCCGTGCACGTCGGCGGCGAAGCGGCGCGCGACGTCCGGCTCGGACGCGGCGATCGAGCGCAGGCGATGCCGCAGAAGGAGCGGCACGTCGTCGCGTCGCTGGTCGAGCCCCGTGACGTCGATGCGCAGCGCAAAGCGCGCGAGGAAATCGTGCTTGAGCGAGTCCGGCCGGCGGTTCGTCGCGCCCACCAGTCGAAGATCGGCGCGACGCGATCGCGTCTCGCCGAGCCGCACGTACTCGCCCGCGTCGAGCACCCGCAACAGGTGCGCCTGCAATTGCGGCGGGAGCTCCCCTATCTCGTCGAGGAAGAGCGTCGTCCCATCGGCGTCGCCGATGAGTCCAGATCGTTCCGGCATCCCCGCGTTCGGGTAGTTCTTGGCGTTTCCGAAGAGCTCCGCGTCGACGAGCGAATCGGGAAAAGTCGCCGCATTGCGCGACACGAGCGGTCGGTCAGCGCGCGACGAAGAGGCGTGGACCGCGCGCGCCACAAGCTCTTTGCCCGAGCCGCTCGGGCCGGTGATGAGGACGTGCCCAGGACGTCGCGCGACGAACGCGATGGCGTCGCGCAGCGCCCAAGCCGCCGGCGACTCGCCGACAATCCCGTGGGCGTCGGCGTGGCCGAATGCGAACGACGCGGCGCCCGAGCGTTGCGGTGTGTTGCTGCGCGGCACGACGCACAGCACGAGCTGACTGCCGAGCTCGATGACGTCGCCGACGCTGGCCACCGCGCGCGTCGTGGCCACACCGTTGAGACTCATGCGTAGGCGCCCGACATTCTCGAGGGCGACGTGAGCTTCACCGCGCGCTTCGACGCGGAGCTGCACGCGCGAAACGCGCGGGCTGGCGAGCCCCGGCTGAGGCTCGTAGCTCGCGGGGCGGGCGCGAGCGAAGGTGGCGCGCGACTCGTCGCCGTCGGACTCGCCCCGACCGATCAAGCGCACCGCGCCTGGATCGCCGTGCGGCAGGAGCGCAACCTCACCCACCCGCCACGGCTCGTCGGCGCACCACGCGATCGTCAACGCGGGACTCGTCGCGGCGGCGTCCGCGCCATCCTTTGCGTCATCGTGCTCTGGGAGCGTATGCGATTCTGTCACTTTCATCGGCGCGCGCGATTTCGTACTCGGGAAGACCCGTGCTCGCCAGGGAAACCCCGCCCCCGGTTCCGCGATGTCGGAAAAAGCGCCGCCGGCATCTATCGATCCCCATCGCTGCGTCGTGACCCACGTCACGACATCGGCGGGGTGGTAGGCGACGGAACGACGACGCGCTGCCAGTCATCGGAGCTTTCGCTCGACAGGAGTTCCATGCGTCCCAAACCCGATCCGGTCGGCTCCGGGCAGGAGTCCGTCTGGTCGTATCCGCGACCGCCCATCGTCGTGCCGAGCGCGCGGCGCGTGGTAGTGCGCTTTGGCGGCATCGTCGTCTGCGACACGCGTCGCGCGCTGAGGCTGCTCGAAACATCGCATCCGCCGACGTGGTATCTCCCGCGCGCCGATTTCGTCGCGGGTAGCCTGCGCCCGTCATCGAA
>JBBRLQ010000070.1:0-8168 GCA_038231275.1 Polyangiales bacterium
CGCCCGTGCCGTGCCTCTGCGCCGCGTGCCGCGAGCCGCCGCTGCTGTTCGTCCGCAGCGTGGCCGAGGCCGCCGCCGTGGTCGCCGCCGTGGCCGATCTTCCGCCGCGCGCACTCCGTAATCCGCATGCGCCCACTGTCGCCGCTGACCCGGTCGCGGAACGAGTCCGGCCCATGCTGATCGGCCGGACTGAGAATCTGTCCAGTGACGACGCCGCCGACGAGGCGACGCGCCTGCGCGAGCCGATGGCGCGCGTGCGCCGCGCGCTCGAGCGCTTCGAAGCGACGATCGCGCCGGGCGGTGCGCGGTGACCGCCCGCGAGGCGTGCGCGCTGGCGTTCGGCGCGGGTTGGCTCGCGGCGCTGCTCCTCGTCGCGCTCGGGCGACGCGCGCTCGACGCGGCGCGGGCGCGCCGGGGCGGGTGGCTGTGAGCGCCGCCGCCCCGAAGCGTCGCGTTCAGGTGCCGAGCACCGAGCCGCTCGCGGCGTGGCTCCGCGCGTTCGCGCAGACGGAGGGCCGCGTGTCGACCCTCGCCCGCGAGTCGGGGCGCGGCAACGCGCACTTCGGCCTCGACGCCGCGGGGCACGTGATCCTGAGCGCCGAGAACGGCGACGGCGGCTCAAACGCGGACCACGCGAGCTACGCGATGAGCCACCACTGCGCGGCCTGCCACTACGACGCCGCGGACGACCCCGCGCGCGTCGACGCCGACGGCGCCCCGCGCCCGCTGCCCAACAGCTTCACCGCCGCGTGCGAGCGCTGCGGCCACCCGCCCCTGGCGTTCCCGCCGCGGAGCCCGCGATGACAGCCCCGAGCACACGCCGCGAGTGGCGCGACGTCGCCGTCGGTCGGCGCTGCCCCGTCTGCGGCGGCACGAGCTGGTGTCAGACCCACCGCACCGAGCCCGTCGTGCTGTGCAAGCGCGTCGCGTCCGAGCGCCCCGCGCGCACCAACCGCGAGGGCGTCGACTTCTACGTGCACCGCCTCGACGGCGCGGGGTTCGTGCCCGAGGCGCTGCCGCCCGCGGCGCCCACCGTCGCCCTCGCGTCCGTGGCGTGCGCGACGACGCGTACCGCGTCGTGCTCGCGGCGTGCCCGCTCTCCGGCGCCCACCGCGCCGGGCTGCGCGCGCGCGGGCTGGACGACGCGACGATCGACGCGAACGGCTACGGCTCGCGGCCGCGCGAGGGGCGCGCGAAGCTCGCCGCCCGCGTGCTCGAGCGCGTCGGCGACGCGGCCGCGGGCGTGCCGGGGCGGGTGGGTATGAGCCAGCGCGCGATCCGAATGAAGCGGGCCGGCGGCGGTGCAAACGCCCCGGCCCATGGCCAGCAACCTGTTTCAGAGGAGCCAGCGGTAATGCTACCCCGGCCTAAAGGCCGAGGCTTTGGCCTCGACCGTCGACCGAGTTCCGCGCCTCGCGACGCGGAGTTCCTGCTTCACAGGGCGCCCACAGGCGGCATCCCTCCACAGGCTGTCGCCGTGGCTTCCACGGCGGAGGAGAATCTTCGCGGCGTTCGTGTCGGCGTGCGCGACGTGCCCGCACGCGACGCACTCGAACACGCTCTGGCTGCGGCGACTCGCCGCGTCGACCACGCCGCACTCCGCGCAGGTCTGCGAGCTGTACGCCGCAGGCACTTCGACGACCGTCGCGCCGACGGGCACGACCTTGTACCGCAGCATCTCGACGAACCGGCCCCAGCCGCCGTCGAGAATCGCGCGGTTCAGTCCTGCCTTCGCTCGCACGTTCGTGCCGGGTGCGTCGAGCGTGCCGGCCGCGCTCGCGGTCATGTTCTTGATCTGCAGCCGCTCGACGATCACCGCGCCGTGATTTTTGGCGTAGTGCGCGCTCTCGCGGTGCAGAACGGCGTCGCGCTGGCGCCGCGCCGTTCTCTGGAGACGAGCCACCACGGCCCGCGCCTTCTGTTGGTTCTTCGAGCCCTTCTTCCTGCGCGCGACGGTGCGCTGCGCGCGTGCGAGACGATCCCGGAGTCGCTCGAACGGCCGCGGGTTCGGCACGAGGCGTCCGTCGCTGTCGGCCAGGAGGTTCACCACGCCGCGGTCGATCGCGACGGCGGGCTTGGTGCTCGGGAGCGGGTCGGCGATCTCGACCTCGCAGGAGACTGCCGCGAACCACGCGTCGCCGTCGCGCACGAGCGCGCAGGTCTTCGCCTTGCCGACGATCGGACGATGCACGACCGTGCGGAGGCGCCCGAGCTTCGGAAAGATCACCGCGCCGTCGCGCCCGAGCCCCCCCACGCGGAAGGCCTGAGGCGCGATCAGCGGCGCCCGGTCGCGCCCCTTGCGCTTCCAGCGTGGCGCGCGGGCCAGTCGCTTGAAGCAGCGCTGCCACGCCTTGTCGAGTTCCAGCAGGAGCTGCGCGCACAGATCGCGCGGCACGTCCGCGAGCCAGGGCAGCTCTGCGCGCAGGTCCGTCAACTCGTTGATCTGGTCGAACGCCGTCGGGTACTTCGCGTCGACCTTGCAGCGGCGTGTGTGGGCCATCAAGCGCTGCTCATGCGCGAGGTTCCAGAGCCACCGCAGCGCGTGCTCCCACGCGTCGAGCCGCGCGACCTGCGCGGCGGTCGGGTAGACGCGGTAGCGAAACGCCTTGCGCAGAAGCACGTCCGAAGCATGTATTGGTCTATGCTGAAGTCAACCGATCTTCGCCGAGGTCGTCACGTCGTCTTCAATCTCAACGTGCACTTGGTCTTCGTACCGAAGTACCGCCGTGGTCCGATCACCGAACGGGTGTTTGCCGTCCTGCGGGACGCGTGGGCCACGGTCTGCGTCGACTTCGAGTGCGAGCTGATCGAGGCGAACTTCGAACCCGACCACGTGCACCTGCTGGTGGCGTATCCGCCGAAGGTCGCGCTCTCGACCCTGGTGAACTCGCTCAAGGGTGTCTCGGCGCGGCGCGTGCGCGCGGCGGCGTTCCCGGAGGTCGAACGCGTACTCTGGGGGCCGCACTTCTGGTCGCCGTCGTACTGCGCGGTGTCGTGCGGTGGCGCGCCGCTGGACGTGGTGCGGCGCTACGTCGAGCACCAACGCGGCGAGAGCCCGTCGTCTGCCACCGCGGCTCCGCCCCGCCCTGAAGGGCGGAGTACCCGCCGCTCGAAACCTGTGCGGTCAAACTGATGGACACGGTAACGGACCGCGAGGCCTCGAGCAACGACCCCGCCGACTACGAGCGATTCATCGCGGCCAAGCGCATCGAGGCGCCCGAGCGCGGGTTCGAGCCGCCGCTCCCGATCAGCCCGACGCTGTTTCCGTTCCAGCGCGACATCGTGCGGTGGGCGTGCCGCCGCGGGTGCGCCGCGAACTACTGCCGCGCGGCCGAGCGCGAGGCCGCGGTGCCCACGCTCTTCGACCTGGACGCGGGGCTCGCGTCCGCGGCGGGCGACGCATGACGGCGAAGTGGGGCCACAGCTGGCGGAAGCTGTACCGCCACCCGTCGAGCGCGTGGCTCGCGCTGCCGCTGTCGGTGCGCGGGCTGGGCGACGAGCTCATTCGCTACGCCGAGGACGACGGCCGGATCTTCGTCGGCGCCGACGACCCGATCGGCGCGCTGGCGCGCCGGATGGGCGCGCACCCGAGCGAGCGGAAGTGGATGGCCAAGTCGATCGAGACCCTCGAGCGCGACGGCTTCTGCAAGGTCGAAGAGGGGCACCTGCATATCCGCAACTTCGTCCCCGCGCAGGAGTCGGTGACCGACAGCGCGGTGCGGATGCGGAAGTCCCGCGCCGCGACCAACCCCGGACCGACCGACGACCGACCGCAGACCGACCGCACACCTACATCACAACCACATGGCCACCAACCGCAAACCTCCGACGGTCGAGCCAAGGCAACCGCGCGGAACGACACGTCCGCATCCGTCACTGTGACGTCACCTAAAGAAGAGAAGAGAGAAGAAGAGAAGAGAGCCAGACCCCCTACCCCCGTGACGCCGCAGGCCGGTGGGCAGGACGAGGTCGGGCGGTTCGAGCACGACGTCGGCGCGCTCGTCGCGCGGTGGGTCGCGGAGAGCAACGGACGGCTCGCGCCGGGCGTCGCCCCGCGGCAGCTCGAGATGCTCGCCGAGCTCGTCGCCGCGGCGCGCGTCCAGGGCTTCACCGCCGCGGAGGTCGGCGCGATCGGGCGCTGGCTCGACCCGGCCGGCGGCAAGGGCCTCGGGTGGATGACCAAGCGTCGGCCCGACGTCGCTTGGCTCCTCGACGGCTGCGGCGAGCACTTCTTCGAGGCCCTGAACGACTGCCGCGGCTGGCTCGCGGAGGCCGCGTCGCCGCGGGCCCCCGCCGACGTCGTGCCGCTCGCGACGCGCTTCCCGGTGCCCGCCGCCGTGGCCCGGCAGCGGGCGTTCGCGGCGAACGCCGTGCGCGGCCCGGACGCCGCGGCGCGGGTGCGCGAGATGCGCGAGGCGGCGATGCGAGGCAACCGTGCAGGCTGAGCGCCGCCCCGACGCCCCGCCGGCCGAGCCGCGCCGCGACCACCGCGCCGAGCGCGCGATCCTGGGCGCGGTGCTGCTCGACAACGCGAACCTCGCGACCGTCGAGGCGCTGGTCGCGCCGGGCGAGATGCACCACCCGGCGCACGCCGTCGTGCTGGCGACGATGCTCGAGCTGGCGCGGCGGGGCGTCGGCATCGACTACGTCACGCTCGGCGCCGAGCTGCGGGTGCGCGAGCAGCTCGAGGCGCTCGGCGGGCACCCCGCGATCTTCGCGCTCGGCGAGGAGGCGGTCACCAGCGCGCACCTCGAGGAGCACTGCCGGATCGTCGCCGACCACGCCGCGGCGCGCCGCGTGCGGACGGCCGCGCGGCAGGTGCTCGAGCTCGCCGACGACCTGCGCCACGACGCGCGCGCGCTGGTCGACAAGGGCACCGCGGCGTTCGCCGCGGCGGCGGTCGCGCGCGACGTGCACGCGCCGGTGCCGATCGGCGTCGCGGTGCGCGAGTCGTTCGACCGGATCGAGCGCGCGCTGGCCGGCGAGGTCCGCGCGCTCGGCCTGACGACGGGGCTCGCCGAGCTCGACGCGCTGCTGTCGGGGCTGCGCGCCGGCCAGGTGATCGTGATCGCGGCGCGCCCGGCGATGGGCAAGACGACGCTCGCGACGGAGATCGCGGCGCGCGTCGCCGCGCGGCTCGCGCCGGGGACCGAGCGCGTGCTGTTCTTCTCGCTCGAGATGCCGCGGGCCGAGCTCGCCGACCGGCTGCTCGCGCGCGCCAGCGGCGTGGACCTCGCGCGCATCCGGTCCGCGCAGCTCGGCGCCGACGACCTCGACGCGCTGACGCGCGCCGCGGGCGAGGTCGACGCGCTGCCGCTCGACATCGACGACGCGGGCGACACGACGCTGCTCGCGATCCGCACGGCGGCGCGCGCGTGGAAGCTGCGCCACGGGCTCGCGCTGCTCGTGCTCGACTACGTGCAGCTCGTGAAGTCGGGCCCCGGCCGGCCCGAGACGCGCGACCGCCAGATCGGCGAGGTGACCGAGGGGCTCAAGGCGCTCGCGAAGGAGCTCGGGATCCCGATCGTCGTCGTCTCGCAGCTCAACCGCGGGCCCGAGACGCGGCCGAACAAGCGCCCGATGCTCAGCGACCTGCGCGAGTCCGGCTCGATCGAGCAGGACGCCGACGTGGTGCTCTTCCTGTACTGCGACGAGGTCTACAACAAGAACAGCGACGCCGTCGGGACCGCCGAGGTGATCTGCGCGAAGCAACGCAACGGCCCCACGGACACCGTGCGCCTGCGCTTCGTGCGCGAGTGCTCGCGGTTCGACAACCTCGCCGCGGAGGACCGCCCCGAGTCGACGCCCGCGGCCCGACCGCAGCGCGCGCTGCCGTTCGACCCGAGCGCCGGCTACACGCCCGAACCGCGCGAGCAGGAGCTGGACGATGACCACGCGTTCTGAGCTGGCCCCCGCCGCCGTGCCCGCGCTGCGCGTCGGCGACGTCGTGCGGCTCGCCGACGCCGCGGGCTGCTCGCTGCACGCCGGCCGCGTCGTCGACCTGCGCGGCGCGCAGATCCACGTCGCGGTGCTGCCCGAGGGTCGCACGACCCTGCGCTACAGCGCGGCGACGCGGCGCCTGCTCGGCGCGCGCACGGTGCTCGTCGTCGCGCCCGCGGACGAGCTCGACTGGCTTGCGGCGTTCCAATGCCTCGGCGCGACGGTGACGGCGTGACCGCGCCGCTGGCCACCGCCGCCCCGCGCGAGGGCGCGCGCGTCGCCCGCCGCAGCGACGGCGCCGCCGGGCGCGTCGTCGCCGTGGGCGCGGGCGCGGACGGCTGGGTCGCGGTGCGCTACGACCGCGACGGCGCCGTGCGCGACCTGCCGCCCGCGGCGTTCGCGCGGACGCACTACGCGGCGGACGCGGGAGCCGGCGCGTGAGGGGCGGCGCCACGTGGGATCACACGACGTTCTCGCCCGCCGCACGGCTCCTGCGCTCGCTGCGGGTCGCGCTGCTCACGCGGGCGACGCTGCGGTGGTGCGTCGAGCACGCGGGCGACGGCGACCCGCTCCCCGCGGCGTGGGCCGCGTGCGAGAACCCGTCCACGCTGCGGCTCACGATCGACGCGGTGTTCGGCTACGCCGCGCACGGCGTCGCGCTCGACGCGGCCGACGCGGATGTCGAGCGCACGCCCGCCGGTCTCGACGCGATCCGCGCGACGTGTCCGCCGCTGACGCTCGCGCTGGTGCTCGCCGCGACGCGGAGGGCGGCGTGAGCAACTACCCGAAGGAGCTGCACGTGCGCGACCTGCGCAGCGGCGCCGCGGTGCTCGACGGCACGAAGCTGATCCTGCGCGGGCCGTTCGTCGAGCGCCCGCGCGCGGCCGCGTCGCCGACCGCGACAGCAAGCCGGGGAACCTCACCCACGGCGCCGCCGTCGGCCCCGCGCGCCGGCTACACGCCCGCGCAGCAGCACCAGCGCGACGCCAACGGCAAGGTCGGCGAGGCGGTCGCGGAGATGCTGCACGACATCTGCCGCCGCGAGGGCGTCGCGGACGTGCAGAAGGTCCCCTCGTCGCTCGCCAACCGCGGCCGCGACCCGTGCGACCCGCGGTTCTTCCGCGGCACGTACACGCACACCGTTGGTGTGGACTATCGCGGGCTGCTCATCGGGGACGGCAGCGGCCGCGGAGTCTACGCAGAGGCCAAGCACGTCGCCGCGGACGACGGGCGGTACTACCTGCGCGCCCTGCGCGAGGACCAGCGCGCGCAGCTCGACCTCGCGGTGCGGGCCGGCGCCGTCGGCGTGCTCGTGATCGTGCACGGCACGACGCGGCAGCGCGTGTTCGCGATCAACTGGGCGGCGGTGCAGAAGCTCGAGGCCGCAGGCGCGCGCGCAATCGGCCTCGCGGAGCTGGCCGGCTGGCTGGTGCCCACCGGCACCGCGTACCTCGCGCACTACCTGCGCCGGAGGATCGGACGATGACCGCGCCGGGCGAGCGACGGTGCGCGTGGTGCCTGCGCACGAGCCACGACGGCGTGCGCTGCCGGCCGTTCGACGACGATGGCGACACCGCGCGGCCGCGCGCCGCGACAATGAGCGACGGAGGCGACGACGTGATGCGATGCAGCGAGCCCGGGTGGCGGCTGGTGGCGATGAACGACCCGGCAGGGCGCCGCGGCGTGTGGATACGCGAGACGGCCACGCGCAAGGGCGCGCCGCTCGCGCTCGAGGTCTGCGGCGGGCGCGAGGGCGACGACGCGTACGTCCGCCTCGCCGCCGGGGACACGCTCGACGCCGCGGCACTGCGGGCGCTGGCGGAGTGCCTCGGCCACAACGCCGCATGGCTGATGCACGGCGCGGCGGCGCTACCATCGGGGATGGACGCCGCCGCGGTCGCGACGACGATGCGGGACGTCGAGCGATGACCGTGTACGACGCGAAGGGCCCGACGACGGGGCTGCTGGTGTTCGGCTGGGACGAGGACGGCGGGCTGCTGATCTGCGCGCCCGACGGCCGCCGGTTCGCGCAGATCGTCGCGAAGCTGGTGCTCCGCGCGCAGGGCGTCGAGGTCGACGTGAGCGGCGACCTCGCCGCGGCGCAGTCGCTCGTGGAGCTGCTGCTCGCCGCGGACGACATGCAGGGTGCGTACAGCGACCCGACCGCGACGCGGCTGCGGCCGTGGGCCGAGTGCGCGCCGGGCGGTGCGCGGTGAGCGGTGCGGCGC
>JBBRLQ010000071.1:0-7617 GCA_038231275.1 Polyangiales bacterium
AAGGGCGCCTTTGGCGCGGGCGCGTGCGCCGTCCTCTTCAACGAGCTCCCGTGCCTCGACGTCACGCGCGTCGTCGCGACGAGCTCGGGGGCGCTGAACGCCGCGTTCATGGCGCCCGCGATCCGGGCGGGCGCCGCCGGGGAAGCGGCGTACGACCTCGAGACGCTCTGGCTCGATCACGCGCGCTTCGGCGACGTGTTTCGACCGAGCCTCGCGGGGCTCGCGAAGCTCGACGGCTTCTCGTCGAGCGCGAAGGTGCGCGAGCTCCTCGCGCGCTTCGTGCGCCCAGGAGCGGCCCTCCACCCTGTGGAGCTTCGCGTGGTCGTTACGGGCGTGGCCGGGCGCACCGTCGTCGAAGCCGGGCGCGCAGCCTCGACCTTCGAGCGCGTCTTGCGCTTCGACGGCACGACCTTCGACGAGGCGAGCACGCTTGCGCCCATGCTCGACGCGGTGGCCGCGTCGGCGGCGTTCCCGGGGGCGTTCCGGCCCGTGGGGATCCACGTCGACGGGGAGCTCGTGTCGTGCCTCGACGGCGGGCTCGTCGACAATGCCCCCATCAAGCACGCCATCGACGCCAACGACGTCGACCGGATCTTCATCGTCACTCCGTCGCCGGCGCTCGCGTACCCCGAGCCGGCGGACGGGCACGGCGTGGGGCTCCTCGCGCACCTGGTGGAAATCTTAGTCAGCGAACGGCTGTACCGGGACCTCCGCGAGGCGCGGAGCGTCAACCGCGCGCTGGTCGCGCTCGAGGCGCTCTTCGGCGACGGGGCTGCGCTCGAGGACGCGCTCGCCGCGCTCGGGTGGACGGGGCGGCGTCGGCTCGAGCTCGTCGAGATGCGTCCCGATCTGCCGCTCGAGGGCGGGGCCTTCGATGGGTTCTTCGATCGCGCGCTCCGTCAGCGGTACATCCGCGCGGGCGAGCTCGCCGCGCGCGCGGCACTCCGCGGCATGCGCGAGGGGCACACGGGGACTGCGGGCACTACGCCGCTTCGCGCGACGTCGGCGGCGTAGGGAGCGGAGCGCCATGGCGACGCGTACCGCGAAGCAAGCCAAGGCCGACCGCCGCGAGCTCCTTCGCGCCGTCGACAAGGACTACCGGCGGAAGGAGCGCGCCAAGGTGACGAACCTCGGCGCTGCGCTCCGGAAGCTCCGCGCCCACCAGGAGGCGGCGCTCAAGGCGACCGCGGAGCACTGCCGCGCGGAGCGCCACGCGCTCGCGGAGAAGCGCGCCGCCGCGCTCGCGGCGCTCCGGGAGGCGCTCCGCGCGGAGCGCGCGGCGGCGCGCCGCACGTGCGCCTTGCGGAAGGACGACGCGCGCGCACGCCTGACCGACGACATCGAGCGGGCGCGTGCCGAGCTCGAGGCGGAACGGAAGTACCAGACCGACCTTCGACGCATCGAGCGTGGCAACCACGCGGCGCGGCGCGGCGCTCCGCGCACCAGCCGCGCCGAGCGACGGAGCGAGTCGGACGACGAGGTGCGCGTGAACCTCCCACCGGAGCTCGTGCCGCTCTTCGAGAAGGTGAGGCGAGGGATCAAGGGCTCGGCGCGCGTGTCGCGCACCGAGGCGTTCCTCCAGTACGCCGAGGAGCACCCGCGCGAGGTGCTCGCGGTCCTCGACGACCAGGCGGACGCACTCGTGCGCGAGATGGAGGAGAAGCAGCGTCGCGCGCCGCGTCCTCGGAAGGCGATGCCACGCGCGAAGGCGTCGCGGGCGGAACTCGCCGATGTGCCGTTCTAGTCTAGCGGTACCGCTTTCGCGCCGCGCTCGCGGCGACAGGGGGCGCGGTCGCGCATTCCAGGCAGTGCGACTGACCGCGTGCCGCGAAGCTCCACCCCGCCGCGCAGAGGATCTCTTTCACGGCGTCATCGTTCGTCGCCACGACGATCGCGGACGTCTTCATGCACTGGTCGCATCGCGCGTAGCCCTGGAACGCGTTCGGTCTGTGAATCACCCGCGAGCGTTAGCGCGCCGCACCGGAGTCGTCGATGTCCACCGTGACCACCCTGAATCCCGCCGCGGCACTCGCGCTCCGTGCCGCCGCGGCGGCACATGTCCAGCCTGCGCGGTCGCCGCGCCAGACGCGCCGGACGCCACCCGTCGGCGTGCGCGCGAAGGCGCGCACGCCGTACCGCTCCGCGGAGGCCTGCGGATGCTCGGCACACGCGCCCACCGCGTCGAACCCCGCCAAGCTGGCAACGCCGACGCGCGTGCAGTTCAGCGCGTACGAGAAAATGTTCGCGTACTTCAACCGCGCGCTCTTCGCCGACAAGCTCCCGCTGGTCATCCTCAACTTCTCGCGCAAGACCCGCACGTACGGCTTCTTCGCGCCCGACCGCTGGGCCAAGAGCGGCGAGGTGAGGGACGAGATCAGCCTGAACCCCGCGTGGCTCTCGCGCCCCGCGCTGGAGGTGGCCTCCACGCTCGTGCACGAGATGGTGCACCTGTGGCAATGGCACTTCGGCACGCCGAGCCGGCGCGGCTACCACAACGAGCAGTGGGCCTCGAAGATGGAGGACGTGGGCCTCCTGCCTTCGACCACGGGCGCGCCCGGCGGCAAGCGCGTCGGCCAGGCCGTCAGCCACTACGTGGACGGCCAGGGACGGTTCATGCGCGCGTTCGCGAAGATGCCCGACGCGTACCGCCTCCCCTGGGCCGCCGAGGAGCTCGACGGGCCCGCCAAGGGCAAGGCCAAGGCGAAGAACAAGTCGAAGTTCACGTGCCCGTCCTGCGGCGCCAACGCCTGGGGCAAGCCCGATCTCCTCATCGTCTGTGCCACCTGCGGCATCGACTTCGAGCCCGCCCCGTAGCGAGTTGTCCTTTGCGGCCGCGCCGCTCGGTGAAGGCGCCGGGAGCGGCGACCGGTTCTGTCGTGCGCATCGGGCCTGCGACTCAGCGGCTTGATGGTAGTCAACGCACGCCTGCGACTCTCGGCTGCCAAGATCGATTGCGATGTGATTCATGGGTGCTCTCCTCGGCGATCTCCGTCGAAGCGCAGCGATCGCGCGTCAACTCGGGCTCGCTGGCCACCACATCCACTCTTACGAAACATAAAGGGGTGACTGGCCGATGGAGTGACGTGAGGCATCACGCAGCGACGAGGACGATGAGCATCGAGAACGACGACGACACCGGAGGCGATCCCAAGCTCGCCGCCCTTCTTCCCCGCGTGGTGCTCCGCGCGCCCTTTCTGTCCAAGGAGCTCGGGCCGCTCCGCTACGTCGCCACGAACGCCGAGGGCGTCACCGTCGCGATGTTCGACAACGGCTTCGCCCTCCACCTCCACGGCGACCTGCGGTCGCTTGTGCTGGCGCTACGCCACGCGAGCACCCCCGCCCTCGGCTAACGGTCCCACCCTCATCCGGCGCGCGCCCAGCGCGCGCGCGCGTGCTCTTGGGCCCTCTCAAGCTCCGCGCGCTCCGCGACGGTGAGCGGCACCTCGGCTGCCGAGACGCGCGGCGAAGCGTCTGTCACGGTCTCGAACAACGCGGCGAGCGCGCGAAGGGCGTCCTCCGGCCCGGAGACGGCCCGAGAAGGGCCGTAGGTCGGCGTGGACCCCAACGGGCGCAAATCCCGTTGGGGTGCAGCCTGGGCCGGTCTCAGCGCCGGACGGACCGCTCTCGCAAGGGGGGGCGGCGTCGGAGTGCCCCGGCGGGCCTTGGCGACCTCGTGGAACGCCGCGACCCGCACCGCGTCGGTCACGAGGCGGTTGTCGACGAAGGGGCGTGCGCGCTCGAGCGCCTTGGGCTCGAGGCCGGCCGTGAGCTCAGCGCGCGCCTCTGCGAGCGCGCTATTGAAACCAGCCGCGAACATGTCGCCCCCGACGTCCGCCGCCTTCTGCGCGAGGTGCTCGGCCTCGGCGAGTCGTTCGAGGCGACGCCGCACGTGACGCACGTTGAACACGTACCCGAGGGGCGGGTGCGCGATGCCACGCGCCTGGCTCTCGGCGATGGCGTCGGCGATGACGGCGCGGATCCGCATCTCCTTTGCCGCATCGTTGCCCTCGATCTCGTCGAGGCACGCGGCCACGATGGCGCGCGACTTCGCGCGGAAGTGCGCGACGCGCACGCCGGTCGCCGTCGCGTAGTGGCGGAGGATCCGCTCGGCGAGCATGCGCACGGGTGGCGCGAGCTCCGGCCCCTTGGTCTCGTCTCCGCTCTCCCCCAGCTTCGAACGAAGCTTCACCCGCTCTGAATGTCTAGATCGAGATCCCGATCCAGAACGAGAAGAGAGACGAGAGTCTTTAAAGGGCGTCTCCCCCGGAGGCGGAGGGGGGGGCACCGAAGCCTCAGGCGCGCGCGAATCAGCGAAAAAAACCGCGGAAAGAGCGACCTTCGACGGCGAGAGGCCATGATCAGAGGGGTGATCATTCGTGATCACCCCCCTGATCATCGGTGCCGGAGCGGCACCCGCGCGCGCCTTCATCGCATCGCCCGGAACCACCACCCAGTGGTCGCACCACGCGACTGTGCCATCGGGGAGCCGCTCGCCTCGGTGGACCGTCCGCCGCGCGAACTCACCGCGGTCGGCGAGCCACTTGAGCCAGCGGCGCACCGTTGCGTGCGGGCACTTCGGACGGTTCAGCGCGCGGGCGATCCGCTCGCCGAGCGGGCCGATGGTCACGGGCGCCCAGCCGTTCGAGCGCCAGGCACTCAACGCGAGGATGTCTCTCCACACCGCCCGCATCGGCGCGGGCCAGTGCTCGAAATCTGAAGGCAACGCAGCCTCGAAGGGCTGCGGATCGTGAGGGACAGGAGGCATCGGACACCGAAGCGGGGCGGAGACCAGCTCCGACCCAAAGGACACGGCGCACGGGCTCACTCGCCCGGCGGGGTCTTGTTCACATCGAGAGGTGAAGGAGCGCTCACCCGCGCGGCGCGCAGCCGGAACCTGTCCGGCCGCGCAGCATCGCTGCTCGGTGTCGCGTCGTTCCCTTGAAAAAGGGAACACGATCCCCTAGGCTCGATTCGTCCCGGCGAAGGGCGAGGGTCGAGCTTTCTGGCGCAAGCCAGCACCCCTGGTAGGGTGCCCAAGCTCGGCCCTTTGTCGTTTGTGCCGCCTACATGGCGAGCCTCCCCCGGTGAGGGTTCATGCCGCTGCGCTCCGCACAAGCCGTTGGAGCTCCGAAACGATCGTCCCAAGCGGAACGAGGAAGAGCACGCGTTGGCCGGGACACCTCAGAGCGGAGACCATGACGTTGCCTTCGACCTCGTAGACGTCGAGACCGTCCGTAATTAGCGCGCTAGTCGCCAGGACCTCGCTTGTGGACAGCAGCCCCTTGCGCGACCGCAGGTATCGAACGACCCGCTTCATCGCACCAACGCCAATTCCACTCTCGCGAAGATGGCTGGCCACGCGGATCGCGACCAAATCGCGGAAGCTGTAGATGCGGCTCTGCCCACGTGCCGGAGCGGGGATCGAAGCCTTTAAGAAGCCGCGTCGGTCCCAATTGTCGAGCGTGAGCCGCGTGACTCCTGCGAGCTTCGCGGCAAGTAGAATCGGGTAACCTTCCTTTGCGTCCATGCGTCCAGGGACGCTTGTAACTCCATCGGCGAGACACATGGAGTTAAAAGCGTCAGGCGCGTTCAGGATTAAGTGCGTTCAGCGCTTGTGACCCGTACCCTCTTCCGACCCTTCTTCGCGGCCCTGGCCGTTCCGGTACGTCGCGCAGGTGGGTTGAGGACCACCCGCGTTCCCTCGTGGAAAAGTCGGCGACGGTCATCCGGAACGCCTTCGCGAGGGACACGAGGATGGCGATGGTGACGTTCACCTCGCCGCGCTCGATCGAGCCTAACTCCTCGCGGCGCGCGTCGCGCTCTACCAGCACGCGCACCGCGGCCGCGGCGTCGAGGCGCGCACCTCGGGATACGACGTCTCCAGCGCCACGCGCACGTCGACGAACAACGCGGGCGGTCGCGCACAGGTGTAAGCTGCCGAGAGAGGGGTGCGGCGGCCGGAAGGCTGCGCGACGATCCGTGGTCGCGGACTGCGACGCGCGGAGAAGCCCAGGTGGGTATTGGCGCCCACGAGAAGTACAAGTCATGGCAAAACAAGGCCTCATCGTCGAGCTGGACAACGAGACGATCCGTTACTTGGCCGTCCTCGGCGATCCGAGCGAAGTGCTCGCGCACCTGGCCCTTGCCGCGGCTGACGGCGTGCGCCGCCCCGGCCACCCGAAACGCGAGCAGACGAACGAGAGTCTGCGGCTCGAACGGGACAAGTCCGACATCGCCGTCGCGACGGAGCGCGCGGCCCTCGACAAGAAGGCGGACGATGTGGTGCGCGTCGCGCGCCGGCGTGCCGACGAGATCATCCAGACCGCACACGACGCGGATGGCGAGCGCGTCCCGCGCCCGACGGCCAACGAAGCGAGCTTCGTGCGCGCGCGCACTGTCCTCGAGCGCGAGCGACACGACGCCGATGGTGCGCTCGAAGCCGAGCGCGCGGAGCGGAAGAGCGAACGAGAGGGCTTGATGGCGGTCGAACGCGGCGCCACCGACAAGGACTTGACCGGCGAACGCACTCACGCCGACACACTGATCGTCGACCAGCGCGAAGCGAACGCGAAGATGGTCCGCGCGACGATTCAGGCGGAAGAGCTGGCGGTCGAGGCAAACGAGGCCAGGGACCGTGCGGAGAAGAGCGAGATCGAGCTCCGCACGGTGGCGGAGTTCCGGGAGATGTTCATCGGCATCCTCGGGCACGACCTGCGTAACCCGCTCGGGTCGATCACCATGGCCGCCGCATTGTTGCTTCGGCGCGGCCATCTCGACGAGCAAGGCGGGGAGACGGTCGCGCGCATCATCCGCAGCAGTCAACGTATCAACCGGATGATCACTCAGCTGCTCGATCTCACGCGGGCTCGTCTCGGCGGCGGGATGCCGATCGAACCGGAGCCGACCGATGTGGCTGACATTTGCCGAGACGTCGTCGAGGAATTCGAGGTGACCATCGAGCTGGTGGTCGAAGGAGACCTGACGGGCACCTGGGACAAGGATCGCCTAGAGGAAGCTCTCTCCAACATCGCGGGGAACGCGGTCGAGCACGCCGCGCCAGGGACGGCTGTGATCGTCAGGGCGCACCCCGACGGGGCGGAGGTCGTCGTCGAGGTCAGCAACCACGGAGCGCCCATTCCCCCTGACGTCCTCCCGTTCATCTTCGAGCCCTTCCGCCGGGCGCAACTGCGCGGGAAACCGCCCAGCGACCATCTCGGCCTCGGCCTGTATATCGCCCACCAGATCGTGCTCTCGCACGGGGGCACGCTCGCCGCGCGCTCTGCCGACGGCATGACGACCTTCGTGATTCGCCTGCCACGCGGCGTGCCGTAGCGCGCGTGCGCCCGGGAGGGTCCGGGCCTCATCTGTCATCACTCTTTGATCGACTTGCCCCTCGGAGTTCCAGTGAGAAGGCCCTCGTAACCTTTGAGCGGCTGGCCAACGACGATCCCGCCCTCCGACGTGATCTCGTACTCTCGCAGGTCCTTGCTGTGCTGGCTGGAGCGCACCTTGACGACGGACAGCGCTCGTCTGAGCTGGCCGTCGATCTCGACGTAGCGCTGGATGATGATGGCGTCGGTCAGAAACGCGATGCCCTGTCGGCTGAATCGAAGATCC
>JBBRLQ010000072.1:0-7378 GCA_038231275.1 Polyangiales bacterium
ATCTCGCGGAGATGCAGCATCAGGAGTCTCTCGGTCGCCATGCCGCTTTTTAGGCGGTGTGGGCGCGAGACCCCGGGAGCGCGTCACCTCAGGGGGTGATCGCGATGCGCCGTTTTGTGCGATCGGCATCCGCCGTTTTGTCTGATCGCGATGCGCCGTTTTGTCCGATCGCCATCCGGCGACGCGCGCAAGGAAGTGCATGGGCGACTACGTTGACGCAGTCATCGAGGCGATGCGGCGGTAGGTGCCCGCGCGCTACGTCGCTCCGTCGCCCAGTGATACAAGGGGAGGTGGCGCGGAAGGGGGACCCCACGGGAGCGGACGACGAGTCCTCCGACGACTTGCTTCGCGCGCTCGCCAAGGCGCCCGACGTCGGCCTGCCCGGCGATCCGCCGGGATCAGTCGTCCCGTCGCTATACGGCTCGTGCGCCGGGCCGGGGGAAGCTCGCACGGTCGTCAACCCGCCAACACGCGGGAGGAGTGGTCGCTGGCGCGCGATGCGAACGAAAAGGACCCGTGGGCCGGACGAAAGTCTCCTTCACATCCTCGCGAAGGGAAGTCGCTCTCGGAGTGTGAGTAGGGACCTTTGACATGAAATGCACGGAGGCCACCATGGCGAGGGTGGGACTTTGGCGACCGAGCGTGGCACCGCGTCAGCGCGGTTCCACAAGCCACACGTCGTTGTCGAAACTCTTCTGCCTGAATGCCAACGTGCGACCATCCGTCGACACCGCTGGTGTCGCCATCCACTCGTGTTTCGACACGCGGAGGACACTGCCGCGTCCGTGGAGATCCGCGGCGATCAGACAGTAGGGGGCCCATTCGCAGTACATTCCGCTCACCACCAACGTTCGCCCGTCGGGCGTGAACGTGACGCCCTGCAGGAGCTGACCGTTCGGAGCAACGGATGCACCCACGGACGTCGTGAGGGCCTCGCCGGTGTCGGTATGGACGACCGTCAAGAGTCGGCCATCCACCGCCGCCAGCACTGATCCGTCCGGCGAGATGTCGAACGATGACGACTGCGCCTGCGACTCGAAGAAGGGCGACGCGCTGCGACCGGTGGCCATGTCCATCCAGGCGAACGCCAAAACCCCATCGTGCAGGCTGCCAAGAACGCAGCGGGATGGGTGCGCTCCACAGCGGAGGGTGGACGATGACGGCTCGAGCTCACGCCCGAGCTCACGCTCGGGTCCCCCTGGCTTGCCCACCATGAAGCGACGCCTGGCGGGCAGGGTGTCGCCGCCGCCATCGGTGGGTACCGGCCGCATGAACACGAGCGCTCCTGTGCCCAGCACCGCGAAGGTCGACCGCACCACCGGGTCAGGGACGAGCAGCGAGGCTGCTCCGCCATCCGTAGGCTGCGCATAGAGTGCGGACTGGCTGTCACGGTCCGACCAGAACGCGAGCCTCGCATCGGGCAGCCATGCGGGAAATGCATCCCTGGCGTCGCTCGCCGTGACGCGACGAGGCGCGCCGACGAGACGGCGCGCATCCGGCGCGAGGCCAACGACGAAGACATCGTCTTGAGTGGTGGAAAGGACGACGGTCATTCTGTCGCCCGACGCTCCGAGGCCGCTGATTAGCGAGTCCGTTCGCCAAATCTCGCGCGGACCCGACGTGGGGACTGCGAGATCGTCGAGAGTTATTTCGCTCAGAGTCGAGCCGCCCAGCCGCTCTCCGCCCCTCGCGAAAACGAGCCTTCTCGCCTCCGGCCACGCCAATACGGGCTCCGCTGCATCAAACGAGACATCTCCGACGATTCGCCGGACGACCCCGCTCTCGACGTTCACGGTCGAGATCGAAGCCGGGGCCGTCTGCTGGACGTAGGCAACGAACCGACCGTCGGGCGAAAAGCACGGGTTGCCCACGCGCGCGATAGTGAGCGCGACGGTCGCGCTTGCATCACCGTCATCGAGAGGTCCGATGATCAGCCTGTCGCCGCGAACGACGGCAAGGCGAGCCCCGTCGGGCGAAACTACGGCTTCTTCGCCAACGCCCTTGCGAAGCAAGCGGGCGGGCGCGCCGGCGAGCGGGGCGAGGAACAGCGTGTAGTGACCCCCGCGCGTGACTTCGAGCACGGCGTTCTTGCCGTCTGCCAGCATGACGATGCGCACCGCCCTCTCGAACTGTTCGAGCGGAGGGGTGCCAAGGCGGCGCGGCGCGCCACCGGCGATCGGCTGCGTCCAGAACCCTTCGTTGTCTCCGTAGACGAACTGCGACGGGTCGAGAGATGCCTCCTGAATGTAGTTCCCTTCGGTAAAGGTCGTGAGTCGCCGCGCCTTGTATCCTCGTTGCTCGCGAGGCGCGGGCGACGGGCTGGACGCTGGAGGCGAGGGGGCCCCCGACGTCTGCCGCGGCATCAGGCGAAACGCCGCAGCGGCCATCCCCACCGCCGCTGCGGCGATCACGATGCCGCGCCACCGCGGCCGCCGTCCGAGCACGCGTGTGCCGGAGGATCCTGCAAGCGCGGCGATGACCTCGCTCGCGTCCGCGTATCTGTCTTGCGGCGCCTTCGCGAGGCAGCGCGCGACGACCGCGGCGAAGTCGGCGGGGACGTCCAGCGCGCGCTCCTCCAGCGGCGTCGGGAGATCGCGATCGACCGCGACGAGCACCTCAAATGGGGATTTGCCGGCGAAGGGCCGCGCGCCGGCGACCATCTCGTAGAGCATCACGCCAATCGCGAACACATCTGCACGCGCATCCGCGGCGCCGCCCCTCGCCTGCTCCGGCGCCATGTATCCAGGCGTCCCGACGACGCTCCCCTCCTCCGTCGGGCTCAGCGCCGTCTCCGCAAGCCCGAGCTGGCTCGGCGAGCTGCCCGCCCCATCCGGTTCGCGCAGCTTCGCGAGCCCGAAGTCGAGCACCCTCACCTCGCCGTGCGCGTCGAGCATCACGTTGTCGGGCTTCAAGTCGCGGTGCACGATCCCCTTGCCGTGCGCCCGGGCGACGGCGCCCAAGATCTGCCGCGCGATCCGCATCGTCTCTTCAAGCGGCGGCACCCCGCGGGCGAGGCGCGCGCGCAAGGTCTCGCCTTCCACGAGCTCCATCGCCAGGAAGACGCGACCCTCCGCTTCTCCTACGTCGTAGATCGTCGCGATATTGGGGTGCGTCAGCGCCGCCGCGGAGCGGGCCTCTTGCAGGAGGCGCCGGCGCCGCTCGGGATCGGACGCGAACGCGGACGGGAGCACCTTGAGCGCCACGTCGCGCTGAAGCTTCTCGTCGCGCGCCTTGTAGACGACGCCCATGCCGCCCGCGCCGAGACGCGCGACGACGCGAAAGTGCGCGAGTCGCTTCGGCTCCGGCTCCGCCTCGCGGGGCGGCGTCTCGGGCGCATGGGCGATCGCGCGCAGCCACGAGTCCGCGCTCGGTTCGTCGTCGTCCGAAGCCCCCTTTCCCGTCACGCTGCGATGATTGCGCGAACGGGGGACAGACTTCCATGAAAAAGCAGCCACGGGGCACGGGGAGGGGCGACCGATCGGCACTGGGATCCGATGCACCGGCACCGGGATGTGGTCCCGAACACGTCATACGCCAACATCGAGGACGCACACTTCATGTTCACGAATATGGCTACCATCCCGAAGTGGTCGTGCGGGTTCGGCACGCTAACCAACTTCAAGACTCACGCGTCGCACCGAGTTACTTCGGAGCGAGCTGGAGGTGGCGATAGCGATCGCGCGCCAGTATCACGCCGACCTGCTCGGCGTAGCGGCCCATCGTGCTGTCGTCCCAGTGCGCGCCGCCTCCCGGCGAAGCTTCTCGTCGGTCGCCTTGTAGACGACGCCCATCCCCCCTTCGCCGAGCTTCGCGACGATGCGGAAATGCGCGAGCGACTGGCCTACGAGCTCCCCCATTCCTCCGGCAGGCTACCGCGCTTGCGCGACGCGCCGCCATCCTTTGCCGCGACCAGTCCTAACGCCCGCACCCGAGCGCCTTCACCCGCTCCTTCACTTTGTCCGCGGTCACACTCCGGGGCTTGGCGTTGCCCCAGCGATCGAGCACGACTTTGTACGCGGCGCAGGCGCCCGCGGTGTCGCCCTTCTGCTCGAGCGCCTGGCCTAGCCAATACTGAGCGTGCGTATGATTGACCGGGAAATCCAGCGCCGAGCAAGACGCCGCGGCGCGCTTCAAGTAGGCGAGCGCGTCGTTCGGGCGGCCTCCGAGAAGGTACGTCTTGCCGATCGCGAGATCCCCGCGCAGGCGGCGATTGCTCGCTCCTGGCGCCGGCAGAAATTGAGGCAACGCGGCGAGGGCATCCGAAGCGTCGGTGGGTGTCTGCACGTGCGTTCCGTACGCCCAGATCCAGAGGCTGAATCGCGTCAGGCCGGTTTCGAGTCCGTGCATCTTGGCTTGCGTCGCGCGAGCGTTGAGCATCCACGCGTCGCGGCGCTGTACGAGCTCGTCCGCGGTGATAGCTCCGGCGTGCCGCTCCGCGACCCACATCTCCACGCTCGCGGAATCCACGTTCCACGTCTCCAGGGTCCACGCGTCTGCGTGCTTGAGGTAGTCTTGGGCTACGCCTAACGCAGCGGACGGGCGCCCCATCTCCAAGAGCACCGCCGTCGCGTTGGGGGCGTAGAATCCGTGAGGGTACTGGCGGATCTCGCGCGCCAGACTTCCGTCGATCTCATGTAGCTTTCGTTCAGCGCGCTCGAAATCTCCCGCGAGCACCGCGAGCGAGATTTCGTCCCAAATAGCTGAGCCCGGGCGGCGCTCCCCGCCGATCACGGTGCCCTCCTCCGGGTAGCGCTCGGCGGCTCGCTGAAGAGCGGACGTCACGGCCTCCAGCGGTCGAGATCGTGCGTAAAGCGCAAGCGCGAGCCACCAATGCCAGCGAGCCTCGTCGCTCTCGATGGCGATAAGCTGGCGCGCACTGGTCTCGACGCGATCACAACGCCCTTCCGCGTCGGCGAGAATCGTCTGTTTATCCAAGCACATCGTCGAGGTCGGGCACGCGGACGTACATCGATCGAAGGCAAGAAACGCTTCGTCGATTCGATTCTTATCGCCGAGCACGACTCCCTTCCGAGCCCATGCCAATCCGAATGCAGGGTCAATTCGAGTCGCCGCATCGAACGAGGCGATGGCATCGTCAGGGGCTCCTTGCGCGTAGCTGAGGAGGCCAGACCAGAAGAGAAGGTCGACGTCTTCGGGGACGCGGGCGAGCGCGGCGCGCACACGGCGTTCGCTCTCGCTGAAGTCCCGAGGTTGGCGAAGCGCCGGCTCCAGTGCATCGAGCAAAAGCCGATCATGGTCCCCAAGCGCAGCGCGCCCCGCCAACGCCGCCTGAAGGTGTTGCCTTTGCCTTTGCGGCTCCCAGCGTATGTCGTTCGCGAGGCTTTGTAGGGTCCAGCGCAGGTGGGCAGCCGCGAGCGAGCCATCGAGCTTCAAGGCCTCCTCGAAGGTCTTTTGTGCGGGGCCCGTGGCTCCGTCGCGCGCAAGCTGCATTCCGCGCTTGTACGCCCCGAGGGCGTCCGGATTCGTCGACGACGGCAGGGGCAAGTCGGTGAGAGCGCGAATCCCCGCGGCGCTGCCCGGCGCGGATGGCGCGGGCGCCACCGGACTCTCTCGCGTCCGCTTCGAAGAAATGACGAGCGCGCCGATACCGACAAGTGCGATCGCGCCTCCGGCAAGCCACGCGACTTGCCACCGCGACCGACGGCCCTTTGCGGTTACGGTCGACGCCTGCGGCGTAAGCAGCGAGGCCGTCGGCGCGCTCTGAGCCTTCCGCACCGACGGCTGCGACGCGGCCGCCTCGGGAATGAGCCGCTTGAGCCCGTCCACGAGCTGCTGCCCGTTCGCGTAGCGGCGTTCTGCTTTCTTCTCGAGGCACCGCTCGAGGACGCCGTCAATGTCCGCCGAGACCAGCGGGTTCACCTCGGACGCCCGCTTGGGCGCATCCCGCGTGACCGCCGTGAGCACGTCGGTCACCGACTCCCCAACGAACGGCCGCTGCCCCGTCACCATCTCGTAGAGCACGACGCCGAACGCAAACACGTCCGTCCGAGCATCCAAGGGGCTGCCCCCTCGCCTGCTCCGGCGACATGTAGCCGGGCGTTCCGAGCAGCTTCCCTTCCCGCGTTGCCTCCGTCGCCGTGTCGGCTTGCTCGAGCGCGCTCGGCGTCGATGGCTCCGACGCGCGCAGCTTCGCCAGGCCGAAGTCGAGGAGCTTGACGTGCAGGTCCTCGCTGACGACGATGTTCTCCGGCTTCAAGTCGCGGTGCACGACGCTCGATTGGTGCGCCTTGGCAAGCCCGCGTGCGATCTGGAGCGCGATGTGAAGCGCGGTCGGGATCGCGAGCGCGCCGTCGGCGAGCATCTCGCGCAGCGTCTGCCCCTCGACGAGCTCCATCGCGATGAAGATGCGCCCCTCGTCCTCGCCGACCTCGTGCACCGTCGCGATGTTTGGGTGCGTGACCGCGGCCGCGGCGCGCGCCTCGCGGAGCATCCGCTTTCGCCGATCGTCGTCCGCCTCGAACGCCGGCGGCAGTACTTTGAGCGCGACCGCGCGGCCCAGCGCCTCGTCCTCAGCCCGGTAGACGATGCCCATCCCCCCCTGGCCGAGCCGCCCGAGAATCCGAAAGTGAGCGATGCGCGTCGGGTCCGGCGCCGGCAGCGGCGCGCTCGGGCGCCTTGGCGACAGCGCGGAGCAGCTCGTCGTCACTGTCGCTCGATTCCCCCGCCACGCTGCCATCTTCGCCCAAACCCGCGTGCGCGTCGAGGTTAGACGGCGTGGATCGACGTCACTCGACGTGCACGGGCTGCCCATCTCGCGCGCGCCGGTTCTTCGCGGTGAGCCTCGCGAGCGACTGGCCTACGAGCTCCCCCATTCCTCCGGCAGGCTAGCGCGCTTGCGCCGCGCGCAGCCATCCTTTGCCGCGGCCAGTTCTAATGTGCAGCCGAGCGCCTTCACACGCTCCTTCACCTTGTCGGCGGTCACGCTGCGCGGCTTGGCGTTGCCCCAGCGATCGAGCACGACCTTGTACGCAGCGCAGGCGCCTGCGGTGTCGCGCTTCTGCTCGAGGGCCTGACCAAGAAAATAGCTCGCCCGAATGCCATAAATGATGCCAACTTGGTCGGCGCGTGCCCCCACGCGGCCTTCTGCGCGTAAGATTGTATCCGTCAACTTCCGCCATGACGTCGTCGGGCGTTTGGATGTCCTTCACACCCTGCTGGTGAACGTGGTCGGCGACCGGTCGCGCGCCGTCACGGTGGACGTGATGGCCACGGACGGCGACGGCGAGCTGCACGCGTTCGAGGCATCCTCGCACCTGCGCGAGGCGGTCAACGACCTGCTCCTCCTCGAGGATCACGCAGGAAACGGCGCGCTTCGACGCCTCGTCGTCCACATGAACGCCGACGCGTCGATTCGCAT
>JBBRLQ010000073.1:0-6939 GCA_038231275.1 Polyangiales bacterium
CGTCGGGCTGGCCGATCTGGTTGTCGCGAGGCCGGAGCCGCGCGATGGTTCGCATCTCTTCGTCGAGTGCGTCACCGGGTGAAGTGAGGCGCACCGCGACTTCGACGTCGGCGCGCGGATACGTCAGGCCCGGATCGGCGCCTTCGCCGTACTGGCCTTTCCAGAAGCCCTTCCACCGACGCCACGTTTGAAAGTGGCGCGTGAGGGTGTCGTACAAGCGCCCCGCCGACGAGCCGACGTAGAGACACTCGTGCGTCTCGGCGTCGCGAATGATGTAGACGCCGGCCTTGCCCTTCAGTGCGCGCACCCACTCCGGGTACGACTCGCCGCGATCGCCGAGCTGGCGATACGCCGAGGTGTTCCCGTTGCGCGGCGAGGGCGAGCTCGAGGCGACGAGCGTCGGCGACCACGCCGAGGTCACGCGCGTCCACATCGCGAGGTAGGGCGCCGGGTCGACGGCGCCGCTGCGCTTCCCGCCCTTCCACAGCTCGAAGTGCAGGTGCTTGTGGTGCTCGCTATCGATCGGGCTCGCGCCGATCGTGCCGAGCGGATGACCGGCACGTACGACATCGCCGCGCTTCACCGCGAGCGATGCGAGGTGCGTGTAGTACGTCGCCCAGCCGATCGGGTGCTGGATGATCACGCTGTAGCCCATGCCCGTCATGTCGGCGAACGAGACCGTGCCCGCCGACGCGGCGAGCGCCGAGACGCCGTCGGGCATGAAGAACAACGGCGTGCCGTTCGCGGTCTTCGGCGGGTACACCGCGATCAGATCGCGTGCGTCGCGACGGCGGAACATCAGGTCCACGCCGAGGTGTTCGCGCGAATCGTTGGGCTGCGCGCCGACATGGAACTCGTTGGAGACCACGACGGGTCGATCGCCCAGGCTCGGAACCGGCACGGTCCAGCCGACGAGCGGAGGCGGCACGAGGACGTCGTTCGTCGTCGAGGCGGTGCGCGAGCGACGCCACAGGAGGACGCCGGCGGCAACGACGCCACCGCCGAGGACGAGGCCAAGCGAACGGTCCCCCATTACCGTGCTCCACGGCGGTTCAGGAGTCGGACGATCTTCGCGGCCATCTCGTCGGTCTCGTACGGCGACAACGCGTAGCGGTCGTCCCCGAGGTCGACGCGCTCGAGGCGCACGAGCGGTTGCCCATCGCGCGCGATGACGCGCCCACCGTCGAGCGCGAACCGGCCAGCGCGCTGCGCGTCGCGCGTGCGCTTCGCGGCCGGCAGTGGTTCCGCCTTGTCCTCGCGAAACGCGTTGGCCGAGCTGATGAGGATCCAGTAGTTCGGGTCGGTGGCCTTGTCGGCGTTCAGGTCGAGGATCCCCGCGGCGGCGAGCCGGTCGCGGGCGGCGTCCCACATCGTCGGACGCGAGGCCGTGAACCAGCGCGTCGTCTTCGGCCCGCCGACACCTTCGGGGTAGACGACCAGCGTGAAGGTCGTCGAGATGTACGAGTTGCGCGCCGTGCCGGGCAACGGCTTCGCGCGCATCGGCATGAACACGCGTGCATCCGTGACGAGCTTCCAGTAGCCGGCCTGCTTCGGCGCGATCGCGCTCGGATCGATGACGCCCGCTGCGACGAGCTGGTCGCGCGCCGCACGCCAGGTCATCGGCGCATCGGTACGGAACCAGCTCGTCTTGCGCGAGCCACCGATACCTTCGGGATAGGTCACGAGCGTGAACGCCGAGAACGTCTCGGTATTCGCGTTGCGCCTCGACGCGACCAGCGTGCGCGCATGCGCCGGAACCCCGGCGAGCTGGAGCCCGGTCATCAACGCGGCGTAGACCGAAGCCGAGGCGTCCGGCGCCACGGTGACGAGCGCGAGCCCGACGAGCTTCGCGCGGCGCGCGGCTTCATCGACGTCGACGAGCTCGCCGTCGATCGACAACCCGCTCGAGTCGAGCTGGATGGCGCACGGACCTCCGCTCGCGTTTCGCAAGGCGGGAGGTGCGATCGGTGCGAAGTGCCAGAGCGCCAAGCCACCGGCGAGGCCCAACATCAAAGGAGTCGTGTTCGACATGGGACCTTTCAGGCGACGAGGGTTACGGGTGGCTGTGCGAGCGCGCGCTCGCGCTGGTAGAGCGCGACAACGCTCTTGCACCACGCGACCTTCGCGGGGTTGGAGAGATGCTTGCTGGCGCCCGCGACACGCGCGTGCGCGGTGACCAGATCGAGCGTGATGTCGACCGCGCCGAGCTGCTCGAGGTAGCGCGCCACGCGTCCGACGCCACCGGCCTCGGAGAAGCCGGCGTTCCAGCCGAACGTGAGTAGCTCGACGAAGCTCGGGTTGTTCCAGTCGGTCTGGAAGTTCGGAATACGCGGGTGGTTCTTGCGGTAGCTCCCGACGATCAGCCGCAACAGCTCGCAACCCATCGCGACGTTCGTCGCGGGCTCGACAAGCTGTTCGCTCTGGTACGCCGTGCCGTGTCGCTTGTTATAGTCAGCGAGCACGACGGGCACGATCTGCATGAGGCCCACGGCGCTGCCCGTTCGCACGCTGGGGCGGCCATCGGATTCGCGCTCGACGAGTGCGCGCACATAGCTGAGCGGAATGCTGCCACGGTAGCGATCGAACACGGCGTCGAAGCGGCGCACGCCGGCCGACGTCGCGAATTTGCCGCTCGAGCTGGGCGGTGGCGTCGGCGCCGGCCGGCTCGGCGTCGTGACGACCGGCGCAGGACTCGGTGCGACCACGAGCGGCGTTGGCGACGTGATCGGACCGTCGGTGCGCGCGGGTGCTGCGAGTGTCGGGTCGACCTGCCAGGGCGACGTGATTGGCCCATCGATCGAGGGTGTCGACATACTCGGAGCAGGCGCGACCGCGATCGGCGTGGCGACGATCGGCGACGGCTCGTCGCCGTAGGGATCGACGGGCTTCATCTCGCCCGAAGGCCCGGCGTACGGATCGATCGGTCCGGTAGCGAGGGAGCGGCGCAATGGGTTCGTTCCGGACGCGATTGCTGGATGGCCCGCGCGCGTCGCGAGCCACGGCTCGACGATCCACCGACCAGCGGCGTAGCCGGCTGCGCCGCCCACGACGAGCGTGAGCACAGCGCCGAAGGTGTTGTCGTCGTTGGACATGAGGTTCTCGAATGAAGGAGGAGGAGGAAGAGGAGGAGGAGACGGATCGGGGCCTCGGTTCGCGCGAGCGACCAGCGGGCCACCTTGGTTTGAGTTCGTGACTAGGTTCGAGTTCGATCAGGCGTGCTCAGTGCACGCCTCGTTGCGCCATCGCGGCGCTACAGCACGACGATCGTGTCGGTCGGAGGCAGGCACGCGTCATCCGCGTCGCCATCGTCCTCGTCGTCGACGAGCTCCGCGTCCGCCGGCTGCGCCGTCTTGTACGACGGCGAAGTTCCGACGAAGATGCGAAGCAGTCCCGACGACGACGACGGCGCCTGCCCGGCCTGACCATCGAGCGACTTGTAGATCGGCTTCGTGCCGCCGATCAGCGAGCCAAACAAGCCCGCGAGCCCGCTCGACGGCGCCACCGGCGCATACGCAACCGCGTTCGGCGAGGTCGCCGTCTTGTACGCGGGAGAGCTGGAGTTGAAGAGCGCCATGGTCATGCCTCCACTACTTCAGGATGCGAACGAGCAGGCCACCGAGCGTACGAAGCTGCTCGTCGCGCTTCGCGTGCTGCCAGAGCGCACCCTGGTAGGTCATCAGGTTGTCGATATCGGTCGACGCCTCGCCCTGCGCGACCGGCGCCGCGGGGAGCGGCGTGATCGCGGTGAGCAGCTGGATACCGGTATCGATCAGCTCACCCGTCGACATCCCGAAGCGGGACGCGAACGAGTCCTGAGGCGGGTAGTACGGCATGTACTGCGGCGCGAACTGCTGCGGCGCGTACTGCGGCCGATAGTTCGAGCTACCTCCACCGGTGATCACCGTCGGGCGAGCGCCCGGCGGAACGATCACCGTGCGCGAACCGCCCGGGCGGCGAGAGCCACCCGACACGGGACGGCCCGTGCGGTGGTCGGCGTTGCGTTCGTCACCAGCAAAAATGACATCGTAGTCCATAGGATTCCTTTCAGTTGCGGCGGCCATGGCCGCTCGCGCGAACCCAGGCTCCGATCCGTTCTCCTCCGTTACGCCGCTTCGTCGAGATCGATGACGATCGGCTCTCCTCCATCGGACGGCATCGCGTCGCGCACGCCATACCGCCACTCGTCCTCGACGAGATCGAGGTCGTTCGCGGCGTCGCGGAACATGTCCACGACCATGCCGCCCGTGTTCGCGCTCTGCCTCGGCACGGCGGGTGGTGCGGGCAGCTGCGCCTGCGCCGGTGCGGGCAACGCGTTCGCCTGGCCGTGCGCCTTCAGCGCGCGCTTGTTCATGAGCGCGAGCGCGAACTGCCCGGCGCCCGCGGCGGCGATGCTCGTGCCGACGATCCGCGGCGTGCCGTCGGAGAAGTACGCCGTGGCGCCTCCGCCGAGCATCAGCCCGATGCCGACGGCCTCGGGGGAGAGGATCTGCTGGTTGACGACCAGGCCACCGAGCGCGGCACTACCAGCACCGCCCGCGACCGCGGCGGCGATGGTCTTCCAGTCGGGTGGCGCGGCACGCGTGATGCTGCTGCGCGTGCGAGCGCGCGGTGTTGCGGGTGCGGCGCCCGTCGCGGCGTTGCGCGGACGCGAGGGCTTGTTGCGCTTGGAATGATGACGATGCGGTTTCTTCTTCATGGGGATGCTCCTGCGGTTGAGGCTCCTGGTTCGATCAGGCGGCGTTGCGGTAGCCGTAGTGGTGGCCGAGCTCGTGGACGTGCCCGCACTCGTCGCAGAGCCGCAGCTGCGGCGGCACGAACGAACGCGGGGACATGGGCTGCGCGCGCGTCGGCGCGCGGACCGGCACGACATCGGTCGGCAGCTCGAGCGCGCCGAAGATCTCGAACGCGTCGGCGATATCGAGGTCGAGATCGTCGTCGAAGATGCGCGCGAGCAGACTCGCCGTGAAGATCAGGTCCTCGACCGGCATGTGACGGTCCTTTCCGGCGATCCGCGCGAGCACGAACCGGCGCGTGTTGCGGATGCGCTTGCGCGCCTCCGGCCAGTCGCCAACGTCGCGCTCGGCGAGGTCGAGCGCCCACGTGGCGAGATCGCGCGCCGCGGTGACGGCCGGACCGTAGTCGATGTCACCATCGATCCAGGGCGCCTTCGCGGCGGCGAGCTTGGAACCGGCCTTCTTCTTGGTACCGAGACGAGTGACAGAGCGAGACGCAGACATGAGATCTCCTTCGGCTCGCGAGGCGAGCGCGTTGGCCGCACCGCAAGGCGGGCGGCGGGAAAATTGGCGTCGACGCGGCATGCGTCGACGGAGGGATGGGGTCAGAGCTTCTGTGCGAGCCAACGGCCTGCGAGCGCCTGTGGCGTCATCGCGTCGAGCGAACCGGGCATCGGCGACGGCTTACTCAGCGCGCCGAGCGTCAGCCCTTCGTGATTCAGCTCCCTTTCGAACGCGGAGAGAATCGGCTGGCTCACGCCAACACTGGCGAGTTGCGACTTGAGGACCTCGACACCAGCGCCGCCGAGAACCCGTCCGCCCACGCGGGTGACAGCACCGAGCCAGGACTGAACGTTCTTGTCGTTGAGCATCCCGAGTGCGAGGGTCGCGAGTGGTGCGAAGTTGCGCGGCGGCGTGGTGGAGCGCTCCGCGGCGACACGATCGATCGAGTCGAGCGCTCGCGCCGTGGAGTGAACGACCTTGAGCGCCGGCATGCCGTAGCTGCGTGCCTCGCGCTCGGCGAGCGCGAGAACGAGCGCGACGGCCTGGGCGTCGGCGATGCAGATGGGCAGCATGAGCAGCGCCGCGCGCATCGCGCGATGGCCGCGGTTCACGTGGCGAGCCATGCCGGGGAGCGCCTCGACGCGCTCACGTGCGAGATCCGCGATCCAATCGATCGCCTGCATCGGCGTGAGCACCATCGGGCCAGGGCAGGCGCCGTTCCGAGCACCGCTCGGCTCGTCATCGTCGGCATCCAGCTCGTCGAGCGTGGCCTGGTAGCGCACGAGCGCCTGTTCGTAGGTAGCGATCGCGTCGTCGATCGGCTCGCCGTGGACCCAGGTCGTGTGGCCGAGCTCCTTGGTGCGGCGCGCACGTGCGAGATCACCTCGCACGCCCTTGGTCTCGTCGGTTCCCATGAGGCGCTGGATGCGGAGGCGCCGCGTCGCGTTGTCGGTCATCGAAGGTGCGACGCGCGGCGTGTTGCGCACGCCCTTCGGATCGAGAACGACGGGCTCGCCGTCGCACGTCGGGAACGTGTGGAGGCCATTCGGCGTCGAGATCGTGGCGAGGCGATAGACATGATCGGGATCGATCAGCTCTGCCGTGCCAATGAACCGGGCGGACCTTTCGAAGCAGTTCGGATCGACCGCGTCAAACCTCAGCCTCTGCGCCGGCCGGCACGCATCGACCTTCGGACCGTCGCCGGGGAGGCCGTCGTCGTCACGCTGCGGCAGCGTGCGGAACCACGCCGCGAGGTCGCTTGTGTTCGCGAACCGCTCGGCGAGCTCGATGAGGGCCGGGCTGCCGTCGGTGATCTCGGCGCGGATCTGTTCGGTCGTCGGACCGAGGCATCCGTGGTCATTCATGGGGGACGCGATCACGTTCGTTCTCCTGAAGGAGGGTGGAAAGGGTTGGTGAGTGCGACAGTCAGCGCGATGTCGCGGGCCGGGCCTTGGCGATGAGCGTGCGGATGAACGTCGTCGCGTCGTCGATCGACATCGCCGACAGCGTTCCGAGGTACTGGGTCAACAGCTCGGGTGGCATGCGCTTGATGACGTGTTCGACGAGGGCTTGCTCCGCAGGAGAGAGCCACTCGCGAACCGCGAACAGGTGAGCAAACTGTTCCGGGGTCGCCGTGGACGTTAAGACGGACGCGAGCTCGGCGGAGTCCGACGCCGACGTCGCGTCGTTGTTCGTGGGCGTC
>JBBRLQ010000074.1:0-6592 GCA_038231275.1 Polyangiales bacterium
GCGGTGTTCGCTTACATGAAGTTCATGCGGAAGTAGCGCGACCGGCTGCGCGTCACGCGACAGGCGCCCGATCGCGATGAACCGCACCTCACCCTGCGGCGCGCAGACGCTTCCAGAGCTCCGCGCTGAAGTGCAGTCGGGTGGCGCCGCTGAGACCGTGCTTCACACTAGAGCGGAGTGAATCAGACCTCCGAAAGCTTTCGCGAGCACGGTCCGCACGCCGTCCGCCCTGCGCCTTCGGTGCGCGACGTGAGCCACGCGGAGACCGTCGCGGCGCGCGTCAACGCCGAGCTGCTGGACGTGGAGCCGCCGGCCTCGAGCAACGGACCGGCGGCGCTCCGAGGCGACGCGCTCATGCTCGCGCTCGCGCTCGTATCGCGCTGACGCGCCTTCGCGATCGCGGCGCCGTTTTGCGACGGCGAGTCGCGCGGCGATCGATTGGATTGCGCGCGCATCAGAGCGCGTACCTGCCCGCAATCCAGCCTCGTGCGCTGGACACCAACCCTCCGGCGTGCTCGCTTTGAGGGCGTACCTCGGGAGGGCTTTGTATGAACCGTCGCTTCGTAGCGTTGGCTTTGACGGGGATCGCGATCGCGATCGCGGCGGTCACACAGAGCTGCAGCAGCACGCCGGCGACGGCGGGGATCGCGGAAGGGTGCTCGCTGAACAGCGACTGCAACGCCGCGCTCGTCTGCGTGTTCTCGCGTTGCCACGCGGCGTGCGCGGAGACGCGCGACTGCCCCACGCCCGAGCGCTGCACCGCGACCGAAAGCGGCAGCGTGTGCCTGCTCGATCAAGAGAAGGCGTGCAGCGCCGCCAAGCCGTGCACCGGCGGCCTCGTCTGCGCGGAGAGCCAGTGCCGCAACGCTTGCTCCGAGATGCAAGCATGCGGCATCAAAGATCAGGTGTGCGTCCGCAACGCGTGCTTCGACCCGAACGAGGTCGACGCGGGGTTCGACGCTGCACCGGACACGGGCGTCGACGCGGGCGCGGACACCAGCGTCGACACGGGCGTCGTCGTCGACGCCGGATGCATCATAGAGGCGGGCGCCGACGCGGGCCCTCTCGGCTACTCGCCGTCGAACTTCGATCCGCGCGCGCTCGCGATCACCGACGGCGGCACGCCGGACGGCGGCGTCAGCTGGACGAGCCCGCCGGCGTACGTGTGCTCGACCGCGAGCTGCACGGCGGCGTCCCTCCCGACACCGGTGACGATCACGCTCAACGACGCCACGCAGGCCGATCTCTACATCGTGTCGAGCTTGACGATCCAATCGTCGGCCGTGCTGACGTTGCTCAGCAACGTCGAACCGCGCCCCGTCATCTTGGCGGTCGTCGGCGACGTGGACATTCAGGGAGACATCGCGATCGCCGGAGCCTTCAACGGCCCCGGCTCGGGCGGCAACCCCGTCTTCGGCTCGGGTGCGCAGGGCCCCGGCGGCGGTGGCAACGGGCTCAGCATCTCGTATCCGAACAGCGCGGCGGGTGGCGGCTCGTTCTGCGGCGTCGGCGGAGGTGCTGCAGGTGTCGCGCCGCTCGCGCCCGGCGGCAGCATGTACGGACACGCCGACCTGATCCCGCTCGTCGGCGGGTCCGCCGGAGGCTACGCGAACGGTGGCCCCGGCAACGGGTATGCAGGCGCGGGCGGCGGCGCACTTCAGATCTCGGCGGGCGGAAGCATCACGATTCGAACGGTCGGATCGATCAACGCCGGCGGCTCGGGCTACTGGGGCGGCGGAGGATCGGGCGGCGCGGTGCTTCTCGAAGCGCCGATCATCCGCATCTCCGGCCGCCTCGGCGCGAACGGCGGCGGCGGAGGTCGTTACGCGGGCACCGCCGAGCTCCAGGGTGCGACGGCGACGGCCACCGACCAACCCGCCGTCGCGGGGCCCAACACCGGCGCCGGAAGCGCGGCGGCGAACATCAACGGCGGCGACGGCACCATCGGCGACGGCGGCGCGGCACCCGGCTCCGGCGGCGGCGGCGCCGGTCGGCTGCGTATCAACACGTGGTGCGGCGCGGCGACGATCGATCCGTCGGCCATCGTGAGCCCGCACGTCACGACGGTGTGCGCGACGCAGGGGACACTGAAGCGCTGACGGATCCCACGCGCGCGCCTTCGATCGACGACCGCCGACGTCACATACCGCCGCAGGCCGCGCTGCGGATCGACGCCGTCACACGCCCGCCGTCCGTCGTGGTGCAATCCAGCTCCACGTCGGCCGCCATGGTCCCGCCCGTTTGCGGGCGCAACGTGGCGTCGAATCGGGAGCACTGCTGTCGCGAGACGTCGACGCTGCGAAAGGGGCTTGCGCGCTGGATGCCGATGGCGAACACCTCGCCGGATTTCGCGTGGAGCTGGAGCGAGTAACCGCTTCCACTCCACACCGCCCAGCTGAGCGCTCCGAGGGCCGTCTGACTCGCTCCGGAGGAGCAATCGAGCGCCGTCGCGTTCCACGTGCCGAGCAGCCCGCCCGTCGACTCGAACGTTCCGGGCGTGGGCGCATCCGACCGCAGGTCCCGGTCGATCGCGGCCGCCGGCTTCGCCACGCGAACGCGCTTTTGGTTCTCGCACCCTGCAGCAGCCCCCGCATTGCACGCGCGCGCGTAGTACTTCGCCGCTGCGTCGACATCGCGAGCGACTCCCGAGCCGAGCTCCCAGTGCGCTCCCGCGTTGTTGCAGCTCTCGGCGCTCCCCAGCTCGCATAGAGTGGCGCAGCTTCGGAAGTCGCCAAAGGCGCACCCGGTGGTCGCGGCCTTGGTAGGTGGCGTCGCCTGCACCACCGCACACGAGGTCGCGAGGAGCAGAACGCCGATACCGAATCGGGCCATACGTCTTCCGACTTCAAGTCATGTGCCACCGCAATTGCGGGGCGTTGACGGCGCGGTCGAGTCTGACGAGGGGCGAAACGTCGCCGTCCGACGGCAGAGCGCGCTGCAGGCTGTCCCGCCCGGTTGAACGCGGCGCACGCGGCGATCGCGCGTGCGGTGGTGTCGCGCTTGGTGCCGCGCTGAGCGTCACACCACGATGTCGAAGTGCAGCACTTCCTCGCGCGTCCCGAGCGACTCGTAGAGCCGAATCGCCGGATCGTCCCCGTAGTCCGCTTGCACGAAGACGACGTACGCGCCCGCTTCTTTCGCGATGCGCCGCAAGAGATGAATGAGCTCCGTCGCGATCTTGTTTCGCCGATGCGCCTCCGCGACGGCGAGATCGTAGATGTAGACCTCGCTTCGCTCGCGCTCGAACTTCTCGAGGACGTACGCGACGAGACCATCGACGACGGCGCCTTCGTGGCGCGCGACGAGCGGGATCACGTGCGGCTTCGCGAGGAGCGCGCGGAGATAAGCGTCCGACGGAGGGGCTTCTTGGTAGGTGCTCCGTTCGCCGAACGCTTCGCCGAAGACCGCGTTGAGCTCCCGGAAGAGAGCGACGTCGTTCACGCGTTCGTACGAGTAGCGCATGGCGTACTGTAACGAGAATCAGGCCGGCGCGAAGACGGGACGCTCGCGCCATTAGCGCGTGCGATGTCATTCGGTTCCGCTCACCGCGCGCCACCGAGAGAGAAACACGTCGTCTTCGGCGACATCGCAAAGCGCGCGCAGCGTTCGCTCGACGTACTTTCGGTCGAACGCTCGCGCGTGGCGGCGCATGATGCCTTCCGCGTCGAGCAGATCACGCGGGCGACCGGCGGCGAGCTTGAGGATCAGCAAGTCCTCCGGAGTCGGGAAGCGGACGGCGCGGCGAAAGACCTTGATCGTTCGTGACCGTTCGAGCGCCTGATCCTCGATGAAGAGGCTCCGGATCATCAAATCGAAATGAAAGCGGCCTCGCGTCAGACGAAGGGATCGTCCCGCAGCGATCGCCTCGCGTTCGGCTTCGATATCGACCTCGAAGCCGCGAGCTGCTGCCGCAGAGAGCAGAGCTTCGATCGCCTTTTCGTCGACGAAGATCACGGCGTCCAGATCGGCAGTGAAACGCGGTTCGCCGACTGCCGTGACCGCCACACCGCCGATGATCACGTACTTGGTGCGTCGTGCCCTCAGAAGATCGAGGCACGCGCGACAGAAGTCATCGAAGCTTTCGCGCACGGAGCATCCGTATCGACATGGCGAGCGACGGCGGCCGCGGAGACGGTGGTGGACACGCGAGCCGCGCGAGGTCCGAGGTCCAGAGCGCCACGCCGATTTCCAGCGATTCCTCGGGCGACATCGCCTCGAGCTCTTGCGCCGCATCGCGCGCAGGGCGCTTCCGAGCCATGCGATGAAACTAGCAGATGCCGGCGTCCACAGCGCGCCATCGCTTGATCCGCTACCGACCATCCGCCCCGTCGGTCCCGCCGAAAACGACCGCAGTGTCGCCGCGCAGTTCCCCGATTCCGAGTCAGTGAACGCGGCGCTTCGTGCTGTCATCGCCACGCGTGACCGCTTGAACGTCGATTCGCTCGCGACGTGGGAGCCTGCGCGTCGACGCGAGCTGCCGTCTGACGGTCATCCGGACTTCTCTCTCCTCACGCGACTGTGGATGAACTCGAATGCCCGTGCTGGCCCTCTACGGCGTCCTTCTCTCCAATGCGGTGTCGGTGATGCGCGAGGCTGACTCGAAGCGCGCGTTCGTGCTCTCCTCGCATGCCAAAGGGAGACGACCCATTGATCGACATCATCACGTACGTATTGCCGCTCGGGACCTCGCAGTTGTATCCGCCCGTCTCCGTAGTGACCCCGAATCCGCCGACGAGGCTCTTTCCGCCGCTCGAGCCGCCTGTTGCGTTCGCGTCGCTGAACGACGTGATCCGCCACTACACGCTGAGCTCCCTCCAGTGCGAGGGGCTTCTTCCGAGCATCGCCTCGATCGTGGTGGGCGGGTCCGACCAAGCCCCGCACGATCCGTTCACCATCATGATGACGTTCGACGACTCCGTGAAACCGGCTGTCACGGGCTTCGCGTTCGCGCATCAGGCGTTCCTTCAGGCGGGCTTCAAGGCGCTGAACGGCGCGCAGAAGATGCAGACGACGTCCGCGTGGAATCCGATGTCGGGCTTCCAAGTCAACGGCTCGGACGGTCTCTGCGAGTGGGCGTTGTGCCTCCCGCTCGGCATGGCGATGTGGAGTCAGAAGGCCGTCACGCTGATGCACTACCCGCCGTACATCGCCATGCAGCACGCCGACTACCTCTACAACAACACGCTCATTCGCTGGCAGAGCCTGCTCACGTGCTGCGGGGCATCGAGCGCGACGCTCGGCGCCTACACGACGATCGTCGACGTGAACCCGATCGCCGCGCCCGGATCGGGCCAAAGCGAGTATCCGAACGACTACTTCCCGATCATGATGTCGTCGCTCTTCTTCGACGATGCGACGAACAACGCCGACTACATCCGCTCGATGCTCGGGACGCTCCTTACGCAGAATCCCCAGCTCACGACGGCGACGCTCCCGCTGCTCGTCTGTGGCTCGCCGACGTACGATCCGCAGGCGCCCGGCTGGTTCCGCGTCGCGTACAAGGCGCAATTGCCGACGGTACCGACCGAAAAGTACCCGACGCTCCCCGGCATCGTGCAGGCGAACGTGCTTCAGGTAGGTAACGTGCAGCTCTCGTCCGGCGCGCTGCCGACTCCCTACATGCTTGCAAACCACATGATCGCGGCGGGCGTCATCGGCAGGATGACCGGCGTCGGCTGGTCGTACGCGACCGCCCTGCCGGACATTCGCCAATACGAAGCGCAGGATCTGGTGGCCGCGGAGTTCATCCGACTCATCGGCGATGACCCGACGCTCGATCCCGCCACGGCGAAGGCGCAGGCGGTTCAGCGGTGGTACGGCCCGGCCGGCGTCACCGGCGTGCCGACGCCGCCGGCCGACGTGGACAAGGTCTCGCTTTGCGCGATGGCGCTCGTCGACACGTACTTCAGCCTGGTCACGTACATGCCGTGGTGGGATCTGCCGACCGCGATCGGGATGGTGCAGAGTGCGTACGGGCGGTTGGGCCCCGATGCGTACAACCCGTGCCGCCAGGACATCTACCCGCCGCCGAGCACCGATCCGAAAGTCTGCTCCTACAAGACCGGCGTTTGCCAGGGTTGCCCAGAAGGTCAGAGCCCGTGATGCGTATCGGCGCGGGCGCGCACGAGATCCTCGCTCAGAAATCGCTCCTCGCTCAGTAGTTGCCGCCGCCGCCGCTGCCCGCGTCGAGGAAGCTCGGGCACGCGTGATGCGGGAACGTCACGGTCATCGTCGGCGAGCATGTCTCACCGCCCGTCGTCGCCGCGCACACTTGCACCGTGTCGTGCGCGATGCCGGTGTTCCACTCCGTCCACGCGAACGTGCGCGCGCCGGGGCTCACTTCCTTCGCGTACGCGACGCCGCCGCGCTTCATGTAGTACGCGGCGCCGCTCGGGCCGTGCTGGCACGACGCGGTCGCGGCGTCGTGGCAACCGACGGACGCGGAGCACGTCGACGGCGCGGTCGTCGGCGCGGGGCCGACCGGGATGAGGATGCTGCCTTGTGGCGTCGACACGTAGACGGGCGGCGGAGGCGCAGCGACCTTCCAGTATTCGAAGTGGTACGTCGTGCCCACGCTGCATCGCGAGACGAA
>JBBRLQ010000075.1:0-5991 GCA_038231275.1 Polyangiales bacterium
CAGTCGTCGCGGCGAAGCTCAAAGAACGCTACGGCGGCAAAGTCCCACTCGACGAGATCGTGATTTCGCCGGCATCGATGGCGCAATCCAAACTGTTGGAGGACGTTCTCGCGGAGTTACCGATCGCGCGCCGCACCGCCGAGGGCGTCGACGTTCACGGCGGACGTCACCCAGCAGCTGTGGTGGCGACAAATGCGTTTCGACGCATATTCGGGCAGAGCGCAAGCATGGGGCCGTGGCCCAGCGTACCGGATCGGCCGGAACGAATCGCCGATGACGGCCGTGCCAGCTTGGGCGACTGTCTCGATCGTGTGGGCGATCCTCAAGGCGATCCTCGGCGCGTTGGTCGCCGCCCTCCGCCCGCGCGCGAGCCTCGTCGTGGAGAACTTGGCGCTCCGCCAGCAGCTCGCGATTCACCAGCGCGCGACGCCTCGACCGCAGCTCCGGCCGATCGACCGCATGTTCTGGATCGCGCTCTCGCGAGTCTGGTCGCGCTGGAGCGACGCGCTCGCGATCGTGAAGCCGGAGACGGTGATCGCGTGGCACCGGCGTGGGTACGCGCGCTTCTGGGCATGGAAGTCGCGCCGGGTCGGGCGCCCGCCACTCGCCGACGAGATCGTCGCGCTGATCGAGCGCATGGCACAGGAGAATCCGACGTGGAGTCGGCGCCGGATCGCGAACGAGCTCGCGATGCTGGGGCATTCGGTCGGCAAGGACGCCGTCGCGAAGTACATGCCGAAGCGGCCCGAGAGACCTCGCCGCCCGCCATCGCAGACGTGGAAGACGTTCGTCCGCAACCACCTCGCTGGGACGATCGCCGTCGACTTTCTCACGGTGCCGACCGTGACCTTCGGGGTGATCTACGTCTTCTTCGTGTTGTCGCTGGAGCGACGGCGGGTTCTCCACGTCAACGTGACGTCGCACCCGTACGCGGCGTGGACGGCGCAACAACTCGTCGAGGCACTGGGTCCGGACGTCCCGCCTGTCGCGCGGCTGATCCGTGATCGCGACAGCATCTTCGGCGCCGCGTTCGACGCTCGCGTCGCCAATCTGGGCGTTCGCCAGCTGCGGACTGCGCCACGGTCGCCCTGGCAGAATGGCTTCGCCGGGCGGTGGGTCGGGAACCTGCGGCGAGAGCTGCTCGACCACGTCATCGTGCTCGGCGAGCGCCATCTACTCCGCTTGGTCCGCCCGCACGTCGCCTACTACAACGAAGACCGTCCCCACATGTCACTCGGCGGCGACGCGCCGGTTCCCCGCGACGTCGAGCCCTTCAGCGGCGGCCTCGTCGTGATCCACCCGCCGCCGCGATCGTGATCCACCCCGCCGCCTGATCCCCTGCCGCGATCCGGCGGGATCGTGATCCACCCGCCGGCGCCAGGAAGTCCGCCGCCGCCCGGCGCCGCGCGGACCCTCGCGGTCGATGGCGAGGCGTCGATGCACGGAGTGTCGGAAGCGGTTCGCCCCGGCGGCGAGGGCCCTGGAGCACCAGCGGGTGTGCGGGGAGGCGTGCCGGAAGCGGAGGCGCAACCGGCTCGCACGGCGTCGCCGGCGTTCGGACCTGGAGGGCCACCGGATCGACGAGCTCGCGAGGCAGAGGAAGCGCCGGGAGAGCCTCGAGGCGGCGCGCTGTCACGCGCCGGCTTCGGAGGCCAAGCGGCCGGAGTTGCAGCGAAAACTACGCGAAATGGTGGACAGGATTACGGCGCTGTCACGGGCTACCTTCCGGCGCGAAGCGATGCGGATCGTCCGCGAATGCGGCGCATTTTCGCCCAGCGACGTGGACACTGCGGGCGCGTGTCACGAGCTACCTTCCGCCATCGCCACTGCGGAAATCGGCTGCAGATCGGGCGTCAGCGTGGACAGCGTCACGGACCGGCATGGACCGCGGTGAGCCGGCCGTGATGGCGTCCGGGCCGTGACCCTCGCTACCGCCGCTGTACGCCTCGTGGCCGTCACCGACCTCGGTGAGCGCCTCGCCCCCCTTCGCCTCGCCGACGCCGCGTCCCTGGTGGCGATGCGGGCGTCGCTGAGGCAGCACGGTCAGTTGTCACCGCTCCGCGGGTTCGAGAGGGACGGCACGCTCGAGGTGTTCGACGGGTTCAAGCGCCTCCGCGCTGCTCGGGGGCTCGGGCTCCGCGACCTCCACGTCGTCGTCGCCGACGTCGACGTCATCGATGCCACCGTGCAGATGCGCGAGCTCCACGCCGGCCGAGGCCTCACCGCGCTGGAGGAGGCGTGGATCGTGCGGTCGCTCCATCGCGACCACGGCGTGAGCCAGGGAGCGATCGCCGCGCGGCTTCGTTGCCACAAGAGCTGGGTGTGCCGGCGCCTCGTGCTCGTCGAGGCGCTCGTCAGCGACGTCCAAGCGGATGTCCGCCTGGGAATGCTGGCGCCGAGAGCGGCGGTCCTCGTCGCGGCGTTGCCACGTGGCAACCAATCCGCTGCGGCCGGCGTCGCAGTCCGTCGCGGCCTGACCGTCCGTCAGACGGCGATCCTTGTTCGCGAGATGGTGGAGGCTGCGGAGCCCGCCGAGAGGCAGGCAGTGCTGCAGCGCTGGGGCGCGGGATCATCGCCGGGGCGACGACCCGGCGCTCCTACTGTGCGCGGCGCATTCGAAACGATCGTGCTCGATACAGCCATCATCCGACGCACCGTCGTGAGGCTGCAAGCCAGCCTCGCGGTCGTGGATCCAGCAGCTCTGGTGGTTCGTGACAGTGTCGTCGACCTCCCCCGCGTGCTCGTCGCCTTGTCGGAAACTATCCGCCGCTGGCTCGTGCAGTCGGAGGTCGCGTGACGGCGCGCTGGCGTACGCGCGAGGAGCTCGTTCATCAGATCGCACTCCTGACAACCGAGGGAATGAGCGGACGCGCCGTTCACCGCGCGCTCGGCGTGAGCCGCAACACCGTGAGGAAGATCCTGCGCGCTCGCGCGAAGGAGCGTGGCACGGGCCACTCGGGGCTCGCCGCGCCGCCTCCGCGTGCGCCGCGCGCGTCCAAGGTTGATGACTACCGCCCGCGCATCGCGGAGCTCTTCGCGCGCTATCCCGACATCAGCGCGCAGCGGGTCTTCGAGATCCTGGGGGACGAAGGATTCACCGGCGGGTACACGGCGATCAAAGACTACGTGCGCTCCGCGCGCCCGCCGGCGCCGCCCACGCCGAGCCTCGAAGCGCCGGTGTTCGGACCGGGGGAGATGGCCGAGAGTGACTGGTCGCCGTACGAGCTCGCGTACACCGATGGCCGAAAAGAGATCGTGCAACTGTTCTCCTACGTCCTGGTCTTCTCGCGGCGAAAATACTTCGGCGTCTTCGGTTCGGTCGATCTCTTCGCCTTGATGGACGGACACGAGAAGGCCTTCGCCCGCTTCGGCGGCTGCGCGAGCGCCTGCAAGTACGACAGCCAGAAACCCGTCGTGCTCCGGTGGGAGGGAAACCAGCCCATCTACAATCCGCGCTATCTCGCCTTCGCCTCTCACTATGGGATCCGCCCTGCGGCGGTGCGCGGGAAGCCCAACGCCAAACCTCGCGTCGAGCGGGGCTTCTGGGAGCACGAGCGATCGTTTCTCAATGGTCGGTCGTTCCGCGATCGCGACGACTTCGCGGCGCAGCTCGCCGACTGGCTCGACCGCATCGTCGACACCCGCAAGCGTCACGGGCAGTGCGCGCTCGATCGATTTCGCGAGGAGGCGCCCCACCTGCTTCCGCTGCCGACGCACCCCTACGACACGGCTCGCGTCGCCTACCGCCTCTGCAGCATCGACGGGTACGTCGAGTGGCTCGGGAATCGCTACGCCGTCCCTTATGACCACGTGACCGATTTCCTCCCGCTGCGCATCACGCAGACGGAGCTCTTCGTATACGGCCCAAACCTCGCGTGCCTGGCGCGCTACGAGCTCCGCCCGCGAGGCCGCGGCGACAAGATCGACCCGCATGGGTTTCATCCTCATCCCGAGCGCCAGGCCGCCATCGACGTCGACAAGCTACGCAGCACCTTCGAGCAGCTCGGCGACGGCGCCGCCGCGTTCTTGCCCCAGCTCTCCGCCGCCTATGCGCCGCGCGTGTGGACACATCACGCCCGGCAAATCCTTCTCCTGCGCGCTCGCTACGACAGCGCGGACGTCGATGCGGCGCTGGCGCACGCCCTCCGTTTTGGCGCGCTGGACGCGCCCTCGGTCGAGCGCATCCTCGAGCGCCGCGCTCCGCCCCGGACGCTGGACGAGTACGTCGCGGAGGAGACCGCCCGCCGCATCGACGACGCGCTCGGTCCCACCGTGACCGCGCCCCGTGATCTCGCCGAATACGACGCCGTGCCCGGCGCGCCGCGCACAACTATGGAGGTTCCACATGGCCAAACCGAAGACACCTGAGCGAGCGCCCACTGTTGCCCCGGACGATGCAACCGTGGTCATCGATCGGCTCCGTCGCCATCTCGCGTATCTGGGTCTCACCCACACGGCGGCATCGCTCGACGACCACCTCGCGTGGGCCACGCGCGAGCGGCCCGGTCCCACCGCACTGCTCGAGAACGTGCTCGCCGGCGAGGTCGATCACAAGTCGGCCGCGCGGCTCGACGGCAGGATCATCACGAGCAAGCTCGTCGAGAGGAAGACGCTCGAGACCTTCGACTGGGACTTCCAGCCGTCGATCGACAAGAGCCTCATTCTCGAGCTGGCGCGCCTCGACTTCGTTCGTCGCCACGACGACCTCATCATCACCGGCAAGACCGGGACGGGAAAAAGTCACATCCTCAAAGCGCTGGGCCTCCGCGCGTGCGTGCAGGGCGTTTCACTTCGCTACGCACGATGCGTCGACCTTCTGGCCGACCTCCACGCCGGGCTCGCCGATGGTACCTACCCGCGACGCCTCAAGACGTGGGCGCGCCCGGATCTGTTGATCATCGACGACGTCGGCCTCGGCCAGGTCCGTCAGCGAGACGACGAGCCCACGGCGGCGCACACCCTCTACAACCTCCTCGACCGCCGGCACGGGAAGCTCTCCACGGCCGTCACGTCCAACATCGATCTTCGTCAGTGGGGGAAGTACCTCGGCGATGCGACCGTGGCGGCGGCCATTCTCGACCGACTCGCCATGCACGCGATCCGGATCGACATCGATGGACCGAGCTACAGGCAGCACGTGGCGGCGGAGCGCGCCGGAAGGACACCCGCGGCGGAGTCGCCCGCGCCGGAGTCGCCCGCGCCGTGACGAGGAAGCCGCGGCGTCGGTCCGCGCCGCCGCCGGCCCCACCGCCGTCGGTGCACGATCTGGTGGCCGCACCGGAGCTCGCCGCGATCGTCCTTCTCCAGCACGCGCTGGGCGTGGCGAGCAGCGCGCTGGTGGCGGAGCACCCGACGCTCAGGAATGACTGGCACACGCTCCGGGAGCACGGCCTGATCGTGCTCCTCGCACGCGCCATCTGCTGCCGCGAGGCAGGGCTTCGCGTGCTGCTCGAGCGCTACAGGCGCGCCGTGCGCGACGCTGCTGGGGCGCCGGCGTCCAGGTCGGACGACGAGCTGTTCTGACCCAACGCGTGGATTGACTGGCCGCTGCTGGGCGGGGCCGCGGGCACGGGCACCAAGCCCCTCGCGCGGTTGCTGCGCACACGCGTGGATCCGTCCGACCGACGACTTGGGGTGGGTCACGATCCCGCCGCTCCGCGGCGCCAGGGATCGTCGGGCGTGGATCACTTCGGCGTCGCGAAGTGGATCACGCTGAGGCCGGCGCTGAAGGGTTAACGGCGTCGGCGTCCCGAAATGTGTGATTTCGCGGCTCAATACCCAGCCCGCACGTGCCCTTGTCAAACGCTTCGCCTCCGTCCTCGCGGACGTCGACGCATGACTCAGGGTCGTTGTGGGTCGCTACTCCTTCAACGTGAAGCTCTTCCATCTTCTCCTCTCTGCCGGTTCATCCCGGCGCACTAACCCCTCCGCCACCGGCGTAGGGCTACGCTTTTACCCCGCAGCCTGGGACGGTGTCGGTGGTGTCCAACG
>JBBRLQ010000076.1:0-5950 GCA_038231275.1 Polyangiales bacterium
CACTTCGTGGACCTGGTCGAGCCGCTCCCGCCCATCGTGCCGAACCACTGGGAGCTGGGTCTCAGCGACCTGGGGGAGACGACGGACCTGCACTGACGCCCTGTCCCCGAGAGCCTCGCCGGACGGCTTTGCCTCACCGGAGGGCCCCGTGCGCTCCGAGGCAAGGACATGGCCGATCGCGTCGACTTCTACTTCCGTCAGCGGGTCACCGAGGCCGAGCTCGACCTCGCGTTCGCCTTGCTCGAGAAGGCGGACCGGGACCTCGCCGCTGACCTGAACATCTACGGCATCGTCTCCGGGGCGGTCCCGGCGCCGCACTCGCCGGTGCCGGATCTGACGGTCGACCTGACGGCACCCGCGCGCGCCTACGACAACCTCGGCCAGCGCATGTTCTTCGGCACGGGCCAGACGGTGGACTGCGCCGTCGACCTGGTGGGCATCCCGACTGACGTCGCGACGGTGGGCAACGAGCGCTGGCTCGGCGTCTTCCTGCGCTTCAAGCGCCTGCTCTCGGACCCGCGCACGGACGGCAACTCCCAGCAGGTGTTCTTCCGCCGCGACGAGTCGTTCGAGCTGGTGGTGCGCCAGGCGCCCGAGGGGCTCATCGGCGTGGCGCCGAAGCCCGCGCTGCAGGCCGACGAGCTCCTCCTCTGTGACGTTCGCCGCCGCCCCGGCCAGACCCAGATCCTCGTCGGTGACCTCGACAGCTCGCGCCGGCAGGCCTTCATCTTCGCGCAGGGCACGTCGGTCTCCGTCGTGTCGGGGGCGTGGAGCATCCTGGCCCCGCTCGCCGCGACGGTGCAGGCGTCTCTCGACGAGGTCGACGCCGAGCTGCGTGACCACTTCACGGCCGCAGCCCGGAGGCACGCGGCGACCGCGATCGACTACGTGGCGCACGGCTTCGTCGGCGCAGCCAACGTGCAGGCGGCCCTCGACGAGGTCGTCGACGACCTGACGACCGGTGCCGGCGGCTCCTCGGGTGCCACGCGCGTCGGCGTGGACGCGTCGGCGGGCGCACCGAACGCGCTGGCCGCAGGCACCGTGAAGACGCAGCTCGCCGCGCTCCTCGGCTTCCTCAACACGCACGTGAGCGCCGCGACCGGCGCGCATGCGGCGAGCGCCATCGTCGCGACGGCGCACAACAACATCGCGGGCATCAACGTCCAGTCGCAGCTGCAGGAGATCGTCACCGACCTGCTCGCGACGGGCGCCTCCGCTCCGGGTGCGGGCCTCGTGGGCGTCGACGCCATCGCCGGCGCGCCGACCGCCATCGGAGCGGGGACACTGCGAGCGGCGCTCGTGACGCTGCTCGGCGGGCTCAACGGCCACGTGAACCAGGCCGCGGGCGCTCACGCCGCGAGCGCCGTCTCCGTCGCCGATGCCGGCAACAACCTCAACGCCGTGAACGTCGAGACGTCGCTCGCGGAGATCGCCGACGCGCTCGAGGGCGACCACTTCCGGGGCAACGAGGCGAGCCCCGGTCAGCACCGCACGATTCGCCAGCCCGCGCTCGGCGGCTCGAAGGCGCTCATCCTCGACTCGAACGCGTCGGGCACTGCGCCCACCCATCTGCGCATCTACGCGGACAGCGACTCCGTGTGGTTCACGCTGAACGCCTCGTGGAACGGCGCGGGCTGGACGCGCGACAGCACGCTCTACAACTCGGCGGCCTTCCGCTTCGGCAGAAACTCGCTCGAGTTCCTGCACGACTTCAACAACGAGGCGACGTTCACGACGTGGGACCGCTCGTGGAACCTGCCCATGAGCAGCACCACGAACTCGGCGTTCGAGCTGACCGGAAGCGTCCAGGAGATCGGGCGCCTCGGCATGGAGTACTCGAACGCCGACACCGCGGCGCACACGCTCGCGGGCGGCGGCGCGACCAACTTTCGCAACCGGTTCCCGGCGTCGCCGTCGTCGATCACGTTCTCGTCGCTCAGTCAGTCCAGCGGCTTCACGGGCAACCCGTCGACCTTCACCGTCGATCGCGATGGGTTCGGCTACTTCAGCTACCAGACGATCCCCGCGCTCGGGACGGTCTGGTGGTTCGGCACGTACACGGCGGTCGCGTGAGGAGCCCTCGATGTCGATCCACGAGCTGAACACCACGGACGTCCTCCAGCGCTGCGGCAAGTGCGCCGCGGAGAATCGCATCAAGCTCGACTCGCTCGAGGTGGGCGTCGCGCGAGATGACCAGACCGACGCGGGCGTCGTGCCGCTGCCGGCGTGTCCCACCTGCCGCTCGACGGAGTTCCTGTTGCGCTCGCCCGACAACGAGCCAGCACACCCGGCGCCGGGAAGCTTCGGCCACCTCCACCGGATGCTCGTCGACGAGGTCCACGCGGAGCTGGTGAAGCGCAAGAAGGTGATCCCGCTGCTCAAGGATAAGCAGGGCGCCGTCGACCCGAAGCTCGCCAAGCCGGTCGCCGCGGAGGACGTTGTTCGCTGGTTTCCGCAGGGGCTGAAGATCGAGGCGCGCCTCTCCGAGGCAGCCCGTGCGAAGGAGCCCGAGCAGTGATCGGCCTCGTCGTTCGCGGCGTCGTCACGAGCGCACCCGACGGTGTCGTCGTGCGGACCTTCCTCGAGGACGGCTGCGCGCGCTTCGCCTCGAAGGGCAAGCGCCAGCGCGTGACCGAGCTCGTCATCCACGAGACCGTCACGCGCAGCGTGGATTCGACGGTCGCTGTCTTGAAGAAGCGAGGGCTGAGCGTGCACCTCGTCCTCGGTCCCGACGGCGAGCTAACCCAGCACGGAGATCTCGCGAGCGACGTGCTCTGGCACGCCGGGCCCGCGCACAACGGGCCGTCGTTTGGAGTCGAGGTCGTGAACCCGTACTACCCGCGGCTGCTCCGCAAGGGGCTCCCGTGGGAGCGAACGATCAAGGCCCCATGGGCGCACGAGGGGCAGTACGTGCTCCCGACGCCTGCGCAGGCCGAGGCCGTCGCTGCGCTGGTTCGCTGGTCGACGAGTGAGCCCGCGCCGGGCGTCGAGGTGCCGCGCCGTTGGCCAGGGCTTCGCAGCGGTGTGCTGCAGCTCGGGCCCGTCGCCGACGCGGCGAAGGCGACGCCGGGCGTACTCGCGCACCACTACTTCGGACACGCCGACGGCGCGTGGCTCGTCCTCTACGCGTGGCTGCGCCTCGAGGCGGGTCTCGCGCCGGACGTCGCGTTCGAAGAGGCCGTGCGCCGTGCGACCGGTGCACGACGCTCCGTCGATGTTCACGACCTGCTTCCCGCCGCGCCGGTGGCCTGATCCAAGGAGAGCCCCATGGAGAACGAGTTCACGTCCATCGCCACCTGGCTGCAGGCCACCGGTCCCTACGGACTCGTCGCCGTGCTCGGCTGGGCCTTCTGGCGCGTCAACGAGAAGAAGGACGCGGCGCTGCGCGAGCTGTTCGACAAGGTCGCGGAGATGGGCCGCGCGCAGACCGAGGCCGTGACGAAGGTTGAGGCTGCCCTCGTCGCGCTCAAGGAAGCCATCAAGGACCTGCACGACAAGGCGGCGTGATGGCCGCGCTCGCCTCGCCGCCCGCGCGCCGCTTCGCCGACGAGCCCACGCTTCGCGCCGCGGCCGTCGCTGCGGCGCGCTTCGCTTGCAACGGAGCCGCGGGCCGCGTGCTTGGCGACCCCGTGTTCGAGCTCGTCACGGAGCGACGGAGCCATTGGAAGGGCTACTCGGCCTGCGGCGACCTCGCGCACTACATGCTGCGTGAGCTGGGGTTCCGCGACGAGCGCGTGCTCAACCGCGACGACGACGACGGCAAGGTGGCGTGGAAGGTCGGCGCGAACCTCTCTCGGCTCGTCTTCGCGTCGGGCGACGCCTTCGTCTGGGCGAAGGCCGACCGACGCCCGAAGCCCGGCGACCTCCTCTACCTCGCGCCGCCCGAGCACGTGTGCGTGCTGGAGTGCCTCGACGAGGAGGGCGGTCGCATCGCGACGTTCGATTACGGGCTCTGGGACAGCACGGTGAACAAGCCGGCCGGGCGCGCGCGTGAGACGTCGTTCGCAGTCGTCGGAAGCTCCCTCCGAGTGGGCGCGCGCGTGCTGCGCGGCTGGCTCGATCTGGCGCGGCTCCCCGGTCTTCTCGCGAGGTAACGCGCAGTTCCGCGAGCGAGGTCGATTCTCGCTTCTTCGCCTTGGATAGCCCGCAGAAGGAAGCCTGTATGTCCTTGCGAACGGGGCGCATTCACGGACCACCCCGAAGCGGAGCAAGGACATGAAGGTGAGCGAGCTGATCGAGTTGCTGGAGGAGCAGGACCCGGACGCCGAGGTCCTCGTGATGTCGCAACCCAACTGGCCGTTCGAGCTGGGCCTCGCGGGCGTGACGACGCGCGACGAGATGCTCCGCGCCGATCGCGACGAGGACGTCGATGGCGACGACGACGACGAGCAGGAGCCCCGCCTCGAGGGCGGCGCCGCCAAGAACGACGTCTTCCTCGTTGAGGGCGAACAGCTGCGCTACGGCTCGAAGACGGCGTGGAGCGTGGCCACGCGTTGAGCACGAGCGCGGTTCCCAGCGAGGTCGATTCTTCACGGAATGACCTTGCTGGGGGCGCGAACGGAAGCCTGTATGGCGAAGCGATCAACGCGGAGGATGACGATGCCGACCACGAACAAGAAGCGCCCCAGCAAGAAGGAGCCGACGCTCGACGAGCTGCTCGCCGCCATCGCGAAGGAGACGCTCCACATCGACACGCTCGAGACGCGCAAGAGCGACTCGCTCGACTTCCACGACGTCGCGGTCTGGTCGGTGAAGGCCGCCCTCGAGGCCGCGTAGCGCGCCGGGCTCGCCACCGCGAAGGAGGAGCGATGAAGACCATCGGCACCACGACGACGTACGTCGGGGACGAGATCCCCGGCCTCCGGGGACAGCGCGTGCGCATCTTCGGCGTGATGCGCGGCGCCCTGCGCGCCGACGTGAACGTCGACGCCGACGACTACTTCGTCACGGACGACGACGCGCTCGAGCGGCTCGGCGGTGTGACGAAGCACGACCGCGTCGACGTCGCGCATCTGCGCGCGGACGGGAGCGCGAGCTTCGTGCACTGCGACCCGCGCGCGATCGATCTGGAGTGCTTCGCCAGCCTGAAGGGCTGAGCCGAAGCCAGCCGCTGCAGCAAGGCGCTCCGCGACGGAGCGCAGCCCAACACGCGAGGCGGGCCGCGCGTGAAGGGTGACGTGTACCCAGCGCCCGACGAGGAGAAGGACCATGAGCAACCGAAGCAAGCGAACCAGGATCGAGCTCGAGCGACTGCGTCTGCCGGAGCTGCAGGCGCGCTTCCGCGAGGTGACGGGCGAGACGTCGAGGAGCCCCAACCGGAAGTTCCTCATCCGCCGCATCGAGGAGACGCTCACTGCGCGCGCGGAGCAGGAGTCGGCGACGGAGAGCGCGCAGGTCAACGCGAACGCCATCGAGCCCGCAGGCCCGGCGACGCCCGCGGTGGAGAGCGCGGGCGCAGTGGCTCCTCCCCAGCGCGGGCGCTTCACGTCGATGAGCGTCGAGGAGCTGCAGGCGAAGTACCTCGAGGCAGTCGGACGCGCGACGGGCAGCGACGACCGCCGCTACCTCATCTGGAAGATCCGCGAGGCCGAGAAGGGGCGCATCCCGGTCGGCCCGCGCAAGACGCGCGAGCGCGACGGCGAGCCGCTCGACGTGAAGATCCTGCCGCTGCGACTCGAGGCCGAGATCGTCGAGCGCATGGACGAGGCGTGGCGCTCGCGCGGCATCAAGAACCGCATGGAGTTCTTCCGTCGAGCCCTCGGCCACTACCTCACGCATCTCGGCGCGGACGACGCCGCGGCGCTGTTCGCCAGCACCAGCGCCGCGGGCGCGTGAAGGGACCAGAGATTCGGGGGACGTCGCGCGGGTCGCCGGGGAGCGCGACCTTCGCGACGCCCCAAGTCCCCGGAAGGTCGCACCTATTCCAAGTACATGAAAAGACATCAGAAAG
>JBBRLQ010000077.1:0-5886 GCA_038231275.1 Polyangiales bacterium
AGGCGTCTCCCATCCGGCGAGGCCGCGAGAACACCGAGCGCTTCGCCAAGGCGTCGGAAGGTCCCCGTCTCGGGGCGCCACGCGTACAGCACCTCGGCGAGCGAGAAGGTGAAGCCCACGCCCCGGAAGTAGGACATCACTAGCTCGCCTCCGCTCAGGAAGCCGAGGATGTCGGAGTTCTGCCCCTTTTGCTCGGTGGGGCCCTCGAGCCGCTTTGGGTATCCTCCGTGCAAGTCTTGGACGAACACCTCCACGGCCTCCGTCTCCATGTACGCCACCAGACGCCCGTCCCGTGACAGCGCGACCGCGTTTACCTGCTTCGTCGACAACCGGCGCCCCAGGAGCTCAGCCGGCGCCACGCTGCTCGCCGTGGCTGGAGAAGAAGTTGGTGCCGTCGGTGAGCTTGTCGGTCGCATGCGGCGAATCGCGAACGCACCCCCGCTGAGCATCGCGACCGCAATGAGCGCCACAATTGCCCGCCGGCGCCGGCGACCGGTCGCGCGCGGCGAAGCGCCGATCCCGTCGCCCCCGTCGAGCGCCACCACGAGCGCGTCCATCGACGCAAACCGCTCGTCCGGCTCCTTTTCCAGCGCCCTCTCGACCACTGCCGCGAGCGCCGTCGGCACGCCCTCGCGCCCCGCGAGCGACGCGCGCTCGCCGCTCATCACCCGCGCGATGTGCTGCACCGCCTGACCCGACGCCGACCACGGCGGCTCGCCCGTCAGCAGCTCGTAGGCCATCACCCCCCACGCGAACTGGTCCGTGCGCCCGTCCACCTCGCTGCCCAGCATCTGCTCCGGCGCCATGTAGCGCGGCGTACCGACGACCGCGCCCGGCGTCGTCAGCGGCGCGCTCGCCGTCGTCGCGGCCTCTACGTGCTCGCCCTCGCCCTTCGCGACGCGACGCGCGATCCCGAAGTCGAGCACCTTCGCGACGCCGCCGCTCGTCACCATCACGTTGTCAGGCTTCACGTCGCGATGCACGAGCCCGCAGCGATGCGCTTCGGCGAGCGCCTTCGCGACGTCCGTGAGCCACGTCACGCGTCGCGGCAGGCTTACCGACGCATCGCCCACGTACTCGCGCAGCGTCTTTCCATCCAGGTATTCCATTGCGATGTAGACGTGGCCGTCCTCCTCCCCGGCGTCGTAGACGACCGCGATGTTCGGGTGGGTCACGGCAGCCGCCGCGCGGGCCTCGCGGACGAGTCGCTCACGCCTCTCCGTGTCGGCGGCTAGCGCCGGCGGGAGGACCTTCAGCGCCACGGAACGGCGGAGCGACTCGTCCTCCGCGAGGTAGACGACCCCCATGCCGCCTTGCCCGAGGCGGCCGGTGACGCGAAACCGCCCGACCCGCTCCGGACCCATCGGCGGATCTTGCTCGGGCGCCTTCGCGAGCGCGCGAATGAAGTCGTCGGCGGAGTCGTCGTCCGATGTCCTGTCGTCGCCCCCCATGTCGAGAGACACTAGCGTAGGGGAGATCGCCAGTGGATCCAATGAGTGCGGTCTATGTCTTCTTCACGCACCCCGACCCGGCTCCACTCCGACCAGACGGCGACGATCGGCCACGTACGATCGTCGACCGAGCGACATCGAGACACTGGGCGACCTCCGGACTGCTTCGGCCGAGGCCCAGCCGGCTCACGATGTGAAGTCGCACCGCCGTCTGTGGATCGCCGCTGCGTCGGCCCACGGCGAACAGGTGGCGTCAAACATCACGCGACTCATTCGCGGTATCTCGTCCACGCGCGGCGCACCTTGGCTTGGTGGTTTGGCAATTGCCAAACCGAGGAGGCACCCCGCGTGTTTTTCATATATGCCGAAGCGTGATCGAGAATCACGCTCGGTGATATTCGACGCGCGCTGAAAAGCGGACGGCGAATCGTGGAGGCCTGCGGACTGCCCGCCAGGCCTCTACTTCACGCATTGTAGGCCGATGTGATTGTTCAAGATGTCGCCCTCGAACCAGCCGCCCACGTACCCGAGCGCCGTGCACTTGTAGTACGCCATGCGGTCGCACGCGCCTTGCACGAACACTCCGCTACTGTTGGCGCATTCTGTGAAGTACGAGTCCCCGCTGACCGCGTCCACGCGGTCCACCTTCGTGAGGGGCTTCGGCGCCCCTTCCAGCGTCGAGATCCTCTGTGTAAGGCTTGCGAGCGTCGTCTGCAGGGCGCCGGTCGCGTTGGCGGCGCTCGTCGCGTTGTCCGCGTTCGTAGCATGCGTCGCGTTGTCCGCGTTCGTGGCACGCGTCGCGTTCGTTGCATTGACCGCGTGGCTCGCCTCCGCGGCGTACGGCACCGCCATTAGCTTGGTCCGCCCGAGCGACGTGCCGTCGACAGTGACCTCCACCCAAAGGTCCGGCTTCGCCTGTACCGCTTGCGTGCACGTGTCCGGCAGGAGCACCTGAAAGCGCCCTGCCACGAGCGCGACGCTCTGGCTCACCGTGCACTTCTGCGTGCCGTTCGATTGGGCGTCGAAGAGCGCGACCACGAGTTGCTTCGCGCCGGTGAGCGGGGCGCCGCTCACGTCCTCGAGCGTGCCGGTATATGTGAGCGCCGCGGTGGCTGGGATTCCATCAGCGTGCGCGCGGCCGGCGACGAAGCCGCCCGCGAGGGCGACGAGGCCCAGCGTGATCCCCAGCGTCGTCGTTCGCGCTCGGCGCGTGCGACCATTCGTGACGTTCCTCGCATCGTTCATGGCGTAATCCCTCCGGTGACACAGATCGTGGTCGTACAGAGCCGCGGCCCTCGCTCGAGTCCGTCATCGCGCAAGCGCACGCTCGCGGCGGACGCGGGGTGCGGACCGAGTGTCCCCAGGGTGCCGCGGAGCACCGTGGAGCCGCACGCGCCGGCCGCGCAGATCGGCGTCTGCCCGCCGCACGCGGTGCCGCTTTGCCATTGACCGGTCGCGTCGCACGTTTGCGGCGTTTGCGCGTCGCATTGCTTGCTTCCGGGAGCGCATACGACGCACGCGCCGGCGAGGCAGATGGGCGTCGCGCCACTGCACGCGGGAGCGCAACCCGTCGACGCGTCTGCAGCCACGTCAGGCTGCTCCGCGGCGTCGATCCCGGCGTCGTCCCCCACCGCAACCGGCGCGTCGGGCGCGCCGCCGTCCGGATCGGGTGTGGCTGCGAGGCCGTGCGGGTCGTTGCCGAGAATTCCGTTGCAGCCGGCGGCGAGCATGGCCACCCCTGCGAATGCGAGACGCTTCATCGAAATCACCACGACCTCCGAAGGACGATGCCGCCCGGGCCCACGCCCACGCGCGTCGCGCCTGCTGGGCTGGCGGGGGCCGTGAGCCAGAGCGCGGCCCCGCCCGCGAGGGCGACGGCGCCTACGATGAAGCCGACGGTCGACAGGTTCCCCGCCGTGCGCGCCGCGTCCCACGCCTTCACTCCGTCGCCGTCCGCGCACAAGTCCGGGCACTTCTGCGCGGCGTCGTTGTGCTTCGATATCGCCGTGACGCCGAACACCGCGCCGATGCCCAGCCCCAGGACGCCAACGCCGCCGGCCACCAGCGCGAGCGTCCGCTGCGCGCCGAGGCCCGTCGCGGAGGAGCGCTCCTCGCCGGACGCAGGCGCCGGTTCGGGCGAAACCGGCGGCTCTGCGGCCGGCGCGCCGATCGTGATTCGCTCGCGACGCCCCTTCTCCGTCTCGCGAATAACGAACCCCTTCGAGACCGGCGGCTGTCCGGCGATCTCGAACGTGAACGTGTGCTCGCCCGGATCGATCGAGAGCGCCGTCCCCTCCAGGCGCGGGGCGAGGACCTCGCCGTCCATCGTGACCTTCACGGCACTGAGGTCGGCGCCGGCTGGATCCTTCACCTGGAAGATGATCGTCGGGATCTGGGCGTTCAACTCGTCCACGCGGGTCGTGCACTCCTTGCGAATGTCGGCCGGGCAGCTCGCTTGCGCGCACATCAAGAGCTGCGATCGTTGCGCGCGCAGCTTGCGCTCGTTGCCTAGCTTCAGAGAAGCATCGCTCGCCACGAGACAGTCGGCGGTCGTGGGATCGGCGGCGCGAACGCGCGCCCCTCCGAGGAGGAGCGCCGCTGCGACTGCGAGCGGAAGCAGTCGTGGGGGCGACTGCGCGACAAGGCGACGGCTCATGGTTTTCCTCCGGACGGCGTCAAGTAACATTCGGGCTTGAAGTGCTTGCGACCTTGGTCGTCGAGTGTGAACGGTGGATCGCACGCGGGCGCGGGCCGCGAGGTCGCAGGCGGGAGCGCGGGCGGCGGAGCGGCGGCGGGCGCGGAGGTTGGCGCGCTCGGGGGCCGCGCGGTCGACGCCCTTCGATGCGGCGGCGGCTCGGGCGGCGCGCCTGCTTCCACGATCGGCACGAGGACCGGCGCCGCGATCGGCAAGCTCGCCAATGTCGACGCGGGCGGATCGCTGCTCGGCGGCGGAGGTGGGCTTGGTGAGCTGGACGTCGACGTGAGTTGCGCATCCGCTGCCGCGACAACGTGCGCATCGCCCGCGCGGTCGCGGAGGATCCCGAACCCGATCAGGAGCGCCGCGGCGACGAACGCGAGCGCGCCGAGCAAGACGGCCCGCGCGGATCGCGGGGTCGCGTCGGGGGCCGACGTCGTCCCCCACGAGCCGCTCGTGAGCGCGTGCGGTGGCGGCGGAAGCGGCTGCGTGGCGCCGGGCGCGGCGCTCGGGCCGGGCGGCGTGCTCTTCAGCGTTCGCGCGATCCGCTCGACCGACGTGCGCGAGTGCGCATGCCCGAACGCGCCCAGTTCCCAGGCGAGCTCGGCGACGTTCGCGTACCGTGCGCCGCGCTCCTTCGCGAGGCAGCGCCCGACGATCGCCTCGAGCGCCGGCGGCGCGTCGTGCCGGAGCGCGCGCAACGGGACCGGCGGCGCGGTCGCGATGAGGATGCAGAGATGCGGAAGCGACTCCGCGACGAACGGGACGCTACCGGTCAGGAGCTCGAACAGGACGACCCCGAGCGCCCACACATCCGTCCGCGCGTCGACCGAGCGCGCCGACGTCATCTGCTCGGGCGACATGTAGAGCGGCGAGCCGAGCGACGACGTCGTCTTCGTCATCCCGGTGTCGGATCTTCCGCCGTCGACCGCGGTGAGCTTGGAGATGCCGAAATCGAGAACCTTGACGCATCGCGAGCCGTCGGCGCGCGTGGTGAGAAAGAGGTTTGCAGGCTTGAGATCCCGATGGATGATCCCGAGCGCGTGCGCCTCGGCGATCGCTTCGCACGCTTGTAGGACGTAGTCGACCGCGTCTGGCACGGGCAGCGGCCCGTGCCGGTGAACGAGCGCGGACAGGTCCGTGCCGTCCAGGTATTCCATGACGAGAAACGGCGCGCCGGTGTCGAGCACGCCGACGTCGGTGACGCGCGCGACGTGCTCGCTGCGAATCTTCGCCGCGGCGCGCCCCTCGCGAACGAAGCGCGCGACGACCTCCTCGCTCGCCACGTGCTGCGGGAGCAGAAACTTCAACGCGACGCGCTCGTCGAGTTGCGTGTGCCGCGCCGCGACGACCACGCCCATGCCGCCGGCCCCGAGGACGCGCTCGACGACGTACTTACCCGCCAGGACCTCGCCCGCGCGAACGGGGCTGGGCTCGGTTGGCCCGTCCCGGTGCGGTTCGGGCGCAGGGCCGGGCGGGTTGCGAAGCGTCGTCATCGTGGAGGGTAGTTGCCGCTCGCGCGAGATGTGAACGAGAAGCGGCGTCCGTTCGACGAAACGCATCTTCGCAATGCGCGGGAAGTTCGCCGTGCACCTCGAGCTCCTTCTGCTCTGAGGGATCCCCTCGTTTCGTAGGCGATTTCGCCTGACAGCTGTCCATGGCGCCGCGTTCGTGTTAACGCGCGGTGCATGTCGACCCATCGGCCCTCCAAGCTCGACCGGCTTCACACGCAGAACCTCG
>JBBRLQ010000078.1:0-5362 GCA_038231275.1 Polyangiales bacterium
ACGCCGCCGAACTCGGCGCCGACGATCTCGCGGCGCTCCTCGAGCTTCCGGAACGTGCCGTAGCTCACGCCGAGAACCTTCGCGCAGTCCGCGCGCACGAGCCATGAGCCCGACGGCTGGCGCTCGTCGCCGGCAAGCTCATCATCGTCGCCTTCACGCCGAGCCGCGTCAACTCGCGAGAATTCTGCCTTCATAAAACGAAAACTACACGAATCGTTCAAGGTGGTTCGATGTCGCGGCCACTTTTTTTCTTGCATTGGTGTCGATTTTAGGTTGCGCAGATCCGGCGTCCCGCGTCCCTTTGCCGATCGGAGGCACGCGGAACCATGTCGACTGCGCTCACATCCCTACCCAAGCACCATCTCGCGCGCCTGGCGCGCGCCGGCGTCGCGTTCAAGAAGCGAGCGGAAGCGGCGCGAGAGACCGGCGAGAAGGTCGCCGGGATGGTCCTCGCCACCGGCGAAAGCGCGGCCGTCGCGTTCGCGCTCGGCGCGCTCAACGCGCGCGGCGTCACCCACGTCCCGGGCCTGAACGTTCCGCTGAGTCTGGCGCTCGCAGGCGCCGCGCTCGCGGGGAGCTTTTTCGTCGGCAAGCACAGCGATCACCTGGTCAACGGCGCGCAGGGCGCGATCGCCGTTTACGGCTACCAGATGGGCGGCATGTGGAGCGGCGGCGCGTCGGCGGCCAAGCTCTTCGGCGCCGCGAAGGGGACGGGCGTCGCGCCCTTCCCGACGGCGATTCCGAAGGCGGCCTGATCCGTGGCGCTCTCTCGCATGGCGAGCCCGCTCGAGAAGCTCGGCAGGCTCCGGAACGCGCCGATCGCGCGTGAGCAGCTCGCGGCGCTCAAGGCAGATCCGGCCGTCGTCGAGGCGACGTCGCGCGTCGCCGCGACGGCCGCGTCGCCCATCGTCCAGCGGATTGCCGACGTCGCGAGCCATCCCGACGTGATCGAGGCGATCAAGCTGAGCGCGCATCCTGGCGCCGGCATCGAGGGCCACGCCGCGCAGCTCGCGCTTGCTGACGTCATGCGGCGCCCCGCCGTCCAGCAGTACCAGACGCTCACGTCTCATCCCGAAGCGCTCGCGCACGTGGAAGCGCTCTCCTCCCCCGTGCTCGCCGCCCTCGCGGACGCACACGACGCCGCGGGCATCACGCCGCCCGCGGTTCTCACAACCACCGCCACTCGAGCCACGCCAACCCAATCCGCGGGCTCGACCCGCTCTGAAAAGGACACGAAAATGGCAGGAAATACTGCGACCGGGAAGATCATGCCGATGCAGGCGTCCGTGAACGCCGTTGCCGCTGGCGCGACGTTCGAGGTGCGCGTTACGCCGCAGGTCGACCGGTTCAAGGCGACGCGCTTCTGCGTCGATCCGGACGTCGGGAAGTACTTCCGGATCACGGACATTAAGATCGGAAATCAGAGCCAGCTCGCGGGCTCGGGCGAGCTCCCGGCGTCGATGTTCGATCCGCGCGTCCTGAACGAATACTCCTTCGATGTCTGCCCGGCCGGCACGTACATCGTGATCCAGGGGCGCAACGCGGACGCCGCGGTGCATGACTTCGCGTGCGGCATCGCCGGCGAAGAGCACTCGAACGGCTGAAGCCTCGCGGCACGTCGTCTCCTGACGGGCGCCGTCGCGTGGATGCGCGCGGCGCCCGTCGTCGTTTCACCTCTTCGCGAAAGGCTTCGCCGATGATTCCGTTCCTCCCCATCGTCGCCGTGCTCGCGCTTGGCGGCTACCTGTACTCCCGCAAGGGGGCCGCGGCGGCGCCGGCCGGCGTCCCGCCGTACGACGTCGGTCTTGATCCGGCGACCGCAAAGGCGGTCGACTACGCGATCAAGGGGGGGGTCGCCGACGACGGATCGCGCATCCCGCCCGAGACGGATCCCGCGCGCATCCGCGCGTTCATCTCCCGGCTCGCCGGTTACCCGATCGCCCAGGCGGCGCTCACGCGGTACGTGGCGACGCTCGGAAGCTCCTCGAGCTCCTCGAGCTCCTCGAGCGCGCCGGCGAGCTCCTCGAGCGGCGGCGGCGGATTTCTGGGGAGCATCTTCGGCTCGGGCGGTGCCGGAGCTTCTGACGCGCCGGCGACGAGCGCGACGGCGACCGTTCGCGACGTGAGGACGGCGCAAGCCGCGCTCGTCGCATGGAACAAGGGCGCGGGCGCGGGCGCGGGCGCCGACTTCGGGAAGCAGGCGTCGAGCGACGTCGACGGCATCGCCGGGCCACGCACCATCGCCGCGACGCGCGCTTTCCAGATGTGGATCAACGGACGCGGCGCGACACAGCTCACCGTCGATGGGAAGCTTGGCCCCGCGACGTACGCCGCGCTTGAGCCTTACGCGCCGAGCTCCTCGAGCGGCGGCGGGATCGGATCGTTCGCGGCATCGATCACGGCGTCGGCGCCGGCGCGGCCGCCTACCGGACGCATCGGCGGCGGCGGTATCACGCGCCGGACTTTCTAAGAGCGCCATGGGAACGCCGGGCGCTGTACTCCTCGACGCCGCGGCGGCGGCCAAGCAAGTCGACGCCGCCGTAGCGCTACTCCCGCCGGAATGGCGCGGCAACGTGCCGACGATCAACGTCGACGACTTGAACCAGCTTGCCGTGGGGGCGGCGCAGTTCATCGACGCGCCCGTCGAGGCTACGACCTCGATCGCATCGCAGTACTTGCACCAGACGATCGGCGACGCGACGACGGCGCTCGAGGGCGTGATCAAGGAGACGATCTCGAAATCGCTCGGCGTCGCCATCGGCGCCGCGGCCGGCACGGTCGTTCCGATCCTCGGGAACGCCATCGGCGCCGCGGCCGGCTTGCTCGTCACGTCGACGGTTAACGAGCTCGCCGTCTTTTTCCGGACGCCGGCTAACTCGGACGCCTATGCCGACGTGAACGGCCAGCGGATCCCAGAAATCGAAGCGGTGCTTGCGCAGTGGGCGCGCCCCGAGCTCCTCGATGCCGTGTCGCGCGACCTTCACAATGTCGACCCGGCGGCGCGGCTCGGGATCCTCGTGCTGTGGGGCGGCGCGCGCTGGAACATTGCATCGGCCTACTGGAACGGGGCGCTGACGTGGGCGCGCACCGACTTCCTCGAGCGCATCCCGGGCGGCGCGGAGCTCGTCGCGCGCGGCGAGACAACGGCCGCGGCGCTCGAGGGAGCATTCCGCGCCGACCTTTCCGCCGGCGTCGGCCAGGGGGAGATCGTGCGCCGTCAAGACCAGCGTCTCGCCGTGGCGCGCGGCGTGGGCGACGAGCTCGATCGCCAGCTCGCCGTGGCGCTTAAGAAGTTCCTCGCGCGCCGCGCGAACGAGGCGCAGGCAAAAGCGATGACGCTGCACCGCGTCCTCCTCCTCGCGACGGCGCCGCCGCTCTCGAACGCCGATCGGCTCCGCGCGAGCCTCGGCACCGGGAAGATCGCATCGTCGATCGTCGCCGGTCTTCGCGTGGCGACGCTCGCCGATTACGTCGCGTTCTACCTGGGCGGCGGCACGCTCGGGCGCGTCCCGCCGCCGCCGCCCGACGTCCTCGCGGCGCCCGTCGCCGCAACTCCGGCCACGTCGGCCGGCTTCTCGACGTCGCTCGGCGCGTTCGGGACAAGGCGGCAACTCCCGTGAACGCCCCCCCTCCCCCGCCGCCGCTCGCGGCGAGCTCGCCGACGGAATCGCCGGCGCACTCGCTCGCGAAAGACTTCGTCGTCTCGGTCGCGAAGCTCGCGGCGGCGTCGGTGCTCGCGGCGCTTCTCGTCGAGCACTTCAAGGGCGGCGGGAAGGCAAAGACGACCTACGTCGTGCTGAACGAGGAAGGCGAGTTTGTGGAGGAGTTCACGCCATGAGTTTTCTAGGAACGCACACCGTCGACGAGCTCAAAGAGTGGCTCGCCGCGCTCGACTACCAGACCGGGCGCGTCGAGTCGGCGCGCGGCGCGAGCTCCTGGCAACGCTCCGACCCGGCCGGCTTCGCCGCGTGGGCGGTCGACTGGTCGGCGCTCCGACGCCGCTACGACGCCGCGCGGAAGTTCGCGCAGGGCGCGATCGACGATCCGGTGACGTCGTTTTTCGGGAGCGTCGGAACGGTCGGCAACGAGTGGGAGGCGGTCGCGCGCGCAACGACGCAGGTGGAGGGGCGACAGACGCGGGGCGACCTCCAAGAGCTGGTCGACCGCTTCAACGTCGGCGACGGGAAGCGGATCACGTTCCCCGACAATCCTCAGCCGACCGCGAAGGATTTTGACCTCGGCACGTACAAGGCGGCCGACACCGTGATCCGCGAGACGCCGGTCGGCGCCGTCGGCCGCGCGCTCGGGCTCGAGGCGGGCTCAATGCCGCTGTCGACCAAGCTCGTGATCGGGGGCGCCGCCGCGCTCTTCCTCGTCGTCCTGGTGAAGCGATGATGCCCGGCGACGATGAAGACAACGTCGGCGGGAAGCTCCGCCGCGACTTCGGGAACCTCATCGGCGCGTTTGGTCGGTTCGCAGAGCGCGGGCTCGAGGGGCTCGCCAGCGACGACGACGAGCCCGCGCCGCCGCCGCCGGCCGTGAGTGTGCGCGTCCCGAGCTCGCCGCCGGGGCCGACGACGCCGGCGCGCCCGCGCCAGGTCGTGATCGACGTCGAGCCTGACACCGCCGGCGCGTGCTCGTACTGCGGCATGGGCGGCGGCGGCGGGCGCATCGAGACGCGCGGGCGGGACGGGCGCGTGCGCTCGGTTCCCTGCCCCGAATGCGGAGGGCGCTGATGGGATCCATTCGAAGCGGTAGCGGCGGCGGCGGCGGCGGCGGGAGCTCGGCGCCGGCGCCGATTGCGTGGCCCGTCGCGACGGTGCCGCGATCGTACCTCCGAATCCCGACGTCGGCCGAGGGCGGCTCACCGTACGCGTCGCCGGTCAATCAAGACGACCTCGCGCAGGCCTTCAGCGTCGGTCTGTCGCCGGGCCGGTCGCTCGACGTGGGGCAGACGATCGTGGATCCGACGTTCGCGGCGAGCTACTCGGCAACGCCGCTCGTGTCCGCGGTGCTCACCGACAATGCGGGACACGCGCCGCGCGACTTGCTCGGCGCGCCGCCCGGCGCGTATCCCGCCGACACGGCGACGAGCCTGCACGCCGTCGGCTCCTACGTGAAGACGGTCGACGGTGCCACGGTGACGTGGACCGACACCGCGAACGCCGGCGGCTCGACGCACACCGGGAGCGCGACGGCGACGTGGCTACCGCGGCTGTACTTCGGCGTGCTCACGCCCGCGCAGCTCGCGGCCGACGACGCGACGCTTGCGGCGACGGTCGCCGCCCTCGGCTCGCGCCTCCAGAACAGCCGCGGCGGGGCGTACACCGTCGCGCCGGGCGCGTCGGACTACGGCGTGTGG
>JBBRLQ010000079.1:0-5104 GCA_038231275.1 Polyangiales bacterium
CCCGTCGACGAGAGCAGGTCGTACTCGACGTTGCGGCTGAACGTCGACGGCTCAAAGCCGCCGGCCCGCGGCGCCTCGATGCTCGTCGGCAGAGGCGCGCTCGTCCGAACGTCGTAGCCGATGCGCTCCTGTGAGAACGGCCCGGCCTCCGGCGCCGTCGGCACGGCGGCCGAGTCGATCGCGCGACTCGTCCGGTCCGCGCGGTACGTCAGCCGATGACCGTCGTCGAAGTAGCGCGTGTATGCGAGCGCGAACGTCGCGTCGCGATACAGGCTGATCTGCGCCGGGAATCCCTCCGCGTCGTGGGCGTTGACGCCGAGCTGGTAGTCGCCCGCGCGGAGCGCGCCCGACAGACGCGTCGTCGAGGCCGCGCCGTCTGCGCTCGCCGCGCTGAGCGTCGGCCCCGACCACGTGCCGGCGGTCGGCACCGTGTAGCTCTGGTCATGTCTCCGCCCTAGCGTGTCGACCATCGAGAGCAGACGACCCAGCTGGTCGTGCGCCATCGTCGTCGTGCGACCGAGGCGGTCCTTGATCGACGCGACCTCCCCCGTCTTCTCGTACGTGTAGCGCTCCGTGAACCCGTGCGGATCGGTGACGCTCGCGAGGCGTCCTTGCGCGCCATACGCCATCGTCCACTCCACGCCCGCCGGCATGTCCGGCGTATGCACGCCGGTGACGAGATCGCGCTCGGTGCAGCCGCACCCTGCGTGCGTGTAGCGAAGCGTCGTAGCGTTGCCCAGCGCGTCCCGCGTCGCGGTCAGGCGATTGTTCGCATCGAAGAACGACGAGCTCGACGCGGTACCGTCGCTCGTCGACGTCACGTTGCCGCGCGCGTCGTAGCCGAGCAAGAGCGTGCGCCCCAGCGTGTCGGTCGTCGTGAGAAGGTTCTTCGTCCCGCCGGCGTCGTCGTAGCCGAACGTGGTCGTCACCCCGTGCGTCGTCATCGTCGCGGGCTGGCCGTCGGCTCGCCACGTCAAGCGCGTCTCGCGGCCCGTGGGCGCGCCGCCCAGGCCGATCGTGCCGTCGAAGATGCGCGTCACATGGCCCGCGCCATCACGCTCGTAGTGCTGCGACACCCCGGCCGGACCATCAAGGCTCTCGACGAGCCAGCCGTCCGCCGCGTAGCTCCACCCTCCGATTTGGGCGCCCACAGCGCGCCGTTGCGAGACGGGCCGTCCCAGCGAGTCGAACTGCACTGGCGGGGAGAGCGCGACGCCGTTCAGCGTCTGGTGGGACGTACGCAGGACCAGGTTCTTGCGCGCCGAGACCGTCTCGCTCACGCCGCCGAGCACCGCAGGACGCACCGCCTCGACGACGCGCAGAACGCCGTCCGCCGTGAATGTCTCCTTGTCGAGGCCGCCGAGGACGTTGAGCTCGACCTGGTGACGCACGCCGCGCGCATCGGTGTAGGCCCCGACGCGCGCCGTGCGTCCGCTCGCCAGGTACGTCGTCGGGACGGTGGGGACCGTCTCGAACGCGTAGGTCTCGCCGCCCGGCTTGGTCGAGGTCGCGACCGTGCCGTCGGGCGCGAACGTGTACGAGGTCACGTCGCCGCGCGACGTGGTCTTCGACGCCATGTGATGCGCGTCGTACGTGAACGTATGCCCCTCGCCGTCGGGCTCCACGAAGCTCGTGAGATCGCCCTGCGCGCTCACGGTCACCTGCGTCCGGCCGCCGGACGGATCGGTGATCGACGCGAGCTTGCCGCTCGCGTACACGAAGCTCCACTGCCCGCCGACGGCGTTCGTGATGTGATCGATCGCGTCGCTGCGCGCGTTGACGTAGGAGACCGTGAAGTCGGTCTCGCCCGTGCGCTTTCGCTGCTCGACGAGGCGCCCCGAAGGCTCGTAGCGCCACACCGCGCCCGCCGTCGTATCGACGAGCTCGTGGCTGCCGTCGGCGAGCGTGCGTATCGTGCGCGTGGGATCGGTCTCGCTCGAGAGGAGGTCGACCTCCACCCGAACCAGTCCGTCGCTGTACGTCCTCCCGAGCAGCGCGCTCCCGGTGAGGGCGACGAAGCTCGCCGGGGCCGCCAGGACGCTGCTTCCGCCCGCGAGGTTCACGCCGATCTCGTCGTTCGGGGCCTGGAGAAAGAGCAGCTCCCCTTCGCGCCCCAGCGGATCGAACGATGCGACCCCGTAGCTCGTGAGGACGAGGAGCTTTCCGTCCTCGGCCATGCTGAGCCGCAGCGGCTGGTTGAGCGAGAGCGCCCGCGCGGGCTGCGTCTCGCCGGGGGCCAGGAGCTGCCGACCATCGCCATCGCCGAGCACCGCGGTGACCACGCTCGTGGCGGCGATGGCGCCCGATGCGCTCGGCCAGACCTGGTAGACGACGTTGCGACGCGGATCGGCGACGTAGAGCGATCCGTCGGGCGCGAACGCGAGGCCGAGCGGATGACCGAACTGGACCCCCGACAGCGTCGCGCGCGGATCGAGGCGCACGTCGCCGCTCATTGACGAGACCGTCTCGCGAGCGGGCGCGGCCTGCGCGAGATCGAAGCGATAGAGCAGCGGCGTGAGGATGTCGCCCGCCGTGTAGTAGACGACGCTCCCGCGCGCCGCGACGGCAGCCTGCGAAAAGGCCGTATTGCTCGATTCAAGCGACGAATCTCGAGCGGTGAGCTGCCTCTGGTTTCCGCTCGCCTCGATATCCACGAGCTGCGACGCAGACGCGACGACGAAGTGGCGGACGCCCCCCACGTAGGCGATGGCGAGCGCGTGGAGAAACTCGTTCGGGAACGCGAGCCCCGACAGCAGCGGCGTGCGCACGCTCGTGACGAGATCGATCCTCGCGATGGTCCCGGGGTAGCTCGCGACGAAGACCTCACCGGTGACGTCATCGCGCGCGAAGACGTGCTCGCCGATCGCGTCAGGAAGCGCCGAGACGCGCGCGCGGGGCCTGAACTCCTCTTCCTGCCCATCGCCTCGGACGAGCACGCCGCGGCCCCCGGTCGTGAAGAGCCGGCTCACCTCGCGGATCCCCCAGCCCGCGCCGTAGGGCGACGTGAAGCGGTGATGCAGCAGCACCTTCCTCGTCGCGTGCACCACCGGGCCTTCCTCGGCGCTCAGCTGCGTCCGCGCGGCAAGCGGGTCGCTGACGGCGAAGGAGCTCCCGCCAGCGCATGCCGCTGCCGAGCCGACGCCGAACGAGTTCTTGACTGTGACGGTCTGCGACACGAACCCGCTCGACGGCAGCTGCCCGCTGTCGCCGAGCGGCAGCTCGAGCCAGCCACCGAAGGAGGCTTCATTCGAGTTGGCGGTGGTCTGCCGGACCGCGCTCAGCTCGAAGCTGAGCATCGTGATGTCGGCGCCCATCGAAACGGCCCCGTTGCCGCACCCTCCGGCGCCGCTGGCGACCACGCACTGGCCTGGCTGCGTCGCGGACGGCGGTCCGCTACCGCGCGCGACGCAGAAGCTCTGCACGGAGACGGCCGGGATGGACACCGCGAGGGAACCGGTAGGGCCCTGGGGACCGAGGGGCCGAGGCGTGATCGGGGCGCCCGCGGGCTCGATCTTTCGGCTGCCCGCGAGGCCGCTGTCGTAGTGGAGCGAGACGGCGAGATCCTCACCCCGCGCCGTCGTGCCAGGGAGCGCGAAGGACTGCGCGATGGACCCTCCGCCCATCTTCCACGCGCTGCCGGTGCCGCATTTTTCGGCGCTCTTGTTCGCGTTCGCGCTCGTGGAGACCACGACGATGCGATCGCCGCCGACGGTGTTGTTGAAGTCCAGCTCGCTGAAGTGGGTGATGGTTCCGGAGAACCGGGCGCCGTCCCAGGTGGCGAGCCCCTCGTGCTGCCAGCGGCTCTCGAGCACGTCGTACGAGCCGATCGGGATCGCGAGTGTCGTCGGGAGATTGCGGTAGTTCGCGGCCCTCACCGTGACCGGCACCGCGAACTGCGTTCCCGAAGGCTCGGCTTCGAAGCCGTGCCGCAGCTCCTCGGGGGGAGAGCTCCACGCCGCCAGTCTCCGCAAGAGCGGCGGCGAGCTCGCGGCGGTCCTCGTCGCTCGCTGGGACGAGCGCGCCAGCGGGGAGGTTTTGCTTCGACTCCGGCACGAGCACCATGATCAACTTCTAGCGCGCTTGACCCGGCGCGTCGTTTAGCGGTCGCAACGCATCGTCAGAACGGCACGCTGGCGAGTTGCTCGGGGGTTGTAGTGAGGGGCGCGCACCCGCGGCGCAGCGCGTGAGCGGCCTCGCGCTCCTTTCGCTCGAGCTCGCGGATCAGTGCGTCCGTCTTATCGTCGACGTCGTCGATCTTCACTTCGCAAGACGTGCGAGCAGAACCGCGTTGTCCGTGAGCGAGTGCTGGACCGCAAGCCAATGCGCACACGGCGCGCGGCGTCTTTCGCCTTGCGCACCTTAGCCGGCGTCGCGTCCTCGGTGAGGCGCGAGTCGACGGTCGGCTCGGTGGTGGGGTTGGGCAACGCCGATCTGCGCGAATCAGGGGCGAATGAGGCTTCTTCAGCCCGTAGCGTCGCGCTTTGGCGCGCGCGACAATGCGCCATCGGCTAGAGCCCGGCGCGGGTGCGTGCCGGCCGGCACCAGCTGGCGCCTCAGAGGGCCGGAGCGCCCTCGGTCGATTTCAGGCAACCGCAGTCGCCGCCGGCCGAACCTCCAGCATGCGAACGTATGCGAGCATGATTGTCGGTTTTTCGTTCGTCGGTCTGGTTGCCTGTGGAGGGCCCGACGACCACACCGCGGCGAGCATAGTGCCTGCCGCACCCGCGATAACACCTTCCACCGATTCGGGATTCCCTCCCTGCGGGACGGACACTGCAACCGGACAGAAGCCCATGGCGTCGCCGATAGCGGCATGCGAGGGACGTTTCTCTGGGAGGACGTACCTCAAGACGAACCCCGACAACGCGGGTGACGTTGGGACCGCTTGGCTTCATCGCACCTCCGCAGGATGCCTCGTCGGACCGGAATTCATCTTGCGCGCCGACGGCACGGCCGTCATCGTGAAGGGGGGCGCGTCGGGGACGTGGGCAGGTGACGAGTTCTACTTCCGAACGGATATCGGCGATCGGATCACAGAGTTCACCCGCACCGAAGCCCAACCTTCCAAGTAAACAGTGAGCCGCGTGCTTTTCGCTTAGGGCTC
>JBBRLQ010000080.1:0-5049 GCA_038231275.1 Polyangiales bacterium
CACAGTGCGTCGTCATCAGGAACCTCCACCGCCCTTCGGGCGGCGAGGTGAATGGAGGTTCCTGATGACGACGTACAGTTTGCCTCATCATAAATTGCGGGCGTATGGGGCGGCGGTGGAGCTGCTGAGGGCGGTGCGGGATGCGAAGGTGCGGGATGCGGGGTTGCGGGATCAAGCGCTGCGGAGCGCGAAGAGCGCGTGCTTGAATTGCGCGGAGGGCGCGGGGCGGGTGAGTCGGGCGGACAAGGCGCGGGTGTTTGCGATCGCGCGGGCGGAGGCGGGTGAGGCGGCGGCGGCGGTGGAGATCGCGGGGATGTGCGGCGATGCGAGCGATGTCGAGTCGGTACTGAAGGCGGCCGATGCGGTCGTCGCGATGCTCACGGGGCTGATTCGCCCGTGAGCATCGCGTGCTGCGGGCGCTACTTCAGCGCCCGCAGCATTCGCTTCAGGCGATGCGCCAGGGAGTGGACGGTGGCGGCGTCCTCCGAGCCCACGGCGCCGATGGCTTCGGCGAGGTCCATCGCGGCGACGGTCTCGCAAAGGGAGCCGGCGGCTTCGGCGAAGTACTTGCGGCGCATCCCCACGGCGTCGAGGGGCAGCCCCTCGCTGAGTCTGAGGAAGCAGCTCTTGGCGGCCCGAGTGGCCTGGTCCCTGAGCTCCGCATCCCGCACCGCACTGCGATGAACGAGCACCGCAATCTGCTTGGCGACCACGTACGCATCGAGTCGTTGAAAGGGCAATAGGTCCGTTTCCATGAATTTTCTCCTCCGCCCCGTCGGAGGAGAAAATTCATGGAAACGACCCAAGCACACCTTCGCGAGCGCCCAACCGATGCTGCAAGCCCGAGTGACAGGCGAAGCCTGGCGCGGGCTTGACCAAAGCGAGAGCAAAGCGGACGCGAGTGGTCGGTCGTGGTCGTGGTCGCGGTCGCGGCCGTGGTCGGTCGCGGTCGTGGTCGGTCGCGGTCGTGGTCGTGGTCGTGGTCGTGGTCGTGGTCGTGGTCGCGGTCGCGGTCGTGGTCGGGGGGACTAGAACTGCGCTTTTTCCGTCGAGCCCTCGAGGGCCAGCGTGCTTGCCTCACCACCGCTGATCACCTCGGCCACCTGATCGAAGTAGCCGGTCCCCACTTCGCGCTGATGCCGCGTCGCGCTGTAGCCGTGCGCCTCCGCCGCGAACTCCGCTTGCTGAAGCTGGCTGTACGCGGCCATCCCGCGTTCGCGGTAGCCGTTCGCGAGCTCGTACATCGCGAAGTTGAGGGCGTGGAACCCTGCGAGCGTGACGAACTGGAACTTGTAGCCCATCGCGCCGAGCTCGTTCTGGAACTTCGCGATCGTCGCGTCGTCGAGGTTCTTCTTCCAGTTGAACGACGGCGAGCAGTTGTACGCGAGCATCTTCTCCGGGAACTTCTTCCTGATGCCCTCGGCGAACTGCTTGGCCTGTTTCAGGTCCGGCGTCGACGTCTCGCACCACACCATATCGGCGAACGGCGCGTACGCGAGGCCGCGCGCGATGGCGGTCTCGACGCCGCTCTTCAGCCGGAAAAAGCCCTCTTTCGTGCGCTCCTGGGAGACGATGAAGGGGCGATCGCGCTCGTCGATGTCGCTCGTGATGAGCTTCGCGCTGTCGGCGTCCGTGCGCGCGACGATGATCGTCGGGACGTCCATGACGTCGGCGGCGAGGCGCGCGGCGGTGAGCGTGCGAATGAACTGACCGGTGGGGATGAGCACCTTGCCGCCCATGTGCCCGCACTTCTTCTCGCTCGCGAGCTGGTCCTCGAAGTGGACGCCGGCGGCGCCCGCGTCGATCATGTTCTTCATCAGCTCGTAGGCGTTGAGCGGCCCACCGAAGCCGGCCTCGGCGTCCGCCATGATCGGCGCGAGCCAGTAGCGCTCGGACTTGCCTTCGGCGTGCTCGATCTGATCGGCGCGGAGGAGCGCCGCGTTGATCTTGCGCACGACCGTCGGGACGCTGTCGACGGGGTAGAGGCTCTGATCGGGGTACATCTGACCGGCGCTGTTCGCGTCGGCGGCGACCTGCCAGCCCGAGAGATAGACCGCCTTCAGCCCCGCGCGAACTTGCTGCACGGCCTGGTTGCCCGTGAGCGCGCCGAGCGCCGAGACGTACTCCTCGGTGTGGAGGAGCTCCCACAAGCGCTGCGCTCCGAGCCGCGCGAGCGTGTGCTCGACGCGGAACGATCCGCGCAATCGCTGGACGTCGGCGTTCGCATAGTTGCGAACGATCCCACGGAAGCGGTCCTTGTGCAGGTCGTCGAGGGAGTCGTTCAGCGCGAGGGTCATTGGGTCTTCTCCTGGAAACGTAAATGGAAAAGTGCGGCTCAGATGAGCTCGTACGCCGCCAGCGTCAGAAAATCGGGGAAGGTCTCCGCGGTGCAAAGCTGGTCGAAGAGCTTTCGCGCGTCGTCGAAGCGGCCGCCGGTGAACGGGGCCGTCTCCTCGTCGAACGCGGCGCGATACCGCGCCGACGTGAGCGGTGCGCCGTCGACCGTGGCGCCGTGCTTCAGCCACTGCCACACCTGCGCGCGCGAGATCTCGGCGGTCGCGGCGTCTTCCATCAAGTTGTAGAGCGGCACGCATCCCTGGCCGCGCAGCCACGCCTCGATGTACTGGACGCCGACCCGCAGGTTCAGGCGCAGGCCCGCCATCGTGCGCGTCCCTTCGGGGATCGCGAGGAGATCGGCGCGGGCGATGTTGGCGGCAGACCGCGCGACGTGGATCTGGTTCGGTGTCGGCATCTTCGCGTCGAAGATCTCCCGCGCCAGATTGACGAGGCCCGGGTGCGCGACCCATGTTCCGTCGTGGCCGTCGGTCGCCTCGCGCTCCTTGTCGGCGCGCACCTTCCCGAGCGCCGCCTCGTTCGCTGCCGGATTGTTCTTGATCGGGATCTGCGCGGCCATCCCGCCCATCGCGTGGACGCCGCGCTTGTGGCACGTCTCGATGAGGAGGCGCGAGTACGCGCGCAAAAATCCGCGGTCCATCGTGACCTGCCCGCGGTCGGGGAGGACCGCGGTGCTGTCGTTCGCGCGCTTCTTGATGAACGAGAAGATGTAGTCCCAACGCCCGCAATTGAGGCCGGCGGAGTGCTGGCGTAGCTCGAAGAGGATCTCGTCCATCTCGAACGCCGCGGGCAACGTCTCGATGAGGACAGTCGCCTTGATCGTCCCCGGAGCGATGCCGAGCATCTCCTGCGCCGCGAGGAACACTTCGTTCCAAATCCGCGCCTCGCGGTGGCTCTCGAGCTTCGGGAGGTAGAAATACGGGCCGGTGCCGCGGGAGAGCAGTGCGCGAGCGTTGTGGAAGAAGTAGAGGCCGAAGTCGAGGAGCGCGCCGGGGATGGGCTTGCCGTCGACGAGGACGTGCTTCTCGGGGAGGTGCAGTCCGCGCGGCCTCACGAAGAGCGTCGCCAGCTTCTCGCCGAGCTCGTACTTCTTGCCGCCGACCTCGAGCGAGATGGTGCCGCGCACAGCGTCGCGGAGGTTCACCTGCCCGTCGATCAAATTTTCGAACGTCGGGGTCGACGAGTCTTCGAAGTCCGCCATGAAGACGTTTGCGCCCGAGTTGAGCGCGTTGATGATCATCTTGCGGTCGACGGGGCCGGTGATCTCGACGCGGCGATCGAGCAGATCCTCGGGCAACGCGGCGACGCGCCAGTCGCCGTTGCGGACGCTCACCGTCTCCTCGAGGAACCCGAAGTCCGCGCCGCGCGTCCGACGTGCGGCAAGGCGCTCCTCGATCATCGGCGCGAACGCGCGCGCGAGGCGGGCGACGAACTCCAGGGCATCACGCGTGAGGATTTCGCCCGCGCCGTCCGGTAGGGAGCGGGGGGACCGAACGTCGACCTGGGGGGGGAGGTGCAGGGTCATGAGAGCTGGACAATGCGGTGCGTCGTAACAACATGACAATGCGATGTCATGACGACGTGGTCAACGTACCCTCGTATGTACTAAGGAAAACGGCGTCGTGATTTGTCAATGACAACCCGTCAAGTTGTCACTATTGTCAACGACAGATCCTCATGAACACGACCACTTCCAAGCGTGAGCTCCCGCGACTCGGCACCAAAGTACGCGCAGTGCGTCGTCGGGCGGGGTTGAGTCAGGCGGAGCTGGCCACGAAGCTCGAGGTCAGTGCCTCCTATTTGAACCTCATCGAGAACAACAAGCGCCCACTCCCGGCGCCGCTCCTCGTGAAGCTCGCGCAGGTTTTGAGCATCGATCTGGCGACGTTCGCGGCCGACGAGGACGCGCGACTCGTGAGCGATCTGCTCGAGGCCTTCGCCGATCCTTTGTTCGAGGAGCAGCGCCTCACGTCCGCCGACCTTCGGGAGATGGCGACCGCGAGCCCGGGGGCCGCCCGCGCGGTCCTCTCACTCTACAAGGCGTACCAGTCGTCGCGCGCCGCCGCCGACGATCTCTCGTCGCGCCTCTCCGAGGGAGAGGATCTCGTCGATCGCTCCCACCTCCCAAGCGAGGAGGTGAGCGACCTCATCCAGCGCCACATGAACTACTTCCCGGAGCTCGAGGACGCCGCGGCGGAGCTCGTCCTTCGCGCGAAGCTCACGACCGAGGATCTCTACCCTGGCCTCATCCGCCACCTCGAAAAATCCCACGGCATTCGCGTTCAGATCGCGGCGTGGGGGGACGAGAAGGGAACGCTGCGTCGCTACGATCCGGAGCAGAAGCTCCTCACGCTGAGCGAGCTCCTCCCCACGCGCAGCCGCACGTTCCAGCTCGCCTACCAGCTCGGCCTCCTGACGCTCGGCGATCGAATGCAGAAGATCATGGGCGAGGGGTACATGACGACGCCGGAGTCGCGCTCCCTCGCGCGCGTGGCGCTTGCCAACTACTTCGCGGCGGCCGCGATCATGCCGTACGCGAGCTTCCTGAAGGCCGCGCAGAGCGAGCGCTACGACGTCGACGTCTTGGGGCGGCGCTTCCGCGTCGGCTTCGAGCAAGTCTCCCAGCGCCTCACCACGCTCCGGCGCCCGGGTGCCGAGGGTGTGCCGTTTCACATGATCCGCATCGACGTGGCG
>JBBRLQ010000081.1:0-4897 GCA_038231275.1 Polyangiales bacterium
ACCGCCGTGAAGGACGCCGCATCGATCCGAGTATGCCGAAGCGCCTGCCGACAAATCAGCGAGTTGCCCGCAAAGGCGAGCATCGCGACGACGGTGAGGAGGAACGCCTTCGGACCTGACATGGTGCGGTGCGGTCATCAGAGGATACTCTGCCGGGGAGGCGGTGGTGATGGCGTCGCGCGGCGCGAGCGCACAGATCCATCCACAGCAGCCCGGCGAGGGAGCCGATGGGGAGCAAGCGCGGTCCGATGTCTCCTCCGAGGAGTGCCGCGAGGAGCGGACGACTGCTGCCGTGCGCCCCGAGCGCCATCATGTGGAGAATCGACATGGGGGTGGTTGTCGACGAGCGCGGAGCCCAGCGCGGCCACGCCTCCGACGACGCCGACGACGCCGACTTCGTGCAGCGTGCCCTTCGAGGTCGCTTGGTAGACGTGGGAAAGACTATCGACGACCCCGACGTGTCGAAGTCCGACGACGACGAGGTACATCCTTGCGCTACATTTCTGCGCCGCATGCCCGCTCGCAAGCTCGTCCGCTGCGCGACCGACGAAGGAGAGTCGGGCGCCGACACCGATCGCATCGGCCTGCATCGCCTCGTCGCGAACGTCATCGAATGGCGCACCGACCGCGTCCTCGTGCATCGCCTCGATCGGCTCACGCGCCGCGCCGCCGATTGGGCAGAGATCGACGGCATCTTCCGCGCGCACGACGTCGCGATCTGCGTCGTCGACGGCGGCATCCACGGCGCCTCCGACGCGATCACGCGCTTCTGCCTCACCGTGCTCGCGGTCTTCGCAGAGCTCGAGCGCGACATGATCGGCGAGCGCCTTCACTGAGAGTCGGGCGCGCTGCGCGAATCTCGGAGAATCAGACGGGCGCTGCCCTTACCGGTGTTACCCGGCGGTCATCCGTTCTGGTCCGTCGTCAAGACCTGCGAGGCGTAGGGCCGCGCCTCCTCGACCGACCCAATCGCACCGAGAGGAGCGCGAACAACGGAACCGCCAAGAACGCGTTCGGAGGTCGCGCCCCGACGTTCGAGACCGCGCACCCGCGCGTGGTGGGATCGCCCCCACCGGTCGCCTCTGTGGGGGCCCCGCTGCCGGCGTCTTCCGGCGGAGGGTTCGACGCGGGCGGCGCGGCGCCGGTGTCGGGTGCGCCCGGGCCGGGCGGCGTCGATCCGGCATCCGCTTCGCCCGCGTCCGGAGATCCCGGGCCCGCGTCGGGCGACGGCATCAGCTTTTTGTATCGGATCGCGTCGAAGGTGATGCCGTTGTGCGCGACGGTGATCGACGTGCCGCTGATCGTGACGTCGGAGTCCAGCGCGTGGGCGTACGGGGTCGACGAGCTGCACCCGGGCTCCTCGATGAACGTCGCGCGGTGGCCGGGAACGACCCACGCGACGAAGAGCATCGTGTGATCGTGCGGCTTGTTGATGGCGTCACCGGGCTCGAGGCTCGCGGCGGGGATCGTGTTCGTGATGTCGGTCTGCGCCGGCACGAGCTCCCACGTGACGCGGCCCGGCGCCGGGAGCCCCCACGCCCACGAGACGAGGCCCGAGCAATCGGAGCGGTAAGGGTCCCACTCCGGGTTGTCCGGGCGCGTGCACACTGGGGAGCACGCGGTGTCGCCGTCCGGCTGATGATTCGCGCTCTGGCAGTACGGCAACTTCGCCGCGACCCACTGCTGCGCGCGGGCGATCGATTCGTTGGCGGTGATCGCGGATGACGTGCTGCCGAAGCGCTCTCGGTCGTCGTTCGGCGCGTCCGCAGGCCCCGAGCACGCCGGCAGCACGGCGACCGACAGCGAAGCCGCCACCAGAACGTACTGCCATGTGGGTCGCGTCATGGGGATTTGAGCGCTGCTTCGCAATGGGCGTGCCGCCGTCGCCGCGCGTGCGACGGGGGAAAGTTTCAGCCGGGCTGCGCGCGATCGCCGCTGCTCGCCGCTCTCAGCGCAAATGCAAGGTCTCCGCTCGCGACGCGCCCGCGGCACGTCGCGAGCACCGCGGATCGAGTCGCGAGCCCGCGCGACCCTGCGCGCCATTCGGTCGACGAATCCGCTTGGCCAGCTTCAGCCCACGGGCTCGAGGAGCGCGTGAAGCTCTGTGCGACGAAACCAGGCGGACTTTGCATGGTCTCGCGAAGCGCAGCCAACATTCCGTCGTACGCCTCGCCAATCATTCATCCTGCGGCGCTTTGCGATTCGTCGTCGCCGCACGGACATGTGCAAATAAAGGAACGACCTGAGCGCGTGGGCGTTCACACGCCGGACAGATCCTTCGCTACAAGGGCGATCTGACGCGGAGCCAGTGAGAGCTCACCCCGCGTCGGGTGTCCCTGTGCAACCGCACACCGATGCCCCCTGCGAATAGACCGCGCACGACCACTGCCCGCCCGTGCACGTGCACGCGTAGCGCCCCTTGAGCGCCTCTTCGTAGCTCCACTCATGGCGGACGCAGCTCGGCTCACTCTTGCCCGGGAGCGGAGCAGTGGCTCTTCGCCGGCGCCGTCTCCTTCAAGGCCGGATCGATGAGCTCTGCACGAGCGGCGTCCACTCGGGTGAAGTACGCCGGTCCGTCGCACGCGCCGTTCCCCGAGGAGACGACGCCGACGAGCACGAGGTATCCTCCGACGTTCGCGAGCGCGGCGCCTCCCGAGTCGCCGCCGCACGGGCCGCCGGGGGCGGGACTACCGGCAAACGACGCGGCGGAGACGTCGGTGATCGCCGAGACGCCGGAGCGGCGTCGCCGCGTGGTGACGGGCTCGGTCAGAGACGCGGCCCCGAAACCAATGACGGTCACCAGAGTGCCGGCGACGATCGCGGTGTTCGTGTCTTCCACGGCCGACAGCGTCGCGCCGCTCGCAGGTGCCTGAAGTCGAACCACTGCGATGTCGTAGTCGAGCGTCGTCGCATCGAAACGGGGGTGCGCCGTCGCCGATTGCACGGGAAGGCGTGCTGCGCCGTGCGGGAGCGCGCCGACGAGCACGTGTTCGGGCGGAGGCGTCACGCAGTGCGCGGCGGTGACCGCGAGATCGCTCGCGATGAGCGTGGCCGAGCAGTAGACGATGCCACTCCGTTCGAGGGCCACGACACTGCTGTCGCCGTTGTCGTTCTTGCCGGCGACGATATCGGTCTCGACGCGGCACGTGCGCTCGCCGGTCGCCTCGCCTCCGCACCCCGCAACCAGCCGTGCGACGACGAGGAGCGCCGCCGACACGGCTCCTCGTCGCGCATTCTGCACGATGCCTCGCGCCGGTTTCAGCCGCCACAGTCCTGAGGGCATTGGTCGAAGCAGCCGCACGGGTCGCCGCACGGATCGTAAATGCAGATGTCGCCGCCACCGCCGCCGCCGCCGCCGCCGCCGGGCAAGCCGTCGCCGGGGACGCAGCCGGGGCCGCAGCCGGTGCAGTCGGCTTGGCAGTTGGGGTACGGCTCGGGCAGCGGGTCCGGCGGCGGAGGAGGAGGCGGAGGAGGAGGCGGAGGGGGCGGCGGCGCTGCGCACGCAGAATCCCTCACCGCCTGGGCCGCCTTCGAGGCGAGGTAGAGCAATACGCACTGTTCGGGCGTAATGAGGCATCCGGTGAGCTCGGCGGCAAGCGCCAGCTCATAGAGGGTCTGGGCCTCATCGCAGGCGTCGTACGCGACGCGTGCCGTCGCGAGGTGCTGCTTTGCATCGGAGTGAAGCTGGGTCGCTGCCCCGAGACCGTGCGCGCTGAGCGAGTGCTCGATAACGCCGCCGGAGCCGACGCGAAGTACGCCGTCGCCGCGAACGTAGAACGTGGTCACGCCATCCGCGCCAGTCTCCGCCACCTCCCAGAACTTCCGCGCCCCAGCGGCGTCGACGCCGACGATCGAGACCTTGCCCCTGGTCAGCTCGCGGAGCTGCCATGAGACGACGCCGAGCTGGCGTGTCGTGGCGGCCGACGCCGGAATGTCGAGCGGATGCGAGACGTCAGTCGGTGCTGCGACCTCCGCCGCGGGTTTGGGTGGCGTCTCGGTAGGTGCGTTGCTCGTGCTGCTGCAGCCAAAGCCAACGGCGCCGAGGAGCAACCCCAGCGACGCGACGCGGAGAGCCCGCATGGGAGACCGCCGTGAAGGCGAAGAGCGAAAGGCGTTCGTGGACTGAATGTTTTGCATGCAAATGCTTCCTTTCCGAAGAGGGCACGAAATGAGTTTCGGCCGTGATTTTCGAAGAAAAACGTATGTCGAGGCGGTGACGCCATTGGGGTGACGCCCCATAGCGAGTGAGCGGCGCGAGCGAGAAGGGTCGCCCGCGAAAGGAGCGCACTTACCCTTCGAGAGTCAGACGCCTGCAGGCAGGTGCGAGTAGCAAACAAAAGAGCGACCCGCCGCGCGCGACGACGAACCCATCGGAAGGCGCGCGCCGCAGGGCAACGGAACGCGTCGAACCGCGTCCGCGCGCGCGACGACGTGTTCGGCCTCGAGCTCCAACCCTGCCGCTACGACGGGACGACCGAGCGGCGCACGAACCCCTTGCCGAAGGAGAATGGCGTGATGCGGAGCCCGATCCCTGGTTCCTCCATGCTCGCGTTCCTCGTCGCCGCAAAGCGTCGCCAGTACGACGCCAGCGTCTGCTCCGACCGTCAGCCGTTCACACACGGAGAGTCGGGCACGCCGCGCCAATTTCGAAAAATCAAAACGTTCACCTCACCTACCTGAATGCCACCCACGACGTCGTCCACGCAGTTCGTGATGGCGCCTCGTGGCAGAGGGAGAAGGTCGCGCCCTCAGGCGGCAACTCGGGCCGGCTCGGTCTGGCGTAGGGGCCGAACGGCAATCTCGCCATCTGGTGGCTCGGGCCGGGGATCTCCGTTGGGTAGCGTGGGGCTGCGGCGACGGCGGCGTGCCCTGAATCCCATTCGGCGCGCGCGTTACT
>JBBRLQ010000082.1:0-4640 GCA_038231275.1 Polyangiales bacterium
CAGCCGACCATCGCGCGCTCGCTCTTCACGCGCCGCGCGCGCGCCAGGTGGTGCTCGCGCACGTTCAGGCTCGCGGTCGCCAGCCCGACGGCGGTGCACGTCAGCGGGAGGTCAAGCAGCACGGGTCACCTCGCGGCGGGCGACGTCATCGAACACGCGGATCGCGACGCGCTCGGTGCGGCAGACGGGGCACCAGGTGCAGCAGCCGGCGTAGCCGCTGGCGGGGCCCCAGGGTGCGCCGAGGGCGCGGCGGACGTCCGGGCGGTGCGCCGCGAGGGCGGAGGCCAGCGCGGGCGTGAGGGCGGCGCGCGGGCCGGTGACGCGCAGCACGGCGCCGTCGAGCGCGAGCACGACACCGAGGTCGCGGGCGCGGGTGAGCAGGTCGGCGACGTCCATCAGCCGATCTCCAGCGTGATGACGTCGTCGTCTGCACCGTGGAGGGTGTGGAGGGTGTGGAGGGTGGTGGAGGGTGCTGTTTTGTCGATCGGTCCACCGGGAACTAGCTGTTTCTCAACAGTTTTCTGCGAAGCGTGGAGGGTGTGGAGGGTTGAATCGTTTTCGTATACGCACGCGTATAAGGACTCTTGCGAGGCCTCCACACCCTCCACACCCTCCACAGCGCTGCGATCCCGCGTGGTTGCGGGTGGAGGGTCTTGAATCGGTGGAGGGTTCAACCCTCCACTTCCTTCGTCGGGCGCCTCCGGCGGGTCGGCGTCGACGTCGTTCGCCGCGGTCTCCGGCAGCAGGTACCAGTTGCCGTCGTTGCGGATGCGCCGCTCGAGCAACGTCCCGACGCGCGCACCGAACTTCGTGCTGCTCATCGGGCCGTGGCCGTTCGCCTTCGCCCACACCGCGAACGCTTCGTAGAGGTGCTGCGCGCGCGTCCAGCGGGGGTCGACCCGGCGGCGCACGCTGATCGCCATGGCGCGCTGGCCGTTCGCCTCGTGGAGCCGCCGCACCGCGCCGTGGTCGGCGAGGAACTGCCGCACCTGGTCGCTGTCGAGCTGCCAGCGCAGCTTCGCGGCGGCGGACGTCGCGGGGATCTCGAACCGGCCGCGCGCGCGCAGCCGACCGGCAGCGGCGACGACGCGTGCGGCGATGCCGGGCAGCTCGGCGCGGAGCGCGTCGGCGAGACCGAAGTCCTCGCGCCCGACGAACGACCGATCGCACGGCGCGATGAGCCAGCGTCGCCAGTACCCGCCCGACTGGTCGCGCGTGCCCGGCAGGCCGTTGCAGGCGAACACGTGCCCGGTGCGCGCCGCGAACGTGAACGGCTTGCCGTGCTTGTGCGCGGCGTTGACCGCATCGCCGCTGATCATGGACTTGAACACCTCGCCGGCCGCGATGTCCGCGTCGGGCAGCTCGTTGACGATGTTGATGCGCGCGCCCGCGAGCTCGGCGAGGTGGAAGACGTTGCCCCAGAGCGCCGGGCCGATCGCCTGGACGCTGCCGGGCGGGAACAGCCACCGGATGACCGTCAGGAACGTGCTCTTGCCGTTCGCGCCGAGGGCGCCGACGAGCACCAGCGCGACCTGGTAGCGCACGACGTCGCCGGTCAGCGCGGCGCCGATCCACTCCTCCAGACAGGCCACGATCGCGGCGGCGTCGGGATGCCCCTCGAGCATCTCGCCCAGGAACGCCTCCCACCGCGGCGCCGTCGCCGTCGGGTCGAAGTCGAAGCCCAGGGCGAACGTCGCGCGGTGGGTCGGGCTGTGCGCGTGGAGATCGACGGTCCCGGTCGCGTCGACCGTGGCGAACCCGTTGCGGAACGCGACGCCCACCGCGGCGCGGTCGAACGCGCCTCGCTCTTCGGCCTCGTCGGCGGCCTGCGCGATCGCGCCGGTGATGTCGCCGCGCCACAGCCGCAGCGCGCGCGCCTCGCCCTTCACCTCCGGCAGCGGCGCGCCGGCGTAGCGACCGACGAGCCGCCCGAGATAGGAGCGCGGCACCTCTTCGAACACGCCGCGGCGCGGGGCGTATCGCCAGAACGTGTCGCGGTCGTAGATGACTCCGACCTCCGAGAAGCCGGACGCGTCGACCAGCAGGCGGCGCGCGATCTCCACGCCGTCGCCGCGCTCGAACGCGACCGCGGGGCCGGCGGCGCCGGGGTCGAAGAACGCCACCACGGCCTCGGCGGCCGCATCGTCGTGCGCCGCGCTGGTCATCGGCGCGCCCCCGTGTCGTCCGGGTTCTTCGCGTCGCCGCACGCACGCTGCTCGTCCACCGCGGCCGCGCGCGCGCTCTCGAGCGCGGCGATCACGTCGCCCAGCTCGCGGTCGCGCACGGTGATGATCTTGCGCGTCGGGAACGTGCCGTGCGGCCCGGACTCCCAGACGTGCAGCTTGGTGAAGCGCCGGCCTTCGTACTCGGCGCGGGTGATCCGCACTTCGGTGCGCTGCCCGCGGAACTCGCGCACGAGGGTCGCGAGCGTCACGTCGGGCGACGCGGTGGCTTCGGACTTGATCGGTGCCGCGGAGTCTTTAGACTGGTTCACGTTCGATCTCCTAAGAACGCCTCGGCTGTGTTCCCGCGCTTGTCGGCGATGGGGGAATGCAGCTGGGGCGTTCTGCTGTCAGACCGCCGCGTGCGGCTGCGAGTCGTTGGCGGACGCGGCAGACGTCGAGGCTAGGACCTGCCGCGCCACCGCGAGCACCGACGCGAGCGTCGAGGCGTTCGTCGGACCGCCGCAGCAGATGCGGTCGATCGTCGCGGGGACGTGACCCCCGCGCACCGCGAACCGGATCCGACCGATCGCGGCGCGAGCGGCCTGCACTTCCTGAATCTGCGCGTTCGAAGCGATGAGTCTCATGGGGCCTCCGGCTCGCGACGCTGCGAGTTACAGAGGCGTACGCCATATCGCTACTCAGTGCAAACTGGAAGCGAACTACCCGCCGGGCTTGGGTCCCGGCCGGCCCGCGCCGGCGCGTTTCGCCGCGGCGTACTCGCGGCCCAGCTCCAGGTCGCGGATCAGCCGCACGACGCTGCCCGAGCCGCCCATTTTCAGCTCGCGCGCCGCCGCGACCAGCGACCAGCCGTTCGCGACGAGCACGTCGCGCAGGATGGCGCGGCGCGTCGCGAACGAGATCGCGTTGCCGAGCGCCGACAGCAGGTTCGTGCCGAAGTCGCGCCAGTCGCCGCACTCGAGCAGCAGCGCCGCGGCCTCGCGCGTCCCCACGCCGCCGTACTGCAGCAGCTGCGGCACCCACGTTCCCGGCGCGCCGTCCGCCTGGCGCTCGTCGTTCGGCGCGATCGCGAGGTAGAGGTCCTCGGCGAGTCCGGTGCGCGCCGCGGTGTTCACGACCGCGGAGACCCGCGCGTCGCCCGGCGGCACGACGCCGAACACGGACGCGACACGGGCGCGGAGCAGCCGCGCGAGCTCGGCCGGGCGAGCACCGCCGTCCGCGGCGAACCGCGGGATCCCGTCGAACCCCGACGCCCACGTGGTCTGGACCGCCGGCGCCACGGGCGCCTTCGTCGCGCGCGGCTTCTTCGGACGCGCGCCCTTCTTCGGTGTGGGCATGCGCTACGTCTTCTTCTTCGGAGCGGAGCGCTGCTCGACGGCCTGATAGATGGCCTGGCGAATCAGGTCCGTGCGCGTGACGGTGATCCCCGGACGCGCGGCGCGCTCGTCGCTGATCCAGGCGTCCAGTTGTTCCATCAAGCTCTGCGGCAGCCGTAGGTTGATCTGCACGAGGTCCTCTTTGGTGGGGACCGGCTTCTTTTTCGGGGACGGCATAGTGGGCTGTCCCGAGGGTACCACGGTCCATCTAGGGTGATGTACAGGTAGCTCGCGGGTACCTATCTCGCAAGCTGAAAGGATGCACAGGCATATAAAAGGTACCTAGTGATTGACAGAGGTACCTTTTGAGTTACATTGCTCAGCGAGGGAGACAGCTGATGCACACCACGTTGATCGCCGCGATTAGCCGCCTCGTCGCCTTGGAAGTCCTGCGCAGCCTCGCGCCGTCCAGCGCCACCGTCGGGACCGCGCACGCCGACGCGTGGGCCGACTGCCGCACCGTGATGGGCGCGCACTGGCACGGCGGCCGCGTCGAAGCGATCGTGCGGGACCACGCGAGCGTGCGCCTCGCGGGCGTGCTGGCGGCGTTCGCGGCGGTGCCCGCGGCCAACGACAGCTACACGTTCGACGCGTGCGCGCTGTGATCCGCGACGCGCTCCGCGACGCGACGGTCGCGCAGATCCGCGAGCTCGCGGCGCGCCTCTGCGACGACGCGGTGAGCGTGCGCTGCGACGCCTACGACGACGCGGCGCCCGAGTGGGTGGCGTACGTCGCGACGACGCGCAGCCGCACGCTGGCGCTCGCGTCGGGCCCGAGCGAGCGCGAGGCCCGGCTCGCGCTGCGCCGCGCCGTGATCGACCAGCACCCCGCCCGCATCGAGAGCGACCGCGCGGCGCTGGTGCTCGCGGGCGAGACGCTCTGAAACCGTAGTCGCCCTACGGTCGCGCGCGCGTGCGGCCGCGGTAGCATTACCGACCTACTTGCGCGAATTCACAACGACGCTTATGGTTGTCGGGTGAAGACACCGGCTGATCGACTCCGCGAGTTCATCGACGACCCCGCGCACCCCGAGCGCTCGCGCACGTGGCTCGGCAGGCTGCTGGGCATCTCGCAGGCCGCG
>JBBRLQ010000083.1:0-4020 GCA_038231275.1 Polyangiales bacterium
GAGACCTGCGTTTGGAGGGTTGTCGCGTCTCGGGGGCTCAGAGCGGCGCCCTGACGCTCAACTACGTTTACGGGGGCGTCGCCTCCAATAACTTCGCGACCGATCTCGGCAGTACCGGAGTCTCGTACGGCCTTACCGTCGACTCGTGCATGTACATCACGACGGTAGGGAATCGCGTCTTCGGCGGCCGACACGCATTCAAGCACGGGGGACTCGAGCCCTCGCGCTACCTCGTGCACATGGGGAACATGGTCGACAACCTCCACGGGCAAAACAATCCCGGGTGCTTCGACTTGCACGGAAACGCCGAATTCGTGGCAATCGTCGGAAACATGATCCTGAACGGGATGTGTGTCTCCGCCCCGAACGTGGTCATCTCCGGCAACCACATCGCGGTCGCCGACGCGATTCCCAGCCTCCAGATAACGCCCTTCAAAAGCGGCGCGTACTATCGAATTTTTCAGAATCAGATCTTCGCGACGACGAACTACGCGGTTCAGATCGTGGCGCAGATCGCAGGCACCACGACGATCGATCGAATCGACTTCAACGAGAACTACGTCCGCGGGGCTACGGAGGGGGTCTTTATTTCGGCGCCCGTGGGCGATGGATTGCAGATCGGCGAGATCCTGTTGGTGGACAACGATGTCGTCGTGACCGGCGCCTGGGGACTCAACATCACAGGAAATAACAATTTCGTAGTGACTTCCCTTGTCGTGCGAGGGGGGCGCTACGATGCAGGCACCGCGAGCGCCGGTGGGAGCTGTCGAGTCACCGGACTGACTGCACCCTCCGCGCCGACCACGACCACGCTGAGCTCGAGAATGATCGCGAGCGAAGTGAGGTTTACGAACCGTCGCAATGACGGGGTCGGCGTAGCTGCCTCGGTGGCAGGCTTCAACGAGATCACGTTCGACGCGTGCACGCTCGACAGTCCGACGGGCAATTCGATGGTCGGTGGAGGCTTCACGAGCGCGGGTTACCACAATGTCCTTACGGCGCTGGGTGACGTGAAATTCACGAACTGCACCGTGTCGAACTTTCAAGCCATCAGCTCGGAGCCGGGTCTGACGCTCACGGGCGCGACGATCGCTTACCACAACAACACGCTCTACAACTGCAACGCCGCAACACCGACGTTCAGCGGAACCTTGGCGAGCCGGATCGATCAACCGACGGGCGACGTGAGCGCGGGGCGCCACGTCGTCTCGGCGCAGACGTCCGCCCCCAGCGTCACGAACGGGTCGGGCGTCACGGGGTCCATGCTGACGGGGAACGACACGCGCGGGAACCTCTCCGCGACCACGAACGCCGCGCCCACGGGTACGCCGCTCGTGACCATCAACTTCAATGGCGCGTTCGCCGCTGCGCCCGTCGTCGTCCTCACGCCCACGAATGCGGCAACGGCCGCGCTCAAGGCGTTCGTCGGTACGGTCTCGACCTCGAGCTTTCAGATTCAGGTCTCAGGGATCCCGCTGGTTGGCGCGACGTACGCTTGGAACTACCAGGTGCTTGGCTAGCCCTTGCGCGCTACCTGCCCTCGCCGGTATTTTCCCGCGATGAGCAAACCCAAGAGCACTAAGAAGGTCGTCAAGAAGGCTGCTAAGAAACCCCGCCTAGCGGCGACCGCGCTGCGCACACCACCCAGCGCTCGGAGCTCGAGCGCGATTGATTTGTTGCTGAGCCGCTCGAAGCCGCTCAGCGACGACGAGCGCGGTGCATTTCGCTCGCAGTTCTCCGACGCGCGCTGCGACGCCATGGGCGTCCGTACCAAAAGCGCGAACGTGCTCGCCGAGGCGAAGAGCTGGGCGGTCACCATCGACAAGGCGCTCGATCAGTATCCTCGTGACCTTCGCCGCTACGGACGCACGCGGTTCGTCTGGCTGCTCGAGTGCGTGCGCGACCTCGCGCGGGAGATCGACGCGCAGCGCAACGCGGGCGGAGCGGGCTCGGCGCAAGCGAGCGACCTCGCGGCGAGACGCTCGGACGCGCTCGGCGCGCGGAAGGACCTCACGTCGACGCTGGAGGGTCTCACCGAGGGCGACGACGCGGCGACGGAGGGCGTGGCGACCGCGACGGCGATCGCCCGCGACGACGACGAGTCGCTCGTTCGATCCGTTCGCGCGCTCGCGGCCTTGGCGAGCGACTGGCTCGCGCGCGCTCAGCACCACGTCGCGGCGCGCGTGCTCGTCGCGAGCCTCGGGCTCGACGAGGCGGACGTGAACGCCGCGACGGCGAAGGCGTCGGCGCTCGAGGAAGCGATGGTCGCGCGCGCGCTCGGCGAGAAGGGCTCGACGTTCGATCGGCCGAGCGTGAATCGGATCGAGGGGCGCGTGCTCCTGGAGATGCAGCGCGTGATGCGCGTGTTCGAGGAGGCGAAGAAGCTGAACAAGCTGGTGCCGAGGCTCGTGCCGGGCTCCGGCGTCCGGAGCGTTATGCTGCGCGGGCGAAGCTCGGCCGCGACGCCGCCAGCGACGGCTCCCGCGTTGGACGGCAAGATCGCGGAAAACACGAGCCCGTAAGCGGTCCACCCTGGCGACCTCGCGCCCGGCCCTGGCGACCTCGCGCCCGGCCCTGGCGACCTCTCGCGCACGGCCTGGCGACCTCTGCCGCGGGCCTGGCGACCTCGAGTCCGGCCACTTTCCACCCGAAGCCAGGTGTGCGTAGCTCGCGCCGTGATGGAGCAAGTCTACGACGCCGCCGGCGTCGCCCGGCTAGGGGGCGACCAGGACCGCGGGCGCGTCGACCACTTCGTCCGAGGGGGCGACAACGTCGCCGAAGAGGTCCACGAGAGGATGAGCAGGGTCGACGGGACCGACGGACCGGTCGACCAGATCCGCGGACCGGTCGACGCGGTCTCGAGGACGGTCGACGAGGTCGACGAACAGGGCGACGTGCTGGTCGAGCGGCGCGCTCAGGCGACCGCTTTTTCAGCCTTCTGCGGCAAGACGGCGACGGCGACGAGGATGAAGGCGGCGAGCACCGCCGACGCGGTGTAACGGCTGAGCTCGAGGCCGCCCTTCTCGTGCGGCTTGTCGAGCAGGTCGCCGACCATGGCGCCGAGCGGTCGGGTGAGGATGAACGCGGCCCAGAAGAGCAGCGTGCGCGACAGCTTGGTCCAATAGTACGCGACTCCGACCGCGACGATGGCGACCGCGAAGATGATGGCGCCGCGCTCGTAGCCGAGACCCAACCCGGTCTCGTCGTCCGCCATCCAGTCGCCGAGCGCCGTTCCCAGCGTCTGGGAGAACATGATCGCGGTCCAATAGAAGATCTCCGCCTTTCGCGTGGTGATCGACGCGATGGCGACAGAGCCCATCGACCGGTGCCAGAGCGCGAGCGTCGCGAGGAGCAAGAGAAGGAGGATCGTGGAGCCGCCGAAGTAGCCGATGCCGAGCGACCGATCCATCAGATCGGCGAGCGTCGTCCCGGCCGTGGTGGTCGCCACGATCACGGCCCAATACAAGAACGGGTAGAAGCGCGTCGCGGCGATCTGAGCGCCCACGGCGACCAGGAAGATGGCCGCGAAGATGGCGGTGCCGACGGCGTAGCCGAGCTTCATCGACATCGTGACCGCGTCGCCGCCCGTCTCGCCGAGCGTCGTCGCCGCGATCTTGATGATCCAAAACACGAGCGTCGCCTGGGGGACCTTGCCCAAGCGCTCCTCGAGATCCTTGTTCATGGGGCGATGATCTCGGCAGCTAGTGGTGCCGAGTCAAGTTGTTTGGCGCGGCGGCCAGCGGCGTCGCTTCGCCGCCCACGCCCCCCCGCTGTCAGCGTCCCGCGGAGCCGGACCAGAGAGAGAGGGGGGGGGGGGGGGGGGGGGGGGCGGGGGGGGGGGGGGGGGGGGGGGGGGGGGAGGGGGGGTGGAGGGTGGTGGGGGGGGGGGGGGGGGGCCGGGGGGGCGCGCGGGGGGCCGGCGTGGCGGCCCCCCGGCCCGTCTTTTGGTCTCTCGCCCCTCCCCCCCCCCCCCCCCCCCCCCCCCCCCCCCGCCTCGCCCAGGTTACGCGAGTTTCCGAC
>JBBRLQ010000084.1:0-3873 GCA_038231275.1 Polyangiales bacterium
GAAGGACCCGCCGCCGGCCCCGCCGCGTGTGATGCGGGTCTCGATCACCGAGACGGCGAGGGGCTGGGTCGTGCGACGGGAGTGCGCCGCGGGCCACCACGACTCGTCGGTCCTCTACTCGGCGGAGGAGCTCGACGAGCTGGGGGAGCTGATTCGAGAGAAGCGTGGGGACAAGGCGGGGGCGGGGAACGAGACGGGAGGCGGAACATGAGATTTGAAGACGAGCGCTACGTCCGACTGTTCACGCGCGACACCACGACATGGCTGATGTTGCGCTGGCAAGGGCAATGCGTAATGGCGATGCTCCTCCGGAAGGTCGACCGGATCGGCGTCTTCGATCTGAGCGGCGAGAAGGCCGAAGAGGCGGTTGCCGCCCTTACCGGCATGCCGCTCGAAGTGGTGGAACCGGGTCTCGCGCGGATGCTCAAGCACGGAGTGATCGAGCGTGGCGAGGACTGCCTGATCTTTCCGAAGTTCTTGGAGGCGCAGGAAGCCTGCATGTCCCCGAACGCGCGACAGGCGGAGTCGCGTCTGCGGCGCCGCGACATGACGCGAGCGGGGTTGGACCCGTCCCAGCGAGAGACGGTGATCTACTTCGTCCAGTCGGAGCACGGCGGACCGGTCAAAATCGGACGCGCGGACGACCTTGCGAAACGCCTCGTCACCCTCCAGACCGCGCGCCCCGACAAGCTGGTCGTGATCGCCGCCGCGCCCGGCAGCGTCCAGCAGGAGCGGGACATCCACCAGCGCTTCGCCGCGGCCAGGGAAAAAGGGGAGTGGTTTTCGCCGACCCCGCAACTGCTCGCTCTCGCGAGAGACGTAGCATCCCGCGGCACGGCTGCACTGGATGTCACGGATCGTGACCCGTCACGCCGGGTGACCGGTCACGAAACGCGTGCGGTCACTCCGTGCCTTGCCTCCCGTACCATGCCAACCCTTCCTACCCTCTCCGTTCCTATCCCGGTCACGCGACCGCGTGACTTCGGGGACGACCCGGAGCCCGAGGAGGCGGGGGGTTCAGACTTCTCGGCAGAGCTGGCGTCGCAGACCCGCATGCGGGCCGAGCCCGCCGCCGTGCCGGCGTCGCCTCCGCTCGCCGCCGACGGCCCCGGCTCGGTGGCCCCGTTCACGTCGTCGACCGTCGAGCTCGCGCTCGGCGAGGCGTACGCCGAGGCCGCGGCCGCCGCGCAGAACGCAACCAGCTTCGTCCTCGACGGCGGTGGGCGGCGCATCGTTCGCGACACGGTGAACGCCGTCTGCCCCGCGGGCTTGCCGCTCGCGGAGGCGCAGCGGCGCATCCGGTCGAGCGTGAGGCGCTACGTTACCGACCGGACCGATTCGAAGTACGAGAACGGCTGGCACCCGCGGAAGTGGCAGACCTGGCTGAACGGCGGGCACGGCGCGACGCTCGCGAAGCCGCCGGCCAAGACGGTCGAGGAGCTCGACGCCGAGTACTACGCGGCCGAGGCAGCGAAGCTCGCGAAGTGGGCCTCCGAGGCGCCGCCGCCGGACCCCGACCTGCTCGCGGCCATCCTGGCTCCGTCCCGTCGCCTCGCGTCCGGCGACACCACTCCGCTGCCGGACGACTACTGGCGCAAGACGCTTGGCGTCCGAGCGTGGGTCCAATGAGCGCCGCGATGGCGCCGCGGCCCGACCACGCTCGGGAGGTCAAGTACGCGCTCACCGACGTTCGCCGGGTCTGCGAGGAGACCGGACTCATCACCGACCGCGCGTCGTTCATGCGGCAGGCGGCCGGAGTCATCGTGCGTTGCCCGTGGCACGAGGAGCGGACGCCGAGCTGCTCGGTACGGCTCCTCAACGGGCAGATCGCCGTGAAGTGCCACGGCTGCGGGACGGGCGGCGACGTGTTGTCGCTGATCGCGGCGTCGCGCGGCCTCAGCACGGCGCGGGACTTCCGCGAGGTGCTCCGCGCCGGCGCGGAGATGGCCGGACTCTGGGATATCGTCAGCGAGCTAGACGGCACGGCTGCGGCGACCGACAGGCCCGTGCGTCCGGCGTTCGTTGCGCCCCCGCCGGAGCCGGAGCGCGAGTACCCGGCCGCGGATGACGTTCGGGCGCTGCTCGCGGCGTGCGTCCCGGTCACCGAGGACGACGAGGTTGCGGCGTACCTGACGGGTCGCGCCGTGGACCCCGAGCTCGTTGCCGCGGACGGTCTCGCCCTCGCCATCCCCGCGGGCTCCCGATTGCTCGGCCGCACGTGGGGGTACAAGGGCCGCTCGTGGGCGGAGACGGGTCATCGGCTGCTCCTGCCGGTGCGCGACGTCCTCGGGGACGTGCGGAGCGTCCGGGCGTGGCGGGTGACGGACGGGGAGTCGCCAAAGCGCCTACCCCCGGCCGGCTACAAGGCGTCCGGGCTTGTGCTGGCCTCTCCGATGGCCGTCGCGATTCTGTCGGGCCGCCGTCCTGCGGAGCGCGTGCTTATCGTCGAGGGGGAGAGCGACTTCCTGGTCGCCGCGACGTGGCGGCTCTCCCGCCCGACCGCTGTGATCGGGGTGCAGTCTGGATCCTGGACGCCTGCCTTTGGCGCTCGCTTCCGTCCCGGCACGGAGGTCTTGATCTGGACCGATCGGGACCGTGCCGGCGACGGGTACGCCGACGAGATCACGCGGTCGCTCGCGCCGCGCGGGTGCCGCATCGGGCGCTGGTGTCGGGAGGCTGCATGACGACCGCGCCGAAGGATCTGAACGACCGCGCGCGCGAAGGCACGCTCCCGCCGGACCCCGCGTCGGAGACGGTCGCCGTCGTGCGCCCGGCGCTTCACCTCGCCGGGGCGGGGGAGCGCGTCGACGCGGGTGATTCGCGCGAGGCCGAAGCGGCGATCTGCGCCTCGCTCGTCTGGGCGGCCACGTGGGCACCGGAGGCACCGACCGCTGCCGTGCTCCACGGTGTGCTCTCGGCCGACCGCTTTTCGAACGACCGATTCGCGGCGCTGTACTCGGCGATCGTCGAACTGACGGCGGCGAGCAAGGCGCCCGACGCCGTGTCGGTGCAGAGCGCAATGACGCGCGCGGGCGCGCGTGGTGTGGACCCCAAAGCGCTCGAGCGCCTGGTCGCCGCGGCCACGCAACCGAGCGCGGATCGGCTGCGCCAGTGGGCCGGCATCGTGAACGACGCGTGGCGGCGTCGGCAGATCGCCGCGCGCGGAGACGCCATCGCGCGCGCCGCGCGGTCGGGCGACGTGAAGGACGCGCTCATCAGCGTCGGCGACCTGCACAACCTGATGGGGCCGGACACGTCGCTCACGGTCGACGGGAAGACGGCGCTCAATCAGGCCTGCCGCGACATCTTCGACCCGCATCGCGACCACGGGATCTCGTCGGGGATCCGCGCCTACGACACGATCGCGGGCCGGCTTCGTCCGGGTTTCTACACGATTCTGGGCGCCTTCACGGGCGACGGAAAGACCGCGTTCGGCCTCACGCTTGCGGGCAATGTCGCGGTGGCCGGCGCGGGCGTGCTCTACGCATCGACCGAGATGCCCGCCGACCAGCTGGCGCTTCGCCTCGCGTGCTCGCGCGCCGGCGTATCGGCAGGGCTCGTGCTCCGAGGAGACAGCCTCGCCGCGGGGAAGCTCGCAGGCACCCTCGCCGACTTCGACGCGCTGCCGATCGAGTACCTCAGCACGCCGGGGATGACTCCCGGTGAGTTCGAGGCTGCCGTCGCGCATACGAAAGAGTCGATGGCCGCGCGTGGCGTGAAGCTGCGCCTCGCCGTCGCCGACTACGTCCAGGAGATGGAGTGGCCTGTCCCGAAGGGACAGCAGATGACCGAGGAGCAGCGGATCCGGAAGGTGTCGAGCGCGCTCAACGACGTCGCGAAAAAGCACCAGGTGCACGTCCTCGCCCTGGCGCA
>JBBRLQ010000085.1:0-3772 GCA_038231275.1 Polyangiales bacterium
CCGTGCTTCTCGACGGCGCTGCGCGCGCTTTCCGCAAGCTGCGCGACGGGGAACATGTCGGGCGACGGGACGCCGCGCGCGAACGAGATGACGTCTGCAGATGGAAGGACGCTCATCGTCTAGGTCAGACCCGCGAGGGAGCGTGCGCCGTCGGCGACGATCAACCGCCCGCTGACGTAGCCGGCCTCCGCGCTCGCGAGGTAGAGGTACAGGTACAGGTACAGGTACAGGTACAGGTACAGGTACAGGTACAGGTACAGGTACAGGTACAGGTACGCGATGTCCTCCGGCGTGCCGACGCGGCGCACCGGGACGAGCGGCGCCACCGCCGCGACGCTCTCGGGACCAAGCGAGTTGACGGGATCGAGTGCCTGTGGCGTTTCGATCACACCGGGCGCGACCGCGTTCGCCGTGATCCCGTCGGGCCCATACTCCACTGCGGGGTTCTGCACGAGCCCGACGAGACCCGCCTTCGCAGCGGCGTGGTGCGGATGCCCGGGCCAGGCGGAGACCGTCTCCGCGACCGAAGACGTCGCGATCAGGCGGCCGTACCCGGCGCGACGCATGTGCGGTAGCGCGGCGCGGAACAGCCGCCACGCACCGTTGAGGTCGACGTCGAGCGTCAGGTTCCACGCGGCGTCGTCGAGCTCCGCCAGCGGCACCTTGCGCGCGATGCCCGCGTTCGCGACGGCGACATCGACGCGGCCGAGCTCCGAGACGCAGCGCTCGACGAGCGCGTCAACGTCAGGGGTGCTCCGGACGTCGACCTCGATGACGAGCGCCCTGCTCCCCGCCGCCTCGACGGCTGCGCGCACCGGCTCGACGTCGTGCGGGTCGCCTGGGAACCACGCAAGCGCGACGTCCGCGCCCGCCGCCGCGAACTCGCGCGCCGTCGCGGCGCCGATGCCGGATGCGGCACCCGTGACGACGGCGACTCGACCTTCCAATGTGAACACGTTACCGCTCGCTCCCGCTACAGCATCACGTCGCCGCCGTTCGGGCAGAGGGTCTGCCCGACGTAATACGACGACTCGTCCGACGCCGGGAAGATCGCCGTCGGCGCGACCTCGTCCGCCTCGCCGAAGCGGCCGATCGGCAGCTCCGAGAGCTTCTGCGCCGCCCACTCCTCCGTCTCTTCGGCCATCATCTCCGTGAGTATCGGCCCGGGCGCGATCGCGTTGACACGAATTCCCTTTTTCGACACCTCGCGCGCGAGCGCCTTCGTCAGGCCGATCACGCCGGCCTTGCTCGCGCTGTGGTGGACCATCTCGGTGCCGCCGATCTACCCGAGTTGCAACGCGACGTTGATCACGTTGCCGCTGCCTCGCTCGAGCATCCGCGGCAGCACGAAGCGCGTGCACAGCTTCTGCGTGCCGGGCTGGGCGTTCGACCAGCTCGGCGTCGACATCACGATGTACCCGCCGATGATCCCGCGGCTCGCGCGCCCAGCAATCGCCAGAGCTCGCGCCACGCCGAGACGCCTTCCGCGAGCCTGTTAAGCCGGAAGAACTCGTTCGGTGCGTGCAGTGCTTCGTCAGAGGTGGAGAAGGAGAAGAGCAGCGTCTTGACGCCGAGGATGCGCTCGAAGAGCGCCGCTGCGGGCAGCGTGCCGCCGATGCGCACGAGCAGCGGCTCCTGCCCCGGATAGACCGCGCGAAGCGCGCTCGCCGCAGCCTCGACCGCAGGGTGCGCCGCGCCGAGCACGTACGCCGGCACGGCGCCAGGCTGTGCCTCGACGCGCACCTGGATTCCCGGCAGCGCGGCCCGCGCGACGTGCGCCTCGATCGCCGCGAGCACCTGTTCGGGCCGCTGGTCCGGCACGAGCCGGCACGTGACGTGCGCGCGCGCCGAGCGCGGGATGACCGTGAACGGCCCGCCGCCGCGCAGCTCGTTGACCTCGAGGGTCGGCCGCGTCCAGAGCCGCTCGAGCGCACTGAACCCGGGCTCGCCGTGCAGCGCCGTCACCCCAACCTCCTCGCGGTAGGCATTCTCCTCGAACGGAATGCGCGCGAGCGCGTCGCGGTCGTCCGAACCGAGGGGCTCGACGGCGTCGTAGAAGCCTGCGACGGCGACCGAGCCGTCGTCGCGGTGCAGGGCGGCGACGACGCGCGCGAGCGCGTGGTTCGGATTGTGGACGGCACCGCCGTGGCGCCCCGAGTGCAGATCGGTGCGCGGGCCGTCGACGACGAGGTTGAACGCAAGCAGACCTTTCGACGCGACGATCACCGACGGCTCGGTCGGCCGCCACATCGCGCCGTCCGCTGAGACGACGAGATCGCACGCCAGCTCGTCGCGGTGGCGCTCGAGGAACGCCGGCATGCTCGGGCTGCCGATCTCCTCCTCCCCCTCGACCAGGAAGCGGACGTTCAACGGCAGCGCGCTCTGCTCGGCGAGCAGCGTCTTCGCCGTCTCGAGCGCGACGACGACGGGGCCTTTGTCGTCGGTCGCGCCGCGCGCGTAGATGCGGCCGTCGCGGATGCTGGGCACGAATGGCGGCGACTCCCACTCGTCCTCGTCGCCGGCGGGCTGCACGTCGTAGTGGCCATAGACGAGGATCGTCGGCGCCCCGGGCGCGCCGAGCCACTCGCCGAGCACCACCGGATGCCCGTCACTCTCGACGACGCGGCCGCCCGCGAAGTCGAGCTCGGCGGCGACCCACTCGGCCGCGCGACGCATGTCGGCGCGATGCGCAGGCTCGCCGCTGACGCTCGGGATCGCGAGAAAGTCCGCGAGCCCGGCGACTGCGTCAGAAGATGGAGTGGCCGCCATCGATGGAGAGCACCTGGCCCGTCACCCACGATGCCTGTTCGGAAACGAAGAAAAGCACGCCGTTCGCGATGTCCTCCGGGCGCCCGAGCCGTCGCATGGCGATCGACTCGAGCAGCTTGCGCTGCCCGTCCTCGCCGTAACCCTCGTACTGCGCGATCGAGGTTGGGTTCGAGAGGACGAAGCCGGGCGCGATCGAGTTGACGGTGATCCCGAACCGGCCGAGCTCGTGCGCGGTCTGGCGCGTGAAGCCGATCTGCCCCGCCTTCGCGCTCGCATACGCCTGGATCCCGGTCAGGCTGACGCTGCGACCTGCGCCCGACGAAATGTTGACAATCCGCCCGTAACCGGCCTCCTTCATCCCGGGCGCGACCGCGCGCGTGCAGAGGAACGTGCTCGTCAGGTTCGCGTCGACGACTGCGCGCCAGTCGTCGTCCGAGACCTCCTCGAGCGGGCGGCCGACTTGCCCGACCACGCCGCCGGCGTTGTTGACGAGAAGGTCGACGACGCCGACCGAGCGGACAAACGCGTCGACCTGGCCGGCGTCGGTGACGTCGACCGTGTCGCGGTCGCAGCCGTGCACCGTCACGCCCGCCACCCTGAGCGCAGTGGCGATCGTCGAGCCGATGCCCTGTGCCGTCCCGGTGACGATCGCGACGCGGCCACTTAGGTCGGTCATGCGCTCCAGCCGTTCTCGATCAGGTCGCGCACTTCCTCGACGCCCGCCGTCCACACACGCAGTCCGTCCTCGTCGGGCCGTTCGTAGAGGCCGCCGAGTGATCCGTCGCCGAGCAGTTCGCGCACGTCCTTCGGATCGAGCTCCCGCATCTTCGAGATGTCGGCCATCGGCTTGCGCGCATCCGGTTGCTGCACGCCGGGGAGTCGCGTCCACGGGAAGTTCTCGAACCAGCTCGCGTGCGAGGCGTCAGCGTCGATCTCGTCGACGACGGCCCGCGTGCGCGCGCCCGCCCACCAGTTGTGCCAGAGCCCCTGCGCGTCGGCGTGC
>JBBRLQ010000086.1:0-3736 GCA_038231275.1 Polyangiales bacterium
GACGATGACGACGCGACTGATCGAGCCCGGGGCGTACATCCAAGTCTACCGCGGCGCGGTCCCCGGCACGTCGCCGAAGGCGCGCCTCGCGTCGTGCGCGAAGGCGTGCGACGGGTTCGCCGCGGCCGGCGTCCGCGGCGTGCTGTGAGGGCTTCATGACACCCGTGCTCAGGGGCGGCGTGTGGCTATGGTACGTCCCGGCCTTCCGCGCCGTGTCGGCCAGCGCCATCGCCGCGGAGGCGCACAGCGTCGGCGCGTCGGGCGTCATCATCCACGAGGTCGGCGCGATCACGTCCACCCTGCGGTGGCTCGCGGTCAACGGCCGCGCGCTCGTCGGACTTGATGTCGCGGTGGCCATCGGCTCCATGGGCAAGGACCCGTGGAAGCGTCACCTCGCGGACCCGTGCGTGGAGGCCCTGCGCGCCGGCTATCGCGTCGTACTGGACGCAGAGAGCGCGTGGGACGTGGCCGGCGGACGCGACTCCGCGAACCGTGTGGTCGACACGGTGCTCGACGCGGTGAGCGATGCGCGAGGGCGGGTCGCGGACTGCGCGTGGCGCAAGCCCTCCTCGCACGCGGGGTTCCCCATCCGCGAGTTCGGTCGCCTGTGCGTGACGCGCTACCCGCAGGAGTACCTCGACGTCAGCGCGTCGAGCGGGATGCAGGCGGACGGCGCGTGTGCCGCAGGCATGGCGCTCTCGCGCGTCGAGTACCCCGCCCTCGGGTCGCCCGCCAGCACGGTGCTCCCGACGGTGCGCGGCTATGCCCGCTCGACACAGGATGCGTGCGGCTTTGCGCTTCAAGAGCCGCACCAGCTCGTGTACACGGGGTCACGCCCCGACAAGGCGAACGAACTCAGGCCCGAGGTCGCCCGTGGACTGAGGGCGGCTGCCAAGATCCGCGCGGCGGGCCTCGCGACCATCGCGGACTACCAGCGCTCCGCTGGGCTCAAGCCCGACGGGGCCATCGGCCCCAAGACGCTAGGCGCTCTCGCGCTCTAGTGACGTCACCTGGCGCGCTCAGCGCACCCACCGCAGGCCTTCAGCCATGCGGCTCCCCCTTGCCTCCAACGCCTCTACAGCGCCGGTGCGACCATCATCGCGCCTTTGATGCCCCATCCCTCCATCGCGTACCCAAGGGCCAGCACGTCCGCCGCGTGCCTCGCCGCGATCAAGCGCAGCCGCGGCAGCGCGGGCAAGACGCCCGCCGCCGTCTGACGAGCTCCTCAGCCGCGCTTACAGGCTCCCGCGAAGCCCGCGCCCTCACCCGGCGCGGGCTTCTTGCGTTGGGGCTACGTCGCGCGCTCGAGCGCGACGACGGCGCGGCGCAGCACCGCGCTGCGGCCCTCTTCGGCGCGCCGCAGCGCGTCGAGGCGCGCGAGCCACGCGGCGTCGAGCGAGAACGCAACGGGGCGCGAGGTGCCGCGCGCCTGCCGCTCGGCGAGCGTGCTGGTCGCGTGGCCCCTCGGCTTGCGGCGGGCGGTCACTCGGCCGCCACCAGCCAGCTATCCATGCGCTCCCAGAGGCGCCCGGCGATGTCGCGCACGCGCGCCACGACCTGCGCCTCGTCGCCCGGCAGGCCGTCGTCGTCCGCGACGCACGCCCAGACCGACTCGCCGCCGCTCGTGCGCGCCACCGACACGTCCAGGTCGGCGCCGGGGAACGCCGCCGTCAGCTCCGTCTCCAGCGCCGCGGCGTACGCCTTCGCGCTCGCCAGCGCGTCGTACTCGGCGGCCGGCGTCGTGCCGAGGATGTCGCCGCTCTGGACCGTGTAGCGAATCGTCGTCGTGGTCATCGTCGTGGTCATCGTCGTTGCTCCTCTGCCGCGGCATCTCGCTGCGACAGAGAGCAGTATAGGGGCTTGTATTAACGCGTCAACGCCCGTCGAGTCGATTGCGTACGATTGTGCGCGTCGCCAGCGATTCCCGCGGCCGATCGCGCATGGCGCGCGGCGGCGGGCTACGTCCGCGCGGTCGGCGCCGATCTGTTACGACTCCTCCTCGCGCGGCCAGGCGCTCACGACGCCCGCCTCGAGCGCCGCCGTCCATACCTCGCCGAACGGCGGCGTGGCCTCGTAGCCCCCGCAGGCCGCGGCGCGCTCATGCTCGGTCACCACGTCGCGCAGCGACACGCACGAGGCGCACACGCGGAACTGCGCCCAGCAGCCGTCCCACAGGCCCTTGGTGAGCTCGTGCGGCATGCCCGCCGCGATCCTGGCGCCGCACTCGTAGCAGTCGTGCGGTCGCCGCCCGAGGATCGTGCGCGTGGCGCACACCTTGGGCGCGTCTGCGTCGTAGCACATGGCCGTCTCCTTACTTGGTCGCGCCACCGGCCTTCGCGGGTAGCTTCTCCGCGAGCCGTGCTTCCACCGCCGCGAGCAGGTCGATCGCTGCGCCGGGCCACTCGGACGCGACGCGCGCCGCGCAGATCACGAGGTCGCCGAGGTACCTCGCCGCATCCTCGCGCGCGATCGTCGCCGCGTGGACGACGCCGGGCGCGTGGTCGAGATCGTCGAGCAGCCCCGCGAGCCTCCCCGTGGCCTTGGTCACGTGGAGCAGCGCGTGGTGCGCGTCGCGCTGCGGGTCGCGGCGCTCGAGATACGCCGGTCCGTACGCGCTCGAGCCCCACCGCGCCGCGACCTCGCGCTGCAGCGCGTCGAGCGTGGGGATGGTCGCGCACGCCGCCAGCGGCCCCGGCGCCGGGTCGGCGCCGTAGTCGGGCAGCGGCGGATCGACCGGATCGGGCGGCCCGATCGCGTCGCGCCGGTACACGGCGAAGAGCGGGGTTCCGTCGGAGGCGTTGCCCGCCTCCTCGAGGTGGAAGTCCGTGCCGGGCTCGAAGACCTGCTCGAGCTCCCAGCGGCGGAAGAGGCCCGGCAGACGCACGAAGTCGTCGTCGTCGGTCGGGCTGGTGATGGTGATGGGCTGCGCGTGTTCCATGTCGGTGGGCTCCTCCGGGCGGTTCAGCGGTTGCGTGGGGGGCAAACGCGGCTCTCGCGGCCGGAGTGGGACAGTGCAGTTGAAATGTTGTGATGTTACCTGCACTTGAGTTGCTATATCGAGAGTGGAGGTCTACTATCCGTTCCCTCCCGGGGGACATAACTCATGGACGCATTGCTCAGAGCGGTCTGGCAGAGTCGGTATCTGCTCCTCGCGTTCGTGAGCGCGAGCGCCGCCGCCGTGCAGTTTCTGGCAGTGGTGCGGCAGGTGCAGGCGCGGCGTCATCGCGTTCTCACGGCGTCCCTCTCGACGGATTCGCCGACCAATCAGCGAACGCGACCGCCCGTGCCTCCGGCGGAGCGCGAAGCCTATCGCAAGCGATTGATCCAAGCAGGATGGGAGGAGTTGTCCCCGGGCACCTACGTGCGTCCATCACGCGCGGGAACTGGTTCCGCGAGCCCTGCTCCCAACTGACTCGTGACGCCGCGTGAATCGGGGTCCGTCGTGCCATGGCTGCACCGGCTTGCGATTTCTTGGCGTTGGCTCCTTCAGTTTTGGCTGCTCCTGGGCGGCGCCACGCCGCGCGCCGCCCGCGGCAGCGGTCCCAGAGCATCCCCAGCGCCAGCCCCGCGACGAGGGCGGCGCACCACGCGGCGTCGCGTACGGGCGTCGGGCGCGGGGTCACAGCGCCACCCGCGGCGTGTCGTACGCGAGCATCAGCGGGTGGCGAGGGTGGCCGCCCTTGCTGCGCCCGAGGCACCAGACATCGCCCGCCGCGCGCAGCACCGACGTCACGTA
>JBBRLQ010000087.1:0-3444 GCA_038231275.1 Polyangiales bacterium
AGCCCGGCGGCGTGTCGGTGAGCTCCCAGCGCTGGAGGCGCCAGCCGGAGGTGCTCTCGGGCGACAGCTGCACGACGTCGCCGCCGGACACAGTGATCCCGCCGGACCCCACGGGCACTCCATTGAGCGCGACGAGGACCTTCGCGTACGGAGGCGTCGGCATCTATTCAGGCCTCAGGTCGGTGATGTTCGTGAAGTGGAGTTCGATCGAATGCCAGATGTTGCCGGGCACCGAGCCCGCGCCGCTCTCGTCGATCAGGAGAACGACGTACGTGTAGATCCCCGCGTCGATCGCGTTGTTCTGGTCGCAGGGCATCGTGATGGTCTGCACCGCGCCGCCGGCGTAGTAGCCGTCTCCGGTCGTCGGGACGGGCGTCACTTCCGCGCCGAAGGCCGAGTAGAGGAGTCCGCCGATTCCCGCACTGACCCCGCCCACTCCGAAGCGCGCCATCGCGATCGAGGGCCGTGTCGCTGGCACGGCGGAGTGCGGCGCGCCGACGCGGAAGCGCACGACGACGCTCGAAAGCGTCGCTCCGTCATGAAGTTCCTGGGCGGGGATGGCCCAAATCACCTCGCGCGCTGCGCTCGACGACTTTGTGGTGAAGCGCAGGCCGAACGGCTCGTGAAGCACTTCGAACGACGTGTCGTTCAGTCCGACGACGCCGGACGCGTGAATTCCGAAGGGCACGAGGCGCACCTTCGTGCGCGAGGGGCTCAGTACGGGGTAGTCGTCGTCCCCGAGACGAAGCCGTCCGGCGCTCTCGGTCCGCACGTCGCCGACGATGTGCTGTGCCGCACCGGAGAGCACGAGCCCCGTGCCGCCGATGACGATCGGGTTGGCGGGGGCGTAGGTTCCGCCGTTGGCGTCGACGCGGAGGCCCCGCGCCTGCGCGCGATCGAACAGCGCCCAGTCGCGGGCCGTAGGGACGCTCTCGGGCGGCCACTGACCGTCCTCGCGCACGTAGTCGTTTCGCATGGCTACTGGGGCCGGAGGTCGGCGATGCCGGTGAAGAAGGCCTGGATGTCGCCGTAGATGTTCCCCGCGATCGCGCCGGAGCCGCTTTCGTCGACGACCTGTGCCAAGTAGACGTAGCGGCTCACGTCGATGACCTCGGACATCGCGCTCGCGGTGATCGTCTGGACGGCGCCGGAGGCGTACCAGGCCGCGCCGTTCGCGGGTCTCGGCGCGAAGGGCACGAACCCGTCCACGTCGCCGTTGCTCAGCACGACGACCGTTCCGGCCGTGTCAACGCGGAGGATCCGCAGCTTCGGGAGCACGGCCGGAAGGTGCGATGAGACGATGCGAAAGCGGAGGGACGCGCTCGTGAGCACCGCGGCGTGATGCACGCGGAGCGGAAGCACGAACGAGGCGCCTGGGGCTGGCGAGACGAGCGAGCCGGTCGTGCTATCGCGTGCCCAGGCCTGGGTGATCCCGCGCTGGCAGGGCGTGAGCAGACTCCGCGACGTCCCGATATGGGTGCTCGCGAGCTGAATGTAGTCATTGTCGCCGTGGGTCAGAGACTTCGAGCCGGCGGCAGGCGCGAGCGTGGTCCCCGTGCCCGAGAGCTGGTGGTTTAGCGATGCCGCGAGCCAGACGCCGGCGCCTGCGATTGCGAGGGTGCCCGTCTGCGTGTACGCGCCGCCGTCATCGCCGTTCACGACGGCGGCGAGATCGCCGTCGAGCGCGTCGAGCTCAGACTGCAGAATCGCGCGACCGTTCACCCAGTCGACAGGATCTCGAAGAAGGTCGTTCGGCATGGGGTTATTGCCAGCGCGTGTCGGCGATGTTCGCGTGGGCGACCGCGCAGGCGAGGTAGGTGTTTCCCGTCGGCGCCACGGGAGCAAAGGTCTGGCGCTGGCCGAGCCGCGTGACCGCGCCGCTCGTGAGCTGCAGGAGCGTTGAGCCGAACGTCGCGCCGTAGAGAACGGGAACGAGATAGCCCGCGGGAAGGGCGTCCGGGACGACGTCGGTCACGCCGTTGACCGTCGCAACATCCGCCCGCTCGAAGTAGCCGAGCCCTCCACTCGGGATGGTGTAGACGCCGTTCTCTGCGGCGTCCGTCTGGGCGCGGAGGAGGATGCGATCGCCGGCGTTCGTGGGCACGCCATCGATCACCGGAGAGCCGCTGAGCGGCGAAACATTCACGGTCGACGCCGCGAGGACGGGGTCCTTCACGAGAAGCGTGTTCGGGGCCGCGTCGCTGAGCGTCTGGTCTTCCTCGACCTGGAGCGCGTAGTGGAACGCCGCGCGGTCCGCGACGACCCCCGCGTCGAACAAGAGGAGCGCAGTCTGGATGGGGATCGTCGCGTCGGGCGCCGCGAGCGGCACCCACCCGAACACGTCCGCGCCGCCCGACGTTAAGGTGAGCGGCGTCGCGGTTCCGCCGCTGTCGAAGCGCAGGAGTCGGGCGCGGGGTCGGCCCGCCGCCGCGCGGTACGTGATCGTCGCCGTGCGAAGGGTCGCGCCATGGTGCGTCCGGAGGGGAAGCAGCCAGCGGACCGCGACGGGGCTCCGCGCCACAAGGAAGCGGAGCGCGGTCGCGCGCGGGGAGCCCGCTGGGAACTGGGGGATCAGGGCGTTGGCGGGGGCGCTGACGGCGTCCGCGCAGGAGGTGACGATCGTCCGCGCGCGACCGACGTGCGCAGAGTCGAGCTTCGGAAAGTCGGCGCCGCCGAAGGCGACGCGCGCGCCCGTGCCCGTCGCGAGGACCGCCCCGTAGCAAATCTTGACGGGGCCGGAGATTGTCGCGGCGTTTCCGCCTCCGCCCGCTATCGAGAGCGGCGAGCTCGGCGCGTAGGTGCCGCCGTCGATGGCATTGATGCCGCGGACTACGCGCGACTCGAAGTCCTCAAGCGTCGCGCGATCGAGCGCGAATCCAGCGGTCCACGCCGAGGACGCGCGCGCGCGCGCGAAGAGGCTCACGGGCTCATCTCGAATGTAAAGACGCCGAGCGGTATCGCGCCGACGATCGGGTTCGAGGGAATCGGCCCGATCGTGAGCGCGCCCGAGCTCGACGGCTCGACGATCGCCCAGCGGGTGACCGCGCGCGACACGCGCTGCAGGAAGCTGTCGACCTTGCGCCGCGCCTCGGCGGACACGGCCGCCGCGGCGGTCACCACGATGAAGTCGAAGCGCTTCGTGGAGCGCCAGTACGGCCAGTTCTGGGTCGTCACGACCGCGCCGACGTCGTGCGCGCGCGTGAAGGTCGCCTGGAAGGCGCGGACGCCGGCCACGACGCGCACGGCGGCGACGGTGACGCGCTCGGCGAGCGCCGAGTTCCCCGGCTGCACCATGACGACGTCGCCGGCGGCGAGCGGTACGGAGGCCGAGACGGTATCGACGTTCTGGTAGGCCACCCAGAGCGGCACACCGGTGGCGGCGACGGGGTCGACGAGCTGCACGGTCTTCGGCGTGAGCTCGGGGCGCTGCGGGTTCGCCTGGAG
>JBBRLQ010000088.1:0-3359 GCA_038231275.1 Polyangiales bacterium
CTCCTCGCGGGCTCGCACATCGGCGTCGATCCCGGCAAGTCGCAGACCGAGCGGCGCCACTTCTCCGGCCTCGAGACGCCGCAGATCGTGGCCTCCGATGTGCCGGGGCGCTACTTCGTGCTGGGCTCCGAGGAGCTGGGCTCGGTCGACGTGGGCTCGCCGGTCTACTTCCGCGGCGTGACCGCCGGGCAGGTGGTGAGCACCGTAGTCCCCCCCGACGGCAAGCAGGTACTGGTGAAGGTCTTCATCGACACGCCCTTCGACCGCTTCGTCGCGGCCAACTCGCGCTGGTGGAACGCGAGCGGCGTGGATCTCTCGCTCGACGCGACCGGCGTGAAGCTCAACACCCAGTCGATCGCGACGGTGCTGGTGGGCGGCATCGCGTTCGACACGCCCACGGATGCGGACATGCCGCCGCAGCCGCGCGCCGCGGCCAACACCACGTTCGTGCTGTGGGGCAATCGCGGCGAGGCGTTGAAGCCGCGCGAGTCGATAGTCGAGACCTACGTGACGCGCTTCCCGGATTCGGTGCGCGGGCTGAGCGTCGGAGCCGCGGTGGACTTCCGCGGCGTGACGCTGGGCGAGGTGTCGTCGATCGACCTCGAGTACGACCCGGCGCGCGTGAACTTCAAGACCGTGGTGCAGATCCGCCTCTTCCCGGAGCGCCTGCAATCGCGCTCGAGGAAGCCGGACCGGGTGACCGAGGAGCTCGCCGATTCGCGCCTGCGCATGCAGAAATTCGTCGCCAACGGCATGCGCGCCCAGCTTCGCAACGGCAACCTCCTCACCGGCCAGCTCTACGTCGCGCTCGACTTCTTCCCGGGGGTCGCGCACGCGAGCATGGACTTCAACCGCACCCCGCCGGAGATCCCGACGGTGGCCGGCAGCCTCGCCGAGCTGCAGGACTCGCTCGGGCGCATCCTGAAGAGGGTCGAGAAGATCCCCTTCGACACCATCGGCCAGGAGCTGCAGAAGGCGCTCGTGAGCCTCGACGCCACCCTGAAGGCGGTCGAGAAGACCGCGGGCCACGTCGACAGCGAGGTGATCCCGGAGCTGAAGGCCACCCTCGAGAACGCGCGCAAGACCTTCGACTCGGCGCAGAAGACGCTCGCGCAGGATTCGCCGGTGCAGAGCGACCTGCGCGCGGCGCTGCAGGAAGTCAGCCGCGCGTCGGAGGCGCTGCGCGCGCTGGTGGACTCGATCGAGCGCCAGCCCGATTCGCTCATCCGCGGCAAGAGGTCGACACGATGAAACGACTGATCATGGCGTGCGCGGCGACGCTCCTCGCGGCGTGCGGAACGCCGGCCAAGCTCAACTACTACACGCTCACCGCGCAGGACGCCGTCAAGGGCTCCCTCGCGGATGCGCGCGCGCTGAAGATCTTCGTCGGCCCGGTCACGATCCCGGAAGGCGTTGACCGCCCGCAGATGGTGCTGCGCACGTCGCCCAACCAGGTGCAGATCGACGACCTGGACCGCTGGGGAGAGCCCCTCAAGGCGGCGATCCCGCGCCTCGTCGCCGAGACGCTCACGCGCCAGCTCGCGCCGTCCGACGTGATGACCAGCCGCCAATCGGCGACGCTCGACTTCGACTTCCGCGTGGCGATCGACATCGATCGCTTCGATTTCTCGGCGGGCGAAGGCGCGGCGGTGGACGCCACGTGGAAGATTCGCGGCGCGAAGGATTCGACTCTCCGCACCGGACACGCGCGCGTGCGCGAGCCCGGTGGCGGGGGCGATCCGCAGTCGATGGCGGCGGCGCAGAGCCGCGCGATCGAGAGGGTCGCGGGAGACATCGCCGCGGCGATCCGCTCCCCCTCCGCGCGGCCGTGACGCCGGGCGCGGAAGTTTTCGAGCGCGAGTACAACAACCGCGCGCTCGTACCCGACTACGCCGCCTACTTCGCGCGCTGGGAGAAGGATTCGGCGTATGTGCGCTCGGTTCTCCCGTGCGAGATCGACGTCGCTTACGGCCCCGACGCGCGCCATCGGATCGATCTGTTCCCCGCGGCCGATGCACGCGGCACGCTCGTCTTCATTCACGGCGGCTACTGGCGCTCGCTCGACAAGAGCATGTTCTCGTGGCTCGCGGCGTCGTGGGTCGCCGCCGGCGTGAGCGTCGCGATGCCCAACTATCGCTTCGCCCCGCATGTCGCGGTCGAGGACATCGTCGACGACATGGTCGCGGCAACCAACTGGCTCTTCGCCGACGGCGCGAGGCACTCGATCGCGACCGAGCGCGTGGTGCTCTCCGGGCACTCGGCGGGCGGGCATCTCACCGCGGCTATTTTCGCCGCGCCGCCGAGCCGCCTCGCTTTCGATCCCGCGCGGATCGTGGGCGGCGTGCCCTTCAGCGGCATCTTCGATTTCACGCCGCTCCTGCAGCACAGCTACAACACGGACCTCAGGCTCGACGCCGGCTCCTGCGCGCGGCTCGCGCTCGCGGGCCGCAAGCCCACGGTGAAGGCTCCGCTGGTCGTCGCCGCCGGCGCCGCCGAGAGCTCCGAGTTCCAGCGACAATCGCGTGACCTCGCTGCCGCCTGGGCGCCGCAAACCCGCCTCATGCTCCTGCCGGGCCTCCACCACTTCAGCATCGTCGACTCCTTGGCCGAACGCGGGCAGCCGCTCTACGACGCCACGCTCGCGCTGTTCTAGAAAAGTGGTGTCAGGCACGACTTTTTCGGGGCCCCTGTAAAATCGCCCCATGTCCGCTCCCGACCTCAGCAAGCTCACCATCGACCGCGGGTCGAAGTCGTTCGCGCCAAAGCGTACGCGCCGCTGGATCAACAAGTGGACGATCGGACTCGCCGTGATCGTGATCGCCGCGGCGGCGATGGCGATGCGCTCGGCGAACGCGCCGGCGACGGTGGAGACGGCGACCGTCACCACCGCCTATCCCACCGCCGCGATCACGGTCCTCAATGCGACCGGGCGCGTGTCCGCGTGGCGCAAGGCCGCGGTATCCACCAAGGCGACCGGCCGGCTCGAGTGGCTGGGCGTGCAGGAAGGCACGCGCGTGAAGCAGGGCGAGGTGATCGCGCGCCTGGAAAATCTCGATGTCTCGGCGGCGCGCGATTCGGCGCTCGCCAATACCGCCGCCACGCGCGCCAACCTCGAGCAGGGCGAAGCCGAGCAGCGCGACGCCGACTCCAGCTACAAGCGCTCGCGGGACCTCTACGACAAGAAGTTCATCTCCGAGTCCACGCTCGACACCGCGCGCGCGCGGGCGGAGAAGGCCAAGGCGGCGGTGTCGTCGCTGCGGGCGGCCATCGGCGTGGCGGAAGCCAACGCGCGCCAGGCGGGCGTATCCGTCGAGCAAACCCTCATCCGCGCGCCCTTCGACGGCGTCGTCCTCACCAAG
>JBBRLQ010000089.1:0-3321 GCA_038231275.1 Polyangiales bacterium
CTACAAAGATAGGAAGGACGAAGACGGGCGGTGCGTGAGCCCGATGGAGCTGACGCTCGGGATCGTGGGCGACTTCTGGACGCCGCGCGCTGCGCAGCAAGCGCTGTGGGTGGTGACGCAGATGACGCCCAGAAAGAGTGCTGTCGGCGCGCGTCTCGTTCCGCGGAATTCTGACGAACTCCTCTGAAACTGATCATCCTGCGTCGTCGCCGCCTGCGAGGGCGACGACGACGTAGAGTGCGCGCCTTTGGAGTAGTTGAAGGCTCGGGTCTCGTACACCCGAGCCTTCGTGGCGAGCGCATTAAACCACGCGCCCGCCGTGGACCACGGTGCCGTCGAATGCCCCCGGCGTCCAGCCCTCCCTGAGGAGATGGCGGCGTGGCGGATGGGCGATTTGGTCGGTGTGTGGGCTGTGCAGCGGTGAAGGTGTTCTGTGGCGGCTGCGCCTCGCTCAAGGCGAGGTGCGCCGCTTGCGCGGAACCGCGACGTCGGGCGAAGCATCGCGCCGCCAACCGCGTCTACGGCCGGTCGCCGCTCGGGCGGGCGTCGGGGCGGAGACGGCAGGCGAGCTTTCGGGTCCGCCGACGGGCGGATGTAACGGATGCGATCTCGACGGAAGGCTCGCCCTCGTCGACGCCGTCCATGCCGCCCGCCCCCGTTATGGAGGCGGCGCGCGCCGAGGACGCATCTCCCTATGAATCAATCGTTTCAAACATCCGCATGCACATCGAGGTTGTCCGCTGCGCGCGTTGCCATCGCGTGCTTTCGGGCCGCGTCCGGCCGAGCGAGCGGAGTCCCGAAAGCCGTCGGCGACGTCCACGTCTACCGACCTTGGTCCGCGCACCGTGAGGTCGGGTCGTGATCGGGCGCCATCGCGCGGTCACCGCGGACGAGAGCGCGTCGATTCTTCGCCTCCACCATGCCGAGCATTGGCCGGTGGGGACGATCGCCGCCGAGCTCGGTCGCCACCACGACACCGTCGAGCGCGTGCTCGCGCAGAGCGGCTTACCCGTCACGAAGCAGTCGCCGCGAGCGCGGCTGGTCGACGACTATCTGCCCTTCATCCAGGCGACGCTCGCGAAGCACCCGCGCCTGCGCGCGAGCCGGCTCTGGGCGATGGTGAGAGAGCGCGGGTACGTGGGCTCGAAGAGCGGATTCCGCGCCGTCATCAGCCGGCTCCGTCCTCGTCGTCACACCGAGGCGTTTCTCCGGCGGTCGGTGCTCGCCGGGCAGGAAGGCCAGGTCGACTGGGCTCACTTCGGCAAGCTCGGGGTGGGCCGCGCGCAGCGCGACCTGTGGGCCTTCGTCATGGTGCTCTCGTACAGTCGGTATCGGTTCTTGCGATTCTCGCTCCGAGCGGCAATGCCGAGTTTCTTGCGCGGCCACGTGGAGTCGTTTCGCTTCTTCGGTGCGGTGCCGCGCGTGATTCTGTACGACAACCTCAAGAGCGCCGTGCTCGAGCGCGAAGGGGACGCGGTGCGTTTCCACCCGACGATGCTGGCCCTCTCGGGCCACTACCGCTTCGAGCCGCGGGCGTGCGCGCCGTACCGCCCGAACGAAAAGGGCCGCGTGGAGCGCGCGATTCAGGACGTCCGCGACAACTTCTTCGCCGCGCGCGACTTTGCATCGGTCGCGGACCTCAACCTCCAGGCCGCGGCCTGGTGCCACGAGATCGCCCTCGAGCGCAGGGTGCCCGACCAGAAGCACAAGACGGTCGAGGCGGCCTTCGCCGAGGACAAGGCCATGATGATTGCTCTCGCGGACGACGAATATCCCGTCGAGGAGTGTGTCCAAGTGCGGGTGGGCAAGACGCCGTATCTCCGCTTCGACAAGAACGACTACAGCGTGCCTCACACCCACGTCCAGCGAACCTTGTCCGTCATCGCGAGCGACGAACGCGTGCGCGTCCTCGACCCCGAGGTGCCCGATGTCGTCATCGCCGACCATCCGCGCACCTTCGACCGTGACCAGCGCGTCGAGCAGGATGGCCATATCCGCGCGCTCGCGGAGGAGAAGCGGCGGGCGCACCAAAGCCGGGGCTTCGACCGACTCTTCTCGGTCGTCCCCGCCGCACGCATCATGATGGAGCGGCTCGCCGAGCGCGGCGAAAACCTCGGCGCCGCGACGTCGGGGCTTCTCCAACTGCTGGACCGCATCGGCGCACCGCTGCTCGAACGCGCTGTCGCGGAGGTCGTCGCGCGCGATCGGCTCAGCCTGCGTGACGTCCATCATGAGGTCGACCGACTGCGCTATGAGGCGGGGCTCCCTCCGCCGATGTCGGTGGCCGTGACGTCGGACGTGCGCGCGCTCGCGCCCGTACGCACGCACGCGCTCTCCACGTACGACCGCCTGCAGAAGCCGAAGGGGCAGGACGATGACTCTGCCCTCTGATCCGCTCGTCGAAGCCCTCAACCACCTTCGCCTCTACGGCTGCGCCGCGCGCATCGAGGAGCTCCGCGGCGAACCGTGGCTCGAGCGCGTCATGACCATCGAGCGCGAAGAGCGCACGCGCCGGAGCCTCGTCCACCGCAGTCATCTCGCCGGCGTCGGCGCCTTCAAACCACTCTGCGACTTCGACTGGGCGTGGCCGAGGGGCATCGACCGCGCGCAGGTCGAGGACCTCTTCTCGCTGCGCTTCATTGCCGACGGCGAGAACGTCATCCTCGTCGGACCGAACGGCGTTGGAAAGACGATGCTCCTGCGCAACCACGCGCACCGCGCGCTGCACGACGGCCGCGCTGTCGTGGTGCGCACCGCGAGCGATCTGCTCGCCGACCTCGCGAAGCAGGAGTCCTCCGTGGCGCGTGCGCGACGTCTGGAGGCGTACGTCCGGCCTCATCTCCTCTGCATCGATGAGGTTGGCTACCTCTCCTACGACGTCCGCCACGCCGACTTACTCTTCGAGGTCGTCGCCCGAAGACACGAGAAGAAGCGCGCGATCGTACTCACGACGAACAAGGCCTTCGCCGAGTGGCACACCACGTTTCCAAACGCATCCTGTGTCGTCGCGCTCGTCGACCGGCTCATCAACCGTGCGGACATCGTGGCCATCGACGGCGACAGCTACCGGCTCCACGAGGCCGAGGAGCGGCAGAAGGCACGCGCATCCTCGCGCAAGACCCGGAAGGAGCGGCCTCCTCGCGGAGCATGACCGGCGCGCGCGGACGCCCATGATCGCTTCACGCGTCGCCAGGCTCCGCGCAGCCCGATGATCGCCGTCCACCGAACGCGTCACCGGACGCGGCGGCGGGCGGCGCGCTCCTCCGTGATCGCTCCGGCTCGTCACCCCGCCGCGCTACGCGGCGATCGGCGACACGCGTC
>JBBRLQ010000090.1:0-3192 GCA_038231275.1 Polyangiales bacterium
CATCTCACCCGGGCGCAAATCGCCTACTACCTCGCCGTCCACCGCGACTACGACACCGTCCTTGAAGCCGCTCGCGAGCGTCAGGCCGCCAAGGAAAAGAAGCTGAAGGACGACGGGGAAGCGGAGGCGATGCGATGAGCACCGTCCCCCCGCGGAAGCCCGCCCGCGTCATTCTCATCCCCGTCACCGCCTTCGCCGACGGCTGGTCGAGTCGCCCGACCGCCCCCATCGCCGTGGGCCTCCGCCTCCTCAGCGAGCACCACCTCACCGGCGCGCGCGCGGAAGCCTCGAAGGAGGCCGTCCGCGACTTCATGGACGACGAGGGCGACATCAACGACGCCGCGGCGTTCAACGACGCCTTCAACGACGCGCTCCTTCAGCACCTGGTCGCGGCCGCGATCTGCGACCCGAACAGCGTCGCCGAGCCGCACCCGCTCTTCCCGTACGCCGCCGAGCAGGTCCCGGGCGCGTTCACGCGCGAGGGGCTGCTACTCGTGTGGCACGAGCTCGAGCTTCTCCACCACCAGGCGAGCCCGCTCTTGCCGCCGATCACCGCCGACGGCGTCGCCGAGCTCGTGGCGCTCCTCGGGGGCGGCGCGCTCGACCGGAAGCCGCGCGAGGTGCAGCTGCCGACGGCGCGGCTGCTGACGCATTGCCTTGAGGTGCTCCGGGGCGATGTCGCCGATCTCGCGAGCGTGAACCCGTAGCCCATGGCCGGCGATATTCGAATTCGCGTGGGTGTGTCGCTCGACGGGAGCACGCAGAGCGTCTTCAAGGCGCTCGGCGACATGGCGCGGAAGGCCAAGACGCAGATCGAGGGGGACCTCGGCAAGGCCGGCGAGCCGCTCGGTCGCTCGGTGAAGGCCAACGCCAAGAAGGCCGAGACGGCCATGGCGGATCTCCGGGCCAAGTTGTCCGGCCAGGACCTGATGTCGCCCGCGACGCGGTCGATCAAGACGTTCGGCGACGACGCGAAGAGCCGCTTCGACGAGACGAAGCGTCGGTTCAAGGAACTGACGAGGGAGGTCGAGAAAGGCGCGCGGGACATCGAGTCGGCCGAGAAACGCTCAAGCGTCGCGGCCGCGGCAGCGGTGAAACGTGATGCCCGGAACACGGATCGCGACAGCCGGGCGTTCCGCCGTGACGCCGGGCGCGTCGCTGGTAGCGTCGCGCGCGGCGCGCTCAGCATGGGAACGCGCGTCGTCGGCGACCTCGCGTCTGGGGCCGGCGTGGACATCGACCTGGGCTCGATGGCGCGGAAGAACGTCTCACTCGAATCGAAGGCCGTGGCTCTCTCGAATGCCGGTTACATGGAAGGTGCGGGCGGCGCGAACGGACAGCGTCAGGACCCGCAGGCGATCGTCAAGCAGGCGCGCGAGGTCGCACTTGCGACCGCGACCGACACCAACGAGGCGATTGACGGCCTCACGGCTTTCGTGGCGAAGACGGGCGACCTCGAGACGGGCCGCGCCGTCTTCAAGGACATGGCGGTCCTCGCCAAGGCAAGCGGGACGAGCTTGGAAGACATGGTCGACGCCGCCGGCGACGTGAGCTCCGCGCTCGGCGACGTGCCCGACAAGGCTGCGGCGATCCAGCAGGTGATGCGCGCCGTCACCGCCGGCGGAAAGCTAGGCGCGGTCGAAATGCGAGATCTCGCCACGCAAATGGCCAAGCTCGCATCGAGCGCGCCCCTCTTCGAGGGCAACGTCGCCGACAACATCCGGAAGTTCGCCGCGCTGGCTCAAGAAGCGCGGGCTCACGGCGGCGCGTCGAGCGCCACGCAGGCTGCGACGAGCGTCTCGAGCTTTATCGCGACGTTCACCAAGGGGGCCCGCCTGAAGGAGTTCTCCAAGTTCGGCGTGAATACGCAGGGCGAAGGGGGCAAGACGCGCGACTTCGACGCCATCATCCTGGACGCCATCGTTGCCGCCTCTTCGGAGAAGAACGGCGGTCTCAGCAAGATGAACGTGAACATGGGCCAGATGTTCGCGGACCGCGGTGCGCGGCGCGCGACTCTCGGCTTCGAGGCTACGTACTCGGCAGCGGGCGGTGGCGAAGCCGGAATCGCAGCGGTGCGCGAGGCCATGCGAAAATTGGAGGAGGCGACCCTTTCCGCAACGGAAGAGACCGCGTCCTTCAACGCCGCCGTCAACACATCCGCGAGCAAGGCGCAGACCTTCAACACTCAGATGGAATCGGCGGCGAGCGAGATGCAGACGTCGCTGATGCCGGCCATGCAGGCGCTCGCGCCTGCGTTCGTGGCCGGCGCCAAGGAGATCAACGCCATCATCTTGGGCCTCACGGGACAGCCGGCCATCGACGCGGACCACGCGTCCGCCAAGGTGTTCGACGCGGCAGCGGGCGACACGAAGGCGATCAGGCATGGTGTCCGGACGGGCGAGGCGCTCCCGGAAGGCGTCTACGGGAAGTCGCTCGAAGATGAGAGCGCTCTCTCCGTGGAGGTCACCAAAAAGAACGCTGCCGCCGAAGAGGCGAAGAAAAAGGCCGGCGTCAGCGGTGCCATTGTGAGTAATGCGCTGTCTCTCGTGAGCCCCCTCGCGGCGCTCGACTACGGTACGAAGGTGAAGAAGGGCGCGAGCGAGGCTGCGTCCGAAGCCACGTCGTTTCAGAAGCAGTACGAGGACCTGCACACGGCGATCAAGAAGATCACCGACCACCCTCTCGAGGTGACGGTTGTGAACGTGCCGCCGCCGCCGGGCCCGAAGGTCGACAACGGGGCCAACGGCGGGCGCGCCAACCCGAGCCAGTAGCCCGTGAGCTACTTCGACCTCCTCCAGCGCTGTTCCTTCGCGGGCATCGCCTTTCCCTACGAGGACATCGAGTGGCAGGGCGGCGTTCGCGACCACGTGCACGAGTATCCGCACGCGGACGGCGGCGACCCCGAGAAGATGGGGCGAAAGCTGAACGTCGTCCGCATCACGGCGAAGTTTCACGACACCTTCCGCGGCTATCCGGGCCTCTACCCGAACGCGCTCGACACGCTGATTCGGTACTGGGAGCAGGGGACGACCGCGGAGCTCGTGGTGCCCCAGCGGGGGACCTTCCAGGCCTACGCGCGCAACTGGACGACCCGTGCCTCGGTGCGCGTCCGTAGCGGCGAGACGGTCACGATCGAGTTCGTCGATGACAATCGCGGCGAGATCGCACTCATCGAGCTGATCTACGACCACC
>JBBRLQ010000091.1:0-3181 GCA_038231275.1 Polyangiales bacterium
CGGACACAGTGATCCCGCCGGACCCCACGGGCACTCCATTGAGCGCGACGAGGACCTTCGCGTACGGAGGCGTCGGCATCTATTCAGGCCTCAGGTCGGTGATGTTCGTGAAGTGGAGTTCGAGGGAGTGGAAGATGTTGCCGGGAAGCGCGCCGGTGCCGCGCTCGTCCGTGATGTCGAGGACGTACGCGTAGAGGCTCGAGTCGATGTCGTTGTTCTGGTTGCAGGCGAGCGTGATCGTCTGCGCGGCGCCCCCGGCGAAGTAGCCGACGGGCGTGGTCGGCGCGGGGCTCACGACTGCGGCGCCGGAGCTCCAGAGGTTCACCGACGTCGCGCGGCCGATCGGCATCCGGCGGAGTCCGAAGCTCGGCTGGTAGGCGGGGACGGCGGGATGAAATTGTCCGATCCGAAAGCGGAGCACCGCGGACGTGAGCCTTCCGCCGTCGTGCATCGCGCGCGACGCAAGCGCGAACGAGAAGATCGCCGAGGTCACCGCCGTGACCCGAACGCCCATCGGCGCCGCGATGCGCTCCCAGGTCCGGGCCGCGAGCGTCGAGAGCGGGCTGTCTTCGAGAGGCACGACGCTCGTGCGCCCGCGCGCGGGCGTCACGAGCATCCAGTCGCTCTCGCCCAGCACCAGGCGTCCGCCGCTCTCCGTCCGCAGCCCACCCCGCACCGAGCATCCGGAGCCGAGCACGAGCCCGGCGCCTCCCACGACGATCGGGGTCGCAGGCGACCACGCGTTCCCTCCGAGAAGGTTCAATCCCTTGGACTGCGCGCGATCGAACAGGGCCCAGTCGCGGGCAGTCGGGACCGTCTCAGGCGGCCACTGGCCGTCCTCGCGCACGAAATCGTTGTGCATGGGCGGCTACTGGGGGCGCAGGTCCGTGATGGTGTCGTGCGAGACGTTGACGTCGGCGAAGACGTTGCCGGCGACGCCGTACTGCCCCGCCTCCTCGATGACGTGCGCGACGTAGCTGTAGCGGGACGCGTCGATGACGTTCGCGGTGTCGCAAAACGCCGTGAGCGTGCGGAGGACGGTTGCGTCAAACGCGCCTCCGGTTCCCACCGACGCGGTGAATGCCGTGAAGCCGTACGTCGCGTTCGTGGTCATCGGCGTCGCCACACCGTTCGCGTCGATGCGGAGGAGCCGGCAGCGAATCGGGCTCGCGGGCGTGTTCGCGTGGCCGACGCTGACGAAGAAGTGGAGCTCGGCGTAGACGAGCCGCGCGCCGTCGATCACGCGCAGCGGGAGCACGAACTCGGCCCCCGTGCGCGTCGACTGGAGGCTGTTCCGGGCGGAGGGGTCCTGAATCCAGCCGCCGGCCGTCCGGGCGCGCGCGCACGCGGTGATGACCTGCCGGAAGCCGCCGACGTGGGAGAGGGCAAGGGTCGTGTAGTCGTTATCCGCGTGGGTCGTGTCCTTGCCGCTTGGGGTGAGGACGAGCGTTCCGAGGCCGGTGAGGGTGTGCGCCGCGGAGGCCGCGAGCCAGAGGCCCGCACCGCCGATCGTCGTGTCGCCGGCGCCTTGCGTGTACGTGCCGCCGCCCTCGCCGTTCACCGGCGTCGCGAGCGCGAGGTCGAGCGCGGAGAGCTCCGCCTGGGCGACGGGCTTGCCGTTCACCCACGCGCTGGGGTCACGAATGAGCGCGTTCGGCATCTACTGCCACCGCGTGTCGGTGATGCCCGTGTGGTTCGCCACCGCGGCGAGGTAGGTGTTGCCGAGCGCGAAGGGCTCGAAGGTCTGCGCCCAGCTCGCAAGGACGCGCCCGTCGCTACCGACGATCTCGAAGTTGTCGGAGCCGAACGTGTTGAACTTGCCGACGGGGCCGCCGCCCTTGAGGGTCATCTGCCAGGACGTGCCGGCGAGCGTCGCGCCATCCATCACCGGAACGACGTAGCCGGCAGGGAAGATCCCTGGGCTCGTCATGTACGCGAGGGTGCCCGCGAGGAGCGAGCCCGTGAAGCTTGTGATCCCCACCGGATGAAGGTGGGTTCCACTGTCCCATACGTACCAGAGCCCGTTCTGCCTTGGATCGTCCTGCGCGCGAAGGAGGATGATGTCGCCGGCAACGGTCTGGACGCCGTCGATGACGGGTGCGCCGCTCAAGGGGCTCACGTTCGAGGTGGAGGCAACTCTCGCCGGTTGCTTCAGCAGGTAGACCTTGTTCTCGAGCGTCTGGTCTTCGACGATCTGCAGGGCGTAGCTGTAGAGGCTCTTGTCGACGATGACGCCCGGGTCGCACGCGATCATCGACGACTGCACGTTGAGCGCAGCGTCGGGAGCTGGCAACATGACCCATCCGTCGGCGTCTGCGCCCGCTGCGGCGAGCGTGATCGGCGTCGCGTCTCCGTTGATGTCGTAACGGACGAGCCGCGCGCGTGGGCGGCCCTGCATCCCGATCCACGTCAGCGTCACGGAAGAGAGCGAGGCGCCGTCATGCGTTCGCAGCAGCGCCGTCGTGTGCACCGCGCTCTCCGCAAACGGCCCCACCGACCAGGTCTCGATGGATCCGCTGAACGGCGGCGGCGAGGGCGGGGGTGCGAGGTCCTGAAGCCATCGTGTGGCGGACACCTGGACGGCACCGCGGAGCAGCAGACGGGCCGCCGCAGCGGCGGGCTCCACGATCGCCCCCGCCATCGGCGTGAGCAGCGCGCGCGTGCTGCCGACGTGGCCGGGCGCGAGCTGCTCAAACTTCGGCCCGGAGATGGCGAATCGACCGCCGCTCGCCGTCGTGAAGCGGGCCCCGTAGCAGACCTTGACCGGGCAGAGGATCGCCGTCTCGGCGCCCCCGACGCCGTTCGTGATGACAATGGGCGTGCTCGGGGCCCAGGTCCCTCCGTCGTCCCCGTTCACGCTCGCGGCGACCTTGCGGTCCCAGTCCTCGAAGTCGGCCTGGCCAGGGGTGTAGCCGGCGATCCACGCCGAGTCGGCCTGCGTGCGTACGAAGGCGGTCACGGGCTCACCGCGAAGGCGAAGGTGCCGACCGGGACGCAACCGACCGGCGATCCGACGGCGAGGGGCCCGATCGTCAGCGCCCCCGGGCTCGATGGCTCGACGATCGCCCAGCGGGTGACCGCGCGCGACACGCGCTGCAGGAAGCTGTCGACCTTGCGGCGCGCCTCCGCGGACACGGCCGCCGCGGCGGTCACCACGATGAAGTCGAAGCGCTTCGTGGAG
>JBBRLQ010000092.1:0-3150 GCA_038231275.1 Polyangiales bacterium
GAGCGCACGCTTGATGCGCGCGAGCGCCTTCTTGGTGCCCGCGTCCTTGGGGTCGGACAGATCGGCCACCACGGCGGTGACCTTCGTGCGGTGCGCGAATCGGCCCAGGACGGCGGCGCGCACGTCGTCATTGCTGCGGATCCGGGCGATCTCGTCGAGCATCCGCTCCGCCGCATCGCGATCGCCCCGCGCGCGCACGTTGACGACGACGAGGCCGGCGCGCTCCAGACCTTGGTGCGTTGGCGCAAGCTCCCAGTGCGCCTGCGCGGGCCCCTTGGCGCCGAAGCTCTCCCCGTAGATTGCGGCGGCCTTTCCGATGGCCTCTCGCGCTCGACTCCCGGCGAACGCCGCGCTCGCGGGGCGACCTCCGACTCCGAGCAGGATTTGCTCGAGCGCAGACGCGGCCACCGCTGGCGTGCGCCGCTTCGTCCGCCGCAGGAGCGCGCTGCCGGCAGGGAGCGGCGGCGCGACGAACACCTCGAGGTCGACGTAGTCGACGGGGCAGTCACCTTCGATGAGGACGGCCTTCGAGTAGTCGCTCATGACCTTGCTGCAGAAGAAGCCATCGCCGTCCTCTTCTTCGGCGGGAAACGCGAAGCGTGCCGCACCCGATGCGCCCGCTTCGCGATAGCGCCGCAGCTCCGCGTCGCGCGCGGGCGCGGACTCGACGGACTCGTCGAGGTCATCGTCGCGCCGGCAGCGGACGGTGATCGCGGGCCCGTCGAACGCCTCGAGGATTGCCTCGACCAGGGTCGTCTTCCCCGAGCCCTCGGGTCCGGTGACGTGGATGTAGGCGCGCTCGATCACGATGCGTCACCTCCACCTGGCACCGCGATGGCGACGATGTTGGTTGAGGGCGTCGACCTGCGCGCGTGCTTCTTCGCCTTGCGCTCGGCGTCTTTCGCCGCGGACGCCCGCGCCCGCTCTTCCAAGGTCGTGACGACATCGGGGCGCGTCTTGCCGAAGCGCTTCTCGTAGAGGTGCTCGATGAACTCGGGCAGGGGGAGCTTCCAGGGCTCCTGGCGGTGGTTGTCGATGCCACCGAGCTTCGCCGGGTTCATCCCGAGCTCGCGGGCCATCTGCACGTGTGCGTGGGAGAGACGATGCCGCCTGCGCGCGTCTATCCACGCCTGCAGCTTCGGATCGATCCGTTTCTTCTTGGCCATCGCTCACGTCACTCCGCAGCACTTCTTGTATTTCTTTCCGGACCCGCACGGACAGGGATCGTTGCGCCCGACCTTCGCCGTGGGGCGCTCGCTCCCCGCGAGCGCGGCGCCTACGATTCGCCCGGCGAGCCCCTGCATGACGGCCGATCGGCGCACGAAGCGTTCGACATAGCGCGGGTGACGATTCTGGAACGCTGCCCAGAGCTGCTCGAGGCGCTCGCGATGTTTCTCGTGTTCCGGCTCGACGGTGGCTTCCCCGACTCTGTCCACGCGAACCGCTCCAGGAGCCGGCGCCCCACGCGGGACGATCGGCGCGAAGTCGACCACCACCTCTCCACACGAGCAGCCCTCGGCGACGCAATACAGGTCGACGGCCTCGAACACACGCTCGCCGAACCGGAAGATGTCCTGCCGCACGCCGACCATCGCCTCGCCCCATGCGACCACCTCGCCGGGCTTCCAGCTCTCGACCGTGATCTGTTGGGCGTCGCGGCTCTTCACCTCCGGGTCCGGCCAGCCTTTGCCGCGGTACCAGAGGCGTCCGAGCTCTTCGAGCGTCTCGCCATCGATGCGGTCGACGACGCCGCGCGCTTCGGGATGGGCGTCGAAGTCGAGCGCATCGAACGGATCCTCGCCATACGCCGGGAAGATCCCGCCCTCGTCGATATCGATCGCGAATGTCGTGACGCCCTCGAGCGCGGCGGCCGCCTTCGCGTGGCTCTCGCCGCGCAGCCACGCGTCGCGGACGGGAGCGCCTCGAGCAACCAACACTTCGCGAGCGCCGTCCGTCGAGAGCACGACGGCTGTGCGGCAATCGCAGCCGGGCGTGGGACACGTGAAGGCCCAGATCCACCTCGGGTCGTCGCCCGCGAGCGCGATGAGACCGGCCTCGGAAGTATCAAGCGTTCGCATGCGCCTGACGGGAGGCCTACCACAGGCTCGCGCCGATGCCGCGGCCGCCTGTTGACCGTTGGGTCACCGGGGCGACCCAAGGGTTAGCAGCAGTAAACCAGTGGGTCAGCTTCTCCATTCTCCATGCCCCAAAGAGCTGAGAGAAGGCCCTCGGGCACACCCCGAAGGCGCCTCCGCGGAGCGCTTTCGTTTCTCACCGCCGGCGTGAGATCGCGCGTTCCCGCGGAAAACGCCCCGAGGTGAGTTCACCAACGGGTCGCGCGCGCCTGCGCATCTGCAGATGTGGCTCAAAAACGGTCTGCCTTCCGAGCGACCCAGCGGTTAGCAGGGCGTCGCGCAAGTGCTGGAAAGCAGGTGCGCAGCCGCGTGTTAACCAATGGGTCACCCGCCGCCGTCACTGCGCGGTGGGAGCGCGGCGCATCGGGCAAGTTCGCATCCGCTCACGTCACGTCCGCCGCGCGGAGCAGTCGGAAGTCCTGGACGGCCTGCCACGCCGTCGCGAAAGAGCAGGCCGTGCGACGCGCGACGTCGGCCACCGACAGGCCCGGGCTCCTCTCTAGGACCGTCCAGACGTCGGCACGAAACGAAGGCCCCATGCGCACGCGGTTGCGGTAGCCGGCGTGGCGCCGAACCAGCACGTCCGGCGCGAGTACGTCGGCCGCGCGATCGCGAAGCGTGCCGCTGGGCACGCGCAGCTTCGAGCCGACGAAGCGCGGGTCTTCTCCTCGGCGCTGGATCTGGAACGCCGTCCCGGTCGGTAGGACCTCGACCGGAGGCCCGTCGTAGAGCGCCAGCAGCCGAGCGAACCGCCGATCCTTGTGGACCCAAGAGGCGACCGCGGCCCAGTACGCCCGAACGCGCTCGGACAGGTGCTCGCTCACCAGGCGCACCAGGCGGTCAACATTCACGTGCGCGTGATGCACGCCGAGCCACGTCGTCAGCACGGAGAGCACGCGCAAATCGTCCTCGTCCATCCCGGCGGACGAGGCGAAGACGAGCGTGCTCTCGATGTCAGCGTCGACCTCGGGCTCGCCAGCGAAGGAGAGCCCGATGCCGACCATGCGGGCCGTCA
>JBBRLQ010000093.1:0-3144 GCA_038231275.1 Polyangiales bacterium
AGGCAGAATTCTAGCGAGTTGACTCGGCTCGGCGTGAAGGCTACGATGATGAGCTTGCAGTAGACTAGCTCCAGCCGTCGGGCTCATGGCTCGTGCGCGCGGACTGCGCGAAGGTTCTCGGCGTGAGCTACGGCACGTTCCGGAAGCTCGAGGAGCGCCGCGAGATCGTCGGCGCCGAGTTCGGCGGCGTCATGCGCTTCGATCCTGACGAGGTCGAGGATCTGCGCTCCCGTCGTGCGTCGGGGAGTGCTGCCGGCGGCGCGGATCAAACTGCCGCCGTGGTGCGCGAGATCGTTGCCGCGCTGAAGGCTGTACACGCTCGCGAGGAACGGATCTTCGAGCAATTCATTGGCCCCATCGAACGGCACGGCGAACGGCTCTTGAAGCGCATCGACGAGCTCGAGGCGAAGAACAGCGCGATGATCGAGGCGAGCGAAAAGGCGCTCAGCCTCGAGCACGAAAGGAAGCTGGCGGAGCACGCCGCGAAGATTTCCGACGCGCGCAAAGATCGCGTCATCGCGGCGAGCATTGACGGCGCAAGGGCGATCGGTCCGGCGCTCTTCGGTCGCCTCGTCGGCGGCTCCGCCTCACCTTCCGCACCGCCGCCGACGGCGCCGAGCCCGCCGCCGCCGACGGCGCCGAGCCCGCCGCCGCCGCCGGCCGGCGAAGAGGAGCTCAGCCCCGACGAAGCCGACGCACAAACCGTCTACGCGGCAGTCGGGGAGCTCAGCGACATGCACCTCGCTGCGCTCCGCGCCACGGGCGCGATCTCGCCCGACAAGCTCGCGGCCCTCGAGCGCGTGCGCGCCGGCATCCGCGCCGCTCAGGAGCGCGAGGCCGCGGCGGTCGCGGCGACGGAGCCGCCGCCAGCGTGACGCCTCACGGGAAAAGAACCGAGGGCACACGCTTTCCGTCGACGACATACCGCCCGGCGCAAAACAGACCGGCCGCGCACGGGGGAGGCAGCGTCACGCTCCTCGAGCGCGCCCTCGACATGCTCGAGCGGCACGAGTGGGTCGGCATCTACAACTCCAACGAGACAAAGACTGGCTGCCCCGAGTGCGGCGCCGCTTCGCCGGATGCGATCCATGGCTGGTACGGCTCGCGTGCGGCGAAGCCGGGCCGGTACTACGAGGGACAAGGCGAGCACTTCGACGCGTGCGTCTGGCTCGCGATCATGCGCGAGGCCGGCCGCCGCCCCCTCGAACACCCCGCGTGGTGCGCGTGGTGCGCCGAGGAGCTCCCCGGCGTTGCCAGGCTGCCGGGCGTTGTCCAGCAGCTCTGTCCAACGTGCTCCGCAGTGAAAGCGGCGCGGACATGAGCGATCGAGCTGTCCACGTCCTCCTGTGCGAGTCGTGCGCGGAGCTCGTCCGCGCGCAGACCATCGCGAACGGGGGACCACTTCGATTGAACAACCCGCTCTACCGTTTCTCCGAGGGATGCCGCTATGAGAATCGTCGTCTACTTTTGCCCCCCGTGCGCCGCGATGCTGCGCAGCCACGCCGTCGCGCTTCAAGGCGACGAGGCGCGCGCGATCAAGGAGCACGTGCACGAGCTCTGTGAGAGGTGCTTCGCGCAGATGCCGCCCGAGCTCGCGGCGTCCCTCCAAACCGGCCGCTCCGTCCTCGGAACGAGCCGCGCCGTGCGGAACGCGAAGCCATGACGTGCCCCGCGTGCCTCTGGCGTCGTCGAACGCGCCCTCGACGCCGAGCTCCGAATCGTGGCTCGTCGGGTACGTGTCGCGTTGCTGTAGGCCCCGTCCGTCCGCGTTCAACGGCGCATCCCGTGGCGGCGTCGCCAGCGCTCGACGCGCCACACGCGGAGGTAGTGGCGCGCGCGCCGCCATCCGCCGTGCGCGAGGTCGACGAGCGCGATCAGAACCATCACGCCGATCGTCATGGCGTCGTCTCCCTTCGGTGTTTCGCGCAGAGCGTGGCCCCCCGGCCCCAAAGTCGAACGCGGCACCCCTCCGCGAAGCACGCGCGGTGCATCGGCGCGCGGATCCGCCGCTCGCGCGCCTCGAGCTCGTCGCCGCCGACGACGACGTAGCCGCGGAGCGCGCGGCGCATGAGGAGCTGGCGGCGACGCGCGAGGAGCGAACCGAGATCCTCGAAGGTTTCGATCCGCCGGCGGATGCGCGTCGGCGCGCCGATCGGCCCCCACTGGATCCACAGCTCGGGTTCGCCGAAGAGCGAACGGAGGACCGTGATCCCGTACACGCGGCGGCGCACGAGGTTGCGGAGCTCGAGATCCATCATGGTCCGCGCCGCCCGGCGACGAGGCCGGCGAGCGCGATGCCGATGAAGCACGCCGCGACGAGCGCCACGACCAGGTCGAAGCCGCTGAGCGTCATGGCGTCATCGGGGAACGCGCCCGCCGCCCGTGATGGAGCGCGGCGCGAGGCGCGCGACGCGCTCGCCCTCGAGCGTGAGGGCGAACCGCGGCACGATGCGTCGGCGGTCAACGCGCGCGACGGGCACGGCGCGCTCCCCGCACGTGAACGCGAGCCCGAGCGCCTTGAGGCGCTCGCCGGTCTTCGGATCGGGTTGCTTGCCGACGGTGAGCAGGTCGAAGAGCGCGCCCCACGTCGCGATCGTGAGCGTCCGGGGGACGTTCGGAGGGAGCCACAGCGCGTTGTTCATAGGGACTTCCTTCGCTCGAGGGCGACGGCGAGCGTGATCGCCGCCGAGATCCGCGCGCCGCCGCGGACGCACCACACGCACCGCGAGAGCTCGAAGTGCGTGAGGCGCACGCTGCACCCGGGCGTCGAGCAGAACCGATCGCGGCACCGCCGCGCCGAGATGCGCGCGGCGCTCACGGCCAGAGCTCCAGCTCGAGCCGCCGCCGAACGGCACGCACGCGGCCCCAGTGCGCGGCGGCGAGCGGTCCACGGGTGAGCTCAAGGAGGTCTTCGGCGCGGACGAGCCCCTCGAGCACGGCTTCGCGGGCCGTTCGCCCGTGCGCGAACGCGTCCGGGCTGAATCCGCCGCTCCGGAGAGCGCCCACGACGAGCGCGCGGGGGGGTCCGTCGTCCGGAACGAACGCGACTACCTCCGACCATCCAATCGCGCGCCCTTGCGTCGAAGCCAGAATTTCGGAGCTTGTTTTTCCCATGTCCGGGACGGCGCCCGGATCGACGATCGG
>JBBRLQ010000094.1:0-3090 GCA_038231275.1 Polyangiales bacterium
ATCTTGTTCACGCGCGGGGCTCCTTGGCTTGGTCGTTTGGCGATTGCCGAACCAAGGAGGAACCCCGCGTATTTCCATCTTTCGCGAAGCGTGATCGAGATTCACGCTCGGTGATTTAGCGTCGTCGGGGTCGCTCGCCGTACAGGAGTACGGGTCGCTCGCCCTCCTAGGAGCCTGTAGGGCATAGGCGCATAGCCGATCGACAGGGATCCCGTCCTGTGATCAAGTCACGTCCGTGACAGGCAAGCGATACCAGCCGTGGTCCCCGTTGCAGCCGTACCTTTTTCCGCCTTCGCCGCTGGAATGGCTTCCCGAGGGACACCTCGCGCACTTCCTGATCGACGTGGTCGAGGCCCTGGACCTGACGCCGATCGAGCAGGCGCTCCAGGCGAAAGATCCGCGCGGTCAGCGCTCGTACGAGCCGCGGATGCTGACGGCGCTCTTGCTCTACGCGTACAGCACCGGGATCTTTTCCTCGCGGCGCATCGAGCGTGCGACGTACGAGGACGTCGCGTTTCGTGTGCTTTCAGCCGGGCAGCATCCGCACTTCACGACGGTGAACGAGTTTCGGCGGCAGCATCGAGACGCGCTGGCCGGGCTTTTCGAGCAGGTGCTGAAAATGTGCCGGCATGCGGGGCTGCTTTCACTGGGACGCGTGGCGCTGGACGGCACGAAGGTGCAGGCCAACGCGAGCAAGCACAAGGCGATGAGCTACGCGCGAATGCAGACCGAGGAGAAGCGTCTGTCGGCAGAGATCGACGAATTGCTCGCGAAGGCCGAGGAGACCGACCAGCGCGAAGATGCGGAGCTTGGCGTTGGAATTGCGAAGCTCGACATCCCGCAAGAGCTTCATCGCCGCGAGGATCGACGCGCGCGCATTCAGCAGGCGAAAGCGGCGCTCGAAGAAGAAGCGCGTCGCACGCGGGTGGCCGAGCTGGAGGCTCGCGCGAGAGAGCATGTGAGCGATGCGAACGACGAAACGTTGAGCGAGATGCATCGCAAGCGAGCCGCGAACCGCGCGACGAAAGATGCGGAAGCGGCTGCGAAGCTGCGAAAGCCGGATGACGACGATCCTCCGGGGGGAGCGCCGTTGACCGACCTTCCGCAGCATCGTGTGCCTGCCACGCCGGCGGGCGATCCGCGTCCGAAGTCTCAGCGCAACTTCACCGACGGCGACAGTCGCATCATGGTGCGCGACGGCGCGTACGTGCAGGCGTTCAACGCGCACATCGTGGTGACGGAAGCTCAGATCATCGTGGCGCACGCGGTCACGAATCACCCGAACGACATTCAACATCTGCCGGGGTTGACCGAGCGATGTCGCGATTCGGCGGGAGAGCTTCCGCGCGAGCTTCTTGCGGATGCCGGCTATTTTTCGAAGAAGAATGCGGCGTACTGCGAGAAAGCAGGGGTCGACGCCTACCTCTCGGTGAGCGCGAAAAACAAGCCAGCCGAAGCCAAGCTTCCCGCGAGCGCGTGGGCGCGGATGCGCGACAAGCTCGCGACCACCTACGGCAAGGCGGCGTACGCCCGGCGAAAAGCCATCGTCGAAGCGCCCTTCGGTCAGATCAAAGAAGCACGCCGCTTCCGTCGCTTCTCACTACGGGGGCTTCGATCCGTTCGCGCCGAGTGGGCGATCGTCTGCGCGTGCCACAACTTGCTGAAGCTGTTTCGCTCCGGAGCGCACGCCCGGCTCGCCGCGGCGTGACACCGGCGAACCGGACGCCCTGAGCGTGCCACGCGCGCGCGTCATCCGAGATCGCCGCCAGGTCGATAGAGAAGCCGACGGAAAGACTCGCGGCGACGGCGTGCGAACCGTCGGGCTCGAGCGGCAATGCCGTACAGGCTCCTAGGAAGCTCGAACGAGGAATACTTCCTGTATTTCGAGTGAGAGCGACCGACGATTTCGGTCGCGAGTAGCTTTATCAACGCCCTGCTAGCGCGGGACCTGGGCGAGGCGACCGCCATCGCCGTCGACGCGCGCGCGCAGATAGGTGAGCGCGTGCGCCACGTGGAGGTCGGAGATCATGTGGCCGACCGGCTCCTCGTCCACGCGATGCGCCCAGCCGCGCCCGGCGAGGAGCTGCCCGAGCGCGCGCGCCCCCGGGGCCGTTGCGCGATCCTGGGTGGAGACCCCGATGAACACCGGCGGGCGCCGCGTCGGGTCGGAGGCGAGGTGCGTGGCCGAGCCGCCCGCGACGAGGACATAGCCGTCGACGTCGAGCCGACCCCGCAGGGCGAGCGACGTCGCGAAGTACGCGCCGCTCGAGAAGCCGAGGACGAACACCTCGTCGAAGGGGCGACCCGCGCGCGCCTCGAGGGCCCGGCGCGCGCGGCTCCACTGATCGATCAGCTCCTGCTCGACGGGCTGGGCGGCGGTGGAGCCCGGCCACGCGTAGCCCGCGGCGGCGCGCGGACCTACGCCGGGAGCCCGGGGCATGATGGCGGTGAACTTGAACTGCCTGGCCTCGCGGAGGACGGCGCGCTGCTGCGTCCACTGCCAGCCCGCGTCGCGCGGGACGAGGCCGTGGAGGAAGATGACGAGCGTACGACGGTCGCTGCCGCTGCGACCGCCGGGCGCCGCCGCGCTGCCGTCGAAGGCGCAGACCGAGTCGGGGAGCGCCTCCGTCTCCGGCGCGCACCACACGTGGACACCCGCGTGTGCGGGGGCGGAGACGGGGACCGGCGCGGTGCGCGTGGGCGGAGACTTCGCCCCTTCCGCGTCGTGCGGCTCGGTCACGGCGAAGGCGCCGCCCGCGTCCGCGACGTCCCCCTCCTCGCGCGCGTCCGCACGCGCGGACACTCCAAGGCCGCCCACGAGCACGAGCACGAGCGCGCGCGCACGAAAGGCGGAGGCCCGGGGCGGGAGATGCAGCATGGGCCGGCGAACCTAGCACGCGAGCCGACGTCCGCCGCCCACGGTCGCGCCGGGCGGCGGGTGACGATGGTGACGCGGGATGACGAGGGTGACGCGGCTCAGTTGCCGGCGCGCGTGAACGTTTGATAATCACGGAGATCGTGCCTTCTGCCTCGCTACCGTGGAAGCGGTGCGGCCTCTTCGCCCTCGCGGTCACGCTCGCGTCGTGCGGC
>JBBRLQ010000095.1:0-3076 GCA_038231275.1 Polyangiales bacterium
CGACGATCGAAGTTGCGCGAAAAGCGACAGGTGCCGATCTCTTTTTCGGCGATGCCTCGGCGATGCCGCGCGGTGCCCAAACGGTGCCTGTGTGTCGCGCGAAAATGCCCTCGTCGGGACCGGGCGGTACCTCGAAGGTGCCCCCGACGAGCGCGGACGATGCCTTGAAGGTGGGTCGAAGGTGCGTCGCGCATTCGGCGCGGTGGGTGAGTGGTGGGGGGATCGGTGCCTTGGAGGTGCCTTCGCGGTGGGTCGGAGGTGCCTCGAAGGTGCCCCCGAAATGCCCCCTGCGACGGATTGACGAGGGGCATTTATCGGCAGGGTTTAGGCACCGTTTAGGCACCTGAGGGGCACCCGTCCAGGCACCCCGCACGAACCTTCGAGGCTCGCGCGGGGAAGCCGTAGGCACCGTCACCCCAAGGGGCGGCATGGACAAGGGCTTGCACTTCATCCGTTCGGAACACTTCTTCGCAATCACGAGTTCACTTCAGGGAGGCGCGCACCGCGAAACAGGCGGCGACGCGAACAGGCAATGGACGAATCCACTCAGCGAGAGCTCTTGGAGCTCCGGGCGCTCCTGGCGAAGCATGGCCCGGCCTCGGTCCTCAGCACCGTGGGCGCCTTGTGCGCGGACGAAGCGAAGAATCGCTCGGCTGCGGAGGACGTCGAGCTCTGGGAGGTGGCGGCGACGGCCGCGACCGACGCGGCGACCTCACTCGCCGAGAGCGAGGAGGGGGACGAGGACAGCGAGGACGACCACGAGGACGAGGAAGCGGAAGAAGACGACGACGAAGGGGACGACGAGGAACAGGCGCCGGACGAGGCGCAGGTCGACACCGACAAGGAGGAGGTGGCGACCGAGACGAAACCGCAGGCCACCGAGCGAAGGACGACGACGATGCCCAGTAAAGATCAGCGCCTCGGCCCGAGGCCGGCAGACGCGACGCATTGGGGTTGCTTCCGGGTCGACGCCGGGGGCGAGTGGACGAAGCTCGACATGGACGAGCGGGGCGACGGCATCTGCGTGAGCGAGTGGCCGCTGAAGACCTGCACGGCCGACGCCATCGCGGAGCGGTGGGGCGACGGGGAGTTCATCGTCCAGTACTACGCGTACGACGAGCAGGGAAAACGGCGCGCGGTCGGACGCTCGCGGAAGATCCCGGTGCGTGGGCGGCAGACGGCCGCCGAGCCGGCGGCCGGAGCGACCATGCCGGCGGCGGCTCCTCCCGCCCCGGCCCCCGCGCCGATGCCCGTTGCGGCGCCGCAGACGCCCCTAGGAGCGCCGATGGACCCCTGGGCCGTGATTACGTACATGCGCGACGCGGAGGCGCGCGCCCACGCGGAGGCCCGTGCGCTGGCGCATCAGGAGCTTCAGCGCATCAGCAGCGAGACCAAGGAGCGCGAAGCTCGCTACCGGGCGGAGATGGACCTTCAGATGGAGCGCGAGCGCCTCGCCTCCAAGGAGCGCATCGTCCAGATGGAGCTTCAGGCGAAGTCGGCAGGGCGCTCGCGCGGGATCGACCCCGACCTCGCCGCCCAGCTCGGCCAGGTGCTCGAGAAGTTCTCGAAGATGGAAGAGCGCGTCGAGGAGCTCGAAGCGTTCGAGGAGGAGGACGAGGAGTACGTCGCGGTGCCGGCGAACGCGGCGAACGCACCCGCAGCGGCGCCCGTGACGGTCGCGGCGCCGCCCCCTCCAACCGACCCGATGCAGCAACTGTTCACGCAGCTCGTGCCGCACCTCGGACCGATGGCCCAAACGCTCCTGGCCAAGCTCATGGAGGGCCGTCCGCCGCTCTCGATCCCCGGCAACATCTCGTTTCCCGATCCGAAAGACCCCTCGAAGAAGCCGAACTGACGCGAGCCATGACCATGAACGCCCAGGCCCTACAACTTGCCGGAGACGAGCTCGCCCGCGCCGCGGCGAGCGCGGGGTGCCGCGTGCTCGCGCGGGGCGTCCACCACGATGGCTCCTCGAGCTGGCCCGTGCTCGAGCTGGAGTGCGACGACAACGCGCACGCCATCGACTTCCTCAACCGCGCCGCGTCACTCGACGCGGGACACCCCGATCTGCGGGCGCTCGCCCTCTGGATCCGCCGCGTGCACGGCGAGCCTCTCGCTTACGCCCAAGCGGTGCAGGCGTTCGTGAAGGCGCTGGTGCGGTTCGTACGGGAGGTGCGGGAAACGTTCCAGCACGCGCTCTACACGCTCCAGCATCACGCGGGCGACTGTGACGACCACGCCCGCGCCGTCGTGGCGCTCGCCCGCGCGGGAGGACTCCGCGCCACGGTCCGCGGCGTCGCGAACGCGCGCGGCGCCATCTCGCACGTCGCGCCGCTCATCTCGGACGGGCGCGCGTGGCACTGGGCTGAGACGACCGTCGACGCCCGCTTCGGCGAGCACCCGCGCACCGCGGCTCACCGCCTTGGACTTGAGCGCCCGGACATCTGGGCGGCACGACGAAACGTGAGGGGCACAAGCGCCCCGTAACGAAGCAACCAAACCCGAAAGGATCGATCGTGATGGGAACGACGCATACGCCGTCGGCAGGTGAGGTGTTGCCTGCGAACGAAAACATGGACGAGGGCAGCGGCTTCACTTTTGAAGACGAGCCGCTGATCCTTCAAGACGAGCCACTCACCTTCGAGCAGCGCACGGTGAGGACGCTCCTCGGCTTCGAGCGTCGCCACCTTCGCCTCCGCGAAGCCGAAGCCGCGCTCGAGGCCGAGGAGCTCAAGCTCGAAGCCAAGCGGCTCGACTACGAGGCCGCACGTTTCATGGCGCAGCAGTCCGAGGCGATCGCCTCGCGCTACGCACGGGAGGCGCTCCTCACCGATCTGGTTCGGATCGCCGAACGCTTGATCCCGACCGTTGTTAGCCACGTCACGCGCACCGCCGAGGCCGAGGCAACGAAGGCGCAAGAAGATGCGTTCGCACAGGCCGAGGCGCAGCCGCGCCGCGAGGCGAAGAGCCGTGCGGCTGTCGGCTGACCGCCTGGAGGTGAGCGAGGGCGAGCGCCTGCACGCCGTTCTCGTCGTGCACCCGTCCGTCGTGAGCGTGCTCGCGGCGGGTGGGCTCG
>JBBRLQ010000096.1:0-3015 GCA_038231275.1 Polyangiales bacterium
CCGACGGTCGCGTGGGCGAAGTAGTGGACGACGACGTTTTGCTTTTGCAATTCGTCGGCGAGCTGGCCGAGCAGCAGGCTCTTGCCGCAGCCCGGCTCGGCGACGAGCGCGGAGGCGCCGTCGATCTCGACGGTGAAGCGCAGGCGCTCGAGGGCCTCGGAGAAGCCGCGGTGGCGATGGAGCATGCCCTTGAGCGAGTCGCGGCCGAAGGGGTGAGCGGTGAGGCGGAAGTGACGTACGAGCGAGTCGGTCATGGCTTCTCCGGGGTGGGCGTGGACTTGAGGCGGGCGAGCACGAAGGTGCGCAGGATGTCGAGGTAGACGCGGACGTGGCGGCCGGTGCCGCGCAGGCGCACGGCCTGATCGAGGGCGAGGCGCACGAGCTTCTCGGGGAGGGGGCCGAACGAGGCCCAGAACGCGTGCACCTCGGCGGCCCCGGAGTCACGCACGTGCGCGCCGGAGAGATCGGCGACGAGGGTGAGGAAGCGGCTCTCGTCGAAGCCCGGGTCCAGGTCGCCGAGATCCGCGTAGGCGACGGGGCGCGCCTGTTCGACGAGGCGTCGGTCGAAGTCGCTGCGCAGCATCGAGAGGTAGTCGGTCTTGGGGCCCGGCGGCGGCTTGGGCTGCGCGGCCTTCGGGTCGTCGACGCGGCCGATCGGCTGGGGCAGCGCGCGTCCGAATCGCTTGCCGTCGACGAAGAGGAGCACCGACGAGAGGTCGCCCGGGTCGTAGCGCACGGTGACCTCGCGGCCGCGCAGCGAGGCGTCGCAGAGGAAGCGATGCGCCTCGACCGAGACGCAGCCGTCCTTCGGGTGCACCGTGCGGTCGGCGCGAACAAGGAAGAGCTCGCGCGCGACGTTCGGATCGATCGGGCGCGGCTTGACCGTGGCGATGGCGCGCGTCGGCGTGCACTTCAGATCGGAGTGTTCGACCTCGAGGTAGCGCAGCGTGCGAAACGCCTCCCAGAGGCGGTTGAGTTCGTGGATCGTCACCGGCTCGTCGCGCGCTTCGATCTCTGCCTGGAACGCGTCGGCGAGCTGCCACCAGCGCTCGATCACGCCGCGCCCCTGGCTGTAGTAGGGCCGCGAGTGGACGAGCCGCGAACCGACCGCCGCGAGCGAGTACGCGAGCTGGTCGGCGCGGTAGACGGCGCCGCGATCGGTGTAGGCGACGCAGGGCGGACCCCACACGAGCAGCGCGCGCTGCAGCGTGTCGCGCAGGGTCGAGAGATCCTCGCAGAGGTACCAGCGATCGCAGACGGGGTAGCGGGTCGCGTGATCGATGAACGCGCCGAGCTTGGCGACGACGAGCCGGCCGTCGGGCGCGAGCACGCGCGGGCCGTGGTGGTAGTCGCCCACCCAGAGGTCACCGAACTGCTCGAACTTCATCTTGATCGTGCGCTTCTCGCCGAGCACCCGCAGTTGCCTGCGCGAGGCGCCTCGCCGGCGCAGGTGTCGGTCGATCGTCGAGCGGTGCGGGGCCTTCGCGGTCGCGTCTGTCTGCGTGAACGAACCCTCTCGCACGAGGATGTCGAGCACCGTGCTGGTCCAGCGCTTGGGCAGCTCGCGCCGCAGCGCCTCGGCCCGCGCGAGCGCCTCCGCGCTCAGCGCCCGCACGCTGCCCTTGTCCTTGCGCTGCCGCGGATGCAGCGCCTCGATGCCGCCCGCGCGGAAGCACGCGAGCCACGTCCAGAGCGTGCGCGCACTGATCGTGATCTCGCCTTCGTGCGGGTGCGTGTGGGTCTGGGTCGCGAGCTCGGCGACTCGCTCGCGCAGCGGATCCGTCGCGCCCTCCTCGAGCAGCGGCGCGATCACGCGGTAGCGAAAGAGCGCCTCGGCGCGAGCCTTGTCGTCGTCGCGAACGGATGGCGGTGTCGTCACGATCCGGAGGGTGGCTCACCTCCGTCCGGCACGGTGGCGGCAAGCGCGGGCATCAGGATTCCTGCGTGCGCGAGCGCTGGAGGCTCCAGGCCCCGCAGGCTCCCCAGCGCCTCCAGCAGACCCAGGACGAGGCCAGCCCGGGCGTTGCGTTCGCCCACGCGCGCGACGCGCGTGCGTCTCGTCTCGGTCGGCCACCTCGGCAGCACCGCCGCACCCGCCTCGATCGCCACCGCCCTCGCGAGCGCCGCCGGCTCGCCGAGCCCCGCGACCCTCGCGACGAACCTCCCGAGGGTGCGCTTGTGGCAGCCACTCGCCTGCGCGATCTCCGCGAGCGTGCCGGCCACGGCGTACGCCATCGCCATGACGGCGCGCGCCACCACGCAGGCCTGCACACGACCCCTGCTCGCCACCGCCTCGGCGGGCCGGCTCCATCGCAAGCGGCAGTCGCCGCACTTGAGTCGCCGCACGGGGACGTCGCTCACGTCCCGCGCCTCGTCGCCGTCGAGCAGCGTCGCCTTGCGCAGGCGCACCCCGTTGAACCACACCCTCGCGCTCCCGCAGCGGGGACACGTCCCGCGGATCGCCAACTCCTCCTTCCACCTCGCCTTCAGCATCTCGAGTCGCATCCCGCGACTTTGCCCCCGTGTTCAGCCAGAATCGCCTTTATGGCCGACATCGGACGCAACGCCCCCTGCCCCTGCGGAAGCGGCAAGAAGCACAAGAAGTGCTGCCTGCTCACAGCTCCCCCGCCGCCCCTCAAGCAGGTCAACCAGCAGCCCTCCGCGCCGCAGTGGATCCTCGAGGACGACGATCTCGACGCGCTCTCCAACTCCGTCGTCGATCTCATCGATGAGCGCCGATTCGACCACGCGCTCGCGGCCTGTCAGCGCCTGCTCAACGAGCACCCCGATGTCGTCGACGGCCTCGAGCGCTCAGCCGCCGTTCACGCCGCCCTCGGCAACCACCAGCTCGCCGCCGACTTCTACAGCCGCGCATTCGCCTTCGTGACCGATCCGGTTCGCGCCGACGACTACGAGGATGCCGACTTCTATCGTCAGCAGTCAGAGGAGGAGTCTCGACTTGCAGCGCTACGCTGAAGTTGATCTTGCTCCGCCTGCCGCAGAAGAAGGTGCGCC
>JBBRLQ010000097.1:0-3001 GCA_038231275.1 Polyangiales bacterium
GCAGCGCTTCGTCTTCAACAAGCTCATCACGGGAAATTTTCGCGTCGGGGTTTCCGCGCTCCTCGTGGTGCGCGCCATCGCGCAGGCCTTCGGCATCGACGCCAAGGTGATCGCGCACCGGCTGACCGGCGATTGGTGGCCCAGCGAGCAGCAGTGGCGCAACCTCATGGACCCGGCCACCACCGAGACCGACCGGTCGAATCCGTATCCCTTCTTTCTCGCGCATCCGCTCGAAAATGATCCCGAGACGCTCGGCGATCGCGACCAGTGGCTCGCGGAGTGGAAGTGGGACGGAATCCGCGCGCAACTCATCCGCCGCGGCGCGGCGACGGCGCTCTGGTCGCGCGGCGATGAGCCGATCGCGGGACAGTTCCCCGAGATCATGGCGGACGCGCAGAAGCTTCCCGACTGCGTGCTCGACGGCGAGATCCTCGCGTGGAAGGACGGGCCCCCGGGGAGTGGAACGCGGGGCGGCCGCGTGATGCCGTTCGCGGCGCTGCAGAAACGCCTGGGGCGCAAGAATCCCGGCAAGAAGGTGATGGAGGATTCGCCGGTGATCTTCCTTGCCTTCGACCTCCTTGAGTTCGCGGGGGAGGACTGGCGCGAGCGTCCCCTCACCGTGCGGCGCGCGAAGATGGCCGACGTGATTCACGCGATTCCCGGCGGCTCGCGCTTCGACACGGCTTCGCAAGTGCGCGCCCCCACGTGGGAGACGCTCGCGCTCGCGCGCGCGCAAAGCCGCGAACAGGGCACCGAGGGACTCATGTTGAAGCGCCTCGACTCCGCCTACGGAGTGGGGCGCACCAAGGGCGCGTGGTGGAAGTGGAAGATCGAGCCCTACACGCTCGACGCCGTCCTCATCTACGCGCAGAAGGGCCACGGCAAGCGCGCGAGCCTCTACACCGACTACACCTTCGGCATCTGGAAGGAAGGCGAGCTGGTGCCCTTCGCCAAGGCCTACTCGGGTCTCACCGACGAGGAGATCCGCGAGGTCGACGCCTTCATCCGCAGGAACACGATCGAGCGCTTCGGGCCGGTGCGCACGGTGAAGCCCGAGCTGGTGTTCGAACTGGGCTTCGAGGGCATCCAGCGCTCCGCGCGCCACAAGTCCGGCATCGCGGTGCGTTTCCCGCGGATGCTGCGCATGCGCAAGGACAAACCGATCGCGGAAGCGAACACGCTCGGCGACGCGCTCGCGCTGGCGCGGCTCGGCGCCCCCTAGGCGCGTCGCCGCGTCATCGAGGCGAGGAGCGTCGCCACGAAGAGCGCGATCGCTGCAGCGTTGAGGAGCGCGCCCCAGCGCCGCGCGTCCGTTTGCAGGAACCCCGGCACGAGGCGAAGCGCGAGCGAGGCATGCAGGAGCGCGAGCGGCGCGTAGAACGCTGGCGTGAATCGCACGCTCACGCGCGCCACCACTGGCACGATGATCGGCGCGTGCGCGAAGATCATCGAGAACACGAATCCGAGGCCGAGCGCGTGCATCGCAGCGTCGCGCGGCGCGCTCGCGGCGAAGGGCTCCGCGGCCCACGCGAGCCCCCCGAGGCCGAGCCATGCGTAGCCGGCGAGCAGCGATACGGCCGCGTAGCGCGGCAGCCCATCGGAGCGCACGGTCCGGCGAGCGATGTCGAAGGCCGCGAGCCAGAGCGCCAGGCCGAGGAGCGCGAGCCCGAATACGACGTCGCCGGGCACGGGATCAAGCGTGGCGAGGGCAGCGCCAGCGAGAAGCGTCGCCGTGAGCCCGTAGAAAAGCGGTTTTGCCGCAGCGCGGCGCTTCATGAGGCGCGTCATCTCGAGTCGCTCGGCGGCGATGGTGAGTACGAGGAACGCGAACCACCAGGCGGCGCACGCGTCGGGAGGGGCGCCATGGATGAAGAGCGCGTTTCCCGCGACCCAAGCGCTCGCGGCGACGACGAGAAGCAACGTGTGGGGCTGGGGCTGGCGGCGCGCGATCGCCACGCTCGCGGCGCTGAGCAGCAGCGGCGCGGCGAGGAGCAGCCATTGCGCGAGCGGCGAAATTCCGCGCAGCAGGCAAAGCGCGCCGAGGCCCGAGGCGAGCGGCGCGGCAAGCGCGATCGGGGAGCCGAGCGCGATCGCGCGCTCGAGCGAGATCACGGTCCCGAGGAACCCGCCGGTCATCAGAGCGCCGTGGAACGCCGCGGAAGCCGGAGCCGCAAGAGGAATGCCCGCGCGAGCCAACCCGCCGCTCACCCCCGCCGCGAGGCACGCCGCCCCCAGCAGGAGGAGCGCGATGCGCGCGGCGCGAAGGCCGGGGTTCACTCCCAGCCCAACGCGTAGCGCGCCTGGGCGCTCATGCGATCGGGATCCCAGGGCGGATCCCACACGACCTCGACGCCAACCTCGACGCCAGGGCCGAGCGCCCGGCCGAGCTCGCCGATCGCGTCATCGACGACGAGCTCGGTGACAGGACACGCGGCGGAAGTCATTGTGATGCGCGCCTTCACGCTGCCCGGCCGGGTCTCGACGGCGTAGACGAGGCCGAGCGCGACGATATCGAGCGACATCTCCGGATCGATCACGCGATGCAGCGCCGCGGTGACGACCTCACGCAGCTCCGCGGGCCCTGTATAGGAAAAGGGCTCGCGGTCAGGGGCCATGGGCCGGCTCAGTCCGCTCCACGCGGCTGCGCGCTGCCCACCGGCTCCGCGGCATGCGCCCGCGGACCGACGAGCAGTTTTAGCGCGTAGACGGCGAGGAGCAGCGCGCCGAAGGCGAACAGCAGGTCGCCGGGGACGCGCATCCACACCAGCGTCTCCATCACGCCGGAGTGCACGATCGCGGAGGAGCGCGCGTACCAGAGCCCGGTCGTGATGCTGTGCCACGCCTGGTAGATTCCCGCCGGCAGGAGCGACATGAAGACCATCATCGCGAGCCCGATGTTGAGGCTCCAGAACGCGGGGCCGAGAACGCGATCGAAGTGGCGGCTTTTCTCGTAGAGGCCGCGCAGGCAGAAGAGCATGAGGCCGATGCCGAGCATCCCGTA
>JBBRLQ010000098.1:0-2999 GCA_038231275.1 Polyangiales bacterium
AGGAGTGGGACAAGGCGCGCGGCGCGCTCACGGGCTCGATGGGCGTCATCGACAAGGCCGCTCCCGACGTCCAGGCGCAGGCGCACGCCACGCTCGCGCCCGGCACGCACGACGCGACGTTGTTCGCGGACTGGCGACGGCATCCCGCGGTGAAAAGGACGACCGTCGCCAGCGCGACGCCCCACGCGGTTCGCTTCACGTCACGAATGTATCGCGAAGCGCACCGCGGGTGCGACGGTGCGGCTCGCGAAAGTTCCGACATGGAGAGTGTGGAGAGCGCGGACAATCGCGCCGACGCGCGAACCGCGCACTCGATCAGCGACGTCGATTGTACGAGCGCACGTACTGCCCGACGTCAACTACGAATCCCGATCAGCGACAATTACACTTCCGCATCCTGGGGGGCCTTGGTTGTGGAGACCTTCGTCGTGCTCGTCGCCGGGGTCGTTGTCGTCGTCGGGGTCGTGGTCGTCGCCGCCGCGGTCGCGCGCAGCACCTCCGCCGCGTGTTCGGCGCGGACGCTCTTGTTGTTCATCTCCAGGATGATCGCGTGATGCACGACGCGGTCGATCGCCGCGGCCGTCGTCATCTCGTCCTTGAAAATCTTGCCCCACTCGCTAGATACGAGGTTGCTCGTGATCGCGACGCTCTTGCGTTCATACCGCTGCGCCAGAAACGTGAAGAGCACCTCCATCTCGTCGCGGCTTTGCTGCACGTACCCGAGGTCATCGAGGATCACGACGTCGAAGCCGTCGAGCGCGGCGAGCTCCTTTTCGAGCCGCAGGTCGCGCTTCGCGGCGAGCAGCCGCTGCACCAGCGCGTAGGTCGGCGTGAAGAGCACGCGCCACCCGCGGTGGACCAACGCGTGCCCGATCGCGCTCACGACGTGGCTCTTGCCGCGCCCGGGCAGGCCGAAGAGCAGCAGGTTCTCGCCGCGCTCGACCCACCCGCCGTCGCAGAGCGTCGGCAGCACGCGCGCCACGGCGAGCGGCAGCCGTGGGCGCTGCAGCGTGCCGTCGGTCTTGTCGAGCGCGAGGTTCGAGGCGCGCTGGTTGCGCGCGATCCGCTTGCGCATTCGCTCCTGGATTTCGAGCTCGCACAGGTGACTCAGGAACTGGCCGAAGCTCCAGCCCTCGCGCGCCGCCTGGCCGGCGACCGCCTCGGCGAGCCGCACCATCGTCGGCAGCTTGAGCGTCCGCAGCAGCATCGCCAGCGCGACCTGCGCGCTCGGCGCCATCGTCGTGCTCACGCGCCCACCGCCGTCAGCAGCCGGTCGTACTCGGCCAGGTCGGGCGTCAGCGCCGCGAGCGCCGGCGGCGTCGGCCGCAGGCGCTGCGTCACGAGCGCCGTGACGCGCTCGGGCGTGATCACCTCGCGCTGCTCGAACAGCAGCGCCAGCGCGGCCTCGACCTCGCTCTGCAGCGTGCTCGCCGCGAGGTGCAGGATGCGCAGGTACGCGACGTCGCGCGCGACGCCCGCGAGCTGCGCGTCGAGCGCGTCGTACGCCCGGCGGAAGAGCAGCGTCGGGAACATTTCCTCGCGGTAGACGTAGCGCGCGAAGCCGCCGGGCTTGCGCAGCAGCGACCAGACGACGTGGCGGTAGTCGATGCGGGGCTGGGCGTGCCCGATGGCGCGCGGGCACGTGAGTTCGAGCGCGCCGGCGAAGAAGACGTCGAGGCGGTCCTCGTAGACGCGCACGACGAGCTCCTCGCGGATCAGGCGCGCGGGCACCGAGTAGGTGTTCTGCCGCACGAAGATCGTGCTCCACGCGCTGACCCGGACGCGCTCCTCGACGTACTCGACGAGGCGGTCGACGGCGAGCACGCGCATCGCGTCGAGCTCCTCTCGGACGCGCGCGCCGCGCGCCGTGTTGCGCGCGCGCACGAGCGCGTCGAGGAAGTGTTGGAGGGCCTCGACGCTCGCGAAGTCGGCGCTGCCGCGCACGAGCAGCGCCTGGGCGAGCGCGCGCTTGATCGCGCCGTTGGCGGCCTCGACGTCGCCGTTCTGGTGGCTCTCGCCGACCTCGATCGTCCGCGGCGTCATGCCGAAGTGGTCCATCAGCGCGGCGTACTCGGCGTTGAACGGGCGCTTGCGTCGGACGCCGTCCGCGGCCGCCGTCGCGTCGAGGCGATGGGTCGCGCCGGTGGAGTTGTCGGTCTGGTGAAACTGCGGCACGCGGCCGAGTTGGAAGAGCGCGCGCTGGACCGTCCGGCGGATCGAGAGCAGCGACTCCGAGAGGCAGAGCGTGACCCACATCCAGTTGGAAAACGGCAGCACGAAGACGCCGAGCAGGCGCGTGCAGAGCACGCCCGCGATCGTGACCTGCAGCGCCGCGAGGTGGGTGAAGTCGGTCTGCGCGGCCTCGCCCGGCCGATGGCGCTGGGCGAGCATCGCGAGCTGCGAGCGCTCGTCGTGCTGCGCGCGCCAGCGGCGCACGAGGCGCTGCAGCGTGCGCAGCTGCCCCGGCGCGAACGGCGCGGCGCGCTCCGCGCAGAGCATGTCAAAGAGCGTCCGCGCCTCCATCGCGGGGTGCTCGCGCAGCAGTGCGACGATGCGCTCACGCTCGGGTGCGAACGGGTCCTCGCGCGTGCGCCACGTGCGCGCGGTCTTCGTCGCCGACGGCATCACGCCCGCGTCGAGGTACGTGCGTGCGGTCTTGCGGTCCATGTCGGCGCGCCGCGCGGCGCGGCCGACCTGTCCATGCTTGCTCATCTCTTCCATCAGCAGCCTCACCTGTCGGTCGCTTACCCGTCTCACCGTGGACCTCCGTCGGAGATCCTCTGCGGTAGGGCGGGCAGGCCCTCAAGTCGGGGTCATGTAGTGGTCGCCGGTTGGGGAGATGTAATTGTCGTTGAGCACCGCACGCGCAGCCCGCGGCGCGGGCGTCGCCCGCGAGCTCGATGTCAAACGCGAGCAGCAACGCGAACAACCTCGTGTCGCGCAACAGGTCATGGCACACCAAGAGCCTCCTTCGCCTGGCCGGGCTGAAGGAGGCGAAC
>JBBRLQ010000099.1:0-2936 GCA_038231275.1 Polyangiales bacterium
ACCCATGGAGATGCCGCCTTGACTTGCCAGATCGACCGCCCCGCCCTTGTCGACTTCGTCCGCCGCCAGGCCTCCCTGGTCGAGACGACCCCCCTGCCCACAGACCTCACCGACCTCCACCCGATCGACGCGGATGACCTGACCCTCGACGACCTACGCGCGGTCTGGCTCGGCGTCGGTATCTCGACCCAGATCGGCCGGGCCTTGATCGAGACACCCGAGCGCTTCATCACCGACCAGCCCGCGACCGCCTGACGACGAGCAGCAGAGGAGAAGAAAGAACCATGACCGCTACCACCCACCCCATCGCACACCCGATCGACGACGCCACCGGCGCTCTCTGGATCGGCAACGGCCCGACAGGCTGGGCGGACGTGATCCGCACCGTCCGTCCCGATGACCAGCGCACCGCTGCCGAGATCGTCGAGGCATGCGGGCTCGCCTGGAACGTCGAGCAGCACCCGCTCTACGCGATCGAGAGCAACTCGGCCGGCGAGGAGGTGCGCCGGCCGGTGCCGCGTTACGTCGCAAACGTCCGCGCCGACACAGGCGCCGTTCTCGGCGTCGTCGGCGACGCGTACCAGCCGTTGCAGAACCGCGACGCGTTCACCCTCGCCGACGCCCTGATCGACTCCGGACAGGCCCACTGGATCGGAGCAGGCGCGACCCGCGGCGGCGCACGCATCCACGCGCTGATGCGGCTCGACCGAGACGTCCGCATCGGCGGCGCCGAGGGCGAGGACGTCCTCCCTCTGCTGCTCCTGCGAAACGGGCACGACGGCGGGCTCGCGCTGACCGTCAGCGTCGCGCCATTCCGCCTCGCGTGCCTGAACGGGATGCTCCTGCCGATCGAGGGTGCCGTACGCACGTGGAAGGCACGACACACGCGACGGATCGCCGACCGCCTCGGCGACGCGCGCCGCACGCTCCAGGTCGCCTGGCGCTACTACGACGCGCTCGAGGAGACCGGCGCGCGCCTGATCCGCGAGCCGCTCGCCGCGCCCGACTTCGAGCGGTTCCTCTCCCAGCTGGTGCCGCTCCCGACAAGCGAGACCGACCCCGCAGGACGTCGCGTGCGGAACGCCGAGGCCGTCCGCGAGGCCATCCGAAGCGTCTACCTGACGACGCCCGACCTCGACGCGATCCGCGGCACCCGCTGGGGCGCCCTGCAAGCCGTCACCGACTACCACGACCACCACGCCCGCACGCGCCGCACCACGACCCGGAGCAGCGCCGAGGCCCGCTTCGAACGCGCCACCGAACCCGCCGGCCTGAAGGACCGCGCGCTCGCCCTCCTCGCCGTCTGATGACCATCACCCTCTACAAGCCCCCCACGGCGGAGCCGGATACCTGCAACGTCCTCGCCTTGCACGCGTATGCCGACCGCCTCGCGCGCTGCCGGCAACGCCTCGAGGACGACGTCCAGGCGGCCTACCAACGCCTCGACTGGGCGCAGCACGAGGCCGACGCGCGGCGCGCGCTCACACCTGTCCAGGTCAGAGCGCTGACCGACGCAGGCATCCTCGCCCCGATCGGCTCCGACCCCGAAGACCACCGAATCATCGAACGGCGACGAGCCCAGCTCGCAGCCGTCACCGAAGTCGAGCAGCTCACCCGCGACGCGATCGAGCGCCACGAGCTCGCCGCCAGCGACCACCGCACACCGGCCATCAAGGGCACGTAGTGGGAGGAGAGACACAGATGCACCATAGGTGCTAGATTTATCACGTGGTACGAATACAGGATCTCCAAGGCTACGGCCCATGCTGAGCGTCGCGAAGCTCTCGCCCGGCCAGGAGGCCTACTACGAGCGCTCCGTCGCCCAGGGCCTCGACGACTACTACGCCGGTCGCGGCGAGAGCCCCGGCATCTGGATCGGGAGCGGAGCGGCGTTGCTTGGACTGGTCGGTGTCGTCGCCGATGGCGACCTGCGCCAGATCATCGATGGCATCGACCCTGCCTCGGGGCGTCGCCTGCGCCGCCACGTGAAACCGCGGACGATCACCGTCGAACGTACGGATCCGGTCAGTGGCGAGCGGGTGGCAGTGGAGCAGCGACTCGCCCCGGTCGCGGGCTTCGATCTCGTGTTCAGCGTGCCGAAGAGCGTCAGCTTGCTGCACGCGCTCGGCGGCGAGGACGTGCGCTTCAGCGTGGCCCGCGCACACGAGGAGGCGTGGCACGCCGCGATCGCGTACCTCGAGCACGAGGCGTGCATCGTCCGCCGCGGACCGCAGGGCCGCATCTCAGAGAGAGCTGAGGGCTTCGTTGCCGCGGCGTTCCAGCATCGGACGAGCCGCGCCCAGGACCCGCACCTCCACACCCACGTGATCGTCGCCAACCTCGCGCGGAGCCCCCACGACGGTGGGTGGCGTGCGCTCAATGGGAGGCCGCTCCTCGAGCAGCACCGCCTTGCCGCCGGCTACCTGTATCAGGTTCAGCTACGCGCTGCGCTCTCGCGCGCGATCGGGGTGGAGTGGTGCGAGACGCACAAAGGCATGGCCGAGATCCAGGGCGCGCCTCGCGCCGTCCTTGCCGAGTTCTCGCGCCGACGCGCCCAGATCCTCGAGCACCTCGACGACACAGGCGAAAGCGGCTTCCACGCGGCGCAACGCGCCGCCGTACGGACGCGCGACCGCAAGGAAGACGCCGACCTCCACCGCCTCGTCGACGAATGGTGGGCGCGAGCCGAGGAACACGGATGGGGACGCGCGGAGCTCGCCGGAGCCCTCGGCCGGGGCGTCTGGGCCGCCCCAGACGAAGCGGCCAACGGAGACGTGATCGCGCGACTCGTCGGCGACCATGGCCTGACCGAGAAGCGCACGACGTTCACGCGCGCCGACGCGATCGTCGCGATCGCACACGCAGCGCAGAGCGGACTCGACGCTCACGACGTGATTGCGCTCGCCGACCGACTACTGGCAGACGATGCAGTCGCA
>JBBRLQ010000100.1:0-2890 GCA_038231275.1 Polyangiales bacterium
GACCCTTTGAACGCACCTCTGCGCGCGCGGACGCGACCTCGGGTTGCGAGGTATTCGCTTTTGCCTCCGCGGCTCGCGCGTGCTTCGCATCGGGATGGTTCAGACCCCACTTGTGCATCGCCATGTAGATGCTCTTCAGGTTGCGGCCGGGTTCGGTCAAGCTGTACTCCACCCGAGGCGGCACTTCCGCGAACACGTGCCGCGTGAGGAGCCCGTCCGCCTCCATCTCCCGCAGCTGCAGGGTGAGCATCCGCTGGCTAACGTGGGCAGCCGAGCGTGCTCGGCCACGGCGCGTTCAACCCCGCTTTGGTTTTCCTTTCCCAGTCCCTATGGGGCGGCTTTCGGCACACTGGCGCACGCTCGGCTCCCTTTTTTTGCGCGTGGCCGTTCGCAGGGGGAGCATCCTTGCTCGCTCGACCGCCCGGTGTGACACTCCTGAGCCGGGGGTCGGGGGTTCAATGAGCTTGCTCGGCAAGTATCGGCTCGTCGCAGAGATCGCCCGCGGGGGAATGGGGATCGTGTACCTGGCCGTCGCGCACGGGCCGGGCGGGTTCACGAAGCTCCTCGTGGTGAAGGAGCTCAAGCCCGAGCTGGTCGAAGACTCCAACTTCCTCGAGATGTTCCTCCAGGAGGGGCGGCTCGCCGCGCGCTTCAGCCACCCGAACATCGTGCAGACCTACGAGATCGGCCACGAGGGCGCGCGTCACTTCATTGTGATGGACTACTTGGAGGGCGTTCCGCTGGCCCGCGTTGTGCGTCGCCGCTCCCCGGCGTTCACCACGACGATGCACCTCCGCGTGATCTGCGACATGCTTCGCGGACTCCACCACGCGCACACGCTCAAGGACTACGACGGAACGCCGCTCGGCCTCATCCACCGCGACGTAACCCCACAGAACGTCTTCATCACGTTCGATGGGCAGGCCAAGCTCGTCGACTTCGGTATCGCGAAGTCGTTCAGCTCCTCGCTCGAGACGCGCAGCGGCACGTTCAAGGGCAAGCCCACGTACATGGCGCCCGAGCAGCTCGGCGGCGAAATCGATCAGCGCGTCGACGTGTTCGCGGCGGGCGTCATGATCTGGGAGGCGATCGCGGGCCAGCGGATGTGGGGCCAGAGGAGCGACATCGAAGTCCTCGGGCAGCTGGTGAAGGGCCACGTTCCCTCCCTGGCCGAGGCGGCGCCGAAGGCCCCACCGGAGCTCGTCGCGATCTGCATGCGCGCGCTCGCGCGAGAGCGGGACGCGCGTCAGCCGACGGCGGCGGTGCTCGTCGCCGAGCTGGAGGGCTTCCTCGGGCAGTCCGGCGGGGACTCGGTGCGCGACGCCGCGGAGGTGGTCGCGGGGCTCTTCGACAAAGAGCGCGCGACCGTGCGCGCGATGATCCAGCGGCACACTTCGGAGATGGAGTCGCGGAAGGACGGCGACAAGCTCCCCAGCCTCCACCCCGCCGCGCCCGACTCCTTGGCCACGCCGGTGGGCGACTCCAGGCTCAGGGGCACGCCCGTCGCCGCCGTGCCGCTGCCGGGCACGCAACCGCCACAGGGGGCTACGTCGGTCGTTCCGAACGCGCAGAGGCGTCGCTCACCCGCGCTCTTTGTCGGCATCGCCGCCGCCGCGGTAGCCCTCGTCGCGCTCGGCGGGCTCGGCGCGATCGGCGTGACCCGGGCGCGCGGCGCCGCCAAGATCGAGCCCGCGGCCTCCTCGTCGCCGGTCGCCGTCACCGTCGTGAAGGTCGAACCGACCTGCGCGAAGGGGATGGTCCAGATCCAGCCCGGCAACTTCTTCATGGGCTCCGACGACAAGGACGACTTCGACTTCGAGAAGCCCGCACACAAGGTGATGCTCTCGACGCCCTTCTGCATGGACATCTACGAGGTCACGACCGAGGACTACAAGGCGGCGAGCGACGCCGGCAACGTGAAGCGCGCCGGGCAGACGAACGAGTGGGAGGGCATCACGGGCGCCGAGCGCAAGGCCTTCGATCCGCTCTGCAACATCCGCGCGCCCGAGGACCGCGGCAAGCACCCGATCAACTGCGTGTCCTGGGAGATGGCCGACGCGCACTGCCGCGCGCTGAAGAAGCGCCTGCCCACCGAGGCCGAGTGGGAGTACGCCGCGCGTGGCCCCGACGGCCGCAAGTACCCGTGGGGCGACGAGCTGCCGGGCCCCAACTTCCTCAACGCCTGCGGCAAGGAGTGCATGGCGTGGGCGAAGAAGAACCACATCGACCCGACGGGCATGAACACCGCGATGTATCCGGACGACGATGGCTTCGCGGCGACGGCGCCGGTGGGCTCGTTCCCCGCGGGCAGGTCGCGCTACGGTCTCCACGACGTGGTTGGCAACGTGTGGGAGTGGGTCAGCGACTGGCACGCACCGTACACGAGCGCCGAGTCGACCGATCCGAGGGGCCCGCAGACGGGCGACGAGCGCGTCATTCGCGGAGGGGCCTGGAACGGCGCGATGGCGTCCTGGGTGCGCCCCACGTTCCGCTACCACGACACGCCGATCAAGCGGAGCCACGGCATCGGCTTCCGCTGCGCGATGACGCTCGCGCACTAGACCCTGCCGCAAGGTTCGTTCAGAGAGCGAGGCGCTAACGCAAAATGGGGCGGCGCGGCGCGCTCGGATCGCTTGCGACGGGGGCGAACCGCGGTGCAACGGGGCGTGCTGTCCGACGCTGCCGTGCGGGCCCTCGCACCCACGCACCTCGAGAACTACCGCGCGTCGCGCTACCGCGCCGGTCCGCCCAAAGGGGGTCGACCGAGCGAGGCCCCCGAACGGCGCTCGGTCGACCGCGCGGCGGCCTAACGCCGCTGAGCGCGGGGGCCGTGTCGGGCGTCAACGCGCCACGCGACCCTTTGAACGCACCTCTGCGCGCGCGGACGCGA
>JBBRLQ010000101.1:0-2831 GCA_038231275.1 Polyangiales bacterium
AACCTCGGCGCGCTGGTCACGCAGCCCTCCGGGGTCGACAAGTGGAGCGGGCCGTACGCCAAGGCCGCCGACCTGAAGGACGCGTGGGGCAACGACTACAAGTACACGGTGCCGGGGCAGGGCAAGGCGTTCGACCTGATCTCGCTGGGTGCCGACGGCCGCGAAGGCGGCGACGGCGAAAACCGGGACGTCTCCAACTGAAATCGCGCGGCTTCACCCTCCTCGAGGTGATCGTCGTGCTCGCGCTCGGCGCCATCATCTATGCGGTGGTGCTCTCGGTGCCGATGGGCAAGGCCTCGGCGGCGGACCTGAAGGCCGCCGCTCGCTCGCTCGCTGCGGGGCTGCGAACCACGCAGAGCACCGCCATGGCGACGCGCCGCGACGCGCTCCTCACGGTCGACATGGAGTCGCGCGAGTTCATCACCACCGGCGAGCAGCAGGTGCATTCCCTGCCGAAGTCGCTCGACCTCAAGCTCTATACGGCGCAGACGGAGGTCGCCAGCGAGCGGCGCGGCTCGATCCGCTTCTACCCGGACGGCAGCTCTACGGGGGGGCGCATCACCGTGGCCTCGGGCGAGCGCAAGTACCTGGTGGACGTCGACTGGCTCACCGGGCGCGTGGCGATCAATGAGTAGGCAGAGAGGATTCACGCTGATCGAGGTCGTCGTGGCCTTCGTGCTGCTCGCCCTCGTCATGTCCACCGCCTTCGAGATCTTCTCGGCGGGCTTGTCGCGCGCGAGCCAGCTCGAGGAGCGCTCGCGCGCGCTGGTGATCGCGCAGTCGCGCATGGCGGTGGTCGGCGTCGAGGAGGCGCTCAAGGAAGGCGAGTCGAGTGGCGAGAGCGAGGACCGCAAGTACCAGTGGGCGGTGTCGGTGAAGCGCACCGGGGAGGGTGAAGACCCGGGCAAGCCCGCGCCCAGCGTCTACGCGCTCTACCGCATCGACGTGCGCGTCACCTGGCGCGGCGCGGACACGCGCGACCATTCACTCGCGCTCTCCACCCTCGGCGTCTGGACGCGCGCATGAGGAAGCACGCGGCCGGTTTCACGATGATCGAGCTGGTGGTCGCGATGGCGCTCCTCGGCACCATGATGGTCCTCATGTATTCCGGCCTCTCGTTCTCGCTGAGGAGCTGGGACGCGGGCGAGGCGAACGGGCGGCGCACGGCGGACCGCCGGATCGGGGAGAATTTCCTGCGCCGCGAGATGGCCGAGCTCTTCCCGATGCGCTTCAAGGACCCGATGGCGGTCAAGGTCGCCTTCGTGGGCGAGCCGCACAAGCTGAAGTTCGTCTCGTCGCGCCCGGCGGGAATCACGCAGGGTGGATTGTCGCTGGTCGGGGTAGAGGTCGAGAACGGCGCCTCGCCTCGCGAGCGACACCTCGTGATGCGCCGCGCGATGCCGGACGACGAAGCCAAGGACTTCGGTCCCCTCGACCATGCCGAGCGCACCGTGCTGATCGAGGATGTGGAGAGCGTGCAATTCGACTACTTCGGCACCGAGAACGACTTCACCGACCAGAAGTGGTACGACACATGGCCCTTCACGGAACGCATCCCGCGCCTGGTGCGCTTGCGCATTCGCGCGCCGGACGCGACGCTCATGGCCGAGATGGTGATGCGCATCGAGGTCGCGGAGGAGGCCGGCTGCCTCGAGAACTCGTTCCAGCGCGTCTGCCGCCCGCGGAGGCCGGCGTGAGGGCGCGCCGCGAGCGGGGCGTGGCCCTGATCCTCGTGATGTGGATCGCGGTGCTCCTCACGGTGATCGCCTCGAGCTTCATCGTCGAGCGGCGCAGCGAGACGCTGGTGGTCGGCAACTCGATCTCGATCGCGCGCGCCGAGGCGATCGCCGGCGCCGGCATCTCGCGCGCGGTGTTCGAGATGTACCGCACCGACAACTCGCCGGACGCGTGGAAGCGTGACGGCACGGCGCAGCGCTGGAGCTTCGACGGCGTGCCGGTGACGGTCGTGATACGCGACGAGTCTGCTAAAATCGACATCAATACCGCGGCTGATCCGTTGCTCCGCGGCCTGTTCATCTCCCTTGGGATCGCCGACGACGAAGCATCGAAGATCGTCGACGCGATCCTCGACTGGCGTGATCCGGACTCCCTGAGGCGCCCCAACGGCGCCGAGGAGCCGGAGTACCGCGCCGCCGGACTCGACTACAAACCCGCCAACGCGCCCTTCCAGGCCATTGAGGAGCTCCAGCTAGTGCTCGGTATGCGTCCCGATATCTACCGCCGCATCGCGCCGTCGATCACGGTGTTCTCACGCCAGCCCGGCGTGAACCCGCAGCTCGCCAGCCGCGAGGTGCTGTTGGCGGTGCCCGGCGTCACCACGGAGCAGGTCGACGAATACATCACGCTCCGCGAGGCCGCGCGCGCGCAGCGCCAGCCGCTGCCCGCGTTCGCGCAGGCCGGCGCTTATTCCTCGAGCTACACGATGGTCGCGACGGTGACCTCGGAAGCGCGCCTCGACGACGGCACCGTGTTCGCGCGCGAAGCCGTGGTGCTGCTGCGGCCGACGCCGCGCAGGGTCGCGAGCTACGTCGCGTGGCGCGAATCCACCGCCGCGCCGGAACCCGAGGCCGCGCCCGCCGCGGCGAGCGTGAACTGATGGCCACCAATCCCGAATTCGGCCCGTCGCGCGCGGCGGCGCCCTTCCGGCAGAAGCTCGCGGCGTTCTGGAGCTGGTGGACGGGCGAGATCGCCCGCCTCCTGCCGGAGCGCTTCTCGATGCTGCGCGGCGGCGGCGCGCCGATGATCGCGCTGGAAGGCGACGACGTGGTCCTCGCCTCGCCGTCCCCGGGCGGGGGCGAAGCGCGCACCGT
>JBBRLQ010000102.1:0-2805 GCA_038231275.1 Polyangiales bacterium
CACGGTCGATGACGCGCGGGAAGCTCCAGTCGAACTGATCGAGCGGCTTCATCGCGCCGAGCGTTGCCTTCTTCGTCCTCGACGCGAGGTTCCTGGCGTCGCGTTCGCGGCGCTCGAGCAGGACGATCTGCTCGACGACCTGGGCCGGCGAGAGCCGGCCCTTGGTCGCGTGAGCGAGCAGCGCGAGGAGCGCCTCGCGCGATGCGCACACGCCGATGCCGCGAAGTCCGTCCGCGATGTCGATGGTCATGTTGCGCTCCGGGGGCGGTCGTACTGGCCGAGGTCGTGAGGGGTGACGTCGCAGTCGGGCACGTGCGCGCCGAGCTCGAGGGCGACGGGCATCGGCGCGCCCGCGGCGCGGCGTGCTTGCTCGCAGCGGAGCGCGAGCGCGCCGGGATCGTGGAGGCCGCACGCGAGGACGTCGGCGACCGCCTTCGCGAGCACCTCGGCGCCGTAGAGCTCGAGGAGTTTTCCTGTGCGTGCGGTCATGAGCCCGACGTTGCGACCAACGTCGACCCATCGCGTGTAGAGCACATCTATCCCGGCGACCTGTGCGAGCAAGCGGTCGCGCATCTTCGGGATACGTCCTGCACGCTTCTGCTCGAGAAGCTCGCGCCGATGCTCGGGCTCTTCGACGCGCTGGTGCTTGCCCCAGCTTCGCTCGTGCCTGGCGACGACCTCCGCGCCGTCGAGGATGCGTACCTCACGGTCGCTCGCGACGAGCGTGACCGTTTCTCGCGCGTAGCGCGGCGGCACCGAGTAGAGATTCGTCCCGAAGCGGACGAAGGCGGTCGTATCGACGCTTGCGGGCGCCACGAGGTCGGTCTCCGGCAGGGAGGCCGGCAGCGCGAGAAGCCGCTCCTTCTCCTCGGCGAAGACCTCGGCGACGGTGCGATCGCGGAAGCGAGGATGAGGTCGCACGTCGGCGATGTCGCGGATGAAGTCGAGCAATTGTCGGTTGCCGTCTTCGATGCTCGTGATGGTGCGTGCGGCGAAGAAGCGGTCATGGAGGTAGCGGTTGGCGCGTTCGACACCGCCCTTGTCCGTGGGCCGTCGTGGCCGGCAGAGCCGCGGCTGGACGCGGAGCGCACCGGCGATCTCGAGCAGGCCCGGGTGGTAGCGCACGGCGTCGCCGTGGCGCGCGAGAACGACCGTCTTCGGGTTGTCGAAGAGCCATTGCCGCGTCACGCCGTCGAAGAACCTCGCCGCGCGCACGAGCGAGCGGCGGAGAGACTCGACGGTCAGATCGAAGACGAGCTCGGCCCACATCGCGCGCGAGTAGGCGAGCACCATGACGAAGACCCAGAGCGGACGCGTACCGCCAGTGACGGCGAGCGAGCCCACGTGAGCCCAGTCGACCTGCGCCTGCTCTCCGATGAGGCGCTCGGCCCGGAGGTACACCTCGCCGCGCGGAACGGGCCGCACCTCCGCCACGTGACGGCGCAAGATCGCGATGCCGCCGTCGTAACCGCGCATGCGGATCATGTCGAAGAGGCGGGTCGCACGAAGGCGAGGGTGGGCCTTGAGCGTCTCGTCGATGAATGGCTCGTACGGATCGACCAGGCTCGGCCTCGGCGCGAGGACGAGTGGGCGTTCGGCACCGCGATCGAGCGCGCGGTCGACGACGTCGGCGTGCACGCCGAGCTCGGCGACGATCGTTCCCCGCTTCCACTTCTCGACGTCGTGAAGGCGCCGGATCTCGTGCTCCTTGGCGACGTCGATCGTCATGACGCCACCCCCACGAGGGAGCGCTGGCGCAGATCACCGAAGTGGTAGAAGCCTTGGAGGCGGCGACCTCGTCGAGGGTGGACGGGGAACGCGACCTCGAGGTCGTTGCGCACGGTCTTCGTTCCGAAGCGGCGGTCGTCGGTCGTCCGGGTCAAGAATGAAGAGACCGGGGCGGCGACACACGACGCAACAGACGGCGCCTGCGTGCGCCGCATCGGCAGTGCCGTGATGGCGCGCAGGGGATGGGCAGCCGTAGGGCCCAAGAATGCCCGCGCCGCACCGCGTCTCCCCGCTCTCACGAGGAGCCGCGTCACGCGCGGTAGAGGCTGCATCGTCACTGAGAATCGTTGCATCGTCCGTGCTTTCCGCGTCGCCGGCATGCGCCTCCATCGCGGAGGCGGACGCGTCGTCGCGCACGCACGACATGGGCTCGGCGGCCAAGTTGTCGGAACGGGTATCCGTCACAGGCGTGATCCCGGCGCGGATTCGATCGCGATGTGAGCGCATCGCGTCACGATGGTCGAGCCGTCCTTCCGGGCTCGCCTGATGCCGCGCGTTCGCCGACCGGCGGGCATCACGGTGGCACCCTTCGCTGCCGTAGATCTGCCCGCGATAGTCGTGCTCGCAGACGTAGAAGAGCACCGCGCACCCCGCGCAACGAACCGCGATCAAAACGCCGACGGACTCCACGCGCGGACCTCAATGCCCGCACTCAAGAAGTTGCCCCGCGTGCCCGCTCTCGGGCACCTTCGCCCGGTCTGCGTCCACGCGCGACACGAAGGCTCAGGGCACTACACCTGGGCCTTCATCTATTTCGCGGTCATCGATCGCTACGAGACGCCGTGATCCGTCGCCACTTCTCGGCGGCCGATTGCCCGATGTGCCGATTTCTCCGGATTTCGGCGCTCGTCAACACTCCCCCTCCACGGCATGTACGGCGCGAGCTTCGCGGCCCTCATCATCACGGCGTGCAGCTCTTTCACGCCGGCGTTGCCAGGCGCCGACCCCTCGCTGCAGGACGCGAGCGCCGAGGCGGACACGTCGCCTCCGCCGGCAGGCGTAACGGAGCCAGCCCCC
>JBBRLQ010000103.1:0-2782 GCA_038231275.1 Polyangiales bacterium
AAATCGACAACGCGTTCCAGCGCGGCGAGGGCCTCCGGGTCCGTGGTGCAAGCCTCGAGGGATTGGCGCGTACGTGGACCCGCAACGAGTTGGCGCGTGACTGGGAACAAGCCTCATCGGTTCGGGCGATGGTCTGGGTGGCTGGGCTCGTGGCCGGACCGCTAACCGCGCAGCAGCTTGTGCGTGGGCTTGTCCTCGACTGCGCGCGGCGTGTGACCTCGACGATTCAGATCGTGACCGCTGTGAATCTCATTGAGAGTGTCGAGGCGGGGCACGAAGTCAGCGAGGTCTGGCTGAACGCCTCTCGACCAATCGGCGAGCTGGCACACGACCTGGGATCGTTCGGCAGGCAGCGTAGCGCGGCAAGGAGTTGCGTAGACGGTGCGTGAGGACAGACGAGTCCGAAGACGCCGCGGCAGGCCGCGGTGCCCAGACGCGCTTCGGACTCGCCTGCGCTCACGCCGCAGCGTCGAGCACCACGTCGTACCAGCGCCGCGCGCCCTGCCCGAGATCGACGCCGAGCATCGCGTACGGGCTGCGACCGCGCCGCCGACCCGCGGCGCGCGGCGTCAGGTTCCACGCCAGCGCGCGCAACGCCAGCATCTCATCGGAGACCGTGCGGTGGACCATCTGGGTCACGCGCAGCTGGCTGTTGAGCGACTCGATCATCGACGACGAGCGCGGCACGTACGCGAGGTGGCGGCGCAGCGCGACGGTCACGGCATCGAGGTCGCGGACGTGGCGCGCGAGCGCCCGGCCGAGCGCGCGGGCGCGGCGCTGCGCGTCGAGCCGCGTCGCCATCGGCCGCGTCGCGTCGGCCGCGACGGCCTCGAAGCCCCACTGCGTCAGCACGGCCTGCTTCGCCGCGTGCGCGTCCCACGCGCTGCCCGGCGCGAGCGTCACGGCGATCGCGTCGAGCGCGACGCGGTGCGCGGCGAAGCGCCGGCCGTGCCGCGCGACGTGCGCCCGCGCCCGCGCCCCGACCGGGTGCGCGATCGGCGCGAGGTCGGCGTCGATCGCCGCGAGCGCGGCGGCGACGGCGGGCGTTGTCCAGAGCGTCCCGTCGGCGCGCGTCGGCGCGAACAGCGCGCGCACGCGCGCGCACGCGGCGTACGCCGCGACGAAGTCGGCCTCGGCCTGCGCCGCGCCGCGGTCCGCGGCGGCGACGCGCGGGAGGTCGTGGCGCGACCGCGCGGACCACGGCATCGTCGCGACGTCGAGCGCGCGCAGGGCGTCGGCGCGCGCGGCCGTGTCGGCGCGCGCGAGCGGCGCGAAGACGACGCCTTCCCACCACTGCATCTCGTGAAAGAAGTCGGCGGCGTGCGGCAGCTCGCGCGCGTCGAGCGCGCCGACGAGGTCCGACCCGAGGTCGCTCACGAAGAGGCGCAGCGCCGGGAACTCCTCCAGCCAGAGCGCCCAGTCCTCGGCGGCGTGCCAGCGCCAGCGGCCGACGTTGAGGATCGCGACCGAGCGCGGCTCGGCGACGACCTTGACGGCCGTGCCAGCGAAGAAGATGTCGTCGCCGGCGAGGCACGTCACCGTGTTCCGGACCTGCGCGCGGGCGGCGTCGAGCAACCGTCGCGCCGTGACGCCGTGGGCGTGCAGGCGGTCACGCAGGCCGCCGACGCTCGGCCGGCGCTGGGCGTCGAACGCGACGTCGAAGACGCGCTGCGTGCCGCGCAGCGAGACGTTCTCCTGCGCGAGCACCAGCTCCAGCGCGTGGGCGCGCCGCGGCGTGACGTCGAGCCGCGTCGCGGCGTCGCGTTCGAGGCGCGCGATCTGGGCGTGCGCCGTCGCGAGCGCGATCACGAGGTCGGCCACGCGGGCCTCCGCGCGCGCGAGCGCACCGGCCGCGGGGACCGGGCCGGGGGACTGTGCGACGAGCGCGGCGGTCGCGCGCGCGGTGAGCTTGTAGACCTGCGCGCGGCTGCAGTCGTGCGCCGCGGCGACGTCGGCGGCGGTGGTCACGGCGTCGCGCGTGATCAGGTCGGCGACCAGGTCCAGGTGTCGCCGCGCCGCATAGACGGCGGGCGGGATCTCGCGATACGTCTGCATGAGCGCCTCCCGCGGCGTCAGCCAGACGATCTCACCCGACGGGTGGCGCCGCGGGCGGTGTCCTTGCACGCTGGGAGCTCCGTGGCGAGAGCTTCCTCGCGACAGCCCACCGTCTACGCATCTCAGACGCTCACGAAGCGCTCAGGCGGACGGTCCCGTCTTCTGCACGCACACGACGCGGTACGTATCGGTGCCGTCGCGCATGTTCTCGTAGAGCTTCGTGCCGGGATTTCGCGAGAAGTTCTTCAGCGCAAACTCGGCCTCGACGCGCTTCTTCGCGCCGAGAAACGGGATGTGAAAGCCGTAGAAGCTCGCGATGCACTGCGCGACGTACGCGTCGATCCGGCGCTTGTCCTCGTCGCGCGCCTGCACGGCCTCTTTGGTCACATCGCGGACCTCACAGACCTTCATCCCGATCGACTCGAGAAACTCGAAGCACGGGCCCCACGTCGCCTCGGGGATCGCGTTGCCCCAGACGAGGAACCCGCCCGGCTTCAACAGCCGGTGCGCGGTGCGGAAGAACCGCTTGTCCTCCTCCGTCGCCACGCCCGTCATCTCCGTGACGTGCGTCTCGTTGACCGCGATGAAGTCCGCGGTGCCGTCCTTGATCAACAGCTGCGTGGCGTCCGAGCACGTCGCGACGAGGCGCCCGCCGAGCTCGGGGACGAACTTGCGCCGGCACGTGGTGATCGCGGCCTGCTGCATGTCGACCGCCTCGTACGTGCAG
>JBBRLQ010000104.1:0-2699 GCA_038231275.1 Polyangiales bacterium
CCGTATCCGCTGCTTGAAGCGGTCATGGCGCCCGAGCACGGCGTGATGCAGAGTCTCTCGGGTGACGGGAGCTTCGACTCGGCGACGACTACTGTTCCGCGGCCGGCGGCGGCACGGTCACGTGCCCGATGGGCCGCTCGAGCTCGCGGGGAGCGAGGCGAGCGCGCGTCCCTGTCCAGTAGCGCGGTGCGAGCTCGAGGTACCGGTCGCGCGGCCAGAGCGGCATGACGCGGATGACTTCAGCGAGGTAGCGCTCGACGTCCAGGCCATGCAGCTCGCACGACGCGACGAGCGAGAAGATGTTCGCGGCAGCGGTGGCGTGGTCGTCGGAGCCGAAGAAGAGCCAGGCTTTGCGGCCGACGGCGATCGAGCCGCGGAGGGCACGCTCGGCGGCGTTGTTGTCCGGGCGGAGCCGGCCGTCGTCGAGGAAGCGGAGGAGCGGCTCGCGCTGGCGGGTGGCGTAGCCGAAGGCAGTGGCGACGGGACCGCGCTCGGCCTTCACGCGCTCGAAGACGCCAGCTGCCCAGGCAAAAAACTCGTCGAGCATCGGGCGCGTGACGCGTTGCCGGCGCTCGTGCCGCTGCTTCGGCGGGAGGTCTGCCCACTCTTGTTCGAGCTTGAACATCGTGCGGACCCGGAGCAGCGCCTCGCGCGACGCCGGATCCTTGATCGTCACCGCAGCCTCCCAGAATTTTCTGCGCGCGTGGGCCCAGCATCCCACCTCGTCGGGTGGCTTGTCGCCGTCGTCGGCGCGTGCCTCGCCTCGGAAGAGCGCGTCGTAGACGGCATTCGCGTCGGCCTGGATATAGCCTTTGAAGCCGTGGAACATCGCGCACACGGCCTGGCTCGTGTGCTTGGGCTGGTATTCGAAGAAGACGTGGTCCTTGTCGGCGAGGACGACGAAGAAGTGTCCTTTCGCGCAAGCCTGACGCTTCCCGTCGGCCAGCGGCGCCGGCTGAATAGCGACGCCCGTCGCGTCCGTCGACAGGCAGAAGGCGGTCTCGCGCGCCTCGGCCGCGCACGCCTCGACGATGCCGCCGAGCGACGCGCCGACGTGCTCGGCGTACCGGCACATCGTGCTGTCGTCGAGGCGGATCCCGTCCGCGAGAAGCTCACGCGCGGCGCGGTGAAACGGCATCCCCCAGCGATACTTCTTCGCGAGGAGGTGCGCGATGAACGACGGCGCAAGCATGCCGCGGTCGTACAGCTCGCGCGGCTTCGGAGCGGTAACCACCGCGACGGCGCCGTCCGCCTCCGTCGTCCGGTACTTGGCGCGCGCGACGAGGATGCGTACCGCGCACGCTCGGCGGTAGCCGAGCATGTAGCTCTCCTCGAAGCCCGCACGCGGCGCCACGCCCTCGAGCGCGTCGTCGAACAGCTCGACGCGTTCCACGGGGAGATCGTTCGCGTCTGCCAAATTTTGCCGGCCACTGCCGTTCGAGGTCCGCGGCGTCTTGCCTTGGCCCGGCGGCGCGCTCCCACCCGTGCCTGTACCCGGCGGCGCGGGATTGGGCTTCGGCGCATCGTCCCCCAGCGCGTCCCCGTCGAGCTCGCTCGCCATCTTCGCGAGTTTGGCCGTCGTCTCGGCGAACTCGATCTCGAGCTGCGCGGTGTCGATCCGCTCGGCCTTCGCGACGAAGATGCGACGCTTCAAGAGCTCGTGGTGCGCCTTGAGCTGCTCCCACGCGCGACGGAGATTGTCCCGCTCCTTGCGGACCTTCTGAAGCTCCGCGCTCGAGTTCTTCAGGGCGTCGCCGACAGAGAGCACCGCCTCGGTCATCTTCTCGAGGTTCGACTCGAGCTCCGCGATCCGCCGCAGCGCGGCGGCGAGATCATTCGACGAGGAGCGGCCAGGCACGAGGTTCGTCTTAGCGCGCGGGATCACGTTGGTCGAGAGACGAATGCGCTCTACACGTAACGCGATCGCACCATGTGCGAAGGGGCCACGGACTCAGTGCGACGTCGGCTTCTTCGGCTTCGCGTCGACGGCCACGTCGATGCCGTCGAGGAGCGCCTCGAGCGTCGCATCGTCGACCTCCACGTGCTGCGCGCCCGCGGTCGTTGGCTCGGGCAGCTTGAACGTCCCGCGGTCGAGCCGCTTGTAGAAGATGCACATCCCGCTGCCATCGAAGAAGAGGACCTTCAGCGCGTCGCGACGGCGGCCGAAGAAGACGAACAACGCACCGCCGCGGGCGTCGTACCCGACGCGCTCCTTCGCAAAGCCAGCGAGCCGATCGAAAGAGAGGCGCATGTCGACCGGCTCGAGGGCGACGTAGATCTCTGCACCGACGGGGATCACGAGAGCTCCCCGAGTGCACGGACGACATCGCGGAGATGCGCGGGGTCGAAGCCGGGCTCGACCGCAACCAAGGCGCGGCCGACCATCACCATGACCCGGGCAGGCATCACCGGCCGAGCCGACGGCGTCGGTCTCACAACGCGAGCGAGCGCCGGCGCGCGAGCCGCGATCTTCTCCACGGCGACGGGTTCGAGCCTCGCCTGCGCGCGTCGGCCGCCCAGCTTTCGGACCCAATAGCCAAACGCGGTCGCCGACACGCCCCGCGCGACGGCGAACGACCGCGCTGATTGCGTCCCGGCGCGCCACTCCATCACCATCTGCTGCCATGTCTGCTCGGTCATTCCTCTGGAGCATGGAAGCGGTGACCCGACCCGGCAAGACTGGCTCAAGCAGCGCATAC
>JBBRLQ010000105.1:0-2696 GCA_038231275.1 Polyangiales bacterium
CGCGACGCACGTAGGCCCTCATCACGGCTGATCGAGCACGGTCAGGTACGCCTTCACCGTCCAGTCGAGCGGCGGTCCGTAGTCGGTCCGGTGCCAGCTGAGGGTGAGCTGCGGATTGAGCGTCCGGAAGTCGCCGTCGATCACCAGGGAGGTGGCGGGATGGTTCGTCGACACCCCCGTGAGCTCGAGGTGACTCGCGCCGGAGGGGAGGAGCGTCGCCAGCGTGAGCGCGTGCCGATGCGGCCCCGCGGGAATGGGCGTGTTGCTGCACGACGTCGACAGCACTTCCTCGACTGCGAGCGCCGTCACGCTCGCGGCCACGATGTCGCCGTTTCCCGCGGCGGTCACGTCGACGGTGACGTTCTTCAGGGTGATGCGGTAGGTGCAGTTCTGTCCGCCGCCGAAGGTCACGCGCGCGGTCGCGCCCAGCGTCCCCTTCCAGCGGCGCGCCTGGGGGCCCGCGTCCTGGCCGCCGCCGATGGGAGGCCCCGCGGGCGGCGGCGCAGCCGACGGATCTCCGCTGGCCGAGGAGCTCGGGCTCGCCGGGGTCGACGAGCCGCCCCCGTGCTTGCCGCGGCGCGCCAGGCGAATGGAGAGCATCTACCACGTCGGTCAGGACCGCATCTGGGACGGCCGGGACGTCCTCGCTGGGCTGATCGCCGAGCACGGGCGCCCCGAGCTCGCGGCGCGTGAACGGGCTGCGCCGGCGTAGGCGTACGGTCCGACGTCGACGAGGGTCGTGCGCCAGGTCTCGACGGCGAGCTCGCCGCCCGGGGCTGGCGCGGACGCGACGACCGTGCCCGAGGCCGGTGCGCCGCCGGTGAGCGTCGAGTGATGCCAGACAGCGCGAGCCGCCGTCTGGCTCGGCGCCGGTCTACGCCATCGATAGCAGCACGCATGCCGGTGGTCGGGTTGCGGCGGGGGTGGCCGGGCCATGGTCAGAAGTGGCCAGGCCAGGTCGGGGTGAGCGCAACGTGTGGACATTGCAGCAACGTGGCTTCGGCCCTCGGCTTGCTGTCGTCGCGCCGTGCCCTCGCCTTCTGTCGTCTACGAGCGTCGAAGGCCGGAGGAGACGACGCTCTACCAGGTGGTTCAGGACAACCTCGCGACGCTCTACGGCGCTGTCGACGATGGCGCGCTTGCGATCGCGCTTCCGCGGTTCGTGAGGAAGGAGCTCGAGGGTTACCTGGACTGCGGCCTTCTCTGCCGGGGCTTCGCACGTCTCCGCTGCGGCGGGTGTGAGGAGACGCGGCTGGTGGCGTTCAGCTGCAAGGGCCGGGGCTTCTGTCCGTCGTGCCTGGGTCGGAAGATGGCGGCGACCGCGGCGCATCTCATCGAGGACGTCTTGCCGGAGGGGGTGCCGCTCCGGCAGTGGGTGCTCACGGTGCCTTTCGCGTGGCGCAAGCGGCTCGGCTACGACGGCGCGCTCGTGTCGGCGCTGACGCGCCTCTTCGTCAAGACCGTGCTCGACTTCTACCGGCAGCGGACCGAGCCGCGTGCGGGCAGAGGGCAGAGCGGAGCGGTCGTCGCCGTGCAGAGGACGTCGTCGGACCTGAAGCTCAACCCGCACGTGCACGCGGCGTTTCTCGACGGCGTGTACGACGACGCGAAGGAGGACGGCGCCGCGCTCACGTTCCGCGCGCTGGGGCACCTGACGACGCGCGATGTGGCCTTGGTGCTCGAGCGGACGCGCGACCGGATGACACGGTACCTCCGTCGTCGTGGTCTTCTCGAGGAGGGGGAGGACGACGCGGAAGGGGACGACACGGCAGAGCGCGCCGGTCTGACGCGCCTCGCCGCGTCGGCGGTCTCGGGCGTCACGCCGCCGGCGGGTCCTGAGTGGCGGCGAGGCGCGCTGCCGCTGGCGCGTCGCCCGATGGTGTTCGAGCGGCCGCTGTGCGTCGCGCTCGACGGCTTCACCCTCCACGCCGCGACGCGCGCAGGAGGAGGTGACGAGCCTGGACGCGAGGCGCTCCTGAAGTACATCCTCCGTCCTGCAGTCGCGCAGGAGCGCGTGACGCGTGGGCCGGAGGGCCTCGTACGCATCGGTCTCAAGAAGGCGTTCGCCGACGGCACCGTCGCCGTCGATCTGGATCCCCTCTCGCTTCTCAGCCGGCTCGCCGCCTCGGTGCCGCCCCCGCGCTTCCATACCGTGCGCTACGCGGGCGTACTGGGCTCGGCGAGCAAGCTCCGCTCGCGTATCGCGCCGAAGCGCGCGGAGGTGAGCTCTCCGCCCGTGGTGGAAGACATCCACGACGTCCCACGCCGCGGGCCCTATCGCCCATGGGCCGCACTCCTGCAGCGAACCTTCGGCCTCGACGTGCTCTCCTGTCCGCGGTGCCAGGGCCGCATGCGCCTGCTGGCGATGGTCACCGATCCGAAGAGCATCACGCGCTACCTCGCCGCGCTCGGAGAGCCCACGGACGCGCCGACGCGCGCACCGGCCCGCGCGCCGCCCTACTGGAAGAGTCGCGTCCTCCGAAGAGCCGCCGGCGACGAAGCCGCCGCCTGACCCGAGCGCCGCATGCGTGCGAGGCCGCGGTGCGTCCCGCGCAACCACAATCGCACACGGCAACTCCCGTGCCGTTGCCTTCCGCCCTCTCGAGCGATCTCCACGCTCGTCGAGCCAGCCCAAGCCGACCTCCACCAACACCCCTCGAGCGACCCGCCAACCTGCTTCTTTTACCTACGCTCCC
>JBBRLQ010000106.1:0-2693 GCA_038231275.1 Polyangiales bacterium
GTACCAGCCGCAGGGGAAGGGCAAGCAGGAGCGATTCTTCCGCACCGTACGCATGCGACTCTTGCCGACGCTGACGGAGGCGGACACGTCCTCGCTCGAGTGTTGCCGCGCGGGCTCCGTGAGGGGATCTTCACCGGGCTGAGTGATCCCCAGGGAGGCTGCTCGATCGGAACGTCGCTCGATCCGGGTTGGAGCGAGCGACGCGTCGAAGTTCAGAAGGGTTGGTCGTCGGGGTCGATGTTTTCCTGGATGATGGCTTCTGCGTAGGCGGCGAGCAGATCGGCGAGCTGGTTTCCGACATGGAGTACGAGGGTTGCGAAGTGCTCGCTGTCGGAGAGGTCTGGCGGGTTGCTACGCCGTGACGTGGAGGCAAGGAAGGGATGAGCGCTGTCGAGGGCGCGATGGGTTGCGGCGAGCGCCGCTTGGGCGAGGGTGAGCACGAGGAGCTGGGGGGCGAGGTCGACGTCGAGCGGGGGCGGCAAGGAGATGCTTGCGGCGGCGGTCTTGCTGTCGCAGTCGACGAGGCGCCTCGCGTGGGTGATGGTGATCATGTTCGGTCCTCGGATTCGGCCTGCAGGATGCGGGAGAGGACGTCGCGCTCGACGATCTTCTTCTTCTTTCGCGCGGCGGTTCGGAGGGCGGCGGTTGCGATGCGGTCGGTGTCGCGGAGGGAGCTTCCTGCGGCCTCGTGCAGAATGGAGAGGGCGTCGGCGGAGAAGAGATCCTTGGTGGCGCCTACGCGCGCGAGGCGCATGCGGAGGTAGTCGGCGGTGTCGTCGGGGAGGAGATTTCCAATGGCGAAGCGATGATGGAGCCTCGAGTAGAGCGAGCGATTTCTCCGGAGTCGGAGTCGGTCATCGAGCTCGGGTAGGCCGATGAGAACGAGCGAGAGCAAGGGCTTCGAGTCCCATTGGTAGTTGAGCAGGATGTGGAGATGGTCGAGAGTGTCTTGATGGAGGAGGTGGGCCTCGTCGACGAGGAAGACGGGGCAGATGCGCTCCTTGGCGAGGTCCTCGACGTGGGCGCTGACGGCCAGGAACAGGTCGCCGGCGGTGGAGACCTTGGCGAGGCCGAGGGCGATGCAGAGGTGGCGGTAGAAGTCGCGCCGTCCGACGGTGGCGTTCTGGCAGTAGACGAGCCGGAAGTTTGCGGGCGTCAGGGCGTGGCGAAGCGCACGGAGCACGCATGTCTTGCCGGCGCCGGGATCGCCGGTGAGAAGCGCGCTGGCGCGCGCGTGCATGGCATCGGTGAGGTCTTCGACGAGCGACTGCTTGCTGGGCGGCATCCAGAGCTCGGCATCGCCGATGTCCTTGGAGAAGGGATCGGCGGAGAGTCCGAAGTGGGTGAGGTACTCGAGGCTCATGAGGGGTCCTTCTTTCGGCCGAGGGCTTTGTCGAGGAGTGCGGCGGTGGGGTCGAACGGCGTGCGCGCTTCGTGAGGGAGATCGCGGCAGACGGGGGAGCGGGCGCGCGTGGCATTCTTCTTGGGGTCGACGGGTATGAGGACGTGGCGCTTGCCCTCGTGCTCAATCCAGGGCGGATCGGCGGGGTCGACCATGCATCGGAAGACGGTGACGAGGGAGCGCGCGAGGAAGCCGAGGTCGGTCTCCCAGTCGACGCCATCCATGGGGATGGTGCAGTCGCCGCGCACGCGTCGCCGGACGTGGACGGTGAGCGCATCGCGGAGCTTCTTCTCGTCGAAGTCGTCGGGCGGGCGCGGCGAGGCGGTGAAGACGGTCTCCGGTGCCTTGCCCATGAGGCCGGCGTGGGGCGCGCGGTGGTAGTGCTGGTCGACGAACGCGTAGAGCCGGACATTGAGGTCGTGGAGCGAGGAGACGGCGCCGGTGAAGTCCAGGCATCCCTCGCGCATCGTGCGCCAGAAGCGCTCCATTTTCCCGCGGGCCGGCGCGTCGTAGGGCTTGGCATGCAGGAGGCTCGTGCCCATGCGCGCGCACGCGAGCGCGAGGGTGTGACCGCGGTAGGTCGCGCCGTTGTCGAGGTACAGGGCGTCGGGCGGCCCGTGCTTGCGTAGCGCCCGCACGAATAGACCGAGCATGTCGATCTCCCGCTCCTGGTGCATGGCCTCGATGGCGAGGATGTAGCGCGAGGCATCGTCGAGCAGCGCGTGGATGCGCACCGGCCTCTTGACGTCATCAATGACGAGATGCGCGCCGTGGCAGACGTCGCCGTGCCAGAGGGCGCCCGGACGCTCGGCCTCCCAGCGGAGCCGCTGCTTGCCGTCGCTGCCGCCGCTGCGCAGCGTGCGGCGATCGAGACCGCGGCCCGCGAAGAGCCGGCGCACGGCGGAGGGAGAAATGATGCGCGGGTCTAGGCGACCCTCGAGCACGAGGGTCGCGAGGATCAGCTCGGCGGACGCGCCGGGGTTTTCGCGGCGGATCTCGCAGACGAGATCTTGCTGCGCGGCGGTGAGCGCGCGCGCGGCGCCCTTGTCGGCGCGCGGCGCGGGCACGAGCGCGGCGAGTCCGCCGCGCTTGTAGCGGCGGTACCAGCGCTCGAGCGTGGGGACGGCGAAGGTGCGCGTCGCGGCGGCACCCGGCGGCCGGAACCTCTCCCGGCTCAGTAGCTCCAGACGCGCCGCCAGCTCGCCGCGCGGCAAATCGACGCGCGTGAGCGCGCCCACGATCTCGCTTCGGAAGAGAGCCACGGCTTCGCCGTGGTCCTTCGGGTCGAGGA
>JBBRLQ010000107.1:0-2672 GCA_038231275.1 Polyangiales bacterium
CGGGAAGGACGCCGACAAGGGCGACTGGCTGATGGTCCTCCGCTTCGACACTCGCGCGAACATGGATGCGTGGCTCGTTGCCGTGAAGGGCGTCCCCGAGATGCGCGAGATGGGCGCGCTGATGGATCCGGGATCGATGGCCGTGCGCTTCTTCGCGCGGGCGGAGCCGAACGAGCACGCCGCGTTCGAGGCGCGATGAACACGCTCCACGATTCGAGGGTGCGGGCGACGCTGACCCGTCTTCACGAGGAGGCCGACGGCGACCGTCCGCGCATTGCGCTCGGCATGGCGAAGAGCCTGGGGCTCGGCCTGAAGCCCCACCACATGAAGGACGCCTACATCGCCGTGAGCCGCGGCCAGGGTCGGCTGCTCTACGCGCTCGCGCGGATGTCCGCGGCGAAGAACATCGTCGAGTTCGGCACGTCATTCGGCATCTCGGCGACCTACCTCGGCGCCGCGGCGCGGGACAACGGCGGTCGCGTGGTGACGGCGGAGATCGAGCCGAACAAGATCGAGGCAGCGTCGCAGAACCTACGAAGCGCTGGCCTCGAGGACGTCGTGCGTATCGCCGCGGGGGACGTGATGGTTGTCGGCGCGCGCTTCGGTCCGCGGGATTCTGACGAACTCCTAGGAACTTGATCCTTCCGCATCGTCGTCGCCCCCGAAGGCAGTGACGACGTAGAGTGAGCGCGTTGGAGTAGGTGAAGGCTCGGGTCTGAACACCCGAGCCTTCGTGGCAGGCACGTCTGAGAACGCGCCCGCCGTGGAGCACGGTGCCGTCGAACGGCCGCGGCGTCCAGCCCTCCCTGAGAGGGTGGCTGGCGATTGGACGGACGATTCGGGCGCTGCGTTGGTTGTGCGACGGTCAAGGTGTTCTGCGTGGGCTGCGCCTCGCTGGCGGCGAGGTGCGCTCCCTGCGCGACGTCACGGCGGGTGCTGCGGCACCGCGAGGCCAACCGGGTCTACGGTCGTTCCCCGCTCGGGCGCGCCTCCGGGCGCCGACGTCAGGCCGGCCTTCGTGCGCGCCGGAAGGCGAATGTAACGGATGCGATCTCGACGGAAGAATCGAGCTCGTCGACGACCTCGGTGCTGCCGGCCTCCATCACGGAGGCGGCACCTCCCGAGGAACCAGCACGCCATGAATCATCCACTTTCATCATCCCATCGCGCGTCGAGGCGCATCGGTGCGCCCGTTGCCGACGCGTCCTCTCCGGCCGCGTACGGCCCAGCGAACGCAGCCCCGAGAGCCGTCGTCGGCGTCCGCGACCTCCGCGGGTCCCGCGAGCGCCGTGAGGTCTCGCGGTGATCGGGCGTCACCGCGCAGTCACGGAGGAGGAGAGCGCGAAGATCCTCCGCCTTCACCACGCCGAACAGTGGCCCGTGGGCACCATCGCCAGCGAGCTCGGCCGGCACCACGACACGATCGAGCGCGTTCTCGCGCAGAGCGGCTTGCCGGTGACGAAGCAGTCGCCGCGGCCGCGCCTCGTGGACCCGTACGTACCCTTCATCGCGGCGACGCTCGCGAAGCACCCGAGGCTGCGCGCAAGCCGGCTCTGGGCGATGGTGAGGGAGCGCGGGTACGCGGGCTCCAGAAGCGGCTTTCGCGCCGTCATCAGCCGGCTGCGCCCGCGCCGTCCCACCGAGGCCTTCCTCCGCCGCTCGGTGCTCGCGGGCCAGGAAGCGCAGGTCGACTGGGCGCACTTCGGCAAGCTCATGGTGGGCCGCGCGCAGCGCGATCTGTGGGCCTTCGTCATGGTGCTCTCGTACAGCCGATTTCGCTTCCTGCGATTCTCGCTTCGCGCGGCGATGCCGAGCTTCTTGCGCGGCCACGTCGAGTCCTTTCGCTTCTTCGGCGCCGTGCCGCGCGTGGTCCTGTACGACAATCTCAAGAGCGCGGTGCTCGAGCGCGAAGGCGACGCGGTGCGTTTCCACCCGACGCTTCTCGCGATCGCGGGGCACTACCGCTTCGAGCCACGGGCGTGCGCGCCGTATCGCCCGAACGAGAAGGGGCGCGTGGAGCGCGCCATCCAGGACGCCCGCGACAACTTCTTCGCCGCGCGCGACTTCACATCCGTCGCCGATCTCAACGTGCAGGCGATGACGTGGTGCCGCGAGATCGCCCTCGAGCGGAGGGTCCCCGACCAGAAGCACAAGTCGGTGGTCGAGGCCTACGCCGAGGACAAGGCGCTGATGGTCGACCTCGCGGAGGACGAATTCCCCGTCGACGAGTGCCTGGAGGTACGGGTCGGCAAGACTCCGTATCTCCGCTTCGACAAGAACGACTACAGCGTGCCGCACACCCACGTGCAGCGGAATCTGTCGGTGATCGCGAGCGACGAGCGCGTGCGCGTCGTCGACCCCGAGGTCCCGGATGTCGTGATCGCCGACCATCCGCGCACCTTCGACCGCGACCAGCGCGTCGAACAAGAAGGCCACGTACGCGCGCTCGTGGAGCAGAAGCGCCGCGCGCACCAGAGCCGCGGCTTCGACCGCCTCTTCTCGGCCGTCCCGTCCGCACGCATCATGATGGAGAGGCTCGCCGAGCGCGGCGAGAACCTCGGCGGGGCGACGTCCGGTCTCCTCCAGATCCTCGACCGGATCGGCGCCGATCTCCTCGAGCGCGCGGTCGCGGAGGTCGTCGCGCGCGACCGCCTGAGCCTGCGCGACGTCCA
>JBBRLQ010000108.1:0-2608 GCA_038231275.1 Polyangiales bacterium
ACGAGTCAAACGCTCGCACGCTGGAAGGCGAGGTACGCCGGCGTGACGCTGTCGGAGGCGCGCGAGACGCGGCGGCTCGAGGAAAAGAACGCGAAGCTGAAGAAGCTCGCGGCGCAGTTCGCGCTCGAAAACGATTCGCTGAAGGTGGCGCTGGGAAAAAGTGGTGACGCTCTCCGTGCGGCGGGAGGTCGTCCGATGGTTCAAGTCGCGAGGTCTCCGTGAGCGGCGCGCGTGCGCGCTGGTCGGGCTTCACCGCGCGACGTGCCGCCATGTGCGTCGGCGTGTCGACGACGCAGTGCTCATCGGCCGCTTGCGCGCGCTCGCCGCTGAGCGTCCGCGCTTCGGTTACCGTCGCCTTCACGCGCTCCTGAAACGCGAGGGCCGCCTCGTCAACCGCAAGGCGGTCCATCGCTCTACAAGGCTGCCGGCCGCACGACGGCGTCGTCGCGAGCTTCGTACTGGCGGGCGCGACGCTCGTGGTCGCCCTCGCCGCGCTCGGCACGGCGTTCCTGCGCGAGCGAAACCGTCGCGCGACGGAGCTCAGCGCGCCCGCCACACCATCGACGAGAGGATGATCATGTACCCCGCCCCGCCGTTCACCCCCTCGATGCCGGCGCTGGAAGGCCACGGCCACCCCTTGATCGCGGTCTCGTGGCACGCCTCGAGCGACTTCGCGACGGCGCTCGTGTCGGGTGAGCCCTCGTGGTTCGTCGAGAGCGAGAGCACGCGCGTGCCGTCCTTCTGGAACGTCACGCGCACGCGGACGCTCCACGCGTCGGTGACGGTCGCCGGGAAGCACGAACGGAGCGCCGCCGAGCGGCCGTTGGCGACCGCAAGGAGCTCGGCGTCCTTCGGGTAGAGGCCGCCGTACGTCCCGGGGCCGGCCGAGAACTCCAGGGTACGGCCCGGCGTCGGTGTCGGACTCGGTGGCGGCGTCGGTGTCGGACTCGGGCTCGGCGCCGGTGACGGGCTCGGCGTCGGCTGCGGCGACGGGACCGGCGCGTGCTTGCTCGACGCCGACGGCGCCACCGACGTCGACTTTGCGGCGGTCGTCGTCGTCACCGGGGTTGCCGCGCCCGCGTCGGCGTCCGTCCCTTGCCCTTGCAGCAGCGGCAAGACGCGCGGAAGGGCGAGAACACCAGCCCCTCCCACCAACGCGAGGAGCGCGCCGATCGACACGCCGATCACGACGCCGCGCGACGTACCCGCACGCCGCGCACCCGGGCCCAGCGTGTGGCTCGCCGGTGCGCCCGTCTGCTGCCCGGGTGCGAGCGCCGGCGGTCCCCACGGCGGAGGAGGAGGCGTCACCGCGAGCGCGCCGGGCGCGACCACCACGCGCCGCACGGCTTCGAGCAATTCGCCGGCGTTCGCGAAGCGATCGGCAGGGCGCAGCGCGAGCGCCCTCGCGAGGACCGGTTCGAGCGGCCCCACGTCGATGCCGCGCGCGCGCGGCGTGGGCCGGATGGGGTCGACGATCTCCGCCCGCGGATCGTCGGTGCGGCCATAAGGCGAGATGCCGGTGAGCAGCTCCGCCAGGAGGAGCCCCAGCGCGTGCACGTCGGTCCACGTTCCTGTGCGCGACAGGGTCACTTGCTCGGGCGCGCCGTACGCGGCGGTGAACGCGCTCGGCGTCGTCGTGTACGTCTGCCCGCGGCCCGCGACGTCGGCCGGAGTGACCGCCTTCGCCATGCCGAAGTCGATCACGCGAGGCACCGCCGCGCCCGCCGCGTCGCGCACGATCATGACGTTGTTCGGCGTCAGATCACGATGCGCGATGTGAGCCGCGTGCGCGTACGCGACCGCGGCGGCGAGCGGCTCGAAGATGCGCCACGCCTCCAGCGGCCCGTGCGCGCGACGGTTGGCGTCGAGGTACGCGCGGAGCGTCACGCCCTCGACCCACTCCATCACGAGGTAGGGAGCGGGGAGCCCGTCCGGCGTGTCCTGCACGAGGCCGAGGTCCAGCACCGAGACGATGTTCGGGTGGCGGAGGCGCGTGAGCAGCCGACCCTCTTCCATGAAGCGCTGGATCGCCTCCTCGCGTTCGTTCGCGTCGATGCCAGCCGCGAAGCGCGTGACCTTGATCGCGACCGGCGACCCGAGGGTGAGGTGCAGCCCGGCGTACACCGCGCCGAAGCCCCCCTCGCCGACGAGACGGTCGACGCGGTACCGCCGATCGAGGATGCCTGCGCTCGCGAGCACGCGAAGGAGTCTACTTCAGCGGGCGCACGCTTCGCCCCGTAGATGCGTCGCGGGTCGTCGCAGGGACGACAGTGCGTCGTCGGGCTACCGACGCGCGCCGTCGGGCACACAACCTCGGTCGGAGGTGTCGCGCGGCGCGCACAGCCTGTGCGCGCCGCTACATAACGCTTCCAAATCTACCCCGTACTCGCGGGGAGTTGCGCATCGGGTCGCATCGGCTCGGTTCGTGCTCAACGTTGGTGCATGCGGCACCGCTTTCCTTGCGTTCTCCTGGTTCCCCTGCTCCTCGCGTGGTCAGCGCACGCGCTGGCCGCGGAGGGGGCGCCCGTGCATGCAGCGACCGACGAACCGGAGGATGCGCCGCCTCGACGCTTCGTGCTCTCGCTCGAGGCGCTGGGTCTCCTCACCG
>JBBRLQ010000109.1:0-2601 GCA_038231275.1 Polyangiales bacterium
ACCCGCTGGCAGGCGGCGTGGGAACAAACGGCAAGCCTGCTCAAGGCGGCGGAGGAGGAGGAGGCACTACCGCACCCGCCGCGGGCGGCGGCGGTGGCGGATCCGGCGGCTGCGGTGGCGGCAGCGGATCCGGCGGACTCGGCGGCGGATCAAGCATCGCGGTTCTCTCCTTCCACAGTGCGATGACGCTCGACTCGTCCGTCCTGACGACCGGCAACGGCGGCAACGGCGGCGGCGGCGGGGCAGGCCAAGTCGGACAAGGCGGGGGCGCGCGTGCAGTCGGCGCCTGCAACGGAAACTACGGCGGAAACGGCGGTGGCGGCGGCGGTGGCGGGGGCGGCGCCGGCGGTGTGTCCGTCGGCGTGCTCTACTCCATGACCGCACCGACTCTCACTGCCACGACCGTCACGACCGGAACGCTCGGCGCATCAGGCGCAGCCGGCGCCGGCGGCGTCGGCGGTACGAACGCGCTCGGCACCGGAACGTCGGGAACCGCCGGAGGCGCCGGCCCCGCAGGACCGGCCGCGCAAACGCTCATGGTTCCCTGAGTCCGAATTCCCGCAACGCTCTCTCCCCTGCTCCGATGAAAGTGAGGAGAGAGCGAGAATCAAATGACGGACGGACTCGAGCCGATCGGAACGAGCGGCGCCTACGTCGGCACCGGTGAAACGTTTGCCGAACAGGAAATGGACGACGCGCGTGACGCGCGCCTCCGCGCACGTCTCGTCGATCACGCCCACCCGCTCACCAACGCCGAGAGGCACGCGATAAAGAAGGAGCTCGGCGCGATCAAGGCGCGGCGCGAAGCGCGCGCGTACGCGGCGGCGAAGGCGGCGCCGCCCGACGAGCCCCACGCGATTCTCCCGCGCGGCGGCGTCGGGCTCGCAACGATGCTCGCAGTGCAGAGCGGAGTCATGTTGACGCCGAGGCCGCCCGAGCCGCGAGCATCGCGGATGGTCCCGCTCGATCAGATCCATTCGGGCGCCGAGCTCACGCAGCGAATCTCCGACGAGCGTTCGTTCCTCGCGAGCGCCGAAGCGAAGCAACTCCCTCCGCTCTTTCTGTCCGCACGCCGCCAGTATCTCGCCGACCTCGAGGGGCTCGCGCAGAAGACGATCGCGGCGTGGGCCGTGACGCCCGAAGGACGCGCGGAGATCAAGCGACGGCTCTACGCAGATCTCGGCGCGCTGGGCGACAGCGCGTGTCGACCCGGCGACGACGTCGAGACGCTCGTCGCGCGACGCAACACGCTCATCGCGCAGCGGGCGCGCGCCGCCAACGCGGAGATCGACGCGAACCCGACGATGGGCCTCGACGGCCGCGTCCTCCCGAACGCGCAGGCGTACTCGGACTACGTCGTCGGCCAGTACGTCGACGCCATGGGTGGCGGCGGCACCGGCATCGGCCAAGCGCTCGCGACGATGCAGGTGATGCGCGGCGGCGGCGTCGAGGAGATGCGCGCGGCCGCGCAGGCGGGGCAACAGGTCGAAGGAATGGGCGGCGGCTCCGGAACGATCGTCGACGCCCAGAGACGCGGAGCTCCGAGTGTCGACTCGACGACGCGCCCCGCACCTGGCCGACTTCCGCATCGCGGCAACGATGCGATCCCGAAGATCGGCGGCCGAACCGTCAGAAACGCGAAGCTCGCGTTCACCTCCTACCCGCTCCCGCCCGCGCTCGCGGCGAAGTATCCTGCCGGCGTACGCTTCAACGCGAGCGGGCACCCGGACTTCTCCCCATACGCGAGGAAGACGATCACACTGACGGGCCTCAAGGGCGACAACTCGGACTTCACCCGTGCTGACAGAGCCGCCGGTTTCAGTCCAGGCGCCAGGCCACCTGGATTCACGTGGCACCATCACGAGGACGGAGTGACGCTGCAATTGGTCCCTCGCGATCTCCACCGACGGATCGGACACACGGGGGGCTGCGCAGGTATCGACACGCAAATGCGAGGGGAATGGGAATGACGGAGATGCGAACAACGAATGCGACGGTGACGGCCGCCGAGGTCGCGGCGTGCGAGCAGCGCATCGGACGGCCGGTGCCACCTGCCTATCGAGAGTTCTTGCTCCAACGCAACGGCGGTCGTCCGGTTCGCGAGCTCTTCACGTTCAATGACGGCAAGCGCGTCGCCGAGGGAGGCGTCGACGCATTCCTCGGCGTCGGAAAGTTCGACGAGTCGCTCGACCGGTACCTCGATGACTACCGTGGTCGCATTCCCGACGATCTGTTTCCGATCGCGCACGATGCAGGCGACAACTTGATTCTCATTGGCGCCGAAGGCGCGAACGCTGGCAAGGTCTTCTTCTGGCACCATGAATTCGAAGCGGACGAAGGCGAAGCGCCGACTTACGACAACGTCTTCTTGATCGCGGACAGCTTTGCAGCGTTCCTCGCGTCGCTGCACGAATAGCGGCGTCGCGCCGTAGCTCGAATTCGCGCAACCGCTTCCGCGCAGTCCCGATGAAGAGAGGTGAAGGAACGCACCTCTCGCTATGATCTCCATCGGCAGCTCCGACGACGTCACGCCTATCGAGTCCGCGCGCAGCGACGACGCCGCGGGGCCGGACGACGAGCTCGAACGCCTACGCGCGCGCG
>JBBRLQ010000110.1:0-2546 GCA_038231275.1 Polyangiales bacterium
ACGTCTCCGGACGGCGCTCGTACACCTCTTCGAGGTGAAGTGCTCGCTTCGGAGCCTCTTCGATTCCCCGACCATCCGCGGCATCTCGCGGATCCTGCTCTCTACCAGCGGAGACGAGCGGGCACTGCGAAGGAACGCGGAGCTCCTCCTTCGGGTGGCAAATCTCTCGGATGACGAGGTGATCGCCGCGGCGGCCGCAGAAGGATCGTGATGAGCGCGTTCGCGCGAGCGCCGTCCTCGTTACGGGACGGCCTCGCGTCGGGCTGCCTGTAAACTAAGCGCTCCCGCTCCGAACGATCTCGCTCCCGGATTCTCTCGTGTCGTGCAGCGCACGACTTGCCGAAGGCATTCCGGGGAGGCTCGGAGCGAAGCGAGGAGGGGCCGGAGGCCCACTAGGGCGACAAACGGTTCGTCTCCCGTCGACTTTGCGTCGATTTCCGTCGCATCGCTTCGTTGCTCCTCCTCAAAAGACGTCCGTCTGTATCGTCGTCGCGCCTCGCGCTGCTCGGAACTCACCGCAAATTCTCGGTCCGACGAACCGTTTGTCGCTCTAGGAGGCTGGTGCCGAACGCGCCCTTTTTGCATTGCGGTTGCCGTACAGCATCCGTCCCGAGCCGTAGGGGGTCCGAGCCAGGTGCGTGTCGGAGCAACCGTGGCTCGCCATTGTGAGCGGTTTGCCCATGTGAGCACGGGGCTTTGTCGGGCGGAGCTCGGCGCGAGCGCCGCATCGAGGTACGTCTCGCCTCGTCAGCCGCTGTCGGCGGCAATGCGCACGCCGAGGGCCGCGATGCGGGCGAGGTTCACCGACGCGGCGAGCAGGGCGAAGTCGGCGGCGACACGGGCCCGACCGCGGACGCGCGCGCGCCGGCCGCCGTGTTTGCGCCGCATCAGGTGGCCGAGCTTGCGCTCCACCTTCGGGCGCGTCGCGCGGTAGCGCGTCTTCCACGCCGGGTCGCGCTGCCTGGCGCGGCTCCGGGCCAGGGTCTCGTATTTCGCGTGCACGTTCACCACGCGACCCGACGCCGAGTCGGTGCATTGTGCACGTAGCGGACACGACCCGCAGTGCGGAGCGAAGATCGCCAGGCCCGAGCCGTCCTTGCGGACCCGAAGCCGCACCAAGGCCCCGCGGGGACACGTCACCGTTTTCGCGACGACGTCGATCTGGAACGCGTCCTGAGCGAAGTGCCCTTTGACCGCCGACGGAGGCTGCACCTTGGTGTTGGCCTCCGCGCCCGCCGCCTCGATGTGCTCGACCAACTCCGCTGTGCCGTACGAGCTGTCGCCGTAGATCTCGACGGGCGCATCCGCGGACGCGCTCTTGGCCGTCGCGAGCACCTCGCCCAGCATCGCGGCGGCGGGCACCGCGTCGCCGACGTTGCCGGCGGTGACCTCGGTGGCGACGATGATCTCCGAATCGGGGTCGAGCGAGACGTGCGCCTTGTACCCATCGAATCCCCGAGCGGCGGTCTTATGACCGTGGCGGGCTTGGGGGTCGACCGTGGAGATCACGCGATCCTCGGCGACGCCGCGCGCGATGCGAAACAGACCGTCTTCGCGCTGCTCGAGGTCTTGCCCGAGCACGGTGGCAAGAAGCTCGGCGGCCTGCTGCATGCGCGGATCGAGCGCGCGGTCGTGCAACTGGGCAAGTGCGACGTACCCGTCGAGAGCGAGGGCCTCCACGAGCGCGTCACGGGCGGCGGCGTCGTCCCAATCGCACGCCGGCTTGCCCGGCTTCTTGTAGTCGTCGTCGCGCTCGAAACTGCTGCGCATCTCGGCGGCCACCGCGTCGTCGAGGGTCGCGAGCAAGCCCACGAGCGCCGAGCGAACCAACGTGACGGTGTCCTGCGTCGCGACCGCATCGTAGAGCGCCGTCGAATCCAGCACGCGCTTGCGTCCGACGAGTCCCGCCCCGCGCGCCGCATCGAGCACGACCTCGAAGATGCGATTCGGCTTGTCGGACCGGCGAAGCCGCTCGCGCATCTCGACCAGGACCGTATGCACGAAGCCTGGATGATCGAAGTCGAGCGCACCCGCCGCGTACTTCCAGCGCGCATCGAACGCGAAGGCGTCGACCGCCTCGCGATCGCTCATGCCGGAGTACCGCTGGAGCACCATCACGACCGAAAGGATGCGCGGCGCGACCGACGCCCGGCCCGTACCTGCGTACAGGTCCGCAAACGCGTCGTCGGGGAACAATTCGTGCGCCTTGGCCGCGAGAAGTCGAAAGATCGACCGCTCCGGCAGGCGCGACTCGCAAAGCTCACGTGTCGAGCGGTAGAGGTCCTCGTGAGTCGGCGCACGACCAAGTGTCATGCGGCCACAGACAGGCGGTGGGCCGAAAATGTTTCCATTATCTTCAGGTGGCGCGACGAAAGGCACCAGCCTCCTAGAGCGACAAACGGTTCGTCGGACCGAGAATTTGCGGTGAGCTCCGAGCAGCGCGAGGCGCGACGACGATACAGACGGACGTCTTTTGAGGAGGAGCAACGAAGCGATGCGACGGAAATCGACGCAAAGTCGACGGGAGACGAACCGTTTGTCGCTCT
>JBBRLQ010000111.1:0-2414 GCA_038231275.1 Polyangiales bacterium
CGGCGGACGCGGAGGCGCCATGACGCCCGCCCGGAACGCGCCCCGTCGGCCGCTCGATGAGCTGCTCCGACTGGTCGAGCAGGCGAAGGCGCCAACTCTTCTCGCGTCCCAGTGGCGCGAGCGGATCGGTGCCGAGGTCACTGCGCCTCTCGTGCGCCTCGGCGTGCTCGTCGAGAAGGAGCCGCTGCCCTCGCATCCGTGCGGCGGGCCGTGGGGCGACGGTTGCCCGCGTCGCGTGGTCACCAACCACGGGTGTGCGTCGCATCCCTTCGTGGCCGTGTGCGGGCGCGACGACGGTGCCTGCCCGGAGGTGCTCCTGCGCCCAGAAGACCGCGATACCCTCCAGCTCTCCGTCGATGGCCTGGTGCGCGTCCTGCGGCGCGTCCTCGGCGTGGGTGGCGCGGTCGAGCAAAGCGACGCCGGCTTCCCGGACACCCGGAGGATCGGCGACTGGGCCGGGCGTGCCGTGTTCCTCGCGCTGTCGCCGGCGTTCCCGGGCTTCGAGGCATGGCTTGCCGCGCGCGGCGACGCGCTCGTCGTCGTGCCGTTCGGGCTCGGGCTTCCGACCGGAGCGCGCGATCGCTTCGGTGCCGGACAGCGCGTGGAGATCGTGCTCCTGCGCGACGTGCTTCGATTCGAGGGCGACGCGATCCTCGGCGCGCTGCCGGAGCCGCTCCTCTCGCTGCGCGAGCCGACGGGGCCCGCCTACGCCGTACGCTCCGTGATGTGCGTCGTCGTCGACCACGACGGTCGGCGCGCGCTCACGGCGGACGAGTACGCGGCGCTCGTCGCGCGCGCCGCCGAGCTCGACCTGTTCATCGACACGACGATCACCGTCGACGGCGGCGGGCACCGAGGGCTCCGCAGAGACCAGAGCGGCGTCGTCGAGGAGGCCGCGTTGACGAAGCACGAGGCGGCGGCGCTCGTGGAGCTGATCTCGAGGCGCAAGGCGCTGCGCGCGGGCGACTTCGCGACCCTGTCTGTCCACGCCGTGGACAAAGTGATCGAGCGCGCCCGCAGCAAGGTCGACGTGAAGCAGGGGCGCTACAAGTGGCGCGCGATCCACACGCTGGCGGCCGACACGCCCGAGGCGAAGCGCTGGCAGTTCAACCCTGGCCCGAGCCTGCGGTTCGCGGTTGCGATGCCGGTGCCCGCGTAGGCGTCGGTCATCGGCCTTGCGCGATGCGCTTTTGAAGGATCTTCAGGAGCTTCTCCGCACACGCCTTCGCCGCTTCCGCACTCGCACAGTCTTCCGCGCGAACGCGCTCGATCTTCGCACCCTCGTGATCGAGCGGTGCCAGACGCGCATGCGCATCGGCAGGCAACTCGCGATGGTAGGTGTCGCCATCAACTTCGACCACCATCACAACGCCGTCCTTGAGGACGACGAAGTCGGGCTCCAGTCTCGAATAGTTGGGCCCACCACGGAGGAAGACGGGCAGCGGTGCGAAGGTCACGCCGGCGGCCTTCAGCGCTCGGTAGAGGTGGATCTCCGGCTCCGAACGGAACAGCAGGCCGTCGCACTCCCGCGTCGCGATGTTATCGCTCCGGACGCGTCCCTGATTGTTGATCCCGTGACCGGCGATGAACTCCGCAGCGTCCTCCCGCCACCGCCCATTCTCCATCGCCCGTGGAACGATGTGCACTTCGCGAAGGTGGTCGTTTGAAAACTCCGCAAAGAAGGGGCCGGCCGTTTCCGCAAGACGCGTTGCGGCAGCGGCGCGTTCGGGTTCGGGGATCCGACTGAAGAGGGGGAGGTCCACCGCGAGAGTGATGCTCCAGCCGTAGGTCCCACCGTTCCAATTGTCGTAGTCGCTCTGAAACCCCCGGGCGGTCGATGCGGCAAGGATCGCGATCTCGCGCGCAGCCCCCTGCTGTTTCAGGAGTTCGAACATCGACGCGAGAAGCGAGTCGAGCGCGATCGGAAAGCCCTTCTCTGCCGTCGACTCCATTCGAAACAGTCTACCGCAGTCGGTGCCTCGACTCTCGCAGTCGTTCCCTCGCTTCGCCCTCCCATCACCCTCCCTCGTCCCTCCCGATCCGGAGACTGCATCTCGTCGACGGCAACAACGCCGCCGCGAGGAGACGAACGATGGACGAGCAGGGCGACAAGGAGTGGCGGTGCCGCAAGTGCGGGACGCTGCTCGGCGTGGAGCGCAAGGGACGCCTCCACCTCAAATACAAGACCGCGCAGTACGTGGTGACGGGGCCCGTGAAGGCCGTCTGCCGCCGGTGCGCCGAGAGCAACGAGACCGTTTGTCCGCAGGGCGCTTCGCCCACGGCGAGCGGGAGGGCTGCCTGAGCGCCGCGCGCGCTCGGGTCAACGACAACCAGTAACTGCGGATGCGGCCAGAGGCTCCCGAAGCCCGGTGCGCGCCGCCCCACGCGCCTTCGGGTCGTGGTCGCGCGCGCTC
>JBBRLQ010000112.1:0-2370 GCA_038231275.1 Polyangiales bacterium
GATCGCCGGTGCGCTTCGGGTCCAGCCGCGACTCTGCAGGCCCAGGCGCCCCACCGACAAGGGCGGCGTCGAGCGCGCCAACCGCTTCCTTCACGACCGCTTCTTCGCCGCGCGCACGATCACCAGCATCCAAGACGGCAACCGTCAGCTACTCGACTTCATTCGCGACATCGCCGACGTGCGCCAGCATCCGCGCTTTCGCGATCGCACCGTCGCCGAGGTCTTCGCCGAGGAGAAGGAGCGACTTCTCGCGCTCCCCGCAACACTGCCGGAGACAGATCTCGTCGCGCCCGCCACCGTCGACACCACCGCCTTCGTACGCTTCGGCACCAACCTCTACTCGGTGCCCCCGCGCTACGCCCGCAAGACCGTCACGCTCGTCGCCAGCGACAGCGTGGTGCGCCTGCTCGACGGAGCCGACATCGTCGCCAGGCACGAGCGAAGCTGGGGAAAGCACCAGCGCATCGAAGATCACGAGCACCGACGCGAGCTGCTCGAGCAGAAGCGGGCGGCGCGCACCCCCAAGATGCGCGACCGTCTGCTCGCTCAAGTCCCCGGTCTCGATGCTCTCTACACGCGATGGGTCGACGTCGGGCGCAACGTCGGGCTCATGACCGCGCGCACGGGAAAGCTCCTCGATCTCTACGGTGCCAACGTCCTCGCCTTGGCCGTCACCGACGTCCTCGCGTGCGGCCTGCACGATCCCGGTGCACTCGCCCTCCGCTGCGAGCAAGCGCGACGCGCAGCAGGCGCGCCGATGCCCGTAGACCTCGAGCTCGGCGCGCACGTGCCCGACTGCGACGTCACCCCTCACGACCTGGCACAGTACGACCGCCCCAGGAGCGCATCATGACCACTGACATTGCAGACGGACTCCGCGGCATCGGCCTCTGCGCTTCGCGTGACGCGCTCGACGCCTTACTCGCTCACGCGACCAAGAGCAGGCTGTCGCCCGCCCAGGTCGCAGAGCAGCTCGTCCTCCTCGAGCGACGCGAGCGCGACGCGCGCAACCTCGCCTCGCGGACGAAGAAGGCAACGCTCGGCGCGATGAAGCCGCTCGATCAGTTCGACTGGAGCTTCCCGCGCGTCATCGACCGTGCTCGCTACGAGCAGCTCCTGTCGCTCGGCTTCACCGCACGCGGGGAGAACGTCCTTCTTCGCGGGCCGAGCGGCGTCGGCAAGAGCACCCTCGCCCAGAACCTCGGTCAACGCGCGCTCGAGACCGGAAGGTCGGTCTGCTTCTCCACCGTCAACGCCGCGCTCGCCGACCTCCTCAAGCAAGAGTCGCTTCCGGCGGTCGAGCGGCGCATGAGACGCTACACCTCGCCGGACGTGCTCATCCTCGACGAGCTCGGATACTTGCCGTGCGACGCGCGCTCCGGAGATCTCCTCTACAGCATCATCAGTCGGCGCCACGAGCGCGCCAGCACGATCATCTCGACCAATCTCGCCTTCAAGGAGTGGGGAACCGTCTTTCCCGGTGCCGCATGCGTCGTCGCGCTCGTCGACCGCTTCACCCAGCACTGCCACACCCTCGACATCGACGGCGACTCCTGGAGACAGCGGCCGCTCGCGTCCGCCGACGGTACCCCCTCCACGGCGCGCAGAGCGAAGCTGCGCGCCGGCGTGAAGAAGAAGGGCGCCCGCCGATGACGCGCCCCTCTGTCCAACAGCTCTGGGTCGCTCCTGAGCTCGCGGCACTCGCTGTCCTCGAGGTCGCCGCCGACACGGCGGTCCTCGCGCTCGCCGCCGTCTATCCTGAGACCCACGACCTCGACAACCACGACGACTACCCCGAGCTCCGCGCTGCGCTCGACCTCATCGACACCGCGCGCGCCGTCGCCGCCTGCCTCAACCGATACAAGCTCGCGCTCCTCCTCGCGCAGGAACGCGACAACCTCTTGCCTTTCTGACCCTTCCTCCGCGGCCCGCAAGCGTCACGACACCGCGTGGCGCTTGCGGCTGCGGCGTGACTGTCCGCCCGCTTCCAACGTCACGATCGGATTCCTACGGATCAGCGCGATCGTCAACACCGCGGCATCCGCCGCGAACGGCGGGAGCTGTCCCTCGTCGCGCCGTTCGCCGTCGGCACGCTCGGCAGCTCAGAGAGGACGTCACGACGCCGCGTTTTCGCGAGCGCATGGGACACCAGCGGTCGGCGTCAGAATCCGCTGACGCTCACGGGGCTCGTCTCCACCAGAGGGGAGCCGTCGCCGCGCCCGAGCTGACCCGACGCGTTGTATCCCCAGCACATCATCCCCGTCACCGTTGCTGCGCAGGTGTGTAGAGGACCGGCGCCTATTGCCGTCACGCCCCCGCCAAGCCCCCGCACGCGAGGACAGTTTTTTCGTCAACAAACTACGGCCTAAA
>JBBRLQ010000113.1:0-2307 GCA_038231275.1 Polyangiales bacterium
AGCCCGTGGCCATGTCCTCGACGGCGCCCCCGCCGAACGGACAAGTATCGAGGAGGGCCTCCGAGAACTCGGAGACGAACGCGCTCGGAGTCCAGCCCTCCTCGAAGTCCTCGTACCCTTCGGCGGCGACGTCGAAGAAGGCGAGGACGATCGCTCCGTCGGGGAACGCGGTGACAAACTCGCCCCACCGCTCGAAGTCCTCGGCCGCGCGCCCCGGGAATGGGTTGAACGCCGCGATGCGCTGCGCGCTGCAAGAAGACGTGAGTGTCCAGCCCTTCGCCGACCCGGGCGTCGCGCCCGCCTCCCGTAGCGTTGGGTTGAGCAGCGCCATCAGGGCTCTCCCTCGGTGTCACGCGGGAGGATCGTCGTCGGCGCGGATCGCGGTACGACGACAGTGGCTGGGTCGCGCAGCTCACGTCCCAGGCGCCCGTGGCAGCGCGCGCACAGCCAGACGATCGAGAGCGGCTTCCAGTGATCCGGGTGGTGCGCCGGGGACTTCGGCTCTCGGCACGACTCACACGGGCGCCGCACGAGGAGCCCGAAGAAGATGAACGCGCGCACGAGTTGGTGAGCCCGCACGACCTCCGGATGCTCGCGGCGAAACTGGGCCGCGCGCTCCATTACAGCCTCCTTGTTCCGTTCGTAGTAGCGCTTGGCGTAGGTTCTCCGCTTGGTCGCGAACGCGACGGGATCCCTCTTCTGGTGGCGCTCGCGACGCGCCTCGCCATGTTGCGCGCGGTCGCGACGTTCGCTTTCCTTGCCTCGCGTGGTCCTCTTCCACTCCGCCTTGTACGCCGCGTGGCATCGCATGCACCACGACCTTGGGTTGCCGGCACGGGTGAGCCCGAACGCTTCGAGAGGGAGATCCTGGGCGCACCGGATGCAATGCTTCACAGCAAACCTCCGGTCGAGCCATCGACAAGCGTTACCGTCCGCAAGACGGGGAACTCCTTCTTGGCGATCTTCACGTCGGCAGGGAGCCCGTTGAGTCGCAGGTCGAACGGTCCGTCCCCCATCTTGCGGACGCCGTCGGTGTCGCGGATCACGTTGAACACATCGGACCAGGCGATCTCGCCCGCGGGATCCCCCTCGCCGTCGCGCACGTTGAAGCCGAAGTCGACGAGCGGGTTGGGCGTCCCGTCGGGCGCGCTCACACGAAACATGGCCGCGAGGCCAGCTCGCACGCGATCGCGTACGACCCCCGGTGGTGCGCCCTGGCGGAGGAAGATTCGCGCCGCGACATCGAGTGGCCGATAGACGGGATCCTGCACGCGGACCTGGAACGTGAGCGTGCACGGGTACACCTCGGTGACCTGCTTCAGGACGAGGTTCTTCAGCGCCGGCGTCGGGAGCCCGCCGCCTGTGGGGATCACGTAGAGGACGCCGCTGTTCTCCTCGATCGTTGGATCGTCGTTCGACGTGAGCATGAGCGCCCGAGCGACACCCGGGATGCGGCGGGCGTGGATCTCGAAGTCCTCGCGCGAGACCGAGCGCGTGACCGCGCGAAGGCTCTCGGGCGCGAGCAGCTTCGCCGCGGCGATGTTCTGCCGATCTGCTCCGCCCTCCGCCGGCGCGGGATTGGTCACCAGCAGGCGCACCGGGCGTCCGTGGGCGTCGACGAAGCTCCCCTCGACGACGACGAGGCGATTCGCGTCGACGTTCCCGGCCGCGCTGCCGCCGGTCTTGTAGGTGACCGCGATCGTCCCGCTCGGAGACGCGCCGTTCACGAGGTTGCCAAACCGAATCGTCGCGCGGTCGTTCTGGTCGACGAGCACGAGAAACTGCCGGTCGTTGGGTCCGGACCCCAGAAGACTGTCGACCTCGACGTAGTCACCGTTGCCCGCAGCGACCGCCGCGGAGCCGTCGAGGTACGGCACGCGATCGAGCAGCACGTCGAGGCTCGCGAGGCCGCGCGCGTCGAAGAGCTGGGTGTGCGTCTCGGAGTTCTCGGCGACACCCGTGGCGACTGGCGGACTCGTGCCCGCGCTGATGATCACGGGCGCGAGCAGCTGGAAGCGCACCGGCTCCGTCACCTCCTGCGTGCGCACGATCGTTCCCGCCGGGAGCGTCACGTCCGCAGAGGGCGGCGCTTGCAGCGAGAATGAGACGTTCGCCCTCGCGGCCTGCGCCCCCTGCAGCTTGAAGCCGAGCATCCGCGAGAGCGCGATCACGTTCTTCCGCTGCGTCGCAGTCGCGAGGCGCGATTCACGCCCCTGGTTGTCGACGTAGTAGACGACGACGTCGCCGACGAAGGCGTACATCTCGAGGAGCACGTTGCCGAAGCTCGCGACCGAGAAGTCGCTCCAG
>JBBRLQ010000114.1:0-2239 GCA_038231275.1 Polyangiales bacterium
AAGTTTCGTGTGTCGATCGCCGTTTTCCGGCTATCGTCGGCGTCCCATGAACTGGCAAAATGTCGTCTGGACCTATGTCGCGCTGCTCGTCGTCGGAGGCGCGATCGGCTACGTGAAGGCGGGTAGCAAGATCTCCCTCTTGGCTTCCTTGGGTTTTGCCGTGCCGCTGGTGCTCGCGCTGGTCCTGCGCTGGCCGACGCTCGTGTCGGTCGTCGTGCTCGGGATCCACTTCGTCTACTTCGCGGCCCGCTTCGCGCGGACCAAGAAGTTCATGCCCGGAGGCCTGCTCGCCGCCGCCTCGCTCGCCGCAGGACTGTTCGCCTTCTTCGCCACGCGCTGATCCGCACCGGACCGCGGCCCGGTGACCCTGCCGCGAGCCACGGCTCGCCACACCCCAGATCCCGCCCGACGGCCATCCCCTCCGCGTTCCTCGTTCCCCGTTCCGCGTTTCTCCGCACATGTCTCCTCGCGATCTGCCGGTCTGGCAGCTGCACGCCGATATCGTCCGCGTGCTCACCGAAGGCAACCAGCTCGTGCTCGTCGCCGCCACCGGCTCCGGCAAGACGACACAGGTGCCGCAGATGCTCCTCGATGCCGGGCTCGCCGGCGAAAAGCGCATCGTCATCCTCCAGCCGCGACGGGTCGCCGCGCGCACCGTCGCCTCGCGGGTGGCGTGGGAACGGGACAGCAAGCTGGGCGGCGAGGTCGGCTACCAGGTCCGCTTCGAGGACCATCTTTCCCGGGCCTCGCGGTTGTGCTTCGTCACCGAGGGCATCTTGCTGCGCTGGCTGCAGGACGACCGCGACCTCGACGACGTCGGCGTGGTGATGTTCGACGAGTTCCACGAGCGGAACCTGCTCAGCGACGTCGCGCTCGCGCTGGTGAAACGCCTCCAGAAGACCACGCGGCCGGACCTGAAGATCGTGGTCATGTCCGCGACGCTCGAGGCCGGACCGGTCGCGCGCTATCTCTCCGGCGACGACGAGGCGCCCGCGCCGATGCTCGCGTCGGATGGCCGAACGTTCCCCGTGTCCATCCGTTGGTCGGAATACGGCGACGAACGTCCCGCTTCCGAGCAGGCCGCGGACGCCGTCGAACGCATCGTCCGCAACGGCGATCCGGGCGACATCCTCGTGTTCATGCCCGGCATGGGCGAGATCAACTCGACGATCAACGCCCTGCGCGACGCGCGCCTCGGCGAGCGCTGCGCGTTCATCCCGCTGCACGGCGACCTGCAACCGGAGGACCAGGACCGCGCCTTCCAGCCGAGCGACGTGCGCAAGATCGTCGTCTCCACCAACGTCGCCGAGACCAGCGTCACCATCGACGGCGTCTGCCACGTCGTGGACGCCGGGCTCGCGCGCGTCGCCCGCTACGACGCCGAGCGCGGGATCCAGACGCTCGCGGTGGAGGACATCAGCCGGGCGAGCGCCGACCAGCGTTCCGGGCGTTCCGGACGGACAGCGCCGGGCACTTGCTGGCGGCTGTGGACCGAGAGCGCGCATCTCAACCGTCCGGCCAAGAACACTCCGGAGATCCAGCGCGCCGACCTCGCGGAGGTCGTGCTCCTGCTGCACTCGCTCGGCATCCGCGAGGCCGCGCGCTTCGACTGGCTCGACAAGCCCGACCTGGCCGCCGTCGTCCGCGCCGAACGTCTGCTCACCACCCTCGGCGCGCTCAAGGCCAAGCCCGACGCGTCGTCTGCGGACGCGGGACCCGCGACGCGGGCTCCGGGACGCGACCACTCCGATCTGACCCCGATCGGCCGGCAGATGCTGCGCCTGCCGATGCACCCGCGCTATTCGCGCATGCTCGTGGAGGCTTCGCGCCGAGGTTGCGTGCCCGCGGCCGCGCAGTGCGCCGCGCTCGTCAGCGGACGCGACCTGCTCATGCGCCTCGGCCGCGACGACGGCCACGTGAAAGAAGCGCGAGAGCTGTTCGAAGGCAGCGCGCTCACGGATTTCCACACCCTGATGCGGGCGCAACAGTTCGCGAAGAACGCGCGCTTCGACGTCAACCAATGCCGTCGCCACGGCGTCCACGCGCAATCGGCGCGACAGGTGGAAGACACCTTCCGCCAGCTCCTGCAAATCGCCGAACGGGAGCGCCTGATCCAGGACGAACCGACGGCGGACGCGACGGGGGCGGACCGGCCGTCGCACACCGATCCGGACGCCTTGGCCAAGTGCCTGCTCGCCGGCTTCATCGACCAGCTCGCCGTGCGGCGCGACAGCGGCAC
>JBBRLQ010000115.1:0-2161 GCA_038231275.1 Polyangiales bacterium
CGGCGGCCCACGCCTCCGAGAACAGCGCGACGGCGCGCTCCTCGTCGAGCGGCCCGGTCTTCTCCTGGTCGATGACCTCGCGCACCAGTCGCTCGAGCGCGGCGTGCACTACCTTGCCGAAGCGGAGCGGCATCCCTGGGGCAGACGGGAGCTTGTCGACGTACTGGAATTGAAACGATCGCGGACAGGCTTCGAATCGACTGAGCCGGCTGAACGAGAGGTGCGTGTTGGTGAAGGTTCCCATCGGCACGGCAAAGCGCGCCGATGCTCACGAAGGGACAGGCGGCTTCGGCTTGCGCACGAGCGCGGTGACGCGCGCCCCGGGGAACGCGGAGGCGACGGTGGCGATCAGCGCGGCGTGCTCGACGGAGAGCTCCTGACGGTCGGCGCCGGTGTACGCGGGGACGAGCCACACGTCGCCGAGACCCTCGGTCGCGATTCGGACCTCGGTGCCGAGCGCCTTGAAGGATGCGAGGTCTGCGTCGCTCAGGGTACGCACGACCGGGACCGATTCGGGGCGATCGACCTCGTTCGTCGCCGCGAGCGTGATGGGCGCGGGAGTCGCGTGCCCGTTCGCCTTCAGCCACTCGACGCACATGAATTCGTCGGGGAGCCCGCACGCGCCGTTCGCATGGTAGTGACGGCAGCGCTTCGTGCCGGTGACGGCCTCGTACTTCGGGCACGTGATCGGAAGCCGGACGGGGGACGTCACGGCGTCACGTTCTCCGCTGCCTTCGGCGATCGCGGCTCGCGAGCCCGAAGGAGCAGCAGGAGCAGCGCGTCGGCGAGAACGTTGACCACCTGGCGGCGGCGCGTGCGTGCGTCGGTCGCGCGGTTGTCCGTGCAGCTCGGAACCTGTTCGGAGAACATCACCATCGCAAAGCGCCGGCGTTAGTCGCAGGGGACAACAGGCGGCGCGCTTTCCAGATGGGAACGAAACCCCCTATTAAGAGAGATCTTTAGTAGGGGGTTTCGTTCCCATTTGCTCCGCCAGCACCTGGCGAAGTCGTGCGGCAACGTCCGATGGGACACTCCGCTCACCGCTTCGGTAGTTGCGGATGCTCTTTCGGTCGCAGCCGGCGATCGCCGCGAGATGGGACACGCCTCCTGCGGCGACGATGGCTTCCTCGATTGCCTCGACCGACATCGCGGCCGCTCGGCGCGGACGTCCTCCGACATCGCGGCGAACGTCGACCGTTTCGGTGGTCCAGCCGGAGCCACCCGGCATCAGGGCGCCGACGTGGAGCGCGCGCCCGGGTCGCGTGCGATGCACGGTGCGGAGGCGACCGTGGGCCTGTTCCAGCTCCGCACGGCACCACGCCTCGTAGCGAGCCTGCCAGCCACCGAGCTGGAGGAACGCCGCGTCGTTGTACACGTCGCCGAGGTTCCGCCACGGGTCCCCGAGCGTCACGACGGCGTCGGCGTCGGCCATCGTGTTGAGGCCGCGCGTCGCGCCGTAGTGGCCGAAGATAAACGAGCTGCGGACGCCGCGCAGCGCAGGTCCAATCGCGGCGTCGAGCTCGTCGAGCGTCTCGGGTCTCTGGCGGTCGTCGCGCCATGCCGCGCGGCACGCGTCACGGTCGATGCCCGCGCAGAATCGGAGCGCGACTTCGAGCGTGCGAAACGTGATGATGCCGAGCGGTCCCTCGTCTCCCGTCTCGCGCGCCCAGTCGACGGCGACCTTCACCGCGTTCACAAGCGCCGGCGTCACGGCAAGCGATCGGCCGTGGAACCACGCCTTCCGATTGGCGTGCCGCGTGCGGAAGAGCGTCCTTGCGATCGGCGCCCCATCACCGGCCGTGAATACGCGCAGGGGTGGCTCGTAGCCGACGATGCGCGCGAGCACCGGCGCGTGCAGCTCGACGTTCGCGTCGAGCACGACGACGCTCCCCTCGCGACGAAGGGCGCGGGCGAGCGCGTCGCGCGGGGCGGTGATGAGCAAGACCCGCTGCTCGTTCCGCATCTCGACACGGACCACGACCGGGACCTCGCTCGCGAGCGCGTGATGGATCTGTCTGAGCACGGCCGAGACGCGCCCGAGGCGCTTTGCCCGAGCGGGGACGAGGAGCGTGAGCTCGACGACGTGGCGAAGGATCGGTGGCGCGCGTCCGTGGTGTCCCTCGGGGAACGGGGCGGCGATCGCGCAGTCGACGACGTCGCC
>JBBRLQ010000116.1:0-2151 GCA_038231275.1 Polyangiales bacterium
CGACGGTCAGGCCTACGAGGTCGATGCGGAGGGAGACGTTCGCACGCGCGTCACCGTGACGGGCGGCAAGCTCCACGTCGCCTTCGATCCTCGGAAGACGCCGCCACCCGGTCAGCCTGCGACGACGACGTTCGGTCGAGAGGCAAGCGCGAGCGCGCGCCTCGCAGAGCGCTGGATGCGGGTGCAGGACGAGGACGCGGCCTTCCTCGTTGCGATGAAGCGGGCTCTGCGCGCGTCTTCCCCCGTCGCGGCGCTCCAGGCCGAACACACCGCGGCGCTCCACGCGATCATCGATCCCGCGGCGCGTGGCGATACCGCCGGTCTCGGCTGGGAAGCCGCAGCGATGGCCGACCTCGCCTCCTTCCCTCGCAAGGCGCCGTCCGACGACGATCGGGCGACCGTGAAGCGGCTCTTCGCCTTCGTGCCGCCGGACGACGTCCTCTGGGACTACTTTCCGAATGCCATCTTCCGCGCCGCGGAGATCGACGGTCCTGGGAGCGCGTACGGCGAGGCATTCGTCCGCGATCACGCCGACGCCAAGACCGTCGGCGTGCTCCTCCTCTTCAGGCTCCGGCTGGGCCACGACGAAGCCGAGAAGCGATCGCTCTACGCGCTGTTGAAGACATCCCGGTTCGCGGGAACGATGGCGCAGGCACAGGCCGAAGAGCTCGATCCCGATCGCATTCTGATCGCGGGCAAGCCCTTCCCTGCCTTCGCCTTCAAGACGGTCCCGGAATCGGGCGCCCCGGCCGCGGTCACGTCGAAGACCTTCGCCGGCAAGCCGTACATCGTAGACATGTGGGCAACGTGGTGCGCGCCGTGCGTCGCGAGCATGCCGCACCTCCGCGAGACCCACGCAAAGTACGGGGCGAAGCTCGGCGTCCTCGGCATCTCCCTCGACGAAAAGGCAGATACCGTCGTCGCGTTCCGGAAGACGCACCCGATGCCCTGGACCACGGTGCAGACGACGGAGGAGGGCTTCGAGACGATGACGGGCATGAAGGCCGTCGGCCTCCCCACCACCGTGCTAGTCGATGCCCACGGCGTCATCGTCGCGACCGGCCACAGCCTCGAGCAGCTCGACCCGATGATCGCGAAGCTCCTGCCGTAGTCCGCTCCGCCGGATTCACGTCTCCGCGTCGAAGATCCGTCGACGGGCGCGCGGTTGGTCGACGAGCGCGCCTACCGCGCGGTCCCCGCCCCGCGCTGGGCTCAGCCTTTCACGAAGTCCACGCGCGTGATCAGGCTGCCATTGACGGTGTAAATGGCAATGACCTCGAAGGGCGCGGTGGCCGCGGACCGGCGTACGCGTTCATGATCAATCACGACGTTGCCCGTCGCGACGCGTCCGAGGAGCGTCACGCGATTGTCGGGGAACTCGGCGAAGAGCTTCTCGTACTTGGCGCGGTAGGCGGCCATCCCTTCCAGCGTCACCGCCCCGTTGAGGTCGGCGACGGTGATGTCGTCGCGGAACTGCGCGCAGAAGGTGACAAGGTCCTGGGCGTTGTAAGCGTCGAGCTGGAGCTGGACGACGTCGGCGGCAGTGGTCATTGCCGCCAGGTTACGCCGACCCGCGCGTCACGCGCGGAGGATCGAGGGCGCGGGCGCGGCCGCGGCCGCGGGCGTGGCTCAGTGCGTGAGCACCCAGCCGTAGATCCCGACGACCCAGAGCACCGCGAGCGGGACCGCGACGTACTTGAGGCGCCAGGTGCGACGCGCGTAGGCGACCGGATCTTTCGCGATCGCGGCCTCGCGCTCTCGTCGGCGCGCCATCGGCAAGAGCGCGAAGATCGACCAGGAGTAGAACCCGACGAAGCCGAGCGGCGTCGCCAGGATGATCATCCTCGCGACCGCGCGCGGGAGCTGGCCTGCGTCCGCAGCGAGCGGGACCCCGGTCGTGATCGCGACGAGGGCGAGCACCGCCAGCATCGTGACGTTCCGGTGGCGCCGGATCTCGCGGAGCTCGAGCGCGCTCTTCGCGGTCTTCTCCATCCGCCGGGCGCCGAAGTAGGGGCCCGCGAGCCCGCCGACGAGCCCGATGAGCGGGCCGGCGAACGTCACCGCAAACGCGGCGAGACCCGTCTTCGCCGCCGTGCCACCGACCGCCGCGGCCGCGGCCGTGGAAGGCGCGGCGACCGACACCGCGGCGAC
>JBBRLQ010000117.1:0-2141 GCA_038231275.1 Polyangiales bacterium
ACCACGACGAGGCGCACTTCTTCGGGCACGCCTTCGCAAAGGAAGCCGGTCGAGACGCCATCGCTGAGCATCGTGCCGGGGAGCGCGTTGGCGGACGCGATGAGCGCCGTACGTAGCGCGTCCCGTTCCGCCTCCAGCTCGGCGACGCGGGCTCGGAGGGCGGCGCGTTCATCGCAGTTGCGGCAAGGAGTGCCGGGCGGCAAGTTTTCGCAGAGGTAGCAATACGGCTCGCTCACGTGCCCTCCGGTCGCCACGACGGCGGCTGAAGGAAGCCTGGCGGCACATAATTCGGGTCGCTATTCGGGCACGTCGGGATGTGACGCGGTCCCGGGTCTTCGAGCGCGGTCTGGCAGAGACAGACGCCGCGCTTCGTAAGCTCGCGCTTCAGCAGGACGATCGTGTCCTCCAGTTCCATGCGGGTCTCGTCTTGATCCGCCACGACGGCCTCCCACGCCTCAATCATCTGGTCGCGCTCGAAGCGCAGCGTCTCGCACTCCGCGAGGCCGGTGGAGAGGGCCAGATTGAGTGGGCGCTCAGCCTCCGCCACGCGCCTCAGAGCCATCGTCCACTTCACGGTCCAGAAGTCCCGCTCCTTCGCGACGAGCTGGAGCTGGGCGCGGAGGTCGGCCGCCTCAGCGACCGCGTCGTCGCGCTCCTCCTCGACCTCCGCCAGCGCACCGCACTGCGCGGAGCAGTAGCCGCCCACGCGGAACTCGTCGATGGGGCACCCCTTGCGCGCGCACTTCACGCTCATCGGATTCTCCGCGCGGCCACGAGCCGCACCTGCCGGCGGTAGTGCCACGCGCGCAGCCGGTAGCCCAGCGGCACGAGGGCCGTCTCCCAGAGCACGATGAGGGCGAAGAGGAGCAGGCTCACGTGACCTCCGGCTTCTTCGCGAGCAGCGCTTCCGCACGCGCGACACACGCGAGATGCCGCGCCGCGTCCCACGTGCCGCGCGCACCGCCGCAGTTGAGCATTTCGGTCAGCACCGCTTCCAGCTCGGCGATGCGGGCGTGGGCGGCGTCGCGCTCGTCGAGTACCTGACGCAGGCTCACGTCCAGGCGCCGCCCGACGTCGCCCGCGTTCGCGAAACCGGTGCGCGCGGCATCCCGCTCGGCCACGACCCTCTCCACGTCGCGCACGAGCTGCCCCGGATAGTCCCACCGTTCGCAGCCGCAGGCCTTCGCGATGGCGTCGAACGGGCTGTCGGTCGGCTGAAGGAGCTCGGCGATGGCCGCCCCGTCGCCCCTCTGCACCGTGAGCGTCCCCGCGTTCGCGCCGCGGTTCCAGACGGTCACCCGGTCGTGATGGCCCTCCTCCACGCGCGTGCTGGAGATGAGGATCTGGTTGGGGGACGTCATGGCGCGCCCGTCGGCAGTGGCCGCGCCTCGCGCGTGGTGAACGGCAGCGCGGCGACGTCCTCGCGGGCCATCGACCGGTGCCAGAACTTCCCCGACGCGTCCCACGCGAAGCCGGCGCTCTTCGCCATCGCTCGGTCGTCGTAGCTGACCTGCGCGATCACGGTCACCTTCGGCCGCATCGCGCGCGCCAGCATCGCGGGGACGTCGACGCCCTGCTCGGCGACACGCTGGAAGAGGCGGACCAAGAGATTGCAATCCGCGAGCGCGCGGTGCGCCTCCATCACCCCGACGCCGTGTGCGAGGGCGAGGTGCACCAGGTGGTCGCCGAGCTTCCCGTGCGGCCACTCGATGTCGAACTTCGAGCAAAGAACGGGGCATTCGCCGAGGACGGACGGCGGGATGAAGCCGACGTCGAACTCGGCGCGATGGGCGACCACGGCGTCGGCGCGGGCGACCATGGCGCGCACCACGCTCCAGACGTCGCCGCCGCGCGGCGCGCTTTCAAGGAGCGACGGCGCGATCCGGTTCACCGCCTCCGCCGCGTTACCCTTCGCGCGGATGAGCGACGCGTACGACTCGACCGGGGCGCGGTGCTCGATGTCGTACAAGATGACGGCGACTTCGATGCAGGCGTCGGTCGCGGGGTCCAAGCCTTGGGTTTCGGTGTCGATCACTGCCAGCGTCTTCATCGCGTTCGCCTCCTCCTCACCGCATCGATCGCGACCGCGGCCCACGCGACGACCACCGTCGCCACGTAGACCCGCGCGTCGCAGTACCCCC
>JBBRLQ010000118.1:0-2127 GCA_038231275.1 Polyangiales bacterium
GCCGCGAGTTCGGCCCTCTCCGCTGCGAACAAGCTGTCCAGACGCCCCTGAAGTACGGCCAGAAGGACCTCGTCACCCCGACCTCGCAGACCGCGAAGGATCTCGGTATGCGTCGTCGCCTCGCCGCTCTCGACCCAGCCGACGAGTGCGTCGAACCCGCTTCGCGCCGACGCATAGGGGGCGGTCCCGTTGTCTCTCCGAACTTCGTGTGCTGTGCTGGACATGGGCGGGGCTCCGTTCGCGTGAACTTAGAACCTCGCGATACGCGGATCCCCCGCCCGCTTCTTCACCTTTCATCCATGGAGTCGGATGGAGTGGGGAATGGACCTACCTCTCGTCGCCTCGCGTCGCTCCAATGGAGCCAGACCCGATCGATTCCCTGGCGTGAGGTGCCAGATCGCTACCGTTGGCTGACGCCAGACGTCAGAGGCCCGTTCGATGCTTGTTCTGCCTGCGCTGCTCCTCCTGCAGGGCACGACGCGTTACAGCTGGGGCGAGGAGCAGCTACGCGAGCACGACGACGCGGTCGGCGAGGAGCCGGACGGCGTCGTGTCGTTCGCGAGGCGTGACGGCGAAGGTCGCTTCGATTCTGCGCGCCGCGGCGGCGAAGAGCGCCGCCTGTTCGGCGGGGTCGCGTGCCCGTATCACGTGGGCAAGGGAGTCGAGCCAGAAGGTTCGTTCGAGCGGGCTCTGGACGGCGAGAGCGCGGTCCACGCAGTCGCCGACGACGCGCTTGGTGTCGGGACCGGCGGAGACGATGTCGCGCGCGGCGACGAGCGAGGCGAGCATGGTGTCGCGCGCTTCGAGGCGTAGCGCGAAGAGCCTGCGTGCGATGTGCTCTCCTTCGGCCTGCGCGGCGATGTTGCGCACGATGCCGTGGAGGTAGCGCGCGTCGACGCCGTCAGGCAGTGTCTTCGCGAGGCGCTTGCCTTCGAAGATCGCGATGCCGTCGACGATGGCGTCGAAGGGATGACCCGCGATGGCGATGCGGATGTGGCGCTCGGGGTCGAGTAGCCCGAGGCGCGCGAAGTGGGTGTCGAGGAGCAGGAGGACATCGGGGCGGCGCCGGGCCTCGAGCGTGCGTCTGGCGCGCTCTTGACGCTCGGCGGTTTCTCTCAGCTCGCGACGTGCTTTCTCGATCTGCTCGTCGGACGGCGGATCGGAGTAGAGGTCGACACGTGAGCGTCCGCCGCGATCCTTGCGTGGTCGGTGATTGGTGGTGCGCGCCCAGACCTGGACGATGAGGCTGAGGAAGGCGGCGGCGAGTGCGTGCTCGCCGCTGCGCGTGTCGAGGACGAGCTCGGGGAGCACCTGCGAAAAGAGGCCGAAGGCGCCTTCGACATGCGCCTTGTTTTGCGGGCGCTCGGGCGTGGCGCGGATGCGGAGGGTGTCGCCGAGCGCGAGGTCGACCTCGGGCGTGTGATTGGAAGGGCGATTGTCGAGGAGAAGCGCGAGGGGCGCGGCACCGGTGGTGAGGACGCCGTCGTTGAACGCCTCGACGACGGCTGCGGCGTCCTCCTCTCGGCGGACGGAGGCACCAGTGAACGCCCCGGTGTACGCGTCGACGTCGAGCTCGAGGTTGAAGGCGAAGCGTCGGTCATCGACGACGACAGGTACGTGCATGCCGTCGCCGACCCACTGGGCGCCGGGGAAGAAGGTGCGGAACGCGCCGTGCAGCGCGACCTCGTCGGGTCTCCTGCCGCTGCGCCGCGCGGGGCGGCGCAGACCGTGGACCTCGAGGATGCGCGCGACGAGGTCGCGCCCGAACGGCACGCGGAGCTCGCCCTGCACGTGCTCGCAGAATCCGAGGAAGCCGCCCTCCCATCGCGGCCACGCGTCGAGCACGGTCTGCATCTGCGGGCCCTCGGCGTCGGGGCGCGCGGGGGCTGCGGGCTCGGGCTCGGTCGCTTCCGTTGGACTCGCGGGCCTCTGCAGCCAGTCTTTGAGCGTGCCGAGCGGCAACCCCGTGGCGTCGGCGAACGCCTCGATCTCGACCGCCTCGTGCTCGGCGCGCAGGTCGAGCACGAAGCGCCGGAAGGCGTCGGAGTAGTGCTGGCGCGCCTCGCCGCGACGGACGCACCCGGGGTGACCCATGACGTAGCCGAGCACCGCGCGCGTCAGCGCACC
>JBBRLQ010000119.1:0-2114 GCA_038231275.1 Polyangiales bacterium
CCACTGGTTAGCGTGAGTAAACCAGCGGGTCAGCTTCTACGTTCTCGGCGGTCGCGCGGCCCGAGAGAACGCCGCCCAGCACACCCTCGAGCGCCCTCTCGGGCGCCTCGGCTTCTCACCGCGCGCCGCGAGATCGCGCATTCCCCCGAAGAAAACCCGCGCGGTGAGTTCACCTGCGGGTCGCGCCACCATGCGCAACGGTAAAAGTGGCTCAATTTCGGTCTGCCTTTTCGGCGACCCAGCGGTTAGCAGCGCCTCGCGTAAACGGCCGAAATCACGTCGAGGGGCTCTGTTAACCAATGGGTCGCTTGGCGGGCGCCGCCTGGCGCCACATCAGGGAACGTCCGGGGGCAACCGCTGCAAAATCTGCAACGGTTCAACGCGACGCGGCCCCCTACGGCGTCGGCGTGAGCACGTCGACGGCGATCTCCGTGCACCGCGCGAGCGCCGCGTCGCCGGTGATGAAGACGTCCGCGCCCTCGTCGATCGCCGTCGCGAGGTGGATCGCGTCGGGGGACCGAAAGCCGTACCGCGCGCGCAGCTCGGTCGCGCGCTCGATGATCGCAGCCGTGACGTCGACGACCCGCGTTCGCGCGAAGGCCGCGTCGTACCGCGCAAGCAGGGCCGCGTCTCGATCACGCGTCGGCTTCGACCTGCACTCGAGCCTCGAGATTCGCGACGTCATGAGGCCGGCGGTCGTTGGGAGCGTCCTCAATCGTGCCTCCACTGCGGAGCGCCAGCCAACGGCGCCCTCGGTGAGGTAGATGACAGAGCAAGCGTCGAGCTACGCCTCAGTCACGGTCCCAGCTCGCGTGCTCCTCTGCGACTTGGCGATCGATGTCTTCCTTCGTGCGCGTCCCTGGCGGGAACGTAGCGACCAACGCAAGCATGTCGGCGACGGTCGGCTGGGCTCCGGCGAACGGGCGTACGGTCACCTCGACCTCGCCGTCGAGCGCGTCGACGGCCTCGTCCAGATCGATCTGCCTCCCGTGAAGGCGTCCCCGCACGACAACACCGCGTTCCATGCCTGAAACGTAGCTCTTTTTCGCGCTCTTGGCCACCACCGGGCCGGGCAGAAGGGACTTCCGCTTCTTCGGACGTGGAGCGTTCATACGCCGTGCCGCCGCGTTGTCCCCTTCCGGATTGCCGGCGGCTTTGCACGAGCGAGGCCATGCCGACGTACATCCTTGCGCTACCCTCCACGCCCGCATGGCCGGGCCGCCCCTCGTCCGCTGCGCGATCTACACGCGCCAGTCCGTCGCCCGTACCGGGCGTGACCCGACCCTCGCGTCATGCGCCCTGCAACGCGACGCCTGCCTCGCGCTGGTCGCGGCGAACGCTCCTCTCGGCTGGATTCCCATCACCGAGCGCTTCGACGACGAGGGGGAATCCGGTGGCGACACCCGTCGACCCGCGCTCGAGCGGCTGCTCGAGGCCGTCGTCGAGGGGCGCTTCGATCGCGTCCTCGTTCACCGCCTCGATCGCCTCACGCGCCGCGCTGCCGACTGGGCGCGCATCGACGACATCTTCCGCGCGAACGGCGTCGCGATCAGCGTCGTTGACGGCGGGCTCCACGGCGCGTCGGACGCGATCACGCGCTTCCGCCTCAACGCGCTCGCGATCTTCGCAGAGTTCGAGCGCGACATGATCGCAGAGCGTCTTCGAGATGGTCGAGCCGCGAGGCGCGCGCGCGGGCTCCGCGTCGCAGGGCGGCTGCCGCTCGGGTACGTCGCGGATCGTTCGACGAAGCAACTCGTCGTCGTTCCTGCGGAGGCCGAGATCGTACGTCGCTTGTTCGACGATGCCGACGCGGGAGTGCTGCCGGCGGCGATCGCCGCGCGCGCGAACGAGAAGGGCCTGGTCGACAAGAACGGCCGGAGCGCCTGCTGGAGCGCCAAGGCAGTCCTCCGCATCCTTCGCAACGAGACGTACGCCGGCCTCCTTCGCGACGGTTCCGCGGGCATCCACGCGGCGATCGTCGAACGCGCGATTTTCGAGCGCGTCGGTCAGAAGATTGCCGGGCGGAGGACGCGGACGCCGACGCTGCGTCCGCAGAGCGAAGATGACGTCGATCCGTTTCTCCTTCGCGGCCTGCTCGTTTGCGCCCGCTGCGG
>JBBRLQ010000120.1:0-2114 GCA_038231275.1 Polyangiales bacterium
GAAAGAGGGAGCGACGAGCGCGAGAGCACGGTGAGGCGGCGCGTGCGCGGGGAACTGCGGCGGGGCGGGAGGCCGAGGCGGCGCGGCAGGCGGGCGCGTGCGTGCGTGCGTGCGTGTGGCGTGGGCGGGACAGCGCGTGCGGCGTGCGCGGGACGCCGGGCGTGCGGCGCGCGCGCGCGCGGCGCCGTGGGCGGAGGGTGGCGCAGGCGGCGGGCGCGTTCAAGCCGTGCGAGGGCGCCGCGCAGGATTCCCCGCGGGCGTGCGTGCGCGGTGACCGCGGCGTGGGTGGTGATACGGGGGTGTCCATAGGATTGTGCTCACCGGCGCAAGACATCCTCGGGGAGGCGGTCTCCGAAGTGGATCACCAGCTGGTTGAAGATGCGGTGCCAGTCGTGGACCGCGTTCTTCCAGCCAACCTCGATGTTGCGGATCGCGAGGAACAGCAGCTTCAGCGCCGCGTCGTCGCTCGGGAAGTGGCCCTTGGTCTTGAGCACTTTGCGCAGCTGGTAGTTCAGCGACTCGATCGTGTTGGTCGTGTAGACGAGCCGCCGCAGCTCGCGCGGCAGCGACAGGAACGGCGCGATCCGCTCCCAGTTCGCGAGCCAGCTCTTGGCGATCATCGGGTAGCGCGCCGACCACTTGGCCTCGAACGTCGCCAACGCGTCGAGCGCGGTGGCCTCGTCGACGGCCTCGTAGATCGGCCGCAGATCGGCGACGACCCTCTTGCGGTCTTTCCAGCTCACGAAGTTGAGCGAGTAGCGGATCTGGTGGACCACGCACGTCTGCACGATCGCCTTCGGGAAGCTCGCCTCGAGCGCCTGCGGGAAGCCCTTGAGGCCGTCGCAACACGCGATCAGCACGTCCTGCAGCCCGCGCGTGCGCAGCTCCGAGAGCACGCGCAGCCAGAACTTGGCGCCCTCGGTGCTCTCGATCCAGAGCCCGAGCACCTCCTTGGTGCCGTCGAGCCGCAGCCCGATCGCGACGTAGACGGCCTTGTTCTGCACGACGCCCTCGTGGCGGATCTTGACCATCAGGGCGTCGAGCCAGAGCACCGCGTAGAGCGCCTCGACGGGCCGCGCCTGCCACGCCTGGACCTCGTGACGCACCGCCTCGGTGACCTCCGAGACGAGCTGCGGCGAGACCGTCACGCCGTACAGTTCGCGCACCTGCGCCTCGATGTCGCGCGTCGTCAGGCCGCGCGCGTAGAGCGCGATGATCTTGTCGTCGAGCGCCGGCAGCCGCGTCTCGTGCTTGGGCACGATCCGCGGCTCGAAGGTGCTCTCGCGGTCGCGCGGGATCGCGAGCGGCAGCGGCCCCTGCTCGGTCTGCAGCGTCTTGGCGCTCGTGCCGTTGCGGCGGTTGCGCGCGGCGCCGGGCGGCAGCGGCGCGGCGCGCTCGTCGGCCAGGTGGACGTCGAGCTCGGCGCCGAGAGCGCGCTGCAAGAGCGCGGCGGTCAGTTGCGGGAGCAGCCCGCCCGGACCGAAGACCTCGCCCTGGGTCTTCGCGCCGCCCAGGAGTTCATCCAGCAATTCAGGCCGAAATCGCGTGTTCGTCATCGCAGGCTCCATCGTCGCTCAAGGTCGTCGCTCGCGCACCCCACTCACGCCGATGAGCACAAACTCCCGTACACCCCCGCACAAGACTCTGGACACCCCCCGCGCAGGCCTCACCCCCGCCGTCTCGCAGGCCTCCCCCGCCGTCTCGCAGGCCTCCCCCCCGCCGTCTCCCCCCAACAAATCCACGCCGCCCCCTTTGCTCCACCGCCCTTTCTCGCCCTCCGCCCCTTCCGCCCTTCCTGTTAAATCCCCTCTGGGACGCGCATCGACCTCGGTACGCGCGTTGCACTCGGCTGCGGCCATGGTCGCCCCACGCGTGTCGCTCTGCATGATTGCTCGGAACGAGTCCGCGATGATCCGCGCGTGCCTCGCGTCGGTGCGCGGGTGCGTCGACGAGGTGATCGTGGTCGACACGGGCAGCACCGACGACACGCGCGAGATCGCGCGCGCGGCCGGCGCGGCGGTGTACGAGCACCCGTGGCAGGACGACTTCGCCGCCGCGCGCAACGCCTCGCTCGCGCACGCCACGGGCGACTGGGTGCTCTGGCTCGACGCCGA
>JBBRLQ010000121.1:0-2096 GCA_038231275.1 Polyangiales bacterium
ACCGATCCAAGCTTCGCCCAGAATTCGCGCCAATGTGCCCGACTTTCCCGCCCCTCCCTCCGTCTTTCCGGTCTTGCACACATGTGCGACCGCGCGGTTCCGCCGCCGGCTGGCCCCGCCCTTCCCCCCTCAATGGCCTATTAATCAGTTACGCACTTCCGCGGCGAGGTGATCTGGGTGCCTGGCAACGGCAGCAAGAGCCGGAGCGGGCCGGGCATCGGCCACCAGACGCTCCTCCTCTATGCGCGGGGCAAGGATCCGATCTGGAATGGCAAGGATCCGTCGCTGCGCGCGCCGTTCGCCGCGACCAGCCAGGCGATGCACTTCCAGCGCGCCGACGAGGACGGCCGGCGCTACCGCGACCGCATCATCAACGGCAAGACGTACCGCTACTACGCCGATGAAGGCCGCGCGCTCGGCAGCGTCTGGGCCGACTGCCCGGCGATGGCGGCGAACACACCGCTCCGCGCCGAGACGACCGGCTATCCGACGCAGAAGCCGCTCAAGCTCCTCGACCGCATAGTGCGCGCGACCAGCGACGCCGGCTCGCTGGTCGTCGATCCGTTCGCGGGCTCGGGAACGACGCTCGTGGCGGCCGCGGCGGCGGGCCGTCGCTTCGCGGGCTGCGACGTCGGCGAGCTGGCGATCGCGACGACGCGTGCGCGCCTGGATGCCGCGGGCGTCGGCTTCCGCTTCGTGGCCGGTCAGCTAGACTCGACGGGGCAATGAGCGAGCCGCGCGTCCTCTTGCCGCTGTTTCTCGACGTCGGCGGTCGAGCCGTCCTCGTCGCCGGCGCCGGCACGATCGCGACGCGCAAGGCGCTCGATCTCGCCCTGGCGGGCGCGAGGGTGCACGTGGTCGCGCCGCTCATCTCGGCCGAGCTCGTGGCCGCGGCGAGCGAGTCCCTCACGCTCGAGCAGCGCGCCTTCGAGGAGCGCGATCTCGACGGCGTATGGCTCGTCTTCGCCGCGACCGACGACCCCGCCGCGCAGCGTCGCATCGCCGAGGAGTGCGAGCGCGCCCGCGTGTTCTGCGTCGCGGTGGACGATCCGCCGAACGCGTCGGCGTACGGCGGCGCGATCGTGCGCCGTGGTCCGGTGACGATCGCCATCTCGACGTCCGGCGAGGCCCCGGCACTGGCGCGCCTCCTGCGCGAGATCCTCGAGCAGGCGCTGCCCGACGAGGGCTACGTGGAGGCGGCGCGTGCGCTGCGCGAGAAGTGGAAGGCCGAGCAGACGCCGATGGCGTCACGCTTCGGCGAGCTCGTCGCAGCGTTCAAGGCGCGCGCGAAGGAGCTCTGACGCTCGAGGTCCGCCTTGCGCCGCATCAGTCCAGACCGGCGTCCTTTGGAACGCCAACGCCAGACGGGCACGCGTCGTACTGCAGCTTCCCGCAGCCATGCTCACCGGTGACGATGCGCGGGTTGCAGATGTTGTCGAAGAGCTCGCCGCACGTGGACGGATCCTCGGTGTAGCCGCCCGTATAGCTATGCGCGAAGTCGGCGGTGACGTGACAGCAGACTCCGCGCGCGCCGTCGGTCGGACGCGTTCCACCGTCGGGCACGGCGATCGGGGCTGGCTCGTCCTGGCTGCTGCCGCAGGCGAAGAGGGGGAGCGCGGTGAGGAGCAGAGCTAGGGCGAATGGCCTACCAGGCGAGAACATGTCGCCCGGGTAGCAACTCCCGCGCCGCGTCGTGGCTCGAGGAAACCCGCTCAAAATGCGGCACCCTGCGCGCGAGGGTCTGATCCGCTGGTCCTATGGCACAACCCTTCTGCTTCTCGAGGACGAATCAGATTCCAGCGCTCCACGACGACGGAACGCTCGCCTGCACCGACGTCCTCGGGCTCGCGAGCAAGCCGGTGGCCGTGAAGTGGGGCCTCGCGCTGAAGCTCGACGCCGCGGGAGCGGCGGTGGCGCCGGACCGGGGCGACGCGTGGGCGGCGGTCAGTGGAAGCCAGTCGGACGGCAGAGAGTGCCGTGAGATTCGCGCGGAGAAAGGGCATCAGCCGCCGTTTCCGCCGTCAACGCCCAGGTGGGAGAGATGTGCTCGATCTTCTGGCCGGGGCCACCCGTGGCGCTGTCCGGGACATAGGGTC
>JBBRLQ010000122.1:0-2095 GCA_038231275.1 Polyangiales bacterium
AAGCGAGGGGGCGGGCATGGGTCCCTGGTTGCAAACCGCGCGAATACCGCCGAGCACTGCCCCGACCGAGAGGGCGACCAACAGGACGGCCGAGGCAACAATAGTTGCAACCTTTCGCATTGGGCCTGTAAATAGAGAATGTAGTCCGCAGGCGTCCAAAATCCTTGGACGCTGCTGTATGGAATTCCACAGGCGTATAGGTAAAACAACCGCCCTCCGCGCGGGTAGACGCCGCGCCGCCCGTCCCCCGCGCGCCCGGCGGCGGCTGCGGCGCTGAAATCGCGGGTCCACCGCTGCGGATCCTCACCGAGTCGCGTGGGGCGCGCGCACGTTCGCCACCGCCGTCTCGCGGGGCCGTCGCTACGCGTCGAACGCCAAGGCGATCTGCCCCGCTGGGTCTCGCGCCGGCGCGACGGGCGGGACTTCGGACCGAACGCCGAGGTGGTCGAGGATTCGGCGGGCCGTGGCGCGGTCGGTGATCGCGGCGAGGACGCGCATCCGGCTGTGGCAGCGAGGGCAGATGAGAACATCCAGGGTAAACGTCCTTTGGAGGAGCTTCCTCCATTCGATACGAGGAGAGGTGGCGAGCAGCTCCCCGTCGCGAAGGCGGCCCCAATGCTTGACGGAAATGACGGTGGGCGACAGTTGCTCGCTCTTGGGCGCGACGCGAATGGCATCGCCCGCGTCGGTCGGCGTCGGGGTCGCCATCGGGGTCGGGGTCGGCGTCGGCGTCGGCGTCGGCACGGCGCACTCCAGTGCGCGCCTCGGCTTGGGGATGACGACCTTTCGCCACTTCGACGAGGGCGCGAAGACGCCGTGGTAGCGCACGAGCGGGACCCGCGGCGGAGGAAAAATGGTCGCGATTCGAGCCAGAAATTCAACAGGCTCCATGACCCGATGGGTGACGCCTCGGCTCGGATACTTCATCTGGAACGACACGCGCCCGTCGGGCAGGATCTCGATGCGCTCGAGCGCGAAGGCCGGACGGCAGCAGTACCGGAGGAGGCGCTCGCGTCCCTCGTCGTCGTCCGCCGCGATGCGAATCGCACAGTGAATGTCGAAGCCATCGGCCGACGCGGAGAAGCGCCGCTTGTCTCCGGTCATGTCGTCCTCGCCGACGATGGTGCGAAGCGGCCGCTTCAGAAACGCCCCGCCGGCCAGGGCGAGCTGCGCGCACGCTTCGAGCGCCGTCGGAGTCGGCCGCTCGTTGGAGCGGTCCTCCGCCGCGGTCTCGTCGATGTAGCCGTGACGCCGCAACCACCGGAGGGCCCGCTCCCGAACGCGCCGCGCGATGTGCGCGATGTCGTCGTGCGACGGTGACGGCGCCTCGTGAAACGGCACGGCGCCGCCGTCTCCGCGCGAGAAGGCGCCATCGAGGACGACGGCGTGAAAGTGGACGTTCAAATTGAGGCTGCCGCCGAAGCGCTGGGGGAAGTCGATGGCTCCCGTCTCGACACCGCTTCTCGCCACGACGCGCCCGAGGTGACTCGACACCTCCTCGACGAAGAGGCGCCCGAGTGCAGTCAAGACATCGGGCCGGAGCGCCGCGAGGCCCCGGAGCTCGAAGGGAATCGACAAGACCCATTGACGGACTGGCACGCTCGGTAGAATGCGATCGACGATACAGGCTGCCTCGTTGGCCATGCGCCGGGTGCAACAGCTGGGGCAGAGGCCTCGTTGCTTGCACGAAAAGGCGACGAGGAGATCGTGTCCGCACGCGTCGCAGCGACACCGGGTGAAGCCGTGCTCGAAGACCCCGCAGGCCAGGTACTTCTCGAAGGCGTCGCGCACGTAACGCGGCAGCGGCGCGTCGCGGTCTCGCTCGATCTGCTCGACGAAGGAGCGGTAGTGCTCGCGGACGATGCCGTAGAGGACCGTCTCGGTGGGCTCGCGTGGGCGGTACGCGGGCGGCAACGCGGAGGCGGGTTGCAGGCGGAGGGCCTTCGCTGTCGCGGACACGCCCGCGTGAATGGCGAGTGGCGTGCCCGCGCGCGGGAGAGCCATTTCCCCGAGGCGCCGTGCAGTCCGGGGGTGGCGATTGCCTGGCGACGGGGTGGCGCTCCGCCAGGCCGCGTGGCGGCTTTCGGCGGGGTAC
>JBBRLQ010000123.1:0-2054 GCA_038231275.1 Polyangiales bacterium
GTGCAGAAGCTCAAGGACGCGACGCCGGCCGGGGTGCTCCTTGGCAGCGGCCAGCTCGCGGCCGAGCTCGATCGGCTGGACTTGATCGACGAGTACAAGTTTCTCGTCCATCCCAGGATCGTCGGCCACGGCCCGACGCTGTACCAGGGCGGGCTGCCCGGCACGCGCCGTCTCGAGCTGCTCTCGGCGAAGCCGCTCCGCAGCGGCGCGGTGGCCATGCACTACCGCCGCGCGCGCTGAATCACGGGAATCGTATCGCCGCCAGCTCACCGGCCAGCGCGGCGTCCGACAGGCGGCTCATCGCCAGCCGCCGACGAACGATAGCGTCCACCGCATCGCCGCGAGGCGACAGATTCCAGGCTGGACGTGACGCGGCGTCACGATGGTGGGGCGCGCGATTGACAGTGCGTGACGTAGCATCACGTAACCAAGCCGTGCGACGAGCATTGCGTGACGTAGCGTCACTCACAAGGCGTATGCTGCGCGAATCACGTGACTCAATGTCACGTGTGGCCTGCGTCGTTCGCCCTCGTGAGCTCAGCGAACGGGCTCGGCGTGATCCTGCGTCACGACGACGGGGCGGGAGGGAAGAAGCGTCGACACATGCCGCGGAGACAGCGACACGAGCTCACGCCACGGCGCTGATTCTCGAAGCACGCTGCGGATTGGTCGATGCACGCTGTCGATTCGTCGACGCACGGCGTGCATGGCGCGACCGTGTGTCGCGATATCCATACGGCGCGTCGACCGATACTCGGGCGGCGCATCGATTCGTCGAGCGTCGGCCGGCGTGTCTGACAGGCTCGCCGGGAGGTGTCGACCCAGGGTCGAGGCGTCGATGCGCGAAGCCCTACTATTGGCGATTCAGCTCGACTGGAACGGCGTACTCTTTGGCGTCCAGGAGATCGTGACGAAGATGGGCGCGCGCGATCGAACGCGCGCGGTGCTGAAGGTAGCGGAACGTGGCTACCTCTGAAGGGCGGCGATGACGATCCATCGACTCATCGTGAACGGACGCCCCCGCGAGATCGACGCCGATCCCAAGATGCCGCTCCTCTGGGTGCTGCGCGATCGGCTCGAGCTCTTCGGCGTGCGGTACGGGTGTGGCGTCGGCATCTGCGGCGCGTGCACCGTGCTCGAAGGCGGACGCGCCGCGCGCGCCTGCATGGTCCCGATCGCCGACGCTGCCGGAAAGTCGTACACGACGATCGAAGGCCTCTCACCCACCGCCGACCATCCGTGCCAGCGCGCTTGGCTCGACGAGGACGTCGCTCAGTGCGGCTTCTGCCAAGCAGGAATGATCCTAGAGGCCGCAGCGCTCCTGCGCGCCAGGCCGGCGCCGACGGACGCGGACATCGAAGTGGCGCTCGGCGGACACGTCTGCCGCTGCGGCACCTACGATCGACTGCGAAAGGCGGTGAAGCTCGCGGCCGACTACGCGAGGGCCGACTCCGCGAAGCCCGCGAAGAAGGAGACGCCTTGATCGGCCGCCGCGAGCTCTTCGAGGGCGCGGGCGCGCTCGCGTGCCTCACGCTCGTCGTCGACCTCGGCGCGTGCGGACCCGCGCCGGTCGCGCGTGTCGCGTCGGCGCCTGCACCGGCGGGGCCGGCCTTCGCGCCGAATGCGTTCCTTCGCATCGCGCCCGACGGCAAGGTGACGCTCTACGCGGTCCGCCTCGAGATGGGGCAAGGCGTGCACACTCTGCTTCCTGCGATCCTCGCCGAGGAGCTCGACGTCGCGCTCGACGGCGTGACGATCGAGACGCTCCCCGCGAGCGCGGGCGTCGAGCTCCACACGAGCGGCAGCGGCAGCAGCCGCGAGGCCTTCGCGAAGCTGCGCGTCGCCGGCGCGGCCGCGCGCGAGATGCTTACGCGCGCGGCCGCCGCCGAATGGCGCGTCGACGTCGAGTCGTGCGCGACCGAGCGCGGTCGCGTGGTGCACGCCACGACGGGCCGCACACACGCCTATTGATAGCTCGTGCCAGCGGCGCGCAAGCTCGCCCTGCCCCAGAAGCCGGCGCTGAAGGCGCGGTCGGCCTACAAGACCATAGGCAA
>JBBRLQ010000124.1:0-2045 GCA_038231275.1 Polyangiales bacterium
CGATGAATTCCGCAGGCTTGTTCGTGGCGAGGCCGACGCGGGCAAGGAGGCGCCCGCTGAAGATCACGGAAGGAGTATTGAGCGATTCCGAAACGTCGACGAAGAAGGCCTTCGCGGGCTCGCGCGATCGGAATGCGCCGTTGTTCATCTGCGCGAGGAGGAACGCGGTGATCGTGCGTCGTACGGCGGAGCGGAGCCGCTCGTCGTTGTTGCGATGTCGGGCGAATTGCAAACCTCGCTTCAGCGAGCGCTCGATGAAGATCACGCCGCGGCGCTCGCCGACGAACGGGAAGTTGCCGTCGCCCTTGAGCGTGCGCGAGCCGTCGATGTAGCGCGGCAGGCCGGGGCCCGTGGTGAGCGGGTTGATCCGCTTCGGGTAGACGAGGTCTCGCTTCCGCTCTTCGAGCACCTCGTCGGTCTCGAAGCCCAGGACGCCGAACAGGCGGCCGGCGTCGATGCCCGCGGGCGGGTCGTAGACGCCACCTGGTCGCGCGGCGTCGGTGCGCGCGTATACGCCGGCGACAATCCCCGAGGGCGGGACCACGATCTTGTCCTCCGCGCCGAAGACGCCGCGATCCGGGTTGAGCACCTTCACGCGCGGCCAGTACATGGCTCCGAATTCGGAGAGGCCAAGGAGCGCGGCTGTCGACTCGACGTACGTGATGATGTTGACCGCGGACTGCCCAGCGGGCGGATCCAGCACCGCGAACATCGTTCCGTCTCGATCGACCTCGCAGTAGCGGAGCATCGCATTCTGCACCGCTGGGGTCGCTCGACCCGGGACGAGGAGGAGCGAGATGTCCGGGATTCGATCGAAGGCGTGGAGCCCCGTGCGCCCCGTCGGCGAGCCCGTGAAGTCGGTGTCGACGAGGCCGACGAGCCCGTCGTCGCCGCCGGAGAGCGCCACTGTTTGCAGGGCAAGCGCGGGGCTCCCGGCGAGGAGCTGGTCGGTCACGCGAATGAGCGCAGAACCGGCGGCCGCATCGTTGATGACGCGTTCGACGTAGCGAGCTGCCGCCGGCGTCATGCGAAGACTCGGGAAGACCTCGCGGTACGTTCCGTCCTCGATGACGGCCAGGTCGAAGGCGCCGGCCCCGCCAGCGGCCGGTGCGCGCACCTCGATCTCGATGTGGTTCCCGTAGGCACCCGGATGCTTCCCCTCGACGCGGAGCGCATTGGCGGCGCCTGACGCCGAGCCGGCGTGCGGAGTCGTGTCGAGACCGAACGCGCCGGCGGTCACCGCGCGCACCTGCAGCTGCGCGGTCGGGCCCGTCGCGACCGTGTGGACGTCGAGGAAGCCGCCAGGCGCGGCGGAGACGACGATGCCCGCGATCACGGGTTCGGCGAGCGCCTTCAGCTCGTCGAGCGTCGTCGCGTGGACGTTCGCGACGTTGCCCTTTCCGGCGGCCGACACGGCCGGAAACGCGAGAGCCGCGTTCGCGGTGCCGCCCGTGATCTCGACGCGGCTTCCGGTGCCCTTCGTGTCGCTGACGATGCGGGGCACGCCGGCGATCACCACGACCCGCGATCCGACGAGCTTCGCGTTCAGCGAGACGGCGACCTCCGCAGGCGTCGCGTTCCCGATCGCGACGAAGTCCATCGCCGCAAACGCAACCTGCTGCGGCGCGCCGCCATCGATGCGAACGCCGAGCGTCTGCCCGTCGGCGAGCGCGTAGGGGCCGGGACCGCCGGCCGAGAGGAAGGCGGCTGCGGCGCTGATCGTGGCCGTCACGTCAGGGCCGCCTCCGACCGACATCACGAGCGCGGCGCCGTCCTCGAGCGCGAATGGGCCCGGCGCGACGCCCGTCACGCGCGCCGGCGTCGGCGCACCCGGCGACGTGAGGTACGCGGCAGCGCGGACGGCGGTCGCCGAGCTGGGGTCATCGGTGTTCTTGTGGTGAGCGGTCCGGACGCACCAGAGCTGCGTGCCGCCGTTCTCGAAGAACCCCATCGCGGCGAGCGCGAGGTCGGTGTCGGGCGTGAAGCGGCCGAACTGTCCCTGGAACTCGTCGAAGGACGAGCAGAGGACGGCAACGTCGATGGGC
>JBBRLQ010000125.1:0-1942 GCA_038231275.1 Polyangiales bacterium
CCTAGAGGGTGACGGGGAGGTTGCCAAGTTCGACCTCACCCTCGACGTCGCCACCGGGGCAGACGGCTATCTGCTTCGCTGGGAGTTCAATACTGACCTCTTCGAGGTCGCGACGGTCGAAAGGATGGCTGCGAGCTTCGATGTTCTCCTGCGCGCAGCGCTTGCCGGCCACACGCGGTCGCTCGCCCAGCTCCCCGTCATGACCCACGAGGAGGAGAAACAAGTCATCCGTGGATGGAACGAAACCGACGCCCCGTTCGCCAAGGGCACGCTCCACGGCCTCTTCGAGGCTCAGGCAAAGCGCACCCCCGACGCCATCGCGCTCGTCGACGACAGGCGGCTCACCTATCGCGAGCTCGACGAGCGCGCCAATGCGCTCGCGCTCCGTCTTGCAACCGCTGGCGTCGGTACGGAAGACATCGTCGCCGTCATGCTCGACAGGAGCGCCGAGCTCATCGTCGCCCTGCTCGCGGTCCTGAAGGCGGGGGCCGCGTACGCGCCGATCGACCCCGCCTACCCCAAAGAGCGGGTCGGCTTTGTCCTCGAGGATAGCCGCGCGCCCGTCGTCCTGACGCAGAGGTCGCTCGTCGAGCAGCTGGGCGACTTCCGCTCGCGCGCGATGTTCGTCACCGACGAGCGCGCCGCCTCCGGGCCCCAGGTCCATGCGCTTTCCTGGAGGAATCGCGCGTACATCATCTACACCTCCGGATCCACCGGGCGCCCCAAGGGCGTCGACATCGAGCACGGCAACGCCGTCGCCTTCGCTGCGTGGGCCCTGCGTGTCTTCGCCCCGTCGGCGTTCGAGGGGGTCCTCGCCGCGACTTCCGTGTGCTTCGACCTCTCCATCTTCGAGATCTTCGTCACGCTCGCTGCGGGTGGAAAGATACTCGTCGCCGAGAACGCTCTCGCCTTGCCGTTGCTCGCCGCGCGCGACGAGGTCACGCTGGTCAACACGGTCCCCTCCGCCGCCGCCGAGCTCCTGCGCGCGGGCGGTTTCCCCGCCTCGGTCCGCATCGTCAACCTCGCCGGTGAGCCGCTGCCCAGCGAGACCGTCGCCAAGCTCTACGCGCTGCACCACGTCGACGCGGTCTACAACCTCTACGGCCCCTCCGAGGACACCACCTACTCCACCTTCGTCCTCGCAACGCGCGGTGGGTGGCGCCCCACCGTCGGACGACCCATCGAGAACACGCACGCCTACGTCCTCGACGCGCGCCTCCAGCCCGTGCCTGTCGGTGTCCGCGGCGAGGTTTACCTCGCCGGCGCTGGCCTCGCACGAGGATACCTCCGCCGACCCGATCTCACGGCCGACCGCTTCATCCCCAACCCATTGGGTGACGCGTGGGGCGGGAGGCTCTACCGCACCGGCGACGTGGGGCGCTTCCTGCCCGACGGCCAGATTGAGTACGTCGGCCGCGCGGACCACCAGGTGAAGGTTCGGGGCTTCCGTATCGAGCTCGGTGAGGTGGAGAGCGCGCTACGGAAGGCGGGCGCGCGGGACGTCGTCGTCCTTGCCCGCGAGGACTCGCCGGGGGACAAGCGCGTGGTCGCGTATGTGGTCTCGCCGGATGTGACGGTCGACGCGCTACGCGGGCACCTGAAGATGGCGCTGCCCGAGTACATGGTGCCGAGCGCGTTCGTGGTGCTCGACGCACTTCCGCTCACGCCCAATGGGAAGGTCGACCGAAAGGCGCTGCCTGTGCCGGAGCGCGGCGGCGACGCGTCTGCGTACGCCGCGCCTCGCGACGCGCAAGAGGCGACGCTCGCTCTGGTGTTTCAGGAGGTACTCCGCGTCGAGCGGGTCGGTGTGCGCGACAACTTCTTCGAGCTCGGCGGCCACTCACTTCTCGCGACACAGGTCGTGTCACGCATCCGCAAGGAGCTTGGCGTCGAGGTCGCGCTGCGCGAGCTGTTCGACGCGCCGACGGTGGAGGGGCTCGCC
>JBBRLQ010000126.1:0-1923 GCA_038231275.1 Polyangiales bacterium
ATTTCGCGACGGGCTTCGTCCACGTCCAGTGCACGTCGTGCGGCGACGACATGGCGGTTGCTTTCTCGTGCAAGGTGCGTGGCCTCTGCCCGAGCTGCGCCGGACGGCGCATGGCAGGAGGCGCGGCCCATTTGGTGGACCGCGTGCTCCCCACGACGCCCGTTCGACAGTACGTTTTGGCCTTCCCTTACGAGCTTTCGGGGCTCGCTGCGACCCGCCCCGAGGTGCTGGCGGCGCTGTCGCGGATCTTCTGGGAGTCGCTGCTGCGCCGCTATCGAGAGTGGGCGAAGTCCGCGGGCTACGCGCCGTCCGCGGTCGAGACCGGCGCCATCACGGGCGTGCACCGGGCGGGCGCGAGTCTCAACGTCCACGTGCACTTCCATCTTCTGTGTCTCGACGGCGTTTACGTCGCCGACGGCGACACGCTGCGCTTCGAGCCGGCCCCGGCACCGACGCGCGCCGAGCTCGAGTCGCTCGTGCAACGCGTCTACGCGCGCGTGATGAAGTGGCTCTCGCGCCGCGGCCTTCTCCGTCGTGCCGACGACGCCGACGCATCGAACGCCCCGCCTTCGCAGTCGCCCGCCGAGGCGCTGGCCAGCGCCGGCATGCAGCGAGGAACGCTCCTCACCGTCCGCGAGTCGGGCGACGGCTCGCCGCACGACGACGCGGCCCTCGCACCGCCGCCGCCTCGCGTGAGCGACGCGGTGACGCACGAGCGCTTCAATCTCCACGCGAGCGTGCACCTCGACGCGCACGACGACCTGGGGCGCGAGCGTCTCTGTCGCTATCTCTGCCGGCCGGCGTTTTCTCTTGCGCGGCTCCGGGTGAGTCGCGACGGCAACGTTTCTTACCGCGTGAAAAAGTCAAGCCGCGGTCGTGTCACCCAGCGCGTGATGACACCGCTGGAAGCACTGGCGCGGCTTGCCGCCATCGTGCCCCCTCCGCGCTATCCGCTTTTAAGATTTCATGGCGTGCTCGCGCCTCGCCATCGGTAGCGCGCGCGCGTCGTGCCCCAGCCTCCGGCCCCACCGAAGCCGTGCAGCGTGAACGCGCCGGAGCTCGTCGTCGGAAAGAGCATGCCCGCCGAGCCGAGCGGGGCACCCCCGCCTCCAGCCGGCGACGGCCGCGCGGTCTTTCGTCTCGAGGCCGTGGAGGCCGTCGTGACCTCCTCGCTGACGACCACCGGCAAGGCCGAACAGGTGGCGCCGAATGTCCTGGCCATCAGGCACTGGGAGCGCATTCTCGACGGCGAGCTCTACGCAGCGACCGCACGCGTCGACTGGCGAACCTTGTTGAAGCGAACCTTCGATACGGAGCTTCGCGTTTGCGTCCGATGCGGCGGTCGGCTCGTCATTCGCGCCGTCGTCACGGACTCGGCCTCCGTCGCCAAGCTCCTCGCCGCTCTCCGACAGCCCCGAGCCCCACCGGCCGCCGCCTGACTCCAGGCTCGATGTGCGCGATCCGTCGCGCCTTGCCCGAGCTGCGCCTCGCGGACACCCTCCAACCCCACTTTCCAGCCCTGCTGGACGACGGCCCCTTCTCACCCCCACACCGACGGCCCGTCCGCGCCAAGCCTTCCCTGACAAGAACGCCTACGACGGCCTACTCTCGCCAAGACAACGGCGTCGAGCACTCGCTCGCCACAATCTCGTGCGGGTGCCTCTTCGCCCCGCAGTCCCGCGGTGATGAGTGATGAGGGCTCCGACTCGCGGGCACGGACGGCGATCAGTCCCGAGCGCCAAACGCCTCCACTGCGGCCTCCTCCACGACGCTGCGGAACCAGCGATGCGCCGCGTCCCGCGCGAGCTGCTCGCTCCAGGCCAGCGAGAAAATGAGCTTCGGCGACCTGACCGGCACCGGCCGCAGCACGATCGGGAGGCGCTTTGCCATGCGCGACGCCACCGAGCGGGGCATGGCCGTCAC
>JBBRLQ010000127.1:0-1807 GCA_038231275.1 Polyangiales bacterium
GCGCCGCAGGCGCGCGGATGCTCACCATCTTCAGCCCCGGCGGCTTCGATACGTACCTCGAAGAATTGTCGGTACTAACCGAGAGTCAATACGCCGACGCCGCCTTCATGCGCGCGCTCGGCGAGCGCTTCGACATCTTTCGTTGCGGATAGGAGGAGGTGCTTGCGCCTCGGCGCAACCAAAGGCGCTCCCTCCGAGCTCGATGCGACGGATCACGCCTCATGCGCACCGCGCGCTTCCGCTCACGGCGGAATCGTCGACCAGAGTGACCACTCCCAAGCGCACCCCTCCCGCCCCCCGCGCCCTCCGGCGCCGGTTCCCCCGGGTTCCCCCGGCCCAGCGCCGCCTATGCGAGGCCGAGCCCGAGCTGGCCTGCCGACTCGTCGTCGTCCATGTTGTCGGTCGGGTCGCGTGCTCGTGCGGGCGGCGTGGCGTCGGTCGGCAAACCGAGGTGCGCGAGGATGCTACGCGCCGGCTCCCGCTCGGTGATGACGGCGAGCACGCGGACGGGACCGCCGCACTTGGCGCACGCCATCCCGTCGACTTCGAACGACCGTCGGAGCAAGTTCGCCCAGTCGACTCTCGGGGTCGCTGCGTAGAGCGCGCCGTCGAGTAGCCGATCCCAGTGGCGCACCGAGAGCACATTCGGCGCGAGCACGATGACGTCGCCGGGGCGGGCGGCGCCGACGGGCTCGTGCGCGATCATCGCGACGCCGCCACCGGTCTGATGGTCAGGACCAGGAGTCGGGCTGGAAGCCTCGGTCGCCCGCTCGGCGCGCGGCGGCAGGGAGGCCTCGCCCATCTTCGGCGACGCACGACGTCTGTTCTTCTCGTCGCCGGACGCTTCACCCGCGGCGGCGTCGCACGCTGGCCGACTTTCGCGCGGCTTCGGCACGATGTCCTTGCGCCAGGCGCTGCGCGGTCCGAGCACTCCCGCATAGCGGACGAGGGGGTAACGTGGGGGCGCAATGATCGCCGCAAGCCTCGCCATGAACTCGAGGCCCGTCATCACGCGGTGCTTGCCCCGGCCGCGAGTCACGTACTTCAGGCGGTACGCCACCCGTCCGCCCGGCAGTCGGCGCAGCCGTTCGAGAGACAGTGGGGGACGGGCCCCGTATCGGGCCAGCCGCTCACGCCCCATGTCGTCGCCTGCCTCGATCCGGACGCCCGCGTGAAGGTTGAAGCCGCCGCTGTCCACAGCGACGGCAGGCTTGTCCGGCGCCGACTCATGGTCGGCCTCGGCCTCGGGTGCTTCACAGTTCGGCAACGTCGCCACCTGGCCACGCCCCATCGCGATGGCGGCGCACGCATCGAGCGCAGTCTGCGCCGGGGATTCGTTCGAGCGCTCGTCGATCGGCCGCTCGTCCAGGTGGCCGCGGCGCCGAAGCCAGGCCATCGCGCGCTTCTCCACGCGCCGCACGATCGCGTTCAGTTCCTGGTGCGTGGGCGGAGAAGCCGGGTGGAAAAGCACGCGCGCGTCCGCGTCGCGGGTGAACACGCCATCGAGAAGGGCGATATGGAAATGGACGTGGAGGCTCAAGCTGCCGAAGCGCTGCACGTCGGGCAGAAGCCGGTCCACGATCGCGGCCGCCGTGTTCGCCATGCGCCTTCCCGTGCAGGTCGGGCACACTGTTCGCGACTTACACGAGAAGGCGATAAGCAGATCGTGGCCACACGCATCGGAAAATCTGGCCGGTCGCCGGAGGCGAAGACGCCGCCGGTGAAGGATCGCGAGTTTCTCCTATGGAGCGCGTCGCGGGGCTCGAGCCCAACGAGGCGCGGATAGCGTCCCATCGCGAGGCCTACC
>JBBRLQ010000128.1:0-1684 GCA_038231275.1 Polyangiales bacterium
CAGCCGGTTCATTCGCGGTATCTTGTCCATGCGCGGGAGGTCCTCGGTTCGGTGGTTCAGCGATTGCCAAACCGGGGACCGGCCCCGCGCATTTCCATCTATCCCAACAATAGTGATCGAGGATCACGCCCGGTGATTTAGGGTTGGCGCATGTCTTCTCAGGACCCTTCCCCGCTGGAAGCGCTCGAGGCGCTCCGCGCCGAGCGGCAGACGCTGTCCCGTCGCACGCCGGGCGACATCGCGATCATCGTCGTCCGCGTTCTCCTGACGCTGCTCATCATCAAGGCGACGATGAACACGGACCGATTGTGGGCATTTGCCGCCTTCGCGGTCGCCGCGATCGGACTCTTCGGCTCGTTCGTCGTGCCGCTTCTCCGCTCGAACAACCCGCGCGAGCGCATCAGCGAGATCGCCCGCGAGATCGCGACGCTCACCGCGCCGGCCGAGGCCGCCGAGACGACCTGAGATGGACGGCTACCGCGACGAGCGCGGCGCCGCGCTGGAGCGGCTCGAGCAGCTGGAGGCCGAAGAGCATCGCCGCGTGCTCGCGACCCTTCCGGAGCGGCGAAAGCCCCTCGAGGACAGGCGCTATGCGCTCCTTCATCCGGAGGAGGCGACGCGGTCGAACCGCGTGTTCCTGAGCCGGCTCTTTCGTTACGGCGCGATCGGCGCGTTGCTCGTCGCGCTGCGTGGCAAGGATGCGTCGGGCTTCCCGCTCGTCGCCGCGATCTCGCTCCTCGTGCTGGTTGCCTGGTACGTCATCGACGCGCGCCAGACGGAGACCCTCCGGAAGCGCGTCGCCGCGGTCGACGCCGAGCTCGCCGAGCTCGCGATGGCGAAGGTGCGCGTCGCGCTACCGACGGAGCTCGACGCGATTCACGCGCGCATTGCCGTGCTGGAGCCGGTCGAGGAGGACGACGATCAAACCGCACGCGCCAGGGAGCGACGGCTCGAGATGGCGAGCGCGATGGCGGAGACGAGGAAGTAGAACGCGCCGAACGCGGCGTACGGCGCGAACGCCTCGATGCCGGGGACCGCGGGGCCGAGCGCGCCCTTGAGGAACACGAAGCCGACGATCGCGGACTGACCGCCGCTCAGCACCTGCGCTCACTGCGACCCGACCGCGCGCCAGCGACGGACGCCCGCCACGAGCTGGAGGACGTCCTTCGACAAGCCCCTGTGCGCGCGCCTTGATGGCTTCACCCTCCACGCGGCCACGCGCGCCGGTGCGCTCGACACCCGGGCGCGGGAAGCGCTTCTCAAATACGTGCTTCGGCCGCCGATCGCACAGGAGCGCGTGATCCACGGCCCCGACGGGCTGGTTCGCATCGTGCTCAAGTGCCCCTTCGCCGATGGGACCGTGGCGATCGATCTCGACCCACTCTCGCTGCTTTGTCGACTGGCCGCATCGGTACCTGCACCGGGGCGGCACACCGTCCGCTACGCCGGGGTCCTCGCCTCGGCGAGCAAGCTCCGTCCGCGCATCGTGCCGCAGCCTCCGGCGGTGGAGGGGGCCGAAGACGCGGGTGCGGCGAGCCCGCCGAAGCGCGCTGGCTGCCGGTACCGCACGTGGGCCGAGCTGCTCCGCACCCTCGGCATCGACGCGTTCGCGTGCCCGAGCTGCCCGGGTCGGATGCGGATCCTCGCGCTCGTGCGCGAGCAGGACGAGGTGCGCCGTTTCCTC
>JBBRLQ010000129.1:0-1619 GCA_038231275.1 Polyangiales bacterium
CACGTACGTCACGCGCGTGCGGCGGTCGTCGGCCTCGATCGCACCGTGGTTGCGCGGCGGACGGCCGTGGATGATGACGAAGCTCACCTCGTCGCCGACCTCGCTCACCCGGACGTCGCAGAACGCCGTGCGGTTTCGCTCGCGGAACCAAGCGCCGATGGCGCGCGCGAGGAGAGCGCGCTTCGCGCCGCTGTTGTGACCCACAAGCGGAGACGCGTCCTTCGCGACGAACTCCACGAACCGGCGCGCCTCCGTCGACTGCGTTCGTGCGTGCGCGCTGCGGAAGACGTCGCGGTGATCAAGGTACACCTCGAACGCGAGATCCTCCGGCGTCGTGCGTGCGTTGATCATGAAGAGCCCGAGCTGCTGGCTCCTCGCGATCGAGAGCACGTGCTCATGCGCGCTCTCGGTCGTGAGATCGGCGACGTCGAGCAGCCCCTGCTGCAGCTCGGCCGGCATCTCCGGATCGACCGCGTTCAGCACCGCGTGCAGCGCCGCGATCCACTCGGTGTCGCAGGACACGCCCTCGAGCGCGACGCCGCGTGACGTGAGGTAGTCCTCGGAGGGACGAAGAAACCGGATCAGTAGCTCCGGTCGAACGGCCTCGAGCAGATCGAGGCGAACCAAGTGAGCAGTCAGTGCGGCGTGTTGCATCCCCCCGCTCCGCTCAGCGATCGCGCAGACGCGCTTGGGGACGAACCTCCTGGGTAAAGGCGGCGTGCATGGCCGCGGGGGACGGCGCCGCATGGCACCGCGAGACTGCGCGATCGGCAGCCGCTCGACGGGGAAGCTCAACGAGTTGTTGGATCGGGATTTTGGGGCGCTTCTTCTGGAACGTTTTCGTGCTCATCGAGCCTCCGGGTTGAGGGGTCCATAGATTTGCTCCATCGCGAGTACCTGCGCAAGCGTTCAGTTATCCACACGCTGAAAGCGACGTGGCTTCAAGGGGTTCGGCGCCGTTCTCCACAGCTTTGCGAGGACCGATCAGGACGACCGTCAGGGCGCGCGCGGCGACGGTCGTCCCCTCGGTCTTGGCGACGCGCTTTGCGACGTGCATGTCGGATCGATTCGGGCCGGCGGACACGCCGCGGGCGATCCGTCTGCGTCCCTACCAGCTCAGCGCCGTGGCCCGCATCGAAGCGACGATCGCGGCGGGCGTCCGTCGCCTGGTGCTGGTGCTGCCGACGGGCGGCGGCAAGACGACGATCGCCGGCTCGCTGATCCTCCGCGCCCTCGCGCGCGGGCAGCGCGTGCTGTTCCTCGCGCACCGCCGCGAGCTGATCGCCCAAGCGTACCAGCGCCTCCTCGACATGGGACTCTCGGTAGAGCAGGTCGGCATCGTCATGGCGAACGACCGCCGAAGGCGCCCTGGCGCGGCGGTCCAGGTCGCGAGCATCGACACGCGTCGTCGCCGCGCCCGCCCGCTCGCCGACGTGGTCTTCGTCGACGAGTGCCATCGCGCGCTCGCGGCGTCGTACCGCGAGATCGCGACGGACTACCCGGACGCGATCCACCTCGGCCTCACGGCGACGCCCTATCGCGCCGACGGCAAGGGACTGGGCGACGCGTACGACGAGCTGATCACGATCGCGACGCCGCGCGAGCTCATTGGCGAGGGC
>JBBRLQ010000130.1:0-1583 GCA_038231275.1 Polyangiales bacterium
AACCGCACCCTCGCGCGCGGCGAGGAGTTCGCCGCGCGCTTCGCAGCCGAGGCGATCGCGCTCGCCGACCTGCCCGCGCGCCTCGCCGAATTCGACATCGTCGTCACCGGCACCGCGTCCACGCTGCCGATCCTGGGCAAGGGGCTCATCGAGCGCGCGCTGAAGGCGCGCCGCCAGCGTCCCATGTTCATCGTCGACTTCGCCGTGCCGCGCGACGTCGAGGCCGAGGTCGCCACGCTGCGCGACGTCTTCCTCTACAGCCTCGACGACCTGGGCAACATCGTGCAGGAAGGCGCCGAGAGCCGCCGCGCCGCGGTCGCCGACGCCGAGGCCATCATCGAGCGCCAGGTGGCGGAGTTCCGCGAGGCGCAGGGCGCGCGCGCCGCGGTACCGGCGATCGTTGAGCTGCGCCGGCGCGCCGAGCAGTATCGCGAGGTCGAGCTCGCCAAGGCGCGCGTACGCCTCGCCCGAGGAGAGGATCCGGGCGCGATCCTCGAGGCGCTCGCCAAGGGCCTCGTCAACAAATTCCTGCACCACCCGTCGCAGGCGCTCTCGCGCGCCGGCGACGGCGAGCGCCAGGCGCTGGCGCGCGCCATCGAGACCCTCTATCCCGAGCTCGAAGAGGGCGAGACGCGCGGGCCATGAAAGCGTCCATCGCGGCGAAGCTCGCGAGCCTCGACTCGCGGCTGAAGGAGATCGACACCCGCCTCTCCGACCCGGAGGTGGTGAACGACCTCGACAACTTCCGCAGGCTCTCCCAGGAGCGCGCCGAGATCGAGCCGGTGGTCGCGCTCTTCAACGAGTTCCGCAAGGCCGAGGGCGACATCGCCGCCGCCGAGGACATGGCGAAGGACGCGGACATGCGCTCCTTCGCCGAAGACGAGATCGAGGCCGGCCGCGAGCGCCTCGTCGGGCTCGAGGCGGACTTGCAGAAGATGCTGCTGCCGCGCGACCCGAACGACGAGAAGAACCTCTTCCTCGAGATCCGCGCGGGCACCGGCGGCGACGAGAGCGCGCTTTTCGCCGGGGACCTGTTCAGGATGTACACGCGCTTCGCCGAGCGCAACCGCTGGCAGGTCGAGGTCGTCTCCGAGAGCGCGGGCGAGGCCGGCGGCTTCAAGGAAGTGATCGCGCGCGTCGTCGGTAACGGCGCCTACTCGAAGCTCAAGTTCGAATCCGGAGGCCACCGCGTGCAGCGCGTACCCGCCACCGAGACCCAGGGGCGCATCCACACCTCCGCGGCGACGGTCGCGGTGATGCCCGAGGCCGACGCGGCGGTGGACGTCGACATCAATCCGTCGGAGGTGCGCATCGACACCTATCGCGCGAGCGGCGCGGGCGGCCAGCATGTGAACAAGACCGACTCGGCGGTGCGGCTCACGCACCTGCCCACCGGCATCGTGGTCGAGTGCCAGGACGGCAGGAGCCAGCACAAGAACAAGGAGCAGGCGTGGCGGGTCCTGGCCGCGCGCATCAAGGACAAGCAGACGCGCGAGGCGGCCGCCAAGGAGTCCGCCGAGAGGAAAAGCCTGGTCGGCTCGGGTGATCGCTCCGACCGCATCCGCACCTACAACTTTCCGCAG
>JBBRLQ010000131.1:0-1560 GCA_038231275.1 Polyangiales bacterium
GCGGCAGACGGCCTTCACGGGCCCCGTCACCACGTACTGCGCGGTCTTGTACTTGAGGTGGAGGCGTCCCTTGCGCTCCACGCCGAGCAGCGTCCCGCACTTGCGGCACCGCCACTCCTTGTCGCCCTGCTCGTCCATCGTTCGTCTCCTCGCGGCGGCGTTGTTGCCGTCGACGAGGTGCAGTGTCCGGATCGGGAGGGACGAGGGAGGGTGATGGGAGGGCGAAGCGAGGGATGGGGAGGAGTCGGCTCGATACCGCCGTCATGCGGCCCGCGGGCGAACGACGACTTCACGACGGACGGCGGCGCCCCCTCGTTTGACGCGAGTGGCTACATGCGGCGTCGCGGCAGTTCAGTCCTCGTCCACACGCGACGCGCGCATGAAAGTGCCGGCCGCGTCGAAGTGCCATGACGTTGCGCCCGCCGTGAGGCGCGTGGCCCTGCGCGTCGCGGCTGGGGTGAGGAATCGTCCCGACACGAACATCGGCGAGCCGCGGTCGAGCCCGGTCGTGTCGAAGCGGAACGTGTAGCGCTCGCCCTCCGCGTCGACGGTAACCAAACCGCTACCGACGAAGACCGGCCGTGCATGGACCTTCCGAGCGTCCAGATTGCTGCGGACGTGTCGGCTGCGCCACGCGTCAGCCGCGCGATCAACTGCCGCGCGCCACTCGGCCGACGATGCGGCTTCCTCGATCTCGCGGCGCAGCTCCGGCACGGCAGCGGCCAGGCGTGGGGCCCCGGCCGCGAAGCCTCCCGCCAAGAACGCGATCGCTTCGCGCAACCGCTCAGGACTCTCGTGCGGACGGAACTCTTGTCCCGCGAAATCGAGCGAAGTCTCGCCAGGACGGACAGGATCCTTAGCCCACGGGACGACGAGCGCGATCTGCTGAGTCAGCTCGAGCCCGCCTCTCTGCGCCACCCGGTCGACGCGCAGGCGAAGGTTGGTGCCGGTCCCGCCGTCGCACCACACGCACACCTCGAGACGATCCGCACCTACGTCGCGCACCGCGAGCGCAGCGACGAGGCCAGGCTTCGCGCTCCGCAACGTCGCTGGCGTCATCGCGAGTCGCCGGAGTAGCGACGCGAACTCGGTCGTGAACGCGGCGTGCAAGGTCTCGGAGACGACAGATACCATCGCCAGGGCAGGCTACACGGCATGCGCGCCGAAGGCCGCTGAACAAGCCATCTCTACGTCGCTGGCGATAGGACGGCGAATCGCAAGCTCGCCCCAGGATTGAATTGCCAGCGCTTCGCCTCCGGCGTGTCGGCGGCGAGGGTGTGGATCGCGCGCCACTTGTAGCGCCCCTGCTTCACGTCGACCTTGCTGCGGGCGCGCTCGATCACCTTGTCGACGGCGTGCACCGACACGGTCGCGAAGTCGCCCGCGCGCAGTGCCTTGCGCCTCGAGATCAGCTCGACGAGCGCCGCCGCCTCGTGCTTCGTCAACGCGGCCTCCTCGACGGCGCCGCTCGGGTCTCTGCGGAGCCCTCGGTGCCCGCCGCCGTCGACGGTGATCGTCGTGTCGATGAACAGGTCGAGCTCGGCGGCGCGCGCGACGAGC
>JBBRLQ010000132.1:0-1543 GCA_038231275.1 Polyangiales bacterium
CGGAAGACGTGACCCGCACGGCGCGGTTCGTGTCGTCCGACGAGAAGGTCCTCTCGGTGGATGCGCGGGGGAACGTCCGGCCGATCGGCGACGGTGAAGCGGAGGTCTGGACGATCGCCGCAGGCCTGACCAACCGGGTCGCGGTCACCGTGGCCGGCGCGGCGGCGGCCTCCGTGCCTTCGTTCCGGCAGGACATCGAGCCGGTGCTCACCCGCGCCGGATGCAACATGGGGGCGTGCCACGGGAAGCTCGCCGGCCAGAACGGCTTCAAGCTCTCCCTCCGCGGCTACGCGCCGGAACTCGACTTCGGCTGGCTCACCGACGACATCGCCGCCCGGCGGATCAATCCGGCGGCGCCCGAGGAATCACTCCTGCTCACGAAGCCGCTCGGGCTCGTGGCGCACGAGGGCAAGGTCCGTTTCGCGGAAGGCTCACGTTACCACCGGACGCTCGCGGCGTGGATCGCGGCACGCGCACCGGGTCCTTCGCCGGCGGACCAGGAGGCCGATGCCGCGCGGTTGGAGATCCTCAGCGGCAGCCCGGCTCCAGACGAAAGCGCGACGACGTCGTCGAGGACGTTGCGACCCGGCGATGCGCAACAACTGCTCGCAAGGGCGCACTGGCCTGACGGACGGATCCGCGACGTGACCTGGCTCGCGCAGTTCTTCTCGAACGACGAGACGACGGTGAAGGTGACGCCGGACGGATTGGTGAAGGCCGTGCGTCCGGGCGCGACGTCGGTGCGGGCGCACTTCCAAGGCCAGGTCGAGGTGGTGCGCATCACCATCCCGGCGACGAACGTCGTCGAGGACTGGAAGTTCGCCCGCGGCCAGAACGCGGTGGACGAGCCTGTCTTCGCGAAGCTGAAGGCCCTGCGCATTCCGCCCTCGCCGCGCTGCGACGACGCCACCTTCCTCCGGCGCGCGATGCTCGATGTCATCGGGACGTTGCCGACCGCGACCGAGGTCCGCGCCTTCCTCGGCGACACCGCGAAGGACAAGCGGGCGCGGCTCGTGGACTCGTTGCTCCGCCGTCCCGAGTTCACCGATTACTGGACGCTCCAGCTCGCCGACCTGTTCCAGAACCGCAAGGAACGCGACCACGACGTCCGCGGAGCGAAGAACGTGCGCGCCTTCCACGCGTGGCTCCACGACCAGGTCGCGGCGGACCGCCCGTGGGACGCGCTCGTCCGCGACGTGCTCACGGCGAGCGGCGATTCGGTCGGCTCGCCGCAGATCGGCTACTACACCTACCTGATCGGCGAGAAGAACGCGGCCGAGAGCGAGGTCACCGACGCCGTGGCCCAGTCGTTCCTCGGCACGCGCATCGGTTGCGCCCGCTGCCACAACCATCCGCTCGAGCGCTACACGCAGGACGACTTCTACCATTTCGCCGCGTTCTTCGGGAAGACGACGCTCGACCGCAAGGACCCGAAGGACGGCGCGACCACGCTGTTCGCCCAGAGCCGCGAGGAGCGCGAACGTCAGAAGCGGCTCGTCGAAGCGGAGAAGAAGCTGAAGGACGCCGAGGCGAAGCTGCTGCA
>JBBRLQ010000133.1:0-1543 GCA_038231275.1 Polyangiales bacterium
CCCGTCTCCTCTTCTCCCGCTCCACCCGCATCCCCAGACGTCGAGGAGATCCCATGCCCAAGCACGACACCAAGCCCGGTCGCGACGAGCGACGCGCTGGCGACGATCACGCCGTCGTCGAGCGGCTCCGGCGACACCTCGACTTCCTCGGGCTGACGCTGACGCTCGCAGAGCTCGACGAGCGGCTCGCCTGGGCCACACGCGAGCGCCCCGGAGCGACGGCGCTCCTCGAGCACGTGCTCGGTCTCGAGGCGGCACTGAAGCTGGAGAAGCGGATCTCGAGGCGAGTCGAATCGAGCGGTCTCGTCGAGCGCAAGGCGCTCGAGGCGTTCGAGTGGGACTTCCAGCCGAAGGTCGACAAGGCGCTCGTCGTCGAGCTCGCACGCCTCGACTTCGTCCGCCGGCGCGAGGACCTCGTCATCACAGGTAAGAGCGGCACCGGCAAGAGCCACTTCCTCAAGGCCTTCGGCCTCCGCGCCTGCGAGCAGGGAATAAGCATGCGCTATGCACGGTGCGTCGACCTCCTCGACGACCTCCACGCCGGCCTCGCCGATGGCTCCTACGCCCGCCGGCTGAAGGCCTGGGCGCGTCCCGCCCTCCTCATCATCGACGACGTCGGCCTCGGCCAGGTCAAGAAGCGCGACGACGAGCCCACCGCTGCGCACACCCTCTACAACCTCATCGATCGCCGATACGGCCGCGTCTCGACCGCCGTCTCGTCCAACATCGCGCTCAGCGACTGGGGCCGCTTCCTCGGCGACGCCACGCTCACCGCGGCGATCCTCGACCGCCTCGCGATGCACGCCGTCCGCATCGACATCGACGGACCGAGCTACCGCCAGCACGTCGCCAAGGAGCGCGCGCAGAAGTCGGGAGCTTCTAAGTCGGTCCCCGCCGCTCCGCGCAGCGCGCGACCCGCGTGACCGCTCGCTGCCCTCCGCGTCGACCGCGGCTCGCCGCCTGCTCTGCCGACATCACGCCGGAGGCGTTCGTGGCGGCGCCCGAGCTCGTCCTGCTCGCCCTGCTCGCCGAGACCCTCCGCGTCGCGCGCCATGCCCTGCTTGCGGCGCAGCCCGCGCTCGCCGGAGAGCCGCCTGCCTGGCGCGTGGAGTCCGATCTCGTCGCTGCCAGGCGTCTCCTTCGCGATGCCGCCACGCTCGAACGATCCATCGTCCGGTATCGGGAGCTCGTCTTGCAACGCGTCCACGACGCGCCGGAACCCGACGACGACCTGCCGTTCTGACTACCTCACGGACACCGTCGTGGCCCGTCGAGTGGATCACGAGCCCGCCGCGCCGACCTGTCCGGATTGGATCTGTGAGAGCGCCGGGAATGGATCAGTCTTAGGGCGCCGCTGAAGCGGGTTCGAATCCCGTCAGAAACACCAACCAGCAACGCACGCAGCCAGAGAGGAGAACGCCATGTCGAACAAGCTTCTCTTCGTGCCCGCCGGAAATGCCGCGCGGCCCGACACCCACAACGAAGCCCGAGGCTCGGCCTACGCGTTCTTGCCTGCGCATGCGCTCGCGCAGTACGCGATCAC
>JBBRLQ010000134.1:0-1541 GCA_038231275.1 Polyangiales bacterium
AGATCACGATCGACTTCGTGCTCGCGCGCAAGACGTACACGTGCACCGGCGACCTGCGCAAGGCGGGCCTCGGCACCAGCGTCGGCGAGGCGAACAGTTCGTCGCTCGAGTTCCACGGCATCAACACCGCGCGGACCTGAGGTAATCCAACACCGCCCTAAAGGGCGATGCTTTGTCCGTAGTCTCTGCGAGGTGTCGAATGGCTGTCTTCGTTTCCCGCTTCAACGACTCGAACGGTAGGCGCGATTACGGGCGCCCTGCGTGCGACGTTGCGTGCGCCGACGTGGTCGGCGTGGGACGCGAAGCCGCACGACGTGCAAACGAACTCCGCCTGCGAGCGCCGATTGGCACGCGCGCAGTGTCCACACTCCGGGCACGTCTGGCTCGTGTACGCGGCGCGGACGACGACGAGCGCGACACCTGCTCGCTGTGCCTTGTACGTGAGGAACGCCCGGAGCTGGAAGAAAGCCCACGATCCCATCTGCGCGCGCTGAGGCTTGCGAAACCGTGTCCGCCCGCGGATGCCTCGAAGGTCTTCGAGCGCGAGGCCGCGGTCGGTGTCTTGAGCCTTGGTCACGAGCGCTTTGGACAGGACGTGATTCGTGTGGGAGCGGAAGCGAGCCTCTTTGCCCGCGAGCTTCTTGAGGTGGCGCTTCGCGCTCTTCGTCCCGGCGGACTGGAGCGCGCTGCGGAGCGTGTGGATTCGGACGCGTGCGGCGTCGACGGCCGCGCCCGAGTGGCGCTCGCCGTCGCTGTCCGTGGCGAGATTGCGGATGCCGAGGTCGACGCCGAGCCAGCCTTCGGGATCGACGGGTGCACCGTCGGGTACTTCGACGGTCACGTAGAGATAGAACTTGCCGCGACGCAGCACGAGATCGGCCTGCCCGCGCGCCGCCCGGCCGTCGAGTCGTGCGCCGTGGTAGGCGCCCGCGACGAACGGGATCAGCGCGCGACCGGTGAGCGTCAGGATCGAGACGCGGTCGAGCGCCTTGAACGAGTAGATGCGCTGGTCGTACGGGACCGCGCCGAGCGGCTTGAAGCGCGGGCGCTTGGCCTTGTCGCGCGAGAAGCAATCGGCGACCTTCGAGAGCGCGCGCACGGCCATCTGCGCGGACAGCCCGAAGCGCTCGCGCAGCGCGCGGTAGTGCAGGCCGTGCATGTCGTACTGGCGCGTGACGCCGGTGCCGAACGCCTCGCCCGCGAGCCAGTCGCACGCCGCGTTGAAGCGCTCCATCGTCGCCCGCAGCGCGTCAGCTTGCGCGGGCGTGGGGAGCAACTTCGCGACGGCGACGAGCTTCATGCTGGATTGAACCTAGCACTCATGCTGGTTCGCGCAACCGCCGCTCCTCCCGGCCCTGAAGGACCGGGTTTCCGCGGCTCGAAACCTGTGAGGTCAACCCGATGAGCGAGCAGGACGACAGCGCGGCCGGCGGCCTCGACGGCTTCATCAAGGGCAGCGGGCTCGCGCGCCTCGTCGGCATCGGACCGATCGCGCACCGCGTGTTCACGTTCGAGGGCGCCGCGCGGCGTTTCGCGGACCG
>JBBRLQ010000135.1:0-1529 GCA_038231275.1 Polyangiales bacterium
GGGCCAGCGAATGCAGTGGGAGCTGTGCGAGCGGCGTGGCGCCGAAGTGAAATGCCCCGCGTTCGAGACGTGCCGCGCACGCGACGGCGTCGAAGGGCCCGACGACGCCCGCATCGCCGTCGGCCCTCACGCGCTGGTCGCCCAGCTGGACGCGCACGCGGGGCATGTCGGACTCCTCGTCATCGACGAGATTCAAGACTTCCTCGAAACGACGGTCTTCACGGTCGAGGACCTCGACCTCGCTGTCGACCACTCCCTCACCATGTTCGATGGCAGGTTCGTGGGCGCCGTCGAACCCGCGCTCCGGGCCCTCCGCGCGTACCTCGCGCACGCACCGCTCGACGAAGCCATCGACGCCGTCGCCGCGGTACGGGCGCACGCAGGCGCTGTTCCGCAAACACTCTTGGAGCAAGCGCGCCGCTCCGCTGCCGTAGAGGGCGACCTCGTCGACTGCGCGATCGCCGCCCCGTTCCCGGAAGGACACCATGGACGCGCGCCACCGATCCTTCGCCACGTCGTCGAGCTCACGCTCCTCGTCCCCGCGCGCGCAAAGCGCCTCGGCCGCGTCTCGGCCGTGCTCAGACAGATCCATCACGCGCTCGCCAGCGAGGTGCCGGTCGTGGTCCGTGTCGAGATGCGGAACGAGCAGCAGGTCTTGCTCATCACCGCCCCACGCGACGCGCTCGCTCGCGCCCTTCGTCGCGACGGGAGCGTCGTCGTGCTCGACGCGAACGTCGAGCTGCACGCGCCGGTGCTCGCGCGCATCGTCGGCTACGAGCCACCCCTGCGCGTCTTTACGGCCGCTGATGGCGCGCCGATCGCAAGGACGCTCTTCCGCACGCGACACGCGAATCGGAAGGCGTGGTTCCACGGCCGATCCCTCGCCGTGACGCCGGCGCTCGTGAACGCGGTGAAGGTCGCCGTCGCGTGGGCGTCCGAAACGGCCGAGACGGGCGCGCTTGGAGTCATCACCTTTCGCACGTTGGAAACCGCGCTCCGATTCTGCGCGGGCATCGATCGCGACGCATGTCGCGGAGCGTGGCGCGATGATCGGCAGAACCCCGAGACGCTCGACGAACTCGACGCGGCGGTCGGACCCGCACTGCGAGGCCTCCGCCGGTCGCTCCTCTTCGGCCACTACGGCGCGACGCGCGGGCTCAACACCATGGCCGATGCCGACGCGGTCGTGACGCTCGGCGACCCATGGCGGAACCTTGGCGACGTTTACAACGACGCGGCGTTCCTCCAGCTCGGTGGCTGGCAGGCGCGCTACGAGGCCTGGTGCCGCGCGGAGCTCGAGCAGGCCCACGGTCGCCTTCGCACCGTGCATCGCACGCGGCCCGGGCGCGCGCTCCACGTGGGCGCCGTGATGCCCGGCGGCTCCGGGTGGACGACGGAGACGGTCGACATCCGCAGCGACGTCGGAGGCCGACCCCGCCAAGCGGCCGCGATGTCGACCGAGGCTGTTGAGAATGCCATCGTGGCCGCCGGAGGCGTGTCCCATCTCGCGGCGATCGCCGGCTGCGACC
>JBBRLQ010000136.1:0-1528 GCA_038231275.1 Polyangiales bacterium
GAACGTGCCCCACCGCGCTCGCCCCGACCACGTGGCGCGCTGTCCCGTCCACGTCACGATGCGCGTGGCGAAGGGCGTCCCGAAGCTCCGCAGCGAGCTCGTCCAGAACCTGCTGAAGCAAGCGCTGAAGGACCAGTCGCGCCGCGACTACGGCGGCGACTTCCAGATCGTTCACTTCTCGATCCAGGACAACCACCTCCACCTCGCCGCGGAGGCAAAGGGCGCGTCGCCCCGCGCGATCGTCCGCTCGCCTCGCCTCGTCTCGCAGCGGGCGAAGCGCGGCCTCGAGACGAAGGACCGCGACATGATCCGCCGCGGGATCGCGGGCCTCGCGATCTCCTTCGCGCGCCGGCTGAACAAGCTCCTCGGCCGCACGGGCAAGGTCTGGGCGGATCGTCATCATCGCCGCGAGCTCGCCACGCCCACGGAGGTCCGGAACGCGCTCGTCTACATCTTCCAGAACTTCCAGCGCCACGGCGCGCGCGTCCACGGCGTCGGAGTCACGGATCGGTTCTCGACCGGGCCCTCGTTCGGCGGATGGCGGGACGCGCGCGTGACCGACGTGCTCCTCGGAGACACGGAGCCCTGGCGGCCACCGGCGCGGACGTGGCTCCTCGGCCGCGGCTGGCTCCGCGCCGGCGGGCCCCTTTCGACACTGGACGCGCCGCCGGTCTCGCCAAACGTCCGCTTCGCGCCCGACGCCCTCGCGTACGATGCGGAGCTCGCCACGCGACGCGCGGAGACCGGCGACCGCCACGACGAGGCCGCCGGCCGACGGGTCCGCGCGCGCACGTCGCGGAGCACAGCGCGATAGTTCTGCGCCACGCGCCACGCCCCGTCGAGGCCAAGCACCGCGTGGCGGATGTACCGGGTTACAATTTGATGAAGAGCCCGGGCGCGGCGCGAGGAAAGCTACGGCCGGCGCGCCGGCCAGCATGCGCGGCCGACATGGGCTCGCGCTCGATGAAAGACGCGCGAACGCGCTAGAGCACCGATCACGTAACCGCCACGTCACGGGCGTTCGCCCGGCCACGCTGCCGAGAACCACAGCGGTTTCGATCTCTTACACAAGGCGATCGACGCGCAGCCGTCGCGGTGATCTTTCTCGGGGATGCCGAGCACGACGCGCTGGGTATTCCCGGTCAAACTCTCCCGCCTCGAGACGATGGTCTGCAAGCGGCTGACTCGTACGGGGCGACTGTTCGCCTTTCTCCGCAATCACCGGCACGAACTTTTCGACGAGGCGTTTCAAGCCGAGCTGGCCGTGATGTACGCGGACCTGCCGCGTGGCAATCCCCCGAAGCCACCCGCGCTCCTCGCGATGGTCACGCTCCTCCAAGCGTACGAGCGGAAGTCCGACGCTGCTGCTGTCGAAGAGGCGGTCTTCGAACGTATCCGTTCACGGGTGAGTCCATGTGTTCCATGCCGCACTGTGTGAGATCGATCGCGCGCTGCGCGTGAAGTAGTTCTTTCCATGCAGCCGCTGCGCAGGCATTCAGTGAGCCGTGGCGCGCGACTGGCGAGACGA
>JBBRLQ010000137.1:0-1482 GCA_038231275.1 Polyangiales bacterium
CAACGATCCGATGGTTGAGAGTTACTTCTTCGCGCGCGTGTACAGCACGACGCGCTGACGCTCGCCCCGCGAGCTCGCGCGCCTGGGTGCACACAGGCGCAGCGTTCCCGCGGACCTCTTGAACAACGCGCGCCTCGCGCGAGGGAGATTGCGCCCCTCGGTCGTGAGTGCCGCCGGAACGATACGAACCGCCGCGCACGAGACGCGCGGCAACGGGAGTGATCCATGTCCGATGCATTGGTTTTGGCGGGCGGCGTCGCGAAGGGCGCCTTTGGAGCGGGCGCGTGCGCCGTCCTGTTCAACGAGCTTCCGTGCCTCAACGTGACGCGCGTCGTCGCCACGAGCTCGGGCGCGCTCAACGCGGCGTTCCTCTCGCCGGCAATTCGTGGAGGCGCCGCGGGCGATGCCGCGTACGACCTCGAGTCGCTGTGGCTCGATCACGCGAGCTTCGGCGACGTCTTCCGTCCGAGCCTCGCGGGGCTCGCGAAGCTCGACGGGTTCTCCTCGAGCGCCAAGGTGCGCGAGCTCCTCGCGCGCTACGTGCGCCCTTCGACGCCGCGGCGGCCCGTGGAGCTCCGCGTGGTCGTGACGACCGTCGCGGGCCGGACCGTGCTCGAAGACGGGCGCGCGGCGTCGAGCTTCGAGCGCGTCCTTCGCTTCGACGGAGCGCGCTTCGACGAGGGGCGAGACCTCGGGCCCATCCTGGACGCGGTCACCGCGTCGGCGGCGTTCCCTGGCGCGTTCCGCCCGGTGCCCATCGATGTCGACGGCGAGCCGGTCGCCTGCCTCGACGGCGGTCTCGTCAACAACGCTCCGATCAAGCACGCCATCGAGGACAACGACGTGGATCGGATCTTCGTCGTCACGCCGTCGCCTGCGCTCTTTCACCCCGAGCCTGCGGACGGTCACGGCATCGGGCTTCTCGCGCACCTGGTGGAGATCCTGGTCAGCGAGCGGCTGTACCGAGACGTTCGCGAGGCGCGGAGCGTGAACCGCGCGCTCCTCGCGCTTGAGGCGCGCTTCGGGGAAGGTGCGGCGCTCGAAGACGCGCTCGCCGCGCTGGGGTGGTCTGGGCGGCGGCAGCTCGAGATCGTGGAGATCCGTCCGGAGCTCCCGCTCGAGGGCGGGGCGTTCGACGGGTTCTTCAATCGGGATCTCCGCCGCCGGTACGTGGCCGCGGGGGAAGACGCCGCACGCGCGGCGCTCGGCGCTCTTCGCGCGGTGGCTGCGTAGGTAGGCGCGCACGCGGCCCTCCCTCGAAGGGAGGAGACCGCGGCGCGAGAGGAGCATCATGCCGACCCGTTCACGGAAGCAAGCCACGGCAGACCACGGGCGCGCGCTCAAGAAGTACCGGGACAAGGACTACGTGCGGCAAGAGCGCGCGAAGGTCACGACCCTCGGCACGAGGCTTCGCGCTCTTCACGCGCGCCAGGACGCGGCGCTCAAGGAGACCGCGGCCCACTGCCGCGCGGAGCGCCACGC
>JBBRLQ010000138.1:0-1453 GCA_038231275.1 Polyangiales bacterium
GCTTCTCGGTCACCGTCGTCTGCAGCCGCGTGAGGCCGACGTGCATCTGCCCGGGCATGTACGCGGGGTCGTGCGGGTAGACGCCGGCGGGTCTGCCGTCGGGATCGATGTACGTGTACTGATTGACGTACACGCGTAGGACGCGCGGCTTCGGCATCGCGGAATCTCCTCGGTGGTGGCGTGGCGGCGCGCGGGTGTTGCCAGCGCGAGAGGGGGCGTGGAGCGGGCGCGCAGGCGCAGCGCGCTCAGACGTGCGGGAGCAGGTCTTCGCCGACGACGGCGCCCGCCTCGTTCTCGACAATGAGGTCGAGCCCGGCGAGCGCGGCGTAGCGGCTCATGTCAATCGAGAGGTCTTCCTCGAGGAGGACCGTCATCGCGATGGCGTCGTAGTGGCGTGTCTTCGATCCGTCGGCGGCGGGCACGTCGAGCTTCGCGGGACGGGCGACGCCCATCCGCAGGTGCCAGAAGGCCATCCAGCGCCAGACGTCGGAGCCCTGTGTCGCGGCAAGCGGGTCGGTGTCCCCGGCGACGATGAACGCCGGCGTGCGGCCGCGCTCAATGGCGAGGTCGATGGCGCTCGCGATGGCGTTCGTGATCGACTCCCGCACCATCTGCGTCGCCTGGGTCGCGGGCGGGAACACCCAGAGGAGCGCGATCGTCGAGGCGCGCACGCGGACGGTGTCGGCGAGCTGCTCGGGCGCCTGCATCTCGGAGCGCCAGCCGTAGAGCGCCGGCAGCGCGGTCTCGACGAAGCCGCCTTCGCTCGGGTCGTAGGGGAACGCCTTCCGGATGATGGGGATGGCGGGGGCGATGCCCGCGCGGGTCCACGCGCCGGTGGCGTTCGCGTCGTCCTGGAGGAACGCCTTCAGGAACCCGAGCAGGTAGGTGAGCGCGGGATCGCCCGGAGCCTCGCCGGCCGCGGGGGCGGCGTTCGGGATCGGGAGCGCGCCCCAGTGGTCCACGGGGGGGATGGGGAGACCGCCGGCCACGGGTCAGGCCTCCGCCACGACCGACCACACCGGCCGGCCGTCCTCGATCTCCGAGACGACAAGACCGACGAGCTTCAGCCGCGCGAGGGACATCTCGATCTGCTCGAGCGTGAAGCCGGCGAAGAGGTAGCGGATGCCCGCCGCGGAGATGGTCGGGTGCGTGTTCACCGCGGCGTAGACGGAGGCGTCGATGACAGCGTCGCGGCTCATCGCGGACGCCGCGCCATCTTCCAGGCTTCCTGGACGACGATGAGCACGAGCCGCGTGGCCTGCGCGACACGGGCCGCGGTCCGGCGAAGACGGCCGGCGCGCGTCACGTCGAGACCTTTCGTCCGAACGCGACCGCGGCCTTCTCGGCCTCGATGCGGAGCACCGCCTCGGCGCGGGTGCGGGCGACGTTCGTGAAGTTGAATCGCCCGGCATCGACGAAGCCGGCGTACGGCTGCGGCCAGGTCATCTCCGCC
>JBBRLQ010000139.1:0-1448 GCA_038231275.1 Polyangiales bacterium
ATCTTGCGCCGCGAGAGCTTGCCGTAAGCGGGGAAGCTGCGGACGTGGAAGTAGACGTCCTTCCCCTTGGGCGTCTCGGCGACGTACGCGTTGCCCTTCGCGATCAGCGCCTCGATGTGGGTGGTGATCTCGTCCATGTGCGCCGAGACCTTGGGCGCGTGGTCGGGGTCCTTGCACCCAAAGGTGCGGAGCTGCTCGTCGCAGAGGTCGCTGAAGCGCGAAGAAAGCGCCAGTGGGTCCTCGCCGCGCTCTTTGGCGCGCGCCAGGATCTTGTCGTCGACGTCGGTGACGTTCCGTACGAACGTCACGCGGAGTCCGCGCGCGCGGAGGTGCCGCACGAGGACGTCGAACGTCGTGTTCGTGCGACCGTGGCCGGCGTGGGCCTTGTCGTACGTGGTGAGCCCGCAGACGTAGACCTTGGCCTCGCCGGGGGTGCGCGGGACGAAGTCCTCAACGCGTTGCGTGAGCGTGTTGTAAAGTCGAATCGTCATCGGAACGGGCGGTTATAGCCGCCAGATTGCGAAAGGTCACGCCGCGGCGGGCGCGAAACCGGAGCATCGGCGGGAAGTCGCGACCACCGGGGCGCGTCAGGCGCGTGACGCGCCCCTCGCGAGGGCCGCGCATCGCAGGCCACGGGCGAGGCATCGAAGCGGCGTGATTGGGGAAATCGAACCGGCATGCGTGGTATCACGGCTTGCCATGCTCGCTCTCTCGCGACGCCGACGCGGCAACTCCCGGAGCCACGCCCGCGCCCTCGTCGCGGCGCTCGTGTCGCCCGTCGCGCTCGCGTTCTTCGCCCTCCTCGCGCTCCTCGCTCCGCTCGCGTCGGGTGCGTGCGGCGGGGCACGCGTGGGGCTCGACGCGGGCGGCGTGTACCGGGACGAGCAGGTGGCCTTCAAGATCGACGAGGTGCCCGCCGGGTGGCGCGCGGTGAAGGTCGACGCGGCGAGCCTCGCCTACCGCGACGACGCGCACCGCGCCTCGGCGCTCGTGAACGCCCGCTGCGGCAGGAAGAGCGACGACACGCCGCTCGCCGCGCTCACCAACCACCTCGTCATGGGGACCACCGCGCGCGAGATCGCCTCCGAGGAGACCATCCCCTTCGACGGGCGCGAGGCGCTCCACACGCGCATGTCCGCCAAGCTCGACGGCGTGCCGCGCGCGTACGACCTCTACGTCCTGAAGAAGGACGGCTGCGTGTACGACTTCGTGTACGTCGCCGCGCCGCAGACCTTCGAGGCCGGCGTGCCGGGCTTCGAGCGCTTCGTCTCCGGCTTCCCCACGCTGCACGGCGGCGGATCGGGACGCCCGAGATGGGGGGTGGCGGCATGGGGGGAGGCGGATCGATCCCGCCCGCGCCGCCGTCGTACCCCGCGCCGGCGCTGAGCGACTCGCGCATCCCGCCCGCGCCGCCGTCGTTCCCGCCGAACAGCGGCCGTACGAGCTTC
>JBBRLQ010000140.1:0-1374 GCA_038231275.1 Polyangiales bacterium
AGGACGTGACGGTGATCTCGACCGGGCGCATGGTGCACGAGGCGCTCGCCGCCGCGATCGAGGCCGAGAAGGAAGGCGTCTCTGTCGAGGTCGTCGACCCGCGCACGCTGCAGCCGCTCGACGAGGACGCGCTCGTCGCGTCGGTCAAGAAGACGAACCGCGTCGTCGTCGCCCACGAGGCCGTGACGCGCATGGGCTTCGGCGCCGAGGTCGCGGCTGTGCTGCAGTACAAGGCATTCGACTACCTCGACGCGCCGATCGAGCGCGTGGGCGCAAAGTTCGCGCCGCTCGCGTTCGCGCCGGTGATGGAGCAGTTCGTCGTGCCACACGCCGAGGACGTGCTCGCCGCAATCAAGCGCACGGTGGGGAAGTAGCGCCGTGGCCAGCGAGGTGAAGCTTCCGCGTCTCGGTCAGGGCATGGAGGCCGGCACGATCACCAAGTGGCTGAAGGCCGAGGGCGACACCGTCGCGAAGGGGGAGCCGCTCTTCGAGATCGATACCGACAAGGTCACGCAGGAGGTCGAGTCCGACTTCGCCGGCGTGCTGCTGAAGATCGCGCTTGCCGAGGGCGAGGCGCCCGTCGGCCAGACGATCGCCTACATCGGCCAGGCGGGCGAAGAGGTTCAGGCGGAGTCTCCCGTCGAGGGATCTCAAGACCGCGGCATGCCGGCAAGCGCCGAGAAGCCGGCGGAGGCGCCGAAGCGCGAGCCCGAGCGTGAGCAGGGCCGCGACGCCGCAGCGCAACTCGCCGCAAGCGTCGAGTCGACACACGCATCAGGCTCTGCACCCAGCATTGACAACAGCGGTAACGGCGGTCGAATCAAGGCCTCGCCGCTCGCGCGGCGCATCGCGCGGGAGCGCGGGATCGAGCTCGCGAGCCTGCATGGCACCGGCCCGGACGGCCGGATCGTCGCCGAGGACGTCGATCGCGGCGCCGTCTCCGAACCCGGCGAGCAAGCGCCGCCGTCGCACGCCCCCTCGGGCGAGGTCGAGTCCGTCCCGCTGACGAAGATCCGCAAGACGATCGCGCGTCGGCTGACGGCCGCGTGGCAGGCGCCCGTCTTCCAGCTGACGGTCAGCGCCGACATGACGCGCGCGAACGACCTGATCGCGCGCGTGCGCGAGCTGAGCCCGGACGTGCGCGTTACGGTCACCGACCTGCTTGCGAAGGTCTGCGCCCAGGCCTTGATGCGCCACCGCGACGTCAACGTCCAGTACACCGAGGATGCGCTGCTGAAGTTCCCGACGGCCAATGTCGGCATTGCGGTCGCTGCTCCGCAGGGCCTCGTCGTGCCGGTCGTTCGCACGGTCGAGCGCCTCTCACTTTCGGAGCTCGCCGCCGCCCGCGGCGACGTCGTCGGGCGCGCGCGGGAG
>JBBRLQ010000141.1:0-1344 GCA_038231275.1 Polyangiales bacterium
AGCCGTGGCGCTCGTCGAGCTGGACAACCAGGACACGATCAAGGAGTGGCGCGCGGAACGTGCCAGCGACGATCTGGAAGTCGTCAGCGCCCGCGCTCAAGACTTGCCGCGCCTCTTGGCCGAGGCGAAGAAGCAGCGCGCGGACCTCGTGATCCTCGACACGGCGGGACGCGCCGACACGATCGCGGAGCAGGTCATCGCCGCCGCGGACGTCGTGTTGATTCCCTGCCGCCCCTTCGCGAACGACATGCGCGCGACGCCGCGCACGGTCGCCCAGGTCAAGGCGGTGAAGAAGAAGGGGCAGCAGGCCTTCATCGTTCTGAGCTCGTGCCCCGTCCAGGGGACGCGACACGAGGAAGCACGCGCCGCGCTCGCTCCCTTGCTCTCCGTCGCGCCGGTTGATGTTCACTACTACATGGCGTTCGCCGACGCGCTGAACGACGGGCGAAGCGTCGAGGAGTACGACCCGAAGAGCAAGGCCGCTCAGGAGATCGGCGCGCTTTATGACTGGGTTATGAGTGTATAAAGTGATACACGTATCGAACGATAGGATCCTACACGATGACACAGCGCCCGAAATTGCGGCTCAACCGCGAACCGCCCGCCGAGGTGACGGCACCAACGACCCCCACCACCTCCACGCGAGCGAGGACGAAGGCGCCGACGAGTGAGGGGCTCGCGAGCACGACCCCGCCGAGCCGCGTCGGAAGCAAGTTCATCGGCGGGCACTTCCCGAAGTCCACGTGGGACACTTTCCGGAAGCTCGGCATCGATCAAGAGAAGAGCGGTCAGGAGCTGTTGCAGGAAGCGATGGACGACCTGTTCGCCAAGTATCGCTTGCGTTGAATCCGATACGTGTAGAATTGTATCAATGTAGCGGGTGATAGGATCGACCACGCGACACGCCGGGAATTGGAGGGTATTGGCCATGCGATTCGACGTCCTTGGGGCGGTCCGCGGCGTGCGGTGGCTCGTCGTCGCGCCCGCCGCTCGCCGCGGATCCTCAGGCTCGGCCGAGCGGTGTGGCGACTACAGGAGCCCAGTGGCGGCGTTATCGTCCCAGAGACGCGCGCCGCGCACGTAGCGATCGAGCATCGCGCGTGAGCGGTGCCCCGTCTGTTTCATGATGTCGCGGTCCGGCTTGCCGGCGCGTGCCGCCGAGGTGGCGAAGCCCGCGCGCAGCGAGTGCCCGGCGAACGTGGACACGTCGAGGCCGATCGAGGCAGCGGCGCTCTGCACCACGAGGGCGACGGCGCGATCGGAGAGGCGCGCGGCACCGGCACATCCATGCCGATTTACGGCGCGAAAGATGGGTCCTTTGGAAACGCCGGCGGCGTCGAGCCA
>JBBRLQ010000142.1:0-1341 GCA_038231275.1 Polyangiales bacterium
GCGCTTCACCGTCGAGATCGACGGCGCCTCCGCGCTCGTCGCCGAGCCGGGCTGCGGCAAGAGCCTGCTGCTCGGCCAGCTCGCCGACGAATTGCAAAAGCAAAACGTCGTCGTCCACTACTTCGCCCACGCGACCGTCGGCCCCTTCGGCCTCGTCAACGTCCTCGCCCGCAAGGCCGGCCTCGCGCCCAGGCGCTCACGCGCCGAGACCGCGCTCGCCGTCTCGCAGACCCTCCTCGACGACGAGCGCCGCCACCTCCTCGTCCTCGACGAGGCCCACCTGCTGCCCGACGACACCCTCGAGGACGTGCGCCTGCTCTCGATCGCCGACTTCGATCGCAAGAGCCCCTTCGTCCTCGTCCTCGCCGGTCATCCGTCCCTCGACGATCGCCTCGCCGAGCCGACCCACCACGCCCTCGATCAGCGCATCACCACCGTCGCCCGCCTCGCCCCGCTCTCGCTCGACGAGACGCGCGAGTACGTCCGCCTGCGCCTCGACGCCGCCGGCGCTCGTGCCCAGCCCGTCTTTGAGGACGACGCCGTCTGCGCGCTCTTCGACGCCTCGACCGGCGTGCCGCGTCGACTCAACCGCATCGCCTCGGCCGCCATGATCGTCGCCGCCTCCCGGAAAAAGAACCTCGTCGCCGCCCAGGACGTCCAGGACGCCCGCGCCGATCGAGGCCGCGCTTGAGCGCTCCGGCACCGGCGGCTCCACGAACGACGACACGCCTCGCGCGCGCCCTGCGCGCGGCCCCCGAGCTTGCGACGATCGCGATTCTCGAGCACGCGATCCACGTCCTGCTCGCCTCGCTCGCCGCCGAGCACACGACCCTCGCCGACCCGGCTGGGCCGCACGAGCCCCCGTCCCTGCGCGCCGCACGCCGCCTCTCCCTCCACGCGTCCGCGCTGCTTACGCCCCTCGGCCGCTACCATGCTTCGGTCGATACCGAGATCGCAAAGGCCCCTCCATCACTGATGGACGACTTGCCCTACTGATGCGCCACGCGCCGACCCCTGCTGCAGTCAGCGGTGCGCGAGGCGATGCAGTGGATCGTGCGCGGCGACACGCTCTGCGAACATGTGGAGGATGCTGATGACGGTCATGGGCGTGTAACTCCTGTGGTCGCCGCGATTACGCCCAGCCGCTGGTGGGCGTCGGAACTTCCGGTCCCGTCCCATCCGCTTCGTACCCGCGAATGCCGGGCAGCGGTGCTTTTCGACCGTATTGTGGCTCCGGATGCCTAACTCCTTCGCGATCTCTCTCGACGACGCGGCATTCCACTTCGGCTGCGATGTGAAGTTGAAGATCAGTCCACGGGTGTCCTCGCGCGTCAGCGGCAC
>JBBRLQ010000143.1:0-1338 GCA_038231275.1 Polyangiales bacterium
TCGCGGAGGTGATGGACGCGCTCAACTACTGCGCGGCGGAGCTGGTGCGCCTCTCGAAGGGAGGCGCCGCGTGAGCGCGGAACAGTGGTGCGTAGTCCCTGGCTTCGACGGCTGGTACGAGGTCAGCAACGTCGGTGCCGTCCGTAGTTGGCGGACGCCCGCGAAGCTCAACGTGCGGCGCGAGAGCCCGCGAGTGCTGGTCGGAGGGCGCGACGACAAGGGCTACTGGTGCGTGAAGCTCACGCATCCCGTGCTTGGAAAGCTCACGGTCTTCGTGCACCAACTGGTGCTCGCAGCGTTCGAAGGCCCGCGAGGTCCGGGCATGGTCTGCGACCATCGCAATGCCGATCGCAGTGACAACGCGATCGGCAACCTTCGCTGGGTGACGGTGACGGAGAACGTGCGGCACGCCGCGCGTTCCGGACGCATGGGGCCGTGGGCGCACTCGCGGCTGAATCCGGACCGCGTGCGCGAGATCCGGAGGCAGCGCGCGGACGGGGTCTCGCTCCGAACGCTCGCCGATCGATTCGGTGTCAGCGCGTCCTCGATATCGCGCGTCGCGCTCGGTCGCGGCTGGCGGGAGGTGGCGTGATGAAGGGCGCGGGATGTCGGAGGAAGGGGGCAGATTTTGAACGTTGGCTCGTCCATCGGTTCGCCGAGGTCTTCGGCGAAAGCCGCGTCCGACGCGGCCTTCAGTTCCGCTCGGGGTCGGAGGTGCCCGACGTCGATGCGCCGGGAATGTGGATCGAGGCGAAGCGCGGAAAGCGCGTTCACGTCCGCCCGGCGCTTCAGCAGGCGGTGGACGGCGCGCTCGGCAAAGGCCGGTGGCCGGTGGCGGTGTGCAAGGAAGACCACGACGATCCCTTCGTCGTGATCCGCCTCGAGGACTTCCTCGATCTGCTCCGCGAGTGGTGGAGCACGCGAGGCGTGTGATGGACGGCGAACCGCGCCGCGGAGGACGCCCGCGCAAGAGCGAAGGTCCGCGCGTCCCCTACGAGGAGCTCGATCGCATCCTCGTCTTCGGGGAGGTCGTCCCCTGCGAGGACGGCAACGGCACCGCCGTCGTCTACCCGAGCTACCGCGAGCTCGCCGAGCGGTACGGCGTGTCGAATAGCGTGATCGCCGAGTACGCGAAGACGCACAACGCGCAGCGACGCCGCCGCGAAGCGCAGGCGCGCATCCAGGCGAAGGCCGAGAACAAGCTCGTCGAGCTGCGGGCCGCAGCAATCGCACTCTCGAAGGACGACGAGCTGCGCATCATCGACGGCTACCTGTCGGGCTTCGAGAAGGCTCTCGGCGAGGGGCGCGTCCGGTTCGACAACCCGGCCGACTTCAACA
>JBBRLQ010000144.1:0-1290 GCA_038231275.1 Polyangiales bacterium
GGTCGGCCTTCACGCGCACCTTCACGTTGTAGTCGACCACCCGCTTTACGGGGACGAGTATTTTCATTTCCGAGGGGATTTCAAACGAGTGTTTGAAATTATAGCGCCTATGGGCGCCCTCAACCGAGCGTCATGAGCGTGGTGTTTCCACCGGCCGCCGTGGTGTTCACGCTGACCACGCGCTCGACGTCGAGCCGATAGAGGGGATAACGCCAGGTCATGGCGCCGCGCGTCACGAGCGGGACCAACGCGCCGCCGCGGCGCGAGAGATTTTCGTGCAACCGGGTGCGGGCGTCGTCCGCCCCTTCGAAAAGCGCCGCCGCGATGTCGTCCCCGGCGCTTGCTACACGCACGCGCGACACCACGGCCGAAGGCAATCGCGGCACGAGGGCGCGCGCTGCCTCGCTTTCGCCGAGCAACGCCACATTTCCGGTCGCGAGTGCGGCGGCGACCTGCTCGAGCAGCGCGGCGCTGTCGGTCGCAACGCACAGCAGGTTGCCGCGCTCAGCGAAGCGCAGCGAGTTCTTCTCCCCCGTGGGCCCGGGCAAGTCGATGCGAAAGGGCAACGGGCTCAGCGATTCGTATTCCGCGCAAGCTCGCACCAGCGCCTCGTCCCCTTCACGTCGCGCCCATTCGGACAGCGCGCGCAGAGGGGCGAGCAGGTCGGCCTTCCCGTCGTCGCGGCGCGCGCCCATAGTCACGGGCGCCACATTCTCGTCGTCGCGCAGCCGGTGCAGGTATAGCGGGCCACCCGCCTTGGGCCCGGTACCCGACTTGCCCTCCCCGCCGAACGGCTGCACGCCCACGACCGCGCCGACCATGTTGCGGTTCACGTAGACGTTCCCCGCTCGTGCGAGCGCGACCACTTCGTCCACGGTCTCGTCGATGCGGGTGTGCAGGCCGAAGGTGAGGCCGTAACCCGTGTCGTTGATGGCGCGCACCAGCTCGGCAATCTTCGCGGCCTCGAAGCGCAGCACGTGCACCACGGGGCCGAACACCTCGCCCTCGAGCTCGCCGATGGAATCGATCTCGACCAGCGCGGGCGGCACGAAGGTGCCGCGCGTGGAAGCGGCCGGCGCGGGGAGCTGGAACACGCTCTTTCCGGCGGCGCGCATCACCGCGAGGTGGCGCTCGAGATTGGCGCGCGCTTCTTCGTCGATCACCGGTCCCACGTCGGTGGCGAGCTTGCCCGGGTCGCCGATCGCCAGCTCGCGCATCGCGCCCTTCAGCATCGCGAGCACGCGCTCGGCAATGTCGTCCTGCAGGCAGAGCAACCGCAACGCCGAGCAC
>JBBRLQ010000145.1:0-1266 GCA_038231275.1 Polyangiales bacterium
ACAATCCGACGGTCGCGCAGGCCGGCCGCCGAAGGACGATCGCTTGTTTTTCGAAGCGGTCCTTTGGTGGCGTCGCACAGGAGCTCCTCGGCGCGACTTGCTAGGCGAGCTCGGTCCATGGAAAACGGTGTTCAATCGCTTCGATCGGTGGGCGAAGACGGGTAAGTGGAACCTTCTGTTCGAGGCGCTGCGCGACGACATTGATCGCGAGTGGTTCAGCGTAGACTCGACGATTAATCGCGCTCACCAGCACGCCGCGGGCGGAAAGGGGGGGCCCAAAGTAACGCGCTCGGAAGGTCTCGTGGCGGGCCGACGACGAAGGCCCACCTGATCGTCGATGCCCTTGGCGTACCGGTCGAGCTCAGACTCACCGAGGGTCAGCGAAATGACAGCGTCTCGGCGGTGGGGCTCAACCTGCTCAAGCAGGCGCGCCGATGGCTTCGGCTCTCACCGTGAGACCCTTTCCGCGAACCGCGAACCGCGAACCGCGAACCTCAAACCTCGATCGCGGTCGCAGCCGCGCACGCGGCGCCTCCTCGCCCTGCGCTCCGGGCCGCGGCCTGACGCGCACGCGCCGCGCCAACGCCGGCCCACGTCTCCACGCGTGCGCGCGCGTCGGCGTCGTCACGCCGCCTGCGCTGGGGGGGACGAGGCCCGGAGCTTCGGGCAAGGAGGCGACTCTCATGCACACCACACGATTCGCCCATCATCGTCTTGACGCATTTCATGTCGCTCGAAGCGCGCTCGTCGGCGGCGACGCCCTCGTCCGCAAGCTGCCGCGCGGCTACGCGCCCCTCGGCGATCAACTCCGCCGGGCGTTGCTCGGCGCCTATCTCCAACTCACCGAAGCCGCCGCGCGCGACGGCAACGATCGACGCCAGCGCTTTCGATGCGCCCGTGCAGAATGCAACGAAGCCGCCGCGGCCGTCGAGGGCGCGCTTGCCCTCGGCTTCATACCCGAAGGCGACGCACACGCCGTCCTCGTGAATCTCGACAGACTCGCGGCGATGCTCACGCGGCTCGGAGGTTTCGCCTCGTAGTCGCCTGTACGGCGGCGCGCGTGCGTGAACGAGCGCGCGCGCCGCGCGTGCACGAAGGCGAGCGCGATCGCGAGCGCGGCGAGAGGCTCGGGGCTCGGGGTTCGAACCCTTTAGGGACACCCCCTAACGCAAAATCAGTTTCCCAAATTACGCGGGAGGCGACCCTACGAACTACCTATCTCGCGTCGCCGCCGGGTCGTCGGCTTCAACATGGGCCGCGAGCCAG
>JBBRLQ010000146.1:0-1233 GCA_038231275.1 Polyangiales bacterium
GCGCGACCTCAAGCAGCGCGGCATGTTGGACGACACGCTCGTCGTGTGGACCACCGAGTTCGGCCGCACGCCCTTCAACGCCACCGCCGACCACAAGGGCCGCGAGCATCATCACTGGGTCTTCTCCTCGTGGCTCGCCGGTGCCGGCGTCCGGGCCGGCACGGTGTACGGATCGTCCGACGACCATGGCATCCACGTCGGACGCGACGAGGTCCACGTGCACGACTTCCACGCGACCATCCTCCATCTCATGGGGCTCGACCACGAACGACACACCTATCGCCACACCGGCCGCGACTACCGGCTCACCGACGTGGCCGGACAGGTCGTGAAAGGCATCCTCGCCTGAACCCGAGCGTGTCCCCGCCAGGATCCACGATGAAGCTCGCCACTCTCCTCCTTCTTTCCGTGCTGGTCTGCGTGTCCGCCGCGGCCGCGGCTTTGCCGTCCGACCACGCCGAGCGCTTGGCCCGCGGCCTCGGGACGTTCCGGACCCAGGTGCGTCCGCTGCTGACGGCGCATTGCCTGAAGTGCCACGGCGGCGAGCAGACCAAGGGAGAGCTGGACCTCACCACGCGTGAAGGGCTGGTCAAAGGCGGCGCGGATGGACCGGTCGTCGCGCTGTACGACTCCCGTTCGAGCCGTCTGCTCCAGCTCGTCTCGCACGCCAAGGAGCCGCACATGCCGTCCAAGGGCGACAAGCTGCCCGACGATGCGGTCGCGAAGCTCGCCGCATGGATCAACGACGGCGCGCCCTACGACGCGCCGCTCGTCGAGGGCGAGACGCCGGCCAAGAAGGATCGCGGCAGCATCACCGCGAGCGACCGCGATTGGTGGGCATTCCGTCCGCTCCGCGCGCCTGCGGTCGCCGCGGACGCCCGGCCCCGCGGTGGACGCGGCAACGCCGTGGACCTGGTCGCGGCCGGCAACGAGCGCGGCACGAAGCCTGTCCCGCCGGCGGACCGCCGGACCCTGATCCGCCGCGCGTCGTTCGATCTGCTCGGACTGCCGCCGACGCCGGAGGAGGTCGAGGCCTTCGAGCGCGACCGTTCGCCCGGCGCGTGGGCGAAGGTCGTGGACCGCCTGCTCGACAGCCCGCGGCACGGCGAGCGCTGGGCGCGGCACTGGATGGACGTCGCGCGCTTCGCCGAGAGCTCGGGCTTCGAGCACGATTACGACCGGCCCGGCGCGTACCATTTCCGCGATTTCGTCATCAAGGCGCTGAACTCCGAC
>JBBRLQ010000147.1:0-1222 GCA_038231275.1 Polyangiales bacterium
CACGGCGTAGCCCAGCGCCGAGCGAAGCAGGCCGCGCTGGTCGCGGACGCGCGCGTGCTCCACCTCGGTCCACGCGAAGAAGGCCTCCAGGTGCGGACGGAGGTGCGCCTGCCGGAGGCGATGAGAGAGAAGACGTGGCCAGCGCTCGTGGCGTGGTCGTCGCTGCCGACGAAGAGCCAGGCGTTGCGACCGGTGGCGATGCGTCGCAGCTCGCGCTCGGAGCGGTTGTTGTCCAGGACCAGCCGTCCGTCGTCGAGCACGCGCATGAGCGGCGCCTTCTGGCGCACGGCGTAGCCCAGCGCCGAGCGGAGCAGGCCGCGCTGGTCGCGGACGCGCGCGTGCTCCACCTCGGCCCACGCGAAGAAGGCCTCCAGATGCGGGCGGAGGTGCGCCTGCCGCAGGCGATGGATCTCCGACGGCGACTTGCCCTGGAAGCTCGCGTCGAGCGCGAAGATGCGACCCGCCCGCGCGAGCCCCTCGCGTGCGACCGTGCTGCGGGCGACCGTCGCCTCCCAGAACTTTCGTCGGCAGTGCGACCAGCACCCCACCTCCGTCTTTCCGCCGGTGTCGTCGCCTGGGTCATCAGGCTCGCGGAAGAGCACGTCGTAGACGCTCTTCGCGTCGGCCTGCAGATAGCCCTCGTAGCCCCGGAACATCTCCGCGACGACGCGGCTCGTCTCCTTGGCCGTGTATTCGAAGAAGACGTGATCGCGGTCGGCGATGAGCACGAAGTAGTGGCCGCGCCGGCAGGCCTGTCGGACCTTCTCGTGCGTGCGAATGGGCTGCACCGCGACGCCCGTGGCGTCGGTGGCGATGCAGAACGCCGTGGCCAGCGCGTCCTTGCGCGCCGCCGCGAGCACCGTCGCGCCTGCGGTCGCCCCCGCGTCCTCGACCCACCGGCACATCGTCCCGCGGTCGATGCGGGCGCCGTCCCGCGCGAAGCGGTCCTCGATGCGGTGGAGCGGCAGACCGTCGCAGTACTTGTCGGTCAGGATCTTCGCCAGCAGCGACGGCGCGGCCATAGACCGCGCGAAGCACTCGGGTGGCATCGGCGCGGTCTCGATGCGCGACTCGCCGCGCGCATCCACGGCGCGGTACTTCACCCGCGCGATCACGAGACGATAGAGACCGCCGCGCTTGTACGCGAGCTTGGCGCTCTCCTCGTGGCCGATGCGCTCCGCCTTTCCCGTGGCGACGAGCTCCTCGAAGAGCGGGTCCTGGA
>JBBRLQ010000148.1:0-1191 GCA_038231275.1 Polyangiales bacterium
GGATAGCCGCGCCACAGCCAGACCGAGCGTCTCGGGCAGCGTCTGACGGACGACGCGACTGTCGACATGCGCGGCGCCCTGGAATGGTAGCCCGTCGAACGTAGCCCGCCCGCCATGATGGACTCGAGGAGTCACCTCGTCAGGTAGGCGCCTAGGCCGGCGAGGCCTTCCGTGATGGTGTGCTCGAGCGCGGCGACATCGATGGATCCTGCATCGTACGCGCCCTCCAGAGCCGTCTCCCTGACGTACGCGGCACGCGCGCAGCCGCGAGCGAAACCTTCACATGCCCATCTCTGCGATGACTCCACTCCGGCCGACCGCACGTCCTTCTCTGCCTCGGCCACCCACTTGACGAACGCGTCGCGCGGCGTCGAGGCGACCGCCGGATGCGCCACCAGGTGCGCCACGAGACTCGCTCGGCGCGCCTCGTCGTCGCTCTGACGCGCGAGGCGTGCCGCGAGCGCGATCGCATTCGACGCGGCCGACCAGACGCGCGGATCGCCGCCACCCTCGACACCATCGGCGATGTAGTCGACCAGCTCCCGCGCCTCCCCATCCCGCCCGAGCGCCACGAGAAACCACGCGAGCTGGGCGGTAGAGGCAATGCTCTCTGCTCGCGTGAGGCTCCATTTCTTCGCGACCGACGCCTTGGCGCGGGCGATCGACTTGTTGCTGTCGCCGGACGCGAGAAGGCTCGGGACATCGACCGGGATGGCTGCAGCCCCGGCCTTCTTCTTGGACGCCATGCTCTAGTTGCTCCACACCTGCGCTGCGTACGCGCCTTTGCCTGCGCCGATGCCGATCAGCAGCGTCACTTCGTCGTTCGATGTGAAGCACAGCGCGCCGTCCTCGGGGAGCGCGGCTCCAGGCGACTCGGCGACCGCGTCGCCGGCGGAGTCGCGCATGACGACCACCGCGTCGCGCACGTTCTCGTCGGTCGCGAAGACGACGCGGTAGCACTTGTTCGCCTCGACGCGGAGCTTGTGCTCCTGATGGGCGTCGCGATCCGCCTGCTGCCCGCGAATCATCGCCCCGACCGGCTTCATCTTGGCCGCCGCCGCGCACGACTCGCCGAGCCGCTTCACGAGCTCGGCAGGATCCTTCGCGCTCGGCTTTGCGCCGCCGCCGCACGCGTAGAGGGCGGCGTCGGTCTTCTTCTTCGCTTTCTTCGATCCGGCGACGCCCGGCGGA
>JBBRLQ010000149.1:0-1186 GCA_038231275.1 Polyangiales bacterium
CCTCGGTGTCCAGTACGGAAGCCTGTCCGGTGTGGCGCGCGCGATCACCGGCACCAACTGGAACGGCTTCCTCTTTTTTGCCGACGCTCTCAAGGCAGCCGGGGGAGGGACGAAGCCGTGAACGACTTCTACCGCACCCGGATGGGTCACACGTTCTTCGAGGCGACGCTTCCCCGGCTCGTCACCGAGCTTGCGCGGCTGAACGATCTCCTCGAACGAGGGCTCGCAGTCGCCGAGCGGGCCTTCCCGCCACCGGCGCAGCCCCCGGAGGAACGCCGATGACGGCGCCGGCAGCGCCCGCCCGGCGCCGGTGCGCGATCTACACGCGCAAGTCGACGTCCGCCGGTCTGGAGAAAGACTTCAACTCGCTCGACGCGCAACGCGGCGCCTGCGAGGCGTTTATCCGCAGCCAGCCCGGATGGGACCTGAACCCCGAGACGTACGACGACGGCGGCTTCACCGGCGCGAACATCGATCGGCCGGCGTTCACGCGCCTCCTCGCCGACGTCGACGCGGGCAAGGTCGACATCGTCGTCGTCTACAAGGTCGATCGTCTGAGCCGCTCGCTCCTCGACTTCGCGAAGCTCATGGACCGTTTCACGAAGGCGAAGACGGCCTTCGTGAGCGTGACGCAGAACTTCAGCACGGCCGACGCGATGGGCCGGCTCACGCTTAACGTCTTGATGTCGTTCGCGGAGTTCGAGCGCGAGATGATCGCCGAGCGCACGCGCGACAAGATCGCGGCGTCGCGGAAGAGGGGGAAGTGGACCGGCGGTCCCGTGCCGCTCGGCTTCGTCGTGCGTGAGGGCAAGCTCGCGACCGACGAGCACGAGGCGCTCACCGTACGCGAGATCTTCGCGACGTACCTCGAGCACCGATCGATCGTGCGAATCATCGCGACGCTGAAGGAGCGCGGGCGCATGACGAAGGTCTACGAGAGCCGCGACGGGAAGATGAGTCCGCGGCGAGCGTGGAAGAAGGACTCGGTCCTGCGCGTGCTTCGGAACCCTCTCTACGCAGGATTCACGCAGTCCGACGGCGCACTCTTTCCGGGCGAGCACGAGCCGATCGTCCCCGCGGAGAACTTCCGGCGCGTGCAGGAGCTTCTCGGACGCCCGCGGTGCGGCCTCCCGCTGCGCGCGCTCGTCCCCGGGTACATCCTTCGTGGCCTCCTCTTCTGCGGCGC
>JBBRLQ010000150.1:0-1175 GCA_038231275.1 Polyangiales bacterium
GATCGACCTCGGGGTCGCTGGGTCGCTCGCCGCAGGGCAGTACCTGGTCCTCGGTGCGACCGGCGTGGTGGCGATCGTGCCGTCGACGGCGAAGTCAATCGATCTCGGGTCCAGCGGCAACCTCATCGAGAACGGCTCGCCGGACGGCGTCGCGCTGGTCGACACCAACACGAACAAGCTCGTCGACGCGCTCTCCTACGAGGGGGCGATGACCGCCGTGACGCTCCCGGGCATCGGCGTGGTGAGCCTCGTGGAGGGGACGCTGCTCCCCGCCACGGTCGCCGACTCGAACACCGTGCAGGGCTCGTTGTGCCGTCTCCCGAACGGGACGGATACCAACGACGCGGCGTCGGACTGGAAGCTCGCCAGCACGCCGACGCCGGGGACGGCGAACGCGCCGTGAGGGATCGAACGGACGGAGGCGCGGCTCGATGCGCGCCTCGTCCGCGATCGCTCGCCGTCCTCGCGACTACTTCCCCGCGTACGTGAACAGGCAGTTCGTCGCCACCACGGCGACGTCGCGGAGCGCGTAGAGGTGATACGCCTTGCCCGGCTCGAGCGCCGGCGCTCGGCCGGTGGCGGGGATCGACTGGAACGATCCCGGGGGCGTCGTGCCGTAGCGCACCCCGCTGGCGAGCGCGCCCTGACTGGCGAGGACGTCGAGGCGCCACAGCGTCCCCGCCGGGCGATCGAAGTTCGGCGGCACGCCCGGGTTCTGCGCGGCCACGTCGAGGACGTAGACGTAGCGCGCCTTGGTGCTCGCGTCCCACGTGACGAGGCCGTTCGCGTCGACCCCTTCGCCGCGCGCGCACGCGCCGGGCGCGGCGTGCATGTTCGCGTAGAGAGGCCCGCCGAAGGGGGGGAACGACGCGGCCTTCTCTGCGCTGATCCCGCGCCGTTCGAGCTCGGCGACGAAGAAGGCGCGCATGCGCGGCCCGTCGTCGCTTGGCAGGCCCGTCATGGCGCGCTGGAAGCCGTTGTTCTCTGCGGGGTCGAACGCGCCGAAGATCGACGAGTCGGCCAGGCCGGCGAAGAGGGCGATGGCCGCGTCCGACGCGGTGTCGGTCCAGATGGGGCCCGAGTCGATGGCCCACTGCGACGGGCCGTCCTTCGCCTGCTTCGAGTCGTGGCAGCACGTGCACGCCGTGGCGCGCGCCTGCTCCGTCACCCAGGAA
>JBBRLQ010000151.1:0-1173 GCA_038231275.1 Polyangiales bacterium
CACGCGGGCGGCGAGGAGGCGGACGCCGTGCGCGCGGACCCCGACGTGGACACGGACCAGGGGGGCGAGGCCACGGCCCGGGGGATGACGAGCCCGGCAATGGCGGCCGCGATCGCGGAGCTCGAGAGAACGACGATCAACGCGTCACGCGCGTCACGCCAGCGCGCCCCTTACGAGACGTCGCCGTCGGCCGTTGACCGTGAACGAGACGGAGACGACGATGCGGGCGGCGACCGCACCGATCCAGGCGTCCCGGAGGTCGCGCAGGCGGGCCGCACGCGCGGCGCCGGCAACCGCTGACCTTGAAACGCCGGGCGCGGCGCCCGTTTGCGCGCCGACCTGCGCCCTTCGGTTCACGTTTCGTGCCGCGGCCGTTGACGGGCACGATCGTGTGATTAGCTTCCCTCCGCGCTCCCGAGTGACAGGGGGGCACCGTGACGACGCCGCCCTCCGCTGGAGGTCGGTCTCTCTCGCAATCATCACCAAGCGCGCGACGCCATGGCCCGGGAGGGAGTCGCGACGCGCGCGGGGTTCGGCGCGAATTTCTATTCGTTTGGAGGCAAGGCAATGGGCAAGATCATCGGCATCGACCTCGGCACGACCAACAGCGTCGTGGCGATCATGGAGGGGCGCGAGCCCAAGGTGATCGTCAACGAGGAAGGCTCGCGCATCACGCCGAGCGTGGTCGCGTGGGACGACAAGAGCGAGGTCCTCGTCGGCCAGATCGCCAAGCGCCAGGCCGTCACGAACTACGACCACACCATCTTCAGCGCCAAGCGCTTCGTCGGCCGCAAGTTCGAGGAGGTCACCGAGGAGGCCAAGCGCGTCCCGTACAAGGTCGTCCGCGCCGACAACGGCGACGTGGCCTTCGAGATCCGCGGCAAGAAGGTGAGCCCGCAGGAGGTCAGCGCCAAGGTCCTCCAGAAGCTGAAGACGGCCGCCGAGAACTACGTGGGCGAGAAGATCACCGAGGCGGTCATCACCGTTCCCGCGTACTTCAACGACGCCCAGCGCCAGGCCACCAAGGACGCCGGCCGCATCGCCGGCCTCGACGTGCTCGACATCATCGACGAGCCGACCGCGGCGGCGCTGGCCTACTCCTTCCAGACGCCGCACCACTCGCGCGCGCCGGGGCCCGACCTGATCGCGCCCAACGAGCAGCGCACCGTGCTC
>JBBRLQ010000152.1:0-1165 GCA_038231275.1 Polyangiales bacterium
CGGGGACGAGGAGCGTGAGCTCGACGACGTGGCGAAGGATCGGTGGCGCGCGTCCGTGGTGTCCCTCGGGGAACGGGGCGGCGATCGCGCAGTCGACGACGTCGCCCTCCACGGCGGCGGAGCGGCGCGCTTGCTCCAAGACGGCTTGCGGAACGGCGCCTGCGTGCGCTCGCACCGCGGCGACGGCGTCGATGGCCTCGTCAAGCGGCGCGTGTGCGAGGTACTCGCGGAGGGCTCGGAGCGCGGGCTCGACCGCGCCCACGAACCTGCCGTCGAACATGGTGAGGGACTGGTCGACGGCGAGGTCGAGGTCCTCCGCCGTGAAAGCCGTCGTCTCGAGGAAGTCCTGAATCTCGTCGATGACGAGCAGTCCGGCGTGACCCGCGTGCCCGTCGAGCTGCGCGACCAGCGCGTGAGGGCCGACGGCGATGCGGGCGTCGTCCGGCCCTTCGACCCCGTCGCGTGCGCGGCACGTCTCGAACGCGGGGCATTTCTGTTCGGCGCCACGCCGCTCGCACAGCTCCCACTGCATCCGCTGGCCCCCGGCGACGAGCGGCTCGGCGACCGCGTGGAAGCGGCACACGGCGTCTCCGTTGTCCTCGCGGAGCGACAGCGGTCCGAAGATTCGTTTGGCGTGGATGCCGCTGCGCTCGAGGGCGGTGACGCACTGGATGGCGAGGGCGTGCTTGTCCACGGCGAGCGCCGACTTCGATCCCACCGGCGCGCGCAGGCCCTTCGCGTCCTTCGACGCGTACGGTCTCGCCGCCCGGCGACTCATCACGCGGAGCGCGGCCGCCGTCTTGCCCAGCCCGCACTCGGCCTTGATCAGCGTGAGCCCTGGCGGCGCGCGTTCGATCGCGGCCTCCATCGCGCGGACGGTGTCGTCGAGGGAGAGGGGGCGAGACGTCGGGGCTGCCGCATCTGAAGGCAGCCCCGAGAGGAACGCTTCATCGATCGCGTCGGCTACCGTCGGCCACTTCGCGCGGAGCGAGCCGTACGCGCTGAAGGGTTGGCCTGACGCGGCGCGCTCGAGCGTGGACCTTGCGCTCTGTTCGCGGTCATCTGCGCGCTCGTCGCGCCCCGTGGCTACCGCGATCGCGCGCACGATTCCGCGCAGCTCCGCTGGCGGTACGCCTTTCCGAAGGAGCGCACCTGCGATCGCGAG
>JBBRLQ010000153.1:0-1143 GCA_038231275.1 Polyangiales bacterium
CACCACGGACGCGCGCCACCGATCCTTCGCCACGTCGTCGAGCTCACGCTCCTCGTCCCCGCTCGGGCAAAGCGCCTCGGGCGGGTCTCAGCCGTGCTCAGACAGATCCATCACGCGCTCGCCAGCGAGGTCCCGGTCGTGGTCCGCGTCGAGATGCGGAACGAGCAGCGGGTCTTGCTCATCACCGCCCCACGCGACGCGCTCGCGCGCGCCCTTCGTCGCGAGGGGAGCGTCGTTGTGCTCGACGCCAACGTCGAGCTGCACGCGCCGGTGCTCGCGCGCATCGTCGGCTACGAGCCACCCCTCCGTGTCTTCACGGCCGGCGACGGCGCGCCGATCGCGAGGACGCTCTTCCGCACGCGACACGCAAATCGGAAAGCGTGGTTCCACGGCCGATCCCTCGCCGTGACGCCGGCGCTTGTGAACGCGGTGAAGGTCGCCGTCGCGTGGGCGCGCGAAACGGCCGAGACCGGCGCGCTCGGAATCATCACGTTTCGCACGTTGGAGACCGCGCTCCGATTCTGCGCGGGCATCGATCGCGACGCATGTCGCGGAGCGTGGCGCGATGATCGGCAGAACCCCGAGACGCTCGACGAGCTCGACGCGGCGGTCGGACCCGCACTGCGAGGCCTCCGCCGGTCGCTTCTCTTCGGCCACTACGGCGCGACGCGCGGGCTCAACACCATGGCCGACGCCGATGCGGTCGTGACCCTCGGCGACCCATGGCGGAACCTCGGCGACGTGTACAACGACGCGGCGTTCCTCCAGCTCGGTGGCTGGCAGGCGCGCTACGAGGCCTGGTGCCGCGCGGAGCTCGAGCAGGCCCACGGTCGCCTTCGCACCGTGCATCGCACGCGGCCCGGCCGAGCGCTCCACGTGGGCGCCGTGATGCCCGGAGGCTCCGGATGGACGACGGAGACCGTCGACATCCGCAGCGACGTCGGAGGCCGACCCCGCCAAGCGTCCGCGATGTCGACCGAGGCTGTTGAGAATGCCATCGTGGCCGCCGGAGGCGTGTCCCATCTCGCGGCGATCGCCGGCTGCGACCGCAAGAGCATCCGAAACTACCGAACCGGAGAGCGGAGTGTCCCATCGGACGTTGCCGCGCGACTTCGCCAGGTGCTGGCGGAGAAAATGGGAACG
>JBBRLQ010000154.1:0-1141 GCA_038231275.1 Polyangiales bacterium
ACGCTGGGCGGCAAGTACCTGTACGCGATCAACGTCTATCCGGCCACAGGCTCGTTCGATCTCTGCCCGGCCGACGCCTGCCAGACGACGAGCGGCGTCGAGCTCGTCGGCGCGGCCTGCGCGGTGGATGCGGTGAAGAGCGGACTGCGTGTCGAAGGCGTCACTCCGCCGGCCGAGATCATCGCGCAGGTCGAGCGGATCTCGCGCTTCACGGGGCTCGACGTCGGTGGAGTGGAGTACCTCGTGGACGATCGCGACGGCAGGCACTACTTCTACGACGTCAACGCCCTGTCGAACTTCGTCGCCGACGCGGCGAACGTCGTGGGCTTCGATCCGTGGCTCAATCTGGTGGACTATCTCGAGGCGCGCGCCGCCGGCGCGCCCGCCGAGGTGACGGCATGAGCGCGGCAGTGCTCCCCGAGGCGGAGGCCGCACCGATCGACGCCCACGACTCTCCAAAACGGATGCGCTTCGGCTACTGGCTGCCCGTGTTCGGCGGCTGGCTGCGCAACGTGGACGACGAGCGCATGGACGCGAGCTGGGCGTATACGCGCCGGCTCGCGCAACGCAGCGAGGAGATCGGGTTCGACCTCACGCTCATCGCCGAGCTGTTCCTGAACGACATCAAGGGGGCCGACGCTCCCGCCCTCGACGCGTGGAGCACGGCCGCCGCCCTCGCCGCGGTGACGGAGCGACTCGAGCTGATGGTGGCGGTGCGTCCGCAGTACCATCCGCCCGCGCAGCTCGCGAAGCAGGCGGCCAACATCGATCAGATCTCCAACGGCCGCCTCGCACTCAACGTCGTCAGCGCCTGGTGGGCGGACGAAGCGCGCCGCTACGGTGTCCACTTCGATCAGCACGACGACCGCTACGCGCGCACCGCCGAGTGGCTCGACGTCGTGAGTGGCGCGTGGAAGGAGTCGCGCCTCACGCACAAGGGCGCGTACTACACGGTGGACGATCTCATCGTGGAGCCGAAGCCGGCGCGTCGTCCGCGACCGACGATCTACGCCGGCGGCGAATCGGAGACGGCGAAGAATCTCATCGCGTCCAAGTGCGACGCGTACGTGATGCACGGCGATCCGGTGGCGCACATCGCGCCGACGGTGGCGGACATGCGCGCGCGCCGCGAGCGGGCTGG
>JBBRLQ010000155.1:0-1121 GCA_038231275.1 Polyangiales bacterium
GTTCACCGGCCTCGGGGCGCCGCACTGGGACCCGCGCGCACGAGGGCTGCTCATCGGGATCGAGCGGAGCACGACCCGCGCGCACCTCGCGCGCGCGACGCTCGAGAGCATCGCGTACCAGACCCGGGATCTCGTCGAGGCAATGCGCGCGGCGGGCCGGCCGATCAGCGTCCTTCGCGCGGATGGGGGCGGCACGGCGAACGCCTATCTCATGCAGCTGCAGGCCGACGTGCTCGGCATCCCGGTCGAGGTCGCCGCGATCCAGGAGACGACCGCGCTCGGTGCCGCGTTCCTGGCCGGACTCGGAGCCGGCGTGTGGCCGGACACCGCTGCGGTCGCCGCGACGCGTGCGGTCGCGACACGCTACGAGCCCGCGATGGGACAGGACGAGCGCGGATCGCGCTACGCCGGTTGGCTGCGCGCCGTCGATCGGGCGCGGGACTGGGCTCGCCCCTAGCTCTTCGGCACGCGCTCCGGCCAGTTCGACATGATCCCGTCGACGCCGAGCGAAACCAGCCGCGCGATCTCGACAGGCTCGTTCGCGGTCCAGGTGTTCACCTGAAGCCCGGCCGCGTGTGCGGCCCGGACCATCTCGTCGGTGACGTACGCATGATTCGGGTGGATCGCCCACAAGCCCAGTGCCTTCGCGCTCGAAAGCAGCGCGTGGCCATCGGGTGAGCCCGAGAATACGAATGCGCGCCGCACATCGGGCGCCGCCTCCCGCGCGCCCGAGAGCGCGCCCCACCAGAAGCTCGAGACGTACGCCTCGGCGCCGCGTGCGTGGGCGATCCGCGCAGCGGCGGCAGCGCCGGAGCGCCGCGCGTGCGTCTCGTCGGCCTCGTTCTTCACCTCAACGTTCACGCCGACGCGGCCGAGGCAGAGCTCGAGCACCTCGTCGAGCGTGCCGTAGTGTCCGTTCGGGGACGGACGGTCATGCGTGATCAGCAGCCGGCCGTCCTCGACGAGCCAGACGTCGGTCTCGATCTCATCGCAGCCGAGTGCGATCGCCTTCTCGAACGACTCGATCGTGTTCTCCGGCGCGTGACCCATCGCGCCGCGGTGGCCGATACGTCGCATCAAGCGGGCTGGCTCGCGTCCGTCTCGGACTCCTCGACCGGGCA
>JBBRLQ010000156.1:0-1104 GCA_038231275.1 Polyangiales bacterium
CGGCAGCATCCGGGACTTACCATCGAGGACGCCCGAGCGATGGCCCGGTACTTCGGCTTCTAGGCGGCCCGGTCCGGACCCTCGCGACGCGCCCACGCTCGAGGAGGCCAACGCCGCCCTCGCCAAGCTCCGCGCGACGCCGGTGACCCACGGGCTCGCCCCCGGCGCGCCGACGCTCTACACGTACGACAAGGGCCGCACGCGGCGCGTCGCCGAGGTCGAGCCGGACGGCTACACCACGGTCGAGGACGCCCGCACGTTCGTGAACGAGGCGGACCTCGACCGCTACACGGTGGACCCCGAGGAGACATGGGCCGCGCAGTTCCGCGCCCAGCCGTCGGTCGTCTACCACGCGACCACGCCGGAGCGCGCCGCGGCGATCGAGGCGGACGGCGTGCTGCGCGCCGGGAACCAGACGCGCGGGATCGGCAACCGCGGGGTCGGGGACGCCGTCTACGCGACGGAGCACGGGTCCGACGAGACCTATGGGGACGCGGTGTTCGCGATCGACCTCGCGCAGATCCCGCTGGCCGATCGCCCGCAGGTCTCGCGCGAGCCCGGCGCCTTCGACCGCGACCGGCGCGGCGGGCTCGCGCATAGCCTCGGGCTGAACGACTACGACGCCCCCGAAGACACGAGCGACGGGATCTCGCCGGACACGGTCGTGATCCACGGCGACATCCCGCGGTCGGCGTTCCATCGCGTCATCACCAAGTTCGACGAGACTGAGGCGCGCGACGCGGGCGGCAAGTGGACGACCGGCGGGGTCGGCGGGATCCCGCCGAAGCCGCCGCGCCGGTCCGCGTGGACCGACGACAACAACCACCTGAGCGACGACGATCGGCTCGCGCTGGCGCGCACGATCCGCGCGGAGATGCAGGACTGGCGCGCGCGCGTCGGCGTCGAGGTCGCCGCCGGGCGCGTCACGCCGGAGGCCGCGGAAGCCGCGGGCTGGGATGGCGTGGACGCTACTGGACCTGGCTCCCGAGGGCGGTGGTGCGAGGCGGTCTCCGTTCGCACGGTTCCGGGGAATGTGCGACACTTCCGGAGCGTCGTCCTCTTTCACCCCAGCACCCGTCCGCCCATGCCCCGCCTGGTCTCGGC
>JBBRLQ010000157.1:0-1088 GCA_038231275.1 Polyangiales bacterium
GCCTTCGCCGAGCGCGGTGCGCACGTCGGGCTCGTAGCGCGCGGGGAGGGCCTCGACGGGGCGCGGCGAGAGGTCGAGTCGTTCGGCGGGAAGGCGCTGGTCATCCCGACCGACGTCGCCGACTACGACCAGGTCGAGGCGGCCGCGCAGGCGGTCGAGCAGGAGTTCGGCCCCGCAACCAGCTCGCCCAGACGCAGCAGCCGCGCGAGCCGCTCCGCGTCGCGGCGGTCGGTCTTGACCTTGTCACCCGACGCGCGCGGGATCTTCGACGGCGCCGCGACCGTGCACGCAATCCCAGCCGCCACGCACGCCCGCGCAAGCCCATACCCCGTCGGGCCCGCCTCGTAGGCGACCCGCACCGGCGCCGCGAAGCGCTGGAGCCATTCAACCGTCTCCACCGGCAGCGTCGGCGCCCGCAAACTACGCACCTCGCCGCTCCCCGCATCGAGCACGCCCGCGACGACCTTGCGCGCATGCACATCCAACCCGACCCACGTACCCTCATCCATACCGGCGCCTCCCGTAATTGCGGCTCTACCGCCGCGCCACTCGCGACGGCAACCCGCGCCAACTTACGAGCGAGGCGCCGGGTCACGCTCCATACGGTCTAGGGAGCGCCTGTGGGAGGCGTGTCGCGAAGTGCTGTCCAGCCGAGCAGCCCGGTCAGCCCTTCCAGTTGCTCGTCGGCAATCACGACCCCGCGCTCGCCGATCTCGTAGGCCCAGGCGCCCTTGGCGTGGTTCGAGTCGCGCATCTTGAGCACGCTGATCGCGCGGCGGATCTCCGATTCGATCTCGATGTAGCGGAGCAGGATGACGTTGTGGAAGAGGAAGGAGAGGTGGGCGAGCGGCTCTGGAGTCGGGCCGAGCGTGGTCGTCTCGCTCGTGATCAGAGAAGAGGCGCCGCGGGCGCGGATCGTACCGGAGAGCGCACGCGCGAAAGCGGGGAAGCGTTCGATCTCGCGTGAGGCGAACACGAGCTCGCCGAGGCTGTCGATCGCGACCCGGCGCACGGAACCGTCGGCGAGCTGCGCCCGTACGACAGCGCCGATCGTGTCCAGGTCGAGCTCGCCGGGCGGGACATGGTGA
>JBBRLQ010000158.1:0-1078 GCA_038231275.1 Polyangiales bacterium
ACGACGATCGCGGCTCGGAAGCTGCGCGGGTTCGGCGGCACGAAGGCGCTCCTTCGGCGCGGGGATCTCAGGAACTCGATCACCGTCATCGCCGAGGGCGACGAGGCGTTCGTTGGCGTGTCGCGGACAGCGCGCGGCAAGGGGGGCTCGCCGCTCGCGAACATCGCCGAGATCCACGAGTTCGGCGCCGGTCCCTTCATCGTTCCGATGACGCCGCGCATGCGGCGCTTCCTGTTCGCGATGCTCCGCAAAGCGGGCATCACGCCAGGGAGCGGCCACGGCGGGGGCGGGGCGGGGGCGGTCGTCGTGCGCATCCCGGCGCGTCCCTTCCTCCGCCCGGCCTTCGAGGCGTTCAAGAACGGCGCGCAGCAGCGATTCCTGCGTCGCGTGGCGCAGCTCGCTGGATTCGGGGTCTGACGATGGCGAAGCCTACGCTCACGTCCATCTCTCCGCTGTCGGGCCCGGCGAGCGGCGGCGATCTCGTCACCCTGCACGGTGCGTTCGCTTCTCGAGTCGAGGTTCGCTTCGGCGACGCGCCCGCGATCGTCGTGTCCGTGCGCGACGAGGCGGGTATCTCGATCGCGCAGGTTCGCACGCCCGCGCACTCGGAGGCGCCAGTCGACGTGACCCTGTCGAACATCGACGCTTCGGGCAAGCCCGTCGCTGGTGAGAGCATCACGCTCGCGGGCGCGTCGCCGAAGCGGACCGCGACTCGAGAAGCGAACGCACCCTGCAGGGTGACGAGATCGCCGCCGCCGGCGGGGCCCGACGCCGGAGAGATGGACGTGAGCGTAGGCTTCGCCATCGTCACACCCCGAATCCCGCGAGCTGCGCGACCCGACGCAGAAAGCGCTGCTGCGCGCCGTTCTTGAATGCCTCGAACGCCGGCCGGAGGAACGGCCGAGGCGGGATCCGCACGACGACAGCGCCGCTGCCGCCCCCACCGTGTCCGCTCCCCGGCGTGATGCCCGCTTTGCGGAGCATCGCGAACAGGAAGCGCCGCATGCGCGGCGTCATCGGAACGATGAAGGGACCGGCGCCGAACTCGTGGATCTCGGCGATGTTCGCGAGCGGCGAG
>JBBRLQ010000159.1:0-1077 GCA_038231275.1 Polyangiales bacterium
CGCGAGGCTCGCGTCGCCGGGGCGCTCTTCACACCCTCCGAGGTGGACAGCGGCCTCGAATGGCGCGTTCGCTGGGTCCTGACGCCCGAAGCGGCCGATGACATCGCGCAGGGCGCGACACGTGCGGTCCGTTTCGCGGTGCCGCTCACGGACAATGAAAAGGTCGAGAGCACCTGGGGCGTGATCCCGTTCACGGAGGCCGGGCGTGTCGCCGGCGTGCTCGTCGATCGCTCCGGCACCGACGGTCGTCTCGTCACGGCGGTCGTGCACCAGCACCTCGGGCAAGACGCCGCTCGCAGTCTCCGCATCGGCGCGCCGGTCGCGGCGGGAAACGCGCTCCAGATCATCGACGCCGACCTCGGAGGGGCGACGCGTCTCGAGGTCGACCCAGGACGCGTCCTCGAACGACGCGTGGGCTACCTGGCGCCGCCCGGCGTGAGCCATGCGGCGCGTGAAGAGGCGCGTCGACTGACCAGCTACGACGCGCGCGTGCGCGGCAGCGCGATCTACGTCCGCGGCGACGACGTGAAGGCCGCAACCGGCCTCTCGGCCGCCGTCGTGACGCAGCGAGCGCGCGGCAAGCGTGGAGCGATCGGCCTTGCCGTGCTGTTCGGCGGCATCGTGATCGCGATGCTTGTCGCGGTGAAGCGGCTGCGCCACGCGGCTAGCGTCGAGCGTGCAGACGCGATCCTCGCGGCCGAGGTCGACGCCCTCGACCGCGCGACGCAGGGGTCGCGCTGATGTGGCCTGTCCTTCCCGCGCGCGACACGCTGCTCCTCGTTGGCGTGATGGTCATCGTCGTCATGACGTCGGTCCGCCTGATCCAACCGGAGTGGTGGAAGGCGCGCGCCGTGCGGGCGTCAGTCTTCGTCGCCTTCGCCGGGATGCTCTTCGGCATCACGCTCTGGACCGTTGGTCTCCACACGGGCCACTTCTCGTTCGTCCTCACCGGCGCGGGCATCGCGTACGTCGGCCTCCTCGTCCTGGCCCCCGCCGTGCTGGTCCTCCCGGTGAGCGCGGCCCTCGAGCGTGGCCTGATGCACCTCACGCGGCCTCGCGCTCCCGCTCTCGCTCCAA
>JBBRLQ010000160.1:0-1053 GCA_038231275.1 Polyangiales bacterium
ATCTTGAACTCCTTCCACGCGCGCGTGCCGACCGGCATCCTCCACTCGTTCATGTCGGTGGTGTCGATCTTCTGCCCCGGCGGCAGGTAGATCCACCGCGCCTTCTCCGCGCCGTCGCTCCACAGGTGGAGGCCGGGGTCGAAGGCCTTGTTCGCGACGGCGATCGTCCTGGTGGCGAAGTCGCTGTAGAGGCCCGTGCACGCCAGGTCGTTCGGTGCGCCGAAGCCGGCGTCCTCGGCGGCGCAGTCCACCACCACCGCGCCGTCGCTGGCGTCCGCGATGGGGACGATGGGGACGCTGCCCGCGTCGTCCTCCGTCGTGCGCGTGGTTGTGTCCGCGTCGGCGCCTCCGTCCACGCCGTCCGTCGCCGAGATCAGATCACCACAGGCGACGGCGTACGCGCCGGCGACGACGACGGCGAGCGCCGGGGCGGCGTGAAGCGCGAAGCGAGCGAGTCGAGCAACCGAGCCAGCGCGACGCCCCGAGACAGATGCGAAGGACATGAGTCGACCGAATATAGCTGAGCCGACGTCGCGCGAGCCACGCTGCCTCCCATTTCGGTGCGTGCCTGTAAGCGGCCCGCGACGTCCTCGATTGGCCTGCGCGGTTCCGACCGACCCGTCCGCGTCAGGCGCCACGCAGGTCGCGCGGCTTGCTCAGCTCACCTTCGTCGATGAGGTCCGGCGTGTGGGTGCGGGCGAGCGCGCGGAGATAGAGGCGCGCGCCGATGGCGCCGATCGCGCCGCCCGTGACCTCGCCGGCGAGGACGTCGAGCGGGAAGTGGAACCCGAGCATGACGCGCGACACGGCGACGCACGAGGCGAACGCGACCGCCGCGAAGGCGAGCGCGCGCGCGTGACGTACACCGCGATCGAGGGTGACGCGCGCAACGAAGAGCGCGAACGCGAAGCTGCCTGCCGCGTGCCCGCTGGGGAAGGAGTGGTCCGTGGGCGAGTCGAGCGCGAGCGCCTTGAGGCCCACGAACACGTGAAAGGGGCGGTCCCGTCCCACCGCTGCCTTCGTCGCGAAGACGACCACGCCCGCGATGAGGAG
>JBBRLQ010000161.1:0-1050 GCA_038231275.1 Polyangiales bacterium
CGTCCTCGATCGCGTCGGTTGCGAGGGCAAGCACCTCGTCCCGACGGCGATGTGGGACCTCGCGCTCGAGTACCTCGGCATCGCGGACGAGTGCGTCGCGCACCAGGTCGCGCTCCGCCTCGTGACGACCGAGCCGGACGCCGCGGACGTGGCGAGCGGAGGTGGAGCGTGAGCGCCATGCCGACCCCGCGTCTCGAGCTCCCCCCCGGCCTGCACCGCCGGATCCCGTTCGACCGGTACCGCGAGGCGCTCGGGATGAACATCTCCGCGCTGAAGGAGATGGCGCGCTCGCCCCTCCACTACCGGCACCGCCTCGACACCCCGCGCGAGTCGTCCGCCCTCACCCTGGGCGCGGTCGCGCACACCGCCGTGCTCGAGCCGCATCGGTTCCTGGCGGAGTACGCCCTCTGGGACGAGCGCGACGACGAAGACAAGGTCCGCGCTCGACGCGGCAAGGCGTGGGAGGCGTTCAAGGCCTCGTGCGGGTCCAAGCGCATCGTGAAGGCGGACGAGTACGCCGCGGCGATGGCGATGCGCGACGCGGTCCGCGATTCGATCGGTGGCCGGTACCTGAAGAAGGGCGACCCCGAGGTCTCGATGGTGTGGAACGACGCCGAGGCGAAGCGGGTCTGCAAGGGCCGCATCGACTGGCTCACGAACGTCGACGGCATCGACTGCCTCGTCGGCCTCAAGACCGCGCGCGACGCGCGCCCCCTCCCGTTCGGCAACCAGGCCGCAAAGCTCGGCTATCACCTGCAGTGGGCGTTCTACCGCGACGGGTACACCGCCGCGACGGGCCGTCCCGTGCGCCTCGTCGAGATCGTCGTCGAGAGCGCGCCCCCCCATGACGTCGTGGTCTACGTGATCCCGAGCGACGTCATCGAGCAGGGGCAAGAGGAGTACCGCGAGTGCCTCACCGCACTCGCACGATGCGAGACGTCGGGGTCGTGGCCTGGAATCGCGACTGAGGAGCAGCGCCTCTCGCTGCCGTCCTGGGTCTACCAAGCGGAGGACGACGTCTCCGACCTTGGACTCCACATCGAGCTGAGC
>JBBRLQ010000162.1:0-1045 GCA_038231275.1 Polyangiales bacterium
CGCCAGGCCGGCGGCGCTCTGGTAGCGATCCTCCGGCGGCTTCGCGAGGAGCTTCGCGACGATATCCGCGACCAGCGGCGGGACCCGCGGGTCCACCTCGTCGGCGCGAGGAGCCTCCCTCGCGATGTGGCCGTGCACCACCTCGAGCGCGTCCCTTCCCGCGAACGGGAGCCTCGACGTCAGCGCTTCGAAGAGGGTGACTCCCAGCGAGTAAAGGTCGCTTCGCGCGTCCACCGAACGACCGACGCGCCCTGTCTGCTCCGGCGACATGTAGCCGAGGGTGCCGCGCAGCGCAGAGGGGCTGGTCGCCTCCTGCGACTCGCGAGAGAGGGTCGAGGCAGCGCCGAAGTCGGCGAGCTTCACGACCTCCAGCGATGGCGCGACGAGCACGTTGTGCGGCTTCACGTCACCATGGAGGACGCCCGCGTGATGGAGCTCGGCGAGCGCGGTCGCGACCCGCGCGCCCACCCGGAGAACGGCGGGGATCGGGAGCACCTGACTGAGGAGGAGCTGCCGGAGCGACACCGCGCCGAAGTCCTCCAGGACCAGCGCGCAGTAACCTCCGTGCGCGACGAGACCGTAGGCGCGGATGACGCCAGCCGTGTCCAGCGAGGAGAGCACCTCGTGCTCGTGGCGGAGGAGGGCGACGTCGCGTGGGGTGGCATGCTCGGGACGCAGCGACTTGAGGACCACGGGCGCCCCGTCGGCCGTCCGGCGCGCCCGAACGAGGAGAGAGCGCCGACTCTGATGAAGGATCTCAGAGGGCGGCGTGAGCCCCGTCCCCTCCATCGGCTCATCCCCGCGCGTGCGGGGACCACGTCGTTCGCGGGAGGATCGCTCTCCTCGCCCGGCGGCTCATCCCCGCGCGTGCGGGGACCACGGAATGCGTGAGCGTGAGCGCGATTGCGCGAGACGGCTCATCCCCGCGCGTGCGGGGACCACGCGCGCCGCTCTTGTCGAGAGCGTCGCTGAGGTACCGGCTCATCCCCGCGCGTGCGGGGACCATGACCGCGTTAGCGAACGCGGCAGCGAGCACGGTCGGCTC
>JBBRLQ010000163.1:0-1044 GCA_038231275.1 Polyangiales bacterium
CCATTGAAACAAATCGTGGCGCCAAACTTGGCGCAGTTTCTCTCGGAGCTGTCCGTGAAACGAGCAAGCTAGGCCCACGACATGCGCAACGAGTTCGGAGTCGTGAGGCGTAACCCCGCGTGGCGGCAGGGGTAGCGCTCGGGCGGCGGGTGGCGTCTCCTGAGGTTCCTACACACCCAGGAACCACCATGCCGCCCGAGCCGCTCGACCCTACCGCGCCGGTCCATCTGCACACCACCCCGACGACCTCGCCGGTGCCGCCACCGTGGACGAGCGAGGCCCTCTTGCTGCTCACGCACGCCCGCGTGACCGGCCTGTGGCCGGCGCTCGTCGCGCACGTCCGCGTGCCGCGCGGCAAGGCCGGCACGTTCGAGGTCCCGGACTTTCTGCTCCTCTTGCTCCTCTACGCGCTCGGCTACGAACGCACCCTTGAGCGCTTCTTCGCCGCGCTGCAGCCGGTTCGCGCGCTGCTCGCGACGGTCGTTGGCCGGCGCGAGGGACCGGCGGCGTCGACGCTCTCGCGGTGGCTCGGCGACGTGACCACGACCGCGCTGGAGGCCGCCCGCGCCGTGTTCTTCGACGACCTGCTCGCGCACGGCCTGCGCGACGCGCCGCGCGGCGGCCTCGTCGACCGCCTCGGGACCCACCACGTCGTCTTCGACGCCGACGGCACGCGCGAGGTCCATCGCCAGCGCGAACTGCCCGACGACCCGGCGCACCCGCCGGCGCGGCGGCGCTTCGATCGCACCTGCGCGCCGGGCTACACCGGGCGCAAGCGCGGCGAGACGCTGCGCACGCGCACGGTCGTGCAGCAGGCCCACACGCGCGAGTGGCTCGGCACGTGGGGCCACGCCGGCAACGGCGACGTCAAGGCCGAGCTCGCCGCGGCGCTCGCCGCGGTGACGCGCTACCTCGCGGCGCATGGCCTCGCGGCCGCGCAGGGCGTGCTGCGCCTCGACGGGATCTACGGCCACCACTGGGCCGTCGACGCGCTCGGCGCCGCGGGCCTCGGCTTCGTGATGCGCGTCGCGAACGACCACCTGC
>JBBRLQ010000164.1:0-1039 GCA_038231275.1 Polyangiales bacterium
CGATCATGATGGGGCCGCGAATCGCGCTCATCGCCGCCGCCGCGCGGACCGCGGTCTCGTGGATGAAGTCCACGCGGGTCATTCGCCACCTCGCAGCTGCTCGAGCCGCGCCGCAATCCGCGCGACGGTCTTCGGTTGCGCCACGCCGCTGCGGAGGGCGTCCAGGACGGCCACCCCGCAATGGAGGATCGCCATCGCGCCTTGCTCGCCGTGGAGGGCGATGAGCTTGCGGATCTGGAGGGCCTGGTCGGGGGAGAGAGAGATCGGACGGGCGGTCCGGCAGGGTTGCGCGCTCAAGATGCACCCGCCTCGGCACGCTTCGCTCTGTACGAGAACGAGACGGCGCGCGAGACGAGGAACAACTTCTCGCACTCGCCGCACTGGGCCTCGGCGTCGTCGTATTCCCACTCGCCGGACGGACCGAGCTCCCAGATGTCGCGATTCAGGTGCCCGCACCAAGGGCACGGGAGCCGGTCGCCGTCCTCGCTCGTCTCGGGGCCGTCGGAGCAGGAGCAGCGGGCGAGCGGTTCGCGACACGCGTCGCAGGTGACGGCGCTCACGCCGCACCCGTCTTCGCGCGCGGCACGTAGGCGAGGACCTCGACCTCGTCCGCGCCGCAGTCCCAGCACCACGTGGCGTCAACGTCGCGCTTGCGGACCTCCGAGTCGACGACCTCGCCGCACTCTCGGCAGAGCGCGACCCAGTAAAGCTTCGGCGGCTTGCGCGCGCTCACGACGCACCGGCCTTCGTCTCGGCGCGCAGCTCGGCGAGCCGCTTCTCGAGCGCCGCACGGTCCTTGAACGACTTCGAGTCGGGGCAGGTCGCCCAGTGCGGCGTCCCGTCCGGGTCCACTGGCGAGCGTTTCCCCTTCTCGGTGACGACCCAGGCGATCTCGCGCCCGCACGTCGGGCCCTTGCATCGCGCGCTCACGACGCCCCCGCCTTGGCGCGCTTCGCCGGCTTCGCCTTCGGCTTCGGCGGCAGCGTCTCCCGCAGCGCCTCGAGGACGTCCGCCTCGGTGATCTCCCACTCCGCGAGCG